>NZ_JAUHJJ010000004.1:0-702112 GCF_032381175.1 Bradyrhizobium sp. SZCCHNR1093
GCGCCAAAGACCGCCCCCAACAAACGACGCCCCTCTTGACAACTTACTCCCCATACAAGGTTCAGCCGAGACATCCCAGCATTCCCCGCGCGATGGTTTTCACGCTTATGTCGCGATCTCCTCGGTGTCCGGCTTTTTAGCCACCGTCGCGCGGCGCGATCATCGTCACCACCGCACTTGGCGCCAGCATCGGGGCGCCAGGACCACGCGTCTTCACGTCCGCAAGCGGGCCGTTCGTCGGCGGGCATCAAGCCCGCTGCGGCACACTCACAGCCACCGCATCTCCGGCCCACGTCTCGTGACGATCGCGATGCGCCCCTCTCGGCGGGCCGGGATGGGCGTAGACAACCATGATTTTTGAAAAAGCGAAAGTGATTTATTTTTCACCGAAGGACTGGACAGGCCAAATCAGCTTGAGAACAAACACGAATTGGCTGGTGACGCGCACGGGCCTCTCCCGGCGTCATTGCGCTCGCGATGACGGCAGATGAGGCGGTCGGGTGGGCAAAGGCGCCCGGCTGGACATTGTCTGACGGCATGTTTCGCGCGCCGCGCCCACCGTCCGCATCCGCCGGCACCGATGGTGGGCACGCGCCGCCTCGCGGCGTCGCTTTGCCCACCCTACGACAGCGTCTGCGTGGAGGTCCGTTCCGGAACACTTCCCCGAGCCACAGGTTGAAAATGCTTCCACATCGGACACGGAGCCCTTCATCATGCAGGACATCAGGGAACACATGGAGATCATCGGCGCCGACGGCGTGCATGTCGGCACCGTCGACCACGTCGAAGGCAATCGCATCAAGCTGACGAAGAAGGACAGCGGCGAGGGCAGCCACAAGGGGCATCATCACTTCATCGACAAGGGCCTCGTCGCCGACGTCGAAGGCGACAAGGTGCGGCTGTCGGCCATCGGCGCCGTCGCGGTGACGATGGAGGAGGAGAAGTAGGACGCGTCCACTTCTGTCTGCGTCGCTGCGTTCGCAGTGACGATGAGTGACAACCGTAGGGTGGGCAAAGCGGCGCCGTCGGGCGGCGCGTGCCCACCATCAGGGCGGGCGGGTGCGGCCGGTGGGCACGACGCGGAATACAGCATGTCCCATATCAACGTGAGGGGCGCGCCTTTGCCCACCCTACGTTTCTACGCCTACTCCGCGTAGCCGACGATCGTCTTCAACAATTTCGGGAACCTTGCGTTGAGGTCGGCCTCGCGCACGACGTTGCGGTGCTCGACGCCCTTTTTCGTGGTCTGGATCAGGCCGGCCTCGCGCAGGATCCGGAAATGGTTCGAGAGCGTCGATTTGGCCATGTCGGGGCAGGGCGCCGCCGCCGAGCAGGACATGCAGTCGTTCTGCTGCATCAGGCTCTTGACGATGCGCAGCCGCATCGGGTCGGCGAGCGCCGAGAGCACGCCGGCCAACGTGATGTCCTCCCGCGACGGATGAAACAATGGCGCCATGAAAAAACATATAGCGACGGCCTTGCGCCTGTTCAATAGTTCACTAGTTCTGAACTATTGAACAGAGCGCCGCGGCGCAAGGAGAGCAGGATGAGCAGGAGATTCGAAGGCAAGGTGGCGCTGGTGACCGGCGCATCCAAGGGGATCGGCGCGGAGATCGCCGCCAGACTTGCCGCGGAAGGCGCCGCGGTCGCCGTCAACTACAGCTCCAGCCGCGAGGGCGCCGACCGCGTCGTGGCCGCGATCACCGGCAAGGGCGGCAAGGCGGTGGCCGTGCACGGCAATCTCGCCAATCCCGGTGACGTCAAGACCGTCGTCGCCGAGACCGTCAAGGCGCTGGGCCCGATCGACATCCTCGTCAACAATGCCGGCGTCTACGCGTTCGCGCCGCTCGACGGCATCACGCCGGAGCACTTCCACAGCCAGTTCGACGTCAACGTGCTCGGCCTGCTCCTGGTGTCGCAGGAGGCCGCGCGGCATTTCAATCCGGCCGGCGGCAGCATCGTCAACATCTCCTCCGGCGTGTCGACCCTGACGCCGCCGAACACCGCCGTCTACACCGCGACCAAGGCCGCCGTCGATGCCATCTCGTCGGTGCTGTCGAAGGAGCTCGCGCCGCGCAAGATCCGCGTCAACACCATCAATCCCGGCATGATCGTGACCGAGGGCGTCGTCGCTGCCGGCCTGCACGAGGGCGACATGCGCAACTGGATCGAGACGACCACGCCGCTCGCGCGCGTCGGCAAGGCCGAGGAGATCGCCGCCGCGGTGGCCTTCTTCGCCTCGGATGACGCGTCCTACGTCACCGGCGAGACGCTGCACGTCACCGGCGGTCTGCGCTGAGCGTCACGTCGCTCCGCTCGTAACAACGGCCGGCGAACCGTAGGGTGGGCAAAGCGCCGCCGCAAGGCGGCGCGTGCCCACCATCGGTGCCGGCGGGTGTGGGCGGTGGGCACGGCGCGTGAGAGATCGGGCCCACCAACGTCGTGCGGGGCGCGCCTTTGCCCACCCTACGCGCCGGAGACCGGCTCTGGCGAATGGGCCGTCATGCCTCCGCCAGTGCGGTCCAAGACGAATAACGGAAACAACTATAGATTGATTATCTATTTGAGATCGGATCAAATCTGGCCTGCCGAATCCGTGATGCGCGCATCGCGGACAAGATCAGCGTTTCAACCTCCGGCCGGCTGGACGATGGCGTTTTGCCATCTATTCACCTCCCCGCCTGCTGCATTTCGAATGACCAAGGAGTTTCCATGCGCATTGGCATTGCACTTTCGACCCTCTCCGTCGTCGTGGGATCGGCGGTTCTCGGCTGGGGGCTGACCGCGCCGCGCACCGCGCACGCGTTCCTGGAGGACATCTGCGTCCCGCGCGTAAAGGGCGGTCTGAGGAATTGTCTCGCGCCGGCCAGCGCGTGCCGCAATCCGGCGGAAGCGCTCAACCGCGGCTGCCTGCTGGAGGCGGTGCAGTTCGCCGTCATCCCGCCCGGCCGCAGCATGGTTCATGCCGACTCCACCTATTTCATCGCCCAGGCGCTCGGCTATCGCGCCGACGTGGCCTATTGGATCGCTGCCTACAACGAGAATTCCGACTACGCGCAATATGCGCCGATCGATCAGTGCGGCGGGCAGGCGACATCGACCAATTCTGGCGCCGGCTACATCACCGCCAAGTTCAACGGCTTCCAGCGCACCAACAACACCACCGATGGGCCGCTCTATCATTATCTCCTGAACTTCTCGCCGAACGGGCAGGGCACCGACGTGCACGGCGCCAGCGGCGTGCAGGCGGTGTATCCGTTCCACTATCCGCCGCCCGGCTATCCCGTGACCATCGACAGCGTCTATCAGGGCACGCTGTACGATCTCCGGCAATGGGCCATGAAGGGCGACGAGGCCCCGGGTCTGCTGTGCACCGCCGGATTCACGACGCCGAACGGGTCATCGAACTTCAGCGGCCCGCAATGTCTGGCGAACGTGTCGATCAGCGGCAACGTGCCGCTGTTGGAGAACTACGCGATCGGACCGGCCATCAACATCACCTCGGGACCGAAGGTGCTCGACAACAGCAACGGCGTCGTCGACTACACCCAGCTCAAGTCCTGGCTGGACGATAAGAGCCGGACCACCGGCGTGCTGTTCGACGACCCCAGGAAGCCGCCGGTGCCGGTGCAGATCGCCCGGATCGGGCTCTATCTGCACTCCTTGCAGGATGCCTCGTCGCACGGCACCTTCTGCGGCGACGACGCGCCGTCGCCGCCGGGCGGCTCGGACGTCGGCAGCTACATGACCATGAGCTCCGCCGGCGTGAAGCTCGCGTTCGGCACCTATTGCGCCACCGGCCCGCATCTGGCGAGCCACGTCCAGGAGACCGGCACGGGTGACGCCAGCCTGCCGCTGCGCGACTATGTGGCGCTGAACAATACGCTCGACGAGCTGATCCTGTTCGGCAACAACGTCGCCAAGCCGCGCGGCTGGATCGTCAACCCCAGCCTGCTGCCGCCGAACGTCGTCGGGGCCAAGAGCGCCGCCGGCGACAGCGCCGCCGATTTGAAGTCGCGCCTCGTCGGCCGCATCGTGCAGGGCCAGCAATGGTCGCGTGCGGAGGTCTACAACTCTGGCGTGATCACCCTGCCGCTGCAGCGCACCGACGCGCAGGATCGGCTCAACACCATGAATGCCGCGCTCGGCGCCTATTCTAAACGGCTGCTGGCGAGCAACGCCAAGCTGACCCCGCTGCGGCCGATGCCGGGGAATTCGTTCGTGGCGGGCGATACGTCGGTGTGCTTCCGCTAAGTAGCCCGGATGAGCGAAGCGATATCCGGGGTCTCATGCGCAGGTCGTGCGGTCCCGGATGTCGCTTCGCTCATCCGGGCTACGCGCGCTGATCATCGCGGTGCGTGGAAGAAAACGCGCGGCGCCCATGAATGCGCCCTCTCCCCTTGTGGGAGAGGGCATGTCAGGAATGTCGGCAAGCTCGGTCGGGTGAGGGGTCTGCCTCCACGCGCATCGTTTGCGGAGAGATACCCCTCACCCAATCGAGTCCGTGGGCGGGGCGGAGATGCCCTCTCCCACAAGGGGAGAGGGCGCTGTATCGCTCAGCGCGACGAGTCGATGGGATGCGCAAAGCGCCGCCGTCGGCGTGCCAACAATGTCACCCGTCCGGGCCGCGGTAGGTACGACTCCGCAGCGTCGCCGGGCGGTCGAGCACGATCCGCTCATCCGCGCGCGTGGCGTGGTCGGCCGATCAGCACCATCCCTTCTTCCAATGGCCCGGCGGACAGTGATGGCCGCGCCATCCGACCTTTCGGCCGCGACTCCAGCCGAAGGCCCGGTGACCGCCTCCGCGGCCCCAGCCATGACCATGACCATGGCCATGACCGCCTCTCACCTCGATGAGATCAGAAGCGCCGCGATCGACCTGAAGGGGAGCGCGGGGCGCCGCGCTGGCAGGCATGACCAGCGCGGTTGAAATCGATGTTGCCAAGATGAAGATCGCTTTGCGCATGTGACTCCTCGGATGTCATGGAAGATGAACTGAGAGGCTTACGGCTTTTCTGTGTCTTCACGCGAGAGGCGGGCCGGGAAGCGGGATCGTATCCCGTTCGCGCGCCCATTACTTCCTATGCGTGCTGGAGCCGGTGGTCGTCATGCGCTGGCCGGGAGCGCTCTCGGAATGCCCCGGGCCGGCGGCGGTGTTGCTCTGGTGACCGGGCGCGTACTCCGAAGCGCCGGGCGCCGTCGACGTCTTGCTACGCTGCATCTGTTGACCGGGCGCCTTCTTCGACGCGCCGTGCGAACTTGCGCCGGTCTCTGCGGCGAACACCGGCGAAGCGGCGAACAGAGCCGCCGTCAAAACCATTGCCATCTTCATGAACGAACCTCCTTCGTTGTTGGGTTCGTAGCAAACTTCCGTTTGACGGCGATCGTTCCGGTCCTCCGTGAAATCCCGGGATCGTACAGGGGCGCGGTATGATGTTCGGGCAGGGTTCAAGTGCCTCGGTCTCGCCAAACACGAACATGGTGCAGGCCGAGCGCCTCCTGCGGCCGCAAGCGCAGCCAGGGCTGCTTACGCCAGGTGATACGGCGATGGTCGTTCATCCGGTCGCGGCAGACGGCCATGGGGTGGATCTCGGAGCCCGCGCCGAAGATCGCATAGTCGATCCACGGCGTGGCGCCCGCAAAGCGCACGCCCGCGAGCACGACCGCCTCGTTCTCCAAGAGATGCACGCCGAACCGTGCCGTCCCGGCCCGCGCCAGCCTCAGCTCCTCGGGGTAGGTGCGGTGATAATATTCATGGTTGCCCATCACCATGATGACGATCGGCACGCCCTCCGGCACGATCTCGCGCAGCCCCGCAAAGCCGTTCACCGCCCCCTCGCAGACATCGCCGGCGACGACGACCACATCGACCCCGGGCAGCGCCTCGATCGCTTGATGTCGGCCATGTCGGCGTGGAGATCGGAGAAGATGTGGAGGTGCATGTGGTGAGCGAGGTGGAGCTCAGCGCTCGCGGCGTAGGGCGCGTTAGCGAAGCGTAACGCGCCGCTCCGGTCAAGCGGCGGCTTACGCTCCGCTAATCCGCCCTACGCTTGCTAATCCAGTCGAATGGCGATTTACGCTCCGCTAGTCCGACCTAGGCTGACGACGGGCTATCCAGATCGGTAAGCCATTTTTGAAGCTTCCTGAAGTTCACCAGCTCCAAGCGTGTTGGCAGGAAAGGAGCAATGAATGGATCTCTCTCAATATTTGGCGGGAAGTCGGACGTCGTGGTGATCAATCCCTTAGACACATCGCGTTCGCCCGACATAACCCCTATCAATGCACGAACGTCATCGTAGGAAACCAAGCGGTCTTGTCGGTAAGCCTTCACAGAACCAATAATCTTAATGCATCCGATGCCCGATTTCACAGCGATAACATCGCGCCCGTGGTCGCCGGTCCGAGGTGTTAGAACTACTTCGTAGCCGGACTTGTGAAATGCCCCGGCAACGATTTCTTCCCAAGTCTGCGGACTCAGCTGATAAGCGACATTCCAATCGTTTGAGAGTCTTCGAGCGATCTCGTCCCAAATTGACGATGCTGATTTAAGTAGAATGCCTTCACCGACTCTCTTTTCCGGGATTATCAGCCCACTGACAACCAGCTTGACGGTAGTGCTGCCTTGAATAAGGCGCTGATGTGTGTCCAGGGAAAGGCCGCCGCCTATCGGATAACTTCCTATGGCTCCTTGGCCGATCACCATCTCGACGCCCACACTTGGATTGGATTGATCTAGATGTTCTAATCGGACCTAATGCTTCCGATCTCGTGGTGGATTTGGATCGTTTCCATAGCTGTCGCTATCCTGGATGCGGCCATTTCGCCCGTGCTCGACGAGTTCTGTTCTACGATCTCGGGCTAGATCCCGGCCTCGTTCCATAGCATCTGACTTTCGATCGAAATGCCCGCTTGACCTTTCGGAGCCTTCGCGCCGTACGTCCCAGCCGCCGTGTTCGCTGTTGGGCACAACATGGTAGTCACGCTTCTTTGACATCCATTTCTCCCACGAGCTTAAGGGCAGCGTCGTCGCGACGACGACGCTGCCCTTGCTTGTTGATTAACTACACCCAGTCGTGCTTCCGCACGTATCGCACTTCATACAGGTCCCATTCCGCACCAGCGTGAAGTTGCCGCACTCCGAGCACATCTCGCCTTCGTAGCCCTTGGCCTTGGCCTCGGCGCGGCGTTCGGCCTTGGAGGCGATTTGGGTGTTCGCCGTGCCGGCCTTGCTCCATTGCAGCGCCTCGAGCTTCTCGGTCGGCGAGAGGTCGTGCTGCGGCTCCTGCTTCAGGGCGGTGGCGCCTTCGACGGAATCGCCGGCGCGGGCATGGGAGAGGGCGGTGACAGTCACCCCACCCCGATCGGAAGCTGCGCTTCCGATCGACCCTCCCCCTGCAGGGGAGGGTGAGGAAGAGCCGCCGCGCATCACGACGAGATTGTCGGTGCGGGAGCGGGTCAGGCCGCGCGACACGTACCTCGCGGCCTGCTGGCTCCCGTCCTCCGACGGCTTGCCTTCGTCGACGCCGCGGCCGAGCGCGTCGAAGTTGCTCTCGGAGGGGTCGACATGGGCGAGGTCGAAGCGCGACATGTAGCTGACGGCGAGCTCGCGGAACACGTAGTCGAGGATCGACGTCGCGTATTTGATCGAGTCGTTGCCCTGCACGGGGCCGGCCGGCTCGAAGCGGGTGAAGGTGAAGGCGTCGACATACTCCTCCAGCGGCACGCCGTACTGGAGACCCAGCGACACCGCGATGGCGAAGTTGTTGATGAAGGAGCGCAGCGCCGCGCCCTCCTTGTGCATGTCGATGAAGATCTCGCCGAGACGGCCGTCGTCATACTCGCCGGTGCGGAGATAAACCTTATGCCCGCCGACGACCGCCTTCTGGGTGTAGCCCTTGCGGCGATCCGGCATCTTCTCGCGCTCGCGCATCACCACGATGCGTTCGACCAGCTTCTCGACGATCTTCTCCGAGACCTGGGTGGCACGCGCGGCCATCGGCTTCTCGTAGAAGGACTCGACCGCATCGTCCTCGTCCTCGTCGTCGGCGATGAGCTGCGAGTTGAGCGGCTGCGACAGCTTCGAGCCGTCGCGGTAGAGCGCGTTGGCCTTCAGCGCAAGCTTCCACGACAGCAGATACGCCGCCTTGCAGTCCTCGACCGTGGCGTCGTTCGGCATGTTGATGGTCTTGGAGATCGCACCCGAGATGAACGGCTGCGCCGCCGCCATCATGCGGATGTGGCTCTCGACCGAGAGATAGCGCTTGCCGATCTTGCCGCAGGGGTTGGCGCAGTCGAACACCGCGTAGTGCTCCGCCTTCAGATGCGGGGCGCCCTCGACCGTCATCGCGCCGCAGATGTGCACGTTGGCGGCCTCGATCTCGCGCTTGGTGAAGCCGATGGCCGTCAGCAGGTCGAAGGTGGGGGCGGCGATCGCTTCAGTCGAGACGCCGAGCTGCTTGACGATGAAGTCCTCGCCGAGCGTCCACTTGTTGAACACGAACTTGATGTCGAACGCGGTCGGCAGCGCCTTCTCGACCTTGGCGATGGCTTCGTCCGTAAAACCCTTGGCCTTCAGGGTGGTGGCGTTGACGCCGGGGGCGTTCGACAGCGAACCGTGGCCGACCGCATAGGCCTCGATCTCGGCGATCTCGCTCTCGCGATAGCCGAGCACGCGCAGGGCTGCGGGAACGGCGCGGTTGATGATCTTGAAGTAGCCGCCGCCGGCCAGCTTCTTGAACTTCACCAGCGCGAAATCAGGCTCGATGCCGGTGGTGTCGCAATCCATCACCAGGCCGATGGTGCCGGTCGGGGCGACCACCGTGACCTGGGCGTTGCGATAGCCGTTGGTCTCGCCGAGCGTGAGCGCGTCGTCCCAGGCCTGGATGGCGTGGCTGACCAGCGAGACCTGCGGGCAGTGGGCGTGATCGAGCGGCACGGGCGCGACCGAGAGCGCCTCATAGCCGGTCGCCTCGCCGCGCGCGGCGCGGCGATGGTTCTTGATGACGCGCAGCATGTGCGCGGCGTTCTTCTTGTAGCCGGGGAAGGGGCCGAGCTCGCCGGCCATCTCGGCCGAGGTCTTATACGCGATGCCGGTCATGATCGCCGACAGCGCGCCGCACAGCGCGCGGCCTTCCTTGCTGTCGTAGGGCAGGCCCATGGTCATCAACAGGCCGCCGATATTGGCGTAGCCGAGGCCGAGCGTGCGGAACTCGTAGGACAGCTCGGCGATCGCCTTCGATGGGAACTGCGCCATCAGCACGGAGACCTCGAGCACGACCGTCCAGAGCCGGCAGAGATGCTCATAGGCGCCGACGTCGAAGTGCTTCGTTTCCGTGTTGTAGAAGGTCAGCAGGTTGGCCGAGGCCAGGTTGCACGCCGTGTCGTCCAGGAACATGTATTCCGAGCACGGATTGGACGCGCGGATGTCGCCGGACGCCTTGCAGGTGTGCCAGTCGTTCATCGTGGTGTTGAAGTGCAGGCCGGGATCGGCGCTGGCCCAGGCGGCGTGGCCGATCTTCTCCCAGAGGTCCCTGGCCTTCAGCGTCTTGACGACCTTCTTGTTGGTGCGGCCGATCAGATTCCAGTCACCGTCGGTCTCGACCGCGCGCAGGAAGTCGTCCTTCAGCGACACCGAGTTGTTGGAGTTCTGGCCGGACACCGTGAGATAGGCTTCCGAGTCCCAGTCCGTATCGTAGATCGGGAAGTCGATGTCCTTGTAGCCCTGCTTGGCGAACTGGATGACCCGCTTGATGTAGTTGTCGGGCACCAGCGCGCGGCGCGCGAGCTTGATCTCGCGGCGCAGGGCAGGGTTCTTCTCGGGATCGAAGCAGTCGTCGCCGGAGCCCTCGCAATTGACGCAGGCCTTCATCACGGCCTTGAGGTGCTTCTGGTTGATCTTGGAGCCGGTGACCAGCGCGGCGACCTTCTGCTCCTCCTTCACCTTCCAGTCGATATAGGCCTCGATGTCCGGATGGTCGGCGTCGACCACCACCATCTTGGCGGCGCGGCGGGTGGTGCCGCCCGACTTGATGGCGCCAGCGGCGCGGTCGCCGATCTTGAGGAAGCTCATCAGGCCGGACGAGCGGCCGCCGCCCGACAGCCGCTCGCCTTCGCCGCGCAGCCGCGAGAAGTTGGAGCCGGTGCCGGAGCCGTATTTGAACAGGCGTGCCTCGCGCACCCACAGGTCCATGATGCCGCCGTCATTGACGAGGTCGTCCTCGACGCCCTGGATGAAGCAGGCGTGCGGCTGCGGATGCTCGTAGGACGACTTCGACTTGGTCAGCTTGCCGGTCTTGTAGTCGACGTAATAGTGGCCCTGGCCGGGGCCGTCGATGCCGTAGGCCCAGTGCAGGCCGGTGTTGAACCATTGCGGCGAGTTCGGCGCGACCATCTGCTTGGCGAGCATGAAGCGCAGCTCGTCGTAGAACGCCACCGCGTCCTCCTCCGAGGAGAAGTAGTTGCCCTTCCAGCCCCAATAGGTCCAGCAGCCGGCGAGGCGATCGAACACCTGCTTGGCCGAGCGCTCGCTGCCGTAGCGCTCGTTCTCAGGGAGAGCGGCCAGCGCCTCGGTGTCCGGCACCGAGCGCCACAGCCACGACGGCACGCTCTCTTCCTCGACCTTCTTCAGGCGCGCGGCGACGCCCGCCTTGCGGAAATACTTCTGCGCCAGCACGTCGGAGGCGACCTGCGACCAGAACTCGGGCACCTCGACATTCTCGAGCCGGAACACCACGGAGCCATCCGGATTCTTGATCTCGGACGTGGTCAGGCGGAAGTCGATCCCTGCATAGGGCGACTGTCCTTCGGTGGTGTTGCGCCGTTCAATCCGCATCGCGAGCCCCAATAGTTCTTGCCGGACCGCGCTTGGCGGCCGGGATCATTGCATCCAAGGGCGACGGCTGGAAGTCCCCGGACGCTGCCGGAAACTTCGTCTGCCGCCGCAGTTCAACCGGTTGCCCGGTCCGCATCTGTTCAGCCTCGAAGGCGAAGGCCTTGCGCCGTTGACCGGCGTCTCGCCCCGTCTTTCCTCGCCGGCCCGTGCAGCCCGTCCGCTGCCCGCGCCGCCGTCTCAACGCATCACGCTCTCAACGCATCACGCCCGCCATCCGGCTCCGTCATCACCGCAGGGGAGCCCCCACATCTAGTGGGGTTCCCTTAAGGGGACACCGGCTGCCACCGTCCCAGCCTGGGACAGACGAGGCCCCGCACGCCGGGCCGACTGGCCAAAGAGCGTGATTGTCCTCGAACCCTGCTGGGAAGCGGCCGGCCAGACCCGAAACTGACTGTGCGCCGAACCGGGCCGGAAGCTAGGACGACTCCGCTTCCCCCGTCAAGGACTAGTGGGGGTTCCCTAACCAAACACTAAATATGGGGGAAAGTACGGGAAAACCAGGGCGCGTGCCGGTACCGTGATGGCCGTAACTATCGGCGAGTCCTCGCGGATTCGAAACCGAAAAAATTTGCCCGGAGCGCTGTCCACAGGGCTTCGTCCCGCTGTTCACAGGGGCAGATTTATTCGCGTGCGGACGACGTGTTTTGCTTGCATCGGCGGGACTCACGGGCGCCTACGGAGCGTTCGCGGGGCAGGCATGCCCCACAATCCCTGGTGTGGCCGGAAAAACGCCGGCAAGCTCATCGTCCCACGGACGGCGCCGGTGATTCCATGACAGACAAGCCAGTGGCCAGCGGGCGGATCACGCCCGCCGGGCTGATGTTCCTCGCCATCACCTCGCTTGGCTGGGGCTTCAACTGGCCGGTCACCAAGCACCTGGTCGGCGTGCTGCCGCCCCTGACCCTGCGCGGCACCACCGGGGTGGTCGGCGCGCTGCTGTTGGCGCTGCTGGCCGTCATCCGCAGCCAGAGCCTTGACGTGCCGCGCGAGGTCTGGCCGCGGCTCATCCTGGCCGGGATGCTCAACGTCACCGCCTGGATGGTGCTGATGGGGCTGGCGCTGCTGTGGCTGCCGGCCAGCGAGGCGGCGCTGATCGCCTACACCATGCCGGTGTGGGCCTCGCTGCTGGCGTGGCCGATCCTGGGCGAGCGGCCGACGCTCTTGCGCGTGCTCGCGCTGGTGCTGGCCTTCGCGGGGCTGGCCTCGATCATGGGCAGCAACGGGCTCACCGCCAGCCGCGACAAGCTGCCGGGCATCCTGATGGTGCTCGGCGGCGCGTTCGGCTTCGCGCTCGGCACGGTCATGGCCAAGAAGCTCCCGATCAGGCTGCCGCCGCTGTCGGCGGCGGCCTGGCAGATCGGCATCGGCTGCGTGCCGATCGTGATCGTCGGATTCGCGGTCGAGCACTCCGACTGGACGAAGCTCGACCAGCTCGACTGGGCGCTGATGTTCTATTCCACCGTGATCCAGTTCTGCGTCGCCTATGTCGCGTGGTTCGCGGCGCTGTCGCGGCTGCCGGCTTCCGTCGCGGCGATCGGCACCATGGCGGTGCCGGTGATCGGAGTCTTGGCCTCCGCGATCGCGCTGCGCGAGCCGCTCGGGGCAGGGCAGGTGGCCGCGTTGGCCTTCACGCTGGCTGCGGTGGCGATGGCGACCCGCGGCTAGCGTCAGCCGGCCTGCCGTCCAGCGCGTGCCGCACCATCTGCGCGAGCTCGGCGCGGCGATAGGGCTTGGTCAGCAACAGCGCGTCCGGCACGAACTGCCGATGCTCGGTGATCGCATCGTCGGTATAGCCGGAGGTGTAGAGCACCCGGAGCGCGGGGCGCGTCGTCATCATGGTTTCGGCCAGCTGCCGGCCGCTGATGCCGCCGGGCATGATGACGTCGGTGAACAGCAGGTCGAAGGGCTGGCTCTGCGCGGCGATGGCCAGCGCCTCCGTGGCCTGCGAGGCGACGAGGGTGGTGTAGCCGAGGCCCTGCAACTGGGCGAGCACGAAGTCGCGCACCAGCGGATCGTCCTCGACCACCAGGATCGTCTCGCGGCCATGCGGCAGCGCCCGCTCGTGCTCCGGCTCGATCTGCTGCACCGCCTGAGCCGCCGGCAGATAGAGCCGGATCGTCGTGCCGCGGTTCTGCTCGCTCTGAAGCTTGAGGTGGCCGCCGGACTGCCTGACGAAGCCATAGACCATGCTGAGGCCGAGACCGGAGCCCTTGCCGGCATCCTTGGTGGTGAAGAACGGCTCGAAGGCGCGATCCTTCACCTCCCGTGGCATGCCGCTGCCGGTGTCGCTGACCGCGACCATGACGTAGGAGCCGGGCACGATGCCGGGATTGGCGGCTGCGTCGGCCTCGTCGAGCGCGATCTTCATCGTCTCCAGGCGCAGCCTGCCGCCGTCGGGCATCGCATCGCGCGCGTTGATCGCCATGTTGACCAGCGCGTTCGCGAGCTGCGCGGAATCGACATGAGCGATGAGATCCTCGTCGGCGAGAACGGTCCTGATCTCGACCTGCTCGCCGAGGGTCGGCCGCAGCAGCTTGGCGATGTCCTCCACCGTGGCGTTGACGTCGATGTCGCGCGGACGTAGCGGCTGCTTGCGGGCGAAGGCGAGCAGATGCCGGATGAGCTCGGTGCAGCGATCGGTGGCCCTGCCGATCAGGGCCGCGAACTCGGCCGCCGCCGGCCGGTCCTGCACCGCGTCGATCAGGACCTCGATCGACCCGGTGATGATCGTCAGCATGTTGTTGAAGTCGTGCGCGACGCCGCCGGTGAGCTTGCCGATGGCATCGAGCTTCTGCGCCTGCTGCAGCAGGCGCTCGGTCTCATGCACGTCGGTGACGTCGTGATACACCAGCGCCGCGCCGCTGATCGCACCTGCGGAATTGCGCAGCGGCCGCCCGCTGACCATCAGGCGAAACTGCGGCCGGCCGTCGGTCGGCTTGACCACGACCTCGCGGCGGTCGAACGACAGCCCGCGCAAGGCGCACGCGATCGGGAGCTCCTCGTCGACGATGCGGGTGACGGCGTCGCTCTCGTAGAACTGGTTTGCGGCCAGCATCTCGACGAAGGTCTCGCCCACATTCGTTCCCAAGAAACGTCCCACCGCCTGGTTCGACAGCATGATCGTGCCTTCGGGATCGACGACGAGGACGCCCTCGGCCATGCTGTTGAAGGTGTTCGTGAGAATGGCGGAGAAGCGGCGCAGCTCGTCATAGGCGGCGGCGAGATCGCCGCGCTGCTGCACGGCCTGGGCTTCCAGCGAGGTCGCGGTCTCCTGCGACCGGGTGAGGGACGAGCGCAGCGCCCGGTCGGAAAGATGAGCGCGCCGGACGAGATAGGCCGACATCAGGAGCAGCAGCCCGACGCCGGCGAGGTCGATCGCCAGCAGCCAGGATCCGGTCCGTCGCGAGATCGTGGCACGGTCCGCCAGCAGCCGGCGCTCGTCGTCGGTGAAGGCGTCGAGCGCCTGGTTGATCGTCGTCATCGCCGCCGGACCGGCTGCGCTCGCCGCCGCCGCCTGCAGGCCGTCGCGATCGTTCGCCGCGTGACGACGGATCAACTCACCGGCAAGCTGGATGTGCCGCTGCACGATGCCGTCAATCGATCGCAGCCGCTCGCGCTGCGAGGAATTATCCCGGACGAGCCCCTGCAGGTCCGCCCAGGCTGCAGGGATAAATCCGCTCGTCTCCCGAAGCTCGGTGATGAACCGGTCGGCTCCGGACAATGCGAAGCCGCGCGAGGCCGCTTCTGCCTGCCGCAGCAGGACGCGGAGCTCGGAGGATTTCTCCAGCACCTCCATCGTGTGCTCGACCAGGGCGGTGTCGTTGCGCGCCTTGATGTCCAGCCCCGTCGACGCGGCGCCGATCGCGAGCAGAGTTCCAAGGCCGAGCCTGATGACCACGCGCCGGCGGATCATCGGTGGCTTCCAATGGCGCGGGATGCGCTCGGTCGATCAAGCAGCATCGTGACTATGACTTGCCCTATCGTGTATGGCGAATAGTTCGGTCAGCCAATGTCGTGAGTTGTAAGCAGCGCGTCGCGTCCTGCCAATTGCATGGGGTAGGTTTCCATCGGAATTTGTGGCGCCGAGCTCCGTGATGATTGCAGTTCCAATCCGCGCGATGGTCAAGTCAGGAGAAGTGAGCGCGCGTCGGCGCGTCCTCGGAAAAGGCGTTCTCGGCCAAGGCATCATCGGCCAAGGCATCATCGGCCAAGGCGTCCGCGGCGGCGCCGGCCAGCGCGAGCCGCACCATCTTGGCGAGCTCCGACTTGCGATAGGGCTTGGTGAGCAGCAGCGCCGCCTGGTCGAGGCGGCCGTGCTCGACCATCGCATTGTCGGTATAGCCGGACGTGTACAGCACCTTGGTGCCGGGCCGCTGCCGCAGCGCCTCCTCGGCGAGCTCCTTGCCGTTGACGCCGCCGGGCATGATGACGTCGGTGAAGAGGAGATCGAAGCTTTGGCCGGAGTCGATCTTGGCCAGCGCCTCGACCCCGGTCGATGCGGTGATGGTCTTGTAGCCGAGGCTCCGCAACTGCGTGACGACGAAATCCTGCACCAGTGGATCGTCCTCGACGATGAAGATCGTCTCCTCGCCGCGCGGCGGCGGCGGCTCGGGCGGAGCGGGGCTCGCAGCCTGTCCCTTGGGTGTAGGGATGTAGAGCCGGATCGTGGTGCCCCGTCCTTCCTCGCTGTAGATCTTGATGTGGCCGCCGGATTGCTTGACGAAGCCGTAGACCATGCTGAGGCCGAGGCCGGAGCCCTTGCTGGCTTCCTTCGTCGTGAAGAAGGGCTCGAAGGCGCGGTCGCGGACCTCCGGCGACATGCCAGTACCCGTGTCGCTGACGGCGACCATGACATAGGATCCGGGAGTCGCGCCGGCGTTGGCTGAGGCATAGGCCTCATCGAGCTCCACCCGGCGCGATTCCAGCAGCAGCTTGCCGCCATTGGGCATCGCGTCGCGGGCGTTGATCGCCATGTTGACCAGCGAGTTGGCGAGCTGCGCCGAGTCGATATGCGTGATCAGCGTCTCCTCTTCGAGGATCGAGTTGATCTCGATCTGCTCGCCAAGCGTCGGACGCAGCAGCTTTGCGATGTCGAGGATCGTGCTGTTGACGTCGCTGTCGCGCGGATGCAGCGGCTGCTTGCGGGCGAAGGCGAGCAGATGCCGGATCAGCTCGGTGCAGCGGTCTGCCGCCTGTCCGATCAGCGCGGCGGTCGCCGCGGCGGCGGGGCGGTCTTTCACCTCGTCGGCCAGCGTCTCGATGGTGCCGGTAATGATCGTCAGCATGTTGTTGAAGTCGTGTGCGACGCCGCCGGTGAGCTTGCCGATTGCATCCAGCTTCTGCGCCTGCTGCAGCAGCCGCTCGGTCTCGTGCGCCGTAGTGATGTCGTGATAGACCATCGCCGCGCCGGTAATGCCGCCGGCGGCGTCGCGCAGCGGGCGGCCGGAGATCATCAGCCGCAGCGTCTCGTCCCGGTCGGGCCGGTAGACGATCAGCTCGCGGCGGTCGAAGCTCTCGCCCCGCAAGGCTCGCGGCGTCGGCAGGTCGTGCGCTGCGACCGGCGTCACGCCGTCGCTTTCGTAGACGCGGAGGTGCGCGCGGACGTCGGTCAGATTCTTTCCCGGGCTGTAGCCGAGCAGATGTTCGACCGCGGGGTTCGAGAATACCACGGTGTCCGCGGCATCGATGACGAGCACGCCCTCCGCCATGCTGTTGAACGTGCTTTGCAGGATGTCGGCGGAATGGCGCAGCCTCTCATGGGCGGCGATCAAGTCGAGATGCTGCTGCTCGGCCTTTTCCGCCAGCGAGATGGCCTCGGCTTCGGAGCGGACCAGGGACGCGCGCAGCGCACGATCGTGCAGATACGTCCGCCGGATGAGGTAGAAGGCGATGATCAGCAGCAGCGCGAGGCCGCACAGGTCGATCGTGAGCAGCAGCGATCCGGTGGCCTTCGACGTCATCGAACGCTGCGTCAGCAGCTTGCGCTGATCGGCAACGAAACGGTCGAGATGGGCCGTGATCTCGCTCATGGTCGCCGGGCCTTCGGCGCGGCTTCTGAGCGCTTCGAGCCCCGCACGATCCGAGGCGGCGCGCAACCGGATCAGCTCCGCAGCGAGCTCGACCCTGCGGGCAATCAGGGCTTCGGTCTCGGTCAGAAGCTCCAGCGGTTCGGGATTGTCGGCCACGGCGCGCCGCAGCTCGGCCATGGCGACCGGGATTCTCGTGCTGACATCGGCAAACTCCGTCCTGAACTGATCGTCAGCGATGAGCGCGTAGCCGCGAGAGGTCGCTTCCGCTTCGCGGAGCAGCAGGCGCAGATCGGAGGTCTTCTGCAGGATGTCGAGCGAGGAATTCACCCAGGCCGCGTCGTGGCGCGACTTGATGTCGAGCGCCGTGGACGCAGCGCCGATCGCCAGCAGCGTTCCAAGACCGAGCCCCAATGCGAGGCGCTGATAGGTCATCTGCGTTTCTCAATCATCGACATGTCCGCCAGCTGGGCCGGGGATCACCGCGGCCGGCCACATGCATCCGAGTTGCGATGCAGCTGCGTCCAAGCAGTGAAGATATGTCGGCAAGGCGCGCCTCCTTGTTCGAAGTTCCTGGCGCGTCCGCGGGTGGCAGGCCCAAGCCGTTCACCCGCGGCGTTTGCACTGCGCGAGTCCCGCGAAAATCCATGTGCCCATCGAGAGATATCAATCCAGCCTGCGAAACGGCCCGTACGGGCAGAATCACGAGCTCAAACGATATTGGACCGGAACGGGCGGATCATCTGCATGTCGCGGGGCACATTTTGGAATATGGGCGAAAATCAGCCTGCAACGTGGCGCTTCAGACACAGAACAAACAACAATGCGGCGCGAAAAAGGCGGCGAGCATGGCCTCGCCGCCTTATTGTCGCAGCTACTACGTCAGATTCTTACGGGCATGGATGGCGAAAACCGTCATAGCCGAGATAGGTTCCCGAAGCCGGATCATACGAGCGGTACCGGCGTGCGCAATAGCTCGGGTCGACGCCTTCGGTTCCGATGACGGCGACAGGCGCAGAGTCGTCATAGTACGAGTAGTCGGAGTAATAGTCGGGCCCGTAATAATACGGATCATTGTAGTAGGCATAGCTGCTACCCAATCCGATCCCGACGCCAACGCCGACACCCGGCCAGAAGCCGCCGCCGCGGCGATGCCAGCCGCCACGGTGACCGCCCTGCCAGCCGCCGCCACTCCAATTGCCGCCGCTCCAGTTGCCGCGGCCGCCACCAGTGTTGACGGCGACGTTGGCGCCGGCCGCCGGGCCGCGACCCGCCAGGGCTGCGCCGCCAACGGCTGCGCGTCCGGCGAAGCTGCCGCCGCTCATGCCGCCGCCACCCGGGCCGGCCGCAAAGCCGCCGCGTCCGCCGGCGCCGATCGCGCCGCCGCCGCCACCACCGATAGCCGCGCCACCGCCACCGCCCCCGCCACCGCCGATGGCGGCACCACCACCGCCCGGACCACGACCGCCGCCGCCGGGACCCTGGGCAAAGCTCGTCGTCGCTGCCGCCAGCGGCAGAATCAGCGCCACTGCCGCCGCAGTGCTCCATGTCTTCAGTCTGGTCATCGCTATCGCTCCATCAGGGGAAAATGACCTAACCGCAGGCCGCGGATGTCGTTCCCCGCCGCGAACCGATACATCGTCGCGGGCGGAGGCGGTGCAACACTGGACAAGATGCGGGCGGGGTGGCATCAGAGCCGGGACCTTCACAGAACCGGCCCCAAGCCCATGAAACAGTTCTTTCTCAAGCTCTTCACGTGGTGGAACGGCCAGACTTTCGGCACGCAATTGTGGACCTGGCGGTTCGGCGAGCTCGTGGGGCAGGATGCACAAGGCAACCGCTATTACCGGACCGCCGGCGGCAAGATCGATCCGGTGCTGCATTTCGAGCGCAGGTGGGTGATCTACAACGGCCTGGCCGAAGCCAGCCGCATTCCGCCCGAATGGCACGCCTGGATGCATCACATGGTCGACGTGCCGCCGACTCAGGACAGCTACAAGCCGCGCGAGTGGGAAAAGCCGCATCAGCCGAACCTGACGGGGACTGCTCTGGCGTATCGCCCGGCCGGCTCGACCTTGGCCAGCGGTCGCAGGCCAAAGGCCACCGGTGATTATCAGCCCTGGACTCCTGGCAGCTGATTCGATTTCGCTCAAGATGATCCGATCGGAAGAGGCCGTCCCCAGCTCCGGGCGGCCTCTTTTTGCTTTCGGGAGCCTGCCAAGCCTGCGCTACGTCGGGTTGGTCCTGAGGGCGGCCGCCGCATGCTCCGCCGCCGCAATCCGCCGCTTCCGGGAAGGTGCGATCCGCTCCAGCATGCGTGACACCACTTCGGGCGGTGCCGTGTCGGGGGAACCGGCGGTGAAAGGGGGCGCCGGATTATATTCGAGCCGGAGCTGGATCGCCTCCGCCGTCTGACGATCGACCAACTGCGCCACCAGGGTCAGCGCGAAGTCGATGCCGGCCGTGACGCCGCCGCCGGTGATCCGGTTGCGGTCGATGCAGACGCGCTCGGTGCTGACGGTCGCGCCGAACAGCGGCAGGCACTCGCGCGCGCTCCAATGGGTCGCCGCGCGATAGCCATCCAGCAGGCCGGCGGCGCCGAGCGCGAGCGAGCCTGTGCAGACCGACGTGACGTACCTGGCCTTTTCGGCCAGGCGGCGGATGAAGCCGATGACCTCGTCGTCATCGAGGATGGCGTCGACGCCGAAGCCGCCGGGAACGCAGATCACGTCCGCCTGCGGACAGTCGGCGAAGGTCGTGGTCGGCATCAGAGTGAGAACCGAGTCTGTCGGAATGGGCTCGATCCTCTTCCACGCCAGATGCAGCGTCGCGCCGGGCACGCTGGAGAACACCTGCACCGGACCGGTGAGATCGAGCTGGGTCAGATGTGGAAACAGGACGAGAGCGATCGAGAGCGGTTGGGCCATGGCGGTGCTCGCAGGTCTGGTGCTTGACGGCCGTCATTCTGCATGGTCCGCTGGATGGCTGATATGCCAAAGTTCCCTCGTTTCCAGACAGACTTGGGATTTCACACCTGGGCACTCAGACTTGGGATCTCAGGCTTGGGACCTCAGACTTGAGATCACGGAGCCATCCACCATGATCGGCGTGCTCATCTATCCCGATTTTCAGTTGCTCGACGCCGCCGGGCCGATCTCGGTGTTCGAGATCGCTTCGCGCTATGCGCGCGCCGCGCCATCGATCAGGGTCGTCGCTGCCACGCCCGGACCCGTGCGGTCGTCGTCGGGGGCCGAGATGTTGGCGCGCAAATTCGGTCCGGTGTCGGCGCTGACCACGCTGCTGATCGCCGGCGGCGAGGGCGTCGAAGCGGCGAGCCGCAACGCATGCACGCTGAACTTCGTCCGTAAGGTCGCGCAGCGCGGCACTCGTCTTGCCAGCATCTGCTCCGGCGCCTTCATGCTGGCCGAAGCGGGCCTGCTGGACGGGCGGCGCGCGACGACGCATTGGCAGCGCACGCGGCAGTTCCTGCGCGCCTACCCCCATGTGAAGCTCGAGCCTGACAGCATCTATGTCCGCGACGGCAATGTCTGGAGCTCGGCTGGGATCACTGCCGGCATCGATCTCGCGCTTGCCATGGTCGCCGACGACCACGGCGAGGAGATCGCGCAGAAGACGGCACGGCAGCTCGTACTATATCATCGCCGCAGCGGTGGGCAGTCGCAGTTCTCCTCGCTGCTGGAGCTGAAGGCGCCGAGCGGCCGTTTTGCGGATCTGCTCACCTGGGCGCGGGAGCACCTCGATGCCCCGCTGACCGTCGACGATCTCGCCGAGCGTGCCGGCATGAGCACGCGGCATTTCACCCGCGCCTTCGTCGCCGAGACCGGCACCACGCCGTCGAAGGCGATCGAGCGTCTGCGGCTGGAAGTGGCGCGCGATCGGGTGCAGGCCTCGCATCAGCCGATCGAGCTGGTGGCGGAAGCGACCGGCTTTCGCGATCCTGAGCGGATGCGTCGCGCCTTCATTCGCGCCTTCGGTCAGCCGCCGCAGGCCCTGCGGCGCGCGGCACGCGTCACCACCTGACCTGCATCAGTGGACGAGGAGCCGCGGGCAGAGATCCTCGTCGGCAATCGAAACAATTTAAAGTTGTATAACATGCAGGAAGCGCTCATAGTGAGCGCATTGCCACTGTTCATGGAGGATACGATGCGCGTATTGCTTTACCTGATTTTATTCGTTGCTGCCGCAGTCGGCGGTCTCGACAGCGCTTTTGCGGCGAAGGCCGAACTCACTGGAATGTGCGTCTGCAAGAAGGGCGGCAGCGTGCTGAGCACCTATAGCGAGACGCAATGTGTGAAGAACGATCATGCGGGCTGCACGTCGGTGAAGGTGGCCTGCGTGAACGCCAATGCCGCCGCATGCCGCACGGCCGGCGGCACGATCTCCCAGTCGACCAAGACGTGCAGCGTCGGCGCCAAATGCTGAGCAACTGATTTTATCAGCTTCGCTCGGACGGTTCCGAACGTCTGAGGTAACAGGCAGTCCCGCGCGGCGGACATCGGCGCATGTCCGTCCGCGTGTTGGCATCGGCAGGTCCGGGACCTATAGTCCGCCCCGCGAAACGAGGGGCAGACCAGGGCGCGATGCGTGTCACCATCATCACCGGCAGCGGGGCCGGCATCGGCGCTGCCGTGGCGCGCCGCCTGGCCGCGCCGGGGCAGGCCGTGATGCTGCACGGGCAGGGGGCTGACGAACCGGGTCTCGCGCGTCTGCGGGACGTCGCCGTGGCGTGCCGGGAGGCCGGCGCCGAAGCCGAGTTTCATTGCGGTGACCTGGCCAGGCAGGGCGTTGCCACCGGTTTGGCGGCTGCGGCACGAACGCGTTTCGGCCGGATCGACGCGGTGGTGCATGCCGCTGGCTTTGCCGACCGCCGCAGCTTTCGCGATCTGCCGCGCGACGGGCTCGACCGCTCGCTCGCAGTGATGCCGGCGGCCTTTCATGAGCTTGCCAGCGCCGCGCTCCCGGACCTCGTGCAGAGCACCCATGCGCGCGTGGTCGCGATCTCCAGCTTCGTCGCGCACCGCTTCGTGCCGGGCGGCACCTTCCCGGCCTCGGCCGCCGCCAAGGCGGCGCTGGAGGCGCTGGTGAAATGTCTGGCCATCGAGCTGGCTGCGTGCGGCGGCACGGCGAATGTCGTCGTGCCCGGCTATACGCGCAAGGATGCGGGACGGCTCGGCTCGCTCGATCCGGCCGCGTGGCAGACGGCGGCGTCTGCCAATCCGCAACAGCGCCTCGCCGAGCCCGACGACATCGCCGCGGCTGTCGCCTTCTTGCTGTCGAAAGATGCCGGCCACGTCACCGGCGCGGTGCTGCCGGTCGATGGCGGCCTGACCCTGATGTAAACGGCGGATGGATCGAGAGACGATGGAGCGTATGCAGCAGACAGCCGACGTGGTCGTGCTGGGAGCGGGGATCGTCGGCGTCTCCTCCGCCTACGCCATCCGGGAGCGTGGGTTCTCGGTGGTGCTGGTCGACCGCAAGGCGCCGGGCGAGGAGACATCGTATGGCAATGCCGGCATTCTCTCCTCCGGCTCGATCCTGCCGCTCAACAAGCCCTCGCTGTTCTCAGCGCTGCCGTCCTATCTCCGCAATCGGAGTACGGCCGTGCGCTGGGATCCATCGTGGACTCTGCGCAACCTCGAATGGGTGCTGCGCTTCCTCGCCAATGCCGTGGAGTCCCGCGTCAAGCCGCGCGCGACCGCGCTGCATGGCCTGATCGGCGCGTCGCTGACGCTGCATCGCGACTGGATCGTCCGATCTGGCGAGCCGCAGCGCATCCGTGAGACCGGCTGGCTGAAGGCGTGGCGCAGCGATGCGATCGCAGCCGCCAAGGCCGAGCAGGCGTTCCTGGCCGAATACGGCATCAAGAGCGAGCTGCTCGACCGCCAGGGCATCTCGGCGCTCGAGCCGAATTTGCTGCCGGTCTACAAGGTCGGCCTGCTGCATAGCCAGACGGCGTCGGTCGATTCGCCCGGCAACGTCACCAAGGCCTATGCGCGCATGTTCGAGGGCGCGGGCGGCGTGCTGCGCCAGTCCGAGATCAGGGCCTTGCTGGCCGACGGCGATGGCTGGCGCGTCGTGCTCGGCGACGGCGAGATCCGCGCCCGCCAGGTCGTGGTCGCGCTCGGGCCGTGGTCGCCGGACATTCTCAGGTCGCTCGGCTACCGCGTGCCGATGGCGTTCGAGCGCGGCTATCACCAGGAGTTCACACCCAATCCGGCGCGCATGCTGCACCGTCCGATCCACGACGCCGAAGGCAGCTTCCTGATGACGCCGATGGAGAACGGCGTGCGCGTCACCTCCGGCGTCGAGCTGACCGATCGAGATGCGCCGTCGAATTTCGCCCAGCTCGAACAGGTGGTGCCGCTGGCGCGCGGCGTGGTCGAGTTCGGCGAGGCCGTGGCCCAGCCCTGGCGCGGCGCGCGGCCGACCTTGCCGGACTCGCTGCCGATGATCGGGCCGGCGCCGCGCCATTCCGGCCTGTGGCTTGCATTCGGCAATCAGCACATCGGCTTCACCACGGGGCCGGCCACGGGCGCGGCGATCGCCGCGATGATCGCGGGCGAGACGCCGTCGTTCGACGCCTCCGCCTTTGCTCCGAGCCGGTATCTGTGAGGGGCCGCGACCGCGTCACGCCGGAGCTGCGATGAACTATACCTGGGATTTCGCCATCCTCGCCAAGTACAGCCATCTGTTCTGGGTGGGGCTCGCCTGGACCATGGCGTACACGCTCGGCACCATCCTGCTCGGCTCGGTGATCGGGCTCGTCGTCGGCATCGTCAGGCTGCGCCGTCCGGTCGTGATCGACTGGCTGCTGATCGGCTATATCGAGCTGTTCCGCTGCACGCCGCTGCTGGTGCAGATCATTTGGTTCTACTACGCATTCCCGGTGGTGATCGGCATCAACATTCCGGCGCATGTCGCCGCCGTCACCGTGCTGTCGCTCTATGCCGGGGCGTTCTATGCCGAGATCGTGCGCGGCAGCATCGAGAGCGTGCCGCGCGGGCAGTGGGATGCTGCACGCGCGCTCGGCTTGCGTCCGTGGCGGATGATGCGGCTCGTGATCCTGCCGCAGGCCCTGAAGCCGATGCTGGCGCCTTATGTCAACCAGTCGGTGACGCAGTTGAAGAACACCTCGCTGGTGTCGGTGATCGCGGTGCCGGATCTCGTCTACAACGCGACGCTGATCAATGCCGACACCTACCGGCCGCTCGAGGTCTACACCATCATCGCGCTGATCTATTTCGCGATCCTGTTTCCGGCGACGCTGCTCGGCCGCCGCTTCGAGCGCGGCATGACGTACGACAAGGCGTGAGGCGATACATCATCGAATGCCTCCGTCATTGCGAGCGAAGCGTAGCAATCCAGGGCGGCACGCGCGGTCCTGGATTGCTTCGTCGCTGCGCTCCTCGCAATGACGCTAGGAGAGAGCGTAGCTTCGCTTAGATATTCACCTCGACCGGCACGTCCTCGGCCTTGACGCCGGCCAGCCCCAGGCCCTTGACGAACCATTCGCGCATCTGGCCGATGCCGCGGTTGTAGTCGATCCACACCGCGAGGAAGTCGCGCCAGCGCTTGTCGGCCTCGCGGCGCACGCCCATGCTGGAGGGGATCGCGACCGAGGGCGACTGCAGGATCTTGTAGGTGCCGAGATTGGGGTTCTTGGCGATTGCGGTGAGGCCCAGGATCAGCGCGTTGACGACGACGTCGACGCGGCCCGAGGCCATCTCCAGCATCACCTCGTCGCGCGACTTCAGCGACTTGATGGTCGCGTTCGGCGCAAAACGGCGCGCCACCGCCTCGTTGGCCGAGCCGACGTCGACGGCGATCTTCACTTCCGGCTTGTTGATGTCGGCCCAGGTCTTGGCCTCCATCCCCTTCTTCAGCATCGCGCCGAACGGATGCGGAAACACCGTGCCGCAGAAGTCGATGACCAGCGCGCGCTGCGGCGTCGGGTTGAGCGCGAAGCCGAGATCGATCTTGCCGGCCTGCAGGTCGAGCACCGAATTGCCGTAGGTCGACTCGACATATTCGAGTTTCACGTCGAGCAGCTTGGCGATGTCGTTGGCCATCTCGATCGAGAAGCCCGACCACGTGCCGGAGGCGAGGTCCTTGTTGAAATAGGGCAGCTCGCCCGGCAGCACGGCGATGCGCAGCACCTTGTTGGCGCGGACGCGGTCGAGCGTGTTGTCGGCCGCTTGCGCCGAGGCGGGCGTCGTCGTCATGGCGGACGCGAGCGCGGCACCGGAGCCGATGGCGAGCGCGTAGCGCAGCGCATCGCGGCGGTCTTCGGAAATTTTCTGATCGTCTGACGTGGTCACATAATCCTCCTGCACCAACAGCCACGGAGCGTAGCGCCGGCCTTGCACGCCAGCAACAACCATGTCGGCCTTGATAGTAAGCGGCTGGCCGTCGCGTCATGCCGAAGCGGCCGCATGCCGTTACTGCTTTGCCTCATTCCGATGCAGGGCTGGTCAAGCCGTGATCGGTCCCGCCAGATGGAAGCGCCTTGGGACGCAGGCGCTCGGCGAGCGGCCGCAGCAACTGCGGGGCAAGGTGAATCGGGAACTGGCTCATCGCGAAATACAGCCAGGTGGTGCCCGGGATCGCACCCTCGGTCGCCGCCAGCATCAGCCCCATGTTGCGCAGCGACACCATCATGCCGAGCGCCATGGCGCGTTCGCGGCCCGCGCCACGAAACAGCAGCATCGTGGTACCAAGCAACAGGAAGAACACGGTGAAGGCGAGCAGCGCCAGTCCCAGCATGCGGAACGGGCTGGCGGCCAGGTCGGCCAGGAAATGGGCCATGATGGCGGACGCGAACACGAACAGGATGAGGACGTTGACGCCGTCGATCGGCGCGCGGTGGCGGCGGATCGTCGCGATGCCGAGGGCAAGGCGGATCGCGGCGGCCGCCGCCAGGGCGCCCGCAAGGATGGCGGCGAGCTTCAGCCCTAGCGCGGCCGGAGACAGTGACAATGTCTCGCCCAAAAACACATAGGCGAACAGCGGCGCCGTCAGCGGCACCAGCGCGGTCGAGGTTACCAGCGTGATGAGAACGAGCGTCGCGTCGAGCCCCATCAGCGCGGCGAGCGCGGGCGAGGCCATCATCGGCGAGGCCGTCCCCTGCAGCATCAGCGCGAGATACAGGTCGGGTGCTGTGGCATCGACGCCCGTGATGCGCCCGATCGAGCCGACCAGCGCCGGCACGGCGATCGTGGTCCAGGCCGTCGCGGCCACCACCAGCAGCGGGCGGCGCAGATGCGCTGTTAGCATCGCGACGTCGACGCGCATGAACGAGATGCAGAGCAGCAGGAAGATCGCGTGCGTGACGTAGGGTCGCGCCAGCTCGCCGAGCGGCGGCACGGCGATCGCCAGCAGCAGCACCGCGACGATGGCGCGGGTGCCCTGATTGCCGAGCCAGCTCAGGGCCTGCAGAGGAAAAGCGAGAGGCCCGAAGGACGGCATCTTCATCCGAACGCTGTGAATCAATGAACGCGCGAACCATGCGTTGGCCGCGCGTTCATGCAAAGTCACATCTGGTTACGGACGATGTCGGCGCCTGCGCTTCACTGCGCGCTGGAGCCGCCGACCACGATCTTCTCGTTGAGCTTGAAGTCGACGGTCTGCACCGTCTGGTCGATCTCGGCATTGGGCATGCCGAGCTGCTGCGAGATCAGCTTCACCAGAAGGTCGACGCGCTCGATGAACGGCGCGCCCGCGGCGACGGCGCGCGCGGCCGACGACGGCTTGAGCAGGCTCTCGGCCGCCTTGGCGTATTTTTCGAACGGCACCTGGTCGCTCGGATCTGCGCCGAGCTTGCGCGCGATGGCATCGACGTGCTCGTAGATCGATTTCGACTGGGCGAGATTGCCATGAACGGCATCACGGATGGCCTGCGGCTCGCCGCGCGTGATGCAGCGATAGTTGCCGGTGAGCAGCATCGACCACTTCGCCAGCGGCACGAACAGCGAGTCGAACACCTTCAGCTTCACCGGCACGTCCTGGCCGTCGAGCCTGACCGCGTCGATGTCGCGCTCCAGCTCACGCAGCAGCGCATTGTGCTTTTCGTCCTCGAAGGCGGCGGCCTTGAAGTTGGTCGGCAGGCCGACATGCAGCACGTTGGCGGCTTCCTCCGGCGGACGGAAGGCCTGCGGATCCGGCGAGCACAGCGTGACCAGCCCGGGCGTGAAGCGTTCCCACACCGCGGGGTTGGTGTAGGCCTCGTCGAGGTCGACGTTGGCGAGCGCCGGGATGCGCTTGAGATAGGGCAGCGGCGGCATGTTCATGATCGACAGGCACGGCAGCCCGGCCTCGGCGATCTTCACCATCAGCACGCGGATGGTGTGGTTGGTGTATTGCGGCTCCTGCATCGCAAGACCAACCAGGTCGTAGCGCGACAGGTCGACGCTATCCGGCGTGGCGGCGTCGAGCTTGCCCGGCAGGTCGCGCGAGAAGATCGAGCGATGCGCCGGCTCGTCGCGCAGCTTGATGCGGACCTCCGTGCCGTCGCGGTTGATCAGCTCGGCGGTCTTCTTACGGCAGACCAGCGTCACGTTGTGGCCGGCCATCAGCAGCTTGGTGCCGAGGAGGGAGCCGTAGGAGGCCCCGAGAATGAGAATGTTGCGTGCCATACCTTGGTCGTCCCCAGAGATCGGTTCGAGATTTTGCGTTCGCGTTTCTTGTTGGCGATCCAGCCGCACCGAAGAGCCCGTCAGGCGCCCCGGACGGGCGGACGGAGGCGGTAACCCATTGCCTCGGTTGCTGGCATACCAGAGCTTTCATCCCACGGAATGCGCCGTCTGGCAAGGTGCAGCGCACCCATGCGGCATCCGGCGCGTGTCACGGTGGGGCTATACGAGAGCAGATCGACCTTGCGGTTGGAGCTCGGCCGCTCAGCTCAGCGCCATGTAGCGCCCCGGCTTGTGGTTGATCGCGATGATGACGTTGACGATCACGATGCCGATGATCGACAGCGCCAGCCGGTTCACGGGGATGACGAAGAATGCGGCGATCATGATGAGGAAATCGACGGCGAGCTGGAAATAGCCGGCGCGGATCTTCCAGTGCTCCTGCAGATACAGCGCCAGGATGTTGATGCCGCCGAGGCCCGTGCGATGGCGGAACAGCATCAGCAGCCCTGTGCCGGTCAGGCCGGCGCCGATGATGGTGGCATAGATCGGCTCGATCCACGCAATCTCCACCCAGGACGTCGTCAGGCGCGAGAACAGCGCCACAAGCCCGACCGCCAGGAAGGTGCGGATCGTGAACGGCCAGCCCATGCGCTTCACGGCCAGCACGTAGAAGGGCAGGTTGAGCAGGAAGAAGCTCAAGCCGAAGCCGTAGCCGCTGATATAGCTCAGCAGCAACGACAGGCCGGCGGTGCTGCCGACCAGCAGCACCGTCTTGCTGTAGATGAGCATGCCCAGCGAGACGAACAGCGTGCCGAGCGTCAGGGCCATTGCGTCTTCGTAGAGCTTGTGCCGTTCCTGGACGATCTCGGTCACGCTGTCATTCCTCGCCCGCGCTCGCTCAAAGCGACTTGAACAGGCCGGCGACGCGCGTCACGTCTGACAGCTTCAGGCCGGCGACATTGATGCGGCCCGAGGTGGGCATGTAGACGCCGCTCTTCTCACGCAGGGTCAGCACCTCCGCCGGGGTAAGTGGCAGCAGCGAGAACATGCCTTCCTGCACGCCGATGGCGACGGTGTTCGACCAGCGGCCGCCGAGCGCCTCGGCAAAGGAGCGGCGCAGCGTCGCTAGGCGCAGCCGCATCGACTCCAACTCCTCGGCCCAGTCGCGGCGCAGATCGGGGCTGCCGAGAATGGTCTTCACGATCGCCGAGCCATGGTCCGGTGGCATCGAATAGCTGGTGCGCGCGATCGCGACGAGATTGGAGCGCGCGGTGTCGGCCGCCGCCTGCGATGCCGCGACGGCGTAAAGAGCACCGGTGCGCTCACGATAGAGTCCGAACGACTTCGAGCAGGACACTGCGACGAGCGCCTCGGGGGCGGCCGCGATCAGCATCCGCAGACCGGCCGCATCGCCGTCGATGCCGGCGCCGAAGCCCTGATAGGCGGAATCGATCAGCGGCACGAGGCCGCGCGCTGTGATCATGGCGGTGATCCGCGTCCAGTCGTCGGCGCTGAGGGGAGCGCCGCTCGGGTTATGGCAGCAGGCATGGATCAGGACGGCATCGCCCGGCTGAGCGCGCCGCAACGCGTCGAGCATGCTGTCGAGCTGCAGGGTCTGCGATGGCACGTCGAAGTATGGATAGGTCTCGACCTCGAGCCCCGCCGCGGCGAAGATGCCGGCGTGGTTGGGCCAGCTCGGCAGGCCGAGCCAGATTTTGCCGGTGCCGGCCTGCCGGATCAGATCGGCGGCGAGGCGGAGCGCGCCCGAGCCGCCCGGAGTCTGCACGCCTGCGGCATGGACCGATGGCGCGGGGCCGCCGACGAGCGACCACAACAGGTCGAGGAAGCGCTGGTCGCCTTCCGGCGCCACATAGCTCTTGCTGTCCTGGCTCTCCCAGATGATGCGCTCCGCAGCTTTCACAGCGCGGAAGATCGGCGAATGGCCGGCCTCGTCGCGATAGACGCCGACGCCGAGATCGACCTTGTCCGGCCTCGGATCGGCTTTGAAGATGCCGATCAGAGCGAGCAGGGGATCATCGGGCTGGCGGGTCAAGCGGTCGAACATCGGGGCGATCCTATCGGAGGAGGGGCCTGCCAGACGGCCACAAGCCGTCCTTGCGGGGCGACGGGACACTATCTCGGTTGCAGCGCAAAAACAGCGGACATTTCGGCGATGCTCCGCTTCGTCCGCTGCATGGGCGGCCGTTGCGCCCTCAGAACTTGCCGTGGCCCGCCTGAGCGAACTGAGCGAACTGAGCGACAAACGTCAGCGACCGCCTTCTGAGCCAGAACGGGGCTCGGGAGCCGGCTGTGGGGGCTCGTTGCGGATCTTGCGCGCCGCCCCTGGCGGCAAGCTGTGAGCGAACCCTGCCATCGACTTTGCGCCCGGTCGCACGTTGCCATTTCCGAAGCTCGGCCGCGGTCAGGATCACTTTCACGATCCGCTCGTCCGAGCGACTGCCGATCGTGTCGATGACCTCCTGAGCGCTGGCCAGCCATTCTTCGTAGGTGTCGTGCAGATCTGGACAGATCCGCCTGATATCCTCCCACTCTTCGGGCTTGAACCAAGCCAGCGCAATCTCCAGAGTTGGCTCAATGTTCATCCTGCTCACCTGTCCGCTCTGAATGATATCTCAAGCTCGCGGAGTCCCGAAGCTCTGACGTCTTCCGGCGAGTCAGATGCGCGGCTTGGGCGCGGGCACCCTGTCGGAGTCGCCGGAGTTCGGTTCGCCCTTGGGTTCGATCAGGAGCACCTTGACCTCTTTGGCCGCGCGCGGCCGGTGGACGACCCCTTTGGGGACGACGAACAACTCGCCGGCCTTCACCGTCCGCGAAGGCTGTCCCTGAATGTCCATCTCCATCTCGCCTTCCAGGACCAGGAAGAAGTCATCCGTCGTGTCATGCTTATGGAACGGGAATTCTCCCATGAACTTCACGACCATCACGTCATTGTCGTTGTAGTCCGCGATCACGTGCGGGTCCCAATGGCCTGAGAATTGGCTCAGCTTGTCGGCGAGGTTCACGGTCTTCATGCGGGAGTCTCCTGCTGCGAGGAATGAGATGTGAGCTGTCCAGTCGTCCCGCCCGGCTTGCACGGGATGTAGCTGCTGCTCGAGCGCGAGCAAGCCGATCTCACACGAGACGACTTCGGCCGCATGTGAGCACGACCCGCGAACTCGCGGGTCGTTGCGTTCTGAGCTCAGCGCGGTAACGCTCAGATGCCGCCGGGCCGGTCGAGCTGCTTCAGCCAGACGCCGATGTCGCGCGCCGCGACATTGGCCTGGTCCAACAGCTTGCCCATCGTGAAGAAGCCGTGGAACTGGCCGGGATGCGTTCGGTAGGTCACCGCCACGCCGGCCTCGCGCAGGCGCCGCGCGTAGTCGTCGCCTTCGTCGCGCAGCGGATCGGCGCCGGCGGTGAGCACATAAGCGGGCGGTAGCCCCACCAGGCTTCCCGCCTTCGCCGGCGAGGCCCGCCAATCGTGAATGTCGGCGACGCTGTTGAGATAATGGTCGCGAAACCAGCGGATGACCGAATGCGTCAGCAGCACGCTGGTCTCGGGCTCGCTGTGGGAGGGATGGCTCATCGTGAAGTCGGTGGCCGGATAGATCAGCACCTGGCCTGAGAGCTTCGGGCCGTTGCCGTCACGCGCCGAGAGTGCGACGACGGCGGCGAGATTGCCGCCAGCGGAATCGCCGCCGACGCTGAGCCTGGCGGCATCGATGCCGAGCGCGGCGGCATTGTCGGCGATCCATCGTATGGCCGCGACGGCGTCGTCGACCGCAGCCGGAAACTTGTGCTCGGGCGCGAGGCGGTAGTCGACCGAGATCACGATCAGTTCGCCTTCGTGCGCCAGCGCGCGGCATACCACGTCATGCGAATCCAGATTGCCGATCACCCAGCCGCCGCCGTGATAGAACACCAATCCCGGCGCAAGACCGTTGGTCTGCCGCACCGCCCTTGGCCGATAGAGCCGTGCCGGGATTGCGCCATGCGGGGCAGGGATGGCGAGGTCCTTGACGTCCGCAAGCTCGGGCGGCTCGGGATTGCTCACGACGCGCGCGGCCAGATAGTAGTCCCGCGCCTCCTGCGGTGTCAGCGTCTCATAGGCCGGCCGACCGCCCTCCTGGAACGCCTTGTAGACGGCGGCGGCATCGGCATCGAGCTGAACGGGCATTGCAATCGACCTGTGCGTTGAGGGGACGTCAAGCGGCGGTGCGGCCACCATCGACGGTGTAGGCGGCGCCGGAGACGTAGCTGGCATCGTCGGAGGCGAGGAAGGCGACGATCGAGGCGACCTCTGCGCCCTGGCCGAGTCGGCGTGCGGGGACGCGATCGACCACCTTGTCGGCCGGAACCGCGGCGCCGCTGCGCCCTTCGATGATCGCGCTCAGCATGCGGCTCTCGATCAGCCCGGGGCAGATGCAGTTCACACGCACATTAGTCCCGGTGCACTCCCAGGACGCGCTCTTGGTCAAGCCGATGACCGCGTGCTTGCTGGCGCTGTAGACGGCGATCTGCGGCGAGCCGATCAGGCCGGCGATCGAGGCGGTGTTGATGATCGAGCCGCGGTTCTGCTTCAGCATCACCGGAAGCACGTGCTTGAGGCCGAGGAAGACGCCGACGACGTTGACGTCGAGCACGCGACGGAACGCCTCCAGCGGATAGGCGGTGATCGGCTTGATCTCGCCTTCGATGCCGGCGTTGTTGAAGAACACGTCGATGGTGCCGAACCGATCGCACGCTTGTCGCACATAAGCCGCGACCTGGTCCTCGTCGGTGACGTCGGCGGCCACGGCGAGCGCCTCGGCGCTTGCGGGCAGGGCGGCCGTCGCGGCGGCGAGATCGGCCTCGCGCCGGTCCACCGCGACGATGCGGGCACCGCGTGCGGCCAGCAGCCGCATGGTCGCGGCGCCGATGACGCCGGCCGCGCCGGTAACGACGGCCACTCGGCCGTCGAGACGGATCGAATCAGACATCGGTTTCCTTCCCTTTGACGCCGGTTCCGATCCGGCTCTTGATCACGACTATCTCATTGGATGAACCGGCTGACCAGCACGCGGAGCGCTGGCAGCTCGCCCTTCCCCCGCCGTATTCGACATGTTAACGGGAGGGCTGATCGAGAGCGGCGGATGGGTCATGACGCGATTTGATTGTCCCGAACCCCGATTCGCCTGATAAAGCCGCGCGAGATGCACCGAACAATCGTCCTGACCGGTATCGCGGCATTGCTGGCCGCCACATCCCTCACGCTGTCCGTGCCGGCGCGCGCGCAGATCGGTACCATTTTCTCCGATCCCGTTCCGCGCCCGCCGGGCAACATTCCGCGCCGTGGCGAGCCAATTCCGCCTCCCGAGGAAGAGGAGGAGGTCCCGGAGCTGCCGCAGGGCCGGGTGCTGCCGGCGCCGACCCGTCCGCCGCCAGGGCAGGGCGCCGCCCTGCCGGGCCCGGTCCAATCCCAGCCGCTGGCGCCGCCGCCGGGAACGACGATCCTGCCACAGAACAATCCCCCAGTCGCGGCCGTGCCGCCGCCCGGCCAGGCTGCGCCCGGTCAGCGGCAGGCACCGGCTCGCGGCGCACCCCAGAATGCGGCGATCCCGCCGAACGGCGCGGTGCCGCAGACGCCGGCCACCATCCAGCCGGGCGACGAGGTCGTGACCGAGCCGCCGGCGCAGAAGATCGTGAACAAGAAGGCGAGCTTCTCCGGGCTCGACAAGATCACCGGCCGCATCATCAATTTCGACGAGGACATCGGCGAGACCGTGCAGTTCGGCGCGCTCCGGGTGAAGACCGACGCCTGCTACACGAGGCCGGCCACCGAGGCCGCCAACACCGACGCGTTCGTGCAGGTCGACGAGATCACCTTGCAGGGCGAGGTGAAGCGCATCTTCTCGGGCTGGATGTTCGCGGCCAGCCCCGGCCTGCACGGCGTCGAGCACCCGATCTACGACATCTGGCTGGTCGACTGCAAAGAGCCGCAGACCACGGTGGTCAGCGCAGCCCCCGATCAGAAGCCCACGCCCACGGCGCAGCCGGCACAGAAGCGGCCGCCGCAGCAGAGGCAGGCGGCTCCCAGGCCGCCATCGCCGCCGCAGCAATATCAGACCCAGCAGGTGCCGCCACCACCGCCGCCGCCCCAGGCGGGCGGACCGTTCGGCGGAGTGTTCAGATAGCGGGTCTCAGCCGCGCGCGGCGATGATCGCCAATGCTTCGGTACCCGGCATCGGCCGATCGACCGCCAGCCTGGCGAAATTGGCGGCCGGTCCCCTCAGGGCCTTTTCGAGCAGCACGGTGTAGCGCCGGCGCGGGATCTCGACGGCGCCGAAGGTCTTGAGGTGCTCGGTGACGTATTGGGTGTCGAGCAACTCGAAGCCGCCTGCGATCAGCCGCGCGACGAGATGCACCAGCGCGACCTTCGAGGCGTCGCGGGTGCGATGAAACATGCTCTCGCCGAAGAAGGCGCGGCCCAGGCTGACGCCGTAGAGGCCGCCCACCAGCTCGCCATCCTGCCAGCATTCGACGCTGTGGCAATGGCCGAGCGCGTGGAGGCCGCTGTAGAGCTCGCGGATACGCTTGTTGATCCAGGTGTCCTCGCGGCCGGGCTGCGGCTCGGCACAGCCATCCATCACCGCCTTGAAGGCCTGGTTCACGGTCACGGTGAAGGTGTCCGATCGCACCGTGCGCGCAAGGCGCGAGGCGACGCGAAAGCCGTCGAGCGGAATGACGCCGCGCAGCTCCGGCTCGACCCAGAACAAGGTCGGGTCGTCGGCGCTTTCGGCCATCGGGAAGATGCCGCAGGCATAGGCACGCAGCAGCACCTCGGGCGTGATCTCGGACGCTGCAGAGTCGCGCGTATTCATGGGATCAGCATAGCAGGCCGACGTCGGGTGCGCGATGGTCGCGTGCCGCCTGCGTCGGCTCTCAGCCGACCCCAGCAGCCGCGGGCTTGGGAGCATCTTTTTCGAGGCGGAAGCGGACCACGATCTTGGTGCCGGCATGGCTCGGATCGGGGCCGACGGTGGCATCGAGCTTGGTCGCCATGGCGCTGACGATGCGCTGGCCCATTCCGGTCGAGCGCGGATCGCTGGTTGCGTTGAGGCCGACGCCGTCGTCGGCAATCGACAGCACGATGTCCTCGCCTGCAAGCTTCAGCTCGACATGGATCGGGCCCGGCCCATCGGGGTAGGCGTATTTGACCGCGTTCATGACCAGCTCGTTGACGACGATGCCGATCGCGACCGCGCGATCCGGGTCGATCTCGACCGGCTCCGCCTTCAGGGTCAGCCGCGACATCCGGTTGCCCTCGGCCGAGCGGCGCAGGTCGTCGAGCAGCGAATCCAGATACTGGTTGAGCAGCACGCTCTTGAGATCCTGAGACGTGTAGAGCCGGCGGTGCACCTGCGCCACGGCGGCGACGCGGCCCATCGCATTGGTGAGCGCGGCCTTGACGTCGTCCTGGGTGCTGGAGTTGGCCTGAAGATGCAGCAGCGAGGCGATGATCTGCAGCGAATTGCCGACGCGGTGATTGACCTCGCGCAGCAGGACCTCGCGTTCGGCCGCCAGCGCCGCGTAGCGGTCGCGTGACGCCCGCACTTCGGCCTCCGCCTCGTCGCGGGCCTTCTGCAGCCGTGCCTGCCGCACCGCGCCTTCGGCTGCGACCTGCAGCAGCGGGACGAACTCGCCCTGCACGTCCTTGACGAGGTAGTCGGCTGCGCCCGCCTTCAGGGCCGTGACCGCGATCTTGGAATCCTGCGAGGCGGTGACGAACACCACCGGCGGCGGTTCGGGCAGCGCCATGATGCGCTCCAGCGTCTCGAGCCCGTCGAAGCCGGGCATGTACTGGTCGAGCGCAACGACGTCGATCCCGCCGCGCTCCAGCCGCTGCAAGCCCGAGCTGCCGTCGGCGGCGTGTTCCACCGTGAAGCCCAATCGCTTGAGCCCGCGCTCGACCAGCCGCGCCAGCGCCGCGTCGTCGTCGATGTAGAGCAGCGTGGGGGCGGCGGAGCTCATGCGGCGGGCGGAACCTGGATGACGGAGAAGAACAGACCGAGCTGGCGAATGGCGTTGGCGAAGCTTTCGTAGTTGACCGGCTTGGTGATGTAGACGTTGCAGCCGAGCTCGTAGCAGCGCTTGATCTCCTGCGAGTCGTCGGTCGTGGTCAGGATGACCACGGGCGCGCTCTTCAGGAAGCTGTTCTGCTTGACCATCTTGAGGATGTCGATGCCGGTCATGTCCGGCAGGTTCAGGTCCAGCAGGATCAGCAATGCTTGCCCCTTGTGATCGAGGCCGGTGCCGTCAGCACCCAGCAGATACTTCACGGCATCTGTACCGTTGGTGAACGGCTTGATCTCGTTGTTGACTCCCGAGCGGCGGATGTTGCGCTCGATCAGGCGGGCGTGGCCTTCGTCGTCCTCGATCATGATGATCGTCACGGGCATGGTCATCGGTCTGAGTTCCGAGTTGAGGCGTTCCAGTTGATCGGGAGCGTGATGGTGAACGTGCTGCCCTGGTCGAGCTCCGACGCGACCGACATGGTTCCGCCGAGCCGGCGCACCAGCGCACGGACATGCGCCAATCCAATCCCCTGACCCGGACGGTCCTGGGTCCCGGCGCGGCGGAACAGATCAAAGATACGTTGGTGATCCCTGGGATCAATCCCCCGGCCATTGTCCGTGATCTCGAAGATGGCGAAACCGAGCTTGGTGCGGGCGCGAATGGCGATGTCGCCGGCAACGCCGGGCTTCAGATATTTGATCGCGTTGTCGATCAGGTTGGAGAAGATCTGCTCCAGCGCAAGGCGGTCGCTGACGATGGCGGGCAGCGGCTCCACGCGGATGGTGGTGTTGGTTTCCGCAGCCTGATGCGCGAGCGTCGAGACGATGCCCTCGATCAGCTCGCGGGTGTCGATGCGCACCGGCACGAACTCGCGGCGGCCTTCGCGGGTCAAATTGAGGATGGCGGTGATGAGCCGGTCCATTTTTGCGATCGAGGACTTGATGAAGCCCAGCGCCTCGGAGAAATCCTCCGAGAGCTGCTTGTCGGCGCCTTCCAGCTCCGGCTCGGTGCCTTCGGCCGGCGGCGGCGCGTCGGACACCGCGCGCGCGAGCGCCGCGATGCGCCGGAAGATGTCGCTGCGCAGCTCGTCGAGCTCGCTGGTGAAGCCCATGATGTTGACCAGCGGCGAGCGCAGATCGTGGCTCACAATGTAGGCGAAGCGCTGGATCTCCTCATTGGCCTCGCGCAGGTCGGCGGTACGCTCGTCGACGGTGGCTTCGAGGTTGAGGTTGCTCTCGCGCAGCTTGGCCTCGGCCTCGTCGCGGGCGCTGGTCGAGCGGCGCACAAGGAGCAGCGAGATGACGGCGAGCAGGACGACCAGCGCCGAACCGGCGACAGTGACGATGGTCGCGAGCTGCTGGCTTTCGTCGGCATTGGTGGTTCGCACCGCCAGCAGGCGTTCCTCCTCGGTGCGCATCGCCTCGGCGGTGGTACGCATGGTCGTGCTGCTGTCGATCGATGCGGCATCGCGCACCAGGGCCACCGCACTGGGAAGATCGCCGGACGCGACGAGAGCCTTCTCCCGGTCGAATTGCGCCAATCGGGTCTCGATGATGCTGCGCAATCTGGCGAGGTTCGCCACCTGAGCCTGGTTGTCGGCGAGGAGCGTCGCAAGCTTGTCGAGCACGGGCCGGATCGCGGCAACGGCGGCTTCGTGATCTCTGAGAAAATCCGGGCCCTGGGTCAGCAGGTAGGCGCGGGCGCCGCTCTCGGCGCGGCGGACCTCGAGCAGCAGCGCATTGATCTGGTTCTCCGCCTCGATGGTGTGCACCACCCAGGCGCTGTCTCTGCGGGCCTTGTTGACCAGCAGCACCGAGGCCGTGCTGACGACGACCAGCACCAGGAATCCCGCCGACAACAGCAGGATTTGTCCTAGCGTGCGCCTCTGTCTGATCTCAGGCGCCACCGCTCACTCGCATGCCGATTGAAATACCTGCCCCCTCAGCGGAACCGCCGACAGAGCAGAACGTCGTGCAGACCGAAGAGTTCCCGCCGGGCCGCGGGATTCTTCAGGTGCTGCTCAGTCCGCGTTCTGGCCGGCGAGATACTGCTCGAGCCAGTGGATGTGGTAGTCGCCATCGATGATGGCGGGCTCGCGCACCAACGCCCGGAACAGCGGCAGGGTGGTCTCGATGCCGTCGACGACCATCTCGTCCAGCGCCCGCCGCAGCCGCATCAGGCACTCGACCCGGGTCTTGCCGTGGACGATCAGCTTGCCGACCAGCGAGTCGTAATAGGGCGGGATCACGTAGCCCTGATAGACCGCCGAATCGATGCGGACGCCGAGGCCGCCCGGCGGATGGTACTGCAGGATCTTGCCCGGCGATGGCCGGAAGGTGACGGGATTTTCCGCATTGACGCGGCACTCGATGGAGTGGCCGTTGATGACAACCTGGTCCTGGGTCATCGGCAGGTCGCCGCCGGCCGCGATGCGGATCTGCTCCAGCACGAGGTCGATGCCGGTGATCATCTCGGTGACGGGATGCTCGACCTGGATGCGGGTGTTCATCTCGATGAAGTAGAACTCGCCGTCCTCATAGAGGAATTCGACGGTGCCGACGCCGATATATTTCAGCTCCTGCATCGCCTTGGCGACTGTCTCGCCGATCTTGGCGCGGCTGGCCGGGTCGAGCACCGGCGAGGGGCCTTCCTCCCAGACCTTCTGGTGGCGCCGCTGCAGCGAGCAGTCGCGCTCGCCAAGATGGATCGCGCCGCCGCGGCCATCGCCGAGCACCTGGATCTCGATGTGGCGGGGCTTCTGCAGATACTTCTCGAGATAGACCGAAGCGTCGCCGAACGCGGATTTGGCCTCGTTGGCCGCGGTGGTCAGCGCCAGTTGCAGGTCCGCCTCGGTGTGGGCGACCTTCATGCCGCGGCCGCCGCCGCCGGCGGCCGCCTTGACCAGCACCGGAAAGCCGATCTCCTTGGCGATCGCCATAGCGTCCTGGTCGGGCGTCACCGCACCGTCGGAGCCGGGAACGACCGGAATGCCCAGCCGCTTGGCGGTCTTCTTGGCCTCGATCTTGTCGCCCATCAGGCGGATGTGTTCCGCCTTGGGTCCGATGAAGTGCAGGTTGTGGTCGGCGAGGATCTCGGCGAAGCGCGCGTTCTCCGAGAGGAAGCCGTAGCCGGGATGCACGGCGTCGGCGCCGGTGATCTCACAGGCGGCGAGCAGCGCGGGGATGTTGAGATAGCTGTCCTTCGACGGCGGCGGGCCGATGCACACGCTTTCGTCGGCGAGGCGGACATGCATGGCATCGGCGTCGGCGGTGGAATGCACCGCGACGGTGGAGATGCCGAGCTCCTTGCAGGCCCTGAGGATGCGAAGGGCGATTTCGCCGCGATTGGCGATGAGGATCTTGTCGAACATGGTGCCTCGGGCGCGAGTGGCGAGTAGCGAATCGGGAGTAGCGAATAGGGAACGGACGGCTATTCGCTATTCGCTACTCGCAATTATTCAATGATCACCAGCGGCTCGCCGAACTCAACGGGCTGGCCGTCCTCGACCAGGATCTGCGTCACCGTCCCGGCGCGCGGTGACGGAATCTGGTTCATCGTCTTCATCGCCTCGATGATCATCAGGGTCTGACCGACCGACACCTTGGAGCCGACCTCGACGAACGGCTTGGCGCCGGGCTCGGGCGCCCAATAGGCGGTGCCGACCATGGGCGAGGGCACCACGCCGGGATGTTTGGACAGGTCCGCGCCGGCGGCTGCCGCCGTCGCAGCTGCGACCAGGGGAACGCCAGCGGCGACCGCTCCGATGGACGAATGGACGGCCGCCGCAACGGTCACGTTGCGGGCAACGCGGATGCGAAGGCCGGCACGCTCCAGCTCGATCTCGGTCAGGCTGGTCTCATCCAGCAGCGCTGCGAGCTCGCGAATGAGCTGGCTGTCTTCGGATTTCGCGATGGTCTTGTCGTCGGGCTGGGGCGCCATGATCTGATCCGGAACGTTGGGTGGCGTGAGGACTGTGACGTCAGGCTTGCGCTAGATGTCGGTCTGCGTATCGGCTTTGGCGCCGATCTTGGCGGCGAGGCCAGTGATCGCGAGCCGGTAGCCGTCGATGCCGAAGCCGCAGATCGAGGCAAACGCCGCCTTCGCGGTGAAAGAATGGTGCCGAAAGCTCTCGCGAGCGTGGATGTTGCTGATGTGCACTTCAACGGTGGGGACTTTCACCCCCATCAGCGCGTCATGCAGGGCAATGGAGGTATGAGAGTAGGCGCCGGCATTGAGGATGATTCCGACCACACCGCGGCTGCGGGCCTCATGGATGGAGTCGACCAGGACGCCCTCATGGTTGGACTGCCGGCACTCCGCCACCAGGCCGAAGCGGGCAGCCGTCTCGACGCAGAGCCGTTCCACGTCGGCGAGGGTGGCGTGGCCATAGGTCTCCGGCTCGCGGGTGCCCAACAGGTTGAGGTTGGGTCCGTTGAGGACATAGATCGTGTTGTGAGCGGCGTCGGCCATTCCCATCCCGGCGGTGTGGCGGCAGTGGGCGGCGTTATAGGTAACAAAGCCGCCAAGGGGAAGCCTTTCGGCAGCCAGGCCGGCCGTTCGAGGCTTGGTCCGTCACACGAAAAAACCGTCTTAAGTGTGCGAAATCGCTGATTAACCAGGTTTGTCCACCGGGCTGCACGGGCTGCGTGTGATCGCCCTTGCGTGCTCTTTGTGCAATAGATTTGCGCAATAGAATGGGGCGGGCATTGCTGCCCGCCCCATGTCCTCATCGCCTGCCTGGTCGGGATCAGGCGTCGAGAACTGCGACGATCTCGTGCGTGCGAGGATCGATTACGATGATCTGCTCACGAACCAGGATGAAGTCATATCCGCGCCATTCCGGATAGATCGTCACGACTTCGGCCGGGAGCCGGTGGAAGTGAACGTCGCGCGGCACCCGGGTGCCGACCGCGATGTTGAAGTTCACGTTGGTCACCGGCTCGACGCGCTGGTTGCGGATCACGCTGGTGATCTTGGTGCGCTGCTCGGTCGTGAGCTTGGCGCCGGCGCCGGCCAGTCCGGTGGTGGTCTGCGACCGGTCGCTGCCGGTCTTGGTTTCGGCGTTCGTGCTGGTGCCGCTCTTGCTGTCGCGGCTCTCGGCCTTCATGCTCTTGGAGCCCGCCTTGTCGCTCTCGGAGGTCGCGCCCTTGGCAGTCGGACCCTTCATGCCTTCCTCGGCGCGCTGGCCCTTGGTCGCACCAGACTTCTGATCCGACTGGCTGGAGCGCATGTCGGACGCGCCGCCGGCCGCAGGCGAGGCGCTGTCGCGATGCATCGTGCCGCCGGGCGCGTTCATGCCGCCGGACTGTCCAACTGCCCCGCCCGCACCGCCGGCGCTCTGCGCATGAGCAAAACCTGCACCCGCCAGGAGCGCGATTGCAGCAACTGATACCATCAAGCGATTGGTCATCCTCTATCCTCCTCGTATTGGCACTGCCCGCGCCGACAACGGCAGGAGGTAGGAGTCGTTCCGTGCGTCTCCGATCGTTCCGGAAAAATGTCGCAGATCGCAACTTTATGAACGGATGCTCAGGGTCATGAATGCTGCATGACGACGGCGATCAGTTGTGCGTCGACGGCGACCTCGCGCGAGCTACGCGCCGTGACGTTCGCGCGCGTAGCGGAGGAGCGCCAAGAATCGATAGAGGCCGTGCACGAACTTGCCGTAGGGCATCGTGATGAAGATCGCGAACACCGCGCCGAGATGGACCGCGAGCAGCACGCCCATCGTGCTGGTCTCGCGAAGCACGAGGAGAGCGAGTCCGGTCGCGCCGGTGAGGACGAGCATCGCCAAGAACGCGACATCCATGCCGCGGCTGCCGCCGTCCATCATCGCCGGCTCACGCCTGCGCTTGGCGGCGTAGAGTCCGAGCGGACCGACCACGATGCCTATTCCGCCGAGCGTGCCGAGCACGACGGGTAGATCCCACAACGGATAGGGCGCATCGCGGTGCAGAAGATAGTGATAGAGCGTCGCGACGCTGGTCGATGCGAAGCAGAGCACGAAGCCCCAGAACGTCAGATGGTGATAGAACCGCCGGGTGTCGCGCGGCCGCTCATCCTCGTTGTAGCAGCCGACGCCGCCGCCATCGAGATAGCGCAGGCTGCCTGCGTCGCGAACGGCGCGCAGCAGCGGACGTGAGCGCGTCAGGGTCGAGCTCGGCTCGCCGATGTCATTCCAGAAGGCCCGAGCGCCCATGATGATGGCGATGATGGCCCACAGGAAGGCGGCGCCGAACAACAGCGCCATCGTGTTGTGCGGCATGAGCGCGTAGAACGAGCCGAGGCCGTGCCGGCTTGCGAACAGCGCGGCGGGATCGTTGAAGGCCACGAAGCCGAGGACGAACGCGGCCATGCTGATGACCGCGATGAGCGACACCGCAAGGCCGTTGCGCCTGAACAGCGGCGCCAGCGCGCGCGGCCAGGCATAGTCGGCGTAGCTCTCGTGCCGTACCCGGGTCAGAACGGACGGGACGCGAACGTCGAATTCGTGCGGCGGCGAGAATTGGCAGTCGACGTAGCAGGCGCCGCAGGCATGGCAGAGATTGGCGAGATAGTTGAGGTCGCCGCCGGTGAAGGCGCGGCGCATCTCCATAGCCGGAAACACGGCGCAGAGGCCCTCGCAATAGCGGCAGGAATTGCAGATCGTCATCAGCCGATCCGCCTCGGTCAACGCCTCACTGCGCTGCATGTGTCGCTGCTCCCCGGCCCGCGATGCGGCCGAATACGCTGCCGATCGTCATGCCGATGCCCGCGGCATAGCCGCGGCCGAGCACGTTGCCGGCCATGATCTCGCCTGCGGCGTACATGTTGTCGGCTGGCCCGCCGGCCTTCATCATCATCCTTGCCGCATGGTCGACGCGCACGCCGAGGTAGGTGAAGGTGATGCCGGGCCGGACCGGATAGGCGTAGAAGGGCGCTGAATCGAGACGGCGCGCCCAATGCGATTTGGGCGGCGCTAAGTTCTCGGTGCGACAATCGTCCAGGATGTCGGGATTGAAGCTGCCGGCGCGCACCGATGCGTTGAATTGCGCGACGGTGGTGGTCAGCTTGTCGGGATCGAGGTCGAGCTTGCCGGCGAGCTCGGTGATGCCGGCCGCCTCGATCGCGGGGTAAAGCGATGGCATGAACAGGTTCGCCGATTTCGCGTCGAAGATGATGTAGGCAATCTGGTTCGGCTGGGTCGCGACCAGGCGGCCCCAGATGGCGTAACGCTTCGGCCAGACGTCCTCGCCTTCGTCGTAGAATCGCTCAGCGTTGTTGTTGACGACGATGCCGAACACGACGCAGTCGAGCCGCGTGATGATGCCGCCGTCATATTTGGGCGCCCGCGCATCGATCGCCACCGCATGGCATTGGGTGGGGTCGCCGATACTGTCGACGCCGGCGCCGAGCAGCATGTCGAGCACCGTGCCGCGATTGTTGGGCGTGCCGCGGATCAGGAAGTTGCGGGCGATCTCGCCCCAGCCCTCGACCAGCTTGTCGATGTTGGATTCGAAGCCGCCCGCGGCCGCCACCAGCGCCTTGCCGCCGATGCGCATCCTGCCGTTGCCGTGCTGCACGATCGCCGCGCGGAAGCGGCCGTCGTCCATCTCCAGCCCCACCACCTCGGCCTCGTAGCGCACGTCGACGCCGAGGAGCTCGGCGGTGAGATACAGCGCATTGAGCATGGCCCGGCCGCCGCCCAGGAAGAACGAGTTGGTCCGTCCTAAGCTCAGCGTTCCGCCGAGCGAGGGCTGGAAGCGCACGCCCTGTTCGACGATCCAGTCGAGCATGTCCTTGGATTCGCGGATCATCAGCCGCGCCAGTTGCTCGTTGGTCTGGCCTTCGGTGACGCGCAGGAGATCGTCCCAGAACTCGTCCTCGGTGTAGGGGCCGCTCAACGTCGCGGTCGCCGCGTCATGGGCGCAGCGCATGTTGCGGGTGTGGCGCGTATTGCCGCCGCGATAGAACTTCGAGGCGGCCTCCAGCACGATGACCGAGGCCCCGGCGCGCCGTGCCGCAATGGCGGCGCAGAGGGCCGCGTTGCCGCCGCCGGCCACGACGACGTCGTAGGTCACGGGATGGTCGACGATATCGCTCTGATCAGTCATCGCAGGCCCTTGCGAACGCAAGGCGGCAGGCCCTGGATCGGCGTGCGTCCGCACAGCCACGCCATCGGCATGGCAGCCGTCGGCCTAGCGACAATGGACGGTGCTGAAGTGCCGGCTGCGGAAGCATGTGTTCGTATACTATTGTATACGAGTACATGCAAGAGATGCTGTTGTTCGGAACAAGGTTGTGAGACAGTGACCCCATGTCCTCGGAATCGCCATCGCTCACCATCGATCGTGACAACGTCTCTCTCGGCGAAGCGGTATTTCGTGCGCTGTGCCATGCGCTGGAGAACGGCCTCTATCGCTCCGGCGATCGACTGCGTGAGGATGAGGTCGCCCAGAAGCTGAACGTCAGCCGCACGCCGGTCCGTGAGGCCTTCGGCAAGCTGGTGGCCAAGGGGTGGGTGCAGCCGGCTGGTGGCCGCGGCCTGATCGTGCGAAGTCTCGACGAGAATGAAATCCTCGAGCTGTACGCGATGCGGGAGATTCTCGAAGGCGCCGCGGCCCGGCTCGCCGCGCAGTATGCCGTGCCGGCCGAGATCGCGGCGCTGCGCGACATTCATGCGCGCTTCGTCAGCGGGGAGGGCGACGCCGTCGAGCTCGCGCGGCTGAATCGGCTGATGCACGGTGCGATCCAGCGCGCCGCGCGCAACCGCTATCTCGATGCCGCCCTCGAGGACATGCATGTGGCGACAGCGCTGCTGGGAACCACAACGTTTGCGGCCGAAGGACGTCCGGCAACGGCCGCGGCCGAGCATGGTGAGCTGATCGAGGCGATCGCGATCCGCGATCCCGATCGGGCCGAGGCGATTGCACGCGGCCACATCCGCGAGGCACTTCGAACCCGGCTCGGAATGAAGCTGACGGGATAGGCGAGGGCGGCGGCGCCACCGGTCTCTTGCTTCTTCACCGGCTCACGGCAAAAGCAGAAGGCCGGCTGATACAGCCGGCCTTTGATTGATCTCGTGATGGCGAGACGCTTTGACAGATATGCTCAGCAGCTCGCCTTGCCGCAGCGGGCCGTGCTGATCTTCTCGCGCAGGCCCTCGACGCCGACGGCGCCGATCACGACCTGCTTGCCGATCACGTAGCTCGGCGTGCCGTTCATGCCCATCTCCTCGGCGAGCTTGAAGTTCTCCTCGATCGTCGCCTTGGCCTCGGGGCTCGCCATGTCCTTCTCGACGCGGGCCATGTCGAGGCCGAGTTCCTTGGCCACCGCGAGCGCGTGGGCCTTGTCGGCCTGGCCGCGGCCGCCCAGCAGCTTCTGGTGGAAGTCGAGATATTTCTGCGGGGCCTGCATCCGAACGGCAACCGCGACCTGCGCGGCCTCGACCGAGCCCTGGCTCAGCACCGGAAATTCCTTGAGCACGACCTTCAGCTTCGGGTCGCTCTTCATCAGGTCCATCATGTCGGCCATCGCGCGCTTGCAGTAGCCGCAATTGTAATCGAAGAACTCGACGAAGGTGACGTCGCCATCCTTGTTGCCGAGCACGACACCGCGCGGCGAGTTGAAGATGGTTTCGGCGTTCTTGCTGATGCTGGCCTCGTGCTTGGCCGCCTCGGCCGCCGTCTGGCGCTTCTGCAGCTCGGCCATCGCCTCTTCGAGCACCTCGGGATGCGCGATCAGGTAGTTTCGGACGATGGTCTCGATCTCGCCACGCTGGCTGTCGGAGAAGCTCTCCGCCGACGCGAGCTGAGGCACGCCGCAGAGCGAAAGCGCGAACAACATCGCGGGAATGAGCGTGCGGACTGACGGCATGAAGGAGGTCCTCTGGGTCAAATGATCGGGTCCTTGTCGATGGTCGTGATCGGTATCTTGATATTCTGGATCGGATGATAGCAGTAATTCAAAACTTCAACGGGCGCCAACCCCCGCTGTCCGACACATTACTGGCCGGAAAGCGGCTTTGCCGTGACGATGTCGTCGGCCTTGACCCAGCCCGGCGACCCTACCGCGAAGCGGGTTTTCGCACGCGAGGCAAGCTCGCGCGCCGTCTTGTTGTCGCCACGCAGGAAGGCGGCCTGCGCCGAGGCGAGATCCGCCTCCGCATAGTCGCCCTTGCGGCCATAGGCCATCGCGAGCTGGGAATAGCCGAGCGGTGCCTCGGATTCGCGCGCGACTGCCGCGCGCAGGATCGAGATCGCCTCGTCAGTGTAGGCTTTGTTCTCGGATGCCACCAAGGCCTGACCAAGTAACATCTCGATGAGCGGAGCGTTATTGGACAGGTGCACCGCCTTGCGCAGCGGGGCGATCGCCTCAGTGGGACGGCCGCCCTCCAGCAGGGCCTGGCCACGGACCTCGTAGAAATAGGCGTTGTTGGGTTGCACCTGGATCAGGGCGTCGATCTGGCTCAGGGCGCTGCGCAGGTCGCCATGCAGGTAGGTGGAGATTGCCCTGGCGTAGCGGGCGGGCAGGCTGGTGTCCGACAAGGGATATCGCCGTGCCACCGTGTCCGGCCGTTCCATGAAGGCCGAGATCTTGGCCCGGACCATGTCGTGGCGGAGCTGCAGCGCGGGGTCGTCCTTCTTGTCCCAATAGGGGCTCTGGCGCGCAAGGCCCTCGAGCGCCTCGACGCGATCGGCCGGCATCGGATGTGATTGCAGATAGGGGTCGGCGCCACGCGCGGCGAACAGGCTCTCATTGGTGAAGCGCTTGAACGTCTCGTACATGCCCTTCGGCGATTGCGCTGCCGCAGTGAGGAATTTCACCCCCGCACGGTCGGCGTTCTCCTCCTGCTGGCGCTGATACGACAACAGCGAGCGGCGGATGACCTCGCCCGGCGCGGACAGCGTCGCGGCGCCGGCATTGGCGAGGCCGCTGCCGCCGCCGCGCGCGCCGACGGCGAGGGCGCCGGCGCCGAGAATGGTGGCGATGATCATCTGGGTCTGGGCGGTGGCGAGCTGCTGGCGCAGCTTGGCGAGATGGCCGCCGGCGAGATGGCCGGTCTCGTGCGCGAGAACGCCGATCAGCTGGTTCGGATTTTCCGACTGAAGGATCGCGCCGTAATTGACGAAGATGCGGCGGCCGTCGGCAACGAACGCGTTGAAGGACGCATCGTTGATGATGACCATCTGGATGTTCTGCCTTTCGAGTCCGGCGACGCGCAGGATCGGCCGCGTATATTCACGCAGCAGCACCTCGGTCTCGGTGTCGCGCAGGATCGGCGGTCCCTTGCCTTGCTGCGCCGACGCAGGCGCGAGCGGCGCCAGCGTCACGGCCGCAGCGACGACCGCGGCAAGCCCGCCGGACAGTTTCTTGCGAAGCACGATACGGAGCGACATCAGGCGATCTTTGCAATTGGCGCGAGGCTCGAGACGGGCTATTGCCCACCAAACGGCGGAATGCGGCTCATCTGCGGCGAATGAGGCCCATGGGCTGACCTCGACCGGTTCACGGAGCGGGTCCGAACAGCCGGGGTCAATAGCAGATATCGATGGTGGATGCGACAGTGATACCGACATTGGAACAGCGGATCGCCAACCTGACGGCGCCGTCCGCGCGCAGCAATGTTCCGCCGTTCATGGTGATGGACGTGATGGCTGCGGCCGAGCGGATCGAGGCGGGCGGCGGACATGTCATCCACATGGAGGTCGGCCAACCTGCGGCGCCTGCGCCGCGAGCGGCCATCGCGGCCGCGCACGCTGCGCTCGATCAGGCACGCATCGATTACACCTCGGCGCTCGGCCTGCTGTCGCTGCGACAGCGAATCGCGCGGCACTATCGCGAGACGCACGCTTGCGAGATCGATCCGGCGCGGATCGTGATCACGACGGGATCCTCGGCCGGATTCATCCTCGCGTTCCTGGCGATGTTCGAGCCCGGCGATCGCGTGGCCGTGACCGTGCCTGGCTATCCGCCCTATCGCCACATCCTGACGGCGCTGGGCTGCGAGCCGGTGCTGATCGAGACCACGGCGGAGAACCGTCACGCCCTGACCGGCGAGGCGCTGCTTGCCGTTCACCGCAAGACGCCGCTGAAGGGCGTGCTGGTGGCAAGTCCCGCCAATCCGACCGGCACCATGATGTCGCGTGAGGCGCTGGGCGGCGTCATCGCAGCCGCGCGCGATGCGGGCATCCGCTTCATCTCCGACGAGATCTATCACGGTCTGGACTACGCGTTTCCGGCGGTGACGGCGGCGGAGCTGTCAAGCGAGGCCCTGATCATCAACTCGTTCTCGAAGTACTTCTGCATGACCGGCTGGCGCATCGGTTGGATGGTGGTGCCGGATGCGCTGGCGCGGCCGATCGAGCGTCTGCAGCAGAACCTCGCGATTTCGGTTCCGACCCTGTCGCAGATCGCTGCGGAAGCGGCGTTCGACGGCCGGACCGAAATGGAGACCATCAAGCACGGTTATCAGGAGAACCGCCGCATCCTGATCGAGGGTTTCCCGAAGGCCGGCCTGACCCGCTTTCTGCCGGCCGACGGCGCGTTCTACCTCTATGCCGACGTGTCCGACTTCACCTCCGACAGCTTCGACTTCGCCAAGCGGATGCTGGAGGAGACCCATGTTGCGGCCACGCCGGGCGTCGACTTCGATCCGATCCACGGCCGCAGCTTCGTGCGCTTTTCCTATGCGCGTTCGGCCGAGGACATGCGCGAGGCCGTCTCCCGGATCGCCCGCTGGCTCGCGTAGGGCGGGCAGGGCGTCGGCGCCCTGGCGCGCGGCGACATCCTGCAGGTGCTGCCGTTCGCGATCCCGTTCGGCTTCGCGCTGATATCGCGCGGCGAGCGCGGTCAGCGGCCGCGGGACGTGATCGACGGTACAGCGCATGCGGTGTTCGGCGTCATCGCCATCGTCATGAAGTCGGCGCCGGTCGGCGCATTCGGTGCCATGGAAGAACGTCATATGAAAACGCCCGGCCATCTGGCCGGGCGCTTTGCATTGAAGCGTCGGAAAGCGGGGGGCTTACTGCCCGCCACCGAAACGGCGGGACCACCAGCCGGCCCGGCGCGGGGCCGCAGGGGACGAGGAATCGGTGGCCGCCGGCTCGGTGGCAACCGGCTCGGACGCAGCGACGTCGACAGCCGGAGCGGGCGCGCTGCTCTCGGCGACGTTGACGGCCGAAACCGCGCTCTCGGGCCTGGGCTCGGTGAGGAAGCTGACCTTCTCGCGAACCGTCGAACGGCGCGGGGTCTTCTCGGATTCCGTCTTCGGAGCCTCGGTCTGCTGCACTTCGGGTTGTCGAGGAGCAGCCTGGGGCACGGGCACGGAGGCGTCAGCGATGGGCTCATCGGCCTCGGCTGCGGCCGCCGCATGGACCGGCGCCGCGGGTTCGGCCGGTTCTTCCTCGTCGTGGCGGGAAGCGCCATTGCCGTCGAAATCGGCCACGGCGGCTTCTGCCTCCGATGCCGAAGCCGGCGCTAGCTCGTCGCCGATTGACGCGGCGAGACCTTCTTCCGCGCCACCGCGCCGACGGCGACCGCCGCGGCGTCCACGCCGGCGCGGACGCCGCTCGCCGCCAGGCTGATCCGTCTGCTCGCCTTGGGCGAACGCAGGCTGTTCCTCCGACTCGTCGTCTTCGCCGTCGGAGTCCTCGGCTGACTGCTCGGCGGCAAGGCCCGGCTCTGCGGGCTGCAGTCCGGCCGTTCCTTCAGGCAGCGTGCCCTCGCGGGTCTCGCCGCCGCGGCCGCGCCGGCGCCGTCGCCGCTTGCGGCGCGCGCCGTCCCGCTCGCCGTCGGCAGCGCTGCCGTCGGCCGCGTCCTCGGACAGACCTTCGGTCTCCTCGGTCTCGACCTCGGATTCCGTCTCGATGTCGAACGTCTCCTCGTCGTCGAAGACTTCCTCGGCCACCAGCGGCGGCGCGGAGGCCTGCGCCGCGAGCAGCGCCTTGGCGGCCTCGAGCGTATGCACCTGCTCGCCGCGATCGATGATGAAGGATTGCTGGCCGCTCACAGTCGGATCGGCGATGACCGCGAGCGACACCTTGAAGCTGTTCTCGAGGTCGCGCAAATGGCCGCGCTTGTGGTTGAGCACGTAGAGCGCCACCTCGGTGCGGGTGCGGACCACGAGGTTGTGGGTCGCGCCCTTCATCAGCGTCTCTTCGAGGCTGCGCAAGAGCTGCAGCGCCACCGAGGATACCGAGCGCACGTGGCCGGTGCCGCCGCAATGCGCGCACGGCTCGGTCGAGCTTTCCAGCACGCTGGCGCGGATGCGCTGGCGCGACATCTCCAGCAGGCCGAAATGCGAGATGCGGCCGACCTGGATGCGCGCGCGATCCTGCCGCAGGCAGTCGGACAGCTTGCGCTCGACGGAGCGGTTGTTGCGCTTCTCGTCCATGTCGATGAAGTCGATGACGATCAGCCCGGCGAGGTCGCGCAGCCGGAGCTGGCGCGCCACTTCCTCGGCGGCCTCCATATTGGTCTTGAGCGCGGTGTCCTCGATGTGATGCTCGCGCGTAGCGCGGCCGGAGTTCACGTCGATCGAGACCAGCGCCTCGGTCTGGTTGAGCACGATATAGCCGCCCGAACGCAGCTGGACGGTCGGCGAGAACATCGCGTCGAGCTGGCTTTCGACGCCCATGCGCGAGAACAGCGGCTGGCCGTCGCGATACTGCTTCACCGCCCGGACGTTGGTCGGCATCAGCATCTTCATGAAGTCGTGCGCCTCGCGGTAGCCGGCTTCGCCGGCCACCAGGATCTCGTCGATCTCCTTGTTATAGAGGTCGCGCAGCGAGCGCTTGATCAGCGAGCCTTCCTCGTAGACCAGGGTCGGGGCCTGCGACTTCAGGGTCATGTCGCGGACCGTTTCCCACAGCCGCAGCAGATATTCGAAGTCGCGCTTGATCTCGGGCTTGGTGCGGTTGGCGCCGGCGGTGCGCAGGATGACGCCCATGCCCTCGGGCACGTCGAGGTCCTGCACCACTTCCTTCAGCCGCGAGCGGTCCTGCGCCGAGGTGATCTTGCGGCTGATGCCGCCACCGCGCGCCGTGTTCGGCATCAGCACGGCGTAGCGGCCGGCCAGCGACAGATAGGTGGTCAGCGCGGCGCCCTTGTTGCCACGCTCCTCCTTTACGACCTGCACCAGCATCACCTGGCGGCGCTTGATGACCTCCTGGATCTTGTACTGGCGGCGCGGGCGGAAGGTGCGCTCAGGCACTTCTTCCAGCACGTCATCGCCGCCGACGGATTCAACGAGCTCTTCCTCGATCTCCTCGCCGTCGTCCTCGTCGTCCTCGTGGTCGCCGGACCCGGATTCGGCGCCGTTGTCGTCGCCCGGCACGATCGTGACGCCGTTGCTGTCATGCTCGGCTACGGGCGCGCCGTCATCGTGGTGATCATGTTCGTCGTGATGGTCATGGTCATGGTCGTCATGGTCATGTTCGTCATGACCATGCTCGTCGTGATCATGGCTTGCATGGTCATGTTCTTCGTCGTGCTCTTCCGCGGCGACAGCGGGGCTGGCCGCCTCGGCAGAGGTCGCGTCGCCGTTCTGCGCGACCGCGGTGTCCGCGGCTTCGCCGGCGGGCTGTTCGGCAGCCGCCACACGGTCCTGCGCGGCGACGGCATCATGCGGCTCGTCGGCCTGGTCGCGCGATTCGTCGGCTGCACCGTGGTGAGCTTCGCCCGGCGCGTCCTGACCCTGAGCCTTGACCGGGCCCTCGGAGAAGCCCTGCGCCTCGCTGGGATCGGTCGCGTCGGCGTGCGGCCGATCGTCGTCCTGCGCATAGGCGTGGTGCTCATGCGCCTCGTGGTCGGCCTCATGCCCTTGGGGCTGGGCAGGGAGGCCTGCCTCGGCGGCCTCGACGATCTCGCTCTGAACCCGTTCGCCGCTGCCGCGGCGTCGCGAACTGCGGTGCCGGTTGCGGCGGCGATTGGAGCGGTTCTCGCTTTCCTCTTCGGCTTCGCGGTGCGCGCGCTCCTCGGCCTCGATCAGAGCCTGCCGGTCGGCGACCGGGATCTGATAATAGTCCGGATGGATTTCGCTGAAGGCCAGGAAGCCGTGGCGGTTGCCGCCATACTCGACGAAGGCGGCCTGCAGCGAGGGCTCAACGCGGGTAACCTTGGCCAGGTAGATGTTGCCGCGGAGCTGCTTGCGTTGGGCCGTTTCGAAATCAAATTCCTCGACGCGGTTGCCGCGGACGACAACGACCCGGGTCTCTTCCGGGTGGGTAGCATCGATCAACATCTTGTTGGGCATATTGGAACTCTTGGAGGCGACGGGCGCGATTGGCCGCGAGCGCGTGGCGCGCTGTCGGATGACGCGACGGTCCACCTGATTCGGGGGTGAGGGGAAGGCCTAAACGCAGCTGGTCGCGCCGCGCCAACCCTGATGCCGGCGGGGCGATTGGCCGGGCAGGGGTCTGGCCCCGCATCGGCGCGGATCGTCCGCTGGTCATGGTTGGCAACTCAGTCTGGCGCATCAAGCGTCGGCCCGTCTGGAATACGTGGGCGGCAGCGGGTGCCGCCTTGCTCTGTTGCCGAAGGCCAGATTGCGCCGAAACGCTTGCCTGGATCGAATACCCACCCTGTCACGGGTGCGGTATCAGGCTATACCGTGTCTGACCTGGTGCCCGGGCGGTCTCTGCGAGGAGGCGCCTGACAGGCGCCACTCGGCTCGTGACCGGCTCTCCGTTGCGGCCGCGCGGGATCGCGCAGGCTTTGGTGGAGCGTCGGAAAGGCGCTGGAATCTCCGCGACGATCGAGGACCCGATACCGAGCACCTCGATCACGAAGCTTCCGGCGTTTCACCGGGAGGTTGAACGCGACACAACCGGCAGTAAGGATTAGCCTTCAGCCCTTCGTACATACGAGGAATGGTCAGGTCGCGCAAGCGAAGCGTCGCGGAACCGCAACAATCGGTGGCCTTTAACGAAAATGACAAAATTTGGCGGTTAACCCCTGGGATTGGTTGCGGTAAGACCATCCCGCGGAGGCATCGATTTGGCAGCTGGCCGGGCGAATTACCTTTCTTTGCTGGGATGCGCGTCGCTGTGCGTCACGCAAATGTTATGTGCGGCCGTCATTCCGGCCCGCGCCCAGAGTGGGCCGGTCGGCCAGGTGCCGCCTGCCGTGGTCGGGCCCGGGTTCCCGATCGCCACCGATGCGCGGGTCGCCGGCGATTCCCGACAGACTCGATTCGTGCTCGATCTCGACCGGACGGTGCCGTTTCGAGCCTTCCTGCTCAGCGAACCCTATCGCGTCGTCGTCGACCTGCCCCAGGTCAGCTTTCATCTGCCCACCGGAGCCGGGACCAGCGGCCGGGGTTTGGTGAAGGCGTTCCGCTATGGGATGGTGATGCCCGGTGGGTCCCGCATCGTGTTCGATCTCACCGGCCCGGCCCGAATCGCCAACTCCACGGTGCTTGATGCCGCCAACGGTCAGCCGCCGCGGCTGGTGCTCGAACTGGAGGAGGTCGACGAGGCGACCTTCGCCCGCGCCATCGGCAGCGACAGTCGTCTTGCCGCCAGGCCTGCCGATTCGAGTTCGGCGACGGCGTCGGTCGCTGTCGCAGGAAACCCTGCGCCGCCGGCAGTCCGGCCGCCGCCGACCACGGTTGCCATCGCCCCCCCTCCGACGGACGGCCCGCCGGACACCCGGCCCGTGATCGTGATCGACCCCGGTCATGGTGGCGTCGACTACGGCACACAGGGCGGGGAGGTGCCGGAGAAGAATCTGGTGCTCGCCTTCGGCCAGGCGCTGCGCGACCGGCTGGAGCGGTCGGGCAAGTTCCGCGTGGTCATGACCCGCGACGACGACACCTTCATCCCGCTCGGAGACCGGGTCCGCATCGCCCAGAAGCAGTCGGCGGCGCTGTTCGTCTCCATCCACGCCGATGCGCTGCCGCGAGGTGAGGGCACTGCGCAGGGCGCGACCATCTACACGCTGTCCGACAAGGCGTCCGACGTCGAGGCGGAACGGCTGGCCGAGGCCGAGAACCGCGCCGACCAGATCGGCGGGGTCAATCTGACGGAGGAGCCGGCTGACGTGGCCGACATCCTGATCGATCTGGCCCGCCGGGAAACGCGGACGTTTTCCAACCGGTTCGCCCGTCTGCTGATGAACGACATGAAGACGGCGGTGCATATGCATAAGCGTCCGCTCAAATCGGCCGGTTTCCGCGTGCTCAAGGCGCCCGACGTGCCATCCGTGCTGGTCGAACTCGGCTATGTCTCCAATAAGGGCGATATGGGAAACTTGGTCTCCGACGCATGGCGGTCGCGCACGGCGGACGCAATGGCGCGGGCGATCGATGCCTTTCTGGCCAAGCGCATCGCCAATGCGGGCCCCGACAGGCCGGACAAGCCGGGGCCGGTACGCGCAAAGCCCTAGTTTGGCCACAGCAACATCCCTATAAACGTGCTGCGAGGCACCCGGAATCAGTGAAGATTCCTTCTCGGCAGACTTGTGATAGGCTTGACCGCTGATAGGCTTGACCGTGCGTTTCTCAGGCATGGGTCACGCGGCATTGCAGCCGACCGTGTGATTTTTGGCGGTAGCGCCCGTGGGTGCGCCGCGTCCGAGCCGAGAGACGAAACAAGAGTTGGAACGGATATTCGCCGATGCGCTTTCTGGTGCGGTTTTTGGGCTTCCTGTTCGCGGCCGGTACCGTCTTGTTCCTGGTCGGTGTGGCAGCAGCGGCCGGCCTGATCTGGCATTTTTCCAAGGACCTGCCTGATTACTCCCAGCTGCAGGATTATGAGCCGCCGGTGATGACGCGCGTGCACGCGGCCGACGGCTCGCTGGTCGGTGAATATGCCCGGGAGCGTCGGCTGTACCTGCCGATCCAGGCGGTTCCCAAGCTCGTCATCAACGCCTTCCTCGCCGCCGAGGACAAGAACTTCTACGAGCATGGCGGCATCGACTTCACCGGCATGGCGCGCGCTGCCGTGGTCTACGCCCAGAACTTCGGCTCGAATCGCCGCCCGCAGGGTGCCTCGACGATCACGCAGCAGGTCGCCAAGAACTTCCTGCTGACCAACGAGGTGTCGTTCGCCCGCAAGATCAAGGAAGCGCTGCTGGCGATGCGCATCGAGCGCACCTACTCGAAGGACAAGATTCTCGAGCTCTATCTCAACGAGATCTATCTCGGCTCCGGCGCCTACGGCATCGCCGCGGCGTCGCTGGTCTATTTCGACAAGTCGGTCAACGAACTGACGGTGGCCGAGGCCGCCTATCTGGCGGCTCTGCCGAAGATGCCGGGCAGCCTGCATCCGATCCGGAATCGCGACCGCGCCATCGAGCGCCGCAACTACGTCGTCGATCGTCTGCTTGAGAACGGCTGGATCAAGCAGGCCGACGCCGACAAGGCGCGCAAGGACCCGCTGACGATCGCGAGCCGCAACACCGGCGCCCACATCTTTGCAGGTGAATATTTCGCCGAGGAAGTGCGCCGTGACATCTTCGAGCGTTATGGCGAGAAGAAGCTCTATGAGGGCGGCCTGTCCGTCCGGACGACGCTCGATCCCAAGATCCAGGTCATGGCGCGCAAGGCCATGGTCGCCGGACTCGTGAGGTACGACCAGGAGCAGGGCTATCGCGGGCCTGTCTCCAAGCTCGATACTTCGGGCGACTGGGGCGTGAAGCTCGCGGACATCAAATCGCTCTCGGACATCTCACCGTGGCGGATGGCCGTGGTGCTCGAGACCAGTGACCAGTCCGCCCGCATCGGATTCCAGCCGCCGCGGGAGCTCGGCGGCGCCGTCAGCAAGGAGCGCCAGACTGGCCTGATCACGCTCGACGGCGTGAAATGGGCGCGGGCTGCGACGGCCAATGGCCGTGGCAAGGTGCCGACGTCGGTCGCCCAGGTGCTGCAGCCGGGCGACGTGATCTATGCGGATCCGCTGTACAAGGAAGGCAATCCGGTCGAAGGCCAGTATCGCCTCGAGCAACTGCCCGAAGTGTCCGGCGCGATGGTTGCCATGGATCCGAATACGGGCCGTGTGCTCGCGATGGTCGGCGGCTTCTCCTTCGACCAGAGCCAGTTCAACCGGGCAACGCAGGCCTACCGGCAGCCCGGATCGTCATTTAAGCCGATCGTCTATTCGTCAGCGCTCGACAACGGCTATACGCCGTCGACCCAGGTCGTCGACGCACCGATCGAGATCGACCAGGGGCAGGGTGGCCAGGTCTGGCGCCCCGAAAACTTTACCAACGGCAAGTATCTCGGGCCCACGACCTTGCGCAACGCGCTGCGCCTGTCGCTGAACACGGTGACCGTGCGTCTGGCGCAGGACGTCGGCATGCCGCTGATTTCCGAGTACGCCAAACGGTTCGGAGTCTATGACGAACTGCCGAATTACCTGTCCTACGCACTCGGTGCGGGTGAAACCACGGCCATGCGCATGGTCACGGCCTATTCGATGATGGCCAATGGCGGCCGCCGGGTGAAGCCGACGCTGATCGACCGGATCCAGGATCGCTACGGCCACACCATCTTCAAGCATGATGCCCGCGAGTGCCGCGGCTGCGACGCGCCGGACGGCTGGAAGAATCAGAGCGAGCCGCAACTGGTCGACCGCCGCGAGCAGGTGCTGGATTCGATGACCGCCTATCAGATCACCTCGATGCTCGAGGGTGTGGTGCAGGCGGGTACGGCAACCGTGCTCAGGGAGGTCGGCAAGCCGATCGCCGGCAAGACCGGCACCACCAACGAGGCCAAGGACGCATGGTTCGTCGGCTTCTCGCCGGACCTCGCCGTCGCGATCTACATGGGTTACGACAAGCCGCGGCCGCTCGGTAAGGGTAATGCCGCGACCGGCGGTCATCTGGCCGCGCCGATCGCAAAAGATTTCATGAAGCTCGCGCTGGCCGACAAGCCGGCCACGCCCTTCAAGATCCCGGCCGGCATCAAGCTGGTGCGTGTCGACGCCAAGACCGGCATGCGGGCGAGCCCGGGCGACGGCGGCCGTACCATCATGGAGGCGTTCAAGCCTGGTACGGCGCCGCCGGACAACTACTCGGTCATCGGTGTCGCCGACGCCGATGGACGTGTGATGCCGTCGCAGGGCGGCGGCCAGCCTGATGCGGGCAGCTTCATCATCCGTCCGGGTACCGGTAGCCTCTACTAGACCGGCGAAACTGTGCTGGTGCGGTGCAGAGCGATTGCGCTTTGCGCCGAGCGCCGTTACATCCCCCTGTGAGAGATGATGCTGCGGCGCTTCGAGCCGTGGCCTGAAGAGAGCGACATGCGCGCCGAAATCGAGAAAATCGTAGAAGAGATCAAGCAGTCGGTCGGGCTGCTGAGGAGGCATCTTTGACGTCGAGACATCGACGGCAAGGCTCGCTGAGCTGAACAAGCTCGCCGAAGATCCCAATCTCTGGAACGACCCCCAAAAAGCTCAGCGGCTGATGCAGGAGCGGACCTCGCTGGAGGATTCGCTGACCGGCATTGGCAAGGTCGAGCGTGAGCTCAGCGACAACATCGAGATGATTGAGCTCGGCGAGGCCGAGAACGATCCGGGGGTCGTCACTGAAGCCGAGAATGCGCTCAAGGAGTTGAAGAAGGAGGTCGCGCGGCGCGAGCTCGAGGCGCTGCTGTCCGGCGAGGCCGACAAGTTCGACACCTATCTCGAGGTCCATGCCGGCGCCGGCGGCACCGAGAGCCAGGACTGGGCGCAGATGCTGCTGCGCATGTACACGCGCTGGGCCGAGACCCACGGCTTCAAGGTCGAGTATCTCGAAGAATCGCTGGGTGAAGAAGCCGGCATCAAGTCCGCGACCATCCAGATCTCCGGCCATAACGCCTATGGCTGGCTGAAGACGGAAGCCGGCGTGCATCGCCTGGTCCGAATCTCGCCGTTCGATTCGAATGCGCGGCGCCACACCTCGTTCTCATCGGTGCAGATCTTCCCTGTCATCGACGACAGCATCAAGATCGACATCAAGGAGTCCGATGTCCGCGTCGACACGATGCGGTCGGGCGGCGCCGGCGGCCAGCACGTCAACAAGACCGAATCGGCGGTGCGGCTGACGCACATCCCGACCGGCGTTGCCGTGGTCTGTCAGGCCGGTCGCTCACAGCACAAGAACCGCGCTCAGGCCTGGGACATGCTGCGCGCACGTCTCTATGAGATCGAGTTGAAGAAGCGCGAGGAGAAAGCGGCGGCCGACCAGGCGGCCAAGACCGAGATCGGCTGGGGTCACCAGATCCGTTCCTACGTGCTGCAGCCGTATCAGATGGTGAAGGATCTGCGCACCGGCGTGCAGACGTCCGACACCGCCGGCGTGCTCGACGGCGATCTCGACGAGTTCATGGCGGCGACGCTGGCGCAGCGCGCGTTCGGCACGACGCCAGGCGCTGCGATCGAGGACGTCGATTGAGCGTGGCGCGCGTTGCCTTCATCGGGCTCGGGCGCATGGGCCATGGCATGGCCGGTCGTTATCTCGACGCAGGCTATTCCGTCGCGGTCTGGAATCGCAGCCGGGCGAAGGCGGAGGATCTGATCGCGCGCGGCGCGCGCTGGTCGACCTCGCCAGCTGATGCGGCAATCGATGCCGATGCGGTCGTTACGATGGTGGCTGATGACGACGCCTCGCGCGCGGTGTGGCTCGGGCCGGATGGCGCCGCGGCCACCATGCGGGTCGGCACGATCGCGATCGAATGCTCGACCGTGTCGCGCGACCATGCGCTGCGCCTGTCGCGCGAGCTGGATGCGCGCGGCGTGACCTATCTCGACTGCCCGGTGACCGGGCTGCCCGACGCGGCCGCGAGCGGCAAGCTGACCTTGCTGGTCGGCGCCGACGCCGCCGATCTCGACCGCGCGCGGCCGTATCTGGCGCCGATCGGCTCGACCATTCGCCATTTCGGGCCCGTGGGCGCCGGGACAGTCTACAAGCTGATCAACAACCTGCTTGGCGCGATGCAGATCGCAGGTCTCGCCGAAGGCCTCGCGATCGCCGAGCAGGCCGGGCTCGACATGCATCTCGTGCTGGAGGCGATCAAGGGCGGGGTCGTGGCGAGCCCGCAAGTTCTGCGCCACGCGCCACGCATGATCGCGCGCAACTTCGCCGACGCGAGTTTCACCGCGGCGCTTCGTCACAAGGATGCAGCCTATGCGCTGCAGCTTGCAGAGGAGTTGCTCGGCGAGCGTCCGGTCATGGCCCAGGCGGCCGTGGATTCTTATGCCCGGGCGAAGGCGGCGATGCCTGATGAGGACGAAGGCCGCATGATCGAGCTGGTTTCGCGGCCGAAGGATCCGTCCTAGGGCGGGCGTCAGCGCCAACGGAAAGCGGGTGGACCTTGCTCCGCTTCATCTGCAACGTTCGCGCGGACATCGAACAGCGGCTGCGGTGATGACATCCCTGAACGACAACATGAACGCGCGGGATTGGTGGCTGCTCGGCCTGCTGTCGCTGCTGTGGAGCGGATCTTTCATCTTCAACGGCCTTGCCTTGAAGGAATTGCCGCCGCTGACCCTGGTGCTGCTGCGCATCGTGCTGGCGGCCGCGATCCTGCTGCCGGCGTTGCGACTGCGCGGGCTCGGCTTTCCCAAGGGGGGTGCCGGCTGGCGACCGTTCTTCGCCGTGGCGCTGTTCAACAATGTCGTGCCGTTCTGCCTGATCGTGATCGGCCAGACGTTCATCACCTCCGGCCTTGCCTCCGTCCTCAATGCGACGACGCCACTGTTCACGATCGTGGTGATGGCCGCCGTGGGAGAGGAAAGGCTGTCGGCCCGGCGGGCAGCGGGTCTGGTCGTAGGCTTCATCGGCGTCGTGATCCTGCGAGGTGGGCCGGGGCTCGACGGCTCGGGAGGCGGCTACGGCATTCTGTTCGGTCTCGGCGCGTCCCTCAGCTACGGTATCGCCGCGCTGCTGGTGCGCCGCCATCTCGCCCATTCGCCGCCGCTTGCGACCGCCACCTTCCAGCTCTCGGCTTCCAGCGTGATGATGCTGGCCATCGCCGCTGTCGTCGACCAGCCATGGCGTCTTCCAATTCCCGGACTGCAGACCTGGCTCGCGGTCATCGGGCTTGCGGCGCTGTCGACGGCCTTCGCCTATATCGTGTTCTTCCAAATCCTGCGCCGCTCCGGTGCAACCAACGTGACGCTGGTGACGTTGTTGATCCCGTTGACGACCATCCTGCTCGGGTCGCTGGTGCTCGGCGAAAGCATCTCGTTGCGGGAGATCGGCGGTGCGCTGGTGATCGGGAGTGCGCTGCTGGTGATCGATGGTCGCATCTTCAGCGTCATTCGTCCTTCGCCGCGACCGTCCTGCTGAACCGCTCGCGCACGATCACTTCGTGCCGAACATCCGATCGCCAGCATCGCCGAGACCGGGCACGATGTAGGCGTGGTCGTTCAGCTTCTCGTCGATCGCGGCGGTCCAGATCGGAATGTCCGGATGCTCCTTCTCGAATTGCGCGATGCCCTCAGGTGCCGCCAGCAGGCAGACGAAGCGGATGTCGCGGGCGCCGCGCGCCTTCAGCAGCTCGGCCGCCGCGCAGGCCGAATTGCCGGTCGCAAGCATCGGGTCCATCAGGATCACGGTGCGGTCGGTCAGGTCCTGCGGCGCCTTGAAATAGTACTCGACGGCCTGCAGCGTCTTCGGGTCACGGTACAGGCCGATATGGGCGATGCGCGCGGACGGCATCAGCGCCAGCATGCCGTCGAGGAAGCCGACGCCGGCGCGCAGGATCGGCGCAAGCGTCAGCTTCTTGCCGGCGATCTTCGGCGCCTTCATCGGCGCGATCGGCGTTTCGATGTCGACCAGCTCGAGCGGCAGGTCGCGCGTGACCTCGTAGGCCAGCAGCATGCCGATCTCGTTCAACAGCTCACGGAAGCCCTTGGTCGAGCGGTCACGCTCGCGCATCAGCGAGAGCTTGTGCTGGACCAGCGGGTGATCGACGACGTGAACGTTCGTGTTTGCCATGCTTCAAGTCCAGCGGGATCGGAGATTCTGTGGAAGATGGATGCGCGCCGGCCTCATGGCAGCACCTCGCGGCGATCGGCGAGCATGGCCTCGGCCTCGTTGCGGCGCTCCGACAACAGCCCGGCGCTGGCGTCCTGGATCAGGTTGAGCAGAACCTGCGCATCGCTGAGCCTCGGCACCGTCACATAGTCGGCGCCGGCGTCGTAGAGATCATTGACGTCCGCGAGCAGGTCGGCGGTGGCGACGATCTTGGCCGTGGCATTAATGCTGCGGACGTGCCGCACCAGCTTCTCGTTGTTGGCGCCCTTGAGCAGCGAATCCGGGATGCTCAGGATGATCAGCTCGGCCTGGCCGACCCCCGCATGAACCAGCGTGTCGACATTGCTGATGTCGCCATAAGTCACCTGGATGCCGCGATCGGACAGGGTGCGAAACACCACCGGATTGAAATCGACCACGCCGATCTGCTCCAGCAGCGCCGGCTGGTTGCGCTCGATCTCGCTGAGCAGCGCGCTTGCCGTGCGGAAGAATCCGAGGAGAACGATCGGCCGTCCGGCGCCGTGTCCGCCCTCATGGCCGGCCTCGCCGTCCTTGCTTGCATCGAGGTCGCGCAGACCGATCCGCTTGAGCAGCGGGATGCTTCGCCGCGCGATCGGATCGGAGCGAACGATGACGAAGGTCGAGAGCACCGCGAGCAGCACGAAGGCAAAGGACGCCGCGCTCGACGTGCCGTTCTTGAGGTGACCGGCGGCGGCTCCGGTCTGGATCACCACCAGCGAGAATTCGCTGATCTGGGCAAGGTTGAGCGCCGGCAGCAGGCTGGCGCGCAGGCCCTGCCGCATCATGTACAGCGGCGTGAACGTGGTGAGCAGCCGGCTCGCCACCGTGAACAGCGCGATCACCAGCGCCAGCCCGACAACGGACATCGTCGGGATCGGGATGGTCATGCCGAGCGCGACGAAGAACAGCGTGATGAAGAAATCGCGCAACGTCGTGACCTTGGCGGTGACGTCGAGCGCATAGGGGAAGGTCGATAGCGAGACGCCCGCGACCAGCGAGCCCATCTCGCGTGACAGGTGCAGCCTTTCTGCGATCTCGCCGATCAGGAAGCACCAGGCCAGCGCGCCGAGCAGGATCAGCTCCGGGGTACGCGCGATGCGATGGAACACCGGCGGCAAGACGTAGCGGCTGAGGAGCAGGGCGATCGCGACCAGCGTGCCGGCGCGGGCGAACGACAGCAGGATCACGCTGACATGGAGGTCGTCGAGGCTCGGCTGCACCGCCAGGAACAGGATCGCGAACACGTCCTGCAGCACGAGCACGCCGAGCGTGATACGGCCGGGCAGGGTGTCGAGCTCGCGCTTCTCGTACAGCACCTTGACGATAATGACGGTCGAGGACAGCGCGCAGGCGACGCAGAGATAGAGTGCGTCGTAGCTCTCGGCGCCCATCCGCATGCCGATCGCGACGAAGAACAGGATGCCGAGCGCGGCGCCGCCGAGCAGCTGGACGCCGCCCGCGATGAGAATCACCGGGCCGGCGCGGATGATCTTCTTGAGGTCGATCTCGAGCCCGATCATGAACAGCATGAAGATCAGGCCGAGCTCCGAGATCACGGAAATCGACTCCTGGGACTTGACCCAGCCGGTGCCGAAGGGGCCAATGGCGAAGCCCGCGACCAGATAAGCGAGAATCGAGGGCTGGCGCCATTTATGCGCTGCCAGTCCAAGCACCCACGCAAACAGGATGCAGAGCGTGATGTCGCCGATCAGTTCATGCATGAAGCAACCCCCGAGGCGGCAACTTATGTCGTGCCGCCGCGCAAGGAAACCCGCAATCTGTCACATCCGGACCGGCGCATTCGCGCTGCTGCTCATCGCAGCTGCTGCGGCCGGCCCGGCGCAGGCCGCCGACGACGTGACCACCGCTTTCGCGAGCTCGCTGACGCCAGTTCCGGCGGAGCCCGTCACGGTCACGGGCGCCGTCTATGTCCCCGTCTATTCCAGCGTCGCGATGACCCCGGGCCGGGTCCAGGCCGATTTCTCGGTGACGCTGAGCATCCACAACGCCTCCGAGCAGCGGCCGCTGATCGTCCGGCGCATCAACTATTACGATACGGCCGGCACGCTGGTGGAGGCGCATCTGCGCGAGCCCGTCGCCTTGAGGCCGTTCGCGACCGTCGAGGTCTTCGTGCCCATCAAGGACACCCGCGGCGGCACGGGCGCCAATTTCGTCATCGACTGGGCCGCGACCGGTGAGATCGCCGAGCCCGTCGTCGAGGCGCTGATGGTCGGCGGCATCGGCGCCGGCCACTACGCCTTCATCAGTCAGGGCCGCCCGATCCGGCTGACCGGGCGGTGAGCGCGGGGCGGCTCAGGCCGCCCGCACGTTGCCGAGGAAACGGTCGACCTCCTGCCGCAGCCGGTCGCTTTCCTGCGACAGCGACTGCGCCGCCGACAGCACGTTGCCCGAAGCAGAGCCGGTCTGCGAGGCGCCGCGCTGGACGTCGACGATGTTGGTATTGACCTCGGTGGTGCCGCGCGACGCCTCCTGGATGTTGCGCGAGATCTCCTGCGTCGCCGCGCCCTGCTGCTCGACGGCGGCGGCGATGGTCGAGGAGATTTCCGACAGCCGCTCGATCGTCGTGCTGATCTCCCGGATCGCCGACACCGATTCCTGCGTCGCCGCCTGGATGCCCGAGATCTGCTGGGCGATCTCACCGGTGGCCTTCGAGGTCTGCTCGGCGAGCGCCTTGACCTCGGACGCGACCACGGCGAAGCCGCGGCCGGCATCGCCGGCGCGCGCCGCCTCGATGGTAGCGTTCAGCGCCAGCAGGTTGGTCTGGCCGGCGATGGTGTTGATCAGCTCGACCACGTCGCCGATCCTCGCAGCTGCCTTCGAGAGCTCGTTGACGCGGTCGTTGGTGGTGCGCGCCTGATCGACGGCGCCGTTGGCGATGCGCGCCGATTCCTGCACCTGGCGGCTGATCTCGGTCACCGACGAAGTCAGTTCCTCGGTGGCCGAGGCGACCGACTGCACGTTCGTCGCGGCCTGCTCGGACGCGGCGGCCACGGTAGTGGCGAGCTCCTGCGAGCGCGTCGCGTTCGAGGTCAGCGTGCCGGCGGACGTCTCGAGCTGTGACGACGCCGAAGATACCGTCTGCACGATGCCGCCGATCGCGCTTTCGAATTCGCTGGCGAGCTTGTTCATTCCGGCCTTGCGCTTGACCTCGGCCGAGTGCTGCACTGCCTTCACTTCCTCGCTGTTGAAGCGGACGATCGCCTGCACGGTCTGCAGGTTGCGCAGCGCCTCGCCGAGCTCGTCGTCGCGCTCCACCGGGATGCGGTTGTCGAGCTTGCCCTGGCTGATGTTCTGCATCGCGTCGTTGAGCACCTTGAGCGGCCGCAGCACCGCGCGGATGCTCTGCAGGCTGAACGTAGCACCGATTCCGATACCCGCCAGGATCATCACCGAAATGATCGCGAGCACCACCAGATATTGTCTCTCGGCCTCCTCGTAGAGCGTCTTGCCTTCCTTCACCTGGATCTGAACGAGCTTGTCGAGCTCGTGCTTGGCGGCCTCGAACAGATCATGCCCCTTGGTGGCGATATGCTGGCTCGCCTCGTCGAACTTGCCCTGCTCGAGCAGAGCCAATCCTGGCCTGATGCCTTCCTCCAGATAGGCCTTGCGCCTGATCGCGAAGGCATCGGCGACGATCTTCTCCTCCGGCGTCAGGTAGCTCGCCATGTAGTCGGCCCACACCTTGGTGATCCTGGCGCTGTTTCCGTCCACCAGCGCCCTGATGCCGTCGATCGGTTTTCCGGCCTTGCCGTTCGCCGCCGCGGACTGTTGCGACGACATGTTCTGCAAGGTGCGATCGTTGATCTCGAGCAATTGCGCCAGCGGGATCGTGCGATCCTCGTACAGCGACTTCATGGCGACGTTGGTGGAGCGGGTCGACAGCAGGCCGGCCGCGCCGATGATCAGCATGAACACGCCCAGCACCGCGGCCAAGGTCGTCAGGCGCGCCCTGAGCGTACCCGTGAACAGCGACAGGCGGTCGAACACCGAGCGGCGGCGGATGACGCCCGCGCTGATCGCGTAGCCCTGCGCCTTGTTCTGATTCAGCAGCCCGTAGACCTTCTCGGCCTCGGCGCGCTGCTCGGCCGGCAGCTTGGTGCGGATGGAGGTGTAGCCCGTGATCTCGCCATTCTCGCGGATCGCCGACGCGGTCGCCTGCACCCAGTAGAAGTCACCGTTCTTGCGGCGGTTCTTGACGGCGCCGGCCCACGGCTTGCCTTGCTTCAGCGTGTCCCAGAGGTTGGCGAATGCGGCCTCCGGCATGTCGGGATGACGGATGATGTTGTGCGGCTGGCCCATCAGCTCGTCCGGCGTAAAGCCCGCGGCGTCGACGAACTGGTCGTTGAAATAGGTCAGCTTGCCCTTGAGATCGGTGCGCGAGACGATCAGCGTCTCGTCGGTGATCGGGTATTCGTTGGACGTGACGGGTAGATTCTTGCGCACGGATATGAACTCCAGCTGCCCAGTCGTATTTGGTGTCGGAATGCCAACCTTGGAACTAACAAGAGGCCCCAATCCGTTAAAGGTTGCGTAAAAGATGGGCACCGTAGGACTACGCGTTGTGCATTGCAGTGGGGCGGGAGCTGGGCACCGCCTCAAACAACCAGCAATTGATACCGCATGCGAAATGCCTCGTGACGCATAAGCGTCCGAGCTTCGGGCAGCGAGCCCTCGAAACGAGGGCGCAGGGAATGCCGGGTGAAGGCCTCACCCATGGCCCGCCTGCGAAAAAAATGCAGGCGGCAGGTACCACAGGCAAAGCCGTAGCCGGCATTCCCTGCGCAATGGTTTTAACAACTTATACGCGATCTCCCCGGGGACCGGGCTTTCTTGCCCCCGTCATCCGCGCCGTGACTTTATCGGCACCGGCACGAACTTAGCGCCAGCATCGGGGCGCCAGGACCACGCGACTTCGTCGTCCGCGAGCGGCCATGCCCGTCGTGCATCGCAGCCCACGTCCACCGCAACCCGCCCCAACGTCCGTGACGACGCGTACGCCCCTCGCAACGAGGCGGGATGGCCGGATCATACACGAATTCTGTAAAAGCGAAAGAGGAAAGTTGGGGTTGACTGTGCGACCGGAACACCTCATCGGCCGAAAGCCGCGAATTTGGCGCATGATTGGTGTCGGGCACGGACGTATCCGCAAGTTGCGGAGACCCTGGTTTGCAGCTTTGCTCTTGGCAGGCGGCTCCTGATGGAGGAATCAGGTATGAGAGTGGTTTCGCGGAAAGGCAAATAATGAATGGGCCTGCAATTCTCGTCAGAACGCTCTCGTCGGAAAATCTGACCGATAGTTACGGAAACGCTTGGCAGTATCATTCGCGCAGTGATCGCCACTCCAAGGTCGCGTGTTGGGGCGTGATCTTTGACCTAATGGCAACGACACCGCTCCTGAGACGACATGTCGAAGAAGGCGCAGTGTGTTTCGGTATTAATCACGAAATGCGGGACTTCGTTCAGGATCGGAAGAAGAATCTCGACCTCGTGCTCTGCACGCCCGGCGGGCTGAGGACCAAGCACACCTTGGCAAGTTACGCAAAGGACTGCCAGATCGAATTGTCGGCACAAGAGCAGTCATTGTTCGAATCGTTGCCAGAATTGACGCGAGCGCCCGTTGGTTCGGTATTGATGGCGCTGGAGGCGAAGGCTTGCATGACCGCTCACCAGCGCGCCCTTCCGCGGCTCTACGACGAGCTGAACTCGTCTCACCTCACGGTCCATGGAGCGAGCGATCAGGCAATCGCGGTCGCCTTTACGATGGTAAATGTTGCAGAGACCTATCTCAGCCCTGATCTCAACAAGAAGAACAGATATTCCGATCCGCAATGGAGCCACCACAAACAGCCACGAGATGCTGAGCTCGCCATCGGCAAGATTAAGCAGCTTCCGCGTCGCTCGAAAGCCGGGGATGTAGGCTACGATGCGATCGCAATCGTCGTGGTTGATATGGCGAACGACGGGAGACCGGTCGAACTACTGGAAAAAGACCCAGCGCCTCAAAAAGGCGACATCTACCACTACGAGAGCATGATCAATCGGCTCTCAGGCATCTACGCGACGCGGTTCAAGGACCTTAGCTAGTCTGTTCCGAATTCGTTCCCGCTGACACTCCCACACGACGACCACACGAAACCCTGCCTTGCGAAGACTGATAACCGATCGCGCATCTCGCCTCCGGTTGTCACGAAACTTCGCAGTCCAAAAACCGCGATTTGATTTGGGGATCGTTGCTTTCGAGCAGTTCGTATGATGATGCCAGTAGCATCCGTTGACGAAGATTGCCCAGCGCCTCGAACGATTGGCAAAGTCCGGGCTTCCGGGAAGCTTCTTTACGTTCTTGCGATAATAGTGCCCGAGCTCGCGGAGAACGACTGCAACTTCCGTCTCGATCTTGGTCCCCCGCTGCCTTATACGCGCCATCCGGGCAGAAGATTCAGGGGTGAGACGTATTCGCTTCATTCCGCAGCGACTGCAAAGCCTCGCTGAACCACGTTCTCACGCGCCTCCATGCGGAGTAGATGACCGCGAAGCCGGTCCTGAAAACCGTCGGCAAAACGTAGCTTTGCCCGTTCCGTTCTCGAAAGAAAGCCTCGCGTGGCACGTGCCGACAACAGCTTTCCGTCATGCCGAAGAAAATCGGTCAAAGCTGGTCGCTCTTCCCATTTCGGGTACGCATTGATCTGAACCGCATGCCGACGATCACCGTCGAAACGTGCTGCCCTCGGCCATCGGCCGTTCGCCGGCATTTCTGCATCCCGCTTCATCTCATAATTTCCGGGGCGGTTGAGACGCTTTCCAAGCCACTTGGCCACGGGAACGCTCACAGCATTTCCAACTAGCGACCATCGGATCGAGGCTCGGGCAATGTCTTCGGCAGGACGCGTCCAGTTCTCCGGAAATCCCTGAAGGCGCTCTGCATCCCTGATGTCGGGCGTTATCACGTCGCCGCTCGGAAGCAGGATCGCCGGAGGCGAAGCAATACCAACCGTCGAACCGTTCTTCAACGTGGGGATCGAATCGGGAGCCCATCCGAGTCCTCGGATGCCTTCTGTCCAGTAAAATCCGTGGGCGTAGGCATCGAGGTCGGTTGGCAACACGCCAGGTTCCGCTTCATCTGCCAGAACGACCTTTGCCGGATCGACATCCGTCGTCGTGGCGACGAATAACACGCGTTCGCGCCTCTGCGGCAGGAAGGAGAGTGAATTTACGACACGATAGGCCCAACGATAACCGCGTTCTTCGAAGCACTCGACCAGAGTGCGCATCGCGCTCCCTCTATCTAGCTGCAACATGAAGGACACGTTTTCCAATACGACCCAGGGAACGCGCCCACAATCGAGAAGCCGAAACACTTCGCTGACCAACCCAGACCGTGCACCGCCAATCCCGGCAGTGTGACCCGCTTGGCTGAGGTCCTGGCAAGGAAATCCGCCAACCACCAAGTCGATCTCTCGAGGAAGCGCCTTCAGCTCACGAACGTCGTTCGGGCGCGGAACGTCCGGCATCTTCGTCGCGAGCACCGCCCTGGCGGGCTCCCAAATCTCGCAAAGCAAACTTGGTTCGTGACCAGCCGCGGCCAAGCCCCGCTCGAAGCCGCCAACCCCGGCAAATAAGCCAGCTACTTTCACTTCCAAGCCTAGTTTGAGGAATCGTACTTACGTCTCCATATCAAGTTCTTATTATGTTCTCAACCCCTCTCTGTCAGGAAAGCCTGAAATGCCCAGCTTATCCCCATGTCCGTTCCGCGGCAGACCCGCATCATGCCTCGATAAAGAATTGGCCAGTTTCATAGGTGCGACCTCGACAGGGTCACCTTGTACACTCCGGGCGGCGCAAAGAGAGATGAGCCAAATGCGGAGGCGAGACCGTGTAGCTCTCACGCCTCCGCCGGCCAAACCGCTTGGACGCAAATGGCGTGGGGGTATTCGGCTAAAGGGGATGCATGCCGAGCATGGGCCCGTTCAGCCGAATGATGGCGTTTCGGCGAACATGATGCTAAGGGCGAACCGAGCATCCTGCTGGCGGAGCCGTCGTCTCCGTGTTCGCCGCGAACAGGACGGAGCTACGCATGAGCACCGGAATCAGTCGAGGCGTGTTTTGGGCAGGCGGTTTCGTGGCCGCGCTCGCGGCGGGCGCTGCCGCGATCGTGCTGGCGCCTGGTATCGGTCTCGACCTTTCGATCTTCAAGCGTGAGCCGTCGGCCGCAAGCCCGACGGATGCTGCAGCACCGCGAGCGGCGTCTGCCCCAGCGGCTCCGGGCCGCGCGGTGGTGGAGCAGGAGCCGGCAGACCCGGGCGGCGCGAAGCAAGCTGCGGCCGCGCTGGCGACTGCCCGACAACAGGCTAGCGGTCTGGCAGCGCTGTTGGCGCCGGTCGCGCCAGCCGCCCTCGACAGCGACGAGCCGTCGTTCGACGTGGTCAGCGTGGAGCCCTCGGGGGAGACCGTGGTCGCAGGCCGGGCCGCGCCCGGCGCGACCGTCGAACTGCTGCGCAACGGCGAACCGCATGCGCAAACGGTTGCCGATCGATCGGGACAATTCTCCATGGTTCCGCCTCCCTTGCCGGCTGGAGCGTTCGACCTGACCCTGCGGTCACGGCAGCTCGACGGCCGCGAGGTGTCATCCAAGCAGAGCGTGGCCGTCGTGGTCGACGCCCGAAAGCAACCGCCTACGGTCGCGTTGATCGCGCCGGACCAGCCGACCCGCGTGCTGTCGAAGCCTGAGGGGGCGACGCCTCAGGCCGTGGCGATAGAGGCCGTGGACTTCGAGCCGAACGGAAATCTGCGCGTCAGTGGACGGGCCCGGCCCGGCGCGACGGTGCGGCTCTATCTCAACGATCGCCTGGTCAGCTCGGCCATTGCCGGTGCTGACGGTCGTCTCGCGGCGACCATCAAGGACGCCGCCTGGGGCAGCAAGGACCGGTTGCGGCTCGACGAGGTGGATGCCAAGTCGGGCACGGTTCAGGCCCGCGCGGAAGTGCCTTTGAACGTACCGGAGACGCTGACCACGGCCTCGCTGCCCGCGGCCGCCGGCCAGGGGAGCGCAGCCGCTCCCGCGAGCGCAAGCGCTCCAGGCGCGCGCACGCAGCTTGCGGCGGCATCGCCGGCCGACCTCAAGGACATGGCGGCATCACCCGCCCGCGGCGGTGGCGCCAGGACGATCACCGTGTCGCGCGGCGACAGTCTGTGGCACATCAGCCGGCGCCTGCTCGGCGAGGGCACGCGCTATGCGGTCATCTACCGTGCCAACCGCGAGCAGATCCGCCGGCCCGATCTGATCTATCCCGGCCAAGTGTTCGTGCTGCCGGCCAAGCGCTAGGCGGGGCTGAACTGACCGCTCGCGCAGATCCATGATTGAACCATCGCTGTCATCGTCCGCGAAGGCGGACGATCCAGTACGCCGAGACGTCGCGGTTCGCATCTTCTGCCGCGGAATACTGGATGCTCCGCTTTCGCGGAGCATGGCGAGGGTGGAGACGGCCAGACTTCCACCGCCCATCAATTGCCGGCTCTCAGGAAACGGTGTCTAGGCGAGCGGCTCATGAGCCAGCTCCCCCAGCCGTTCGACGCTGCGCTCGATGCGTGCGTCCCAGTCGTGGCTGCAGCTCAGCCGCAGGCAGTTGCGATAATCTGATGTCGCCGTGAACAGGCTGCCGGGCACGAAGCAGATGCGTTCGCGGATGGCGTGGTCATAAAGTGCGTCGGAATTGAAATCCGCGGGCAGCTCCAGCCAGAGCACGAAGCCGCCTCTGGGGTCGGTCATCCGCGTCTCCTTGGGGAAGCTGCGGTCGACAGTGCGGCGCATGCGGTCCATGTTGGCGGCGAACACCTTGCGGATGCGCCGCAGATGGGCGTCGTAGCCGCCGGAGCCGAGGAAATCCGCCATCGCCTTCTGCGGCAAGGCCGCGCCGCTCAGCGACAGCGCGAACTTCGCGGCAAGGATCTGATCGTGGCGGCGGTTGGAGGCGAGCCAGCCGATGCGATAGCCCGGCGCGATGGTCTTCGAGAACGAGCTGCACAGGATGATGTCGGCCTTCGGGGCGATCGCGGCGAATGGGCGCGGCCGGTCGTCGCCGAAGCTGATGTCGCCGTAGATGTCGTCCTCGATCAGCGGCACGCCGTGGCGCGTGAGCACGCGGATGATGGCGGCCTTGCTGGCATCGTCGGTGCGCGTGCCCAGCGGATTGTTGAAGCTCGAGGCGAGCAGGCAGGCGGCGACGCGGCGCGCGCCGAGCGCCTTGTCGAGCGCGGCGACGTCGACGCCACGGGTCGGATCGGTCGGCAGCTCCAGCGCGCGCAGGCCGCGGGCTTCGAGCACCTGGAGCAGGCCGAAATAGGTCGGGGATTCGATCGCGACCGCGTCGCCCGGCCGGGTGGTGACGCTCAAGGCGATGTTCAGCGCCTCGGTGCAGCCGTTGGTGATGAGGACGCCATCGGGCGGCACGGCGTGGCCGAGGCGCAGTGCGCGCGCGGAGATCTGCGCGCGCAGCTCGGCATCGCCATGCGGATCGGCGTAGATGTTGTAGTGGCGGCCATGGACGCGGGCGCAGCGGGCGAGATGACGGTCGAGCCGCTCGGCGGCGAGCAGGCCGGCGCTCGGGAGGGCGCAGCCCAGCGGCGTATAGGTCGGGTCGCCGGCAAAGGCGAGCACGCTGAAGACGGGACTGGAGACGGCCACCGGGTTGGCGCGCTGCGGCGGCTGCGACGCGGTCGGCAGCGCGCGCTGCCGGTGGCTCCGCTGCGTGACGTAGAAGCCGGATTTCGGCCGGGCTTCGAGCACGCCGCGATCTTCCAGCAGGCGATAGGCCTGCACCGCCGTGGTCAGACTGACGCTGTGCTGGGCGGCGAAGGCGCGCACCGAGGGCGCGCGCATGCCCGGACGCAGGACGTTGTCGTCGACCAGCGCCGTGAGGTGGCCGGCGAGGGCTTCGTAGAGCGGCGAAGACGGGGTGCGCTGGTCCATACAGATCATCCAATCGCAAATCTGTACTGGTGGCAATCGGGCGTCTCTGTATCTGTCATCCCCAGTCCCCCGGGCGGTAGCTTGAGCGCATCACTCGGAGCTCAGCCATGCCGCACGTGCCCAGCCGTTTCCCGTACAACGACATCATCAGCTTGACCTCGCAGCCGGTCCGCTACGATCTCGCCGAGAGCATCGGCCCGGATCTTGGGCTTGACGACCTGCTCGCGGACGGGCTCGGCGACGCGCTGACGGATGTTGTGCTGAGCTATGGTCCGACCGAAGGCCACCCCGAGCTGCGCGAGCTGATCGCCGCGCGACATGGTGTCGGCGCTGACGACGTCATCACCACCGTCGGCGCCATGCAGGCGCTGTTCCTGACGGCCTTCGTTCTCAGCGCGCCCGGCGCGGAGGTCGTGATCGGACGTCCTGCGTTTCCCAACGCGCGCAACGTGCTTGCGTCGGTGGGCCTGCGCGTTCTCGACCTGCCGCTGCATTTCGATGACGGCTATCGTCTCGATGTCGGCCGCCTGCGCTCGTTGCTGACGGCGCGGACGCGGCTGGTCAGCCTGGCCTCGCCGCAGAATCCGTCCGGCGTGGCGCTGTCCGATGCCGAGCTGCGCGAGGTGCTCGCGGCGATGGACGAGATCTGCCCCGATGCGTTCCTGCTGGTCGACGAGACCTATCGCGAGGCCGTGCATGGCGAGGCGGAGCCGCGTCCGAGCGTCGTCGCGCTGGATCGGCGCATCATCAGCTGCGCGTCGTTCTCGAAATGCCATGGCGCGCCGGGCATCCGCACCGGATGGGTGATCACGCGGGACGAGGCGCTGCGCGCACAGCTCGTGCTCGGCAAGTTCAACACCACGATATCGAACTCGGTCGTCGATGAGGCGATCGCGCGATCGATCCTGCGGAATCTCGACGGGATCATGGGCGAGCGGCGCCGTCATCTTGCCGAGGGTCTGGCGCGCACCGCCGGCTTCGTTGCCGCCCATGCCCGCCTGCTCGAATGGATCAGGCCGGATGCGGGCGCGCTGTGCTGCATCAGGCTCAGGCGCGAGATGTTCGAGGACGCGGCGGTGGCGCGCTTTCATCGCGAGCTGGCCGATCGCGAGACTCGCGTCGGTCCGGGATCGTGGTTTGGCGACGAGGCGCGGGTATTCCGTCTCGGCTTTGGCGTGCTCGCGTTGCCCGAACTCGACGAGGCGCTGCGGCGCGTCTCACAGGCGCTGAAATAGGCGTCCGTTATGGCGGTCGATCAGCCGTCATTGCGAGCGAAGCGAAGCAATCCAGGGCTGCGAGTGCGACTCTGGATTGCTTCGTCGCTTCGCTCCTCGCAATGACGGTGCCCCAAGATGACCTTTCGCCAAGCGGCGGGCCTCTTCTCAGTTGGATCGGTCACTCCCCAGTTTCGGTTATCGAAACCGACCCCCTGACCTCGCGCATTTGCGTTACGATGGCTGCACGCATTGTCTCACGAGGTGTCCATGCACGATCTCACCCGCTGCGTTCAGCACCCTGCCGTGTCGCATGACGGCTTCACGTCGCTGGCCGTTCCCACCTATCGCGCCTCGACCATCGTCTATGACGATCCGCAGGACTTTGCCGGGCGCGCCGCGCGCGGCCTCGACGGCTACACCTATGGCCTGCACGGCACGCCGACGACACGGACGCTGGAAGCGCAGATCACCGCGCTGCATGGCGGCGAGCGCACGGTGCTGGTGCCGTCCGGACAGGCCGCGGTCGCGATCACGATGCTCGCCGTGCTCAAGCCCGGCGACACCGTGCTGATCCCCGATCACGTCTATCCGCCGGTGCGGCATCTGTGCGCCAATTATCTCGCCTCGCGCGGCATCGCGCATCGCGTCTATGATCCGCTGATCGGCGCCGGGATCGCCGATCTCATCGACGCCAGCACCAAGCTGGTCTGGCTGGAGTCGCCGGGCTCGGGCACGATGGAGGTGCAGGACGTGCCGGCGATCGCGCGGGCCGCGCGGGCGCGGGGCGTGCTCACCGGTTGCGACAACACCTGGGCGAGCCCGCTGCTGTTCAAGCCGCTGGCGCATGGCGTCGATTTCGCAGTGGAGGCGCTGACCAAATATGTCGGCGGTCATTCCGACCTGCTGCTCGGCTCGATCACGGTTGGGGATCTCGGCCTGCGCAAAGCGCTGAAGGAGGTGCTCGGCGTGCTCGGCATCGGCGTCTCGCCGGACGAGGCGGCGCTGGCGCTGCGCGGCATCGAGACGATGGGCGTGCGCATGGCGCATTCCGGCCGGGTCGCGCGCGAGTTCGCCGAGCGCCTGCAGGCCGCGCCGGCGGTCGCGCGCGTGCTGCATCCGGCGCTGCCGTCCTGTCCCGGCCACGAGATCTTCGCGCGCGACTTCAAGGCCGCGAGCACGGTGTTCAGCCTGGTGATCAAGCCGGAGTTCACGGCGCGAATTAATCCGGCGCTCGGCCATGTCCGCCTGTTCGCGATCGGCGCCTCCTGGGGCGGCACCCACAGCCTGATCGCGCCGATGGATGTGGTCGCCGACCGCACGGTGCGGCCGTGGAATGCCGCGGAAGGATTGGTGCGGCTCAGCATCGGACTCGAGGAGCCGGGCGAACTGTGGGACGACCTGTCGCGCTTTCTGGATGCGCTGGTGGCGGGCTGATCAGCCAGCGCTCAACCTGATCCCCGCGCGCAAGAATTTCTGCGGGTCGACGGCTTCGCCGTCGATGCGGGTCTCGTAGTGCAGATGCGGGCCGGTCGAGCGGCCGGTCGAGCCGACCTCGCCGATGATGTCGCCGATCTTCACCTGCTGGCCGATCTTGACGTTGATCTCGGAGAGATGGCCGTAGCGGGTGGAGAGGCCGTTGCCGTGATCGACCTCGACCATGCGGCCATAGCCGCCGGCCCAGCCGGCATTGACCACCTTGCCGTTCGCGGTCACGCGAACCGGATCGCCGGTGGCAGCACGGAAGTCGAGCCCGGTATGCATCGCGGGACGGCCGAGGAACGGATCCGAGCGCACGCCGAAGCCGGAGGTGAACTCGACCTCGCCGATGACCGGCTTGCGATAGGGTACCAGCGACAGCGCGCGGTTCATCTTCTCGACCTGGGCGCGGGTGATGCTGATGCGGTAGAGCTGACGCTCGAACGGACCAGATTCGGCGCCGAGCTTGACCGGCACGAACGGGCCGCCCATGCCGCCCTTCGGCGCGGCCGCCTCGATCTGACCCATGTCGAGGCCGAGGTCGGTGATGACGCCGCGCATCCGCCGCAGCTTCGATTCCAGCGTCTCCTCGGCCGAGGACAGCATCGCGATCTGCCGCGCCTCGACCTGGTCGAGCGAGCGCGTCAGCCGCGTCAGCACGCTGTCGACGCCGGCGAGCTTGGTCGATGGGTTCGGCTGCGCATTCGCCATCACGGGGCTGCGCGATTCGAGCCGGGCCTCGCGATCCGGCGGCGCGGTGAAGATCACGGTGTCGCTGATCGGCGACGGTTTTGGCGCGGACGGCGCCGACTCGGTTGCCGCGGGTCCGCGCGCCGGCAGACGGATCGAGCCGGTGACGTCGGGCATGCTACCCAGCGCGGTGGCGCGGCCCTCGAGCGCGGTCTGCCGCTTCAGAATCTGGTCGAGCTTCTGGTCGAACTGTTCCTGGTCGAGCAGCTGGCGGCTGGTGGCGCGGTCGACCTTGGCGCGCAGCTCGGCGATGCGGTCCTCATAGGCGTATTGCATCTCGGCCTGGCGCGCGATCAGCCGCGTCAGCACGTCGTCGCGGAAGGCGAAATAGGTCGCGGTCGCCGCCGACCAGAGGCCGAGCAGGCTGACGGTGCCGACCACGATCCAGAACACCACGGGGCCGATGCGCACCTGCTTGCCGGCATGCACCAGCGTGTAGTCGCCCTGCGATGCGGCCGCGACCTGCGCCGGATGGCTGACGGGTGCACGCCGATGGTGGTGGGCGTGCCCGCGATCATGAGGATGGTGCTGGGGATATTCGGCGTGATGGCCGGAACGATACGACATCGGCACTCCCGCGCCGGCCGGAGATCGTCATTCCAGCGGCGTCATTTACGGGAGCGATTTGACCTCTGCATGGTTAATTTTCCGCCAACGCCGTCAGGCGCATTCTCAGAGCGCGCGCGTCGCCGCCAGCACCGCATCGGCGTGGCCGTCGACCTTGACGTTGCGCCACACTTTGGCGACGCGGCCGTCGGCGCCGATCAGGATGGTGCTTCGGATGATGCCGAGGAACTTGCGGCCATAGAGCGACTTCTCGCCCCAGGCGCCGTAGGCCCCCAGCATCTCGTGCGTCTCGTCCGAGATCAGGGGCACGGCGAGATCGTGCTTGTCGCGGAAATTGTCCTGTGCCTTGACCGAATCGGCGGAGACGCCGAGCACGGCGGCGCCGGCGGCGGCGAAGTCCTTCGACAGGCGGGTGAAGTCGATCGCCTCCTTGGTGCAGCCGGGCGTATTGGCCTTGGGATAGAAGAACAGCACGAGCTTCCGGCCGGCATAGTCGGCCAGCGAGACGGTTCCGCCGCCATCGCGCGGCAGCTTGAAGGCGGGCGCCTTGGCGCCCTCGGCGAGGCCCGTTCCGGCCGCAGCCGGCGTCGCGGGTTTGGCCTTCGCCGCCCCGGTTTTGGTGGGCGCGGCTTTGGTCGTCGCGGTCTTTGCGGAGGTCGTCTTGGCGGCTTTCGTCAATGTCGGTTTGGCCGTCTTCTTGGTGGCCTTCTTGGCCGCGGTGGCAAGCCGGTTCCCGTCAATCGCCCCGTAGGACGCCGGGTTGGAGGATTTCTTTTGTGATTCCTTTGACATACGCCTTCCTTTCGTCGCTTTCGGCGGCTCAAAAATGAAAGTATCTCGGTTCTTGTCCGGTGTCCCGGGATCGATCTGGCATCCGTGCTTCGCGGCGCGCAGGGGATCACGCCTCTTGCGATGAAGGGAAGATCATGGCTACCAGCAGGCGTGAGCACCAGCGCAGTCGAGCACAGTGCAATGACGACTCTCGTACCGTCCGGATCAGACGCTCCACCAAAAATTTCGTCCGGCGGTGGAGCGGCGCCGGTCCGCTGGCGCGAGCAGGTGGGCAAACCTGACGGCGGTGGGGTATGGTGACGGGGATTTCGCGCGTCGTCCGCGCCGCCGGCGTACCGCCGGCAGGCGTGTTGACAGCTCCCGCCGAAGCGTGACGGGATCATTGGGGGATCGGGCCCTGCCGGCAGTGAGCACGCGCGCTGCGTGAACGGGCGGGGCTACACCGGCGACCGACCTGGCCGAGGCCAGATTGGCACGAAATGTTTCGGACACGAGGGGCCGGCACCGAGAGGCAATGGCAAGACAGACATCACCCCACCGGCCCCATCTGCAAGCGGACACCCAGGGCCAACAGTGGGATGAGGCCGACTGGGATGTGGCCGACCAGTACGAGGCCGCCGCCGAGCCCGACGAGAGGGCTGGGCAGCGCGCCCGCCGCCTGTTGTCGCGGTCCGATTCGGGCGAGAGCACCGGTCGATTCGGCGGATCGCGCCCGCGTGTGCCGGGCGGCCGCATGGTCAAGCGGGTCGTCGTCACCTTGGCATCGCTAATGCTGCTCGTGGGGCTCGGCTTCGCCGGCCTGTGGCTGCGGCTGGGTGCGGGCCCGATCAGCCTCGATCTGGCGACGCCGTGGCTCGCGGCGGCGATCGAGGACAATATCGGCCACGGCAACACCGTCGAGGTCGGCGGCACCCAGATCGAGCGCGCCGGCCGGATCCGGATCGCGGTCCGGATCCGCGATATCATCGTGCGCGATCAGGATCACGCCATCGTCGCCAGCGCGCCCAAGGCCGAGGTGCGGCTGTCCGGCGCTGCGCTGCTGATGGGCCAGCTGCGCGCCGAGAGCCTCAAGCTGGTCGACGCCGAGCTTGCGATCCGCATCACGCCGGACGGCACCGTCACCGTATCGACGGGTGAGACCAACAAGCCGCTGGCGACGGGCGTCGCCTCCAAGCGCGACGCCGGCCTGCCGCCGACATTCCCGCGGCCGGGACAGGCCGCGCCACCGCCCAATGCGCCGGGACCGCAGGCCGGCTCGCAGCCGTCAGCACCGACCACTTCGACTTTGCCTGCGGCCGCCGCGCCAGCCGCGCCCCAGAACGGCCTGCTGGCCGGCCTCGACTGGCTCGACAGCCTCAGCCTGACCGGGCTCGATGGCCAGAACCTGAACGAGATCGGGTTGAAGAACGGCGTGCTGGTCGTCGACGACCAGCAGCGCGGCAACAAATGGACGTTCGAGAACATCAGCCTCAGCCTGCGCCGGCCGTCCGGCGGCGGGGTGGCGCTGAGCCTCGGCGAAGAGGGCGCCAAGCCGTGGCAGCTGCGCATTCTGGTCGGGCCGCAGGCCAACGGCGTGCGCACGGTCGACATCAAGGCCGACAAGGTCTCCACCAGCAACATCCTGCTGGCGATGCGCCTCAAGGATCTCACCTACATGGCGGACCTGCCCATGAGCGGCGAGATCAAGGGCGAGCTCGCGCGCGACGGGCTGCCGACCTATCTGCGCGGCAAGATCAACATCGGCGCGGGCAAGATCATCGACACCGATACGCCCGACTATCCGATGGCGATCGACTCCGCCGAGATCAGCATGGAATGGGACGCCGGGCGCCGCGTGCTGGTCGCGCCGTTGAAGGTGATCTCGGGCGCCAACCGCGTCACGCTCAACGCCAATCTCGAGCCGCCGAACGACACCGCAAACGACTGGCGGCTGGGTCTCAACGGCGGCACCATTCTGCTCGGCGCCATCGAAAACGAGCCACCGCTGATCTTCAACCGCATCTCGATCAACTTCCGCTTCGACACCGAGGGCAAGCGCGTGCTGCTGACGCAGGCCGAGGTGTCCAACGGCGAGATCGGCGTCGCCGGCACCGGCAGCGTCGAGTATGCCGGCGAGCCGCGGCTGAAGCTCGGCTTCGCGGCGACGCCGATGCCCGCGCTGGCGATGAAGCGGATCTGGCCGGCGCTGATCGTGCCGGAGGTGCGGGCCTGGATCATCGAGCGCATCGAACGCGGCTCGGTGCAGCGGATCGATGTCGCGGTCAACTCGCCGACGCGCAACCTGCCGCGCAAGGGGCCGCCGATTCCCGACGATGGTCTCGACGTCAACATCGTCGCCACCAATGTCACCGTGCATCCGGTCGACGGCCTGCCGTCGGTGCGCGATGCCGACGTGAAGGCGCATGTCACCGGCCGCACCGCGACGGTGACGATCGGGCAGGGCGTCGCGGATACGCCGGCCGGACGCAAGCTCAACTTCTCCGACGTCGTGTTCGAAGTGCCGGACATGGCGCCGAAGCCGTCGCCGTCGCGGGTACGCATGCGCGTCGAAGGTCAGGTCGCCGCTGCCGCCGAGATCCTCGCCTCCGACCGGCTCAACGATCTGTCGTCGATGCCGATCGATCCCAACCAGACCAAAGGAACGTTCCAGGCCAGCGTCAATCTCGCGATGCCGGTCAAGGGCGAACTGACCAAGGCCGACACCAGTTACGCGGTCACGGCCGATCTCAACGGCTTTGCCGCCGACAAGCTGGTGATGAACCAGAAGCTCGAGGCCAACACGCTCAAGATCGTGGCCAACACCGCCGGCTATCAGGTGAAGGGCGACGTCAAGATCAACGGCCAGCCGGCCACGCTCGACTATCGCAAGCCGACCGAGGGCGACGCCGACATCAAGATGCAGGCGATCCTCGACGATGCCAGCCGGGCCCGGCTCGGCATGGATCTGGGCACCGCGATCACCGGCAACGTGCCGCTCAAGCTCAATGGCAAGATTGCGGGCTCCAGCGATCGCGACAGCCGCATCGGCGTCGAGGCCGATCTGACCCAGCTCAAGCTCGACAACCTGCTGCCGGGCTGGGTGAAGAATCCGGGCAAATCGGGGAAGGCCACCTTCAACGTTGTCGCCAAGCAGCAATCGACACGCTTCGAGGACATCAACATCGAAGGCGGCGGCGTCTCCATCAAGGGCTCGCTGGAAGTCGACCAGAACGGCGACCTGATGAACGCCAACTTTCCGACCTATTCGCCGTCGGAAGGCGACAAGACGCAGCTCAAGGCCGAGCGCGGCCAGGACGGCGTGTTGAAGCTGTCGATGCGTGGCGACGTGTTCGACGGCCGCGGCTTTCTGAAGTCGGCGATCTCGGGCACCAACAAGGACGCCGACAAGAACAAGGCGCGCTCGAACCTCGACTTCGACGCCGAGGTCAAGCTCGGCGCCGTCGCCGGCTTCAACGGCGAGGCGCTGCGCAGCGTCGACGTCAAGCTCTCCAGGCGCGGCGGTGCTTTCAAGAGCTTCAATCTGAGCGGAAAGGTCGGCCGCGACACGCCGGTGACGGCCGACCTGCGCATCGGCCGCGAAGCGCCCAGCGCCGATCCGCGGGCACGCCGCCAGGGCCGCGAGGTGATCTATCTGGTGACCAATGATGCCGGCGCGCTGCTGCGGTTCGCCGACACCTATTCCAAGATGGCCGGCGGCGAGCTGGAGCTTGCGATGGAGCCGCCGACGGCCGACACCAGCCCCAAGGAGGGCTTGGCGATCGTTCGCAACTTCACCGTCAGGGGTGAGCAGGCGCTGGATCGCGCTGCCTCAGGCGCCGCACAGGGCGCCTCGCAAGGCATCGCCTTCACCATGCTGCGCGCGGAGTTCACGCGGCAGAACGGGCTGCTCTCGATCCGCGACGGCGTGGTCAAGGGACCGACGCTCGGCCTGACCATCGAAGGCAGCATCGACTACAACGTCAACCAGGTCCGGGCTTCGGGCACGATCGTGCCGTTGTACGGGCTGAACAACATGTTCAACCAGATCCCGATCGTCGGCCTGTTCCTCGGCGGCAGCAATGAGGGGCTGTTCGGCGTGACCTACGAGGTCGTCGGCACGCCGAGCCAGCCGGTGGTGCGCATCAATCCGATCTCGGCGATGCTGCCGGGCGTCACGCGCAAGATCATGGACTTCAACACCGGCAGGCAGCAATACCCGCCGGCGGAGCTGCCGCCGAACAATTGACGCTGCTGGCCGCGTCAGCGTTTGGCGACGCCATTGTGGCGGATCGAAGCGGTCAGGCGGCTCTGACGCCCGCAAGGAAGGTGTCGACCTCGCGGGAGAGCTGCTCGGCCTGCTTGGAGAGGTTGCCGGCGGCGATCAGCACGTGGCCGGCGGCGCTTCCGGTCTCATTGGCCGCCGTCGAGACGCCGCCGATGTTGGCGGTGACCTCGCGGGTGGCCTGCGCCGTCTGGGTGACGTTGCGCGCGATCTCCGCCGTGGCGGTTCCCTGCTCCTCGATCGCCGATCCGATCGTCGCGGCGATCGCCGACACCTCCTCGATGGTCAGGGTGATGCCGTCGAGCGCGCCGACCGCTTCCCTGGTCGCGTTCTGGATCTGGGCGATGCGGTCGCCGATCTCCTGCGTGGCCTGCGCGGTCTGGCTGGCCAGGCTCTTCACCTCCGCCGCGACCACGGCGAAGCCGCGGCCGGCTTCGCCGGCGCGCGCGGCCTCGATCGTGGCGTTGAGCGCCAGCAGGTTGGTCTGGCCCGCGATGCTGGAGATCAACTCGGCAACGTGCTCGATCTGCTTGGCGCCGTCGGCCAGTGCGCGAACGATCCCGTCGGTGTGGCGCGCGCTTTCGACGGCGCGTCCGGTGACCTCGGCGGATTGGGCGACCTGACGGCTGATCTCGGTGATCGACGAGGTCAGCTCCTCCGCGGCGGTGGCGACCGTCTGCACGCGCGAGCTCGCTTCCGTCGCCGCGGAGCTGACGGCGGTGGCGCGCGCATTGGTGCTCTCTGCCGTGCCGGTCATCGATTTTGCCGTCGCCTCGAGCTCTCCGGCGCCGGACGCCATCAGGGCGACGAGCTGGCCGACGGAGGCATCGAAGCGGTCGGCCATCGCAATCAGCGCGTCGCGCTTGTCCGCTTCGCTGCGCTGCTTGGATGCGGCCTGCTCCTGCTCCAGCATGCGCGCGGTGATCGCCGTCTTGCGCAGCACCTCCAGGGTCTCGGCCATGCGGCCGATCTCGTCGCCACGCTCGGTCTCGGCCACCGGCTGCTCGAGCCGCCCGCCGGCGATGTCCTGCATGCGATCCTTCAGCCGATGCAGCCCGCCGACCACGTTGTGCGAGATCAGGAAGGACAGGAGGCCGAGCAGCACGAGCAGCGCCGCGCCGATCCCCGCGAGCCGCATCAGCAGTGCATAGACGTCCGCCTCGATGTCGTCGACATAGAGCCCGTAGCTCATGACGATGTTCCACGGCGCGAAGCTGCGGACGAAGACGACCTTCCTGAGCGGCTCGGTCTGGCCGGGCCGGGGATAGAGATAGGACGTCGTGCTGCCTTCGGGTTTCTGCTGCGCAGCCTTGATCTGCGCATCGGCGATCATGACGCCGTTGGCGTCCTTGGTGCCGAGGATCTTGCCTTCCAGCTTCTCGTTGGCGGCGTTCAGAAGAAGCGCCGAATCGGACGCGTTGTAGGCGATCGGATATCCCTGGCCGTTGTTGAACGTCATCCGACGCGCAAGATAGCGGAACTTGTTCTTGGCCTCGTCCACCGACATCTTTCCTGCCGCGACCTCCGTCTGCAGCGTCTCCGCGAGGCCGTAGACGAGGTCGACCGCCGTATGCATCTGGGTGATGCGGTCCTCCAGCATGCGCGCGCGGCTGAGCCAACCGGAGACGGCCACGATCGCGATCACCGTTGCGATCGCAAGGATCACCATGCTCGCAAGCTTGGTGCGGAACTTCATGCGGCTGAGCAGTGTCACGGCGTCCTCTTCGTTGTTGTTGCCGGAACAACTATCATCAAGCTGCTTACTAATCATGAATGCGGATCTGTCGAGCCGAGTCCACTATGTGGACTGACGCGGCAATCAGGCGCGTCCCAGCACATCGTGCGCGGATGGCCCGACCGCAACTACGTGCGGAGGGAAGGAACCACGAGGAACGGGATCATGCCGATGACGACGCTCACAAGCGCGAGCAGAATGACGGCACCGTAGCCGTGGGTGAGATCGTGGATGACGCCGCCGCTCCACGATCCCAGCGCGGATCCGAGCCCGCTGCCGATCGTGATGGTGCCGTAGATGGTGCCGAGCCGCCTGCCGCGGAAGATCTTCATCGCGGTGGCCGACAGGAGCGGTCCGCGCGAGCCGATCATGCTGCCGAAGCAGACGACGAAGCCGGTGAGCAGGAAGATGTTCGGCGAGAATTGCAACGCCCACAGCATCAGGATTCCTGCGATCGATACGGCGTAGGAGAACAGCACCGACGGCCGTCGGCCGATCAGCCCATCGAGGGCCGAGACGCCGAGCATGCCGAACAGCAGCACCACGCCCGAGAAGCCCCAGGCGGTGGCGGCCTGCAGCGGCGCGAAGCCGGTGTCGATCAGATAGGCGACGACCTGCGGTGCGATGGCATACATGCCAACGGCGGTGAAGAAGAAGGTCGAGAACAACGCCCAGAAGGCGTGATGGCGCAGCGCCCGCGACAAGGTCCAGGCATCGTCGGCGAGCTCGTCGGCGACGGGCCTGGTGATGTGGGGCGCGCCGGCGGCAAACAGCCGCCAGGGCAGCAGCGCCAGCGGCACCAGCAGAATGAAGGCGGCGGCACCGAACGCCTGATATGTGCTGCGCCACCCGATCGCGTCGATCAGCAGTTGCGAGCCCGGCAGCAGGATCAGCACGCCGGCGCCGGTGGCGGAATAGATCACCGCCATCGCGGTCGGCAGCTTCTTGCCGAACCAGCGGCCCAGCAGGATCGAGTTGGGGACGTTGCCGATCAGCGCGATGCCGATGCCGACGCACAGGCCGATGCTGATCTGGAATTGCCACAGCGCCTGCGCGTGCGCGGCGGCCGTGAACGCTGAACCAAGCAGCAGGAGGCCGAGCGCATAGACGGCGCGTGGTCCGGAGTGGTCGAACAGCCGCCCGATCAGCGGAGCGGCGAGGCCGCCGGCGAGCGCCGTCAGCGAATAGATCGAGACGACCTCGGAACGATCCCAGCCGAAGCTGTCGGAGATCGGCTTGAGAAAGACGGTGAAGCTTTCTCCCAGCCCGCGGCCGATCACCGACAGCGCAAAGCAGAGACCCAGCACCACGAACGCCATGCGCACTCGTGGTGGAGCTGTCGGGGTTTCCTCGGCTTGCGCAGGCTCTCGCGGCGCGCTGATCGTCATGCCGTCAGGGAGCGCCTTTCGGCCTTCCCTGACAAGCAGGCAAAAACGAATGCGGCTATGCAGGCTTGACCAGCACGTGGCGCTTCTTGCCCAGCGACAGCTTGATCACGCCCTCGCTGGTCAGTGCAGCCGGCGTCAGCGCCATCTTCTCGTCGGTGACCGCAACGTCGTTGACGCGCAGGCCACCGCCCTTGATCTGCCGCCGCGCCTCGCCGTTGGAGCCGACGAGGCCGGCCTTGACGAAGGCGTTGAGCACGCCAAGGCCAGCGTCGAGCTCGGCCTGCGGCACCTCGACCGTCGGCAGGTTCTCGGCGATGGCGCCTTCCTCGAAGGTGCGGCGGGCGGTCTCGGCAGCGGTGCGCGCCGCCTCTTCGCCATGCAGCAAGGTGGTGGCCGCATCGGCCAGTGCCTTCTTGGCCTCGTTGATCTCGGCGCCCTGCAGTGCAGCGAGCTTCTCGATTTCGGACAGCGGCAGCGTGGTGAACAGCTTGAGGAACTTGACGACGTCGGCGTCCTCGGTGTTGCGCCAGTACTGCCAGAAATCATACGGGCTGCACTGGTCGGCATTGAGCCAGATCGCGCCCTGCGCGGTCTTGCCCATCTTGGCGCCGGACGCGGTGGTCAAGAGCGGCGTGGTCAGCGCGAACAGCTGCTCGGTGCCCATGCGGCGGCCGAGCTCGACGCCGTTGACGATATTGCCCCACTGATCGGAGCCCCCCATCTGCAGCCGGCAGCCGGTGCGCCGCGCCAGCTCGACGAAGTCGTAGGCCTGGCAGACCATGTAGTTGAACTCGATGAAGCTCATCTCCTGCTCGCGCTCGAGCCGCAGCTTGACCGAGTCCATGGTCAGCATGCGGTTGACCGAGAAGTGCCGGCCGATGTCGCGCAGCATCTCGATCCATTTCAGCTGCGTCAGCCATTCGGCATTGTCGAGCATGATGGCGTCGGTGGCGCCATCGCCGTAGCGCAGCACCTTGGCAAACACGCCGCGGATCGACGCCTTGTTGGCCTCGATCTCCTCGACCGTGCGCATCGCGCGGGTCTCGTCCTTGCCGGAGGGATCGCCGACCATCGTCGTACCGCCGCCCATCAGGGTGATCGGCTTGTTCCCGGTCTGCTGCAGCCAGTACAGCATCATCATGGTCAGGAAGTTGCCGATGTGCAGCGAGCGTGCGGTGCAGTCGTAGCCGACATAGGCGGTCGCCTGGCCCTTGGCGGCGAGGGCATCCAGCCCCTCGAAATCCGAGCACTGATGAATGAACCCGCGGCTCTGCAGCACGTTCAGGAAATCAGACTTGAAGCCAGTCATTGTCGGCGACTCTGAGCATTTGTTTACGGTATTGACCGCTTGTCGCGGGGACGTGCGGGAGGCACATGCCACGGATACGGGCGTTGTGGCATTATAAGATGCGCCGGGCTTGTACAAGCATGTGCACGGCCTGGGCGGGACCTCAAATCGGCCGTACTTGGCAAGCAGGGCAGGGTTTTTAGGTTCGACTGCAATGATTCTGACCGCACTTGGCCTCATGAGTGGCACCTCGCTCGACGGGGTGGACGTGGCCCTGATCGAGACCGATGGGCGGCAGATCAAGAGCCTCGGTCCCTCGGGCTACCGGGCCTATAGCGCCGCGGAGCGCAGCCTGCTGCGCGAGGCGCTCGCCGATGCGGTGCAGATCGAGCGGCGCGATGCGCGCCCCGGACGGGTGCGCGACGCCGAGCGCGTCGTGACGGTGGCGCATGCCGAGGCGGTCGCCGCGTTCCTGGCGCAGCACCGGCTCAAGCCCGAGGACATCGATATCATCGGCTTTCATGGCCAGACCGTGCTGCACCGCCCCGAACGCCGCCTGACCGTGCAGATCGGCGACGCGGCCGCGCTCGCCAAGTCCGTCCATATCCCGGTGATGCACGATTTCCGCGCTGCCGACGTCGATTTCGGCGGGCAGGGCGCGCCGTTCGTGCCGGTCTATCACCGCGCCCTGGCGCAATCGCTGTCGCGCGCGGGGCCGATCGCCGTCGTCAATATCGGCGGCGTCTCCAACATCACCTATATCGACGGCGACGACGTGCTGATCGCCTGCGACACCGGTCCCGGTAATGCGCTGCTCGACGACTTCATGCACCGGACCACGGGACAGGCATTCGATCAGGATGGCCGCGTGGCGGAGCAGGGCAACCCGGACGAGGCCTGGATCACCAGCGCGCTGGAAATGCCCTTTTTCGCGCTGCCGCCGCCGAAATCTCTCGACCGCAACGATTTTGCCGCGCTGAAGCTGGGTGATGTGAAGCCGGCGGACGGGGCCGCGACCCTGACGGCGTTCACGGCCGCAGCGATTGCCCGCATCATCCCGCTGCTGCCGAAGCCGCCGGCGAGCTGGATCGTCTGCGGCGGCGGCGCCCGCAACCATACCATGATGCGGATGTTGCGCGAGCGTGTCGCGCCGGCGAGCGTCGAATCGGCCGATGCGCTGGGCTGGTCGGCGGACGCGATCGAGGCCCAGGCGTTTGGCTTTCTGGCGGTCCGCGGCATGAAGGGCCTGCCGCTGAGCTATCCCACCACCACAGGCGTGCCGTTTCCGATGACCGGCGGGGTGATTGCGCGCCCTTGATTCATGCAATTGCATGAATCTTGACAGTTCGATGCGTATGCATCTAGTTTGATGCATCTGCATCAAACTGCCGAGGATGTCATGGCGCCTGTCCTGAAGCTGATCAGCCACAAGCTCTGCCCCTATGTGCAACGCGCCGTCATTGCGCTCACCGAGAAGGGCGTCGCATTCGAGCGGATCGACATCGATCTCGCCAACAAGCCCGACTGGTTCTTGAAGATCTCGCCGCTCGGCAAGGTGCCGGTGCTGGTGGTGCCCTTAGGCCAGGGCGAGGTGGCGCTGTTCGAGAGCAACGTGATCTGCGAGTACATCGAGGACACGCAGCCGGCTGTGAGGCTGCATCCCGAGGACGCGCTGGTCCGCGCGCAGCATCGGGCCTGGATGGAGTTCGGCTCTGCGATCCTCGGCGATCTCTGGGGCCTGGAGACGACGCAGGATGCCGCATTGTTCGCCGCCAAGCGCGAGGCGTTGACGGCGAAGTTTGCTCGCGTCGAGGATGCGCTGGGCGAGGGGCCGTATTTTGCCGGCGCGCGTTTCAGCCTGGTCGACGCCGTGTTCGCGCCGATCTTCCGCTACTTCGATGTGTTCGATGCGTACGGTGATCTCGGCATCTTTGCGTCCACGCCGAAAGTTCGGGCGTGGCGCGATCAACTCGCGCAGCGGCCGAGCGTGAGGACGGCGGTCAGCGCCGACTATCCGCAGCTACTGCGCGCGTTCCTCGCGCGGCACGATGCGTATTTGTTGAAGCAGGCGGCGTAGAGAGGCACGACGTTGTCATGGAAGGTGCCGGCTCCACTCACAGCGTCATCGTCCGCGCAGGCGGACGATCAAGTATTCCGAGACGCCGGTGACGAACTGAGAAGCCGCGGCGCACTGGATCACCCGCCTGCGGACGATGACGGCGGAGGATGTGGCGGCAGTTCGTAGTTCGTAGGGTGGGCAAAGCCGCAGGCGTGCCCACCATCGTCTCCGAGCCGTCAAATGAAGATGGTGGGCACGGCGCGTTGCGACCATCCGCGTTGACGGAGTGTCGGACGCGCCTTTGCCCACCCTACAGACCGAGGGCTTTGCAACGACGCGCCGACCTCACCTCACATTGGCGAGGCGCATGTCGAGATAGGCGGTGATGGTTTCCATCAGCGGCTCGAGCTTGCCGTCGAAGAAGTGGTTGGCGCCGGGGATGACCTGCTGGTCGATCACGATGCCCTTCTGCGTCTTCAGCTTCTCGACCAGCGTATTGACGTCCTTGGGCGGCACCACCGCGTCGCGCTCGCCATGCACGATCAGCCCGGAGGACGGGCAGGGCGCCAGGAACGAGAAGTCGTAGAGATTGGCGGGCGGCGCGATCGAGATGAAGCCCTCGACCTCCGGGCGGCGCATCAAAAGCTGCATGCCGATCCAGGCGCCGAACGAGAAGCCGGCGACCCAGCAGGCGCGTGCCTCGGGGTTGATGGTCTGCGCCCAATCGAGCGCGGACGCCGCATCCGACAGCTCGCCGGTGCCGTGGTCGAACGAGCCCTGGCTGCGGCCGACGCCGCGGAAATTGAAGCGCAGCACCGAGAATCCGCGATGCGCGAAGGCATAGTAGCACTGGTACACGATCTGATGGTTCATCGTGCCGTGGAACTGCGGATGCGGATGCAGGATCATCGCGATCGGCGCGTTCTTCTGCTTCGCCGGATGGTAACGGCCTTCGAGGCGGCCGGCCGGACCGTTGAAGATGACTTCAGGCATCAGAGAATCCTTGGCAGAGCGTCGACCGACTTCGTCCGAGCTTCATCTGGCGCCTCGCCGACGAATTCCGCAGGACAAGTGGTGATCGAGCGCCATCCGTTCGCTTGGACGGAGCAGCGCTGGCGTGACTGGAAGTTGGCCTTCTAGCATGGAGCGCGGGGCAAAAAGCAAGGATTTTCAACGCCCGGCAAGGCGGCTGCGGCAGGGATACAGACCGGGCCGCCGATACAGCGGCGGGGCGAAGCGGCCGCGGAACGTCATCCGAATGCGCCTGCAATTCTATGAAAATACTGACGTTTTCGTCTGCAGCCCGGCCGTTCAGCGCAGCGACGCCGTCTGCTCCAGCTGCGCAACGGCGCTGCGATAGCGGCGGCTGCCCTGCACGGATTGTCCGTTGTCGAAGGTCAGGCCGAAATCGCCCGTTGGCAGGACCGAAAGCGCGGCGACCCGGGCCATGTTGACCAGCCGGCCGCGGTGGATGCGGACGAGCGCGAAGCGGGCGAGCTCGGCCTCGGCGGCCGACAAGGTGCCGCGGATGAGATGCCGCCTGCCGTCGGCCATGGCATATTCAACGTAGTTGCCGGCCGCGGCCACCCACAGGATGTCGGCCGGCGAGATGCGGATGCGACTCGCGCCGTCGCGCAGCCAGAGCGTGGCGGGGGCAGGAGGCTCGGATCGCCGTGTCGGCTCTCGGACAGCGCTCGCGCGATAGCCGTCGTGCAGCCAGAGCGTGCCACCGATGAGCAGCGCCGTCATGACGTCCTTGCGGAACTCGTACACGATGGTGGCAAGGGAGAGCTGGAAGTCGTACGCGCCGCCCGCGGTCCACATCAGCAGCTTGCGCAGCGTCACCATGCCGATCATGTGAAGCGCAGAGAAGGCGACGATGGCGGCGACGGCGAGCGCGATATGACGTGCCATGGCGGCCGGGCCCAGCCGGATGGAACGAACGGTGGCGACCGGCAGCGGCGCCAGCAGGATGATGACGACAATGCTCGTCATTTCCCACAGCAACTGCTTTTCCAGATCATAGGCCGCGCCCCGCCTGACGGCATCGTGAGCGGCGGAAAGGGCGTTGACGACGCCGATGCTGAGCGAGAGCCCGGCCATGATCGCGTAGAAGGTACGATCATTCGGACGCAGCATCGAGCCGACAAGCTTGTTCATGGAACCGGACCCGCTATCTCAATCTCGCGCCTGACGATATCACGCTGGCCGTCGCGCACCATCATGGCGCGGGCGAGCGATGGTCGTTCGTGCCCCGAGTTGATAAGAACGAGCCATGGCCGACAGGATCTATCTCGACTGGAATGCGACGACCCCGCTGCGACCGCAAGCGCGCGCGGCGATTCTCGCCGCCATGGATCTGGTCGGCAATCCCTCGTCGGTTCACGCCGAAGGCCGCAAGGCGCGGCGGCTGACCGAGGAGGCCCGCGAGGTGATCGCCCGGGGGCTCGGCACCGTCGCGCGCCGCGTGGTGTTCACCTCGGGCGGAACCGAGGCCAATGTGCTCGCTTTGAGCCCAGGCCTGCGCGCGCCGGCCGGCCCGGTCGAGCGGCTGCTGGTGTCTGCGGTCGAGCATGCCTCGGTGCTGGCCGGCGGCCGGTTCGCGCCATCAGCGGTGCAGACGATCCCGGTCGACTCCTCCGGCGTGGTCGATCTCGGCCGCCTGGAAGCCCTGCTGGCCGGCGGGCCGCCGGCGCTGGTCTCCGTCATGGCCGCCAACAACGAGACCGGGGTGCTTCAACCGGTTTCGAAAGTCGCCGAGATGGTGCGCCAGGCGGGCGGCGTGCTGCACGTCGATTCGATCCAGGCATTCGGGAAAGTACCCCTCGATATCAAGCAGATGGGCGCGGGCCTTGTGACCATCTCTGCGCACAAGATCGGCGGACCCAAGGGCGTCGGCGCGCTGGTCCTGGGCGCCGGCGTGGAGGAGCCGATTCCGGTTCTCCGCGGTGGCGGCCAGGAGCGCGGTCGCCGGGCTGGAACCGAAAACGTGGCCGGAATTGCCGGATTTGGCGCCGCGGCTGGCGCTGCCCTGGCTTCGCGCGAGGTGGACCTGACCCGGATCACGGCGCTGCGCGACCGGCTGGAAGCGGGCCTTCGTCAGACCGCTGGCGTGACGGTATTTTCGTCCGAAGCGGCGCGGCTTCCGAACACGACGCTGTTTACCGCACCGGGGCTCAAGGCCGAGACGGCCGTGATCGGGTTCGATCTCGAAGGGATCGCGGTGTCTTCCGGCTCGGCGTGCTCGTCCGGCAAGGTCCAGCCGTCCCACGTGCTGGAAGCGATGGGCGCCAGTTCCGCAGCGGCCCAGGGAGCGGTGCGCCTCAGTCTCGGCTGGTCCACCACGGAGGCGGAGGTCGATCGTTGCGTCCAGGCTTGGCGAAAGCTGTCGTTGACCCTACTTAAAGGAGGCGACGAAACCGTGCTTGAGCGATTCTAAGGGCGTGATTTCGTCGACGAAACGTCGTAAGACGGTTCCAGAACGTGTCCACCGCGGTCCTTGAAACCGCGAGCGGAGGATGGAATGCCAGCCGTACAAGAGACGGTCGACCGCGTCAGGCGGATCGACGTCGACCAATATCGCTATGGGTTCGAGACTGTCATCGAATCCGAGAAGGCTCCGAAGGGGCTTTCCGAAGACACCGTCCGCTTCATCTCGGGCAAGAAGAACGAGCCCGCCTGGATGCTCGAATGGCGCCTCGAGGCCTATCGGCGCTGGCTGACCATGACCGAGCCGACTTGGGCGCGCGTCGACTATCCCAAGATCGATTTCCAGGATCTCTACTACTACTCGGCGCCGAAGCCGAAGAAGCAGCTCTCCTCGATCGACGAGATCGATCCTGAGATCCTGAAGACCTATGAGAAGCTCGGCATTCCCCTGCGCGAGGTTGCGATCCTCGAAGGCGTCGAGCCGGTGCCCGGTGCCGGCAGCCCCGAGACGCGCAAGATCGCGGTCGATGCCGTGTTCGATTCGGTGTCGGTCGCGACCACGTTCAAGGAGGAGCTGAGGAAGGCCGGCGTGATCTTCATGCCGATCTCGGAAGCCATCCGCGAGCATCCCGAGCTGGTGCAGAAATATCTCGGCAGCGTGGTGCCGACCTCGGACAATTTCTATGCGACGCTGAATTCGGCGGTGTTCTCCGACGGTTCGTTCGTCTACGTGCCGCCGGGCGTGCGCTGCCCGATGGAGCTGTCGACCTACTTCCGCATCAACGAGCGCAACACCGGCCAGTTCGAGCGCACGCTGATCATCGCCGACAAGGGCGCCTACGTTTCCTATCTCGAAGGCTGCACCGCGCCGCAGCGCGACGAGAACCAGCTGCACGCGGCCGTGGTCGAGCTGGTCGCGCACGATGACGCCGAGATCAAGTACTCGACGGTGCAAAACTGGTATCCGGGCAATTCGGAAGGCAAGGGCGGCATCTATAATTTTGTCACCAAGCGTGGCGACTGCCGCGGCGACAATTCCAAGATCTCCTGGACCCAGGTCGAGACGGGATCGGCGATCACCTGGAAATATCCGAGCTGCATCCTGCGCGGCGACAATTCCCGTGGTGAATTCTATTCGATCGCGATCTCGAACGGCTATCAGCAGGTCGATAGCGGCACCAAGATGATCCATCTCGGCAAGAACACGACCAGCCGGATCATCTCCAAGGGCATCGCCGCAGGCCGCTCGCAGAACACCTATCGCGGCCTGGTGACGGCGCATCGCAAGGCGTCCAACGCGCGCAACTTCACCGCCTGCGATTCGCTGCTGATCGGCGACAAGTGCGGCGCGCACACCGTGCCCTATATCGAGGCCAAGAATTCCTCGGCCACTTTCGAGCACGAGGCGACGACGTCCAAGATCTCCGAGGACGTGCTGTTCTACTGCGTCCAGCGCGGCCTTTCGCAGGAGGAGGCGGTCGGCCTTGTCGTCAACGGCTTTGTCAAGGACGTGCTGCAGCAGCTGCCGATGGAGTTCGCGGTCGAGGCGCAGAAGCTGATCTCGATCAGCCTCGAAGGATCGGTCGGCTAAGGCCACATGGGAGCGGGTCCGCGGCGCGGCCCGCTCTTGCTGACATCAACATCATCCGCCCTCGGACCCGATCGATCGGTTGCTCCAGGGCAAGCGTTGAGCGGAAACATATTATGGCACTACTCGAAATCAACAACCTGCAGGTCCGCGTCGAGGAGCGCGAGATTCTCCACGGCCTGACGCTTTCGATCGACGCCGGCAAGGTGCACGCCATCATGGGGCCGAACGGCTCCGGCAAGTCGACGCTCTCCCATGTCATCGCCGGCAAGCCGGGCTATGAGGTCACCGGCGGCGAGATCCTGTTCAAGGGCGAGGATCTCCTGGCGATGGCGCCGGACGAGCGCGCCGCCAAGGGCGTGTTCCTGGCGTTCCAGTATCCGGTCGAGATCCCCGGCGTCGCCACCATGACGTTCTTGCGCACCGCGCTGAATGCGCAGCGCAAGGCGCGCGGCGAGGAGGAGTATTCGACGCCGGACTTCCTCAGGAAGGTGCGCGAGATCTCGAAATCGCTCAGCATTCCGCAGGACATGCTCAAGCGCGGCGTCAATGTCGGCTTTTCCGGCGGCGAGAAGAAGCGCAACGAGGTGCTGCAGATGGCGCTATTCCAGCCGTCGCTGTGCATCCTCGACGAGATGGATTCCGGCCTCGACATCGATGCGCTGCGCATTGCCGCCGACGGCGTCAACGCGCTGCGCTCGCCGGAGCGCTCGATGATCGTGATCACCCACTATCAGCGGCTGCTGAACTACATCGTGCCCGACGTCGTTCACGTGATGTCGAAGGGCCGCGTCGTGAAGAGCGGCGGCAAGGAGCTCGCGCTGGAGCTCGAGGCGTCCGGTTACGCCCAGTTCGAAGACGCGGCCTGATCGCTGCGTGAATGGATCTGTGATGAACGTAGCTTTGGTCAAGAACGACAGCGGTCCGGCGGCGAGCAGCTTGCTCTCTGCCGCTTTGGGCCGTCTGCCCGGCATCGGCAAGGTGGCTGATATCCGGCGCGAAGCCTTCGCGGCTTTCGAGCGCACCGGCCTGCCGCACCGTCGTATCGAGGAATGGAAGTACACCGATCTTCGTGTGCTGATGCGCGAGGTGCTGCCGCTGGCAGGCGCGCCGGACGCGGCGGCGCTGGCGCGGGCCAAAGCCGTGCTGGCTTCTGTTGCCGTCGACGGTGCTCGGAAGCTGGTGCTGGTCGACGGCGTGTTCGTGGCGGAGCTCTCGGATATTTCGGCCTCCGAGGATGGTGTCAAGGTTCACACGCTGCGCGAGGCGCTGCAGAGCGCCGGCAGCGAGCGGCTGCTGGAAACGACCGTCAACGATGCCATGGTCATCTTGAACGGGGCGCTTGCGACCGATGGTGTCCTGATCTCCGTGGCGGATGGTGCAAAGCTCTCGAACCCGCTGCAGATCATTCACATCGCGACAGCATCGCAAGCATCGCGTGCCAGCCGCTCGCATCTTTCGGTAGGGAACGGCGCGCAGGCGACTTTGATCGAAAGCGCGATCGCAGCCGATGGTGCCTCAGGCTATCAGGCCAATGACGCCGTGGTCGTCTCCCTCGGTGATGACGCTGCGCTGTCCACCATTCGCCTGATGCGCGATGCCAGGGACGCCGTTAGCATCACGTCAGCCAAGTACGAGGTCGGTGCGCGGTCGAAACTCAATCTCTTCAACATGACAACAGGCGGCGCCGTCAGTCGTCTGCAGGGCTTCATTACTCTCAAGGGCGAAGGCAGTGAGCTCATCGTCAACGGTGTCAACCTGCTGCGCGACAAGCAGCATGGCGACATGACCCTGGTTGTCGACCACGCGGTGCCCGGCTGCACCAGCCGCGAGAACTTCCGCGCCGTGCTCGACGATCGTGCCCACTCGGTATTCCAGGGCCGGATCATCGTGCGCCCCGACGCGCAGCAGACCGACGGCAAGATGATGACGCGGGCGCTGCTGCTGTCCGACGAGGCCGAGGCCGACAGCAAGCCGGAGCTCGAGATCTTCGCCGACGACGTCTCCTGCGGCCACGGCGCCACTGCCGGCGCGCTCGACGAAAGCCTGCTGTTCTATCTGCGCGCCCGCGGCCTGCCCGAGAAGCAGGCGCAGGCGCTGCTGATCCAGGCCTTCGTCGGTGAGGCGATCGAGGCGATCGAGGATGATGGCCTGCGCGAGCGCGTCATCGCCGCCGCCCAGGACTGGATGGAGGCGCGCGCATGAGCACGCATCCCGCTGTCTCAAACGGCTCCTACGACGTCGCCCGCATCCGCGAAGATTTTCCGGCGCTGGCGCTGCAGGTCTACGGCAAGCCGCTCGTCTATCTCGACAATGCGGCGTCGGCGCAGAAGCCGCGCGCCGTGCTCGACCGCATGACGCAGGCCTACACCAGCGAATACGCCAACGTGCATCGCGGCCTGCATTATCTCGCCAATGCCGCGACCGAAGCTTATGAGGGCGGCCGCGAGCGTGTCACGCGCTTCCTCAACGCGCGGCGCAGTGAAGAGATCATCTTCACCCGCAACGCGACCGAGGCGATCAACCTCGTCGCATCCTCCTGGGGCGGACCGAACATCGGTGAAGGCGACGAGATCGTGCTCTCGATCATGGAGCACCATTCCAACATCGTGCCGTGGCACTTCTTGCGCGAGCGCCAGGGCGCCGTGATCAAGTGGGCTCCGGTCGACGATGACGGCAACTTCCTGATCGACGAGTTCGAGAAGCTGCTGACGGACAGGACCAAGCTGGTCGCGATCACGCAGATGTCGAACATGCTCGGCACGCTGGTCCCGGTGAAAGAGGTCGTGCGCATTGCGCATGCGCGCGGCATCCCTGTGCTGGTCGACGGCAGCCAGGCCGCCGTGCACCTCGCAATCGATGTCCAGGACATCGATTGCGACTTCTATGTCTTCACCGGCCACAAGCTGTACGGGCCGACCGGCATCGGCGTGCTCTACGCCAAGTACGACCACCTCGTTGCCATGCGCCCCTACAATGGCGGCGGTGAGATGATCCGCGAGGTCGCGCGCGACTGGGTCACTTATGGCGATCCGCCGCACAAATTCGAGGCCGGCACCCCGATGATCGTCGAGGCGGTCGGGCTGGGCGCGGCGATCGATTACGTCAATTCGGTCGGCAAGGAGCGCATCGCCGCGCATGAGCACGACCTGCTCACCTATGCCCAGGATCGGCTGCGCGAGATCAATTCGCTGCGGTTGATCGGCACCGCCAAGGGCAAGGGCCCGGTCATCTCGTTCGAGATGAAGGGCGCGCACGCGCACGACATCGCGACCGTGATCGATCGCCAGGGCGTCGCGGTGCGCGCGGGCACGCACTGCGTGATGCCGCTTTTGGAGAGATTCAACGTCACGGCGACCTGCAGGGCCTCGTTTGGCATGTACAATACGAGGGAAGAGGTCGATCAGCTTGCACAGGCATTGATCAAGGCGCGGGAATTGTTTGCATGACCGACACGGCCGACGTCAAAACTCAGACTGTCGAAACCCATTCGGCGCTGCCGCCGGAGGAGACCGAGCGGCTCTCCACCGAGATCATCGCGGCGCTGAAGACGGTGTTCGATCCGGAGATCCCGGCCGACATCTACGAACTCGGCCTGATCTACAAGGTCGACATCAAGGACGATCGCAGCGTCGACGTCCTGATGACGTTGACGACGCCGAACTGCCCGGCGGCCGGCGAGTTGCCGACCATGGTGGAAAACGCGATCGCCAGCGTTCCTGGGGTCGGCGTGGTCAATGTGAGCATCGTCTGGGAGCCGCAATGGACGCCGGACCGGATGAGCGACGAGGCCCGGCTCGTCCTGAACATGTGGTGAGACGAGCGGGCACGAAGTTTGAATAGTAAGGGCGGATCACATACCCCGCCGGGATGACGCCATGACCAGCACGACGAATTCGACAGCGCCTGTTGCCAAGCCCAAGCCGCGGCCCCGTCCGCAGGTGATGCGGCTCACCGATGCGGCGGCCAGGCGCATCCGTGAGCTCACTGATCGCGCCGAGTCCGAGATCATCGGATTGCGTGTCGGTGTCAAGAATGGCGGCTGCGCCGGTCAGTCCTACACGGTCGAATATGCCCATGATATCCGGCCGACCGACGAGGTCGTCGAGGACAAGGGCGTCAAGATCCTGGTCGATCCCAAGGCCGTGCTGTTCCTGCTCGGCACCGAGATGGACTATCAGGCCGACAAGATGCAGGCGCAGTTCGTGTTCAACAATCCGAACCAGATCAGCGCGTGCGGCTGCGGCGAGTCGGTTCAGCTCAAGCCGGCCGAGGTCTGATCGTCCGCTTTCAGCCAGGGCGGCACCGGAGCTGTCGCGTTCCGGACATTGACACGCGCCACCCTCTCGACCGAAAACTCCAGGCGAGCAACTGGGGCGTTGGCGAGAGCTGGTGCGATGGACCGCGAATTCCTGATCGATCTGTTCGCCGGTTTCGGTCCGGTCACAATCCGGCGGATGTTCTCCGGCTTCGGCATCTCCGCCGACGGCATCAACTTCGCGCTTGCGCTGCGCAGCGGCCTTTATCTCCGTGCTGATGAAACCAGCTTTGCCAGGTTCGAGGAGGCCGGATCCAAGCCGTTCTCCTACGAGACCCGCGCGCGGACCATGACGGTGCGCTCGTATTGGCAAGTGCCGGCGCATCTGTTCGACGACTCCGACGAGTTCGCGATATGGGCCAGAGATGCGTTTGCAGCGGCGCAAAGAGCGGCCCTGAGCAAGCAGACCAGGAAGCGGGCGGCATCTCGCCGCGGGCGCGAGCAGGGGCCGGCACGTGGTGGGGTGCAGCCCGGTGCGACCAAGCCAGCGGCGAAAACGGCCAAGCCGGCCAAGACGCGGAAGGTCGCCAAGACGATCCGCAAAGCGCCCGCGGCAGGTCGCAAGACGCGCAGTGCGACAGCAGCGTCGGGCCGACAGAAATCCCGCACGCCATCATCGCGGACGCGTTGATGCTGCTGCCGGCCAACGCCGGCACCGTCGCAGTCAGGCCACCCGACCTCGCGTCGTCGTCGCGTATTCGGGATCGTTCTCGCACACCACCTTGTTGCGCCCGTTGCGTTTGGCGGCATAGAGGCAGGCGTCGGCGCGTTCGATCAGCGTATCGGTATCGTCGCCGGCCCGCAGCAGCGACACGCCGACCGAGATCGTCACACGTCCCAGGATCTCCCCGGTCGACTTCTTCTTCAGCTCCTTCGCCGTCACGGCGCGGCGGATGTGATCGGCGACTGTCAGCGCGTGCTGCAGCGAGGTGTTCGGCAGCACGACGGCGAATTCCTCGCCGCCGTAGCGCGCCGCGATGTCCTGCCCCTTGATGGCGTGCTTCAGGGTCATCCCGACCAGGCGCAGCACCTGGTCTCCGGTGAGATGTCCGTAGGAATCGTTGAAGGACTTGAAATGGTCGATGTCGAACATCAGCAGCGACAGCGGCTGTTGGGTCGCGAGCCCCGATTGCACCGTCGTTTCGATCATTCGGTCGAAATATTTGCGATTGCCGAGGCCGGTGAGCGGATCGGTCAGGCTCTCGGCCCGGATCACCTCCAGGCTATGCTGTAGCCCGCTGATCTCGTCCTTCGACAGCGTCAGCCGCTCTTCGAGGATCCGGTTGGTCTCGCGCATCTGTCTGGTCGAATCGGTGAGCGCCTCGATGATGTCCACCAATTGCTCGCGGCTGGTCGCCGACGCGAGCCGCTGATCGGCGCCCGCGAGGCTCGCATCGTAGCTCGCCGTTCTGCCGAGAGCATCGGTGAGCATGTTCACCAGGTCGTCGATCTCGCCGACGACGCGCGCGCCGACCTTGTCGATGCGATCCGACGTCTTGAGCTGCGCGAGGTAGGAGTCGTAGAGTTGATCGAGATCGGACTGCGACAGCTTGCCGTTGCGCGACAGCGTCTCGTTGATGATCTCGTTCAGCGGTGCGTTGTAGCCCGTCGCGTAGACGTACCAGACCTCGTAATTGCGCGGATTGGCCGAATGGCGAAGCGTTCTGATCTGGCTGAGCGCGACTTCGGCGAAGCCTATCGTGCGTTCGTGTTCGTCAAGCGCATTGACCACCACAGGTTCTCCCCAATCGCCCGCGTCGCCGTCGTCACAGCAATGAAATAAACAATGCCGGCCAAGCTAAAGGACGTTTGTGAACCAGGGGTAAATACGGCCGTAGAGTCCCGGATACGCCCAAGCCACGCATACGGGAACGTCACCTCATATGTTCAATAAGCTACATAGGACGCTTCTGGGAACTTGCTGAAGCGGGCTGGAGCTGTTCGCTCGGGTGTGCGCCTCGCTGATAGCTCCAGCGCTGTCGTCGACTTAGGTCTCATGTCCGACGGAAGCGGCAGCTGATCTTTTTGCGGACGCGACGTTCCGGGCGACCACATTTGGAACAGCCCGGAATCTTGCTTGCTCAGGGAAGCGGTGCCCTCACCGGGCGAAGCAGGAACGCCGGCAGATGTGAGTGATCAGCGGGCTCGTTGTCGAGGTCGCGCCGCGGCCGCCGCGCTTCATTGCGAGGCTGTTCGTTACGAGGCTGTTCCTTGCGAGCGCTCGGCGCGGCAGGCCGAGGAGAATTTGCCTGTGCGGCGCGCGGCGCTGCCGCCCGCGGCTCACGCTCGCGCGGGGCTGCATCACGCTCGCGAGGGGCCGCATCGCGCTCCCGCGCCTTGCCGCGGCTGCCGCGACGCGCGGCGTCACGCGGACGGCGCTCACGCGTGTCCTCGTCGCCCGAGGATTCCTGCACCTCGTAGTCGCCCTCGATCGTCGGAATGCCCTGTCCGATCAGCTTCTCGATGGCAACCATCGACTTCTGGTCGGCCGGGGCCACGATCGAGATTGCGGTGCCGGTCCGTCCGGCACGGCCGGTGCGGCCGATGCGGTGAACGTAGTCGTCGGAATGATGCGGCACGTCGAAATTGAAGACGTGGCTGACTTCCGGAATGTCGAGGCCGCGTGCGGCGACGTCGGAGGCGACGAGCAAGGGCAGTTCGCCCTTGCGGAATTGATCGAGCGCGGCCGTGCGGGCCGACTGGTCCATGTCGCCGTGCAGGGCGCCAACACTGAAGCCGTGCTTCTGCAGCGACTTGTGAACGATGGCGACGTCGCGCTTGCGGTTGCAGAAGATGATCGCGTTGTTGAGATCCTTGGCGTTCCGCAACAGCCTGCGCAGCACCTCGCGCTTCTGATGCGCCTCGCGTCCGGATGGGACCTGCAACTGGGTCACGGTGACGGCGGTCGTGGCCGGCTTGGAGACCTCGACCTTCTGCGGGTTGTGCAGGAAGGTTTCGGTGATGCGCCGGATCTCCGGCGGCATGGTTGCTGTGAAGAACAGCGTCTGGCGGGTGAAGGGGACGAGCTTGCAGATGCGCTCGATGTCCGGGATGAAGCCCATGTCGAGCATGCGATCGGCTTCGTCGATGACCAGGAGCTCGACCCCGGTGAGCAGCAATCCGCCGCGCTCGGTATGGTCGAGCAGGCGGCCCGGCGTGGCGATGAGGACGTCGACCCCGCGGGTCAGCTTGGCGTCCTGGTCGCCGAAGGAGACGCCGCCGATGAGGAGCGCGACATTGAGCTTCTGCCCGGCGCCATAGCGATCGAAATTCTCCTTGACCTGGGCGGCCAGCTCGCGGGTCGGCTCCAGGATCAGGGTGCGCGGCATTCGTGCGCGGGCGCGGCCCTTCTCGAGGATCGTGAGCATCGGCAGGACGAACGCGGCGGTCTTGCCGGTGCCGGTCTGGGCGATGCCGAGCACATCGCGGCGCGCCAGGACGTGAGGAATCGCTTGTTCCTGAATGGGCGTGGGGGTGGTGTAACCGGTGGCCGCAACTGCAGCCAACACCTTGTCGGACAAGCCGAGATTGGAAAAAGACATCGAGCCTCTATGTCACGCGCCGATAGGCACGGGGCCTCTATTCGACGCCGCCGTTAGGAATCGAGGGGTAAAAGGCTGTGGTCGCGCTCAACCCCGAAACGGCATGCTCTAAGGAAGCTGGGGGTTTTCTGACTAACGCCGACCCGCGGTCAATCTCTCAGGAATCGGATGCGATCCGGCCGCGCTGCTGCGGAAGATAGGGGCGAATCCTGCAAAGTCAATGGAAGAGGGGAACGAAGTACCGAAAAAGCTTAATGTTTTTGCATTATTTGCGGGCAACCTGTCGTCGAGCTGTCGTATTCGGCTGCTCCGAAGCTCTGGCCGGCCGCTGGCGGAAAGCGCTCTGGTCGAATTGTCGACGGAATTGCGGCGTGTGTTCGGCAGGGAGTTGGAGCGGCCCGCGGGCGCCTCGGAGATGAACCGGTGGCGGCGTGCCGCCGACTATCGATGGCGGCAGCCCACGCAATGAAGGCAGGGACGGACGATGAGATCGATGCGGACGTGGCTGGCGTGCGGACTGGCGATGTTGGCGGTGGTTCTGGCGCCGGCCGCCGCGCATGCCGAGAAGCGTGTTGCGCTCGTGATCGGCAACAACGACTACCGCTACGTTCCGAAGCTGCAGAAGGCCGTCAACGACGCGCGCACGATGGGCGACACGCTGAAACAGCTCGGCTTCAATGTCATGGTCGCGGAGAATCTCAGTCGCCAGCAGTTCAGCCAGACACTGCTGGCGTTCGACAATGCCGTCGAGCCGGGCGACACCGCGTTCTTCTTCTATGCCGGCCACGGCTTCGAGATCGCGGGCCAGAACTTCCTGTTGCCGACCGACGTGCCGGCGGCGACCGAAGGGCAGGAGGAGCTGGTGCGCGACGCCTCGATCCTCGCGGACCGCGTCATCGAGCGGCTGCAGAACAAGAAGGCGCGCACCTCGATCCTGGTGTTCGACGCCTGCCGCAACAATCCGTTCGAGCGCTCGGGCACCCGCGCGGTGGCGGGCGGGGGTGGCCTGGCCCCGATGACGCAGTTGCCCGAAGGCGTATTCTCGGTGTTCTCGGCCGGTCCGCGCCAGACCGCGCTCGATCGGCTCTCCAACGATGACGCCAATCCGAACTCGGTGTTCACGCGCACCTTCGCCAAGGAGCTGACGCAGCCCGGCGTCAATCTGGTGCAGGTCGCACAGCGCACCCGCCGTCTGGTCAGCGAACTCGCCGAGACCGTGCGGCACAAGCAGATTCCGGTCTATTTCGACCAGATGGTCGACGATGTGTTTCTCAACGGCATGGCGAAGGGCCCGGCCGCGGCCGACAAGCCGGCCGAGCCGCAGCCGAAGCTCGCGGCGCTGCCTCCCGTCTCTGCGCCACGCATCCCTCCGGCGAACGAAAGCTTGAACGCGCCGATCGCGATGTTCTCGCGCCACAATGGCGGCTGGACCGTCACGTTCTCGATCGCCGATCCGACGCTCGGTATTTCCTGGCGCATGGGTGAGGCAGGGGACTTTCGCGAGACCGGCTTCATGGACGTGCTCGATCCGCGCACGCGCAAGCGCATGCCCAATCCCTCGATCCAGCTGTCGGCGGATGCGCCCGCGGGCACCATCCAGGTCCGCTATGTCGATGCATCCGGCGAGATGCAGGGACCGTTCCCGATCCGCTTCGAGCCGGAGGCCGCGCTGGTGCGTGACCAGCGCAAGATCCTCGACATGACGGCGACGAGCTGGCTGTCGTTCCGCGAGTTCAACGGTCTCCTGGTCTACTACACGCACCTGATGTCGTATCGCTGCGCGATCCGCGAGGTCCGCATCGGCATCGACACGGCCGTGCCGGACAAGGTCCTGAACATGCCCGGCTGCGACATGCGCGATCCCATTGCGATTCCATCCAACGCCACGCCCTATTTGAAATTGCCGCCGGCGACGAAGTTCGTCTCGGTGGAGTTGACCTATCGCGACGGCAGCGTCTCCGAGATCAAGAGCTTTCGACGTTGAGGCCTCGGCTACGCCATGATCGAATAGCCGCCGTCGACGGGAATGGCTGTGCCGGTGACGAAGTCCGAGGCCGATGAGCTCAGAAACGTGGCGATGCCGGCGAAGTCGTCGATGTCGCCCCACCGTGCCGCGGGCGTGCGCGCCAGCACGCGGTCGTGCAGGCCGTCGATCTGGCTGCGCGCCGCGCGCGTCAGGTCGGTGTCGATCCAGCCCGGCAATATCGCGTTCACCTGGATGTTGTCGGGCGCCCAGGCGCAGGCACAGGCGCGCGTGTACTGCACGATTCCGCCTTTGCTGGCTGCATAGGCCGGCGCGAAGCTGGCGCCGAAGATCGACAGCATCGAGCCGATGTTGATGATCTTGCCGCCGCCGTTCGCCTTGAGGGCCGGGTAGGCGGCCTTCGAGCACAGGAAGGCGCTGGTGAGATTGGTGTCGATCACCTCCTGCCACTCCTCCAGCTCGAGCACGTGCGGCGGCTTGCGGATGCTCATGCCGGCATTGTTGATGAGGATGTCGATGCGACCGAGCTCGCCGGTCACGCGCGCGACCATGGCGGTGACGTCGTCCTTGTTGCCGACGTCGGCCGTGACGGCGATGGCGTTGACGCCGCGCGCCGCCAGATCGGCAACTGCCGCCTGCGACTTGGCTTCGTTGCGGCCGACCACGGCGATGTCAGCGCCGGCATCGGCAAGCCCGCGTGCCATCCCCAGGCCAATTCCGCCGTTGCCGCCCGTCACGATCGCAACCTTGCCCCTCAGGTCGAAACGGCCCGCCATGCAGTGTCTCCATTGTTGTGGTCAGAGATCAGCAGGTGCCCTGCCAGATCATCACCAGGCCGAGCGCACCCATGCCGACGCCGTAGCCTGCCCACTGCAGCTGGTTGATCATGAAGCTCGTCCGCGGCCATGCCACCACCCCGGTGCCCTGACCGACCCAGAGCAGGCCGATGGCGAGCAGAAGCAGGCCGCCGATCATCAGGAATTTCCGCATGGCCACTTCCTCCCTCATCGACCGCGTCACAGCATCGGAAACGCTGCTGCCGTCTTTTTTGTGAAGTTTTGTGACGAGGAGGCTAGCGGCCGGCGCGGCAGATGACCAGCGGCTCCAGCCGCCAATATCCGAGCCGAAAACAAAAAGCCCCGGATCAACCGGGGCTTTTCGCAGGATTATCGAAAGACCGAGTGCGTTCGGCTCAGTACTTGACGACCGGGCCGGTCCAGTTGAAGCGGTAGACTAGCGAAGTGCTGATGGTCTGCACCCACGGCTTGAAGCTGACCGAGTCTGTCGTCACGAGATTGCCGACGTCGGTACGGACCGCGATGTCCTTCCGGTCGTAGTAGGCAGCGCGATATTCGGTCTTCATGAACCAGCCCGGCGCCGAGATGCCGAAGATGTTCAGGTTGTTCTCGACGCCGCCGCCGACGAACCAGCCATTGCGGTTGAACGAGTCGGTGTGGAAGCCGGACGCCGCGCCGGTGAGGGTGGTCAGGCCGGTGCCCGACCAGTGCGAACCAGAGTAGCCGGCGTTGACGTAGGACAGCACGTTCGGCGCAACCAGGTAGCCGACGCGAGCGCCAGCGGCCCAGGCGGTTTCCATCTTGATCCGGCCGGTCAGGGCAGCGAACTGATCCTGCACGGTGCCACGCAGGCTGCCGAACTGGCCGTCAGCGAACACACCGAAGACCCAGGTCGGGTTGAACTGCCAGTCATAGCCCGCGCCGACGGTGCCGAACCAGCCGTCGCCGCCGACGCGCTGATCGATCGTCACCGGCACGCCGTTGAAGTTGGTGTGCGAGTCTGCATCCCAGATGCCGCCGCCGGCACCACCGAAGATGTAGAAGCCGGTCCAGCTCGGCGCCACCGGCATCATCGGAGCCTTCACATAGGGGCGAGCCGCCAGATCAGCAGCCGAAGCGGCACCCGTGATCGCAACCAGCGCAGTGGCAGCAAGCAAAAGCTTTTTCATATTCAATTCCCCAAGATCGTCATGTCGCAGGTGCCGGGTTGCGGCGGCGATTCCCTCGCCAGATGTGCCCGAACTATAGCCGATTGGTGCCCAAAAGCTGTTGCCGGTTGACCACACCGGAGGGGAAAGTGCGGTGCGGGACGCCTTAGCTTTCTGTAAACAACTGAAACAGAAAGAGAAAAGCAGGCCCAGGCGAGCGAATGGAACCTGCAATCGAGGCGTGAAATCGGGTCAAAAGCTAGACGTCGAGCAGCTCGTCGCTGGCGAATTCGGCCTTTTCCGAAATGAAGGCGAAGCGGGCCTCTGCCTTGGTCCCCATCAGCCGCTCGACCGAGTCGGCGGTGCCGTCGCGATCCTCGGCCAGCAGAACCACGCGCAGCAGGGTGCGCTTGGCCGGATCCATGGTGGTTTCCTTGAGCTGGGCCGGCATCATCTCGCCGAGACCTTTGAAGCGGCCGATCTCGACCTTGGCGTTGGCATTGAACTCGCGCTTCAGGAGCTCGTCCCGATGGGCATCGTCGCGCGCGTAGAACGTCTTGCTGCCATGGGTGAGCCGGTAGAGCGGCGGCACGGCGAGGTAGAGATGCCCTTCGTCGATCAGCGGCCGCATCTGCCGGTAGAAGAAGGTGATCAGCAGCGAGGCGATGTGGGCGCCGTCGACGTCGGCGTCGGTCATGATGATGATGCGCTGGTAGCGCAGATCCTCTTCGCGATACGACGTGCCGGTGCCGGCGCCGATCGCCATCACGAGATCGGCGAGCTGGGCGTTGGCGGTCAGCTTGTCCTTGCCGGCCGAGGCCACGTTGAGGATCTTGCCGCGCAGCGGCAGCACCGCCTGCTTCTTGCGGTCGCGCGCCTGCTTGGCGCTGCCGCCGGCCGAATCGCCCTCGACAATGAACAGCTCGGAGCCCTCGGTGCCCGCGTCGGTGCAGTCGGCGAGCTTGCCGGGCAGGCGCAGCTTCTTGGTCGCGGTCTTGCGCGCCGTCTCCTTTTCCTGACGGCGGCGGATACGCTCCTCGGCGCGCTCGATGACGAAATCGAGCAGGCGATTCGCCTGCACCGGATTGCCCGACAGCCAGTGATCGAACGGGTCCTTGACGGCCTGCTCGACGATGCGCTGGGCCTCTGCCGTGGCGAGACGGTCCTTGGTCTGGCCCTGGAATTCCGGTTCGCGCACGAACACCGAGAGCATGATGGCGGCGCCCGCCATGATGTCCTCGGAGGTGATGTTGGCCGAGCGCTTGCCCTGGCCGACGCGCTCGGCGTGGTCCTTCAGGCCACGCAGCAGCGCGCTGCGGATGCCGGATTCGTGCGTGCCGCCGTCGGGCGTCGGAATCGTGTTGCAATAGGAGGACAGGAATCCGTCGGCGTCCGCGGTCCAGGCCACCGCCCATTCGCAGCCGCCATGGCCACCGGTGCGGCCCGACTTGCCGGCGAAGATATCCGGATGGACCAGCGTGTCGGCATGGATCGCGGCGGCCAGATAGTCCTTCAGGCCGCCGGGGAAGTGGAAGGTCGCCTCGGGCTGAACGTCCTCGATGCCCTTCAGCAGCGACGGATCGCATTTCCAGCGGATCTCGACGCCGCCGAACAGATAGGCCTTCGAGCGCGCCATCTTGAACAGGCGCTGCGGCTTGAACGTCGCCTTGGCGCCGAAGATGGTCGGGTCGGGTTGGAAACGCACCCGTGTGCCGCGCCGGTTGGCGACCTTGCCGACCTCCTCGAGCTTGCCCTTCGGGTGGCCGCGCTCGAACACCATGCGGTAGAGCTTCTGGTTGCGGGCAACCTCAACCTCGAGCCGGGTCGACAGCGCGTTCACCACGGAGATGCCGACGCCGTGCAGGCCGCCCGAGGTCTCGTAGACCTTGGAATCGAACTTGCCGCCCGCGTGCAGGGTGCACATGATGATCTCGAGCGCCGACTTCTTCGGAAATTTGGGATGGGGATCAATCGGAATGCCGCGGCCGTTGTCGGTCACGGTGAGGAAGCCTTCGGCGTCGAGCTCGACTTCGATGAAGGTGGCGTGGCCGGCCAGCGCCTCGTCCATCGAGTTGTCGATGACCTCGGCGAACAGGTGGTGCAGCGCCTTCTCGTCGGTGCCGCCGATATACATGCCGGGGCGGCGCCGCACCGGCTCCAGGCCCTCGAGGACCTCGATGTCACGGGCAGTGTAATCGCCCTCGGCACCCGCAGAGCGGGCGGCTGGCTTGGCCGGAGCCTTGCCCTTTGCGGCGAACGCCGCCAACGGGTCCGTGACGCCCTTGGCCTTGGCTTTTGCAGCTGATTTCAACGGCTTACCCATGGAATCTGATGTTGCGTGTGCGCAAGATGGAACGAATCGTTGGGCCTGACTATGCCATGGACCGGCATAAAACAATGACCCGGGAAACAACGACGTTCACCGGCCCGCCACGTCTTGGCCGGTTCCGATCGCCGGATCGACGCTGTTCACGCGGTTCAGCCGGTTGTTGTGACTTGAAGTGGGCGGGTTCGGTGGCGTACCAGTCTGCGCCAGGGAACCGCGAAGGCCTTCAAGCACTTAAGCGCCCCGGAGCAGAAAGGCGTCGAGCAGATGGAAGATTTTGGCCGCGCGGTTGCCGACTTCGTGCGCGACCATCAGGCCTGGGCTGCTCCGATCGTCCTGCTGCTTGCCTTTGGCGAGTCCCTGGCCTTTGTCTCACTCCTGATTCCCGCCTGGGGCGCCCTGGTCGCGATCGGCGCCCTGATCGGCGCCACCGGGATCAGCTTCTGGCCGATATGGCTGGCCGGGGGCATCGGCGCCGCGCTCGGCGACTGGCTCTCCTATTGGTTCGGCTACCGCTACAAGGATCGTGTCGCCCAGATGTGGCCACTGTCGCGCTACCCGGAGATGCTTCCGCGCGGCGAGGCCTTCGTGCGCGATTGGGGCGTGCCGAGCATCTTCATCGGCCGGTTCTTCGGCCCGTTGCGTGCATCGGTGCCGCTGGCGGCGGGCATTTTCGAGATGCCCTACATGGTGTTCCAGATCGCCAACTTCGTGTCGGCGCTGGTGTGGTCGGCGGTGCTGCTGCTGTTCGGCGACATCATCGGGCGCATCATGGAATGGCTGTGGCATGCGGTCTGATGCCAGCCCTAAAAACGGGAACCGGGCCGACTTGCGAGCTTGACGCAGGAACCCGGCGGCCTTATAGGCCTGCCCCCATGATCAACGCAGCGACCAACATGATCGCCGAAATGCGCCGTCGTACCCCCGCGGTACGGGCGATGATCTGCGTCTAGATCACAGCCCCTGCCGCCGGATCCGAATCCCGCGGCAGACTTTCTCCTTGCAGCGCGATTGATCAGGCGGCTCCTTCGTCCAGCAGGAGTTTCCGATGTACACGCCACCACCCTTCAAGCCCGATCGCGCCGCGAGCCTCGGCTTTGCAGACGCGCGCGGCTTCGGCACGGTGTGCGCGTCGGACGGCACCAAGCCGATCGCGTCCTCCGTGCCGTTTCATCTCGGGGCGCTCAACGACGGCACGCCGCAGGCGTTCTTCCACGTCGCCCGCGGCAATCCGCTGGCGAAGCTCGCCGACGGCGCGACGCCGTGGCTGCTCGCCGTCAACGGCGCCGATGCCTATGTGTCGGCCGACTGGTACGTCTCGCCCGATCAGGTGCCGACCTGGCTTTATCAGGCAGTACATCTGACCGGCCCGGCACGCATCCTGTCGGAGGCGGAACTCGCAGAGCAGGTGGATGCGGTCAGTGCCAAGTTCGAGCAAAGGCTGTTGCCGAAAACGCCGTGGACCTCGGACAAGATGAGCGCTGGCCGGCTTGAGGCGATGCGCAAGGCGATCGTCGGCATCGTGATGACGATCGACCAGGTCGAAGGCAGTTTCAAGCTCAACCAGCACAAGTCCGAAGCCGACTATGCGGCGGTCGCAACCCGGCTCGGCGAGCGGCCCGACATCGGCTCGCAACAGATATCGTCTCTCATGCGGCAGGCGCGGCCCCAGGCCTTTGCCGGCGGAACCCACCCCTCAAGGAGCGTGTCATGACCGTGATCGATAGCAACTTGCCGAAAGCTCACACCGCCTCCGGGGCTGCGGCGCGCGCCGTGTTCGTCGACGGCGGCTCGGGCACGACCGGCTTGGGAATCGCCGAGCGGCTCCGGCACCAGCCGGACATCGTCGTGAAGACGATCGCCGAGGACAAGCGCAAGGATCCAGCGGCCAAGCGGGCGCTGATGGCGGAGGTCGATCTCGTCATCCTCTGCCTGCCGGATGATGCGGCCAAGGAGACGGTGGCGCTGATCGACGGCATGGGAAATGCCGCGCCGAAGGTGCTGGACGCGTCGACCGCGTATCGGGTCGCGCCGGACTGGGCCTATGGCTTCCCCGAACTGGCCGCCGACCAGGCCGACAAGATCCGGAATGCACGGAAGGTCTCCAATCCCGGCTGCTATCCCACCGGCGGCATCGCGCTGCTGCGGCCGCTGGTCGATGCCGGCCTGCTGCCGCAGGACTATCCCGTCACGGTGAACGCGGTGAGCGGCTATTCCGGCGGCGGCAAGACGATGATCGCGGCCTTTGAGAATGGCACCGCGCCGAACTTCGAGCTGTACGGTCTCGGCCTCGAGCACAAGCATCTGCCTGAGCTGCAGCTCTATTCGCGGCTGACCCGGCGGCCGATCTTCATTCCCTCGGTCGGCAACTACCGGCAGGGCATGCTGGTCTCGGTGCCGCTGCAGCTCGACACGCTGCCGGGCAAGCCGTCTGGCTCAGACCTGCAGGCCGCCCTGGCGAAGCACTATGCCGGCAGCCAATACGTCTCGGTGATGCCGCTCGATGGTGCGGCGGCCAAGAGCGGCCGTCTGGAGCCGGAGGCGCTCAACGAGACCAACAAGCTCGAGCTCTACGTCTTCGCCAGCGACAAGCATCACCAGGCCGTGCTGGTGGCGCGGCTCGACAATCTCGGCAAGGGCGCGTCGGGCGCGGCCGTGCAGAACATGCGGCTGATGCTCGGGCTACCCGATCTCGGCAGCTAAGATCGATCTGGATCATCCGGTCGCGGAAGCGCCCGGCACGATCGGCAACATCATGCGACGGCCGGCGTTCCGCCGGCCGCGATGTGCAACGACGCACGCTGAGGAATGGGCAGACCCATGACCCCCACCGATCTGAATGCGCTGGCCGTCACCGTGAGCGATGTGCGAGCCGCCGCGGCGACCATCCACGGCGCCGTACTCGCGACCGCCTGCAACCAGAGCCGGACGCTCGGCGAGATCTGCGGATGCAACATCTGGCTGAAATTCGAGAACCTGCAGTTCACGTCCTCGTTCAAGGAGCGCGGCGCGCTGAACCGGCTGAATGCGCTGTCCGCCGAGCAGCGCGAACGCGGCGTGATCGCGATGTCGGCCGGTAACCACGCGCAGGGTGTCGCCTACAACGCGCGGCGTCTCGGCATTCCCGCGACCATCGTGATGCCGGTGGGCACGCCGATGGTGAAGGTGGAGAACACCAGGCGGCACGGCGCCGAGGTCGTGATTTCCGGCGCCACCTTGGAGGAGGCGGGCGCGTTCGCCAGGGAGCACGGCGCGGCTCACGGCATGACCATGATCCACCCTTACGACGATCCGCTGATCATCGCGGGGCAGGGCACGGTGGCGCTGGAGATGCTCGCGGTGGTCCCCGAGCTCGATACGCTCGTGGTGCCGATCGGCGGCGGCGGGCTGATCTCCGGCATGGCGGTCGCGGCGCGCGCGATCAAGCCGGGCTTGCGCATCGTCGGCGTTCAGGCCGAGCTCTATCCGTCGATGTACAACGCCATCCGCGGCAGTCAGCTGCCGATGCGCGGCGACACGCTCGCCGAGGGCATCGCGGTGAAATCGCCGGGCCGGATCACGACCGAGATCATCCGCCATCTCGTCGACGACATCCTGCTCGTCACCGAACCGCAGATCGAGCGGGCGCTTGCCACCCTGATCTCGATCGAGAAGACGGTCGTCGAAGGCGCCGGCGCCGCCGGTCTCGCGGCCGTGCTCGCGCACCCCGCGCAGTTTGCCGGACGCAATGTCGGGCTTGTGCTGAGCGGCGGCAACATCGACACCCGGCTGATCGCCTCGGTCCTCACCCGCGAACTGGCGCGCGAGGGGCGGCTGACGCAGCTGTCGATCGACATCGTCGATCGTCCCGGACAGCTTGCTGCCGTCTCCACATTGCTGGCGGACGCAGGCGCCAACATCATCGAGGTGTCGCACCAGCGCACGTTCTCCGACCTGCCGGCGAAGGCGACCTTGCTGGAGCTGGTGATCGAGACGCGCGACCAGGGGCATCTCAACGACGTGATGGCAAAACTGGTGGCCGCCGATTTCAAGGCGCGCTGCACCTGAGCGTCAGGCGATCTCCAGCAGATCCTTCGCGGTGCGGCAGACGTCCGCTCCGCATTTTCCAGGCGAAAGGCGCGTGCGGCTGCCCGCCGATTCTTGCTCAGCCCAATTAGCAATCTCTCTGTCTGCTCGTGAAGCTGTTCGCAAATGCGAACACGTTTGAGGTTTGCTCGGTCAGAATTTCAGTTGCGTACCTCAAAAAATGAGGACAGGATTACCGCAACAAAAAAGACGGTTGGGAGGATTTCTGATGAGACTGCTCGCGAAGCTGGGACTCGCCGCTGCCGCATGCCTGCTCTGGGCCAACGCCGCGAGCGCCGATACGACCGTGAAATGGCTGCATATCGAGGTCAATCCGGCGCAGGTGAAGATCTGGGAGGAGGTGGCCCGCGCCTATGAGGCGTCGCATCCGGGCGTCAAGATCGAGATGCAGTTCCTCGAGAACGAGGCCTACAAGGCCAAGCTGCCGACCATCCTGCAATCCAAGGACCGCCCGAACATCATCTACAGCTGGGCCGGCGGCGTTCTGAAGGCGCAGATCGAGGCTGGCGTACTCGAGGACATCACCGAGCAGGTGAAAGGCTACAGCGACAGCGTGACTCCGGCGGCGCTTGCGGCATTCACCGATAGCGGCCACGTCTACGGCCTTCCGATCTCGCTCTCGCAAGTCGGCTTCGTCTGCAACAAGGAGCTGATGGCCAAGGCGAAGGTCGATCCCACGGCGATCAAGAGCTGGGACGATCTGCTGAGCGCCGTGAAGACGTTGAAGGCGGCCGGCGTGACCCCGATCGTGGTCGGCGGCGCCGACAAATGGCCGCTGCACTTCTATTGGACGCATCTTGCGGTGCGCATCGGCGGCAAGCCGGCATTCGACGCGGCGCTGCGCGGCGAGAATGGCGGCTTTGCCGGCGACACCTTCGTCAAATCAGGCGAGCTGTTCAAGCAGCTCGTCGATTTGCAGCCGTTCCAGAACGGCTTTCTTGGCTTCAAGAATCCGCAGGCGGTCGGTTATTTCGGCGATGGCAAGGCGGCGATGACGCTCGCGATCAGCTCGGTCTACAATCTCCAGCGGGCGCTCGCCGCCGACAAGGTCGGGTTGAGCGAAGACAAGATCTGCTGGTTCGATTTTCCGGTCGTGCAAGGCGGCAAGGGGGCGCCGACGGATACGCTCGGCGGCATCACCGGCTGGCTGGTCACCAAGGGCTCGCCGAAGGAAGCGGTCGATTTCCTAAAGTACTTCATCTCGAAAGATGTGCAGACACGGCTGGCGGCAGGGAATTTCGTCATCCCGGTGGTGCAGGGCGCGGAGGCAGGCCTCAACAACTCCTTCATGAAGCTGATCGCCGCCAATCTGGCGAAATCGAACTATCACCAGAACTTTTATGACCAGAGCCTCGGCCCCTCGGTCGGTCGCGTCGTCAACGACGTCTCCGCGGAGATCGCGGGTGGCAGCATGAGCCCGCAGGACGCCGCCAAGGCGATCGAGGCGGCGCGGAAGCAGGGCAACTGACGTGGCAAGGCCATTCGCGGGCTCGCCGGCGATGGGTGTGTCGCCGGCATCGCTCTCGTCTCGCGCGGTGCGTGGCCCGAGCTGGGACGGCCGCTTCACCGTCCTGATCCTGTTCCTGCCGCCGGCGCTGCTGCTGTTCACGCTGTTCGTGGTGCTGCCGATCGGCGAGGCCGCCTGGTACTCGGGCTTCAATTGGAATGGGTTTGGCAGGCCGACCAACTGGATCGGCTTTGACAACTATCGCTTCGTGCTGGAGACACGGGCGTTCTGGCTCGCGCTTCGCAACAATGGTCTGATCGTCGCGGTCTCGCTTTGTGTCCAGCTACCGCTTGCGCTGACGCTGGCCTTGATGCTTGCGGAGCGGTTCCGCGGCGCAGTGGCGCTGCGGATGCTGTTCTTCATGCCCTATATCCTCGCCGAGATCGCGACCGGGCTGATCTTCAGCTTCGTCTATGACGGCGATTACGGCCTGGTCGCCTCGATCTGGCGCAGCTTTGGCGCCGACCCGCCGCATCTCCTGGCCTCGACCGACACGGCGATGCTGGCAGTGCTGATCGTGATCGTCTGGAAGTATTTCGGCTTCCACATGATGCTGTTCATCGCCGCGCTCCAGAGCATCGACAAGAGCCTGATCGAGGCCGCCCGGATCGACGGTGCGACGCGGTCGCAGAGCCTGCGCCACGTCGTCATTCCCTTGCTCCATCCGACGATCCGGCTCTCGGTGTTCTTCGCCATTGTCGGCTCGCTGCAGCTGTTCGACCTGGTCATGCCGCTGACGCGCGGAGGGCCCGCCGACTCCTCGAATACGATGGTGAGCTTTCTCTACAACAACGGCATCTCCCGCATGCGGGTCGGCTACGGCAGCGCCATCGGCGTCATCCTGTTCGTGATCTGCGTGACCTTTGCCTTCACCTACAAGCGATGGTTCATGCGCGATGAATAGTGCCGAGGCCACCAGGGCGCCGTTCGATCCTGCCGTGCTGTTCAAGGCAGCGTTCCTCGCCATCGTCGCCATCTTCGTGCTGGTGCCGCTGCTCGCGACGCTGCTCGGTGGCTTCAAGTCGCTCGGGGAGCTGCGCGTCAACCCGTTCGGCCTGCCACAGCATTGGGAGTGGCAGAACTATGCCGACATCCTGTTCTCCGGGCGCTACTGGCAGCTGCTGCACAATTCGCTGATCATCTCGACGCTGACGGTCGTCCTGACTCTTATCGTCGCCTCGATGGCGGCCTTCACCTTTGCCCATGTCCGATTCTACGGCAGCTCGATGCTCTTGAGCTATTTGACGCTCGGCCTGCTGTTTCCGGCGGCGACCGCGGTGTTGCCGCTGTTCATCAAGGTGCGCGATCTCGGGCTGCTCGACACCTATTTCGGCGTCGCACTGCCGCAGGTCGCCTTCAGCCTCGCCATGAGCGTGCTGCTGCTGCGCCGCTTCTTCAAGGACATCCCCTACGAGCTGCTCGAGGCCGCGCTGGTCGACGGCTGCAGCTATATAAAATTCTTCCGCTACGTGACGTTGCCATTGTCGCGCCCGATCCTGGCGACGGTCGGCACCATCACCTTCGTCAACAGCTGGAACGCCTATCTGCTGCCGCTCGTGATGCTCAACACCGATGCGCTGTATCCATGGCCGCTCGGCATCATGGTCTATCAGGGCGAGTATTCGTCCGAGTGGCACCTGATCCTCGCCTTCATCACCCTGACCATCCTGCCCACCATCATTCTGTTCCTCCTGGCGCAGAAGCACATCGTTGCTGGCCTGACATCAGGCGCGGTCAAGGGATGAACGGGACCTCACGGAGACCACAATGAGAAAAGTCGGCATCGGCATCATCGGCTGCGGCAACATCAGCACCGCCTATCTGAAGGCGGCCCAGCGCTTCCCCGTTCTGGACATCAAGGCGCTCGCCGACATGCGCAGCGACGCAGCCGAGCGACAGGGCGCAGCCTTCGGCCTGCCGGCGATGCGGGTTGATCAATTGCTGAAGCGCGATGACGTCGAGATCGTCATCAATCTCACCGTGCCGCTCGCCCATACCGACGTCAGTCTCGCCGTGCTGAATGCCGGCAAGCACGTGCATTCCGAGAAGCCGCTCGGAATCGACGTCGCGGAAGCCCGCAAGGTGATCGAGCTTGCCGCGCAGAAGAACCTGCGGGTCGGCTGCGCGCCCGACACGTTCCTTGGCGGCGGCCACCAGACCGCGCGCAAGCTGATCGACGACGGCGCGATCGGCAGGCCTGTGGCGGGCAGCGCGTTCTTCGGCTGTCCCGGCCATGAGCGCTGGCATCCGGCGCCGGGCTTCTATTACCTGCGCGGCGGCGGGCCGATGCTCGACATGGGCCCGTACTACGTCACCGATCTCGTGCAACTGCTCGGCCCGGTCGTGAGCGTCATGGGCTCCACGGCGCGCCCGCGATCAGAGCGCCTTGTCACCAGCCAACCGATGAACGGCACGCTGATCCCGGTCGAGGTCGCGACCCACGTCGCGGGCACGCTCGAGTTCGAGAGCGGGGCGGTGGTCTCGGTCACCATGAGTTTCGACGTTCCGAAGCACCGGCACGCGCCCATCGAGATCTATGGCGCCGAGGGTAGCATGCTGGTGCCGGACCCCAACCGCTTCGGTGGCGAGGTCCAGGTCGCCAAGACCGGCGGCGACTGGCAGACGATGCCGTTGACGCATGGTCACGTCGACGGCGAGTTCCGCTCCATCGGTGTCGCCGACATGGCGACCGCGATCCTGAACGACCGGCCGCATCGGGCCAGCGGTGCGCTCGCCTTCCACGTGCTGGAGGTCATGGAGGCGTTCCAGACCTCCGCAAACGAAGGCCGGCGGGTCAGGATCGAGAGCCGCGTGGAGCGGCCAGCGATGTTGCCTGTTGGACGCGACACCGGACAGATCGACTGAGGACAGAGACATGCGCAAGGCAATGATTGTATGGGGCGGCTGGCCAGGACATGACCCCGATCTGTGCGCCTCGATGATCCGCGGCTGGCTGAAGGCGGAAGGCTTCGAGGTGCGGATCGAGACCACGACGGCCGCGTTCGCAGATCCTGCGATCCACGATCTGTCGCTAATCATTCCAATCTACACGATGTCCAAGATCGAGAAGGCGGAAGCGCTCAATCTCTGCGCGGCGGTGCGCAGCGGGGTCGGGCTCGCCGGCCATCATGGCGGCATGTGCGATGCCTTCCGCGATTCGGTCGACTACCAGTTCCTGTGCGGCGGGCAATGGGTCGCCCATCCCGGCAACATCATCGACTACCGGGTCGACTTGACCAGGCCGGACGATCCCATCATGAAGGGCCTGACAAGTTTCGAGCACCGTTCCGAGCAGTATTACATGCATGTCGATCCGGCCAACGAGGTGTTGGCGACCACGACCTTCACCGGAGAGCACGCCCCATGGATCGAGGGCGTGGTGATGCCGGTGGTCTGGAAGAAGCGTTACGGCGCGGGCAGGGTATTCTATTCTTCGCTCGGCCACCGCGCCTACGAGCTCGACGTGCCGGAGATCCGGACGTTGATGACCCGCGGCATGCTATGGGCGGCGCGCGAGTGACGGCTGACGTGAACCCGTTACCGGTCCGGGCCACGCTGGAGGACGTCGCGCGGACGGCGGGCGTGTCGCTCGCCACCGTCGACCGCGTCATCAACCGGCGCGAGGGCGTGCGTGCCAAGACCGTTGCCCGGGTGGAGGCCGCTGTTGCCAAGCTGGGTTATCGCGCCGACGTCGCAGCGGCACGGCTCGCGCGCGGCCAGAGCTTCCGCTTTGCCTTCGTGCTGCCGACCGGTGGCAACAGCTTCATGACCATCCTGACCGAGCAGGTCCAGCGCACGGCAGAGTGGCTGGCCGGCCAGCGCGGCTTCATCGATATCCTCCACGTCGACGTGTTCGATCCTGACGTGCTGGCCGGTGCGCTGGAGAACCTGTCGCCGGCCTATCAGGGCGTTGCGGTCATCGCGCTGGATCACCCCAGAGTGCGCGCCGCGATCGACGAGCTCACCGCGCGCGGCGTCGCGGTGGTGACCCTGGTCTCGGATGCTCCGAGCTCGCGCCGCCTGCACTATGTCGGCATCGACAACCCTGCCGCGGGACGGACGGCGGCCACGCTGATGGGACGCTACCTCGGCGGCCGCGAGGGGACGGTTGCCGTGATCGCGGGATCATTGTCGCTGCGCGATCACGCCGAGCGGCAATTCGGCTTTCACCAGATCCTGTCCAGCGAGTACCCGAACCTGCTCGCGCTTCCGGCCATCGAGGGCCGCGATGAGAGCGAGCGCACGCGGGAGCTGACCGCCGCGCTGCTCGCCCGCCATCCGGATCTGCGCGGCATCTACTGCTGCGGCGCCGGCAACCGCGGCATCGCCGACGCGCTCGAGGCATCCGGCCGCGCCCGGGATGTGGTCTGGATCACCCATGAGCTGACCCAGCACACGCGGCGGTTCCTGGTCCGCGGAACGCTGGACGCCATCATCAACCAGGACCCTGGCCACGAGGCGCGCTCGGCGGCGCGCATTCTGCTCGCGCACTGCTCGGGGGAGCCGATCAGTCCAGACCAGGAGCGCATCCGCATCGATATCTTTCTGCGGGACAATCTGCCCTAGCAGATCGGCCTAGAGCCAGCCGAAGATGGCGAGCGCCAGGATGGCCTGGGCGATGAAGCCGACCACGAACGCTAGCGTCCGGAACACGGGCAGGCCGATCGCGTAGACGATGACGTGGGCCACCCGCGACCAGAAATAGACGGCGCAGGCGAGCACGGTCCATTTGGTCGAATAGTCGATCGCGTTGAGGATCAGCACCAGCGGCGCGAAGATCACGAGGTTCTCGACCGCATTGTCGTGCGCGAACATCAGCCGCGTTGCCCACGGCGCGTGCGGCTTGTCGTTGCGGGAGGGGTTGGCCATCGCGCCCGTGAGGCCGCGGACCTGGCAGCGGTTCAGGATGTAGGGAACCCACAGCAGGCCGGTCAGAATGACCGTGAGCGTCAGCCAGAACAGTTCGCGCGTCATCGAGATCCCCTCAACTGATTCCCGTCCCGTCCCGGCGGGACGGAGCGGTTATAGTCAATCGCGGCGGATCACGCTATGCGCGGACGCGGACATAGGAGCCCGGCGCATCCTCGAGCGGTGGATAGGCCTCGCTGCCGACGCCGCGCGCGGGAACCTCTTCCGGATCGAGCTGGCTCAGCCATTCGCGCCAGTCCGGCCACCAGGAGCCCTTGTGCTCCTGCGCGCCCTTGATCCAGTCCTTCAGCGAGATGTCGTGGATCTGGTCGTTGGTCCAGTACTGATACTTGCCGGAGGAGGGCGGGTTGACGACGCCGGCGATGTGGCCGGAGCCCGACAGCACGTACTTCACCGGCCCGCCGAAGAATTGCGAGCCGTACAGCACGGAGTCGGCCGGCGCGATGTGGTCCTCGCGGGTGGCGAGGTTGTAGACCGGCACCTTCACCTTGGAGAGATCCAGCAGCGTGTTATCCAGCACCATCGTGCCCTGCGTCAGCCGGTTCTCCAGATAGCAGTTGCGCAGGTAGTAGGAATGGTTCGCCGCCGACATCCGCGTGGCGTCCGAGTTCCAGTGCAGCAGGTCGAACGCCTGCGGCGGTTGGCCCTTGAGGTAGTTGTTGATGACATAGGACCAGATCAGGTCGTTCGAGCGCAGCATGTTGAAGGCCATCGCCATCTTGCTGCCCTCGAGCACGCCCGACGCCTGCATGTCGCGCTCCAGCGCCGAGATCTGGGTTTCGTCGACGAACACCAGCAGATCGCCGGCATGGGTGAAGTCGACCTGCGCCGCGAGGAAGGTCGCCGAGGTCACGCGCTGGCGGCGTTTGTCGGCGAGCCAGGCCAGCGTGGTCGCGAGCATGGTGCCGCCGACGCAATAGCCGAGCGTGTGCACCTTCATCTCACCGGTCACCTTCTCGATGACGTCCATCGCGGTGAGCGGGCCTTCCTTCATGTAATCATCCCAGGTCTTGGTCCCGAGCTTTTTGTCGGGATTGACCCAGGAGACCACGAACACCGTGAGGCCCTGATCGACGCACCATTTGATGAAGGATTTCTCGGGGCGCAGATCGAGGATGTAGAACTTGTTGATCCAGGGCGGCACGATCAGCAGTGGCGTGCGCAGCACGGTCTCCGTCGACGGCGCATATTGGATCAGCTGCATCATCTCGTTCTGGAAGATCACCTTGCCCGGCGTCGTCGCCATGTTGACGCCGACCTCGAGATTGCCCGGGTCGGACTGGCGGATCTTCAGCGAACCCTTGCCGGCTTCGATGTCCTCTGCGAGCATCTGCATGCCGCGCACCAGATTGTCGCCGCTCGACGTCACCGTCTGCCGCAGCACCTCCGGATTGGTCAGGACGAAATTCGAGGGCGCCAGCGCATTGGTGATCTGGTTGACGTAGAACTCGGCCTTCTTGCGCGTGTGCGGATCGAGGCCTTCGGCATTGTGGACGAGGTCCTGGGCCCACCGCGTCGTCAGCAGATAGGCCTGCATCACGAAATCGAAGAACTGGTTCGACTTCCATTCAGGATCGGCGAAGCGCTTGTCGCGCGGAGAGGGTGAAATGGCCGGGGGCGCGTCTTCGCCGGCGAGACGGCGCGCGGCCGAGCCCCACAAATCGAGATAGCCCTTGGCGATCTTGGTCTGGATGTCGCTGGCGCGCTCCTTGTCCGACAGCCAGTAGTCGGCGACGGCGGTGAAGGATTTGACGACCTCGGTCAATTCGGTCGGTGGCCGGTCCTGAACTTCGCCTGTCTCGCGCGGCTTCAGATAGGCCGAGAGCGCCTTGCCGCTGCTTTCCATGGCTTTCGCGATGTTCATCGCGAACGCTTCCGCATCGAATGTTTTTTCTGGATTGCTGCTGTTCTGAACGTCGGTCATGGCTCAATCACACTATCGCGTCGGGACCGTCTCGTCACCGCGCGAGATCAATAATCCGCGAGTTTGCGACAAATTCGATTTCTGATTGTTGCGTTGCGAAAAAATCTCTCGCTTCCGACATGTTGATCACGTAGCTGGATGAAATTCCTGTTCAAGCCGGTAACGTTTCGAGTGACAATTGGTTGTACTGCGGCAAAATGCGCCGCGCTGCGGTCGGACTGGGGACCGTTGACTGGATCTTGGGGACCGAGGGACGTGCGCGTGGGGACGCAGGGGCGAGGCTGGAGGTCGGAACGGCGCGCCCTTGTTGCGGGGCTCGTTGTGTTCGGCGCGCTCGCGCTTGCCGGGTGCTCCAGTCCAATCGCGGACATGCCGTCGCTCGACGCGGATGCGGTCGCCCGACCCAAGGAGCCGGGCGGGTATCTGCCCGTCAACGACGTGCCGCGCGACCGCGATGCGCCGATCATTTCGCCGCAGGAGCGCGCCAAGATCGAAAAGGAGTTGCTCGCGGCGCGTGACCGCCAGGCTTCGGCGGGCACCAGCACCAGGCCCAAATGATCGGCCAGGCGACCAAGGGCTGGGAGATCGGCCGCTCTGAGCGGCGTAATTGTCTGGCGTGGCGCGGCGGCCATGATAAAACACCGCAATCAACACCTCCGCGTGTCGTTGCCAGCCAAGCCGCGAGCCCGTGCTAAACTCCTGATCCAGCACCGGTTTCAATGCATGGCCCGCGTCGCCGCAGCGCCAGCTCTGCTGGCGAATCCGCCCCCGGTTGCCGGAGCCGAGAGACCCATGGAAGATTTCTATCGCATCCGCCGTCTGCCGCCTTACGTGTTCGAGCAGGTCAACCGGGCCAAGGCGGCCGCGCGGAACGCCGGGGCCGACATCATCGATCTCGGCATGGGCAATCCGGATCTGCCGGCGCCGCCGCACGTGCTGGAGAAGCTCAAGGAGACCCTGGGCAAGCCGCGCACCGACCGCTATTCGGCCTCGCGCGGCATCGTCGGGCTGCGCCGGGCGCAGGCCGCCTATTACGATCGCCGTTTCGGGGTGAAGCTCAATCCCGACACCCAGATCGTGGCGACGCTCGGCTCCAAGGAAGGCTTTGCCAACGTGGCGCAGGCGATCACCGCGCCGGGCGACGTCATTCTCTGTCCCAATCCGAGCTATCCGATCCACGCCTTCGGGTTCCTGATGGCGGGCGGCGTAATCCGCTCGGTGCCGTCCGAGCCGACGCCGCAGTTCTTCGAGGCAGCCGAGCGCGCGATCATCCATTCGATCCCGAAGCCGCTCGCGCTGATCGTCTGCTATCCGAGCAACCCGACCGCCTATGTCGCGAGCCTCGACTTCTATCGCGACCTCGTCGCATTCGCGAAGAAGCACGAGATCCTGATCCTGTCGGACCTCGCTTACGCCGAGGTGTATTTCGACGACAAGAACCCGCCGCCGTCCGTGCTGCAGGTGCCCGGCGCGATGGACGTCGCGGTCGAGTTCACCTCGATGTCCAAGACCTATTCGATGGCCGGCTGGCGCATGGGCTTTGCCGTCGGCAACGAGCGCATCATCGCAGCGCTCGCCCGCGTGAAATCGTATCTCGACTACGGCGCGTTCACCCCGGTGCAGGTCGCGGCCACGGCTGCCCTGAACGGTCCCGACGACTGCATCCGCGAGATGCGCGACGTCTATCGCAAGCGCCGCGACACGCTGGTCGAGGCGTTCGGCCGGGCCGGCTGGGAGATCCCGTCGCCTGAGGCCTCGATGTTCGCCTGGGCGCCTTTGCCGGAGAAGTTCAAGAGCCTCGGCAGCATGCAGTTCGCGACGCTCATGGTCGAGAAGTCCGGCGTGGCGGTGTCGCCGGGCGTCGGCTTCGGCGAGCATGGCGAGGGCTATGTCCGCATCGCGATGGTCGAGAACGAGCAGCGCATCCGGCAGGCCGCGCGCGGCGTCCGCCGCTTCCTTGAAAGCGGGATCGAAACGTTGCACAACGTCGTTCCCATCGCCAACCGGCGTTGAACCCTCCCGTATTTTCCTTTCGACAGGTTCTTTGATTCCATGGTCGCACCCCTGAGAGTGGGCATCGCGGGCCTCGGCACCGTGGGTGTCGAGGTCGTTCGTCTCATCGAGCGTCAGGGGCGCGTGCTCACCGAGCGGACGGGACGCCCGGTGAAGGTCGTTGCCGTGACGGCGCGGTCGAAGGCCAAGAAGCGCGGCATCGATCTGTCCGGGATCAAATGGGCCAAGGATCCGATCGCACTGGCTGGTGATCCCGAAATCGACTGCCTGGTCGAGCTGATGGGGGGCGCGGGTGATCCCGCGCTGTCGGCGATCGACACCGCGCTCAAGGCCGGCAAGTCGGTGGTGACCGCCAACAAGGCACTGATTGCGAAGCATGGCCTGAAGCTCGCCAAGGCGGCCGAGAAGCATGGTGGCGCGCTGAACTTCGAAGCGGCCGTCGGTGCCGCCATTCCGGTGATCAAGACCCTGCGCGAGGGGCTTGCCGGCACCGGCATCAACCGCGTCTATGGAATCCTGAATGGCACCTGCAACTACATCCTGACGCGGATGGAGCAGGAAGGGCTGTCGTTCGACGAGTGCCTCAAGGATGCCCAGCGCCTGGGCTATGCCGAGGCTGACCCGTCTTTCGACATCCACGGCCATGACACCGCACAGAAGCTTGCGATTCTGGCGAGCCTCGCCTTCGGCACCCAGGTGGCGCAGAACTCCGTCTATGTCGAAGGCATCTCCTCGATCGCGCCGGAGGACCTGCGCGCGGCCGCCGAGCTCGGCTACCGCGTCAAGTTGCTTGGCGTTGCCGTGCGCACCGCCAAGGGCATCGAGCAGCGGGTGCATCCGACGATGGTGCCGAAATCCTCCTCGATCGCCCAGGTCATGGGCGTGACCAACGCGGTCACGATCGACGGCGACGGTATCCCGCCGATCACGCTGGTCGGTCCGGGAGCAGGGGGCGCCGCCACGGCCTCCGCGGTCGTCGCCGACATCGCCGATGTCGCGCGCGGTATCCGCGCGGCGCCGTTCGGACGGCCGGTCGATAAGCTGCAGGCGACCGAGAAGGCCCCGATGGAGCGGCACGAGGGCGGCTACTACATCCGCCTGATGGCGCGCGACCATGCCGGCACGGCAGCGACCATCGCGACCCGGCTCGCCGAGCAGAAGATCTCGATCGAATCGATCGTGCAGCGCCATCCCAACGGCAGCGAGCCGGCGAAGACCGCCGGCAAGTCCGCTCCGGTCCCGGTGATCCTGATCACCTACGCGACCCACGAGGACGCCGTGCATCGCGCGCTCCAGGCGGTGCAGCGCGACAAGGTCATCAGCGGCAAGCCCCAGGTGATCCGGATCGAGAAGAACTAGCGCATGATGCACAGGGAACCGCTTGTCCCTGCTCAAACAAACGCGTGGCGTTTGGTATAGGTTCATGCTCAAACCGGGAGAGTAGACAGGCGGGGAACGGCCATTCGTGCCGACCGCCTGACCCGGCTGCCGCCCAGGGGGGCGGCGTGCGAGCGGTAGATTTTGATGGCGGATGTCCGCCGTGACGTCTTGAGGAGTTGACCGATGTCGACGCAGATTTCTGTCCCGCAACAATTGCTGCTCGAGCGCATCCTGACGCTGGAGCTGGTGCGCGTGACCGAACGGGCGGCGGTATCGGCGGCGCGGCTGCGCGGCCACGGCCAGGAGAAGCCGGCCGACCAGGCCGCCGTGGATGCGATGCGCCGCGAGCTCAACAAGCTGCCGATCGAAGGCACGGTCGTGATCGGAGAGGGTGAGCGCGACGAGGCGCCGATGCTCTATATCGGCGAGAAGGTCGGCCTCAATGCCGGCCCCAGGGTCGACATCGCGGTCGACCCGCTCGAGGGCACCACCCTGTGCGCCAAGAACATGCCCGGCGCGATCGCGACCATGGCGATGGCCGATGGCGGCACGCTCCTCCATGCTCCCGACGTCTACATGCAGAAGATCGCGGTCGGCCCCGGCTACGCCAAGGGCGTGGTCGACATCGACGCGACGCCTGCCGACAACGTCCGCCGGCTCGCCAAGGCCAAGGGCGTCGAGCCGGGCGCGATCACGGTGCTGGTGCTGGACCGCCCGCGCCATGCTGACATCATTCAGGGCGTGCGCTCGACCGGCGCTGCGGTACGCCTGATCACTGACGGCGACGTCGCCGGCGTGATCCACTGCGCCGATCCCGACAACACCGGCGTCGACATGTATCTCGGCACCGGCGGCGCGCCGGAGGGCGTGCTGGCCGCGGTGGCGCTGCGCTGCATCGGCGGCCAGATGCAGTGCCGCCTGATCCTCGACACCGAGGAGAAGCGCGAGCGCGCCCACAAGATGGGCGTCGGTGATCCCAAGATGATCTACGGCATCGAGGACATGGCCCGCGGCGACTGTCTGTTCGCGGCCACCGGCGTCACCACCGGCTCGCTGCTCTCCGGCGTCAAGTTCCGCAAGGACGGCGTCATCGAGACCGAGACCGTCGTGATGCGCTCGGTCACCGGCACGGTGCGCTACATCCGCGCCGAGCACCGCCAGCTGGCGAAATTCCACCTCGACTGATCCAGCACAGTCGTTCCGGGGCACGCGGAGCGTGAACCCGGAATCTCGAGACCGTGGCGCGAGATGCCGGGTCTGCGCGCTGTGCGCGCATCCCGGAATGACGAAATTGGAGAGCGGCTCAGCATGTCCGATCTGTCCATGGTCAAGGCGCTGGTGTTCGACGTGTTCGGCACTGTCGTCGACTGGCGCACCAGCCTGATCAACGACTTTACCGCGTGGTCGAAGACCCGCGGCATCCAGGGTGACTGGACCGCGCTGGTCGATGGCTGGCGCGGGCTCTATGTCGGCTCGATGGACGAGGTCCGGAGGCATCCGGAGCGCGGCTACGTCATCCTCGACGTGCTGCACCGGCGCTCGCTGGAGACGCTGGTCGCGCAGCTCGGCATCACCGGCCTCACCGAAGCCGATCTCGATCATCTCACCCGCGGCTGGCACCGGCTGCATCCGTGGCCCGACAGTGTCGCCGGGCTGACCCGGTTGAAGTCCAAATACATCATCGCGCCGCTCTCCAACGGCAATGTCGCGCTGCTCACCAACATGGCGAAGTTTGCGGGTCTGCCCTGGGACCTCGTGCTCTCCGCAGAGCTGTTCGCGCACTACAAGCCCGATCCCGAGACCTATCTCGGTGCCGCACGTCTCCTTGGCCTTTCGCCCGGCGAGGTGATGATGGTCGCCGCGCACAACAATGATCTCGAGGCGGCGCAACGCTACGGCCTCAAGACCGCCTTTGTCGCCCGCCCCACCGAATACGGCCCGCTGCAGAGCCGCGATTTCGAGGCCACCGGCGCCTGGGATATCGTCGCCGATGATTTCGGCGGCATCGCCGACCGGCTGGGCTGCTGATCCTCCTGCCTCACGCACCCGACACGATCACGCCGTACCAGCCGAGACCCTTGTAGGTCTCGTAGCCGGGCGTCGCGTGGAACGCGACCATGCGCCCGGAGATGTCCTGATAGAAGCCGCTGCGTTTGCCATCGAGCTTCAGCGACACCCGCTCGCTGAGAATGCCCTGGCCGTCCGAGGACGCGATGACGCGCAGATTCGAATCCACCAGCAGCACGCGCGCCTTGTCGCTTTCGCTGACGCGGACGCCCTGCACGATCGCGCGCGCCTGAGCCTCCCAGTCGAAATGAATGGCGAGCACGCCGAGCGGCTTGCCATGGGCCTTGCCGTCCTCGCGGACCGAGGCGCAATAGGTCGCGACCTGGGCGTTGCCGAGCAGCGGCTGGCACTCGACGTCGCCGGCGACGTAGTCGTCGCCCGAGCGCAGTCCGCGCGCCTCGCGAAACCATTTGGTGTCGGCGACGCTCTGGCCGACGACGTTGAAGCGGTCGGCGCGGCCGTTGGCGATCACCTTGCCGCTCGGATCGCACAGCCACAGATCGAGATAGACGGTGTAGGCCGACAGAATCACCGCGAGCCGATCGGAGACATGGGCGACGCGTGCGGCGTCTGGGTCCGCCGCGCAATCGACCACGGCCGAATCGGTCGCCCACCAGCGCACGTCGCAGGTCCGCTCGTAGAGATTGCGGTCGATCAGCTCGATCGCATTCAGCGCCAGATCGACCATGCGCTCGCCGCGCGCCCGCTCGGTCATGCGTTCGATCGAGCTCTTCAGATTGCCGGTGCGGGTCGTGAGCTGGCCTTCCAGCTCGCGCGCGATGGTCTCGACGAGCTGTCCGACGGCGCGGACCTCCTGGGCCACCACGGCGAAGCCCGCGCCCTGGGCGCCGACCCGCGAGCTCTCGATCAGCGCGTTCAGCGCCAGCATCTTCATCTGGTTGGTGATCTGCTGGATCGACTTGGTCTTCTCGCAGGCGATCTGATTGACCTCGCCGGTGAGCCGGGCGATCAGCGCCGAGACGTCGGTCTCGTCATCCTTGGGAGTCGTTTGTGCCGGAGCGGCGGAGGGCTGCGTCTTCAACTCGGGCGCGGTCAGCATCGGCAATGAACTCCATGTTGCCGCGCCTCCTGGTCGGCACGAAGAGGGCGGACAAATCGGACGTAATAATTGATTGAAATGTTACGGAGTTCGCCTAACGGCTGTTTAATGCACTCCATTGAACGCAGCTCGAATTTTAGGCAACCAGCCGTATATGGGCGGCATTTCCCTGATTTCCTGTGAGTTCCGCCAAGTTCTGGGACGATTCTGGTGGGTTTCATGGATGGAACCTGCTGAGGCAGGCCAGTTGCTGTAGATTCGACGGCGTCCGTTTCGAATCGCTGCGCTGCAAGCGAGGCCCCGCGCGTCATGGCACCATCCGCCCTTGCACTGCCCCTGAGCGCCCCGCAGGCGTTTCTCGGCGTGCGGCTGTCGCTGACCAGCAAATTGTGGCGCGACCGGCTGGATGCGCGCGGTGCGGCGCGGGCGCTGGCGATGGTGCAGCGCTATCAACTGCCGGAGATGCTGGCCCGGGTTCTGGCGGGGCGTGAGGTCGAGCTCGATCAAGTCAACGACTTCCTCGATCCCACCATCCGCAAGCTGATGCCGGATCCGTTCACGGTGACGCAGATGGAGGCGGCGGCCGAGCGCATTGCCGACGCCGCGGTCAAGGGCGAGAAGGTCGCGATCTTCGGCGACTACGATGTCGACGGCGCGACCTCGGCGGCGCTGCTCGCCTGGCACCTGCGCCATTGCGGGCTCGATCCGCTGATCCACATTCCCGACCGCATCTTCGAAGGCTACGGCCCGAACGTCGACGCCATCCGCGCGCTCGCGGCCAAGGGCGCGACGCTGCTCGTGACGGTCGACTGCGGCACCACCAGCCTCGAGCCGCTGGCGGAGGCGCGGCGGCTCGGCATGTCCGTGGTGGTGATCGATCACCATCAATGCGGCGAGGACCTGCCCGAGGTTAACGCTCTGGTGAATCCGAACCGGCCCGACGATCTCTCCGGCCTCGGCTATCTCGCCGCGGTCGGCCTGACGCTGGTCACGCTGGTTGCGGTCAATCGCGAGCTGCGCGGCCGCGGCTTCTGGAGCAGCACGCGCCCGGAGCCGGATCTGCTCAGCATGCTGCATCACGTCGCGCTCGGCACCGTCGCCGACGTCGCGCCGCTGATCGCGCTCAACCGCGCGTTCGTCGCCAAGGGCCTGATCGCGATGCGCCGGCGCGACCATGTTGGGCACACCGCGCTGATGGATGTCGCCCGGCTCAACGGTCCGCCCGAAGCCTGGCATCTCGGCTTCATGCTGGGACCGCGCATCAATGCCGGCGGGCGCATCGGCCGCGCCGATCTCGGCGTGCGGCTGCTGTTGGAAAGCGACGTCTCCGAAGCCGCGCGCATCGCCGCCGAGCTCGACCGCCTCAACAGCGAGCGCCGCGTCATCGAGCAGCAGGCCGAAGCGCAGGCCGAGGCCGAGGCGCTGGCCTCGCTCGGCCTGGAGGACAAGGGCGCCGTCATCGTGACGGCGTCCGAGGGCTGGCATCCCGGCGTGGTCGGGCTGGTCGCGTCCAGGCTCAAGGAAAAGTTTGCCCGGCCGGCGTTTGCGATCGCGCTCGAGCCGGGCGGCATCGGCACCGGGTCGGGCCGTTCGATTCCCGGAGTCGATCTCGGCAAGGCCGTCCGCCATGCCGTGGAGCAGGGCATCCTGATGAAGGGCGGCGGGCACGCGATGGCCGCCGGCGTCACCTTGCGCAAGGAGCGGTTGGCCGAGTTTCGCGCCTTTCTCGAAAGCGCGCTCGCCGCCGACGTCGCCGACGCACGGCACGTCAACGAGATCCTGATCGACGGCGCCATCAGCGCGCGCGCCGCGACGCCGGAGCTGGTCGCGACCCTCAATCGCGCCGGTCCGTTCGGCAGCGGCAATCCCGAGCCGATCGTGGCGCTGCCATCGCATCAACTGGTCTATGCCGACGAGGTCGGGCAGGCGCATCTGAAGTTGCGCTTCAAGTCCGGTGACGGCGCCATGGTGAACGCCATCGCATTCCGCTCGGTTGGCCAGAAGCTCGGCAACGCGCTGGTTCAGCATCGCGGCCAGATCCTGCACGTCGCCGGCACGCTCACCGTCGACCGCTACCAGGGAGTCGAGCGCGTGCAACTGCGCGTGCTCGATGTCGCCGTGCCGGATCATGGACCGGCGATGATCAGGTAGCGGCCCCAACACCGCGCGGAGGCAGGGACGACAGCGGAGTGCGGGGGGCCGTCGCGTGATTACAGGGCAAGTCTTTGTAATCCCGCCGCGCATCTGCGCTCGAGTGATGCTGGATCAAGACCCTCATCAGAGAAGAGAGGGCGCAGGGAATGCCGGGTGAAGGCCTCACCCATGGCCCGCCTGCAAACAAAAAGCAGGCGGCAGTCACCACAGGCAAAGCCGTTTCAACCGGCATTCCCTGCGCGGAGGTCTTAACGCTTATACGCGATCTCCCCGGTGTTCGGCTTGATAGCCACCGTCGTCTCCGGGATCATCATCACCCAAAGACTTGGCGCCAGCATCGGGGCGCCAGGACCACGCGATTTCACGTCCGCAACCTGCCGTTCGTCCGCGTACATCGAGCACGCTGCGACACGATCGCGGCCACCGCATCCCATCCTCCACGTTCGTGACGATCGCGAAGCGCCCCTCTCATGAGGACGGGACCGTCATATAATTTCCGATTTTCATAAGAATAGCAAGCGAAATCTTGCGCCTCCCAAAGCGGTTTCGGTCATCCGACTGACATCGGTGCGAGACATGACGTTCGCTTGCTGTGGCGTTGAGGAGCACGCGGCGACGGGACGTCGGTGTTGCAACCTGCCGCTCGTTCTTGCCAATTTGCCATCTTGGCGCACTGAGTCATCTTCGCGACGAGGGCGGCTGTCCGACAATGTGGGTGTTCGATGCAATATCTGTCTGGTGTCTTCGTGGTGCTGTTGCTGTGCTTGCCGTGGGCGCATGCCGAACCGGGCCTGCACTGGCAGACAGCAAACCCCAGCGAAAAGCCTTGGACCGCGGCGATTTCGCAGGAGGTTCAGCAGTTCGCCGACGCGCAGAAGCCGACGGCGATCATGGTGGTCAGAGACGACGAGATCATTGCGTCGTCGGGTGACATCGGCGCCAAGGTCAATATCCGGTCCGAGCGCAAAAGCCTCATCAGCGCCCTGTACGGCTTGGCGGTCGAGGAGGGCCGGATCAACCTCGACAGCACCCTTGCCGAACTTGCGATTGACGATCGTCCCGACGCCCTGTCGCCGACCGAGAAGACCGCGACGGTTCGCCAATTGTTGATGGCTCGTTCCGGCGTCTATCATCTCGCGGCCTACGAGACGCCGCGGATGAAGGACCTCCGGCCTGCCCGCGGAAGCCATCCGCCTGGCAGCTTCTGGTACTACAACAATTGGGATTTCAATGCGCTCGGCACGATCTATCGGCAATCCCTGGGCGACGTGTTCAAAAGCTTCGAGACGCGGATCGCGCGGCCGCTCGGCATGGAGGATTTTTCGACGAAGGATGGTCACTACCAGAAGGAGGACTCGTCCTCTCATCCCGCCTACGTGTTTCACATGAGCGCACGCGACCTCGCGCGGTTCGGCGTGCTCTATCTCAACGGCGGACGCTGGAACGGGACCCAGCTGATCCCGGCTCATTGGGTGACGGAATCGACGACGCGGCTGTCGGATACCGAGCAGCCTGAACGCGGCTATGGCTATCTCTGGTGGACGTACACGAAGGGCAGTCCGGGCGTCAGCGCCTTCTTGGCCAATGGCTATGGTGGGCAATTGGTCGTCGTCGTTCCGTCGAAGCGCCTGGTGCTGGTCGAGCTGGTCGATCTCGCCGTCAACCCGCATGGCGTCCGAACCCAGCGCGTCCTCGATCTCGTGAGCAGGATCAGCGCGTCGGTGCCGTGAGGAGCATGCGATGGCGATCGCGCTCGATCTGAGATCGGATCACGTCTCAGCAGGTGAGATCGAGCGTCCGTGGGATCGGGTCGCAGCGCGCGACACAGGGCTCCTCGACAACCGCGACAGCTCAGCGCCAGGACGGCTTCGGCAGATGATCGGGACTGAATTTCGGCGTCGGCCGGGGCGTTTGCGGAGGTGCGGCGTCGTCGGACGCCGAGAACAGCAGCAGCGCCTCGAACGGCACGTCGGGAGCTTCCGCGGCATAGCCGGAGCACGTGACGGGCGTGCCTCTGCAGCACCCTTCGAGGCTGAGCGTCAGCTCGTCGGGGCCGAACAGCGACGGCTGTCCCGGCGCGTGACGCTTCGTCTTGATGATGGCGGTAAACCGATCGCCATGCGTCTCGTAGCTGCCGGCATAGCTCAGCACGGTATCGCCGCCGCAGACCTTGCCGCCCACCAGCTCGACGATGCCGGTTCCCTGGCCTTTGGGGGTCCTGAACCAGGCCGAATAGGTGCCTTCCTTCATCATCTGCCGCAGATCCCATCGTTGGGTCGTCCGCATCGTTGTGCGAGGCAAATTAAGAGAAGGTGAAAACAACCGTCAGAACAGGCCTGGAACCCAAATTTGTTCGTGTACGAACGGAGGGAGCGTCAGCGGCCGGTCTTCGCGCAACCTGCCAGCCGTGCCGCGACTCGCGGAGTGCCTGGTTGCGCATCCCGTGGTCTTGCCATTCGTCTCAAGAAAATCATTCGGCTGGATGTCGGCCCGCGTATAAGGGCGCGTATAAGGGAATGAGAACTGGGCCAACTTTGAGGACTATCCGATGCCGTCCGAACCTCGCTCGCCGCGTCTTGCCGTTCTGATCGATGCCGACAATGCCTCGGCCAAGATCGTGGACGGGCTGTTCGAGGAGATCGCCAAGATCGGCGAGGCGAGCGTGCGCCGGATCTATGGCGACTTCTCCAGCCCGCGCTCCAGGCCCTGGGCCGACACGCTCGCCAGACACGCCATCGTGCCGCAGCAGCAGTTCGCCTACACCACGGGAAAGAACGCCTCCGACATCACGCTGGTGATCGACGCCATGGACCTGCTGCACAGCGGCCGGTTCGACGGCTTCTGCCTGGTGTCCTCGGACAGCGACTTCACCCGGCTCGCGGCGCGCATCCGCGAGCAGGGCATCGACGTGTTCGGCTTCGGCGAGCAGAAGACGCCGGAGAGCTTTCGGCAGGCCTGCCGCCGGTTCATCTACACCGAGAATTTGCGCAGCGACGCCGCGACCAGCAAGGACGCCGATACGGCTGCGGCACCCAAATCTCTTTTGCCCATCACCGCGGCGACGCCGATGATCAAGAACGTCATCACGCAGATGGAGAGCGAGGACGGCTGGGTCGCGCTCGGCGAGGTCGGCAAGCAGCTCTCCAACCTGGTCTCCGACTTCGATCCGCGCACCTATGGCTGCCGCAAGCTGAGCGATCTCGTCCGCAAGACCGGCGCGTTCGAGATCGAGGAGCAGCCGAAAGGCGGCTCGGTGCGCATTCGCGTCAGGGCGTCGAGCGCGTCGCAGCCCAAGGCGAAGGCGCCGAGGGGACACCGCGAGGCGGCGGCCAAGGCGTGACGCAAGCTGAGCGTCGCCGTTGCTCGCAACATGACGGACACGTAGGGTGGGCAAGGTAGCCGCCGAAGGCGGCAGCGTGCCCACCGTCGGGCGGCGTGCTCAGCGGTGAGGTGGTGGGCACGGCGCCACTACCAGCTCTCCGGTGGCGAGAGCACGGCCGCGCCTTTGCCCACCCTACATTTCTTCGCGGCTAGCCGCCCTGTCTGAGCTTCGCCAGCACCTTCAGGCCACCATAGCCGTCGGCCGGCTGGAGGCCGGCCTTGGCCTGGAAGTCGCGGATCGCCTTCATGGTGTCGTTGCCGACGCGGCCGTCGGTGCCGCCGGTGTCGAAGCCGGCGGCCGTCAGGCGCTTCTGCATCTCCTGCACCTCGGCAAGCGTCAGCGTGCGTTCGGAGCCGGGGAAGGGCTGCAGGAACGGCGGGGCGCCCAGGATGCGGTCGCCGAGATGGCAGATCGCGAGCGCGTAGCTCATCGCCGGATTGTAGGACTTCACCGAATAGAAGTTCGGGCCGAGCAGAAAGGCGGGGCCGCCTGTGACCGGGATCCAGAGCTGCGCGGTGGCATTGGGCTGTGGGAACGGCTGGCCGTCGGCGCGGGTGATGCCGGCTGCCTGCCAGGCCGCGTAGCTGCGGCTGCCCGACATGTTGCCGGACGCGCGCACCTCGTAGCCCCAATGTTCGCCGCGGTGATATTTGCCGCGGTTGACGAGATAGCGCGCGGTCGAGCCGAGCGCGTCGTCGGGGCGGCCGAACGGGTTGATCTTGCCGTCGCCGTCATAGTCGAAGCCGACGTTGAGCCAGACTTCGGGCATCCATTGCGTGTGGCCCATCGCGCCGGCCCAGGAGCCGCGCATCTCCTCCGGCGTGCTCCAGCCGCGATCGACGATTTTCAGCGCGTTGGTGAGCTCGGTCTCCCAATAGGCCTTGCGGCGCGGCTCGTTCCAGGCGAGCGCGGCGAGCGCCGGAAACACCGGGCGCATGTGGTTCTGCTGCACCAGCGGATCGCCATAGGCGGACTCGACGCCCCACAGCGCCAGCAGCGTGCCGCGCTCGACGCCAAAGTCCTTCTCGATGCGGGCGAACAGCGCCTCGTTCTTCTGCAGCGCGATCTTGCCGTTGATGACGCGCCAGTCGGAGACGCGACGGTTGATGTACTGCCAGAGCTGCTCCTTGAACTCCGGCTGGTTGCGCAACTCCTTGAACACGGTCATGTCGGGCTCGAGCCGCGCCATGACCCGGGTCCAGGTGGCCGGCGAGATGCCCTTGGCGAGCGCGCGGGCGCGAAAGCCGTCGCGCCAGGCCTCGAACTCGGCCGGGGCAGCCGCTGCCGGCAGGGCGGGGCCGAGCAGCGCGGCGGCACCGATGCCGGAGCGGAGCAGGGCGCGGCGGGTCATCGTATCGGGCTGTGAATCGGACTGAGTCATGGAGGGCAGTCTACCCGCTGATGCGGGCCGGCGGCAAAGCCCGGAACGGGCGGAACTTTCACGCTTGGTGGAGCTCGGCGGCGATGCGGGCCAGCCAACGGCGGATGGTCGCGAGGTCCCGCTTGCTCAGGTCGCCGGCGAGTCGCCGCTCCAGCGCGCTGGCGCGGCGCCGGGCCTTGGCGAGCAGAGCGAGGCCGTGCCGGGTCAGGGTCCATTGCAGCGCCCGGCCGTGCACGGGATGCGGTGCTCTCTGGATGGCGCCGTCGCGCTCGAGATTGCCGATGATGACGTTGACGGTCTGCGGTGTCAGCAGCGCGACGCGGGCGAGGTCGGCGCCGGACAGCCCGGGATAGGCCTTGAGCATCGTCAGCACCACGAATTGCGGATGGGTCAGTCCGGTCGCGATGAGCGCGCGGTCGAGCGACAGCCGCGCCGCGGCCTGTGCCTGGCGCAGCAAATAGGCGAGGTAGCCGTCCTCGCCGCGCTTGCCCTCGCCGGGCGATGGCGGGCGGGCCGCTGTCTTCGGCCGACGCGCGGGGCCGGCCTTTGCGGGGGCTGCCTTTCGCGACGCTCGCGAGGTCGTCAATTCCGGTGCCTTGCGCATATCATCAGAGCCCTGATAAGTTATCAGATATCTGATAACACGAGAGACAGACCATGTCACATGCGCGCAGCGAGTACACCACGTTCCGGAGCCAGGCGCCGGAGCTGTACGATGCCATCCTTGCGGTGAGTCAGCAGGCGGCCAAGGCCGGCCTCGACAAGCAACTGCTCGAGCTCGTCAAGATCAGGGCGTCGCAGATCAACGGTTGCGCGTTCTGCGTGCAGCATCACGTGCTGCTGGCCGAGAAGCTCGGCGTCTCCGCCGACAAGATCAATCTCGTCGTGGTGTGGCGCGAGGCGCCGCAATTCTCGGCACGCGAGCGCGCGGCGCTGGCCTTCACCGAGGCGTTGACCACGCTGCAGGGCGGCGTCAGCGACGAGGTCTATGCGCAGGCCCGGGCGGAATTCTCGGAAACGGAGCTGGTGTTCCTGACGTCGGCGATCGGCGTGATCAATCTCTGGAATCGCTACGGCGTCGCGTTCCGCTGGACGCCGGCGGAGCGGCCGGCGCGGGCGGCCTCCTGAGTTGCCTGGAACCGCGGCACGGCCCGGCGGGTTATGCGCGGGAGGCAGAGGAGGCGCGCATGACCGGGACGGACGAACCGCTCAAGCCGGAGGATTTTCCGCTGGAAGCCGACAAGGAGCGCGTGCAGCGCCAGGACGGCAAGCCGATCGCCACGACCAAGAACAAGGCGATGGCGCAAGAGATTGCGGACCGCCTCAATGCCGAGGAGCATCGTCGCGAAGAGGACAAGTGGTCGGCGTGACTGTTGACTGTCTCCCCGTCTTCTGTCTTCGCTGAGAGTTGCGGGAGACAGATGCCGCTTGCAATCAGCTCGAACGAATAAGCGCGCGTGCCACGCTCAAAACGGATTCGCCGGCTGCGCCCGCTTGGGGCCTTCCGGCTTCGGCTCGACTGCGAGGCTGGGGTCGGTCGGCATCACCCGCGCGCCGGCGGCGCGGGCAACCTGGCCGGTCGTCGAATGCCGTGCCGCCTCGGGGGACTTGATCTCCGGCGGATGCCAGCGGTCGCGCACCAGCATTGTCAGCGCGCCCACGCAGAGCAGCGCAATCGCGGCTGAAACGAGCGCCGGTCCGGCTCTGCGATGCGGGTTGGCTGTCATCATCTGCGATCCTCCGTGGCCAGACAACCCGGAGCGGTGGGCCCCGGTTCCGGGTCCGCCGGCGATCAGTTCCGGTCGCGCGCGGCGGCGGCGTCGGCCGCAGGTCCGAGCGGCGACGATCCGAGTGCCCCGGTGGTCGCCGGCGGCGACGCGGCGATCTCCTCCAGCCCGACCTCGCGGCCGCGGCCGCCGATCAGGCGTTCATAGGCTGCAATCAGCGTCACGTAGGGATTGACCCAGATCCAGCCATCGCGCGTGAACAGCTGGACGTCGAAATGCAGATGGCGCGTGGTTCCGTTGGGATGGTCGAGATAGTTCGAGACCACGCCGATCGGCTCGCCCTCGCGGAGGCTGCGGCCATTGAGCAGGCCGTCGGCATCCATCGCCGCGGGATTCATGTGCATGTAGCGAAAGCGGACGTGCTCGGTGCCGCTGTTGACCTGCACCGTCACGGCCTGCTGCCGGGTTGAGCGGATCACGACGCCGTCGCGCACGGCGAGCACGCGCTGCCGCCACGGGTTGCAGCCGTCGGCGCCGTCGCGGCGCACCGGGCAGGCGCCCGGCCTGAGATCCTGGCCCTGATGGCCGAAGCCGCTGGCGCATTGGCCGACGTTGAAGCTGCGCGCCTCGCAGAAATTGTCGCGCCAGGGATACTGGCTCCACGGCTGGTCGAATTTGTCGCTCGCGCGCCGGCGGCCGAACGACTGCGAATGCACATAGGCCGGCGCATCAAGGGGGTAGCGGATCTGCGAATAGACGGTGCGGTCGGCCCGCCCGCCCTGGCCGCGTCCGCCGCTGTTGGCGACGATGTCGCCAACGGGCCGATAGGTGAAATCGGCATCCAGCGTGACCGGGCGCTCGGCGGCGAGCGGCGCGATCTCCGGCGGGATGCGCGACGGCTGCCCGCCGGCGATGCGCAGTGCCTTGAGGAAGCGCTCGGCGATGGGATTGGCCTCGCGGCAGGCGAGCCGCCGCAGTCGCGGCGCGCTGTCGAGGCACTGGATCGAGACCACATAGGGCACGCCGAAGCGCGTGAAGGCGTAGCGGACATAGCCCTCGCGAATGAAGCGGCGCAGATCGGGATATTGCGCTGACAGCGCCTTGACGGCTTCGCCCTTGCCGCCCGCGGGATCGGCGACATCGTAGGTGAGGAGTGATCCGGTGATCTGGATCTCGACCGGTTTTGCGAAGACGCGCGACGGCAGGCCGGAGGTCACCTCCGGCGGCAGCGAGAACACCGCGTCGTAGCCGGACGGGCCGGCATCGAACAGGTCGGTCTGGAAGTCGGCCTGATAGCGCGGCAGGCCGCGCGCCGCGATGGCGGCGCTGCGGCGCGCGGCGAGATAGGCGGAGGCGTCGAACGGCAGCAAAACGGGGACCGGACTGCGTCCGATCCCCGTGAAGATGGTTGAGGTCACGCCGTTGAGCTGGACCAGCGCGGGCCTGCGCCGCGCATCGCCGGCCGAAACGCTGCTCCGGCGCGCCGGCGCGAAGTTGGCGGCGACCTCGGGCGCCGCGTTGAGCTCGGAGCGGAGCTGGTCCAGCGCCGCGCGCCAGTCGGCGCGATTGACGGTGACGGAGGGCGTCGTGAAACCATCCGCCGCGCGCGTTGGCGACGCGGCCAGCGCGATGACCGCCGCAAGGGCGGCGGCGATGATGGTGACCCGTGCCCCCAATTCCCCCCACGCCCCCCGGCGTCAGATCCTCGAGATGCCTCAGTCCTTGGCGCGCTCGCAGTAGGAGCCGTCCTCGGTCATGACCACGATGCGGGTGCCGACCGTGATGTGCGCCGGCACGCCGGTACGAACGCCGTTGGAGAGCACCGCCGGCTTGTAGGACGACGACGCGGTCTGGCCCTTGGTGACCGGCTCGGTCTCGACCACCTCCAGCGTGACCCGCTGCGGCAGCGTGATCGCCACCGGGACCACGTCGTGCATCGACAGCTTGACCGTCATGTTCTCCTGGAGATAGGCGGCCTGGTTGCCGACCACGTCCTTCGGCACCTGGACCTGGTCGTAGGTCTCCGGGTTCATGAAGTGGAAGCCGTCGGCATCCTCGTAGAGATACGTGAAGTTGCGCTCCTCGATCGTCGCCTTCTCGACCTGGTCGGTGGTCTTGAAGCGCTCGGAGATCTTCACGCCGTCGCTGATTCGGCGCATTTCGATCTGGCTGACCGGAGTGCCCTTGCCGGGATGGATGTTCTCGGCGGTGACGACGACATAGAGCTTTCCATCTTGCTCAATGACGTTACCCTTGCGAATAGAGCTGGCGATGACTTTCAAAGCTGTTTTCCTGACACTGAAAAAGGGGCGCCGGACTGGGCCGGGGCGCCGCGCGACGCGGAATGCGGTTTCGGGCGGCAACATACTGATTTTGTCCGGGGTTGCCAGTCTTTTGCGGCCCGAACGGGCGATCCCCTGATGTCCCGGGAGCCCGAGCCTTCGCCCTGGTGGTCGCCGCAGCGGCACGCCGACATCAGGCCGTTCCTGCTCGCCCGGGCCGCCATCATCCGCGCGCTGCGGGCCTGGTTCGACGAGCAGGGCTTTATTGAGGTCGAGACCGGCATCCTGCAGGTGTCGCCGGGCAACGAGACCCATCTGCACGCGCCGGGCACCGACCTGACGAGGCCGGACGGAACCCGCCATCGGCGGTATTTCCGAACGTCGCCGGAATTCGCCTGCAAGAAGCTGCTGGCGGCCGGCGAGCGGCGGATCTTCGAGTTTGCCCGCGTGTTCCGCGACCGCGAGCGCGGCGACCTGCATCTGCCGGAATTCACAATGCTGGAATGGTATCGGGCGGAGGCACCCTACGATGCGATCATGGCCGACACGGTCGTGGTGATCGCGCACGCGGCCCAGGCGACCGGAATCCGGCAGTTCGCCTTTCGCGGCCGCACCGCCGATCCCTTCGCAGAGCCCGAGATGCTGACGGTTGCCGGCGCGTTCGAGCGCCATGCAGGCATCGACCTGCTGGCGACCATCCGCGACGGCGCGGGCGACCGCGCGGCGCTGGCGCAGGCCGCCGCTGGCAAGATCCGAATCAGCGACGACGACACCTGGTCGGACCTGTTCAGCAAGGTGCTGGTCGAGCATGTCGAGCCGCATCTCGGGCAGGGACGCCTCACCGTGCTATATGAATATCCGGCGCCGGAGGCCGCGCTGGCGCGGGTGGCGGCGGACCCGCGCGTTGCCGAACGGTTCGAGGTCTACGCCTGCGGCGTCGAGCTCGCCAATGGCTTTGGCGAGCTCACCGACGCCGCCGAGCAGCGGCGCCGCTTCGAGCAGGAGATGGCCGAGAAGGAGCGGCGCTATGGCGACCGCTATCCGCTCGACGAGGACTTCCTCGCCGCCGTGGCCGCGATGCCGCAGGCGAGCGGCGTGGCGCTTGGCTTCGACCGCCTGGTGATGCTGGCGGCCGGCGCCACGAGGATCGACCAGGTGGTATGGACGCCGCCGGCAGGTGAGCGATGAACAGGGTCGAACGTCCGACGACATTGCGCAGCGCCGAGGATCTCGTCGCGCAGGGATTGGCTGACGCGGCGGACCAGCCGGCGCTGGCGCGCGTGGCGCAGCGCTATGCGGTGGCGGTGACGACGCATCTCGCCGACCTGATCGACGTTGACGATCCGAATGATCCGATCGCGCGCCAGTTCGTGCCCAGCATGGACGAGCTGAAGGCCGCGCCCGGCGAGCGCGGCGATCCGATCGGCGACGACGCGCATGCGCCGGTGCCCGGCATCGTGCACCGCTATCCCGATCGCGTGCTGCTCAAGCTCGTGCATGTCTGCGCGGTGTATTGCCGTTTCTGTTTCCGCCGCGAGATGGTCGGGCCCGGCAAGGACAACGCGCTGTCGGAGGAGGCCTATCGCGCGGCGCTGGACTACATCCGCGCACATGACGAGGTCTGGGAGGTGATCCTCACCGGCGGCGATCCGCTGATGCTGTCGCCGCGGCGGCTGAAGGAGATCATGGCCGATCTCGCCGGCATCGATCACGTCAGGATCATCCGTATCCACACCCGTTTGCCGGTCGCCGATCCCCAGCGCATCACGCCGGCGCTGGTCGAGGCGCTGAAGGTGCCGGGCGCCGCGACCTGGGTCGCGCTGCACGCCAATCATCCGCGCGAGCTCAGCCCTGCGGTTCAGGCGGCCTGCGCGCGGCTGATCGATGCCGGCATTCCCATGGTCAGCCAGTCGGTGCTGCTGCGCGGCGTCAATGACGATGCGGCGACCCTGGAGGCGCTGATGCGCGCCTTCGTCGAGATTCGCATCAAGCCGTATTACCTGCACCATGGCGACCTCGCGCCGGGCACGGCGCATCTGCGGACCACGCTGGCGCAAGGTCAGGCCCTGATCCGAACGCTGCGCGGCCGGGTGTCCGGCCTGTGCCAGCCCGACTACGTGCTCGACATTCCCGGCGGCTACGGCAAGGCGCCGGTGGGGCCGCAATACCTCACTGCCGATGAAACTGTTGAGCAGGATCATGCGGCAGGTGCGCAAACGCGCTATCGTGTGATTGACTATTGCGGCGAGGCGCACCTCTATCCGCCCGCCGCGGGATGAAGTGTCCTGCCGATTCCGCTGACACGGAGGAGCAACATGAAGAGACTTGCGATCGCGATGGGGCTCCTGATGGTCGTGACTGATGGCATCGCGCTGGCGCAGAGCGGCAGCGGCTCCTCCGCCGGCACCGGATCGAAGAGCGGCATGCCGCCGCAGGCGCCGGTCGGTCACCGCCAGGTCCGCCCGAGCGATTTGCCCAAGGCCGAGCAGGCCGAAGAAAATTCATTCAGCGGCATGACCAAGGAAGACCGCGAGCTCGATCGCAAGATCAAGGGCATCTGCCGCGGCTGCTGAGCGCGACCTGCGGCGCGCCCGACGCGCGCCGCTCATCGGTCGTGAGTGCTACGCCGAGCGCTCACGCGGCGAGTTGCGATGCGCCGCACGCCGGGCGGCGACGGCTTCGGCGAGCTGCTCCAGCACCTCCACCGTCGTGTCCCAGCCGATACAGCCGTCGGTGATGCTCTGGCCGTAGGTCAGCGCCACGCCCGGCTTCACGTCCTGCCGACCCGCCACGAGATGGCTCTCGATCATCACGCCCATGATGCGCTGCTCGCCTGCGGCAAGCTGGCGTCCGACGTCGGCGGCGACCAGCGGCTGGTTCTCCGGCTTCTTGCTCGAATTGGCGTGGCTGGTGTCGATCATCAGCCGCGCCGGCAGTCCGGACTTGATCAGCTCGGCCGAGGCCTGCTCGACATGGGCGGCGTCGTAATTGGGGCCGCTGCCGCCGCGCAGGATGATGTGGCAGTCCTCGTTACCGGTGGTCGCCGCGATGCCCGAGCGGCCGCCCTTGGTCACCGCCATGAAATGATGCGGATGAGCGGCCGATTTCACCGCGTCGGCGGCGATGCGGATGTTGCCGTCGGTGCCGTTCTTGAAGCCGACCGGGCACGACAGGCCTGAGGCCAGCTCGCGGTGGATCTGGCTCTCGGTGGTGCGCGCGCCGATCGCGGCCCAGGCCACGAGGTCCGCGATGTATTGCGGCGTCGTCATGTCGAGGAATTCGCATCCCGCCGGCAGGCCGAGATTGTTGACGGCGGACAGCACGCTGCGCGCGAGCCGCAGGCCCTTGTTGATGTCGAAGGAATTGTCCAGGCCGGGATCGTTGATCAGGCCTTTCCAGCCAACGGTGGTGCGCGGCTTCTCGAAATAGACCCGCATCACGATTTCGAGGCGGTCGGCGAGGCGCTCGCGCAAGGTGGCGAGGCGGCCGGCGTAGTCGATCGCCGCGTCGGGATCGTGGATGGAGCAGGGGCCGACGATGACCAGCAGGCGGTCGTCGCTGCCGGTCAGGATGGCGTGGATCGCGTTGCGCGCCGCCATCACCACACGGGTCGCGGTGAGGGTGCGGGGGATTTCACCCATCACCTCCGCCGGCAGGCTCAATTCCTTGATTTCCTTGATACGAAGATCGTCTGTGGTGCTCAGCATGGCGGGCTCCTGGGTGTCTTGATGGGCACCTGCCGGCAACAAAAAAGCCGCCAGGTTCTGGCGGCTCGTTCGGATATCTTGCTGCAATGTGTCAGATTGAGCGCGATCCTCCCGCCGCCAGCGAGCTGTCGTAGCTAAAGTACCAATAGAAGCTGGTGGCGGCGTTGATCATGGCCATCCTATAGCGGCCGCGCGGCCGCTTGTCATCCCGAAAATCGAGCCCCCCGGCGTCAGCCGTTGCGCGCGGCGAGCGCCATGCCGATCATCGACAGCCCGCCGAACAGCAGGTTGATGCCGACCAGCAGACCGATCGCCCACAACGCTGTGCCCGGCAGCCCGGAAATGATGATGCCGGCGATCGCGATGTCGACCACGCCCGAGATTGCCAGCCACGACCAGCGCCCGGACAGCTCGCGGCGGTGCTCCAGCGCATACATGATGGTGGCGACGCCCTCGGCGAGGAAATAGACGCCGATCACGATGGTCAGCGTTACCGTCCCTTGAACCGGCTGCGCCACCAGAATGATTCCGGCGATGATGGCGAGAACCGCCGACAACAGCGACCACCAGAAGCCCGGCATGCCGCGGGCCCAGAAGGTGAGCGCGAGCCCCGTGATGCCCGAGATCAGGAACATCCAGCCGAGGAAGATCGTTACCGCAAGGCTTGCCAGCGGGGTGAGGATCATCGCAAGCAGGCCGAGTACGGCGAGGAGGATGCCCTCGATCAGGAAGGCCTTCCAATGCGTGCGCACGGCTGCGCCCATTTGCGACCTCATGCGCTCGAGCTCGGGCGGAATCGTATCCTGCGGAAGGGTCATGATCGTCACTCCGGGCAAGGTCACGGGCTGGATGCCGCGTCCGCCTCCCACGCAGATGGTGAGGAACGACGGCCGGGACAAGCGCGTGATGCGCGTTTCGTTGCTCTGATGGCGCGGCGGGGCCGGGATTATGCCGTCGTCCGCATCCGGTTGCGGCCGAAAACATAGATCGTCGTCGTGACAATCAGAAGGGCCATGCCGACGATGATCGCGGTGAGGCCCAGCGGAACCAGAACGCCGGCGACGTTGCGGTCGGGGTTGAGCAGCCAATGCCGAATCGAGGTCAGCACGAATCCCAGCCCGACGAAGCCGGCGGCGCCGCCGAGCAGCAGCAGCGCCCACATCCTGCGCAGCTGGCTCAGTCTTGCCCGCGCCACCTCGGTGCGGGGCGTGTGGTGATGGGCGACCCGGCGCACCAGCCGTACGGCGAGGCCGATCGAGGAGAACCCGATCAGCACGCTGACGCCGCCGAGCCAGAGGCGCGCGGCGGTGTCGAGCGTCGACGCCCGCTGCAGCAACAGCAATGGATAGTCGAAGGCCGCATGCAGCATCACGGGAGCGGCCAGCACCAGCGCCCAGCTCGACAGCCGTGCCCCTTCGCGATTGTGGCGGTTGGCGCCGAGCGCCGTACTGGTGCGGGCGATCGCGAGATAGGCACCGGCAATGATGCCGAGCGCGCCGTGAAACGGCACGGTGAGCACGCTGCGCAGCACCGCCAACGAGCGCCACATCTCGGCATGCTGGACGAGGTAAGCGAGATTTTCATAGGCAGCAAAGCCGAGGCCTACGGCCGCGCCATAGAACACCGTGTCCATGGCGTTGCCGACCTGCCGGCGCCGCGACCATAGCGCGGCGATCACCGCGACCTTGGCGAGCTCTTCCGGCAAGGCGACGCCGAACAGGGCCCGGACCGCCTGGGCGATCCAGGGATTCTCCAATGTCAGCCCGACATGCTGGAACGGCATCCTGACAATGCCGAGCAGCAGCACGCTGGCTGCCCCGAGCAGGAAGGCGGTCCAGATCTTGAGCGGGGGGCCTGAATTGTCACCGGCGGCGACCACCAGCCAGAGGATCAGCAGCGCGGGAGCGATCGCCGCGGTGCCGATCACGGTCGCGAGGGCTTCGAGCAGGTTCATTTGCGATGGCAAGTAAGCCATGGTCTCCGATCATCCAATGCGGCGGAGCCGAACCGGCCCTCCACCGCCCGCGCGGGGGTGGATTTGACATCGGTCCGTGGCCGCACGGCAAGATCTACATGTCGGCAGAATGAGCCGCCCTTCAAGGGAAAGAACCGCGCCCTGGTGCTCGATTGGGGAGAGACCGTTGCAGGGCCGAGTGCAGCCGCGGTCGGCTGCCGCCCGGCTGGCCTCAACGGGGCCGGGAGGTTCTCGGCGCCGTCGCCTCGCCGCCGCGCACCGGGGCCTCCTGGCGCGGCTCGACCGGGGTCCAGGCGTCGGTGCGGGAGGTGGTTGGCGCCTGGGCGGTCGTCGGCGTTTCCACGCAGCTCAAGCGTGGCGTCGGGTCGGCCACACGCCGGCATTCCAGACCTTCAGCGAGAGCGGCCTGACTGATCGCGCACGCAACCAGAACAATCGAAAGAACTCTCATGGTGCCCCTCGGAGCAGGCGTGGGTCGCCCGTGATGCAGGCTCGACTCGGTCGTGCCGTTCGATGATGCCCAGCTTGGTCGCAAAAGCGTGCAAATATTTGACCATTCCCGCCGTCATTCAAAAGATTCTTCCGAAATTCACGCGTGCATTCCATGAGTTGCAAGCGATGCGAGCGTTTTCCGCTGATGCAAATGCGAAGCCGTTCGCTCCGTTGCGGCGCCAAGGCTCGGCGGCTGGCGCCGAACCGCTATTTGCCCCCAGCTTGCTCGGCATGGGCGGCCGGGCGGGCTTGATGTGGCGAAGGGATCATGGTCGGTTGCCGCGATGAATTCGCCGCCTTGGTCAGCTTCCGACAGAGCCCGTGGTCCACGCTATCGCCGTGGCTGGGTCGACGACGCCGTGTCGGCCATCGAGGCCGACCAGTGCCGGACCGCCGACACGCACTTGATCCGGCTGATCGTGCCCGCGCTCGCGGGCATCGACATCTACCTGAAGGACGAGTCGACCCATCCGACCGGGAGCCTCAAGCATCGGCTGGCCCGATCGCTGTTTCTCTATGCGTTGTGCAACGGCCACATCCGCGAAGGCACGCCCGTGGTCGAGGCCTCCTCCGGGTCGACAGCGGTATCGGAAGCCTATTTCGCGCAGATGATCGGCGTGCCGTTCTACGCGGTAATGCCGCGCACCACCTCGGCGGAGAAGATCGCCGCGATCACGCATTACGGCGGCAACTGCCATCTCATCGATGACGGCCGGTTTCTCTATGCCGAGGCGGCTGCGCTCGCGAGCCGGCTCGGCGGCCATTACATGGACCAGTTCACGTTCGCCGAACGTGCCACCGATTGGCGTGGCAACAACAACATCGCCGAGTCGATCTTCAACCAGCTGCAGGGCGAGCGCTGCCCGCTGCCGGAATGGATCGTGATGGGCGCTGGCACCGGCGGCACGTCGGCGACGATCGGCCGCTATCTGCGCTACCGCCGCCACCCGACGCGGCTGTGCGTCGCCGATGTCCAGCATTCCGCGTTCTTTGACGCCTTCTGCAACGGCGACAGCGCCCGGACGTGCGAACGGCCGTCGCTGATCGAGGGCGTCGGCCGTCCGCGCTGCGAGCCATCCTTCGTGCCGGGGGTCGTGGATCGCATGATGAAGGTGCCGGATGCCGCCTCGGTCGCGGCGATGAACGTGCTGACGCGGCGGCTGCGCCGGCCGGTCGGCGGCTCGACCGGGACCAATTTCCTGGCGCTGTGCCGGCTGGCGGCCGAGATGCGGCAGGATGGACAGAGCGGCTCACTGGTCACGCTGATCTGCGATTCCGGGGAGCGCTACCGCCAAACCTATTACGAGCCGCAATGGCTCTCCGCGCGCGGTCTCGACCCCGCGCCGTACGAGGCAGCTCTGTCTGCCTTCCTCGACACCGGTGCGCCGCTGCGGCTCGAGGTTGCCGATGCGGAGAACCCGCTGCGCTCCTGAACGCCTCCCGGGGGGCGTCGCGGACCGCGGCGCGCGGCATCCGGATGCCCGGCATCGTGCGCGATCCCTGATCTGGATCAACGAAGGACGCGCCGGATTGCGCTTTGGTCCGACCCCGAACAGGCCTCCAAGGGCGCGCCGGAACGCAGGTTCGGGACGCGGGCAGGGGAAGGACGGATCAGGTGATGAACTACGACAGCTATTTCGAGCGTGCCCTCGACCAGTTGCACCAGGAACGGCGCTATCGCGTCTTCGCCGATCTGGAGCGCCTCGCCGGCCGTTTCCCCCGCGCAATCTGGCATTCGCCGGAGGGGCCGAAGGACGTCGTGATCTGGTGCTCCAATGACTATCTCGGCATGGGCCAGCATCCGAAGGTGATCGGCGCCATGGTCGATGTCGCCGCGCGCATGGGCACCGGCGCCGGCGGCACCCGCAACATCGCCGGCACCAACCATCCGCTGATCGAGCTCGAGCGCGAGCTTGCCGATCTCCACGGCAAGGAAGCGGCGCTGGTGTTCACCTCGGGCTACGTCTCCAACGAGACCGGCATCTCGACCATCGCAAAACTGCTGCCGAACTGCCTGCTGCTGTCGGACGCGCTCAACCACAATTCGATGATCGAGGGTGTCCGCAAGGCCGGCAGCGAGAAGCAGGTCTGGCGGCATAACGACCTCGCCCATCTCGAGGAGCTGCTGCGGGCGGCCGATCCCGACCGGCCCAAGCTGATCGTCTGCGAGAGCCTGTATTCGATGGATGGGGATGTTGCGCCCTTGCACCGGATCTGCGATCTCGCCGAGCGTTATGGCGCGCTCACTTACGTCGACGAGGTCCATGCGGTCGGCATGTACGGCCCGCGCGGCGGCGGCATCGCCGAGCGCGACGGCGCGATGGCCCGCATCGACATCCTCGAAGGCACGCTCGCCAAGGCCTATGGCTGCCTCGGCGGCTACATCGCCGCCAATGCCAATCTGATCGACGCCGTCCGCTCCTATGCGCCGGGCTTCATCTTCACCACCGCCTTGCCGCCGCCGGTCTGCGCCGCCGCGACCGCCGCGATTCGCCACCTCAAGACCTCGCAGTGGGAGCGTGACCGGCACCAGGATCGGGCGGCCCGACTCAAGGCCGTGCTGAACGCCGCCGGGCTGCCGGTCATGCCGTCCGACACGCACATCGTGCCGGTGCATGTCGGCGATCCCGAGAAGTGCAAGACGGCGTCCGACCTGCTCTTGTCCGAGCACGGCATCTACATCCAGCCGATCAACTATCCGACCGTGCCGCGCGGCCTGGAGCGGCTGCGGATCACGCCATCGCCCTACCATGATGACGGCCTGATCGACGCCCTGGCCGAGGCGCTGGTCGACGTTTGGGACCGGCTCGGCCTTGCGCGGGCGCCGCAGGCGCTGGCCGCGGAGTGAGCCCGTCCCGCTGACCTGTCACATCGGCCAGTCAGTTTGATCTGCCGCAATGCCGCCCGCGCTCGCGCGGGCGTAGTCTTTTGCGTTCAGGGAAAATGCCGGTTCGGCAGGGCCCGGCCGGCGCACAGGCGAGGGCGGCCATGGCTAGGATCATCGAAGCGCTGCTGCAGGAGCACGAGAATCTCGAGAAGCTTCTGTCGGTGCTCGAGCACGAATTGGAGCTGTTCGATCACAATCGGCGGCCGGACTACGACATCCTGCAAAGCATCATCGCCTATTTCGAGGACTATCCGCAGCGCTGTCATCATCCCAAGGAGGAGATGATCTTCGACAAGCTGCGCGAGCGCGACCCTGCCGCGGCCGCAGCCTATGGCGACGTCGACGACGAGCACGAGACCGAGGCGCAGCGGCTGCGCGGCTTTGCCGACGCCGTGAACGCGGTGCTGTCGGACCAGGAGATCCTGCGCGAAAGCTTTCATGCCGCCGTGCACCAGTTCATCGACAGCCAGCGCGAGCACCTGCGCAAGGAGGAGACCCTGCTGTTTCCCGCGGCGCTGCGCGCCCTGAGCGCGGAGGACTGGGCCGACATCGATGCCCGCATGTCCGACCGCAAGGACCCGCTGTTCGACGGCGACGTCGCCGAGAAGTTCCACAATCTTGAGCGGACCATCCTGCGCTGGGAACAGGAGGCGGAGCAGGCGCGCGCCACCGCCGGCTGATGGCGTTTTGCCCAATTGCGCCCCGTGGCTGGTGGACTATAGTTCCAGTCGGGGCAGGCACTCTTTCGCGGAGCTGGCTATGGCCGCTTTGAACACTGGGCTCGATCCGGTCCGAGGTTCGTCGAATGCAGGGGGAGGGGCAGATGCGGCCCGGACGCCTGCGCAGGTCCCGATGGCGCAGCAGAGTGCCTTTGGCAGCCACGGCTACGACATGTATCCCCAGGAGCTCGTCCGGCTGTCGGGCTGCCAGGAGCAGGCGCTGCGCCGTGAGACGAAGCGCACCTTGCAACTGAGCTGACGGTCTTGTCCGATCTCGCCGATGGTCCTCGCGCTGCTTCATGGCCGGAACGCAAACCCGGGATCATGGTTGTAGAGCCCAGGATCGTGGTTATTCCGGCATACGTGCGTTAACCTGTCATTAACCAGATCGCGCGACCCTGTTCGCATATTCCCCAGGAATGCGACGGAACCGGACGGCCGGAGCCGGCAGTCGCGACAAGAGGCCGGCGGCGTAACGCCCGCCGGCCTTTTTGCGTGGGCGGGTCAGCTGGAATTGACACCGCACCCTTGCGTCAGTTGCGCCGCGCCAGCGAGCGCAGGAACCCCTGATATTCCTCATTCAATTCCATATCGACCGCGGGCGCGAGCCTCAGCAGGACATTGGCGATGAACGCCTGGTCGTTTCGCGGCTCCTCCAGCACCTCGCGCAGCACCGGGACGTTGTCCTCGATGTGATGCAGAAAGGCGACGCCTTTCTCCGCCGTCTCGGTCCAGCGCGCCCGCGTCCATTTCGCCAGCGGATACATGATCTCGTGGACGAAGTTCGACTTGCGCGCCTTCTCGAAGAAGCGCAGTCCGGCGCTCCAATATTCCTTGGCGCGCAGTGGCGGTGGCGGCAGATCGCCCGTCAGCATCTTCTTGCCGGCCTGGCCGACGAAATCGTCGAGCGTGGTCGGTGCATCGATCGTGGCGCGAAAGTGCCACAGCGCGAACGAGCCGGGAAAATCCTTGCCCATGCCGTCGAGCAAGGCGGTCTCGACCTTGTCGACCGCGGCCTTGTCGCCCTTCAGCGACGCCGTCATCGCGAAGGCGAACAGCGCGTCGTTGCCGACCTCGTGGACGCCGCCGTTCTGCAATTGCGCCGCCGACAATGCGGGTGTCTTGCCGTCTGCAGGCACCGTGGCCTCTCCGGCGCGCTGCGCCTTGATGAAGGCGGTGATCTCGAGCCAGCCCATGAGGTTGGCGATGAAGGCGTCGGGATCGACATGCACGATGGCGAGATTGAGCGGCTCCTTGCGTGTTCTCAGCTCGGTCATGTCGGTCATGTCGCACTCCGCCGCAACTCGCCGCCGAGCGGTCTGTCGCCTTTGCGACACGTCGGCTCGTTCGACCAGATCTGCAGGGCAGGCAGCAAGAAGGGTGCCACGGTCTTGTCGGGCTCGCGGGGTACAGCGCGGTCCGCGGAACGAGTTTTGCTCGTGGTCCTTCGATTGCGATGGTCGCAATGGAGCATGAGGCCAGCGAATGTTCACCCGCGTCTGCAAGGCCGACACCATCGACGAAGGCGGCATGCGCCTCGTCATCGCCGACGCCCAGCTCATCATCCTTGCCTGGCCCGACAATGGCGAGCTCAAGGCGTTCCAGGGCGTCTGCCCGCACACGGCGGCGCCGATGGAGGAGGCCGGCTTCGACGGCCGCGTCCTCAGTTGCCCCGTGCACAATTGGACGTGGGATGCTTTCACCGGTACGCCGCTCCACCCGCCGGAGAGCGCGCTGGCGCAATATCCGGTCAAGGTCGAGGAGGGCGTGGTCTACATCGACACGGACGGCATCTCCCCGCTGTTTGCGGCGCGTTGAGCATGGCTGGAGGAGGCGCGGAAAGACCGCCGAGGGGTGGCTTGCCCGGCCGGCGAAACGCCTCTATACGTTCGGCGCGCGGCACGGAATCACCGTCGGTGGTTCAGCCGACCTCGCAGATCATCGCCTCAAGCGGCTGATTTGCTGAAGGTTTTACCGAAACGTGCAAGCGGCGATGGCACCGGGACCTCGTGCCCTCTGGCATCGTGCGTATTGCTCCCTTCGTCTATCGGTTAGGACGCCACCCTTTCACGGTGGAGAGAGCGGTTCGATTCCGCTAGGGAGCGCCACTCCGCGCCGGCTTTCCTTACCCATCCCCCGATCTCGAAATCCACGGTCCGCGTCGAGATGCGGTCGGCGTGAGGTCTGCGCTCATGCACCGCAGGCGAGTACGTGGTCCGGTCAACCGTCCATTAGGGTCCTTGCCGTACTGCAGCGGGCGAAGCAGGAGCAGGATGATGGCCGCGCCCAAGAAGCGGGAAGCCCGCAAATCGATGAAGCAGCCGGCGTGGATCACGCTGGATGGCGGGTTCGCCGTGCGCCATTGCCTGGTTCAGGACATTTCCAGCGCCGGCGCCAAGCTGACCCTGCAGGACGCGGCGGCGCTGCCGGCGACCATCCGGCTCGCCTTCGCGCGCGACGCAAGAACGGGCCGCCAGTGCCAGGTGGTGTGGCGCCGCGGCGCCTCGGTCGGCGTCAAGTTCATCGGCAAGTAGGCGTCGCTATCGCTTCCCTGCGGCAGACGCGCTAACAAGCGGCATGTGTCGATCTCTCATCCTGGGCGCCATCGCGGCGCTGGCCGCCGTGACCGTGGCAGCCGCCGGCTCGCCGGGATCATCGCTTCTTGCGCCACCGCTTCCCGCGCCGAAGGCGGCTGGACCCAACAAGGCTGCACTCCGTTCAGGCGCCGCCAGCAACAATCCCTGCGCGTCCTACGGTGCCAACTTCGTGCGCGTCGAGGGAACCGATACCTGCGTGAAGGTCGGCGGCGCCCTGCGTGTCGAGATGGGCACCTCGACCAGCCGCTGAGGTGCTCACGACAGCGGCGGCGCGATGTGGCGGATGAAGGCCGGGCGTCGCGCGATCTCCCCGTACCAGCGCGCGAGGCTCGGCAGCTCCGGCTTGACGACACCTTCGACTCCGAACCAGCGCCGTGCATAGGCGCCGAGCGCGATGTCGGCGAGCGTGAAGCGCTCGGCCTCGACATGGCTGCGCGTGGCCAGATGTGTGTCGAGGATGCGCCACATCGCCGCGGCGTCGTCGGCCGCCTTCTGCAAGGCGGCCATGTCGCGCTGCTCCGCCGGCGTTCGCACCAATCCCCAGAACAGCGGACGCTCGATCGGCTGCACCGTCGACAGCGTCCAGTCCAGCCAGCGCTCCACCGCGGCGCGGTGCCGCGGCGTCGTTGGATAGAGCGGCGTGCCATCGCCATGGGCGAGGCAGAGATAGCGCATGATCGCGTTGCTCTCCCACAGCACGAAATCGCCCTCGACCAGCGTCGGGATGCGGCCGTTCGGATTCATCGCGAGATAATCCGCTTCGTTGTTGCGGCCGAACTGCATGCCCGCGTCGATACGGTCATAAGGGACATCGAGCTCGGCGAGACACCACAGCACCTTCTGCACGTTCACCGAATTGGGGCGGCCCCAGATCGTCAGTCTGTTGTCGGCGGACACGTCCGGCTCCTGTCTGGGCGAACGGCATTGCTAGCGAATGTTACGCAAAAAGCCCCGCTCGAAGCGGGGCTTTTCCGTCGAACGCGTCGTTCGCGGCGATCAGTGGCCGAAGAACAGCCACAGCAGAATGATCACCGGAATCGGCACGCCCAACAACCACAGTAGAATTCCTCGACCCATCTCGGCCTCCTCGAATCCTCTCCATCAATCGGAGCGACAACGCGAGGATGGCCTCGATGTTCCGGCAGGTGGACGAGTGCGAACGGCTCACCAATGTCCGGTGTTCGGCATCGACAGCCAGGGCTCGGCCGGCGCCTTCGGCTCGCCCTTCTGCAACAGCTCGATCGAGTGCAGATCGGGCGAGCGGATGAAGGCCATGTTGCCGTCGCGCGGCGGCCGGTTGATGGTAATGCCGAGCTTCATCAGCCGGTCGCAGGTGGCGTAGATGTCGTCGACCTCATAGGCGAGATGGCCGAAGAAGCGGTCCTCGCCATAGCTCTCCTCGTCCCAATTGTAGGTGAGCTCGACCAGCGGGGCGCCGCGCGTCGGCGGCAGGCTCTTCAGCAGGTGTTCATCTTCGGGTGCGCAGAGAAACACCAGCGTGAAGCGACCCTTGTCGTTGTCGATCCGGCGCACCTCCTTGAGGCCGAGCGCATCGGAATAGAATTTGAGCGCGGCGTCGAGATTGCGCACGCGCAGCATGGTGTGGAGATAACGCATCGTTTCTTCTCTCCCTGAACTCGAAGCGGATGCTCAACGGCCGCCTGCGGACGCCGATCCATAGCAGCAATTCGTTCGCCCGTGTATCGAGCCTGATGCTGCGGCGATGCCGGCTCGCGCGGATGTGCGGTGCGCGCGGCGACGCATTCGACGGGGCCGCGCGGTGTTGCGAGAGCCTCTCCGTATGCCAGCGAATCGCTGTTTTGGCAGTGATTCGCGGCAGGGATGAACGGGCGCGATGCGACCGCATGCAGGGATTTCAGCGTGTTTCGCCTGCAATGTGAGGCCAAAATCACGCAGGACCATCGAAAATGCCTGGAAATATAGGGGAAAATGAATCGCATGCTCCGTTCGATCGCCATCGCAGCTTGACTTCTGCGCGCTCCGTTGGAATTTTGGCGCCGCTGTGGGTGCTTCGGGGCCCCTTGAAATGCAGGAGAATCCCGAAAAATCGCGGGGTGATACGCCACCAGACGACTGAAGTCCCGGCTGTGCAATGCAGCCAGAATGCCCCGACCAGTCTGCGCAGCAATGCGCTGATAGCCGCGCAGTCGTCACGTCATTCACCGGTACCAATCACAAGGAGATACGATGGCTACCCAACTTTCCAAGTCGCAGCTGATCGAGAAGATTGCGACCTCGACCGAGCTGTCCAAGCGCGACGTCAAGAACGTCATGGAGACGCTCACCGACGTCGGCCACAAGGAGCTGAAGAAGAACGGCGTGTTCCTGGTGCCGGGCTTCGCCAAGTTCGTCGTCGTCAAGAAACCCGCCGTGAAGGCGCGCAAGGGCACCAACCCCTTCACCGGCGAAGAGATGATGTTCAAGGCCAAGCCGGCCCGCAAGATCGTGCGCGCGCGCCCGGTCAAGGCCGCCAAGGACGCGGTTGCCTGATCTGACCGTCAGTCACGGTCGTGATCACGTCAGAGGCCCCCTGAGAAGGGGGCCTCTTTCGTTGCGGAATGTGTAGGCTGCGGCGGGCCTGAGTGTCGCGTTCGCCGAAGCGCCGCCGGCGCGGATCGCGAAGTCTCGCGCGGGGAAAGCGGAAAACGACAGCAGCGCCAGCGCGACGGAATATCTTCGTCGCGTGGCGCCACCCTCGAACACTGGGCCCTGAAATCCCCAGTACTGATCTGTCTCGGCGTGCCGCAGGAAGGTTCAAGGGCTTTTCCGGGAAGTTTGACCGGCCCGTGCGGCCTCCGCCCGAGCGGGCAGCGTCGTCGCGCGCGCTGGGGACAAGCTGGTGGATGTTGCGCAGCAAGCCGTTGATCCGGGAGCCAAAAGACACAGGCTGGGAGCTGTGGACAGGCGTTGGATCGATTGTGGATGAGCCTCCGGCGTGATCGCCACGCGGCTCGGCGTCAGTCGCGGTCCAGATCCGCTCCGTCTTCCGTACCGGCCGCCTCGGTCCCGGGATGAAGGAACGCAAGCACGACGAAGCCGCCATAGCCGATGATGTTGAATAGAAGTTCCAGCCAGGATGCCATCGCGGACTCCCCCTAGAGGGGTGAACGCATGACTAGCGTTACCGTTCCCGCCGCGCGCGGGGGCGACCAGCCTGCAACCAATTCCCCCGCATCTGCGTTGTTTGGACGCATCGGAATTGGAGGACAACGATCATGAGAAAGGCATTGGCAGTTCTGGCGACCGCGGGTGCCGTCGCCGTCACCGCATTGGCGGCACCCGCGCCGGCACAGGCGCGCGGTCTTGGTCCGGGTCTCGCATTCGGCCTCGCGGCGGGCGCGCTGACCGCCGGCGCGATCGCGGCGTCGCATCCCTATTACTATGGTCCGGGCTACGACTACTATGACTACGGCCCGCGTTACGTCTACGCGCCCGGCCCGTATGCCTATTACGGCGGACCGTACTATCATCGCTACCACCACTGGCGTCATCACTGGTAGGCGTCAGTCGTGAGAAGGAGAGCCCGGATGGCGAAAGCCTCCGGGCTCTCGTTTCATCCCTGCTATTCCGCGGCCTCGCCGCGCTGCGCCTTCTTCCACGCCGAGCGGGCATATTCCTCGCGTTCGCGCGCGAACTTCTCCTGGGTCGACTTGAACCGTGCAATCCTTGCGGTGATGTCGGCGCGCTCCTTCGCGCGGCGGTCGTCCTGCGTCTCGTTCTGCCTCACGGATCCTCTCTGCTCCGGTTGCTATCCGGCGAGCCTCGCCGTGAGACGCGTGACAAACTTCCTGGCGAATCGCTGGCGCGATGTGGATGTCCGATTGAGGCGTGATTGCGGACGCACGGCCCGGCTGCAGGCGGCCCGCGCGTTTTGCCGGGGACAGACCGCGGGAGGCGAGCAGCGCCAACGTCTTCAGGTAGACACGGAACAATCCGACTCGTTTTGCTTGTGGCCGCGTCGTTCACGGCCGGTTCCGGTGGATACGGAGTGGCACGACGACGCAGCCGGGCCGGACACGCTTGGAGGCGGGAGCCAGCTTGTCGTGCTATGAAGGGAGGACAATGATGATGCGAGGTCTCATGGTTCGGGGCAGCCGCTGATGATTGCATCCGATCTGCACGACGGGGTGAATCGCCTGGGAGACATGATCGCTGCGGCGCGTGTGATCGTGCCCTTCACCGGCGCTGGACTATCGACCGAGACGGGCATTCCGGATTTCCGTTCTCCCGGCGGTCTATGGACGCGCAACCGGCCGATCCATTTCGACGAATTCGTCGCCAGCCAGGAGGCGCGGGACGAGGCTTGGCGGCGGCGCTTCGCGATGCAGGAGACGTTTGCCGCGGCGCGGCCCGGCCGCGGCCATCTGGCGCTTTCGTCGCTTTACCGTGCGGGGAAAATTCCGGCCGTCATCACTCAGAACATCGACAACCTGCACCAGGACTCCGGTTTCGCCCCGGATCACGTCATCGAACTGCACGGCAACACCACCTACGCGCGATGCATCGGATGCGGGCAGCGCTATGAGCTCAACTGGGTGCGCGAGCGCTTCGAGGCCGACGGTGCCGCGCCGGATTGTCCCGATTGCGCGGAGCCGGTGAAGACGGCGACGGTATCCTTTGGTCAGTCGATGCCCGAGCATGAAATGCAGCGTGCCACCGAACTCGCGCAGCACTGCGATCTATTCGTCGCGATCGGCTCATCGCTGGTTGTGTGGCCGGCCGCGGGCTTTCCATTGATGGCAAAGCGGGCTGGCGCGCAACTCGTGATCATCAACCGGGAACCGACCGATCAGGACGACGTTGCAGACCTTGTTATCCACCACGACATCGGCGAAGTACTCGGATCGTTCGTCCGTAATTGAACGGAAATTGATGCATTTTTGTCGGCATCTCTGTTCATATGCCTCACTGAAACCGATTTTTATCTATGCGCGGCACGAGGGAATGTTATCTTTGATTCGAGAGATTCGCGTGACTCATCGTGGGTATAGGTGGTGAGCACGTGTATGAGGGCGCCGTTGCAGGGGTGGCGGCTCACAATTCATATGTGAGGTCCGGGGTTATGGGGTCGGACGGATTTGAGTCCAAGAAGCTTGGGATGCCGGTCGTTGGTGTATCGACACCAACCCGGCTCGGGGCGGAATATCAAACCGGCGTCGCGCGCGACTCGGCAATCGATGCGATGACCGGTCTTGGCGAGAACCTCGTCGAAATCAGCGGTGTCATCAAATGGTTCGACGCCTCGAAGGGATACGGTTTCATCGTTCCCGACAATGGCTGGCCGGACGTGCTGCTGCACGTCACGGTGCTCAGGCGCGACGGCTACCAGACCGCCTATGAAGGTGCTCGCCTGGTGGTGGAGTGCGTGCAGCGCTCCAAGGGCTACCAGGCGTTCCGCATCGTCTCGATGGACGAGTCGACGGCGATCCATCCGGCGCAGATGCTGCCGCCGCGCACCCATGTGACGGTGACGCCGACCAGCGGGCTGGAGCGAGCCCAGGTCAAGTGGTTCAACCGGCTGCGCGGCTTCGGCTTCGTGACCTGCGGGGAAGGGAGCCCGGACATTTTCGTCCACATGGAGACCCTGCGCCGCTACGGCATGACCGAGTTGCGCCCCGGCCAATGGGTGCTGGTCCGCTACGGGCCCGGCTCCAAGGGCATGATGGCGGCCGAGATCCACCCCGAGACGGGCTCGCCGGCATTGTCCTCGCACTGAGCGGATGCTTCCTGCGACCACGGTATTTGACGGCCCCCGGAACGGCGCTTCCTGGGGCCGTTTTCATGTCGGCCCCGCTTCACGGACCGGGCCGCGGTCTTGCTGCGGAGGCCGCGACCGTGTAGTGACGGGTCCTCCAGGACAATGGTCCTTGAGAACATCGGGGTATAGCGCAGCCTGGTAGCGCGGCAGTTTTGGGTACTGCAGGTCGTTGGTTCGAATCCAGCTGCCCCGACCATCTCCGCAGCGGCGCGGCTTTCTCAGGCGGGGCCTGATAGCTGGCGCGATACTCACGATAGCGAGAAAGATTTCGGCCAGGCCGCCAGCGGTCAAACGGCCGAGCGACCGCGAGCGCGGCTGGGCCGATAAAAAAATTCGGATGCTCCCGCAGCGGCAAAACCCGGGAGCATCCGAAGTGTGCGGGTGAATCCGGGGAAGGAACATCCGCTGGTGGTCAGCATCCTCTGAATCGAAATCTCGCGTCTTTGCGCTAAATCAAATCAGGCGCAGGAGGCGGTTCGCGCGTCGGCCGTGCCGAGGTCGCGGCGGGCGGATCAGCGCGCCAGCTCGTCCTGCGCCAGCCGGCCGTCGATGATGTGCACGCGCCGTTGCATCTGAGCGGCGAGGTTGAGATCGTGCGTGACCGCGACGACGGTCTTGCCGCGCAGCATGACCAGATCGCGCAGGATGCCGAACACCTGCGCGGTCGCGGCGGTGTCGAGGCTGCCGGTCGGCTCATCGGCGAGGATCACCGGCGGATCGTTGGCGAGCGCGCGCGCCACCGCAACGCGCTGACGCTGGCCGCCGGACAATTTGTCCGGCGTCTTGCGCAGATGATCGGCGAGGCCGAGCGACGCCAGCAGCTCCTCGGCGCGCTGGGTGACGGCGCGCGGCGACAGCCGGGCCAGCGCGCGCATCGGCAGCGCGACGTTCTCGGTGATCGAGAATTCCGGCAGCAGGAAATGAAACTGGAAGACGAAGCCGAGCCGCGACAGTCGCACCTCGGCGCGCTCATCCTCGTTCATGCCCGTCGTCGAGCGGCCGTCGATCAGCACGTCGCCCTGGCTCGGCAGGTCGAGCAGGCCAAGCAGGTAGAGCAGGGAGGATTTTCCCGAGCCCGACGGTCCGGTGATGGCGATGAGCTCGCGCGGACGGATCACGAGATCGATGTCGGCCACCAGCGTCACCGGCACCTCGCCGGGCAGCACCTTCGTCACTTGCCGCGCCTCGATCAGGGGCGGGCTCACGTCGCGCCCCGGATGATGTCGACCGGATGCAACCGCGCTGCGGCCCGGGCCGGAAAGTAGCCGGCGACGGCGCTGGAGATCAGCGCGACCGCGCCCGCCAGCAGATAGTGCTTCAGCGAATACAGCACGGGCAGATGATTGTAGTCGGAAAACGGCGTCTTGAACTCGAGCGAGGCGAGCCCGCGGGTAAGCAGGTAGCCGAGCGCCCAGCCGAGGGCGGCACCGGTGAGGCCGATGAACAGCGCCTCGACGATGAAGATGGCGCGGACCGTGCGGTCGCGGAAGCCGAGCGACTTGAGGATGGCGATGTCGCGGGTCTTCTCGTGGGTGATGGTCGAGATGATGTTGTAGGTGCCGAAGCTCGCGACCAGCAGGATGGCGCCGACGATGGTGTACATCAGCACGTTGCGCAGCGTGATCGCCGCCAGCAGATCCTCCTGCGCCTCCTGCCAGGAGACCGCCTTGTAGCCGGTCTGCTCGCCGATGCGCTCGCTGATCAGGCGCGCCTGCATCGGATCGTTGGTGCGGACGCGGATCTCGTTGATGATCCCGGTCTGGCGCTCCAGGATCTGCGCGGTGCGCAGCAGCACGTAGCCGGTGGTCTCGTCGGTGCCGCGGAAGCCGGAATGGAAGGTGCCGACGACGGTCGCGTTCATGCTGATGCCCTGGGCCGAGGCGAGCGTGATGTTGGAGTTCACCCGCGCGCCGATCTTGGCCGCGAGCCGGTCGCCGAGCAGGATCGCGTGCGAGGACCGGTACAGCGAATTGAGATTGCCCTGCCGCATGTGGCTCGGCAGCGTCGAGACTTGGCCCTCCGTGCGCGGATCGATGCCGATGATCGCGACCGTCAGGTTGCGGCCGGCGAAGCGCAGCACGGCCTTTGACTGCACCGACGCCGTCAGCGCGCCCGGCACCCAGCCCTGCAGCGAGGCAATGGTGGCCATCGGGTTCTTGATGCCGGGGCGGCGGACGTTCGGGGTCAACCGGTGGAATTCGGCCGCCGCATAGACCAGGTCGGCCGGCTGGCGGGTCGGCTGGCGCAGCTCGTCGGTGATCGAAATGTGCGGCAGCGCGTCGACCAGCGTGCGGATGAAGTCGTCCTGGGAGCCCTCCATCATCGCCGCCATCATCACCGAAAACGCCACGCCGGTCATGACGCCGGCGATCGCGACCAGCGTCTGCCGGGCGCGATGGCGCACATGGGTCCAGGCGATGGTCAGGACGAGGCTCATGGCGCGGACGTCTCGGGCTCGATCACGCGGATCCGCTCGCCGTCCGTGATGTCGGCGGTTGCGGGCGCCGCGACCAGCTCGCCTTCGTGGGCGCCGTCGAGGATCTCGACCGCCGCGGAGCCGCGGATACCGATCCGCACCGCGCGCCGGTGCACACGGCCGCCTTCGATCACCATGAGGCTGTTGTTGACGACGGCATTGGCCGGCGCGAGCAGCGTGTCGGCCGTCTCGCGGCTGACGATGTTGGCCTCGACGCTCATGCCGACGCGCAGCGGCGTGTTGTCGGGCAAGCCGATCCGCACGCGGAACGTCTTCGCCACGGGATCGCCCGCCGGCGTGATCTGCTTCACCGTCCCAGGCAGCGCCTGGTTGCCGAACGCATCGGCGCGCAGCAGCGCCTTCTGGCCGACCTGGACACGGGGGATGTCCTCTTCGTTGACGTCGGCGACGACCCAGAGCGGCTTCTCCAGGCCGACGCGGTAGAGGATGGTGCCGGGATCGACCATGTCGCCGACCTCGCCGTCCTCCTTGAGGACGACGCCGTCCATCGGCGCCACCAGCTTGAAGTAGTCGAGGCGCTGGGTCTGGGCCGCGATCTGGGCGCGGATGCGGGCGAGATCGCTTTCGGAGCGCTGGTACGCTTGCGAGGTGGCCGCGCCGCGCGCCAGTAGCTGCGTCTGCCGCTCGAATTCGAGGCGTTGGAATTCCTCCTGTGCGCGCAGATCGTTCAAGGTGGCCAGCGCCTCCTTGTCGTCGAGCCGCGCCAGCACGTCGCCGGCCTTGACCAGCTTGCCCTCGCAGCGGCAGCGCTCGACGATGCGGCCGCGAACCAGCGGCGTGCTCCGCGACCACGTCTCCGGCTCCACCGCGCCGGTTGCATAGACGATCTCGGCCGCCGTGCCGCGAGTGATGCGGGCGGTCGCGATGAGCGGTCCACGCATCCACCATACGGCAAACCCAGCCAGTGCGCCGAACAGCAGGATGATCGAGAGCAGGCCGCGCCACGGAAAACGACGCCGGCCGCGATCGATGGCCGGCGTGGCAGCAATGGCATTGGATTGGTCCGGCGTCAGCATGTCCATGATCGAACGGACTCTGCGACGGGAGAAAGGCTATACTTAGCCCGCAGTGCCAGTCGCCACGCGGGGCGGAGCCATCTTGAAGTGCTGTTTGGCATAGGCGACGATCTGGCGATCGGTCGGGTGATCGGCAACTTCGACGCCGACGATGCGCTTTCCGACCGCAGGATGCTTCTCGTGCAGGTACTTGGCAAGCTCGGTCTTGGCGCTGGACGGGCCGATGATCAGGATCTCGCCGGCGTCATCGAGCGCGTGCGCGACCTCCTCGAGGAAATTCTTGTCGGGCGCCGCGTGGCCGCTGCCGATCTCGTTGGCCTTGTGGTGCAGATGCTTGGTCTGCAGGTGTGGATGCAGCGTCAGCTCGTCGGCACCGGTCAGTCCGATATGGAACACCTTGGCCTCGCTGTGATCGAGCCACACAACGGCATGGAAATGAGTCGGCATGTTCTGGTCCTTGTCAGCAAATCGCCGCGTGGCGGCCTTGTGCGTTCGCCAGGGAACGCGCGCCGCGGAAGGCGGCACCCTTTGTGATGCAAACCTTAGCGAGCCCGATCGTGGCCGGCTTGATGCAGGTCAACGGACGCGGGAACCACCCCCGCGCCCCTGATGTGCGGGGGTTACTTCGGCGCAGGCGGCTTCGGCAGCGGCTTGTCCTGCCTCTTCGACCAGGAGATGTAGTAGGCCACGGTGGTCATGATCGCGATGCCCGCGGCGCTGACGAGGATCTGCGCCAGCAGCGAACCTGAACTCAGCATCAGGGTGAAGTGGCCGATGAAGGACAGGAACACGCCGACGCAGAACACCGCCAGCGACTGTTGGCCGCAGACGACGAGGGGATCGAGCGCCTTCCACTCCAGGCCCGGCCATTCCTTCGGCACGAAACGGATGACCAAAATGACGATCACCACGAAATGCAGGAAGCGGTACGGCGCGAGATTGGTCTTGTCGTTGGGATTGAAGGCCGAATAGAGCCAGTTCGGAAACATCGATCCGAGCTCAGGGAAGCGGCCGGCCATCGTCATGACCAGTGCGAGCACCATATAGGCGATGCAGAAATAGAGCGTGGCCGGCGCCATGATGATGCCCATCGAGCGGCGGGCGCCGCCGAGCGCGCACCATGAGCCGAACACGAACAGCACCTGCCAGCAATACGGATTGAAGTACCAGGTGCCGGCCGGGTAGGCCGCAAAATTCCAGCCCATCTGCCGCGCCACGAGCCAGAGCACGATCGAGGCGATCATGGTCAGGTCGGGCTGGCGCAGCATCATCCACAGCACCGGCGGGAAGAAGCCCATCAGCACGATGTAGAGCGGCAGCACGTCGAGATTGACCGGCTTGAACTTCAGGATCAGCCCCTGGGCCAGCGTATCGCTGGCGTGGTCGACGAGGCCCGCGACGTTGAACTCGTCGATGATCTCGGAGACGCCGAAGCGCGTCGCCAGATAGCTGATGGCCACAATATAGATCACGAACAGCACGATGTGGGCGACGTAGAGCTGCCACACCCGCTTGAACAGCCGGGTGGCGCCGACGATGAAGCCGCGGTCGATCATCATGCGCGCATAGACGAACGAGGCGGTATAGCCGGAGATGAAGACGAACAGGTCGGCGGCGTCGCTGAAGCCGTAATTCCGCGTGGTGATCCAGTTCACCACATTGTCCGGGATGTGATCGAGAAAGATCGCCCAGTTGGCGATTCCGCGAAACAGGTCGAGCCGAAGGTCGCGCCCTCGCTCGGGCAGCGTGGCATTGATTTTCATGGCCGCTTCAACGCACTGTTTTGAATGGAAAACGTCGGGGGGCAGAGGCGCCGTGGCAGTCGACCGAGATTGTCACGGGACGGCAGAATGACTATACGGAGCACGATAAACGGTCATGTCCAGGATGGGAATCACCGTTCCGTGCTGAAGCTTGCCTGTAACCCATCCCGGCCGTTTCCGCCAAACGCATGACGACCGCAGCTTCCAGGGGCTCTACCAGCCATGACCGCACGCATTTTCAAGCCCGCCAAGAACGCGATGCAATCGGGCAAGGCCAAGACCCGGGACTGGCAGTTGGATTATGAGCCGGAGCAGCCGCGTTCGGTCGAGCCGCTGATGGGCTGGACATCCTCTTCGGACATGAAGCAGCAGGTCACCTTGCGCTTCGACACCAAGGACGAGGCGATCGCCTATTGCGAACGCAAGGGCATTCCCTATGAGGTGATCGAGCCGAAGGAGCCGGTGAAGCGGCAGATCGCCTATGCCGACAATTTCTCGTTCCGCCGCGGCGAGCCCTGGACGCATTGAGGGGCCGACACGGCCATCATCCGTTCAGCAGCCCGCCGGGGATGGGCAGCGGCGCGTCCTTTGACAGGCCGAGCACCGGGAAGCTCCTGATGGCCCGGACGCCGGGCAGGGCGGCGAACTGGCGGAGCTGGCGGCTCATGCCTTCGACCCCGGTCGACACGCATTTCAGCAGAAAATCCGCATCTCCCGACAGCCGCCAGCATTGCTGGACCCAGGGCAACGGCACGATCGCGGCCTCGAACGCCTCCAGCGCCGTCTGGTGCTGGCTGTCGAGCTGAATCGACACGAACGCTACCACCTCATAGCCCAGCGACCGCTCGTCGATGCTGGCGCGGATGGACTTGATCACGCCGCTGTTGCGCAGCGTCCGCACGCGGCGCAGGCAGTTCGGATGCGAGATCCCCACCCGGCCGGCGAGCTCGTTGATGCGGATCCGGCCGTCGGCCTGGAGCTCCGCCAGGATCCTGCGATCGATCGCGTCGAGCTCCGGGCTGCCAGCCATCGGCGCGGCCCGTTCAGCCGGTCGGGTGATCAGGCCGGCCGCCGCCGGCCTGCGCAGGCCCGGCGGTGCGCGGCATGACGCCGGAGAGGACGAGCTTCTCATGGGCCGCGATGATCGTCTCCTTGCTGAGCCGGCCGCCCGGACGGTACCAGCTGCACAGCCCGGTCAAGAGCGCGATGATGGCAAAGGTCGCGACCTGGATGTCGTCGACGTCGAACACGCCTTGCGCCACACCGTCGCTGAGGATGTCGGCCAGCCGGCGCTCATAGGCGCCGCGCAGCGCTACCACCGCCTCATAGTTGCGGGGATCGAGACTGCGCAGCTCCGAGTTGGCGATGAAGACCTCGCGCTTTCGGGTCATGTGATAGCCGACGTGGAAGGCGACGAACGCCCTGAGACGTTCGACCGGACCCTGGGTGCCGCGCAGCGCCTGGTCGAGCTCGCGCAGGAGGTTGTTGATGTGGTCCTGGATCAGCTCCGCCAGCAGCTCCTGTTTGGTGCTGATGTGATTGTAGAGCGAGCCTGGCTGGATGCCGACCTCGGCGGCGAGCTGGCGCAGGCTCATGGCCTCATAGCCATGCTGGAAGATCAGCCGCAGGCCGGCCTTGCGGATCGCCTCCATCGTCGTCGGACCATGCGACCCGATCGTGCGCGCCATCTCGTCCTCGCTGGACCGTCCCGGTGCCGATCGCGGCGGATCCGCCACGGTAGGGGGTCCCGTAGTGAAGTCTGAAAATTCCGTGGTCTCAAGCAAATGCTGCTCGCCCCGGACCCTACAACAATCCGCTTGAGAATAGAATTTAAAAACGTATGATCGTTTAATTCGAGAAGGACGGATGGCCGCAAACCGGGCCGCCGGCGGGCAGGGAGGACAGCATGCGGGCAAAGATGGTACACCCGGGCTCGCAGCGGCCTGGACGGCCGCGACCGCTCTGACGCGTGCTCCCACGGCTTCCCCTCCAGCCTCGCAACGAAGACGCCGGTCATGACGCTTCACTCCACGATCGATCCATCGTCCTCCGATTTCGCCCGTAATGCCGACGCCATGCGCGCGCTGGTCGCCGACCTCAGAACAAGGCTGGCGCAGGTCGCCGAGGGCGGCGGCGAAGCCTCGCGCAACCGGCACCTGTCGCGCGGCAAGATGCTGGCGCGCCAGCGCGTCGACCTGCTGCTCGATCCCGGAACGGCGTTCCTCGAACTGTCGCCATTGGCCGCACACGGGCTCTATGGCGGCGACGTCCACTCGGCCAGCATCGTCACCGGCATCGGCCGCATTGCCGGCCGCGAATGCGTCGTCGTCGCCAACGACGCTACCATCAAGGGCGGCACCTACTACCCGATGACGGTGAAGAAGCATCTGCGTGCCCAGGACATCGCCCGGCAGAACAATCTGCCCTGCGTCTACATGGTCGACTCGGGTGGTGCGTTCCTGCCGCTGCAGGATGAGATCTTCCCCGACGAGCGGCATTTCGGCCGCATCTTCTACAACCAGGCGCAGATGTCGGCGGCCGGCATTCCGCAGATCGCGATCGTGATGGGCTCGTGCACGGCGGGCGGCGCCTATGTGCCGGCGATGTCGGACGAGAGCATCATCGTGCGCAACCAGGGCACAATTTTTCTGGGCGGCCCGCCGCTGGTGAAGGCGGCAACCGGCGAGGTCGTCAGCGCCGAGGAACTCGGCGGCGCCGACGTGCATTCGCGGCAGTCGGGCGTGACCGATCACTATGCGCAGAACGACGCGCACGCGATCGGCATCGCACGGCGCATCGTCGGCACGCTGAAGCCGCCGGGCGCACGCAGCGCGCTGAACATGCGCGAGGTGCGCGAGCCGCGCTATGCGGCGGAAGAGATCTACGGCGTCGTGCCGGTCGACGGCCGCAAGCCGTTCGACGTGCGCGACATCATCGCGCGGGTGGTCGACGGCTCGGAGTTCGACGAGTTCAAGAAGCTCTACGGCCAGACGCTGGTGTGCGGCTTCGCGCATATCTGGGGCCATCCGGTCGGCATCATCGCCAACAACGGCATCCTGTTCAGCGAGAGCTCGCTGAAGGGGGCGCACTTCATCGAGCTGTGCTGCCAGCGCAACATTCCGCTGGTGTTCCTGCAGAACATCACCGGCTTCATGGTCGGCAAGAAATACGAGGCCGGGGGCATCGCACGCGACGGCGCCAAGCTGGTGACGGCGGTCGCGACCGCCGCGGTGCCGAAGTTTACCGTCGTGATCGGCGGCTCCTATGGCGCCGGAAACTACGGCATGTGCGGCCGCGCCTATGCGCCGCGCTTCCTCTGGATGTGGCCGAACGCGCGCATCTCGGTGATGGGCGGCGAGCAGGCCGCGATGGTGCTGAGCCAGGTCCGCCGCGATGGCATCGAGGCCAAGGGCGAGAGCTGGCCGACGGAGGAGGAAGAGAAATTCCGCAGCCCCATCCGTGCGCAATACGAGGCGCAGGGCAATCCGTACTACGCGACGGCGCGGCTGTGGGACGACGGCGTGATCGATCCCGCCGATACCCGCCTCGTGCTTGGCCTCGGATTGTCTGCCGCCGCCAATGCCCCGGTCGAGCCGACCAGGTTCGGCCTGTTCAGGATGTGATCATGGTTCGTCCCGGATTGTATCGCCGTTTCCGCAAGCTCCTGATCGCCAACCGCGGCGAGATCGCCGTGCGCGTCATCCGCACCGCACGCGCGATGGGATTGAAGACCGTCGCGGTCTACTCTGAGGCGGATCGAAACGCGCTGCATGTCGCGCTCGCCGACGAAGCCGTGCTGCTCGGCCCCGCGCGTGCCCGCGACTCCTATCTCAACATCGAGCGCTTGATCGAGGCTGCAAGGCAGACAGGTGCCGAGGCGGTTCATCCCGGCTATGGCTTCCTGTCCGAGAGCGCCGAATTCGCGCAGACCTGTCTCGACGCGGGCCTGGTGTTCGTCGGGCCGACGGCCGCGATGATCACCGCGATGGGCTCCAAGTCCGGCTCCAAATTCCTGATGGAGCAGGCCGGCGTGCCGCTGGTGCCCGGCTATCACGGCGAGGCGCAGGACGAGGCGACGCTCGCCAATGAAGCCGCGCGGATCGGCTTTCCCGTTCTGATCAAGGCCTCCGCCGGTGGCGGCGGCCGCGGCATGCGCGTGGTCAATGCAGCCGGCGATCTCGCTGATGCCGTCACCAGCGCCAAGCGCGAGGCCAAGGCGGCGTTTGGCGACGACCGTGTGCTGATCGAGAAATTCGTCCAGAACCCGCGCCACATCGAGGTGCAGATCATCGGCGACAGCCACGGCAATCTGGTGTCGCTGTTCGAGCGCGAATGCACCTTGCAGCGCCGGCACCAGAAGGTGATCGAGGAGGCGCCGTCGCCGACGCTGACGCCGGAGCAGCGGGAGACGGTTTGCGCGGCGGCGAGGCGCGCGGCGGGCGCGGTGAACTATGTGGGCGCCGGCACCATCGAGTTCGTCTCCGACGGCCGCGACGTGTTCTTCATCGAGATGAATACACGCCTGCAGGTCGAGCATCCCGTCACCGAGTTGATCACCGGCGTCGATCTCGTCGAATGGCAGTTGCGCGTCGCGTTCGGCGAAGAGCTGCCGCTGACGCAGGACCAGATCCGGTTGCATGGCCATGCCATTGAGGCCCGCGTCTACGCGGAAAATCCCGCCAAGAACTTCATGCCCTCAGTCGGCACGATCAAGACCTGGCGGCTTCCTGCTGAAACCGGCGGCCTGCGCATCGATGCCGGCTATCGCGAGGGCGATGCGGTCTCGCCCTATTACGACGCGATGCTCGCCAAGATGATTGCCTGGGGGCCGACCCGCGAGGTCGCGATCGAGCGGCTCAACCGCGGCCTGGAGGACACCGACGCCCGCGGCATCGTCAGCAACATCCCGTTCCTGTCGGCGCTGCTGACGCATCCCGACGTCGTGGCGAACACGATCGACACCGGTTTCATCGAGCGCCATCTGACGCATCTGACCCAGTCAGGGGCGGTGGCCGGTGATGTCGAGCTCTGTGCCGCCGTCGCGGCCATTCTCATCGACGAGCAGACCGTGGCCGTGAAGGAGCAGGGATCGCCGTGGCGCGCATCCGGTTGGATGCCGGTGGGACTGCGGCAGCGCATGTTCTCGTTCCGCCAGGGCGCCGGAGCGGAGTCGCGGACGGTGACGCTGGCCTATGGTCCGGGCGTGCAGCGCCTGTCGATCGAGGGCCGTGAGAGCTCGTTCTCGGCACTTCCGACCGACGACGGCGGCTTCGACCTTGTGCGCGACGGCGTCAAATCCCATGTGGTGGCCGTCATCGAGGGCCACGAGCTGTACCTGCGAACCCGCAACGGCCGTTTCGATCTGCATTGGATCGATCCGTTCGGCGGTGACGACGAGGAGCAGGCCGGCGAGGACAAGATCGTGGCGCCGTTGCCGGGGACCGTGGTGGCGCTGCTCGCGCAGGAAGGTGCGGTCCTGGAGAAGGGCGCGGCGATCCTGACGCTCGAAGTCATGAAGATGGAGCAGACCCTGCGGGCGCCGTTCGCAGGCCGGCTCAAGGCGATCAAGTGCAAGGTCGGCGACATCGTGCAGGAAGGCGTCGAACTGGCGGACCTCGAACCGTCCGCCTGATCCTCGAACCCGAAGAGGTCGGCATGAGCGAAAGCGTGCGCATCATCGAAATGGGCCCGCGGGACGGCCTGCAGAACGAGAAGATGCCGATCAGCGTGGCCGATCGCATCGCCTTTGTCCGTGCGCTGGTGGACGCAGGGCTGACCACGGTCGAGGTCGGCGCCTTCGTCTCGCCCAAGGCAATCCCGCAGATGGTGGGATCGGACGAGGTGATGCGCAGCGTCGCCGCGTTGCCCGGCGAATTCCACGTGCTGGTGCCGAACGTGAAGGGCTATGAGGCGGCGCGCGCCGCGGGCGCCAAGGTGATCTCGGTCTTCACCGCGGCCTCCGAGAGCTTCTCCCGCGCCAACATCAATTGCTCGATCGAAGAGTCGCTGGAGCGCTTCAAGCCGGTGATCGCCCACGCCAAGGCCGACGGCATCCGGGTGCGCGGCTACGTCTCCTGCGCGCTGGGTTGCCCCTATGAAGGCGAGATCAGGCCGCAGGCCGTCGCCAATGTCGCCAAGGCGCTGTGGGACCTCGGCTGCTACGAGATATCGCTGGGCGATACGATCGGCGTCGGCACGCCGCTCAAGGCCAGGCAGATGCTGCGCGCTGTCTGCGACGACGTGCCGGTGACGCATCTGGCGATGCATTTCCACGACACCTACGGCCAGGCGCTGGCCAATCTCTATGCGGGCATGGAGGAGGGCGTCCGCGTCATCGATGCCGCGGCCGGCGGCCTCGGCGGCTGCCCATTCGCGCCGGGCGCGACCGGCAACGTCGCGACCGAGGACGTCGTCTACATGCTCGAAGGCATGGGCATCCGCACCGGCGTCGACATGACGAAACTGCTGGCCGCCACCAACGAAATCAGCCGGCTGCTCGGCCGGCCACCGGTCAGCCGTGTTGCAGCGGCACTGAATGCGAAGATGAGGCGAGTAGCGAATGGCGAATAGGGAAGGCCCATTCGCTATATCCCCTATTCGCCACTCCCCATTCGCCATTCGCCGCCGCGTCAGCGGCTCAGATCCGGCCCCATCACGAGATCCGGCAGCGCCGTCGAGATCTGCGGCACGAAGCAGAGCAGCAGCACGGCGGCCATCATCAGCAGCACGAACGGCAGCGTGCCCCAGATCACCTCCCGCAGCGGGATGTCCGGCGCGACGTTTCTGATGACGAAGATGTTGAGACCCACCGGCGGATGGATCAGGCCCATCTCCATGACGATCGTCATCACCACGCCGAACCAGATGATGTCGAAGTTCGCCGCGCGCAGCGGCGGCAGGATGATCGGCGCCGTCATTAGGATGATCGACACCGGCGGCAGGAAGAAGCCGAGCACGATCACCATCAGCAGGATCGCGGCGAGCAGCTCCCAGCGTGGCAGATGCATCGCGACGATGTATTCCGCCACCGACTGCGAGATGTGCAGGTAGCTCATCACGTAGGAGTACAAGAGCGACATGCCGATGATCAGCATCAGCATGGTCGACTCGCGGAGCGTCGCCTTCATGATCGGCGCGAGATCGGTCGGGCTCCAGACCCGGTAGATGATCGCAATCAGCACCAGCGCCAGGATGCCGCCGAGACCTGCCGTCTCCGACGGCGTGGCCAATCCGCCGTAGAGCGCAACCATGACGCCGGTCAGCAGCAGCACGAACGGGATCACGCGGGGCAGCACGGAGAAGCGCTGCGCCATCGTGTATTCGTCCTTGATCAGGATGTCCGACCAGGTGCCCGACTTCTCATAGACCGTTTTTGCGCGCGCGTATTCCTGGCGGAAGCGCACGACGGCATAGACGCCGAACAGCGTGACCAGCAGCAATCCGGGGCCGATGCCGGCCAGGAACAGCCGTCCCAGCGATTTCTCCGCGGCGATCGCGAACAGGATCATCGTGATCGACGGCGGCAGCAGGATGCCGAGCGTGCCGCCGGCGGCGATGATGCCGGCTGCGAAGCCGCCGGAATAGCCGCGCTTGCGCATCTCGGGAATGCCGGCCGAGCCGATCGCCGAGCAGGTCGCGGGCGACGATCCCGCCATTGCCGCGAACAGCGCGCAGGCGAACACGTTGGCGACGCCCAATCCGCCGGGCACGCGATGCAGCCAGGCATGCAGCGCAGAATAGAGATCCTGTCCGGCGCGGGAACGGCCGATCGCGGCACCCTTGAGGATGAACAGCGGGATCGACAGCAGCGTGATCGACGCCATCTCCTCGTAGACGTTCTGCGTGACGGTATCGAGCGACGCGGCCGGCATGTAAATGGCCATGAATACGACGGCGACGGCGCCGAGCGCGAACGCGATCGGCATGCCCGCGAACATCGCAAACAGGGTCGAGAGTCCGTAGGCAACCCCAATTCCGAACACGCTCATCGACGCGCTCCGGTCAGCGGGGCCACGATCTGCAGCAGCATCTGCAGGCACAGCAGGGTCATCCCGGCGGCCATCAGGCCGTAAGGAATCGCCAGCGGCGGCGACCACATCGAATTCGAGACCTGGCCATCGACCCAGGCCTCATGTGTCAGGGTCCAGGATTTCCAGGTGAAGAAGGCACAAAACAAGAAGCTCGCGACGTCGACCAGCCAGAGCCTGATCTTGTTGGCGAGCGGAGACATCAACCCAACGAAGGCTTCGATGCTGACGTGGCCGCGATGCTCCTGCACATAGGCCGCAGTCATGAAGGTGGCGCCGACGAGCAAGAATACGGCGGCTTCGTCCTGCCAGTAGTTGGCGGCCTTGAACAGTGCACGGCCCGCCACGCTGTAGCTCAGGATGACGCAGGCCGCGACCAGTGCAAACGCAGCCAGAACGACGATGATGCGATTGAGTAGCGAGACAACACGCTGGAGCGGCGCCAGCGGTCCGCTGGCGCCGATGGCTGTCGTGGCCTCGGTATCGATAACGGGCGCGTGCATCAATCAGGCCGCGACGTCGGAGGCGAGCTTGAGGAGCTTGGCGCAGTTCGCAGACTTGCCGCCATAGTCCTTCCAGGCCGTGTCACGGGCAATGTCGCGCCATTTGTTGACGGTCCCGACATCGAGCTCCACAACCTTGGCGCCCGCCTTTTCGTAGACCTTGGCAACTTCGATGTCGTCGTCCTGCGCGCCCTTGCGCCCGAACGCCTCCATCTCCGCGCCGACCGCGAGGAGGATGTCCTGCTGGTTCTTCGGCAGCTTGTCGAACGAGGCCTTGGACATCATCAGCGGCTCGAGCATGAACCAGTACGACGCCTTGGCTCCGGAGGTGAGGGCCTTCGACACCTCTTCCAGGCGGAACGAGATCAGGCTGGTCGACGAGGTGATGCCGGCATCGCAGGCACCGGTCTGCATCGCGGTGTAGATTTCGTTCGATGGAACCGACAGCACCGAGGCGCCGGCGGTCTGCAGCACCATGTCCATCTCGCGCGAGCCGCCGCGCACCTTCATGCCCTTGGCATCGTCGGGTGTCACCAGCGGCCGCGATCGGCTGGCGACCCCGCCCGCCTGCCAGACCCAGGTCAGCAGGATGATGCCCTTGTCCGCCAGAAAATCGCTCAGCGTCTTGCCGACTGGCTCGTTCTTCCAGCGCATGCCCTGGTCGTAGGTCGTGACCAGACCCGGCATCAGCGCGATGTTGGTCTCGGGAACCTCTCCGCCGGCATAGGGCATCGGGTAGAGGCTGATGTCGAGCGCGCCCTTCCGCATCGCCGAGAACTGCGCCACCGTCTTGATCAGCGACGAGTTCGGATAGATTTCGGTCGCGATCTCGCCGCCGGAGCGTTTCGCAACCGCCTCGGAGAACACCCGGCAGAGCCGGTCGCGGAAATCGCCCTTGTCGATGGTGCCGCCGGGAAACTGGTGGGAGATCTTCAGCGTCGTTGCCGCGTGGGCCGTACCGGTTCCAAAACGCAGAATGGCCGGCGCAGCGAGCGCGGATGCGATGACATGACGGCGTGATAGCATGAGATTTCCCCTGGACAACTTTTGGTTGGGTTCCCGACCCCGGTTCGTTGGCGTGACCTATACCAGCCAATTTACCGGACTTACCTCTAGCCGAACTAGACAGTTCGTTCGAGGCCAAATGCATGGGAAGCGACATAATGCTGCGGCGCACGTGCCGGCCTGTGAATCCCTTGCGCTGGTTGTACTAACATGGTTTTGCCGGGCAAAATTGTGTCGTTGATTCCAGAAGAGGGCGCATTCGAGTCAAATTTGATCGAACAATGATTCTCGTCCGCGCTCGTAACAATCGCCTTCATCGGAACGTCGATGTCCAAGAACGGCGCGTCCGTCGCCGTCGAACCCGTCATACGAAGGAGCGATCATCATGACCAATCGTAGCCGCCTCATCCTCGGAATCTCCGCTGCCGCACTCGCGTTCAACGTGGCCGTCGCGCCGGCGGCATTCGCGGAGGACAAGATGAGCAAGGACGATGGGATGAAAAAGGGCGCGATGTCCCACGACGGCATGAAGAAGGACTCGATGGCGAAGGACGCCGTGAAGAAGGACGATGCCATGTCCAAGGACGGGATGAAGAAGGACGACGGCATGATGAAGAAGAACTGACGCGTTTCGCACGTCATCGTGCGATGGGACGACCGTATCAGTCCCATCGCCGATGAATGAGGAATCGCAGCGATGCCGGCTGCGACGACACGCAGATCTCGTGGTGGCAGCGTCGCTGCTTACTTCTTCTTTCCACGGGCCTTGCGCGCGGCGTAGCGCGCATCGCGCTTCGCCTTCTGCTCGGCTTCCATCTCGGCCAGGCGGGCGGCTTGTTCTTCCGCCTCGCGCGCAAGCCGGGCACTCTCGGCGGCCTTGGCCTCTTCCTCGAGACGCTTCTGCTCGGCCTTGGCGGCCTCGCGCTCCAATCGCTGCTGCTCGCGGCGGGCGGCGGCGGCTTCGCGCTCCTGCCGTCGCTTCACGACTTCGGGATCGTCCGGTCCCGGCTGCGATTTGAACTTCTGCACGATGCTCTGGCGGGCCTGCTGTGCGGCCTTCTGCCGATCGGCAAATCCAGGTTCCTTGAATCCTCTCATGGAGACGTCGTCACTTCGCTAGTTGGGTGTTCGGTCAGGGTGTGGTCGGTCAGGGGCTGCACGCGCCGCCAGGCAATTCTTCCACGATGTCGTGAACACGAGCGGAGGCCGACGCGAGCCCGTGTGTATAGGATCGCATGCGTCGATGACAAATGCTTTATCGCCGCTCCTCCACATCCGACCTGCCCGGCGCTTGCATGGCGTTCGCCGGAGGCTATGTAAGCAGCCCCGTCGCTGACGCAGGTCGGCGGGCTGTGAGTCGGTTCACGCCTCGCGGCACCAGCGCACCGCCCGGGTGCGACATCCAACGGAGTTGACCGGCATGACCTCTGTTCGCCGTGGGCGCATGGCGCTCGGCCTCGCGCTCGTCGCTCTCGTGGTCAGCGCATGCGTGATGACCGCGGTCCTCGCCCGCCCGAGGCCCGTTTCGGCCGGTGTGCTGGGTTCCGAATGGGAATGCGGGCAGCTGTTCTGGGTGACGAGCTGCACGCGGATCGAGTCGATCTCGCCGGCATCGCGCCAGCAGCAGCAACCGCACGGTGAGGCCGCTGGCCTGCGGGCCGCCTAGGTCACCGATGAGTACGCAGGGGCCGGATAACGGGCGACGCGGCGCCGTGGCGGGACTCGTGTTCGCGGCGGTCGTGGTGGCCTTCGGCTTATGGTTGGCCCGCAGCCTGACCTCCGCAAGCCGGATGCAGGATTGTTTGATGTCGGGACGAACCAACTGCAACGTGATCGTGCCCGACCGGTGACCGCCGATCAGCTCGAACCGGATCGGTAAGACCGCGCAAGCGAGGTTGCACGATCGGAGCGGCGAATCAGGCTGCGTCTCGGCTAACCTGACGCGGCAGGCTGACTTGGCCGCAAAATAGTCGGGATTTTACCCGTTTGTCGCGCAAATTATGGTGTGTCCGGACCGTACACGCGGAAGCCGGCGAGCCGGAGTCATCAGTCCGCATCGCACCCCGCCCTGTGCGGCAACCAACGCAGACGGCGGGCGATCAAAGGGGTAGGGGAGAATGACGTTGTCCAACCAGAGCACACGGTGGCTGCCCGCGATCGCAATCCTGACCGCGGTCGCGATCCCCGCCCAAGCCGGGGCGCAAACCCAGGACCAGGCTGGTCCTGGCGCCGGGCATTCGCCCCAGGCCCGCTCGCCGGGTGTCATCCGCCAAGCGCCAGCCCAGGGTGGGCAACCGGGCGGCCAGCCCCATGTCCAGATTCCGCGGCAAGCCGGCCCCATGGCCGGCCAGCCGCAGGGAGCACAGCCGGCCGCACCGCCGCGGGCTGCCGTTGCGCCCCAAGGACGTCCGCCGGGAGCCAGCCATGGCTACGCCGCAGGCCCGGGTCCGGCGGCGATCGGGCGGGGACCGGATGCGCGTTATGCGCACGGCCGGGTCGCCGTGCGCGACTATGGTGGGCAGTCTTATCGCGGCCGGGTCGGCTGGGAGGGTGGCCGATGGCGGCACGAGGTTCACAACGGCCGTCCCGGCTGGTGGTGGGACGTCGGTGGCGTCTGGTACTATTATCCGGAGCCCATGGAAGGACCGCCGACCTACGTGTCGGAGGACTATGCTGACGATGTGGTCTATGCACCGTCGGCGGCCTATGAGGAGCCCCCGCCGGTCGCCTACGAACCGGCGCCGCCGCCTCCGGCCGAAGTCGATCCGGGCGCCAGCGCGCTCGGGGGCGCGATCATCGGCGGGGTGCTCGGCGGCATCCTCACCGGCAAGGCGGGCGGTGCCGCGGCGGGCGCCGTGCTCGGTGGTGCCACCGGCGCTATCGCCGGCGCAACGGCTGCGGCGCGACCGGGCTATTATCTGTCGCAGGGCAATTGCTACTATCGCTATCCGTCGGGAGAGTATGTCGCGGTCGATCCGCGCTCCTGCTACTGAGCCACTGCCGACGGGGAGCGCTGCGGTCGAGCCTGCTCGGCGGACGCGCGGTCCTGGCCGAATCTCCGCAAAGCTCCGGAGCAGGAGTGGGAGCGAATCTTGATAGACTCCGCTTCATTGTTCGAGAGGTGAGAGCTTCGGGGCCATGACCAAGGCGTCCAAGCTGGTTGCCGCCAAGGGCGGAAGGGTTCTCCTGGTCCGGCGCCGGGCCGATGGACGCTGGATGTTTCCGGGCGGCCGCAAACGCGCGCAGGAAACGGCGAAGGATTGCCTGAAGCGCGAGATCAAGGAGGAGCTTCCGAAGCTCAAGCTCGGGCGCCTGCGGCTGTGGAAGGAAGTCACCGCCAAGAACAAGCGCTCGGGCCGCAAGATGAGCGACGCCATCTTCATCGCCAAGCATGCCAAAGGGCGCCTGGAGATCGGAGACAAGAAGGAGATCGACCGCGCGGTGTGGCAGAAGCCCTACGGACTCAGCCTGACGCCGACGTCGCGCTACATCCGCGACCAGCTGTTTCCACGAAAGTCGGACTGAACCATCGTATGCTGGGAACATCCCGGCCGCTTGGGCGTTATCTGCCCATGCCTTACGATAGCACAGACAGACAGCCTCGCGTCCTCACGCCGGAAGAGCGTCGGGCGCGTGACGCCACCCGCAGGGCTGATGCCGAGCAGGCCATGCGCGATCACGAGGCGGCCCAGCGGGCCTTTTACGCCAACCGCGAGCGGCTCAGGGCCGAGCGTCTGGCGCGGGAGGCCGCCACCAAGTCGGACTGATGGGAGCTCCGGTCAGCTCGCCTGGCGGCTCCGGAATGCGTTCGCCATCCGCAGGAACGCTTGATCAAGCAATGCATACATGTCGCCGGTGATGTCGCAATCGAACATCGCGCGGCGCATGCATGTCATCCACTCGTCGCGCTCGGCATCGCCGATCGGATACGGACGGTGCGCCGACATGATGCAGCGATGCTCGGCCCGCTCGAAATAGAGCGCCGGCCCGCCGAGCCATCCGCTGAGAAATTCGAACAGCAACTGCTTGATCGGACCAAGATCGGCGTCGTGCATCGCCCGGATGCGGCTGGCGCCGGGCTCTTGGTCCATGATGGTGTAAAAGCGCTCCGCCAGACGGCGCACGCCAGCCTCGCCGCCCACGAGCTCGTAAGGCGTCGCTTCGATCACAACTGCTTCTGCTTCGTTGGCTGAATTCGCTGCCGTCATCGCATCTCGTTTCCGCTCGTCCCTCTGCAGCCAACAAGCGGCAGAGGTATGGCGCCTTGATCTGGATCAAGCGGGAAACGAGGGGGCGTTCGGGCTAGCGAATGCTCGCTTTGACGCGGCGCTGCCGGTCGGTATCGGCAGCGATCTGGCGCAGCGTCTGTCGGAGCAAAGCGAGGTCGACCGGCTTGGAGAACGGCGGATAGACGTTGAGGCCGAGGATCTTGCCGGCGCGGACCGTGACGTCCCGGGTCTGATCGTCGGAGCCGCTGATGATCAGCACCGGCGTGCGGGATTTGATGTCCGCCAACAGCTGCAACACCTCCGTGCCGGAGCGCTCGCCCAGATTCAGGTCGAGCGTGATGCATTCGAAGCTGCGCCGGCGCAGCACGTTCATCGCGCCGTCGACCGAGTTCACGCCGGTCGTCGCAAAGCCCGCCTGCACGGCGATCTTGCGCAGGATCGACAGATGAACGTCGGCATCTTCGATCACGAGAAGTTCGTTGAGCATGGTCCCCGCGCGGCTGCGTGTCGGCTTCTGATGGACCGGCGGAGCTTAAGAGGGGGTTTCTGATTTCCTCGTAAACATCCAGTCCCGTAGAACAACGGGAAGCTGCACGCTATCCACCATTGCCGGCGCGGCTCAGAACGGGCGCCGGCCCGGCATCGCGTTGGAGGAGCCCGGCAGATTGGTCGTCGGCGCCGAAGCGGGCGGTGGCGAGCGGCCGCTCGATTGGCGCCAGTGCTGGACGTGCAGGAGGATCCCGGCCACCAACAGCGGCGCGACGGCGGCCACCGCCAGCAGCGGCGACAGCGGCTTGGGGGTGATCATCTCCATCGTCATCTCGCAGACCATCCAGATGGCTGCGGACGCCAGCACGAAGTCGCGGGAGGGGATGCGAAGCCAGTACAGGAAGCCGGTGATGATCGCGGCCGGCGCAATGATCGGTCCGATCATGTAGAAGTTCAGCTCGGGCGGCGTCACGGCGTCGAGGACCATCGATGCCAGCAGCCACAGACTGAGGAACATCACAGCGCCGTCGACGTATCTCATGGCCAATCTCCGCCGCGACATTTTGGCGCAATCTTTGTCCGGTTTATGGCTGTTCCGTCAAGGGCCATGGCGTCCCAGCCGATTTGCAGCCCGTTTTGGCGGATTTTCGCCCGCCATCCCGGCCGCCGACCAGCTCCTTGTTCCATTGCCGGCCCATGCTCAATCCGCCGAGAAGCCGAACGGAACCGACGACGTCCTGAAATCGTCCGGCAGGATCTCGCGCCCGATCGGCGGCGCCGAGCGGGCGGCGCATTTCGGCCGGTGGCAGACCCGGCAGGCGACCCCGATCGGGGTCGGCGCGTCGGCATCAGGCCCGTGGCCGTCGCGGGTGTAGATCAGCTGGCCCGCGTGCTCGGCCGCGCAGCCAACCGCAATCGCCCGCTCGACCCGGACGGCGCCGTAGGAGCCGCCGCCGGCGGTCACGGTGCGCGCGATCGAGAAGAAGCGGCGGCCGTCCGGCAGCTCCAGCCATTGCGTCACGATCTGGCGCGGCGTCTTGAAGATGCCGTGCACCGACCACAGCGGGCAGGCGCCGCCGTGGCGCGCGAACGGGAAGCCGGCGCCGTCGAGCAGTTTTGAGACGTTGCCGGCGGGATCGACGCGGATCAGGAAGAACGGAATCCGCTCGGCGCCCGGCTTCTGCAGGGTGGTGACGCGATGCGCCGTCTGCTCGAAGCTGGTGCCGAACTGCCGCGCCAGCGCCTCAAGATCATAGGCCCTCGCATCGACGGCCTTCGCGAAGATCGAATAGGGCATGATGATCGCAGCCGCCGCGTAGGCCGCGAGCGCGCGCCGCGCCAAGAGCTCGGCGGTCTTGCTGGCGAACTTGCCGTCCTCCAGGGCTGCGCCGATCTCGGTATCGAGCTCGAGATAAGCGAGCTGCCGGGCGAGCTCGAATTTCAGGCTCGCGCTGTCCAGCGAGTCCTCGATCAGCAATTGCCGCCGGTGCAGGTCGAGCCGCCGCAGCGAGCCGAGCATGACGTTCGGCGGCATGTAGCGGACCTGGAGATTGTGCCGCGCGCGAAAGCGCTCGATGAAGCCGGCCGGCCCCGCCGAGACCTGCGGGGACCCGGTCGGCGGCCCCTGGAAAATCGCCTGCGCCAGCCGCTCGGCGGCATCGTCGAGACCCGCAAAATTGTTGCGGCGGGCGGCGAGGAAGCGGCGGACGTCGGCGACCGGATCGTTGGCGTCGAAGCCGTCGTTGCCCGGCCGCGGCGCAGTCCCCGCCAGCGCCGGCGCGCGCTGCTCGGCCAGCGCAAGCTGCTCCTCGCGATACGCCGTGTAGAGGCGCAGGAAGGCTTCGGTCATGCCGGGGTAGCTGACGGCGAGGTCGGAAATCTCCAGCGCGGGGATGTCGATGTCGGAGAACATCGGGTCCTTCAGGACCGACTGCATCCGCGCGGTGTGGTCGGCACCGCCGTCGCCGGCAAGATCGGCAAGGTCGATCTTGTAGGTCCGCGCCAGCCGCAGCAGCATGTCGGCCGTCACCGGCCTCTGGTTCCGCTCCAGGAGCGCCACGTAAGGCGCTGATATTTCGAGGTCCGCGGCCATGTCGGCCTGGGTCAGGCCGAGCTCGCGCCGGAGGCGGCGCAGGCGCGGGCCCATGAAGATCGATCGTGCCGTGGCGGTGGTCATGGCCAAATCCCGGTCTTGTAATCTCCTTACAGCTATACACGAGAAGTTTGTAAAGTGTGACAAGTTTTCCGCGCAGTGTCTGGTCCGCCGTCCCAGCGTGCTTACAACAGGTCCCAGGTTGTCTTCACCGAAGGGATCACGGACATGAACTTCCAACCGCGTGGACTTCACGATCAGGCCCTCCAGGGCCCCGCGTCCTACCAGGCCGAAGTCGAGGCGGCGCGTGCGCTGCTCGAGACCCAGCCGACCTGGAACGGCGTCACCGCCGAGGCCGTGGCGCGCATGCGCCTGCAGAACCGCTTCAAGACCGGCCTGGACGTTGCCCGCTACACCGCGGCCGTGATGCGCGCCGACATGGCCGCCTATGACGAGGACAGCACCAAGTACACCCAGTCGCTGGGCTGCTGGCACGGCTTCATCGCGCAGCAGAAGCTGATCTCGATCAAGAAGCATTTCGGCAAGACCGACCGCCGCTACCTCTATCTCTCCGGCTGGATGATCGCGGCGCTGCGCTCCGAGTTCGGCCCGCTGCCGGACCAGTCGATGCACGAGAAGACCTCGGTGCCCGCGCTGATCGAGGAGCTCTACACCTTCCTGCGCCAGGCCGACTCGCGCGAGCTCAATGATCTGTTCCGCACGCTGGACGCGGCCCGCAAGGCCGGCGACAAGGCGAAGGAGACGGAGATCATCGCCAAGATCGACGGCTTCCAGACCCACGTCGTCCCTGTCATCGCCGACATCGACGCCGGCTTCGGCAATGCCGAGGCGACCTATCTGCTCGCCAAGAAGATGATCGAGGCGGGCGCCTGCGCGCTGCAGATCGAGAACCAGGTCTCCGACGAGAAGCAGTGCGGCCACCAGGACGGCAAGGTCACCGTGCCGCATGACGTCTTCCTGGCCAAGATCCGCGCCTGCCGCCACGCCTTCCTGGAGCTCGGCGTCGAGGACGGCATCGTCGTCACCCGCACCGACTCGCTCGGCGCCGGCCTGACGCAGCAGATCGCCTACAGCAGCCAGCCCGGCGATCTCGGCGACCAGTACAACAGCTTCCTCGACTGCGAGGAGATCACCCCGGAGACCGCGCGCAACGGCGACGTCGTCATCAACCGCAACGGCAAGATGCTGCGTCCGAAGCGGCTGCCCTCCAACCTCTACCAGTTCCGTCCCGGCACCGGTGAGGACCGCTGCGTGCTCGACTGCATCACCTCGCTGCAGAACGGCGCCGACCTGTTGTGGATCGAGACCGAGAAGCCGCACATCGAGCAGATCGCCAAGATGGTCGACCGCATCCGCAAGGTGATCCCGAACGCCAAGCTCGCCTACAACAACTCGCCGTCGTTCAACTGGACCCTCAACTTCCGTTGGCAGGTCTATGACGCGATGAAGGAGGCGGGCCAGGACGTCAGCCGCTACAACCGCGCCGAGCTGATGAAGGCGGAGTATGACGACACCCCGCTGGCGAAGGAAGCCGACGAGCGCATCCGCACCTTCCAGGCGGATTCGGCCAAGCGCGCCGGCATCTTCCACCACCTGATCACGCTGCCGACCTATCACACGGCCGCGCTCTCGACCGACAACCTCGCCCGCGAGTACTTCGGCGAGCAGGGCATGCTGGGCTACGTCAAGAACGTCCAGCGCGCCGAAATCCGCCAGGGCATCGCCTGCGTCAAGCACCAGAACATGGCCGGCTCCGACATCGGCGACGACCACAAGGAGTACTTCGCGGGTGACAAGGCGCTGAAGGCCGGCGGCGCGCACAACACGATGAACCAGTTCGGCTGATACAGTCCTGCTGAATTGTTGAACTAACACGACCCGTCCGGAGCGGCACCGCTCTGGGCGGGTTTTGTTTTTGGGCAGGCTTTCCAGGACGCAACTCGATACTCCCATCATAAACGCGCTACTCGTGGTCAACGTGCAGCGGCTGCCTCGGAGACCCCACCCCTCATGGTGAGGAGCGCCGCCCTCGCGGCGCGTCTCGAACCATGAGGCCACAGTAGGGGGCCTAGCCCTTCGAGACGCCCGCCTGCGGCGGGCGCCTCAGGGTGAGGGGCGGAGTCCGTATGCCCGTCGCCATAAACGTCACTCGCCCGATCGGACTCCCTCAGCGCTCGCTCAGCGCCAGCCTCGCGCCGAGCACAGCGAAACCGCCGGCGAAGGCGCGGCGCAGCCCGGCCATCACCTGGGGCCGGCTGACGACGCGATCGCGCACGGCTGACGCGAACAGCCCGTAGACCACGAACACCGCGAACGTCATCGCCATGAACGTGGCCGACAGCTCCAGCATCACGGCGAGCGGATGCGCCTCGTCGTGCGCGATGAACTGCGGCAGGAAGGCGAGGAAGAAGATCGACAGCTTTGGATTGAGGATGTTGATCAGAAAGCCGGTCAGCACCACGCGCCCGGCCGAGCGCGCCTCTTTCTTTGCGTCATCCTTGGCCTCGACCGACAGCGCGCCGCGCTCCCCGAGCGTCTGCCAGGCCATGTACAGCAGATAGGCGACGCCACACCATTTCAGCGCGGCAAAAGCCAGCGCGCTGGTGTGCAGCACGGCGGCAAGCCCCACGATGGCCGCGAGCATCGCCGGGATGATGCCGAGCGTGCAGCCGAGCGCGGCGGCGACGCTCATCCGCGTCCCTTTGGTCAACGCCACGGCCAGCGTGTAGAGCACGCCGGTGCCGGGCGAGGCCACCACGATCAGCGAGGTCAGGAGAAAGGCAAAAGACATCGGCGGGCTCCCAAATTCGCGGCCGCATCAGCGAACAGCGCCTCTCACATCGAACGCCAGCATTCCACACAGCCCCGGCGGACGATAGCCGTGACAGGTTCACGCATCGGCGATCAGGACACGCGGCGTTGCTTGCACCGGCGCGGACCATGCGTTGACAACGAAGGGCAGGGGGCGCGTTCAACCATCGTCGCAACGCATCTCGCGCCCGAGCTTTGCTGGTCGTCTCGCCCCCATCAAACAGAGGGCGCGGGGAATGCCGGGCTGCGGGCCGCAACCCATGGCCCGCCTGCAGAAGAAAAAGCAGGCGGCAGTCACCACAGATCCTATGGGGCGGCGGGTGGTCAAGAAGGGTTAGGATTGGATTTCTGAACCATCCGGCCCTCGGAGGATCAAGATGATCAAGCTCGATCGCACTGACACACCCGCCGCGGCGGAGCATGCCACGGTTTACCTCGCGTTTGAACTGAGCAAAGCGAAATGGAAGCTCGGCGTGCTGCTTCCTGGCTCGCAGAAACTGAGCCGGTACACGATCGGCGGCGGTGACTTGGCCGCCTTGGCGGCCCGGCTTGCGGACATGCGCAAGAAGGCTGCGGCTGCCGGGGGCGGCCGGCCGGTGCGCATCCTGTCATGCTACGAAGCAGGCTTGGATGGCCACTGGCTGCACCGATGGCTGAGCGGACAAGGCATCGTCAATCATGAGGTCGACCCTTCCAGCATCGAGGTGAACCGTCGTGCCCGGCGCGCCAAGACCGACCGGATCGATCTGGAGAAGCTGATGCGGGCGTTCCTCGCCCATTTGCGGGGCGAGCCTCGGGTCTGCAGCATCGTCCACGTGCCAAGCGTCGAGGATGAGGATCGCAAGCGCCGTACCCGTGAACGTGATCGCCTGATCCAGGAGTGCACGGCTCACAGCAACCGCATCAAGGGACTGCTGCACGGCCAGGGCATTCGCGACGTCCACCCGCTCGATCGCTCGTTCCTGGAAAGCCTTGCCAGCCTGCGCACTGGCGACGGTCGTCCACTGCCGGTGCGGCTCAAGGAAGAGATCGTGCGCGAACACGAGCGACTGTGCCTGGTGGCACGGCAGCTCAAGGAGCTCGAGGCCAAAAGCAAAGCCGAGCTGTGCGCCGCTCGGCCCGGCTCGCCGGAAGCCAGGATCATGCAGCTCATGGATCTCAGGAGCATCGGCCCGGTCGGCGGCCAGAAGTTGGTCAACGAGGTGTTCTATCGCGACTTCGACAACCGTCGTCAGGTCGGCAGCTACTTTGGTCTCACCGGCACGCCCTATGACAGTGGCGAGCGCAGCCGTGAGCAGGGCATCAGCAAAGCCGGCAACCGGCGCGCCCGTGAGCTCGCGGTCGAGCTGGCGTGGCTATGGACCGTTCATCAGCCGGACAGCGCACTGACACGCTGGTTCCGCGAGCGGGTGCGCGACATCAAGGGACGCATCCGGCGAATTGCCATTGTCGCTCTGGCACGCAAGCTGATGGTGGCGCTGTGGCGCTATCTGGTGACCGGCGTTGTTCCCGAAGGCGCCGTGCTGCGTCCAACTTCGTAAACGGCTGCGCGCGCCATGACAGCCGACGTGAGCCAGGACCGACGCGTGACCGTGCTGAACCGGGGGCATAAACCTCCCGCTCTCACAGAGGGGTCCCGTCTTGACTGGGCCTTACCTTCCCCCGTGCATGAAAGATCAGGGTACCGGGCCTCGCGCCCGACCGGATACAAGGTGATGCGGTCGTTCCGCATTGTCGTTCACGGCCCAATCCTCGCATCACGTCCGGCCTGCCATCGCGACACCGCGCGTTGCGGGCGCGCCATGATGGCGCCAAGCTCGGCGCGCTCAAGGCCGCTGACGCGCCGCCTCCGGCGGTGGCCTTCGGCCAGCCTTGACCGCGCCTCTCCTTGGCGCCAAAGGCCGCCCCCAACAAACGACGCCCCTCTCGACAACTTACTCCCCATACAAGGTTCAGCCGACATCCGGCATTCCCCGCGCGATGGTCTTCACGTTTATACGCGATCTCCCCGGTGTCCGGCTTGATAGCCACCGTCGCCCTCGGGGATCATCACCCCCAGGACTTGGCGCCAGCTTCGGGGCGCCAGGACCACGCGATTTCACGTCCGCAAGGAGCCGTTCGTCCGCGCACATCAAGCACGCTGCGACCCACCTGCGGCCACCGCATCCCGCGCTCAACGTCCGTGACGATCGCGAAGCGCCCCTCTCGAGGAGCACGGGTTGGGGACAGTCAATCATGAAATTCGGAAAAAGTGAAGTCGAATATTTTTGGCGGAGGGACTGGACAAGGGTGATCGCCTTGAGGGACCTGATGAAATGAGTTTTTCCGCGCATCCTCACGGCAACGCTGCTGGAATGCGCAGGGCCGTCGCGCCATGATCCGCTGGCTGTCCCAAGAAGCTGCGCCATGAAGGCCCAACGACCACTGCAACTCATGCGAGCATTGCGTGCCGGGACGACAGCGATTGTGGCCGGCCCGCAACGAAGTCGGCTTTTTGTTAGTTGTTTCTATTCCCCCTGAGGTTGCGACTATTGTTCCCCAGATCGGCCCCTGCTACCGCTAGTAACGACAGTAGGGGTGCTGTGGGGGCTCAAATGAACGGTTTGCGTCGGATGGCCGGCTGGCTGGCCATCGTGGGAGCGGCGTGTCTTGGCGGGTGTGCTGCGCCGCTTGCGGTCAACAGTGTGACCGACGTCAGGTCGACGACAGGCAGCCGAGGAATCGACGTCTACGAGCCGAAGCGCCGCACCGACGCAAGCGTGCCCGAGCTCGCGGGTGACCAGCTCGTGGAGGTGCGGACATTTCACAATCCCGGCGGGGGAGGCGAGGTCGAGATGGCCGGAGCGTCCTGCTCACTGGAAGCCTCCGGCTTCAGCGCAACCATGACGAGCCCCGCCAAGGTGCGCGTGCCGCTCTATCGCGGACAGTCGAGCACGCTTGCCGTGACCTGCCAGAAGCCCGGCTATCAAAAGCGGATGATCACGGTCGCGCCCTTCGATTCGACGCGCCAGGCTCGTCTGGCCAGCGGCATGAACGGCGGCATCCTTGGTGCGGTCATCGTGGCCGGCATCGACGCCGCCGCCGACAACACGAAGAACGATTGGCGGTATCCCGTCGCGAAGGTCGTGCTGGAGGCCGATGCTGCCCCCGGCAGGTAAGGGACGGATCTTTCGGTATTGGCGGTTACGGCAGTTGCGGCGAGGGTGCACGAAACTGGCTGCGCGGGACCCTCCGCAAGCCCCTCCCCAGGCTCAGGGAATCCGCCCAAGCCCCCCAGCCTGTGGTTTCACCCGCCCGCCCTATTGACCGAAACTGACCCACCCCCTACACAGCGCGGGCGACAGCATGCGGCCGAAGGCCGGGGTTTTGCCGCCCCGATCGCGCGCCGCAGTGAATCACGACGACGCTTTGCGCCTTCTCATGGTATCCTGCCGACGATCCGGACAGTGACGGCTCAAGCCGCCACACCGCTTCCCTGGAAGCTAGCGCGTAGCTCAGCCGGTAGAGCACGTGACTTTTAATCTCGGGGTCCTGGGTTCGAGCCTCAGCGCGCTCACCCAGTGAGATCAATACGTTAGCCGACAGTTTAGACGCTTGCCCCCAGGACAAGGTTAGGTCTAGGTCTAACCGGGATTACAGATTTCATACGAATATCTTTGTTGGAATCGTCGTGGCCATGGGCACGGGAAGCGGTTGTGTGCTGTTATGACCTCTTCAGCATCCTCGTTTGCGATTACCATGAAATACATCGACACAAGTTTACGCGAAGCCGAACAGACGGTCGGATTTTGGATGAAATCGACCGTTGAGTCTAAGATTCGCGAGTTTCGGTGCCAAGCGGGATACTTCACCCTCGATGGCTCAAGCCTTCTATTGCCTCTCTTGAAACAATGCGCGTCAGACGGAAACATCGTGCGCCTCCTGTTAGGTTCGAACGGCGGCGTGACATTGGCGAGCCACATTGCATTCCTTGCAGGGACCTTAGGCATACCGAAGACGAACGTATCCCTTGGAGTGGTCAGTTTCGACAATTGTCTTTACCATCCAAAGGTCTATCACTTCGTTCGGGAGGATGGCTCGCAGACTGCCTACGTGGGCTCTGCGAACTTGACAGAGTCGGGTATCGCTGGCTCGAATGTGGAAGCTGGGTTGATACTCGATTCTGGCAGCGGCGACGACCTGACGATTCTCAAGGATATCGAAGCTCGCATCGAAAACTGGTTCAAAGGAACTCAAGCGGGCTTGTCGCGGATTAACAAGCATGCGGATATCGATGATCTTCTGGCTGCCGGAAGCTTGGCACTCGCCCCCACAAAGCGCGCTCGTGAGATCGAAGAAGAAGGCGAAGAAGCTGCGACAAAGACCGGCAAGCCGAGCGTATACCTCAAATCTATCTTCAAATTGCCGGGCGTTAAGCTGGAGGAGTCGGGATCTACGGTTGCGCCAGCAATAATTCCATCGAGTCCGCCCGAACGGCGTCGTTTCGTTCGGCACACCGAGCAGAGCTTCCACTACCCCCAGGGAACTCATCTTGGTCACATCCTAACGATCCTGTCGCATTTTGCAGGCGATCGGACGGGCACTGCATTTGACGATCAGTTCATCCGCCTAGATGGATCGCTGGGTAGCGGGCGGCTTGCGGCCTATCGGCGTCAAATTAAGTACAAGATGCTTGCTGCTATCGAGCTCGGGCTAATCACCGACATTCGGCTGATCGACGATACGATCTCCTACGTCCCAGCGTTGACCGATGCGGGTCGGAAGCTTTGGAACTTGATCAAGCCGTTCGTCAAGCCTGCCGACTTGGTCCTGAAAAGAGACGAGAACGGCGACTATTCAACAGCGATGCAGCAGGCCAATTATTACAATGAAGTAGTCAGCACGGCTTGCGACGAATCGGCCGAGCTTCAAAAATTGTACCATTCATGCGTGCTGAACATGCCAGCGGTCAAACAGATGCTGATCCTGCTTTATCAGCAAGAGCGGACTGCAACGGTAGCAAAGGTGCGCATCTATGAAACCTTCTTCGAGTCGGACGCGGTAAAGCTATTCTGCGATGAAATCGGCATAGAGGCAGGGACGGTAGAATCAGCTAAACATCGTTGTCCGTTTCTGCTGAACCTGCTCGAAAGCTGCAGGATCGTTGGGCAGAACAATTCAAGCGTGCTCGTTGGTACGCTTGCCCTAGCACCTGATGTCATCGTAGCGCCGGGGACTGATCCGAAGGTAGGCGAGAAAATGCTCCCGATAATCCTGGCCGATTGGGGTAAAAAATCGACCCTTGCACTCGCTGATCAGAAAGCCCTGCGCAATTTGTTCGGCGCTTCGTTCCTGACTGACACCTATTACCTGAAGAGCGTAATGCAGATTCCGGCACCAAATGTCCAATAGATCACACAGAAACGGCGGCCACATTGGGATGAATCTTCTTCGGAAGAACGGGATATCCCATTCCTCCACACGGTCAGTCGCCAAGCCGACGAGCGACCCGACGTCACACGTCATTGCAGTCGCTGACTGCCTCGATACGCTTAAGAAGCTGCCGTCGAGTTCGGTCCAGCTCGTAATCTGCGATCCTCCGTACAATATCAACGTGGCTACATGGGACGATATGAACCACTACGTTGATTGGGCGTCCCAGTGGATAAGAGAGGTTGAACGGGTCTTATCCCCGACCGGTAATTTCGTCATTTTCGGTGGCCTTCAATATCAGGGGGAAGCAGGTTCAGGCGATCTTCTCAGTTTAATTAGTTGGATGCGTCAAAACAGCAATATGCTCTTGGCGAATCTCATTATATGGAACTATCCGAACGGCATGGGCGCACAGCGCTTCTTTGCCAACAGGCATGAGGAAATAGCTTGGTTCGCGAAAAGCCCCAAATATTACTTTGATCTTGATGCGGTAAGGCAAAAATTGCCGCCGCACATTCTGGAGCTTTACAAGCGTGACAAACGTTTGAAGCATGAAAGCTTGGAAAAGGGTATTAATCCAACGAACGTGTGGAAAATCCCTCGGTTGAATGGAAACTCCAAAGAGCGCGTCGGACACCCTACGCAAAAGCCTAAAGCTTTGATCGAGCGAATTATCCGTTCGATGTCGTACCCAGAGTCGACGGTGCTGGATTTCTTTGCCGGCAGCGGTGTTACCAGTAGAGTTGCCATTGAACATCGGCGCCACTCTATTTCCTCGGATGTCGACCCAAAATTTCTTGACTACTTCGCCCAACATCGAGCGCAGATGACTACGAGTGTTCCAGAATATCGGTTAATCGACAGCAAGGACTGGTCCGAGCATCCATTATTGAGAGATTGTTCTGACGTGCACGTAATCGAACTCCCGTCGAAACAAGTCCGAAGGCGAGGAAGACCCAAGGTAGCGCTTCCTAAGGCTGCAGGAGTGTAGCGGTCGTGCGGCCGGTGTGGGACTGCACTAAACTTCTCTCGTAGTTAGGTAGCCCTCTCGCGCTCCCTCACCCATTCACCGCAAACCCGAGCACATTTGCCTCGGACTTCGCTTGAATTCCTTAATCACCGCTGCGCGGACTTTCTCCAGGAGCGGTTCGGCGGTGTAGAGCTTGGGGTAGGTCACCATGACGGAGGTCAGGGTGCCATTGTTCCAGTTGAAGCCGACCGCGGGCCGCACGCCGGTTTCGGCTAGGATTACGGTGACAGTGCACTAATTAACTCGGTGAAAGCGACGGCTAATATTGTGCACTGTCACCGTAATTCGGAATCGCGACGACTGTTCTTGCCCAATTCATTGAAACGCCCCGGTAATAAATCAAAGACTGCAATGTTCGATTGTGCCTTGGATTGGCCGAACAAGCCAGTCGGCATGTGGACAACCTTACGCCGTCGTCATCCCAAAAAACCGCTTCACGGTGGCGGTGCACAAAAATGGAGCTATGCGGCGCCACTTCCGACGCACAGCCCCTGACGCCGATGGTGGCTTGATGATCAGGCCTTGTCCTGTGGGAAGCGCGAGAATAGTGACGCCATGCTGAGAGGCCCAGGTGTCGAATGCGCGCTTCTGGGCCTCGTAGCGAACGAAACCATAATCGTCGAGCAGAACCGGGGCGCCTGGCTGGAGCTTGCTCCAGAAGTGGTCGATGGCCGCGATCTCGGGCGTGACATTGTTCATGTCGATCGACAGATACGCGACGGCATTGATGTCGACGGTCGACAGGCTCGCTGGGACACTGCCACGAATGATGTCGACATTCTTGTATTCGGAGAAGTTGCGAACGGCATCCTCATAGATGTCGCTCTTGTACATCTCTCTGAAGTAGCCGAGGTTGCCGCTTGCGACCTCCTCATCGGTGACGAGGCGCTCGTCGACACCGGTAAACGTATCAAACAGAAAAAATCGACGTTGGATGTTGTTCCAGTCGAGATAGTGCATGATTGAAGAGCTGAGCATGCCGCGACATACGCCGCATTCGACGAAATCACCGCCAAGGCTGACGCCGATGCTGGCGCACCAGAGCGCAACGTGCGTCCGCCAGAAATAGCGAGGTTCATAGCCCTCGGCGGCGACGCCACGTTCGTAGGCGGCGACAAAGCGGGGATCCCGCATGAAGTCATGGTTGTGCACGATCGCGGGATCGGTTCGCAATCCCGCGTGGTCGTATACCGGTGTGTAGAGTCGGGGGCCGGCAACGTCCGGAGTCGATGGCTCGCTCGAGTTGGTGCCGTCGTTCGCTCCGGCCAGTTGCAGCTTGAGCTTGATGAGCTCGGTCGACATCTCGCGAAGCGCCAAACTCTCGCGCTGCAGGTTCTGGAGATAGCTGGCCGATACCGTCTCCGTCGGTTCGCTGGCTTGCAAATCCGTTCGGACTTGATCCTCACCTTCGTTGCCCAATCGCGTGGGATCGAGTTCGACGGCGTCGTTCGGTCCTGCCTCGTTGTCCTGCTCGCTTGCATGTCCATTGCGAGCCGACGAGATCAGCTGATCGAGCGTCGATTGGCGAATGAGTTGGAAGCCGACGCCGTTGAGCAGCCCGTTGATTACGGCGCCGTAGCTTGCAGACATGCTGGCTCCCCTGACGCGCGAGCGCCTTGCCAAAAAGGCCTTACTGGAATTCGATGAAAATGACTTGCGATACCTTTGGTTATCGACCTTAGCACCCTGCTTGCGCAGACTGCAATTCTGGCAGACGTGGAGGTGCCGACATGATCGAGCTGACGCGCGAGAGCGGGCGCGCTGCGCGTCCGACCGCGCGATCGGGCAGCTTCCTCGTTACATCGCCTGGGTGGAAAGAACATGGAGACGTCCCGTCAGGTTCGCACGAGCATCGTAGCCAAGGAAATGACTGAGGATCCAAAGCCGCATGAGGATCGAGGGCGTTCGACTCGTCGAATATCAAATCGAGTTCCGATCGAGACCCATTCAGGCCGCCGCTTACGGGCGATCGAGGCCACGCATCGTCTTACCGATGTTCCGACGTGGCCAAGGGAGGCGTCTACCAGGCTGACTATTCGATCGTTCGGGATCTTGGTGAGCGCGCCGGGACTCGAACCCGGGACCCCATGATTAAAAGTCACGTGCTCTACCGGCTGAGCTACGCGCTCGCTTCCAAGAAGCGGTGCGACGGCAGGGCCGTCACTGTCCGGATCGTCGGCAGGTACCCATCGGAACGCTTGCGGCGTGGCCGTGGTTCATTGCGGCATGAAATCGGGGCGGCAAAACCCCGACCTTGGGCCGCATGCTGTCGTGGGCGCTGTGTAGGGGGTGGGTCCGTTCCGGTCAATAGGGCGGGCGGGGGAAACCACGGGAGATCGACGATCGTTTCGGGCGCGGCGATGACGGGGCCGTCGCCCGCCATGAGCCGCCGTGATGAGCCGCCGCCGGCGCTCGACAGAGCGACGGCGACATGCGGGGTCTCACGGGCCCCGTCGCGATGACCCCGGATGTCGCTGCCGCCTGCGCCCTTCGGGGCCCTTGCGTCCGCTCATCCGGGCTACGCGGTGCAGGCTTCGGCAGGCCTCGCTCGGCGCTACGCCTTATCCGCCGCCTTCGTTGCTGCCGCGCTCAGCGGCGCCGGTTGCATCCCGGGCCCCGCCAGCTCGGGCACCCAGACCGGGCGCAGGCCGATCAGCTCGGCGGTGCGGACGGTGGTGTAGCGCCAGAACTCGAAGGAGTTGATGCGCGACATCTCCAGCAGCGCGATGGCGACCGCTGAGAGGAACGGCAGGCTCTCCAGGATCAGGACGGCGGCGAAGATGTAGAGTTCGGTGATGGCAAGCGTGTTGGTCACGATCAGGATGGTGGCGCCGATCAGGAGCAGGGCGCCGATCACGGCCTCCCAGAACGCCTGGAACTCGATCGACATCCGCGACAGGCCGCCCTTGGACGTGCGGGCGAACGCCAGGTGCTCGGTGATCAGGCCCTGCGCCACGGCGCGGCTGACCGTCCACTGCACGCTCATCGCCGCGACCATCGCGCCCAGCATCTGCCACGGCTTCACCGCCACCCGCAGCCGGTAGAGGATCAGGAAGTGAGCGAGCGAGACCACGAAGGCGGCGAGGATCGGGATGGTCAGGATCTTGTCGGGAATGGCGATGCCGGCGAAGGCAACGATCGGCGTCCAGATCAGGTTGAGGATCGCGACCACGACGCCGAGGCTCTCGGCACCGAGCCAGTTGAGCCAGCCGAGCGAGAACTCGCGCTTCTGGTCCGAGGTCAGCCGGCTGTGGCCGGGCAGGAAGCGGCGCCAGTGCTTCTTGACGATCTGGAAGCCGCCATAGGCCCAGCGATGGCGCTGCTTCTTGAACGCCTCGTAGGTGTCGGGCAGGAGGCCCTGGCCGTAGCGGGTGTTGGTGTAGTGGGTCTGCCAGCCCAGCTCCTGGATGGCGAGGCCGAGATCGGTGTCCTCGCAGATCGTGTCGCTCGACCAGCCGCCGGCCATGTCCATCGCCGCGCGCCGGATCAGGCACATCGTGCCGTGCACGATGATCGCGTTCTCCTCGTTGCGCTGGACCATGCCGATGTCGAAGAACCCGGCATATTCGCCATTCATGATGTAGTGCATCAGCGACAGATCCTCGTCGCGATGCTCCTGCGGCGCCTGCACCAGGCCGACGGCGGGGTCGGCGAAGGCCGGCACGAGGTCGGAGAGCCAGTCCGGCGTCACGACATAGTCGGCGTCGATGATGCCGATGATCTCGGCGTCGACGGCGGTGCGCTCCATCGCGATGCGCAAGGCGCCGGCCTTGAAGCCCTTGACCTTCTCGGCGTTGATGAACTTGAAGCGCTCGCCGAGCATGCGGCAGTGATCCTGGATCGGCTGCCAGAACGCCGGGTCGGGCGTGTTGTTGATGATGCAGACGACCTCGTAGTTCGGGTAGTCGAGCCGCGCCAGCGCATCCAGCGTCTGCTTCATCATGTCGACCGGCTCGAAATAGGCCGGCACGTGGATCGACACCTTCGGGCAATAGCCCTCCGGCATGGCGGCGCGGTCGCGCGCGGCCTTGTCGCGGGTCAGCAGACGGCGCGGCTCGCGGCCGAAGGCGATCGCGGCGATCTCCTCGATGCGGGCCATCGCAATGAGGATCAATGGAACCAAGAGGATCAGGCCGAGGGTCAGTGCGAAGGTCGAGCCCCAGACGAAATAGTGCACGTTCCAATAGGCGAAGACGTTGGAGACCCAGGCACCGACGCCATGTGCCGTGATGGCGAGCATCATCGCCTGCAGCACGGTCGGCTGGCGCAGCCGCACGATCGGCAGCGACAGCAGCACGCCGACCAGCAGCGCGATGGCCGCGAGCTGCCAATAGTCGGGATTCACGATCGGGCCGCTCCAGGCGAATTTCGCCTCGCGCGCGGCATTCAGGACGCCCCAATACGGGCCGACGCCGCCTTCGAAATATTTCCAGGGCTGATCGATGGCCTCGACGATGTTGTATTCCATGCCGATCGAGGCGGCCTGGGCGAGAAAATTGCGCAACACCTTCGCCTGCCGGAGTGGGCCCGGCACGGCGGGCCCGCGGTTGTCGCCGCTGCGGCTGTAGCCCTGGCTCGGCCAGCCGAACTCGGCGATCATGATGCGCTTGCCGGGGAACTGCTTCTTCAGGAGCTGATAGCGATCCACCGCCTGATCGACGGCCTGGTCGTCGGTGAAGAATTCCCAATAGGGCAGCACGTGCGCGGCGATGAAGTCGACATTGGCCGCGAGCTCGGGGTTGTCGCGCCAGCTGTTCCAGACGTCGCCGGTGGTAACGGGCACGTTGACCGACTTCTTCACGCGCTTGATCTTCTCGATCAGCTCATCGACCTTCTGGGTCGCCGTGAGGATGGTCTCGTTGCCGACCACGATGCCGATGACGTTGCTGTTGCGGCGGGCGAGGGTGATGGCCGACTGGATCTCGCGCTCGTTGCGGTCCGGATCCTTGTCGATCCAGGCGCCGAGCATCACCTTCAGTCCGGCCTCCGCGGCCAGCGGCGGCACGATCTCGAGGCCGCCGGTAGAAGAGTAAAGCCGGATGGCCCGCGTCATCGTGGCGAGCTTCTTCATGTCGGCGCGGATGCGTTCCGGCGAGGCCACGGTGTTGGCGCCGGGGGCTCCGGTTCCTTCATGCGGATCGTAGGAAACGCTCTGCAGCAGGCCGGTGAAATTGGGGGCCTCCTGCTTGTCCTGCAGCAGTCCCCAGAGGGCGGCGTGCACAGCGGTGACGAGGAGCAGGACGGCGACGACGGCACGCATTGGAGGGGCAACCATTCCTAGGATCAAGTCAGCGGCGAAGCGGAGCGGTCGATCGCCGTTCCATCTCGGGTATGCGATGCTACCGGGAGCACGTTCACGCGTGACGTTCGACGACGAACGACGAAGGCGGTCATTCTCACGCCGTCACAGCCGAAGGCCGCGACATCATATGCCATCCCAACAGAGCCCAATCATGCTGAACGGTGCCTGAACCGGGGCGAGGCTCAAGCGCGCGTCGACGACCTCGATCGTATCCTGCCACGTGATCGGAGCGCTGTCATGCGCACGCCACGCATGGGGGGCGGTCGCCGCGATCGTGCGTCCTGCCTGCCTCAGGCGCCGGTCACTTCGCCGGAGGCTGCGGGGGCGAGGGCGAAGCCTGGGGGGCGGGCTGCTGCGTCGGCGCTGGAGACGCCTGCGCGGCCGGCGTCGCTGCCGGGCTCGAGGCTGGGCCCGGCGCAGGCGCCGCAGCCACCTGCGGCTTCGCGTCCGGATTGATCCAGCAGGTATGGACGTGGTTGTTCAGCGAGTTCGGCACCTTCGGATCGATCTGCGGGATGAATCGCGTCAGGCAGCGGAAGGCGGCCTGAACGTGGCCACCGGGGCAGCCGAACCGGTCATAGAGATCGAGGTGGCGGAAGGCGGTATCGAGGTCGTCGTTGTACATCAGCTGGACGACGCGGCGGCCGAGCCAGACGCATTCGGGATTGCCGGCCGGGCCGCCACTGAGCGCCTGGGACGCTTCGGTGAATTCGTCGGCCTTGCGCTGGTTGTCCCTCGACACGTCGGCCGGATTGGCCGCCTGCGGCTTTTGGTCCTGGGGATGGTCGCTGCCGCTCTGGGCGAGGGCGCCGGGCGCGCCGATGAGGAGCACGAGGCCCAGAGCCGCGGACAGGCGCGAAACCGAAAACTTGGACTTGAGCACGCGTCGACCCATAAATTCCCCGATTGTTGCCTTCGTGCCGTCCCCTGACGGACGCAGTGGTGATGCCGATCAAATCGGCCCCGATTGCGGCGGGAGATTGATTCCGACTGTCGCGGAGCGTTCCTGACGGGCGCTTGCGCAGGGCCGAGAAACCTGGTTGCGACGGCCGGGGTCAACCGGGATTCCCAATGACCGGAATCTCGGAATTTGTCCAGCAACGTACCAACTTTCTCGCGTCATCGTAAAAGGGTGATTTGAAGCGGGTCCGCCAAGAGTGCCAGAGGGCTCGGCCGATCGCCTACTTGGCAGATCGCCGCCGACCGGGTAATCGACACCACCCTGCCTGGAGACACGGAACTGAAATCCCTTCCTACGCCGCTGGCGCTTCTGCTCATATCCTTGGGTGTCATCGCCGCCGCGTGGTGGTGGCTGGCCCAGCCGATCACGCTCGCGCGCGCGCCGATCGAGCTCGATTCGAAGCTGCAGTGCGTGTCCTATGCGCCGTTCCGCGGCCAGCAGAGCCCGCTGGATCCGACCACCCATATCGACGCCGAGCAGATCGAGCAGGACCTGGTGCAGCTCGCCAAGATCTCCGAATGCGTGCGCACCTATTCGATCGAGAACGGCCTCGACCAGGTGCCGGGAATCGCATCCCGGGTCGGCATCAAGGTGATCCAGGGCATCTGGCTCGGCTCCAACAAGCTGAAGAACGAGCAGCAGATCGCGATCGCGGTCGACCTGATCAAGCGCTATCCGAAGGTGATCACGGCGGTCGTGGTCGGCAACGAGGTGCTGCTGCGCGGTGAGATGACGACCGCCGATCTCGCTGCGACCATCCGCAGCGTCAAGGCCCAGGTCCAGGTCCCCGTGACCTATGCCGACGTCTGGGAGTTCTGGCTGCGCAACCGCGAGCTCTACGACATCGTCGACTTCGTCACGGTTCATATCCTTCCGTATTGGGAGGACATGCCGGTGCGCGCGAAATTCGCCGCCTCCCATGTCGACGCCATCCGCCAGCAGGTCGGCATCGCCTTTCCGGGCAAGGAGATTCTGATCGGCGAGACCGGCTGGCCGAGCGAGGGGCGGATGCGCGAGGGCGCGCTGCCGTCGCGCGCCAACCAGGCGCGGGTGGTATCGGAGATCCTCAGCCTCGCCAAGCGCGAGAACTTCCGCGTCAACCTGATCGAGGCTTATGACCAGCCGTGGAAGCGCAAGCTCGAAGGCACGGTCGGCGGCTATTGGGGCCTGATCAGCGATGACCAGCGCGCGCTGAAATATCCGCCGGGCGAGCCCGTCAGCAACTATCCGCTGTGGAAGCTGCAGATGGGCGGCGGCATGATCCTGTCGTTCGTGGTGTTCCTGGCCGGGTGGCTGACGGTGCGGCGCCGGCCCTGGCCGCCGCACGTTTCGGCCTGGATCGGGGTCGGGTTCTCCGCGACGACAGCGGGCGTGCTGTTCGGCATGGCCGCGGACAAGATGTTCTATGAGAGCCTCGGTGTCGGCGGCTGGCTGCATTGGGGGGCGCTGCTCGCTGCCGGCGTCCTGGCGCCCATCCTCAGCGCCAACGCGGCGATGGCCGGGCGGCCGTTGCCGACCTTTCTCGACCTGCTCGGACCGAATGACGGCCGCAAGCAGTTGAAGATCACCTACCTGCTGGGTCTGGTCCTGGTCGTGACGGTGCTGATCGCGGCCGAGACGGCGCTCGGCTTCGTATTCGACCCGCGCTACCGCGATTTCCCGTTCGCGAGCCTGACCATGGCGGTGGTGCCGTTCGCGATGCTGCTCGGCAATCGTCCGGCGCAGGGCGCGCGCCCGATCGCCGAGGCCAGCTTCGCCGGCCTGCTCGCGATCTCCTCGGTCTACGTGATCTACAACGAGGGCCGCGACAACTGGCAGGCGATGTGGACCTGCGCGATGTATCTGCTGCTGGCGTTCACGCTGTGGCGGGCGCGGGCCGCGCAAATCCGAGAATGAGCAGGCCGATCGCCAGCCCCGACAGCACGATGTTGTAGAGCACGATGCCGAGGCCGGCGGCGATCAGTCCGCCGGTCAAGAGCACGATCGACGGCCGCATCACGTGCAGCACCGCGATCACCAGCGCGGTGGCGCCGAACACCGAATTCTTGAACAGCGTGGTCGCGACCGCCCGGCTCTTGCAGGCCAGCGTCTGCAGGCCGGCATCGCAGGCCAGCGCGACGCTCGACAGCTCGATCGCGAGATAGCGCAGATAGAGGGCATAGCCGACGGTGACGAAGCCTATGATCAGGAGCCATTGCACCTGATAGGGCGAGAGGCGGAACGGGGTCTTTTTCATGCGCGGGACTATGCTGCGGAAAGGATCGTCGGACAAGCCGCAAAGCCGGTTCGCGGACTGCTTTCACAATCCGTCCCAACCGGCTTTGGCTGCACGATGATTTGAGGCTCAGGAGCGGCGGAAGAACGACGACAGCGCCGACGGTTGCTCGGGCTTGGGCGCCTCTGCCGGCGGCGGCGCTGGTGCTGCTGCTGTGGGCGGCGGCTCCTCGCGCTTGCCGTGGCGCTGCTGCTGGGCCTGCGGCTGAAACGTGCGCCGACGCTGCACCGGCTTCAGGGCGGCAGCCGCCGGAGCGCCCGGCTTGGCCGCCTCGGCCCCCTCCGGCTCCTCACGGACTGCGAGGCGCTGGCCGTCATAGACGGTGGTCTCGCAAGCGCGCCGGCTCTCGGCGAGCACCGCGCAGATCTTCGCCGCCGTGGCCGCGTCGCCCAATGGGCCGGCGCCGAGTCGCAGCTGCATGCCCGGACCGCTCCGGCCTTCCTTCAGGATGATGATCGGCCTGAGCGAGGCGAGGTCGGCATGGGTCTTCACGAGATCCCGCCACAGCGCCCGCAATCCTCCGAGCGAGCTGGCCGCGCCGAGATCGACTGCGAATTCGGTCTTCTGGACCGCCGTGACCGTGACGTCCGTGCTGTCATTGCCCTTGGCGGCGGCCTCTGCGGGCTCAGCCTTTGCGAGCTTGTCGGTCTCGGCCGGCTTGCCGGCCGGGTCCGGTGCGCCACCAGGCGACTGGGAACCGGTCGCCGCGACGGCGGGTGCAGGTGGGGGCGGCGACAGAGCGGCGGAGACGGACGATGACGAAGCACCCGACAGCCCGGCCGACATCGGCCTGGACTGCTCCTGTTTCGTCTTGTCGGCGCTCGCGGCAGCCGCCGGGGAACCGGGCTGAGCCGGATTGATTCCGGCGGCCCCGTTGGGAATCGGCATGAACGGCGACGCGTTCGCGTAGGCCGGCAAGGGGCTGGACGCCGCGGAACTCGATGGGGCCGCCACCGTGGCCTGGGACTCCACGGCCGCGATCTGCGGCGCGGGTGCGACTTTGCCGCCGGGGGCGGGATTGGCGGTTGCCTGGGCGCTCTGCTTGGCCAGCGCGCCGGTCACCGAGTCCAATCCCTGCTCGAGCACGGTCACGCGCGCGTACAGCCGGTCGCGATCGGTGTTGAGCGTCTCGATGGCCGCGCCGAGCTGGCGCGCCTCGCCTTGCGTCTCGCGGGCCAGCGACTGCAGCAATTGTGCCTGGCGCGACAGATCGGCCGCGGAAACACGGTCCTGCCGCCATCCCTGTGCCGCCTGATTGGTGAAAACGGCCAGGCCGACGGCGCCGACGGCGCCAGCCCCCCACCAGCTGAGTCGCCACAGCGCGCGGCGATCGAACTCGTTCTCGTCGGCAAACAGTCCGGACAGAGTCGCCCCCGTCTTCTCAGCTCCATTTGTGCCGGCGGATTTGCGGGAGTCCTTAGCCATGAACCTGCCTTAATCGAATCACGAAGCGAACATTAACAGGAAAACCACCAGGGGCTTCAGCGGGTGCGGTTTGCCCCGCGCAGAAAACGCATTATGACAGCGCGACCTATGCGCTCCCTTCATCCCAGGTGTTTCATGACCGCTCGATCCAGTCTGACCATCGTGCTTGCGGCAGGCGAGGGCACGCGGATGCGCACGAGCGTCCCCAAGGTGCTGCATCCCATCGCCGGCGAATCATTGCTCGCGCACGTCCTGGCGGCGGCGCCGCAAGGCGATGGCGCCAGCATCGCCGTGGTGGTGGGGCCAGGGCACGAAGCGGTCGAGAAGGAAGCCAGGCGCCTGCGGCCCGACGCGGATATCTTCGTTCAGCGCGAGCGGCTGGGGACGGCGCATGCGGTGCTGGCGGCGCGGCAGGCGATCGCGCGCGGCGCAGACGATCTGCTGGTCGCATTCGGCGACACGCCGCTGATCACGGCCGAGACGTTCGCGCGGCTGCGGGCAGCGCTCGTGGAAGGCGCAGCGCTCGCCGTGCTCGGCTTCCGCGCCGCCGATCCGACCGGCTATGGACGCCTTCTGCTCGACGGATCGAAGCTGGTCGCGATCCGCGAGCAGGCCGATGCAAGCGAAGCGGAGCGGGCGATCACGCTGTGCAATGCCGGCGTGATGGCGATGGACGGCCGTCGCGCGCTCGCGATCCTCGACAGGATCGGCAATGCCAACAGCAAGGGCGAGTACTATCTGGTCGATGCGGTGGCGATCGCGCGCGAGCAGCGGCTCGAGGCGGTCGTGATCGAGACCTCCGAGGACGAGGTGCGCGGCGTCAACACCAAGGCGCAGCTCGCCGAAGCCGAGGCGGTGATGCAGAACCGGCTGCGCCGCGCGGCGATGGATGCAGGCGTGACGCTGGTCGCGCCGGAGACCGTCTACCTCGCTGCGGATACCACGTTCGGCAAGGACGTGACCATCGAGCCGTTCGTCGTGATCGGCCCCGGCGTGTCGATCGGCGACGGCGCGGTGGTGCATTCGTTTTCGCACATCGTGCAGTCCAAGCTCGGCCGGAACAGCCTGCTCGGGCCGTTTGCGCGGCTGCGGCCCGGTACGACACTCGGAGACGGCGCCAAGATCGGCAATTTCGTCGAGGCCAAGGCCGCGGTGCTGGAGGCGGGCGTGAAGGTCAATCACCTGTCCTATATCGGCGACGCCCATGTTGGGGCCAATGCCAATATCGGTGCCGGCACCATCACCTGCAACTATGACGGCTTCAACAAGCACAAGACCAATATCGGCGAGGGCGCTTTCATCGGCACCAACACCTCGCTGGTGGCGCCGATCACCATCGGCGCCCGCGCCTATATCGGCTCTGGCTCGGTGATCACGCGCGACGTGCCCGATGATGCGCTGGCGCTCGAGCGGAGCCCGCAGACGACGCGTGAGGGCGCTGCGGCGCGCTTCCGGAATGCCAAGCAACGCCACAAGAAGTGAGCTGAGAAATCAGCTTTCGTCGTCCTGGAACTCAGCGAACATCGCACGTGTCAAACGCCACCCGCGGCGGGTGGCGTGCTTGACGGGCTCGTTGGCGCGATGTTTGATCGGCATCGGCTTGAGCTCGCTGCTCAAGGCCGGCGGCGGCCAGTGCGCCAGATGGCTTCCGGAGGTCGGATGCGACAGGCTCAGCGGGCTGGTGCCTTTGGGATCAGTTGGGCGGCGGCTATAGGTCATGGCGTCCTCTCCGACGCGACAGTCTCTGCGCGAAAGCGTTGACCGGACGTTAAGTGCGCTCCGAACCGGACCTCCGCATCAAACCGGAGTTGCATGCAGGCCCTCGGTTAGGGCTCCCACTTAACCCTGTCGCAATCCGCAATAATTATTGAATCCTGAAAGCGCGCGGTTTTCGTTAAGACAATGCCACGCTTTTGAATCTCTCTCGACGATTTGGGGACTAGCGCTGATGTGCGGAATCATCGGGATCCTGGGACGCGGGCCGGTTGCCGAGCATCTCGTCGATTCCTTGAAACGTCTCGAATATCGCGGCTACGATTCCGCGGGCGTTGCCACGCTCGAGGGCGATCATTTGGACCGGCGGCGCGCCGAGGGCAAGCTCAAGAACCTGCAGAAGCGGCTCGAGCAGCATCCGCTGAAGGGGCACGCCGGCATCGGTCACACGCGCTGGGCGACCCACGGCAAGCCGACCGAGAGCAACGCGCATCCGCATGCGACTGACAACGTTGCCGTGGTACATAACGGCATCATCGAGAATTTTCGCGAACTACGGGCCGAGCTCGAAAAGCAGGGCGCCAGGTTCGCGTCGGAAACGGACACCGAGACCGTCGTCCATCTGGTCAACTCCTATTTGCTGAAAGGCCATTCGCCGCAGCAGGCCGTGGCTGCGTCGCTGCCGCAATTGAAGGGTGCGTTCGCGCTGGCCTTCCTGTTCAAGGGTCATGGCAACCTCCTGATCGGTGCGCGCAAGGGCTCGCCGCTCGCGATGGGCTACGGCGACGGTGAAATGTTCCTCGGCTCGGATGCGATCGCGCTGGCGCCGTTCACCGACACGATCAGCTATCTCGATGACGGCGACTGGGTCGAGATCACCCGCGACTCCGGCATCATCCACGACGCCTCGGGCGCGGTGGTGAAGCGCGACGTGTTGAAATCCGGCGCGTCGTCGTTCCTGGTCGACAAGGCCAACTATCGCCACTTCATGGCCAAGGAGATCCACGAGCAGCCGGAGGTCGTCGGCCATACGCTGGCGCGCTACGTCGACATGGGCGCCGAGCGCGTAGTGCTGCCGGCGCGGCTGCCGTTCGACTTCAAGGACATTCAGCGCATCTCGATCACCGCCTGCGGCACCGCGAGCTACGCCGGCTTCGTCGCCAAGTACTGGTTCGAGCGCTTCGCGCGCGTGCCGGTCGAACTCGACGTCGCCTCGGAGTTCCGCTATCGCGAGGCGCCGCTGCGCCAGGGCGATCTCGCCATCTTCATCTCGCAGTCCGGCGAGACTGCCGACACCCTGGCGGCGCTGCGCTATGCGAAGTCGCAAGGCGTGCACACGCTCTCCGTCGTCAACGTGCCGACCTCGACGATTGCGCGCGAGAGCGAGATCGTGATGCCGACGCTCGCTGGCCCGGAGATCGGCGTTGCCTCGACCAAGGCCTTCACCTGCCAGTTGATGGTGCTCGCGGCGCTCGCGATCGCGGCAGGTCGCGGCCGCGGCGAGCTCTCGGAAGCCGACGAGACCAAGCTGGTGCATGGCCTGGTCGAGGTGCCTCGCCTGATCGCGGCGGCGTTGACGACCGAGCCGCAGATCGAGAAGCTCGCCCGCGAGATCGCGAAGTCGAAGGACGTGCTCTATCTCGGCCGCGGCACCTCCTATCCGCTGGCGCTGGAAGGCGCGCTGAAGCTGAAGGAGATCTCCTACATCCACGCCGAGGGTTACGCCGCCGGCGAGCTCAAGCATGGGCCGATCGCGCTGATCGACGAGACCATGCCGGTCGTCGTCATCGCGCCCTATGACCGCGTGTTCGAGAAGACGGTGTCGAACATGCAGGAGGTCGCCGCGCGCGGCGGCAAGATCATCCTGATGACCGACGCCAAGGGAGCCGAGGAGGCGACCGTGGACTCGCTGGTGACGATCACCATGCCGGATATGGCCGCAACGTTCACGCCGATCGTCTACGCCATCCCGGTGCAGCTGTTGGCCTACCACACCGCCGTGGTGATGGGGACGGACGTCGACCAGCCGCGCAACCTCGCGAAGTCGGTCACGGTGGAATAGGCAAACGTCCGGCCCGGCGGATCGGTCGGTTCGCTTGATCACGGGGATCGGGATGACCCTCAACACCTGGCTGCTGTTCTTCGTCACGTCCGTGGGGATCTCCCTGACGCCAGGCCCGAACGGCCTGCTCGCCTTGACGCACGGGGCGCTGCACGGCGGACGCAGGACGCTGTTCACGATCGCGGGCGGCCTGATCGGCTTCATCCTCGTCATCGCGCTGTGCATGTTCGGCATCGGTGCGCTGGTGCAGTCGTCGATCACCTGGCTCGTGGTCCTGAAATGGGTGGGCGGGCTCTATCTCGCATGGCTCGGGGGCAAGTTGTGGCTCGCGCCGCCGGTGGGCGTCGATCTGGCCGACCAAGCCGTGACGGCCAGAGGACACGCGCTGTTCCGCCAGGGTTTCCTGACCGCGGCGACCAACCCGAAATGCCTGCTGTTCTTCAGCGCGCTGCTGCCGCAGTTCATCGATCCCGATCGCAGCCTGGCGGTGCAGTTCGCCGTCGTGGCCGTCACCTATACGGTGACCGAGTTCGTCACCGAATACGCCATCGCCAGCGCGGCGGCCCAGGTTCGCCCCTGGCTCGCGCGGGTTGGGCGGCGCTTCAACCAGGTCTGCGGCGGCATCTTCGTGGCGGTCGGGCTGGCCCTGCCGCTGCGCAGCGCCTAGGGCGCCGCGTTCGGCCGTCCGCGTCGCAACTCGCCGCCACGGACCTGAAGCACCTTCCGCCTGAAATGGGTGTCCGGCTGCCGGGCCACAGGTCAGCGGCAAAGCGCGCATGTGTCGGAAAGAGGGCCTTTGCCCTTCAAAAATCTGCTAAGACCCTTAGCTGAGATTTGATCCGACCCGGAAGTTCGCATGAGTTCCCGCGACGACCTGCCGCCAGAGACCGATCCCTTGGCCGATGCTCCGGCCGAGACGCCCCACCATGGGCTGATGTTCCGGTTTCGCAACTATTTCCTGACCGGCCTCGTCGTAGCCGGACCCGTCGCCATCACGCTCTACATCACGTGGTGGTTCGTGACCTGGGTGGACGGGCTGGTCCGGCCGTTCGTGCCTCTGGTCTATCGTCCGGAAACCTATCTGCCGTTCGGCGTGCCCGGCTCCGGCCTGATCGTGGCCGTGATCGGACTGACGCTGCTCGGCTTCCTGACGGCCAACCTGATCGGCCGCACCCTGGTCGACCTCGGCGAGCGGCTGCTCGGCCGCATCCCGGCGGTGCGGGCGATCTATCGCGGCCTCAAGCAGGTGTTCGAGACGCTGTTCTCGGGCAAGGGCTCGAGCCTGCGCCGAGTCGGCCTGGTCGAGTTTCCGTCGCCGGGCATGTGGTCGATCGTCCTGATCTCGCAGCCGCCGAGCACGGAGATTGCGAGCCGCCTGCCCGGTGACGACGAGCAGATCTCGGTGTTCTTGCCGTGCGCGCCGAACCCCACCACGGGCTTCTTCTTCTATCTGCCGCGGAGCAAGATCATCGAGGTCGACATGAGCGCCGAGGACGCGGCGACGTTGATCATGTCATGCGGCGTGGTGCAGCCGGGATCCGACCAGCAGAAAAAGGTCGCGGCGCTGGCCAACATGGCCAACACCGCGCGCCTCGCCAACGCACCCGCGCAGCCATCGCCGCATCGCGAGCCGGAGCCGGCCAAGGCGGACTAGGCTGAAAGCAGACTAGGCTAAAAGGCCGACTGGCGCGAAAGGCTAGCCACTGCGGAAGAGCTAGGCCGCATCCTGCGGAACGAACACGCGCAGCCGATGCCCGTCCGGATCGAGCGCGACGAACGTCGTTCCGAAATCCATCCGTGTCGGCGCCTGCGCGATCGAGAGTCCGCGCGCCTTCCAGTCGTCGTGCAGCCTCTGGACCTCGCCGGCATTGCCGACCGCGAACGCGACCTCGGCGAAGCCTGCTGCGCCTGTCGCTGTCGGCTCGACCGTGTGCCGCGACCACAAGCCCAGCATGACCCCCTCGCGCAGCGGCAGCATGGCGAACGTCGGCGATTGTTCGATCACGGGCCGGCCGAGCAGATCCGCATAGAAGGCCGCGCTCCTCGGCGGGTTGTCGACGTAGAGGATCAGAAAATTGAAGTCGGGCATCGTCGTTTCTCCGGTGGCGGCGCCGTCTGCAGCGCTTCAGCCACACGACTAGCCGAGCCCTCTGCCAGATTCTGTCAGCAGCCTTCGTGAGCATGGTCGCTGGCGGTCCGGTCCGCCCAGCGGGCAAACGTGCGCGTCGCGGCGCTTTGCACTGCATGATGATGCGGGGAAAGCACAGCCACGGATGTCGTCGTTCCTACAACCAGCGGGCGGTGGTGTTTCGAATGGTCACCATGGAAACATCGGGCAAACAAAAGTAGGGCGTTGGGGAGGCGCGTAGGATGCCTGTGAGTAGGACGACATTGTTGTGCGCGGTCGCGCTGTCCGCGGCGTCCCTGCAACTGACGGGGCCGGCAGCAGCCCAGACCACCTATACGCGCATTCAGGCATTTGGCGACAGCTACGCCGACACGGGCAATCTCTGGACCTTCACCGGCGGCGCCGGCAAGCTGCCGCTCTATCCCACCGGCCGCTTCAGCGGTGGCACGAATTTCGTCGACACGACCTCGGCGCTGCTCGGCATTCCCCAGCTCAACTACGCGATCGGCGGCGCCATGGCCGGCAACACCAACGTGGTGGCGCCCGGCATTCCCGGCTTCTTCCAGGAATGGAGCGGACTGACGGGCTTCTCCGGCAGGATCTCGTCGACCGACCTGGTCGAAATCTCGGTCGGCGGCAACGATGCGCGGGCCTATTACCGCGCCGGCGGCTCGCTCGCTGGAGCGCCGACGGCCGCGGCCGTCACGGCCCAGCAGGCCATGGCCGGCATCAACGCGCTGGTCGGGGACGGCGCGCGCAGCATCGTGTTCACGGCCGGCGATGTCAGCACCTTGCCGGAGGCCGTCGGCAACGCCAATGCCCCGGCCGGCAAGGCCTACAGCACGACCTATAACAGCCTGATGCAGCAGTCGCTCGCAGGCGTCGCGCGTTCGGGCGTACGTGTCGAGTATGTCGACACCGGACTGGTGGGGACGCTGATCCAGGCCAATCCACAGCGCTATGGCTTCACCAATGTCGGCGCCTGTCCGATCGCGTGCATCGGCAATCCGGCGCTGCAGAACCAGTATCTGTTCTATGTCGACGGCGTGCACCTGACGTCGCACGGCTTCGAGGTGCTGGGCCAGTATATCGTCAACCGCCTCAACGCGCCGCTGACCTTCGCGCCGCAGGGTGAGGTGGCCTCGATCACGGCGATGGGGTTTGCCTCGACGCTGTTCGGCAAGCTGGATCAGTTCCGCGAGACCACCGGCTTCGCGCCGTCGACGATGAATTCCTTTGCCGCCGTGACGAAGGCGCCTTACGCCAAGTCCCCTTACACCAAGGCGCCGCCGCTGGCGCCGGTCAGCCCATGGTCGTTCTACATGCAGGGCAATGGCGGCGTCAGCGACCGCCAGGGCAGCGCCGCCTCGAACGGCTTCAATCTCGACAGCATCGGCGGCACAATTGGCGTCGAGTACCGGCTGTCGGCGAACGCCATGATCGGTACCGCCTTCGACTATTCCAATCCGAAGGCGAGGCTGTTCAACAGCGCCGGCACCACGGATGCCAACTCCTATCAGTTCGGCCTCTACGGCGCCTGGGCCAGCAGCAACCTGTTTGCCGAGGGCCTGGCGACGATCGGCCATCAGGACTATCGCAACACGCGGCCGGGCGTGGTCGACACCATCACCTCCAATCCCGGCGGCACCACCTTCGTCGCGGCCGGGAAGGCCGGTTACCTGTTCGATGCAGGCACGGCGAAGCTCGGACCGATCGGCGGGCTGACCTATGCCCGCGCCCGTGTCGACGGCTACACCGAGACCGGCGATCCTGCGCTGACGCTCGCGGTCGGCTCGCAGACCGCCGAGACCCTGATCGGCAGCGTCGGCGTGCAGCTGCGCACCCCGTTCCAGGTGCAGGGCAACGTCATCAATCCGTACCTGAACCTGACGCTCGATGACGACATCATCGGCAACGGCCGCCTGATCCAGTACAACGCGACCTCGGCGCCCGTCATCGTCAACAACTGGACGATTCCGAACGGCACCTCGCACAACGTCTACGGCCGGGTGAGCGCCGGCGTCGTGGCGCCATTCTGGAGCAATGTGGCGCTGACGGTGAACGTATCGCGCACCATCGGACGCACGGGGGGAGACGATTTCTTCGGCAGCGGAGGCTTGAAGATCGCGTTCTGAGGTCTGCCGCGGCGGCCAGCGTTCTCGGGGGCTCTGAGGGGGCGCTGACGTTGCGGCCAAGGCGAGGGCAGCCCGGAAGGGCTGCCCTTCGTTTTCGTGCCTTCAGTTTTGTCATGGGGTGGGCATAGTTTTAGAGACCATCGTTGGAATCGGAGCGTCATCATGCCTCCCAGCATTGCCGTCATCGCGCCCGGCGCCATGGGCAGCGCCATCGCCGCCCGTCTCGTGGAGCACGGCTGCAAGGTTCTGACTTCGCTCGAGGAGCGCAGCGCGGCGACGCGGGCGAGGGCGGCCGCATCCGGCATGGTCGGCGCCAGCGACGCCGAGATCGCCAATGCCGACATCATCCTGTCGATCGTGCCGCCGGGCGAGGCTGTGGCGCTGGCGGAGCAACTCGCGACGGTCATCAACCGGAGTTCGAAGAAGCCCGTCATCGTCGACTGCAACGCCGTCAACGTCGACACCATCCGGACCATCGAGGACATCGTGCTGTCCTCGGGCGCGCGTCTGGTCGATGCCGCCATCATCGGTCTGCCGCCGAAGCCGGGCACGAAGGGACCGGCGTTGTATGTGAGCGGCGAGGCGGCCGTTGATGTCGCCGTGCTGGGCCAACTCGGGCTCGATCTGCGCCGGATCGAAGGGCCGATCGGCGCGGCTTCGGCGCTGAAGATGTCCTACGCGGGCATCAACAAGGGCCTGACGGGGCTCGGCGCCGCGATGGTGCTGGCCGCCACCCGCGCCGGCGCCGCCGACGCGTTGCGCGACGAGTTGGCGCTGAGCCTGCCGCACGTCCAGGCGCGGCTTGCCAATGCGCTGCCGGACATGCTGCCGAAGGCCTATCGCTGGGTCGCCGAAATGCGCGAGATCGCGGGCTTCCTGGGTGATGACCATCCGGCCGCGCTGATCTACGAAGGCTTTGCCCGGCTGTTCGAGCACATTGCGGCGGACGTGCAGGGGCAGGGCACCGATGCGGCGCAGCTGGTGGCGTTCGCCGAGAGCTGCAAGGTGAATAAGCCGGCGTCATAGACTCGTAGGGTGGGCAAAGGCGCACCGCGCAACGCGCGGTGTGACGTGCCCACCGCTGTTCTTTACGACCATCGACATGGTGGGCACGCGCCGCCTTTGGCGTCGCTTTGCCCACCCTACGACATATCAGCCCGCCGTCAGCAGCGGGATCGCCTCGTCGCGTTCGTAGAGATAGAGCAGGCAGCGCAGCGCGTCGCTGCGCGGGCCCTTCAGCTTGGGATCCTCCTTGAGGATGCGCAGCGCCTCGTCGCGCGCCTGCGTAATTAGTTGCGCATGCACCTCGGGACGGGCGATGCGATAGCCGGGCAGGCCACTCTGGCGGATGCCGAGCACGTCGCCTTCACCGCGCAGCTTGAGGTCCTCCTCGGCGATCCGAAAACCGTCGGTGGTCTCGCGGATCACGGCGAGCCGCGCCTTCGACATCTGCCCCAGCGGCTCGTGATAGAGCAGGATGCAGGTCGACGCTTCCGAGCCGCGGCCGATACGGCCGCGCAACTGGTGCAACTGCGCGAGGCCGAAGCGCTCGGCATTCTCGATCACCATGATGCTGGCGGCCGGCACGTCGACGCCGACCTCGACCACGGTGGTCGCAACCAGCAGCCGCAACTCATGGGCCGCGAACCGGCCCATGACGTCGTCCTTCTCGCTGCCCTTCATCTTGCCGTGGACGAGGCCGATCTTGGCACCGAAGCGCTCGCGCAGGCTCTCGAAGCGATCCGTCGCATTGGTGAGATGATCGATGCCCTCGGCCTCGGATTCCTCGACCAGCGGGCAGATCCAGTACACCAGCTTGCCGGCATCGAGCGCGCGCCCCACCGCGTCGATGACCTCGCCGAGCCTGGTGTCGGCGACCGCACGGGTGTCGATCGGCTGCCGGCCGGCCGGCTTCTCGCGCAGCTCGGAGATGTCCATGTCGCCGAAATAGGTCAGCACGAGGGTGCGCGGGATCGGCGTCGCCGACAGCACCAGCACGTCGACGGCCTCGCCCTTCGAGGTCAGCGCCAGCCGCTCGCGCACACCGAAGCGATGCTGCTCGTCGACGATGGCGAGCGCGAGCGACTTGAAGACCACGTCGTCCTGGATCAGCGCGTGGGTGCCGACCAGCAGGTCGATTTCGCCGGCCTCCAGACGCGCAAGAATGTCGCGACGCTCCTTGCCTTTCTCGCGCCCCGTGAGAATGGCCACGTTCATCCCAGCGCGCTCGGCGAGCGGCGTGATGGTCTTGGCATGCTGGCGCGCCAGAATCTCGGTCGGGGCCATCAGGGCCGCCTGCTTGCCGGCCTCGGCGACGGCGGCTGCCGCCAGCAGCGCCACCACCGTCTTGCCGGAACCGACGTCGCCCTGCAGCAGCCGCAGCATGCGTACCGGCTTTTCGAGATCGGCGGCGATCGCTTCGATCGCCTTGGCTTGCGAGTTCGTCAGCGCGTAAGGCAGGGCATCGATGATCTTGCGGCGCAGACGGCCGTCGCCGGCATGACGGTTGCCCGCGGGCCGGCGCAATTGCGCCCGCACCAGTGCCAGTGCCAGTTGGCCGGCGAGCAGCTCATCGAAGGCCAGCCGTGACCAGAACGGGTTTTCCGGCAGGATGTCGGTCAGCTCCTGCGGCACATGCACCCGCGTCAGCGCCTCCTTCAGCGAGGGGAAGCCGCAGCGGCTGAGCACCTCCGGACTGATCCATTCCGGCAGCTCGGGCAGCTTGGTCAGCGCCGCGGCGATCGCGCGCCGCAACGATCCGAGTGCGAGGCCTTCCGTCAGCGGATAGACCGGATCGATGCCGGAGAGTTTTGCAAACCCCGCTTCATCCAGGATGCGGTCGGGGTGCACGATCTGCGGCACGCCGTCATACATCTGCACGGTGCCGGAGACGTAGCGCTTGGCGCCGACCGGAAGCATCTTCTCGATGTAGTCGCCCTTGGGCCGGAAGAAGGTCAGCACGACGTCGCCGGTCTCGTCGCTGGCGTAAACGAGGTACGGCGCGCGGGCGTTGCGCGAGGGGCGGTGGCGATCGACCGTGACTTCGAGCGTCACCACGGTTCCGACCGCGACGTCGCGCACCTTGGGCCGGTTGCGGCGGTCGATCACGCTGGCCGGCAGATGCAGGAGCAGGTCGACCAGGCGAGGCGTCTCGCTGCAGCCGAGCAGGTAGCGCAGCAGCTTGTCCTGCTTCGGCCCGACCCCGGAGAGGGTGGTGACCGGCGCGAACAGGGGATTGAGAACGCTTGGGCGCATGGACCGAACACTTAAAGCGGTTTGAGAGCCGGAATAGCCGCGAATGCCAAGACATCCACGTCTTTTTCTCAGGTTTCAGGTGCCGGGCATGCCGGTTCTGCAGCCTGGGAGGGCTGACAGGAGCGCTGCGTGCCGCTATATCGAACCGCGCCCGGCACCGTCCGGGCTTTTGGCGTTGTCCTGCAGGAATATCGCGATGACCGGAACGACCCGATCGAGCCAAGGCCTAGACGACCGTCGCAAGCGGCTCCTGTTCCGCTGCTGGCATCGCGGCACCCGTGAGATGGACCTGATCCTCGGCCGCTTCGCCGATGCCGAGATCGGGAGCCTCTCCGAGAGCGAGCTGGCCGAGCTCGAACAGCTTCTGGAAGTTCCGGACCCGGATTTCTACGCCGCGGTGACCGGCGCCCGGCCGCTGCCGCCGGAGCAGACCCCGGCATTGTTCGAGCGCATCAAGGCGTTCCGCGCGGTGGACGCCGATTGATGAAGAGCCCGGTCAAGTCGCCAGCCGAGCATCTCGCGCCGGGGCGCGCGCTGACGCTCGCCAATGTCGCCGAGGGCGCCGAAGGCCTGGTCGTCTCCGATCTCGCGCGGGCGGTCGCGGCCAAGCCGAAGCCGCCGGCGGTGAGCCTCGCCGTGGTCTGTCGCGACGGCAATCGGATGCAGCAGCTGGCGCGGGCGCTCGACTTCTTCGCGCCGGACCTGCCGGTGATGCAGTTCCCGGCCTGGGACTGCCAGCCTTACGATCGCGTCTCGCCGCATGGCGGCATCCTGGCCCAGCGCGTCACCACTCTGGCGCGGCTGTCGCGCCTCGCCGGCAGCGACAAGCCGCTGATCGTGCTGACCACCGTCAACGCCATCGTGCAGCGCGTGCCGGCGCGCGACACCATGGCCGGGCAGGCGCTGTCGGTCGCGCCCGGCCATGTCGTGCCGATGGACTCCGTCGTCGCCTGGCTCGAGCATAACGGCTATCACCGCTCGTCGACCGTGCGCGAGAGCGGCGAATATGCCGTGCGCGGCGGCATTCTCGACCTGTTTCCCGCCGGCCTCGACCAGCCGGTGCGCTTCGACTTCTTCGGTGACAGCCTGGAGTCGATCCGCACCTTCGACGCCGAGACGCAGCGCACCTTGCTCGACATGCGTTCGCTGGATCTCGTGCCCGTCTCTGAATTCCAGCTCGTCACCGACACCATCCGCCGCTTCCGCATGGGCTATGTCGCCGAGTTCGGCGCGCCCGAGCGCGACGACGCGCTGTACGAGGCCGTCAGCGAAGGCCGCCGCTATCCCGGCATGGAGCACTGGCTGCCGCTGTTCCATGACAAGATGGAGACATTGTTCGACTATCTGCCGAACACACCCATCGTGATCGAGCCGCAGGGCGAGGACGCCGCGCGCGAGCGCTTCAAGCAGATCATCGATTATTACGACGCGCGCCGCGAGGCGATGGAGCATCCCGGCGGCGGGGCGATCTACAAGCCGCTGACGGTCGACCGCCTCTATCTGACGTCCTCCGAATGGGCCGAGCGGCTCGCCGCCGTCCCGCTGGCGCGTGTCACTCCGTTCGCGGTGCCGGAGAGCGCCAACGTCGTCGACATCGGCGCGCGGCAGGGCCGCAACTTCGCGCCCGAGCGCAACGATTCCGCCGTCAACGTATTCGAGGCCGTGGTGGCGCACGTGCAGGCGCTGCAATCGGTGCGCAAGAAGGTCGTGATCGCGCTGTGGAGCGAGGGCTCGCGCGACCGCATGGCGAGCATGCTGAAGGACCACAAGCTGATCCATGTCACCAGCGTCAACACCTGGCGCGTGGTGCAGGCGACGCCGCGCAACGAGACCATGCTCGCGGTGCTGGGCCTGGAGACCGGCTTCGAGACCGACCAGATCGCCGTCATCTCCGAGCAGGACATTCTCGGCGACCGCCTGGTGCGGCCGCGCCGGGCGAGCCGCAAGCTCGACAATTTCATCTCGGAGGTGACGAGCCTCGCGATCGGCGACATCGTGGTCCATGTCGATCACGGCATCGGCCGTTTCGTCGGGCTGCAGACGCTCGAGGTCGCCGGCGCGCCGCATGATTGTCTCGAACTGCGCTATGCCGGCGAGACCAAGCTGTATCTGCCGGTCGAGAACATCGAGCTGTTGTCGCGCTACGGCTCCGACCAGACCAACGTCGAGCTCGACAAGCTCGGCGGCTCCGGCTGGCAGACGCGCAAGGCCAAGCTGAAGAACCGCATCCGCGAGATGGCCGGTGAGCTGATCAAGATCGCCGCCGAGCGCATGCTGCACGAGGCGCCGAAGCTGCCGGTGCAGGCCGGCCTCTATGACGAGTTCTGCGCGCGCTTCCCCTATGACGAGACCGAGGATCAGCTCGCTGCTATCCAGGCGACGCTCGCCGATCTCGAAGCGGGACGTCCGATGGACCGGCTGGTCTGCGGCGACGTCGGCTTCGGCAAGACCGAGGTGGCGCTGCGTGCCGCCTTCGCCGTTGCGCTCGACGGCAAGCAGGTCGCCGTCGTCGTGCCGACCACGCTGCTCGCGCGCCAGCATGCAAAGACTTTCGCTGAGCGCTTCAAGGGTTTTCCGGTCAACGTCGCGCAGGCCTCGCGCCTCGTCTCGACCAAGGAGCTCAATCAGGTCAAGAAGGGCCTCGCCGACGGCTCGGTCGACATCGTCGTCGGCACCCATGCGCTGCTCGGCAAGGCGATCAAGTTCCGCGATCTCGGCCTCGTCATCGTCGACGAGGAGCAGCATTTCGGCGTCAGCCACAAGGAGCGGCTGAAGCAGCTGCGCGCCGAGGTGCATGTGCTGACCCTGTCGGCAACGCCGATCCCGCGCACCTTGCAGCTCGCTCTCACCGGTGTGCGCGAGCTGTCGATCATCGCCTCGCCGCCAGTCGATCGTCTCGCCGTTCGCACCTTCGTCGCGCCGCACGACCCCGTGATGATCCGCGAGGCCTTGCTGCGTGAGCGCTATCGCGGCGGTCAGGCGTTCTACGTCGTGCCGCGTATCGACGATCTCGCCGAGGTCAAGGAGTTCCTCGACAAGACCGTGCCGGAGATGAAGGTCGCCGTCGCGCACGGCCAGATGGCGCCGACCGTGATCGAGGACATCATCGGGGCGTTCTACGACGGCAAGTTCGACATCCTGCTGTCGACCACGATCGTCGAATCCGGCCTCGACATTCCCCGCGCCAACACGCTGATCGTGCACCGTGCCGACATGTTCGGCCTTGCCCAGCTCTATCAGCTGCGCGGCCGCGTCGGCCGCTCCAAGCTGCGCGCTTATGCGCTGTTCACCCTGCCGTCGACGCACAAGATCAGCCCCCTGGCCGAAAAGCGCCTGGGCGTGTTGCAGTCGCTGGAGACGCTGGGGGCCGGCTTCCAGCTCGCCAGCCACGACCTCGACATCCGAGGCGCCGGGAACCTCCTCGGCGACGAGCAGTCCGGCCACATCAGGGAGGTCGGCTTCGAGCTCTATCAGTCGATGCTGGAGGAGGCGATCGAGAACCTCAAGGCGGGCATCACCGAGCCGACCGTCGACCGCTGGTCGCCGCAGATCACGATCGGCATGCCCGTGCTGATCCCCGAGGACTACGTCTCCGACCTCTCGGTGCGACTGTCGCTGTACCGCCGGCTCGCCGATCTCGAGACCGACGACGAGATCGACAACTTCGCGGTCGAGCTGCGCGACCGCTTCGGCAAGCTGCCGGACGAGACGCGCTATCTGTTCAAGGTCGCCGCGATCAAGAACTACTGCCGCAGGGCCAATGTCGAGAAGGTCGATGCCGGCCCGAAGGGCGCGGTCATCGCCTTCCGCGACAACAGCTTCGCCTATCCCGATCGTCTCGTCGCCTTCATCAAGCGCCACGGCCAGGCCGCCAAGGTGCGCCCCGACATGAAGGTCGTGTTCCTGCAGGTCTGGGAGACGCCCGAGGAGCGGCTCGCCGGCACCACCGATATCCTGAAGGAACTCGCCGACCTCGCGGAGAAGAAGAAAGCGGCGTAGCGGAATGGAGCGTTAGCGAAGCATCCAGCCGAAATGCAACGCAAGGCTGGCGATCGTGAAGACTGAGACGATCGCGATCACGCTGATCCAGTCGGTCTCATCGCGAGATTGTCTGTTTTGCATCGCAACGCTCCGCTTCACAAGACGCCAAACGCCCCGTCCGATGATCAGATCAGACGAGTGAGGCGAATGCGCGATCTGAAGATGTACGTGTTTGGTTGAGATCGTGGCCAAGCCGACGTTCCGTCATTGCGAGCGAATCGGAGCAATCCAGAAGCCACGCCAGAATTCTGGATTGCTTCGTCGCTTTGCTCCTCGTGACCTGCCCCTAAGAATTTCCTCCAGAAGGATTTAGAGTCCGGCCTGACGAAGGACGGACAGATGAAGCGTAAGCGGTTCACGGAAGAGCAGACCATCGCGGTTTTGAAAGAGCACGAGGCCGGCGCGAAGACGGCTGATCTTGCCCGCAAGCACGGGATATCGGAGGCGACGTTCTACAATTGGAAGACCAAGTTTGGCGGCATGGACGTGTCCAGTTCGCCCCAGGACAGCGCTTCCGTATCCTCAACATCGTCGACGACGTCACCAAGGAGAGCCTGGGAGCGATCGCTGACACCTCGATCTCGGGCCGGCGGGTGGCGCGGGAGCTGACCACTATCGTCGCCCGACGCGGCAAGCCGGGTTCGATCGTCTCGGACAACGGCACCGAGTTCACCTGCAATGCGATGCTGGCCTGGTGCAAGGACAACGCCATCGACTGGCACTTCATCGCGCCCGGCAAGCCGATCCAGAACGCTTTTGTCGAGAGCTTCAACGGCCGGATGCGCGACGAGTTCTTGAACGAAACGCTGTTCTTCGGCCTCGACGACACGCGGCGCAAGCTCGCCGCCTGGGTCACGGACTACAACGGCGAGCGGCCGCACTCTTCACTGAAATACCAGACCCCTGCGGCCTATGCCGCCAACCTCCCCGCAACGGGCGATCGGCGGCGCAACCTCGACCAGCTCCGCCAATCGCCGCTGCACCCGCGCCACTCGGCTTAAAACCCAACAGGACTCTAAATGCTCGTGGATGAAACTTCGGTGGCAGGTCAGTTGCAGAACACGGCGGGCCTGCGATGCTCGCCCGTATCGGCCTCATGCGAGCGCTAGCTAAGTCCGGCTCGAACGCGTGTGCAACCTTGAGATGGTCGCACGAGTCCCTAAAGAGGATTAATGTTTCGCAGATCTTCATCAAGAAGATCAAAGATCAGTTGTGGGGGACGATCCAACTGCCTAGTCCAGGCGTCGACGATGTCCGATCCACGATCACTATCGCCGGAGATAAATTTCCGCCGAGGCATTAGCTATGCCGGCGGTCTGGTCGCAATTGGACTGATCTATTTCGCCCTGGCAAAAGGTGGCCTTGCTCTCGCCTCTATTCATCCCAGTGCAACGCCAATTTGGCCACCGACAGGTGTCGCGCTGGCGGCGGTGCTGTTGTGGGGATATCGGACTTGGCCCGCAATCTTCACGGCGGCGGTGATCGCCAATGCGGCGACCGCCGGCTCGGTTGCCACCGCAATTGCGATTGCGACCGGTAACTCTCTTGAAGCGGTTGTTGGCGCTTACCTAATCAATCGATGGTCGAGCGGATGTAATACGTTTTCGACGCCAAATTCTGTCGCGAAGTTTACCCTGATTTGCCTCGTGATCGCGACACCGATCAGCGCCACCATTGGACTGTCCAGCCTGGCAACCGCCGGGTACATCGAACGGACGAATTTCGCAAACGCCTGGGTCACATGGTGGCTGGGAGATGTGACCGGCGCGCTGGTCATTGCCCCCGTTATCGTGCTTTGGGCATCAAGCCCCTACCATGCTTTCAACCGCAAGGAATTTTTGGAGACGGTCGGCGTCCTCGCAACAGCGGCGGCTGTTGGACTCATTGCTTTCAGCCCCCTGATCGAGCAAACGCCGAGCCGAAATCCACTGGGTTTTCTTGCGATCCTGCCAATGTTGTGGGCGGCGCTGCGCCGCGGTCCACGTGACACCGCAACGGTTGCGCTGGTGCTTGCGGGGATCACGATTTGGGGGACGCTCGCGGGCGGCGGCCCCTTCACGACCGTGGATCTCAACGTTTCATTCCTGCTGGTATTGATGTTCTTGATCAGTATTACCGTTCCAAGTTTGTTACTGAGCGCCGACGTCGAGGTGCGCAAGAAAGCGGAGGAAAGTCTGCGCCACGCGCACATGGAACTCGAACGGAAGGTTGCAGAGCGTACGCAAGAGCTGGAGCTCGCCAATGCAGCAAAATCGCGCTTTCTTGCCATGGCAAGCCATGATTTGCGGCAGCCATTACATGCACTAGGCCTGTTCGTTGCGCAGCTGCGCACGCCGCTCAAATCGGGGGAAAGGACAAAGACGATCGAGCGGATCGATGCAACGCGCAAAGAAATGGACGAAATGTTCAACTCGCTCCTGGATATTTCCAGGCTCGATGCTGGAATCCTTACACCCAAAATTACCGAATTCCCGATCGCGCGCCTGTTGCAAACAATTGAGACTACGTTTGATCAGGCAACGCGAGAAAAAGGCTTGCGTCTACGCGTTCGGCGAAGTGATGCCTGGGTGCGGAGCGACGCCATGCTGCTCGAACGCATACTGCTCAATCTGGTATCCAATGCTGTGCGCTATACGTTACGGGGCGGGATCATCGTCGGATGTCGTCGGCGCGGTGAAATGTTGCGTATCGAAGTATGGGATAGCGGTCCCGGCATTCCTGAGGATCAGAAGCAGAATATCTTTGGCGAGTTTTTTCAACTACCCGGCCCAGAACGGAACCGGTACGGCGGCCTGGGGCTCGGCCTGGCTATTGTCGACAGGCTTCGCGTACTTCTCAACCATCAAGTCGACTTAGCTTCGACCGTGGGCCGAGGTTCGCGATTCGCAATCTTGATTCCGATGGCCGATAAATGCGTCACGTCCACGGAGCCCGTCGACTCACCTCGCCCCGCAGTCGTTGCGGTCGAAGGCAAGGTAATTCTTGTTATTGCCGATGCTCCAATTGTGCGAGAGGAGACGGGCGGATTGCTTGGCAAATGGGGATACTCCGTCCTTACCGCCGGATCCGACGAAGCTGCGCTTATCCGACTGGCTGAGCGCCAACAACGCCTCGATCTTATAATCTCGGATTATCATCTTGCGAGCGGAAAGACCGGGATCCGAGCAGTTGAACAAATTAGTGCGGCGTTTGGCTCATCAATTCCAGCTATCCTCACCAGCGGCGATACGGCACCCGAACCATTACGTGACGCTAAGGATAGAGGGTACATTTTGCTGCACAAACCTGTCGACCCAATGCGGCTCCGCGCTGTGATGCACGAGTTCTTGAGGGATCAAGACGATAGGAGAGACACCGGGGCGGCGTTATGAATCAGATTTCGGCGACAATTCCCAGCCCATTTTTCCTACTTCTATTACTGCCTCGGTGCGACTCGTTACATTGAGTGCCTTGAGAACGACCGTGATGTGGTTCTTCACTGTCGGCACGGCCATATCGAGGGTCTTGGCAATGATCTTGTTGCTTTTTCCCTTCATCAGGAGCGCCAGCACTTCAATCTGCCGATCGGTCAACCCGAGACCCTTGGGAGAGTCGCGCGCCGCTAGCTTATTTGTAAGCCGCGGAGACGTTGGTTCCTCAAGAATCTCCGAGGGAATGTAAATGCCGCCAGAGAACACCAACTTGATGGCGTTGAGCATGACCTCACGTTCGGTCGTTTTCGGGATGAAACCCAGAGCGCCAAGTTTGAAAGCGCGCTTGACTGTATCTTGATCATCCGAGGACGAGAGCATGACGATAGCAATGGTCGCATAGCGGTCACGCAGTTCGCGGAGGACAGAGAAGCCATCTCGATCAGGCAAATTGATATCAAGCAAAATGAGGCTGATGTCAGGATGTTCCTCGACTATGTGCACTGCCTCACGGCCGTTCGAAGCTTCAAAAGTGACGGAGTCTCGCTTCAGTTGTTTCACGACAGCGTGCAACGCCTCGCGGATTAATGCATGATCGTCGACAATAAGAACTTTCATAAAAGCTCTCCGTCATCCCATTGCACGGAGATCCAACTTAAAAAACATACACCCACCTTCGGGTCTTTGGCGAGGAAGAAGCTGGCGGAGACTGGCTCCCGATACCGTCCATCCACCATCATCCTTGGCCCAACCAGCGGTTCGCCGCCGCGCACTCAAGGTAGGAGCCGAATGCCGTTGTGTGGTGTAATTGTAGTCACCGCACGGTAGGAGCGCGAGTACGGACCACGAAAGTCGTGGGACTCAGCTCCTTCGCCTGTAGGCAAAGGTGATTGATGCCGAGATCTGTACGGTACCTTGATCATAGGACCTAGGAACCTCTCTCTGTGGACCTCCGGCTGATTTACGCGCTGTGCCGTTTGAACGATGATCGTCAGACGGATAGCCTCACGCGCCAGCAGGTTCTACCAAGCGCCGCCATATGATCGTTATCGTAATAGCTTTCGTGGCTGGGGTCGGCGTGAAGCAGATCGAGATTGCGGCGTTGTCACGATCCGGCAGCGCGGCGGTGACTTTTTGTCAAATTCGGTCCCTCTTGAAGCGTGCTCGTACGCCGGACGGGGCAATCAGATGCGTGATCGAACTGTCGACCTGAAGCCATCGGTAGGCGCGTTGCCGGAGCTGAAAGGCTACGGCCGCGATTTGCGCATTGATGCCTGCCGCGGCATCGCGCTCTGGTGCATCTTTCTTGATCATGTCCCCAACAACATCGGGAGCTGGCTGACGCTGCGGAACTACGGCTTCAGCGATGCCGCGGAAGTGTTCATGTTCGTGTCGGGCGTAACCTGCACGTTGGCCTACGGCAAGGCATGGCGCTGCGGGGGCTGGACCGGCGTGATCGGCCGAACGCTGTGGCGAAGCTGGGATATTTATGTCGCATTTCTGCTGCTCACGCTCGCCTGCGCCATCATGGTTCACCTCGCAGGCGGCGGCCATCTTGCCGACGAGAGCAATACGCGCATTCTGTTGGAACAGCCGGGCGTGACGCTCGCGCACGCGGCGATCCTGCAATACTGCCCCGTCAACACCGACGTCTTGCCGCTCTTCGTGCTTTATCACCTTTTGTTCGCGCCGCTGCTGTGGCTGCTGCTGCGAGCGCCGAACGCAACGCTCGGCGCGTCGCTGTTGCTTTACGCACTGGTGCACGTCTTCGGCTGGAGCATCCCGGCATGGCCGAACGGCCACTGGGCCTTCAATCCGCTGGCGTGGCAGCTGCTGGTCGTGCTTGGCGTGTGGTGGATGATCGAAGACAAGAGAGCCCGGCCATGGGTGACCTCAGGCACCGCGCTTGTGGCTGCCGCTCTCTATCTGGTGTTCAGCCTCATCATCGCATTGAGCTGGAGCATCAAACCGCTGGAAGCGCTGGTCCCGCAGGCGCTGCTGACGCTGCTTTACCCGATGGACAAATCGAATCTCGATCCATTGCGACTGCTGCATTTCTTGGCCCTTGCGGTTTTGGTGGTATGGTTAGTGCCTCGCAATTGGCGAGGGCTGACGACGGCGGTGATGCGCGGCGCCATTCTCTGTGGCCAGAATTCGCTGCCAATCTACTGCCTCGGCGTTCTGCTGACGTTCGCCAGCCGCCTGGCGCTGCTCGGCATCTCGGAGGGGCTGACGATGCAGATCGCGCTCAGTGTTGGTGGCGTCCTAGTGATGATCGTGGCGGCGACGCTGCTGAACTTGATCAAGATCAAGCCGAGGCAGCAGCCGGACGCGAAGCCCGTCGAGCAGACAACCAGGTCTGAGCTGGTCGTCAATCTCAAGCCAGCCAAGGCGCTCGGCGTTGACATTCCGCCCACGTCGCCCGCCTCGGGCCGACGAGGTGGCCGAATAAGGATGCTGTTTGCTCCGGTGCGCGAGTCCGGCTGCGGCGCTGGTCCAGTGCCAGCAATGAGCACGCCTTCGGGCCACCAGCGAAAACTGTGGGTCAGGTCGTGAATTAGATCACAAGGACCGTGGAGCCTGCCCTTTATTCTTCCGGCCATCGTACAGAGGAGCCAAGGCCATGATTTCCCACCCAAGGACCCACAAGGGAGCGGTGCTGATCGCGGCGTGTGTGATGTTTGCCTGCGTAGCGGCATTATTGTCGGTCAACCTGACGTCACCCACTAGCGCCGCGCTCGGCGCTGACTGGCAGTGCAGCCGGCTTGCGCTCGTTATCACGACCTGCACCCATGTGCGTGCACACGAGACCGTTTCAACTGGCGTGCGCAAGCGGACCTGGTACCCGGAATCATAGCTCGGTGACGCGGCGGTCTTTGAAGCGGCGTTGCCGGGCCTTTTTCTTGGTCCAGACGTTTCTTGGTCCAGACGAAGGGCTCAGATCTGACGTTATATGCTTTGATGTAGTGACCTGCCCCTAAGAATTTGCGGCCTATGCCGCCAACCTCACCGCAACGGGCGATCGGCTGCGCAACCCCGACCAGCTCCGCCAATCGCCCGTTGCTGCACCCGCGCCACTCGGCGTAAAATTCAACAGGACTCTAAATGCTACTGGATGAAACTTCGGTGGCAGGTCACTCGCAATGACGCCCGTGACGCAGGCAACATCGTTCTATGAAGCCGCGCGTTGCGCCTCGCCGTAGACGCGGGCCAGCAGGCTTCGGGCGGTATCGCCGGCCTGCAGCGCGGCGACGGTGACCGAAGGCTCCGTGCGCGTATCGCGCTTGCCGTGGGAGGTGTGGCGCATCACGCTGGAGAGGCGGCGCGCGATGGCGTGAGCCGAGCGCAGATCGGTCTCGGCGAACACGACGACGACCGAGCCGTTGTCCTCGTGGGTGCCGAAATCCATCCGCCGCATCAGGCGGCTGATGATGCGCGCGCCGTCATACTGCGCGCGCGGATTGACCGGATCGAACGCGAAGCGGGCGACGGCAAGGCTGCCGCCGTTCTTCTGGGTCTGGCTGACGGCGGCGGCGAAGTCGCGGGCGAACGCGTTGCGGGTGAGCAGGCCGGTCTGCGGATCGAGCATGCCGCCGGCTTCGATGGCGCGCAGCGTGCGGTTGAGGCGGGCCTCGAAGGCGTGCTGGCGGATCAAGGGCAGCGCGCTGGCCGCGATGTGCGCGGGAGCGCCGGCGATGATCTCGAGATTGGCGAGTTCCTGCAGCGGTGCCGGCTGGTTGGCGGTGACGACCACGGCGAGGTTGCGGAAGCGAGTGTCCTCGGCAAGGACGGCGAGGAACGCATCGACCACGCGCGGCGAAAAACCTTCGCCGAGCACGATCCCGTCGATGTCGCGGCTCGACAGATGCTTCGCGGCGGCTTCGATGCTCAGCGCGCCGACCACGGCCATGCGCTCGCCGAGCGCAACCGAGAGGCCGGGCAGAGAGGTGCCGCGGCCGAGCAGTAGCACGGTCGCATCATCGAGCGGATCTGTTTCCGGCAGCGCGGCGTCGGGCGTCTTCTTCTCGTCGAGACGGCGCAACACGGTGGTGTGCAGAGTGCGGACACGCAGGGCGGCGCGCAATCGCGCCAGCAGCCGTTCGTGGTTGTCGCTGTCCTGCAGGGGAAGAGCGTGATCGGGCAGGGTTGCGTCACCCGGCGTGATTGCGATCAGCGGCACGTAGGGCTTTCGCGCGCCGATATGACGCGAGAGCGCCGCAAGCTCGGCCGCATCAGCGCCCTCCATCACGGCCACCACTGCGGCCGGCTGCACCTTGGACATCGCGCTCAGCGCATCGGTCCAGCGCGTTTCGACGGAGGGGAGAATCTGCGCCGCCGCGAGGGCAGCCGTCAGCGAAGGCCGCGTGGAAGGAGAGACGATGAGAAGCGGGCCTTGTGGGGACATCCAGGAAACTCAGGATACGCTGACGATACGTCGCGATCCTAGGTCGTTCCCGTTAACGCGGCGTCAACACTGTTCCGAACGCACCGGTTCCCCTGTCAGAGCGCGCGCCCTTCTCGCGGGCGCACCGGATCGACGACCTGGCCAACGCGGCAATATCAACCGCCCGAGCTGGCGCGATCGCGGAAGGCCTCGACCATCAGCGGATTGAGTCCGAGTTCGGCGAGCGCTTCCCGTGCGCGCGCATTGTCCATCGCGCGGCCCGCGAGGCGGTGACCGCTGAGACGGTCGGGCAGAGCGGTGAGCAGCGCGCCTTGGCCGAGCCGCCGTGACCATTCGTGCAGATCTTGCGCGAGGAAGCGGTAGCCGCCCACGGCCATCACGCCTGCCGGCGGCGCCGTGATCGAGATTGTGTCCTGGGCGCGGTCGAAACGCACGGCGTATTCGGTGTCGACGTAGTCGCGCGGCGCTGCCGGCAGCAGCGAGTCGCTTGGCGGCGGCGGTGGCGCGTAGGCGGCCAGCACGACCATGGGCCCACGCAGTCCGAGCGTGCCCTTCGGCGTCACCAGGATCTCGCCGGCGATCGACGAGCCCGGCTGTTCGCGCGGCGCGCCCTGGCGTCCCGGTTTGACCGGGCCCGGGCTGCCGTCGGCCGCGGTGCGGCGCACCGCGAACAGGCCGGCTTCGCCGAACAGATAGACATCGGTGAGCTCGATGTCGCGCGTCTTCCACGATGCGCTCGACGCGACCTGCTCGGGCGCGCGCCACAGGCCGAGCACATAGCGCAGGTTCGGCAGCCGCGCGGCGAGGTCGCCCTCGTCGAGACGCAAGGCGAGTTGGGCCGGGGCGATCAGCGTATCGCAGGCCAGCTCCGCGAGCTGCTGTTCCAGCGCATCGGCGTCGAACGGGTGATGTAGCGCAAGGGTGCCGCCGGACAACAGCCATGTCACGACCGAAGCGGCGAGACCGGCGAATGACGACGGCAGGAAGGCCGACATCATATTCACGCCCTGCGGCAGATCGCTCTCGAGCGAGACGGCGAGCCCGCCGGCGATCAGGCTCAAATGGGTGCGCGGGACGGCGCGGAAGCCGTCGGCGGTCACGTCGAACGAGACGATCGCGGCCTTGCGGCCGTCCGGCATCATCCCGCGCGTCGAACGCGAGGGTTTTGCGATCGACTGGTCCAGCGAATACATGCCCTCCGGCAGGTCGGAGCCGAAGCCGCAGACGTGGCGGATCGAGAACGCCTCCGCCGCCGCGTTCATCGCGAGATCGGAGTGGATCACGCCGTCGATCTTCGACATCGTGACGATGGCGCGCGCGCTGGTGCGGTTCAGCGCCGCCACGAGCTCCGACTGACGCCACAGCAGCGGGAACACGGCGACCACGAGGCCGGCGCGATGCGCGGCCAGCACCGTCAGCACGAACTCGATGGTGTTGGGCAGTTGGACCGCGATCACCGAATGAGCGGGCAGGCCGGCGTCGATGAAATGCGCCGCCAGCGCAGAGATCACGCGATCGGCTTCGGCATAGGTCAGGCGCATCGGCGGCCGCCCGGCGACGCGCTGCTTGTTGATCGGATCGACCAGCGCAACCGCATCCGGCTTGCGCGCCAGGATGCGTTGAAACAACGCGTCGAGCGTCGGCGACGTATTGGCCTGATTCACCTGTTGCCCCGTACTTTCACGGACCCGGCCACGACCAATTGCCCCGATTGGTCACTTCTGTGCCGGCTCCGGCCGCTGCCACCAGCTCTCCGGGAGCGCTCCCGTCAAAGCCGTCCTCTTTGGCCGTTCTATACGATTCCACCGAGCAATCCATTCCTCGGCGGCATTGAGCACTGGAATAGCGTAGAACCCCGCCATCAGGGTACGGTCCAATGCGCGAACCGTCGAGATAAATTCCGGCCTGTCGCGGGCGCGCAACAGCGCCGCGATCATGGCGTCGATCGCAGGATCCTTGGCGCCCATGTAGTTGCGGGTTCCGGTGCGGTCGGCGGCCTCGCTGCCCCAATAGAACGCCTGCTCGTTGCCGGGAGACAGCGACTGGTCCCAGCGGTTCTGGATCATGTCGAACTCGAAGCTCAGGCGGCGCTGGTCGAACTGCACGGGATCGACGACCCTGATCGAAGCATTGATGCCGGCCCGCTTGAGACTGCCGGCGTAAGCCAGTGCAATACGCTCCTGATCGCGCGTCGTGACCAGGATCTCGAAGGCGAGGGGGGCCCGCGTCGTCCGATGCCGCAAGACGGTCCCGTCGAAGCCGTAGCCAGCCTCGTTCAGCAGATCGAGCGCCGCCTTCAGCGTTGCGCGGTCGCGGCCGGACCCGTCGGTGATCGGCAGGCGGTAGCTGCCGTCCAGGATGTCGGCGGGGATCTGCGCGGCGTACGGCTTCAACAGCTCGAGCTCGGCCGCATCGGCTGGACGTCCATAGGCCGAAAGCTCGGATCCGGCGAAATAGCCGCCGCTGCGGCGGTACAGCCCGAAGAAGTAGTTGCGGTTGATCCATTCGAAATCGAACAGCAGCGTCAGCGCACGGCGCACCTTCACGTCGGCGAACACCGGCCGCCGCGTGTTGAACACCAGGAACTGCGAGGGCTGCGGCATCCCCGAGGTGAAGCTGTCGCGGATGACCTCGCCATTGCGCGCGGCCGGGAAATCGTACCCGTCGTGCCAGCGCAGCGGCTCGGTCTCGACGCGGAAGTCGTACAGCCCGCGTTTGAAGGCTTCGAACTGTCCATTGGACTCGCGGTAGTAATCGAGCCTGATCTCGTCGAAGTTCCACAATCCGCGGTTGACCGGCAGGTCGCGTCCCCAATAGTCCGGATTGCGGGTGAGGGTGACGCTGGATCCCGGCTGCACCGCCGTGACACGATACGGGCCTGACCCGAGCGGCGCGGTCATCGTCGTGTCCTCGAAGCTCGCCACGTCCGTCGCGTGCTTCGCTAGAATGGGCATCAGGCCGAGGATCAGCGGCAGCTCGCGGTCCTCGGCGCCGCCGAAATCGAACCGGATGGTCAGCGGGTCGAGCACGTCGGCCCTGGCGACCTTGCCGTAGAACTGCCGGTGGTTGGGGCGGCCGTGATCGCGCAGCAGCGCAAAGGAGAACGCCACGTCCTCGGCGAGCACCGGGCTGCCGTCGGAGAAGCGGGCACGCGGGTCGAGTCGGAAGGTGACATAGGTCCTGTTCTCGTCGGTCTCGACGGTTTTCGCCAGCAGGCCATACAGCGTGAACGGCTCGTCATTGCCGCGAGTGAGCAGGCTCTCGACCACATAGCTGCGGATTTGCTGCACTGCGATGCCGCGGACGATGAACGGGTTCAGGCTATCGAAGGTGCCGAGCAGTCCCCAGACCAGACGACCGCCCTTGGGCGCGTCGGGATTCGCGTACGCCATGTGGTCGAAGTCGGCGGGCAAGGCCGGGTGACCATGCATGGCGATCGCCGCAGTTTCTGCCGCGTTCGCCGTGGGAGTGTAGACCGCGGGCAACAATGCCAGAATGACGGCGACCCATCGCACGGCCGCGCTGAACATGCGCTGCAGCATCAGGATCGGGGCGCAAGCATTTGATTCGGAACAGGTCACAAGGGGCTTTTACCACAGGCTCGCCAGCGCTAGACCGCGGCTTCGACATGGTCTCGCGGCATTGATTCTTCCGCGCACCGCGTTAAGAAGGCGGGCGATTGAGTGAGGGCGGCAACGCCTGTCACTTAACCGCCTCATTTCCTGAGGAGACAGCCGCTTCAACGGCTTGGTGTGGCGCCTTTGGCGGTCTCGGGCGCTGCCGTTCAGAAAGGGTTTTCCGCAATGAATTTCCGTGACTTGGCCTCGTCGGTTGGGCCGCGTGGGCGGCTCGTCGCGCTGCTCGCGGTCACCGCGCTGGCCGTTTCCTTCGCTTCTTCGGTTGCGCAGGCTCAAGCGCCGAAGGCGAAGGCTCCGGCTGCCGCTCCCAAGGCTCCCGCTCCGGCCGCTCAGGCCCCTGCAACTCCTCCCGCCGGCGGCCAGCCTCAGGCCCAGGCTCAGCAGGAGATGCCGCAGCTGATCTACGCGCCGTGGACCAAGTTCTGCCTGAAGGGGCAGGATGCCAACGCCAAGCAGGTCTGCTTCATCGGCAAGGACGGCCGCATCGAATCCGGTCAGCCTGTGGTTGCAGCCGTCATCATCGAGCCTGAAGGCGAGCCGAAGAAGATCCTGCGCGTGACGCTGCCGCTCGGCATGCAGCTCCAGCCCGGAACCCGCATCGTCATCGACAACAACCAGTTCATGGAAGGCAAATACGTCATCTGCTTCCAGAACGGCTGCATGTCGGACTACGAAGCCACGCCTGAGTTCGTGAACAACCTGAAGAAGGGCCAGACCCTGTTTGTCCAGGCGATCAACTCGAACGGCACCGCGCTGACGCTGCCGCTGCCGCTGCAGGAAGGCAACAGCAGCTTCGCCAAAGCCTATGATGGCCCGCCGACCGACCCGAAGCAGTTCGAGGAGACCCAGAAGAAGCTGCAGGAAGAGCTGCAGAAGCGCGCCGAGGAGCAGCGCAAGAAGCTCGAGCAGACCCAGCCAGGCCAGCCGCAGGCGAAGCAGTAACGCCGGTCGGGTCCATTCCGCAAAATCAAGGGCGCTCCATTCGGAGCGCCTTTTTCGTTCTGCGAACGGATGTGAGGGGAACTTGCGCGCCGGGACCAAAGATCAAGCCTGCGCCGACGGCGCTGGGTTGAAACCCTCCGGTCGACAGGTCAGTTCATCAGCGGATTGCGCGGACGATAGCCGCCCGACTTGTCCTTGATGAAGATCTCCGCAACCTGGGAATGGCGGATCGGCTCGCCGGACTCGTCGGGAACCAGGTTCTGCTCGGAGACATAGGCGACGTATTCGGATTCCGCGTTCTCGGCCAGCAGGTGATAGAATGGCTGGTCCTTGTGCGGACGGACCTCCTCGGGAATCGACAACCACCATTCCTCAGTGTTGTTGAACTCCGGATCGATGTCAAAAATCACGCCCCGGAACGAGAACACCCGATGCCGGACGATCTGGCCGATCTGAAACTTGGCAGTTCGCGCTTTGATCATCCCAGTCGAATAGACCAGGATGGGGAGCGATGCTAGTGCCCCGCGGGCGGATTTGATCTAGACCAATCCGATTCGCGTCAAGCCGCGACGCCCCCGCATTCCAGGCCCTTCCCAGGCCCCCTCAGGGGGTCATCTTCCGAGCCCATGTTCGACATTCTCAATCTGGCCCTGCCTTATTTCGGCGTCGTTTTCATAGGCTTCGCCTGCGGTAAGTGGAGGAGGCTGCCCGAAGCCGGGCTCGCCTGGATGAACTTCTTCCTGCTCTACGTCTCGCTGCCCGCTTTGATGTTCAACCTCATCGCGCGCACGCCGTTCACGGAGCTGAGCAACCCTCCCTTCCTGGTTGCAACGACGCTTGCCACCATGCTCACCTTCGCCCTGGCGCTCGTGCTCGGCAAGGCCATCGGGCGGCTGTCGCTGCGCGAGGCGACCATGGCCGGGCTCGCGGGTGGCTACGGCAATATCGGCTATATGGGGCCGGGGCTGGCGCTGGCCGTGCTCGGGACTAAGGCGGCGGCGCCGACCGCGCTGATCTTCTGCTGCGACAGCATCTTCCTGTTCTCGATCGTGCCGCTGCTCGTCGAGCTGACCGAGCGCGACCACGCCTCGGTGGCGCATGCGCTGCGCACCGTGCTGCGCCAGATCCTGCAGAACCCGCTGATCATGGCGACGGCAGCCGGCATCCTGGCGGCCGCATTTCAGCTGCATCCGCCGACGGTGCTCGATCGCACCCTGCAGTTCCTGCAGAACGCCGCTGCGCCGACGGCGCTGTTCGCGCTCGGCGTGACCGTGGCGCTGCGCCCGTTCGAGCGGCTGCCCTGGGAGGTGCCGGTCCTGACCGTGGTGAAGCTCGTCGTCCACCCGCTGCTGTCGTTCGGGCTGATGCTGCTGTTCGGGCCGTTCGCGCAGCCCTGGGCGGCGACCGCGGTGCTGATGGCGGCGCTGCCGCCGGCGCTCAATGTGTTCGTAATCGCGCGCCAGAATGACAGCTGGATCGAGCCGGCCTCATCGGCGGTGCTGATCGGCACCTTCGCCTCGGTGATCACCCTGACCAGCGTGATGTGGCTGATCCAGACTGGCCGGCTGGTGTTTCCCTGACGGTGCTCAACCGGCCCTGCGCGTGGCTCTCCATGACGGCGCCAGGCCCTCGCGCATCGCGAGCCGCCGCAGCGGGCCGATGCCGCCGATCAGGTGCATGCCGACGGCGCGCAGCGACTGCATCGGCAGGAGATCGCTGAGCAGCGAGCGGTTGGCGACGTCGATGGCGAAGGTGCGGCTCAGGATGTCGGCGCGGCGCGCCGCACCATAGCGCGCGAGCACCTGCGGCGCCCCGATATCCTCGCCGGCCGCATTGGCCTTGCGCACGACATCGGCGATGTCGATGCCGTCGCGCAGGCCGAGGTTCAGTCCCTGGGCACCGATCGGCGGCACCACATGCGCGGCCTCGCCGACCAGGACGATGCGGTTTTGCGCGTAGCGCAGGGGCCGCTCGATCGCGAGCGGAAACACATGGCGGCCCGGCTCGACGCGAACGCGGCCGAAGATCGAATGCGACTGCCGCTCGGCCGCGGCGGACAGGGCATCGTCGTCGAGCGCGAACAGCCGGTCGGCCTCCTTCGGGGCTGCGACCCAGACGACGCTGGAGCGGTCGCCCGGCAGCGGCACGAACACACAAGGTCCCTGCGGCGTGTGGAATTCCGTCGACACGTTGTGATGCGGCCGCGCATGGGTGATGTTGAAGGTCAGCGCCGACTGTTGCAGCGTGCGCCGGCTCACGCCGATGCCGGCGGCCTCGCGGCACAGCGAATGCCGGCCATCGGCGCCGATCACGAGCCGCGCCGTCAGCACGCGGCCCGATGCGCTGGTGACGGTCACCGCATCGGCATCGCTGCGGACGCTTTCCGCATCCTCGGCGATCCGCATCAGGCCGTCGATCTCGCCGGCGCGTTGTTCCAGCGCCTCGACCAGGACGGCATTGGCGACGTTGTAGCCGAACACGTCGAGACCGATCTCGTCGACGACGAAGCGCACCTCCGGGGCCCGGATCAGCCGGCCGGTATCGTCGACCAGCCGCATCGCCTTCAGGCCGGCGGCGCGGTCACGGCACGATGACCAGACGCCGATCTCGTCGAGGAAATCGACCGAGCCGCCGAGCAGGGCGGTGGTGCGGTTGTCTGCATACGGGGCCTTGCGGGCCACGAGCGCCGTCCGCGCCCCGGTCTGCGACAAGGCAACGGCGGCGGCGAGCCCGGCGGGCCCGCCGCCGACGACGATGACATCAAAGCTGGCGTCTGTGTTGCTCATGCGGGAACATTTGACGTTCCTGCGGGGCTTTTTCAAGAGTATTGCGTGAGCCTGCGCGGCGCATCGCCGCAACGGCGGATATGCAATTGGCTCCGATTCCTGATAGCACTGGCGCCGCATGGATCAGTTGAGACCAGAGAGCAGGGTGGCCGCAACGCCCGCCCATCGCGCCGCGGCGTTCTCGGTGCACGTCTTCACCGCGCTCGGTGCGGGCGTCGCGCTGCTCGCGCTGCTCGAGGCCGTACGCGAGCATTGGACTGCGATGTTCTGGTGGCTCGGCGTCGCGCTCGTCATCGACGGCATCGACGGGCCGCTGGCGCGTCGGCTCGACGTCGTCCATGTGCAGCCGGACTGGTCGGGCGACGTGCTCGATCTGGTAGTGGATTTCACGACCTATGTGTTCGTGCCGGCCTACGCCATCACCGCCAGCGGGATGCTGCTGCCGCTCGCGGCGCCTGTCATCGGCGTCGGCATCGCCGTCACCGGCGCGCTATATTTCGCCGATCGCCGCATGAAGAGCGACGACAATCATTTTCGCGGCTTTCCGGGACTCTGGAACATCGCGGCATTCTACCTGTTCCTGCTGCATCCCTCGCCATCGTTGGCGACCTTGGGGCTCGCGGTCCTGATCGCGCTGACCTTCGTCCCATTCCATGTCATCCACCCGGTGCGCGTCGAACGGCTGCGCTGGCTGACGCTGCCGCTGGTCGCGCTCTGGGGCGTCCTGGTCATCGATGTGCTGGGAAACAACTTCGCCGTGGGCCCGATCGTGACGACGCTGTTGTGCGCGATCGCCCTCTACATCGTCGCGAGCGACTCCGCGATCCGCCTGTTGAGATCCTTGAAAGCATGATCGACCTTCTGACCAGTCCCGAAGCGTGGGCGGCGCTGCTCACCCTGACCGCCCTCGAGATCGTTCTCGGCATCGACAACGTCATCTTCCTGTCGGTGATCACCTCGCGCATCCCGCAGCCGCAGGCGACACGCGCCCGGCAGGTCGGGCTGGCGCTGGCCTTGATCTTCCGCATCGTGCTACTCAGCGTGCTGGTCTGGCTGATCGGGCTGACGCAGCCGGTGCTCACGATCGGCGGCGTCGGCTTCTCCTGGCGCGACATCATCCTGATCGCCGGCGGCTTGTTCCTGATCGCCAAGGCCACGCATGAGATCCATGCCGAGGTCGAGGCGCGTGAGGACGGCGGGTCGCAGGGCGGCGGCACCAACAAGTTCTTCTGGGTGATCGTGCAGATCATCGTCATCGATCTCGTGTTCTCGCTGGACTCGATCATCACGGCGATCGGCATGGCCCAGGATCTCGAGATCATGATCGCCGCCGTCATCATCGCCATGGTCATCATGTACGTGTCCTCCGGACCGGTCGCTCGCTTCGTGGCGAACCATCCGACCACCAAGATGCTGGCGCTCGCTTTCCTGCTCCTGATCGGCGTCGCGCTGGTCGCCGACGGCTTCAAGTTCCACATCCCGCGCGGCTACATCTACTTCGCGATTGTCTTTGCGCTGGCGGTCGAAGCCTTCAACGTGATGGCCTCGCGCAACCGCAGGAAGCGCAACGCCTGACAGGTGCCGAGTTGACAAGGCCGTCGTGATCGCCTTCGCTTTTGCCGCCGGCAGCGCCCGATGCACGGCCGGAGTCCGGCTCCTTCAACGGAGCCGGATGTCCGATGAGAATCAGGTCCGATGAGAATCAGGTAAGTGTCGAAAGTTCTCTCGCCGGATTCTCGGACGCGGCGATGGAGAGTCCGAAGGGAGATGGCGGGATGACCAAGGCGGTGCGCGTGCACAAGGTGGGAGGCCCCGAGGTGCTCGTCTATGAGCCGGTCGACATCGCCGCGCCCGGCCCCGGCGAGGTCCGCATCCGCCAGCACGCGATCGGCCTGAACTTCATCGACGTGTACTACCGCACCGGACTGTACAAGGCGCCCGGCCTGCCGTTCATCACCGGCAACGAGGCGGCAGGCGAGGTGATGGCCGTAGGGCCGGGCGTCACGAATTTTCATCCCGGCGACCGCGTCGCCTACTACGAAAATCTGGGCGGCTACGCGACCGAGCGCAATATCGCTTGGCAGCGCCTGGTCAAGCTGCCCGACCACATCACCTATGAGCAGGGCGCGGTGCTGATGCTCAAGGGGCTGACGGTCTGGTATCTGCTGCACAAGACGTTCAAGGTCGAGCCGCACCATCGCGTGCTGATCCACGCTGCCGCCGGCGGCATCGGCCTGCTGGCCTGCCAGTGGGCGCGCGCGCTCGGCGCGCACGTCATCGGCACCGTCGGCTCCAAGGCGAAGGCCGATCTCGCCCTGGCCAATGGCTGCGACCACGTCATCCTCTACAACGAGGAGGACTTCGTCGCACGGGTCAAGCAGATCAGCCGCGGTGAATTGTGCGACGTGGTCTATGACGGGGTCGGCAAGTCGACCTTCCCCGGCTCGTTGTCCTGCTTGAAGCCGCGCGGTCTGTTCGTCAGCTTCGGCAATGCCTCGGGTCCGGTGCCGCCATTCTCGATCGCGGAGCTCAACAGCCATGGCTCTTTGTTCGCGACCCGGCCGAAGCTCAACGACTACATCGGCAAACGGTCCGAGTTGCTGGAGGGCGCCGACACGCTGTTCTCGGCGGTGATCAGCGGCAAGCTGCACGTGCAGATCAATCACGCCTATGCGCTGAAGGATGCGGGCCGGGCGCACGCCGATCTCGAAAGCCGCGCCACGACCGGGGCCTCGATCCTCAAGCCATAGGCGCTTGGCGATCGGGATCTGCCGCTAGAATTCGTCCCGGATCGAAGCGCCACCAGCCGAAGCCCGGCTCCAGAGCACCGCGTCCGTCTGCGCTGCCGTCGTCGACGCCTCGATCCGCGCCGGCGCGAGGCTGTCTTGTCCGTCGCGCCAGGCGCGCTCGCGCTCGGGGTCGTCGAGCGCCAGAACGAGACCCTGATTGAGCTCATAGAGGCCAGCGGCGAGTCCTGCGCTGTCGAGCGCTTCCCTGAGCGAATCCTGCACCAGGGCGCGCAGAGCGACGTGTGGCGCCGAGACCGGCACGTCCACCTCGCGGCCGGCCATGGCCTGCGCGCAGGCGCGCCGGTCGAACGAGGCATGGCCGCGGCAGGCGAGCGGACGCGCGGGATGGATGATGCAGCCGCCGCGCACGACGAATGGGCAAGGCTGGCGCAGCTTCATTCGCTCGGTCTCGCCCAAGCCGCGCGTCGCGCGGTTGGCGAGCTTGATCCGTCGAGACAGCGAGCCGAGCGCGGTTGCCGGCATGCGCTGATCGATCTGCCGGGCGTAGCGCGCGAGCAGGAAGATCTCCGGTGCCGTCGCCGTCACGCGCAGCGCGCAACAGGAGGGGCAGCCTTTGGCGCAGGCGAGGGCGGGCAGATGCGCCGTCTGGGCATGGATGTTGGCTTCGAACAGATCGAAGGCGCGGTCGGCGAGCATGTTCGCCAGGTTCTGCGAGGCCTGCCCGGACGCCAGCAGCGCGCTGAAGACCCGTCGCAGTTCGCTGAAAGCTGCTTCGCTCAATGTTGTCCTCCGACGCCCGCACGAACCAAAACGTCAGCGACCGCGGCGCACCCGGCGCACCGCGGTCGACAAGGATGAGGCAGAGAGGACGCCCGCTGCCTCATCCGGAGAGAGCCGACGTCAGGCAGCAACGCCTTTCAGGATCGCGTCGAAGCAGGGGCGGGGGATGCGGAAGAATCCGCGGCCGCCGGCGAACGTCCGATAGTGCGGACGTGCCATCTCGAGCAGGCGCTCGTACCATTCGTTCGCGGTGAGCCCGGCCGGCTTCTCGCCGATCGAGTTGATGTCCGAGTTCGGAAAGAAGCGGACGTGAATCAAAACCTCTTCGGTGGCGGCAGCGGGGGCGATGTGGCTCGCGGCGTCCGTGACGGGTAGTGCCCGAGCCAGATTGTCTCTCGCCATTCTCGTATCTCCTTGTGTCGTACCGACGTCGTTGTCGGCGGAATGATCATCAGCTTGGTCCGGCAAGCCTCGTCCCTCCGAGCTGATCACATCCCGTACAACGCTATATCCACAAGGATATAACGTATGTCATCGGACCGCAGGTGTTTGGCTCCGCAAAGATCGTTGGTCAGGCGGCGCGCTGTCTTTGATCTAGGTCAATCGACGTCCGGTTCTGGAGCCTCCGGCGCGACACGATAGACCTGACGTTGTGGCTCCTCGTCTTCGCGCCGGCATGCTTCCGCTCCTCCGACAATCATGTTCTCGGCGATCGCGCGCCCCTCCGGACGCGCATCCCGCAAGGTCGGCTCGACTGATGAATGCCGCGCCGGTCCTAGCGACCTGAGCTGCTACGCCACGCACCGGGCAGCGCCGACCTTGGTCAGGATGCCATCCAGCGTGTCGATCATCGCCGCGATTTCGTCCCGGGTCACGTTGAGCGCCGGCATGAAGCGCAACGCATCCGGACGCGGCGCGTTCAGCAGCAGGCCGAGCTCGAAGGCATGCGCGACGATCGCCGGCGCGATCGGTCTGATCACGTCGAGCGCGAGCAATAGACCACGGCCGCGCACTTCGCCCAGGCCGTGCCTTGCCGAGATGCGCTGCAGCTCACTCTCGAGATAGATCCCGTTGTCCGCGACAGCCTTGAGAAACTCCGGCTTCTCGATGACGTCGAGCACAGCAAGTCCCGCCGCGCACATGAGCGGATTGCCGTTGAAGGTGCCGCCCTGATCGCCATGCTCGAAACAAGACGCCGCATCGGTCGCCAGCAGGGCGGCGAGCGGGACGCCACCGCCGATGCCCTTGCCCAAGGTCATGATGTCCGGGAGGACGTCGGCATGCTCATAGCCGAACAGCTTTCCGGTGCGGCCCATTCCGGTCTGGATCTCGTCAACGATCAGCAGCAGCCCGTGCTCGGCGGTCAGCGCCCGCAAATGCTGCAGGAACTTGTCCGTCGCGGGCCATACGCCGGCCTCACCCTGGATCGGCTCCAGCATTATCGCGACCGTCTGGTCGGAGATCAGCGCCTCGACCGAGTCGATGTCGTTCAGGCGCGCCTTGGGAAAGCCCGGTACCTTCGGCTCGAACAGCGGCTCGAACGCCTTCTTGCCAGAAGCCGACATCGTCGCCAGCGTCCGGCCGTGGAAGCCGCCCTCGAAGGTGATGATCTCATACGCGCCGTTCTTGCGCAGGGCGCCGTATTTGCGCGCGAGCTTGATGGCGCCTTCATTGGCTTCGGCGCCCGAATTTGTGAAGAACACCTGGTCGAAGCACGAGCGGTCGACCAGTGCTTTGGCGAGTTGCAGGCTGGTATCGTTGAAATAAGCTGGGCTCGGCGTGATCAGGCGCGCCGCCTGGTTGGTGAGCGCGCTGGCAAGCTCCGGCGGCGCATGCCCGAGCGCGTTCACGGCCCAGCCCTGGATGAAGTCCAGATAGCGCTTGCCGTCGTCGTCCCATAGCCAGGAGCCCTTGCCCTGAACGAAAACGGTGCGCGGACGCGCCGTGATCTCCATTAGAGCGTCGTAGGGATGGGAGGCGGTCAGCATGTGCAATCTCCTGTGCTCAGGGGGAAACGGTGGGCCAAAAAGCGAGAAGGCCGCTCCTTTGCGGGAGCGGCCTTCTCGAAAACCTGGAGCTGATGAGCTAGCTGATCAGCAACGTCTTCGGACATGGCGCGCCCCGGCATCGTCACGGCGGTGACGACGGCAAACGGCGGCGCGGCGGTTGGTCCGGTTGAAGATCATGCGGCGGCCATACAGGCAAATCGCAACCGGTGTCAAGATGCCGGCCTGCAGGCTGCAATACGGGCCGCTGCTCCGGGAAGCGGCGAGGGAAGCGCCGGCCGGTGCGAAGGCCGCACGATCCAATCTCGGGTCTCGCGCTTTAGTGACAACTTTACCAAACATTTAGCGGCTGCGTTTACTTTGCCGGGCAGCTTGAAAATGCAAGCGCTCAGGACGAGCGATGTCGAACCCCCATCTCACGATCGCCGAAGAAGTGCAGGCGGCCATAGCCACCGGCTCAGCCGACCGCTGCTCCGGCGTGGCCGAGCGGGTGGCCGCCCTGTTCGTCGCCTCGGCCGGCAGCCTGGATATCGAGCAGCACGCGCTGTTTGCCGACGTCTTCGAGCGTCTCGTCAACACCATCGAGCTGCGCGCGCTGGCCGACGTCGGTGCCCGGATCGCACTCGCCGAACTCAGCGCCCAGCTTGCCCCGATCCCGCAGGCGCCGGCCGGCGTGATCCGGCGGCTGGCCTATCATGACGACATCGCCGTCGCGGGGCCGGTGCTTTCGGAATCGCCGCGGCTGAGCAGCGAGGATCTCGTCGAGATCGCGCAGACGCGCGGCGAGAAGCACCTGATTGCGATCGCCGGGCGCTGGTGGCTGCAGGAGATCGTTACCGATGCGCTGCTCGCGCGACGCTATCCGAGCGTGAGCCGCCAACTGATGAGGAATCCCGGGGCGCGGGTGTCTCCCGCCGGATTCGCCGCCATCGTGGCACAGGCGGCTGGAGATGCGGAGCTCACGGTCGCGGCCGGCATCCGCGCCGATCTGCCGGCAGCCTTGCGCAGGACCCTGTTGCAGCGCGCGACGGAGGCGGTGAGGGCGCGGCTGCTCGCGTCGGCGCCGCCGCATCTCTACGAAGAAATCCGCAGCGCCATTTCAGCGGCCACGGTCGACGCCGAGCGCGACATGTCGCGAAACCGCGATGGTGGCAGCTCCAAGGTGGCGGTTGGCCAGCTGAAGCAGGGCGGAAAGCTGACCGAGGCCGCGCTGCTGGAATTTGCCCGTCAGCGGCGCTACGGCGAGACGATCGCGGCCATCGCGGAGCTCGCGAAATGCAGCATCGAGCTGGTGCGGCCGCTGATGCAGAGCCTGCGCAGCGACGGCATTCTCGTGCCGTGCAAGGCCGCTGGACTGAGCTGGGTCACGGTTGCGGCCATCCTCGACAGCCGGTTCGTCTCAGGTGCAACGCCTCCCGACGAGCTGACCAAGCTCAAGAACAAATATCTCGAACTGAAGCAGGACGAGGCGCTTCGCCTGCTGAAGCTCTGGTCGGTTCGCACCACGGGCTCCTCGCACTGAGGGGCGGTCCGCAGGTCCAGGGCGCGTTGACACGCCCATTCTGCAATTCCCGCGAGTTCCCGACGGTGGCCCGAGACGCGACAGAGCCGCGCTAGAAACCCGCGACCGTCCCGTGCAGGTCGTATTCGTCGGCACGCTCGATCTTGACCGTGACGATCTCGCCGACACGCAGCGGCCGCCGGCTGGACAGATAAACGGCGCCATCGATGTCGGGGGCATCAGCCTTGGTGCGGCCCTTGGCGACGCTTGGCCCGACCTCGTCGATGATCACCTGCTGACGCGCGCCAACCTTGCGCTTGAGCCGGCGCGCCGAGATCTTCTGCTGGCGAGCCATCAGGGCGTCCCAGCGCTCCTGCTTGACCGCGTCCGGGACCTGGTCGGGTAGGGCGTTGGAGGTCGCGCCGGCCACCGGCTCGTATTTGAAGCATCCGAGCCGATCGATCTCGGCCTCATCCAGCCAGTCCAGCAGATAGGCGAAATCCGCGTCCGTCTCGCCGGGGAATCCGACGATGAAGGTCGAACGCAGCGCAAGGTCGGGGCAGGCTGCCCGCCAGGCCTTGATCCGGTCCAGCGTCTTGTCCTGCGCCGCCGGGCGGCGCATCGCCTTCAGGACGTTCGGGCTGGCATGTTGGAACGGGATGTCGAGATAAGGCAATATTTTACCGTCGGCCATGAGGCCGATCACCTCGTCGACATGCGGGTAGGGGTAGACGTAGTGCATTCGCACCCAGGCGCCGAGCTCGCCGAGTTCGCGGGCCAAATCGAGGAAGCGAGCCCGGACGCTGCGGTCCTTCCAGGCGCTTTCGGCATATTTCAGGTCCAGCCCATAGGCCGAGGTGTCCTGCGAAATGACCAGCAGCTCCTTGACCCCGGCTGCGACCAGCCGCTCGGCCTCGCGCAGCACGTCGGCTGCGGGGCGCGACACCAGATCGCCACGCAGCTTCGGGATGATGCAGAAGGTGCAGCGGTTGTTGCAACCTTCGGAGATCTTCAGATAGGCGTAGTGCCGGGGCGTAAGCTTGATGCCCTGCGGAGGAACCAGATCGAGATGAGGGTTGTGCGCAGGCGGCGACGCGCGGTGTACGGCGTCCAGCACACTCTCATACTGCTGCGGGCCGGTGATCGACAGTACGCCAGGATAGGCCTGCTCGATCTGCTCCGGCTCGGCGCCCATGCAGCCGGTGACGATGACCTTGCCGTTCTCGGCCATGGCCGAGCCGATCGCCGACAGCGATTCCTGCTTGGCACTGTCCAGGAACCCGCAGGTGTTGACGATGACGACGTCGGCGCCGTCATGCTTCCGGGCAAGCTCGTAGCCCTCGGCGCGGAGACGCGTGATGATGCGCTCGGAATCGACCAAGGCCTTGGGACATCCGAGCGAAACAAAGCTGATCTTGGGCGCCGAACCCTGCTGCATCTTGGAACTGCCTGATGAGATAGGCGTCAGCTAGTCCGAATTGTCCAGAAAGACAAGGCTTTGAGGCGGCCACGTCCATGCTATGGGTGAGGGCCCGGACAACCTGGTGATCGATGAGCGCCGAGCAATCGCCTAAAATCGTGATCGTCGACGAAAGCCCGATCCGCGCGGCCATCCTGGAGGAGGGCTTGCGGGAAGCGGGCTTTACCGGCGTCGTGCATGTCAGCGAGATGCAGGGTCTTCTGGCGCGCATCTATGCCCTGGATCCGGACGTCATCGTCATCGACCTGGAGAACCCGAGCCGCGACGTGCTGGAGCAGATGTTCCAGGTCAGCCGCGCCGTCCGCCGGCCGATCGCGATGTTCGTGGACCAGAGCGACGCCGCCTCGATCCAGGCCTCGGTGGAGGCGGGCGTCTCCGCCTACATCGTTGATGGCCTGAAGAAGGAGCGGATCAAGCCGATCCTCGACCTCTGCATCTCCCGCTTCAATGCGTTCTCCAAGCTTCAGGACGAGCTGGAGCGCGCCAAGTCCGCGCTCGAGGACCGCAAGGTGATCGACCGCGCCAAGGGCATTCTGATGAAGATGAAGGGCTTCACCGAAGAGGAAGCCTACGTGCTGTTGCGCTCCACAGCCATGCGCGAAAAGAAGAAGATCGGCGAGATCGCACAATCGATCCTGACCGCCTCGGAGATGTTGAAATGACCGGCCCGCTTCGCATTGGCTTCATTCCGCTGGTCGATGCCACGGCGCTGATCGTCGCCGTCGATAAGGGCTTCACGGCCGCGGAGGGGCTCGACGTCACCCTCGTCCGCGAGGTTTCCTGGTCGAACGTCCGCGACAAGCTCAACATTGGCCTGTTCGATGCCGCGCATCTGCTGGCACCGGTGGCCATTGCGTCCAGTCTTGGTATCGGCCACGTCAAGGTTCCGATCGTCGCGCCGTTCAATCTCGGCGTGAACGGCAACGCGATCACCGTGACGCCGGCGCTGCATGCGGCAATCATGGCCCACCTCGAGGGTGATCGTTTCGACCCGATGGCGACGGCGCTGGCCCTGGCGCGCGTCGTCGCTGAACGGCGCAAGGCCGGCGCCGAGCCGCTGACTTTCGGCATGACGTTTCCGTTCTCGACCCACAACTATCAGTTGCGGTTCTGGATGGCCGCAGGCGGCGTCGACCCCGATGAGGACGTCCGCCTCGTGGTGCTGCCGCCGCCCTACATGGTGGAGAGCATCGCCAACGGTCACGTCGACGCGTTCTGCGTCGGAGCACCGTGGAACTCGATCGCGGTCGATCTCGGCATCGGCCATATTCTCCACTTCGTGTCTGACGTGCTGGTGCGCGCGGCCGAAAAGGTGCTGGCGGTCAGGCAGAGCTGGGCTGACAAAAATCCCGGCGCCCTCGCCGGCCTGGTCCGCGCCTGCGCCAAGGCCGCCGACTTCATCGAGCAGAACCACGCAGAAGCCGCGCGTATCCTGGCCCAGCCGGAGCGGATCGGCGTCGATGCGGAGGTGCTCCAGCGTACGCTGGACGGCCGCCTCAAGATCTCGCCGGATGGCACCTTCCGCGAAAGCTCGCGCTATCTGCTGGTGGGCCGGGAAGAAGCGGGACGGCCCGAGAAGATCCAGGCGGCATGGCTGTATGCCCAGATGGTGCGGTGGGGCCAGACTCCCCTCAGCAATGAAGCCCTGGGCACCGCCATGGGCGTGTTCCGGCCGGATATCTACGACGCGGCGATGGGCACGGCCGCGGTCGGCACGGATGCCGCCATCGGCGCGTTCGCTGGTCCGCCTTTTGCGGTGGACGACGTGATCGGCCATCTCAAGGCATTCAAGATCGGCCGCTGGACGGCCTGATCCACCGCTCCGATCAGGGTCTGGGCACCGGGCGCCGCCGACCAATTTTTGGGCGGCGTGCCCGTATTTCGGGGCCTGAGCCTGACAACGCGCCTTCATCGATTCGGGCAGCGACCTGATTCTTCGCGCTTTTCCTTGATTTGTCCCGCTGGCACGCAACTTGAATGTTGCGGTGCAGTCGGCCGCCGCAGACGCCGCTGACTGCAATCCATGTCGGATTTCCGCAGCAACGAAGCTGGTCGGATCGCTCACCTGAATCAGGCCATACCGGCCGGTCGGACGATGCGATCCTCATCCCATTCCCGAACGCCAATCGCCCTGGCCGCTGGAGCTTCGTCCGCCATCATGAAAATCGAATCGTTGTCAGTCGACTTCAACGACGAGCAGAAGCGCTATCTCGAAGGGTTGGCCGCGGGCCTCAAGGTCACGCTCGCAGGACGCGGCCAGGGTGGCGCGCCGACAGCAAGCGAGCCGACCGGTCCGGACGCCATCCACATCAAGGCGCAGGACAAGGTGATCGCGTCGGGACGGAAGCTCGCCGACCAGGAAAAGGTCAAGCGCGAAGGACATCCGTTCGATGCCTACGAACGGCTGAAGGAGCAGGCGCGCAACGATGCCGCGCCATCCACGGCCGACAATTTCCGTTGGCGCTACTACGGCCTGTTTCACGTCGCTCCGGCGCAGGACTCCTACATGTGCCGTCTGCGCATCCCCAACGGCATCCTGAAGCATTGGCAGTTGACCGGCCTCGCCGATCTCGCCGACGAGCTTTGCGGTCCCTACAGCCACGTCACCACGCGGGCAAACCTGCAACTGCGCGAAATCCCACCCAGGCACGCGGTCATGCTGCTGGAGGGACTCTCGGATCTCGGTCTGACCGCTCGCGGCTCCGGCGCCGACAACATCCGCAACGTAACGGGAACGCCGACCGCCGGCATCGATCCGCAGGAATTGCTGGATACGCGGCCCTATGCGCGCGAATGGCATTTCCACATCCTCAACGACCGCTCGCTGTACGGCCTGCCACGCAAGTTCAACGTCGCTTTCGATGGTGCCGGGCAGATCGCGGCGCTCGAGGACACCAACGACATTGCGTTCTCGGCGGTCGAGGTGAAGGACGGTTTTGGGGTTGCGCCCGGCGTGTGGTTCAGACTCGGCCTCGGCGGCATTACGGGACACAAGGATTTTGCCAAGCCGACCGGAATCATCGTCGAGCCGGAGCGGGCGACCGAGGTGGCTGACGCCATCGTGCGGCTCTTTATCGAGACCGGCGACCGCACCAATCGTCTCAAAGCGCGGCTCAAATATGTGCTCGACAACATGGGGCACGACAAGTTCATGGAAGCCGTCGAGACGAGGCTCGGCCGCAAGCTTGCGCGCGTGCCGGACGAGGCGCTCGAGCCGCGGCCCGACTCCGACCGCATGGCCCATGTCGGCGTGCACCAGCAGAAGCAGCAAGGGTTGAACTGGATCGGCGTCGTGCTGCCGCTGGGCAAGCTGACCACGGATCAGATGCGCGCGCTCGCCAAGATCGCTGCGGATCTCGGCGACGGCGAGATCCGGCTCACGGTGTGGCAGAACCTGCTGTTATCCGGCGTCCGCGACGACAAGGTCGCGCTGGCCTGCGCCGCGGTCGAGCAGATCGGACTGTCGGTCAAGGCCTCGCACATCCGCGCCGGACTGATCGCCTGCACAGGCAACGCCGGCTGCAAGTTCGCAGCATCCAACACCAAGAAACATGCGGCCGAGATCGGCGACTGGTGCGAGAGCAGGGTGGACGTCGACACGCCGCTGAACATTCATCTCACCGGTTGTCATCACTCCTGCGCCCAGCACTACATCAGCGACATCGGCTTGATCGCGGCAAAGGTGCCGGTTGGTGACGGCGACGACACGGTCGAAGGCTATCATCTGTTCGCCGGGGGAGGTTTCGGCCCCCAGGCCGATATCGGCCGCGAGGTCTATCGCGACCTCAAGGCGGCGGATGCGCCTGTAACCGTCGAGAAGCTGCTCAAGGCCTATCTCGCCCATCGCGCCTCGCCCGAAGAGACCTTCCTGTCGTTCGCACGCCGTCACGACGGCGAAGCGCTGCGCAATCTCGCCGAAGCCCAGACCTCGTCGCAGGTGTCAGCATGAACCAGATCACGCCCATGCCCAACATCGATATCATTCCTCCGACGGCGCCATTTTCCGAGGCGCAGCGCTCGTGGCTCAACGGCTTCCTGGCCGGAGCGCTCGGTCTAGACGGCTCGACAGCATTGTCGCCGGCGCAGAACGGCGCTGTGCTCGCGCCCGCAGGCGACGGTGATGACGGCGAGGCGCCATGGCACGATCAGACCATGCCGATCGCCGAACGTATGAAGCTGGCCGAGGGTCGCCCGCTGCGCCGGCGCATGATGGCGGCCATGGCGCAGCAGGACTGCGGCCAATGTGGCTACAATTGCAACGACTATTCGGATGCGATCGCCGGTCGCAGCGAGGCGCGGCTGAATCTGTGCGTCCCCGGTGGCAAAGAAACCGCGCGGATGCTGAAGGCTCTTTACGAGGAGATCGACACGGCTCCGGCGGCCGCCAAGCCCGCTGCTGCTGCGCCGGCCACCGTCTCCGTCGTCGTCAGCGAGCCCGGCCGCTCGCGCGACAATCCGGTCGAGGCGACGTTCCTGTCGCGGCGCCTGCTCAACAAGCCGGGCTCGGAGAAAGAGACCTGGCACATCGAGTTTGATCTGGGAGAGAGCGGGCTCGACTACGTCGTCGGCGATTCCTTCGGCATCTTCGCCAAGAATGATCTCGGCCTGGTCGACCAGATCATCGCGCTGCTCGGCGCCTCGCACATGACCGAGGTGAAGGGAAAGCCGCTGCGGCAGTGCCTCTTGGAGGATGTCTCGCTGGCGCCGGCACCGGATTCGCTGTTCGAGCTGATCTCCTTCATCACCGGCGGCGCGACCCGCGAGAAGGCGCGGCAACTGGCGCAGGGTGAGGATCCCGATGGCGATGCGGCGACGCTCGATGTGATGGCGGTGCTGCAGAAGTTCTCCGGTGTCCGGCCGCATCCCGAAGCCTTCGTCGAGGCGCTGGAGCCGCTGCAGCCGCGGCTCTACTCGATCTCGTCGTCGCACAATGCCACGCCCGGCAAGTTGTCGCTGACGGTCGACTGCGTCCGCTACGTCATCGGGAAGCGCAAGCGGCTGGGCCTCGCCTCGACGTTCCTGGCCGAGCGGATTAATCCCGGCGACAAGCTGCGCGTCTATGTGCAGAAGGCGCATGGCTTCGCGCTGCCGGCCGATCCCAAGACGCCGATCATCATGGTCGGCCCCGGCACCGGCGTTGCTCCGTTCCGTGCCTTCCTGCTCGATCGCAGGGCGACCGGCGCGCCGGGCAAGAACTGGCTGTTCTTCGGCCATCAGCGCAGCGACTGCGACTTCTTCTACGCCGACGAGCTCAACGCCATGAAGACCGCGGGCCTCTTGACGCGGCTGTCGCTGGCGTGGTCGCGCGACGGCGACAAGAAGTTCTACGTCCAGGACCGCATGCGCGAGGTCGGCCGTGAGGTGTGGACCTGGCTCGCCGACGGCGCCCACCTCTACATCTGCGGCGACGCCAAGCGCATGGCCAAGGACGTCGAGCGCGCCCTGGTCGACATCGTCGCCCAGTTTGGTGCCCGGTCCACGGATGAGGCCGTCAGCTTCGTTGCGGACCTCAAGAAGAAGGGCCGGTTCCAGCTCGACGTCTACTGAGCCGGAACCCGATGGAGAATATTTCTCGGTCGGAACACCGATCGAGAATTTTTTGGTTCCAAGCGGACCCGAAACAGGGGGCTTGTCGTTATTTCGCCGGTTGCCTTGCACCCGGCCGCGGGAACGCTTTTCTCATGGCCGGAACTTCAGGAGACCGGCCATGCGGACGATATCGACGCCCCTGCGACACATGCCCCAGGCCCGCGCCATTCGCGAGCGCGGCACCGCGGTCGCGCTGGTTGCCTTCTACAGCGCGATGGCGCTGATTGCCGCGATCACCCTGGGCACGTCTTTCACGCATCCGTTCTGATTCTCATCACCTCTTGAACGGCGCGACCGTGATGGCGGCCGCGTCGAGTGCCTTGCGGACCTCGCGTGCGATCTCGACGGCGCCGGCGGTGTCGCCATGGATGCAGACGGTGTCGGTCCGCATCTTCATCACCTTGCCAGTCACCGAAATCACCGCGCCGTCCAGAACCATGCGCACGACGCGATCGGCGATGACCTTGGGATCGTGCAGCACCGCGCCGGGCTTGCTGCGCGACACCAGCAGTCCATCGTCGCCATAGGCGCGGTCGGCAAACACCTCGTGAGCCATCCTCAGATTGGCCTTCTCGCCAGCTGTCACCAGCTTGGAGTTGGCGAGCACGACGAAGATCAGGGTGGGATCGACGGCCTTGATCGCCTTGGCGATGGCGTTCGCCGTCATCTCGTCCTCGCAGGCGACATTGGACAGCGCGCCGTGTGCCTTCACATGCGTGACCTTGTGACCGGCCGCGGTGGCGATCGCCTGCAGGGCGCCGATCTGATAGGCTACGAGGTTCTCGATCTCCGATGATTTCAGCCCCGGCATCGGACGCCGACCGAAACCATGCAGATCGCGATAGCCGGGATGCGCGCCGACGCTGACGCCTTTGGCCTTCGCCATCTCGACCGTCCGCCGCATGATGTCGGCGTCACCGGCATGAAAGCCGCAGGCGACGTTGACCGATGTCGCCAGCTCGATCATCGCGACGTCATTGCCCATTTCCCACGGGCCGAAGCCTTCTCCGAGGTCGCAGTTCAGATCGACGGTGCTGGTCATGTCAGGGTCCGCTCGTTGATGGGTCCGAAGCAACGTGAGATGCGATCAGGTTAATCGAGAGTCACTTCGGGCCAGGTGGTGGCGTCGGTTGCGCTGACGGCATGACCGGCCACATTGGCCGTGAGCAGCGCATCGACGTTGAAGTCGCTGCTCGCGATCGCGGTGACGCGGCCGGGCAGGCTGCGCAACAGGCCCTTATAGCGGCGCAGCTCGGCCTGCGCCTCGGCCATGCTCACCGCCTTGAAGCGGAACGGCGTGCCGGCGGGCGTCTGCGCCAGGCGGCCGAAATCGGCTGTGATGACGGTCGCGATCTTCGGATAGCCGCCGCTGGTGCCGCGGTCCGACATCAGCACGATCGGCGAACCATTGCCGGGCACCTGGATGCTGCCGTCCACGGTGCCGTCCGAGACGATGTTGTGACCGTGCAGGTGGTGGATCTGCGGCCCCTCGAGCCGATAGCCCATGCGGTCGCTGGTCGCCGAGACCATCCAGTCGCTGCCGAGGAACAGCGCTTTCATCTCGTCGCTGAACTCGTCGTCCTGCGGCCCCATGACGACTCGAATCGCGCCGCTAATTTTCGGCAGATCGATCCGCAGTTCCGGCGCGTCGCCGGCGGGTGCGACCTCGAACACGTCGCCGGCCTGGAGCGGCCGCGGGTAGGGACTGCCAAGTCCAGCGCGTGCATTCACCGAGAGACTGTTGAACATCGGTTCGCCGGCGATGCCGCCTTCGACGGCGAGATAGGTGAAGGAGCCGCCGCGAGCAAAGCCGAGCGTGAGTTCCTCTCCGTCGTTCAGCGTCACCGACGTGTTGATCTCGACCTGCCGCTTGGCAACATCCGCCGGTCGTTGCGCGCCCGCGAGCGCCACGCGCACCGCGCCGCCCTTCGCCGTGAAGGTCGCGCCGAACGGGCCGATCTCGATCGCAGCCGCCATCGGCTCATTGCCGACGAGGCTGTTAGCTGCGGCCAGCGCCAGCTTGTCCATTGCACCGGACGGTGTCAGCCCGTAGCGCTGCGCGCCGAAACGCCCGCCATCCTGGACCGAGCTTGCCGGGCCGATCTGTGAGACGACGAGCGTGCTCATGCGGCGACCCGCTCGGCGATGAGCTCGCCGCCCTCGGCGGCGCGCTCCTGCTCCGCGAAGGTCTTGACGTCAACGGCATAGAAGCTGACCTCGTCGCCGGGCTCGAGCAGAAAGGTCGGCTCGCGATGCAGTTGAAACGTCCGCATCGCGGTGCGGCCAAGCAGGTGCCAGCCGCACGGGCCGGCAAGGCATTGGATGCCGGTCTGGATGCCGCCGATGGCGATGATGCCGGCCGGTGTCCAGAGCCGCGGATTCTGGCGGCGCGACATCTGCAGCGTGGGATCGAGACCGGACAAATAGGACCAGCCCGGTGTGAAGCCGATCATTGCGACGCGATAAGTGCTGGCGATATGGCGTGCGACGACTTCGTCCGGCGTGAGGCTCAACGCCTTGGCGACATCCTCGAGGTCGATGCCATTCTCTCCGCCATAGCAGACTGGAACCCGCCAGCGCCTGACCTCGCTGTCCGGCGCGAGCGACCCGGCCGACAGCGCGAAGAGCCTTGCCCCCAGCGTGTCGTGGTCGATGACGTCAGCATCATAATGCACGAGCAGCGAACGATAGGTCGGCACCGTCTCCGTGATGCCCTCGATCCCGGCCGCTGCCACTGCATGGTCGAGCGCCAGGACGCGGCGGTTGGCGATCTCGTCGATGGTCCGGCTGAACTCGACGGTGACGGCGCTGTCGCCGCTGGGCAGCAGGCGGGGAGGTGGAAAAGGATCGGCCATGAGTCCGAAGTGATCCGCGTTGATGGTCCCTGATCTAGCTCGTTTCGATCGCAAGTGGAATTGGGTCAAAGGCAAAAAGTCTCGAAAATTCAATAAATTAATCGGATGCTCGGCGATAAGAAGACTTTATCGGATGGGCGCAAGCCCCGCATGCGCTGGACGCACCGAGCATGCCCTTGACGCCGCCTTCGTCGCTCGCAAGATGCGCCTGCTTTTTCCGCCAGCTGTTTGGAGCGCCAGTCTCAAGATGTCCCTCACTCCCGAAGCCATCGCCACCCTGTCTCAAGTCACAACCGCGACCATCACGACGGTCTTGCTGAAGAAGGGGTTGCGCAATGTCTGGCTGCGCGGCGCCAAGCCGCTGCGCCCGGGACAGAAGCGGCTGGTCGGTCCCGCCTTCACGCTCCGCTTCGTGCCGGCGCGCGAGGATTTGGCGACGCCGGAATCGTGGTCGTCGCCGATCTCGACCCGCACCGCGATCGAGGCCATGCCCGAAGGCTGCATCGCCGTGGTCGATGCGATGGGCGTCAAGGACGCCGGCATCTTCGGCGACATCCTCTGCGCCCGCATGGTCAAGCGCGGCGTCACCGCGCTGATCACCGACGGCGTGGTGCGTGACCTCGAAGGCGTGCTCGGCACCGGGCTTCCGGTATGGTGCGACGGCTACGCTGCTCCGCCCTCGGTCGCCGGCCTGACCTTCGTCGGTTGGGGCGAGGCGATCGGCTGCGGCGGTGTGGCCGTGTTCCCGAACGACGTCGTCGTGGCCGACCAGGACGGTGCGGTGCTGATCCCGCAGGCGATGCTCGATCACGTGCTCGCCGAGGGCCCCGAGCAGGAACGCATGGAGGCCTGGATCGTCGACGAGGTGAACAAGGGCGCGGTGCTGCCGGGTCTCTATCCGATGAACGCAGAGACCAAGGCGCGTTACTCCGCGTCGAAGAAGTAGTTCACGGCCCCGATCAATCGACGGCACAGATTCAGGAAAGGTAGAACAATGGTCGAAGTCTATCTCGCGGGCTCTCGCCCCACCCGCCGCGCGGCGGCGGAAAGCTTTACGGGCACGGTCTGGCAGGATCCGATCATCACGCCACAGGCTCCGGCTCGCGTCGCCTCGGCGCGTGTCGCGTTCGAGCCGGGTGCTCGCACGGCCTGGCACACCCATCCCCTCGGGCAGACGCTCTATGTCATCCAGGGCGTCGGCCGCGTGCAGGCCAAGGGCGGGCCGGTGCGCGAGATCAAGGCCGGCGACGTCGTCTGGATTCCGCCGGGCGAGAAGCATTGGCATGGCGCAGCGCCGACCACCGGCATGGTCCACGTCGCGATGCATGAATCGCTCAATGGCGAGCACGTGACGTGGATGGAGCACGTCACCGACGAGGAATACGCCACCCAGGTCGGCTGAAGCTGAGCAGCCCCCGAGATCAGTTCGAGCGCGCGGTCGCAGGGCCGCGCGCTTTTCATTTGAAAGAGCGTCGACCGCAGGCGCGGCGCTCAGTTCACCCGCGTCCAGGTCTGGCCGCCGCAGAACATGCCGCCGAAGGCGCAGCCCTGCACGCGCAGACTGTCCATTCCCTTCAGCGCGATGGTCGAGTCGTAGGTGCTGCCGCTGTTCGGATCGAAGATGCGGCCGGTCCACTTCTTCTCCTGCGTCTTGTCGCTCGGACGCATGTTGATCAGGATCTGCTCGCCGTTCTGGTTGGTCTTTGCGTCCACGGCGTAGCCGCAGAGATTGGTGCCGCAGGGCTCGATGCGGATCTGGCCCTCCTTCTCCTCGGTCAACCAGATGCCGACCGGCGAGTTGGGATCGCGACCGGCGGTCTGCGCCGCAGCGGGCGGCGCGGCTGCGGTGGTCACGGCAGGCGTCTGGGCTGGGCGCGGTGGCGGCGGCGCGGCGGCAGGAGCCGGAGCCGCAGCAGGTGCCACAACGGCCGTCGCAGCGGCTGGCGGCGCAACCGGTGCCGCGGCGTTGGCGGCCGGGGCTGCCGTAGGCGGCAGCGGCGCTGGTGGCGCGGCTGATTGGGCGGGAGCAGGCGCAACCGGCGGGGTCGCCGGTACGGCTGCCGTCGGAGCTGGTGCGGGAGGAACAGGGGCTGGGGCCGCGGCGGCCGGAACCTGCGGCTGCGGGGCCGGCGTAACGGCCGCCTCGGCTGGCGCCTGGGCCGGCTTGTCCGCGCCGGGCTGCGGCCTGGCCGCCGGATCCGGATCGCGCTTGGTGCGCTTGGTCTTCTTCTGCTCGGTATTGTCGTAGACCCCGGGGATCTGCACGGTGCCGCGGTCGGGATCGATGCGGATCGTCTTGCCGCCGTATTCGATGACGTACTGCGCCTCGGCGGCACTGCTGGCCAGAACCAAAGCCACAACAGCCAACAGCCTCTTCATCCGTGTCTCCGCGATGTCGGTTGCTGATGTGAGCGAGCTCACGCGCAGTTAAGTCGCTGATGCGGCGTCCCCGGTTCAATGCGCCACCTGCTCAGAAATCGAGCGGCGCATTGTCGACGACCTCCTTCATCACGAAGAACGTGCGCGTCTGGCGCACGCCGGGCAGCGAGATCAGTTGGTCGCCATGCATCCGATTGAAGTCGTGCATGTCGCGGACGCGGATCTTCAGGAAGAAGTCGAAATCGCCGGCCACGAGATGACAGTCGAGCACGAATTTCAGCTTTCGGATCGCGGCCTCGAAGGTGCGAAAGCTCTCCGGCGTTGAACGGTCGAGCACGACCCCGACCAGGACCAGCGCGCTGCGCTCGACCTTCTCGGGCGCGATCTGGGCGCGCACACCGGTGATGTAGCCGTCGTCGAATAGCCGCTGCGTGCGGCGATGGCAGGTGGCGGGGCTGACGTGGACGGCGGCGGCGAGCTCGGCATTGGTCATCCGGCCGTCCTTCTGCAGCAATTGCAGAATGCGCCGGTCGACACGGTTCAGATCAGGGGTGGAAGCTTCTTTCGATTTCTGCGTCATTTGCGGATGTATCTATCGTCAAATCGCGACGATGCGGAGGTAAGCACGAAAACATTGGGCGATAAAGAGAGCACCTTTCTGAGGGATTTTCGTATGGTGAGGCGACCCTTTCATCCACCCACGGAGAGATCCCGTGCTTCGGCTCGACAAGTTCAAGAAGTATCCGCTCACCTTCGGCGCCACGCCCATCGAGCATCTGCCGCGGCTGACCGCGGCACTCGGCGGCAAGGTGCAGATCTACGCCAAGCGCGACGACTGCAATTCCGGCCTCGCGATGGGCGGCAACAAGCTGCGCAAGCTCGAATACATCATGCCCGACGCGATCGAGTCGAATGCCGACACGCTGGTCTCGATCGGCGGCGTGCAGTCCAACCACACCCGCATGGTCGCGGCGACTGCCGCCAAGATCGGCATGAAGTGCGTCGTGGTGCAGGAGAGCTGGGTGCCGCACGAGGACGCCGTCTATGACCGCGTCGGCAACATCCTGATGACGCGCCTGATGGGCGCCGACAGCCGAATCGTGCCGGATGGATTCGACATCGGCATCCGCAAGAGCTGGGAGGATGCGATCCAGTCGGTGAAGGATGCCGGCGGCAAGCCCTACGGCATTCCGGCCGGCGCCTCCGTGCACAAGTTCGGCGGCCTTGGCTATGTCGGCTTCGCCGAGGAGGTGAGGGCGCAGGAAGCCGAGATGGGCATCAAGTTCGACTACATCATCGTCTGCGTCGTGACCGGCTCGACCCAGGCCGGCATGATCGTCGGCTTCGCCGCCGACGGCCGCGCCGACCGCGTCATCGGCATCGACGCCTCCGGCACGCCGGAGCAGACCCGCACCCAGGTGCGCCAGATCGTCGACAACACCGCCGAGCTCGTCGAGCTCGGCCGCAAGGTCCGCGACGACGAGATCGTGATCCTGAATGACTACGCCTATCCGGCCTATGGCGTGCCGAGCGCCGAGACCAACGAGGCCATCCGCCTCGCCGCCCGCACCGAGGCGATGATCACCGACCCGGTCTATGAGGGCAAGTCGATGCAGGGCATGATCGACCTGGTCAAGAAGGGCTACTTCCCGGAAGGCTCGAAGGTGCTCTATGCGCATCTCGGTGGTGCCCCGGCGATCAACGGCTACAGCTACACGTACCGGAACGGGTGAGGGCGGTTTCGTCTTCCGCCGCAGCGTAGCGGTGGTCCGAGGTCCAACACCACATTCCGCTGTCGTCCCGGCCTTCGGGCCGGGACCCATAGCCGCCGGCGGTGCTGTTGTCGTCCTCTGCATCTCCGGCTGTGCCTCAAACCACGGCCTGTGAGTATGGGTCCCGGCTCAAGGCCGGGACGACACCGAATGTGTCGCGCGAGCGATCCACACATGACGTCGCCTTCTCGCGACGCGCCAGCGTCCGAGGGATCCATCAGTTCGCCCCTCTGAATGAAGAGGGCGCAGGGAATGCCGGGTGAGGGCCTCACCCATGGCCCGCCTGCAACAAGAAAAGCAGGCGGCAGTTACCACAGGATCAGCCGAACATCCGGCATTCCCTGCGCGACGGTCTTAACGCTTATACGCAGTCTCCCTGGTGCGCCGGGCTTGTTGGCCACCATGGCGACAATGCGCTTGCGCGCACTGCGCTGGACACCAGCATCGGGGTGTCAGGACGCTGCGATTTCACGTCCGCGCCGTGCCGTTCGTCCGCGTGCAAGCACGCTGCGGCAAAACGCGGCCATCGCCTCCCCACCTCGCGTGTCGTGACGATCGCGCGCAACGCCCCTCTCGTTGAGGTGGGATGGCGGCAGTCAATCATAGTTTCCGGAAAAACGAAATGTGAATATTTTTAGCGCAAGGACTGGACAGGGGTCTTCGCGTTGAAATGACTGCAGGACTTTGCGTTTTGCGTCCTGCTGGACATTCCATGTCAGGTTCCGGCTGCGGCCTCATCTCGGAATCCGCAGTATCCCAATGGAGACCCCGACCGCCGTCTTGTATAAGCCCCGCGATAATGCTCTCCGGAGACATCCACAGCAGCGAAATCATCGCACTATGCTACACTCACGCTACCACGAACGCCGTCGAGATCACGTTCTCATAGCGGCCGTCGATGCGGACGGCGTAGCGTTGCAGCCCTTCGGCTCGGAAGCCGACGTCCTTGTAAAAGGCGATCGCATTCATGTTCTACTCGCACACGGTCAGCTTGATGCGCGTGAGGCCGACGGCAAGCGCGGCGTCCATCGTCCGTCGAATGAGAGCACGACCAATTCCGCGGCCGCGATGAGCTGGCAGCAGACCTATGCCGAGGGTGCCGCAATGGGCGTAATCACCAGGCAAGCACGTGTCCTGCGCCAGACGAGGGGAGGCAATGGCGCTGTCGGCGCAACGCAGGTCGCGCAGCTCCCCCAAGGCAGCATATTGGAAGACGGCTGTTCTCGCGTGCCACCGCGAGCGCGCGACCCGCAAGTCCCGTCGACGTGTCCAAGCGAGCCTGGCGGCAGGGCGATGACCTAACCTCCGTCTCGAAGCTTCGGCTCAAGCCGCCTCTGCCACCGGTTCCGATCCATCGCCAGAGGTGCCGCGCGCCGCTGTGCTGCCGGATGACAGGCCACGTCCTTTCACCAGACCGAATATGGCGGGGATCACGATCAGAGTGAGCAGAGTCGATGAGATCATGCCGCCGATCATGGGGACGGCGATGCGCTGCATGATCTCGGAGCCCGTACCATTGCTCCACATGATCGGAAGCAGACCTGCCATGATGGCGACCACGGTCATCATCTTCGGCCGGACGCGCTCGACGGCGCCCTCCATGATCGCGTCATGGAGATCGCGCCGGGTCAAGGGCGCGCCCTCAGCGGCCCGCCTGGCTTTCATCTCGGCGAGCGCGTGGTCGAGATAGATCAGCATCACGACGCCGGTCTCAGCGGCCACGCCGGCGAGTGCAATGAAGCCGACCGCGACGGCGACCGATAGATTGAAGCCGAGCCACCACATCATCCAGATGCCGCCCACCAGCGCGAACGGCAGCGACAGCATCACGATCAGGGTCTCCGTCATGGCCCGGAAGTTCAGATAGAGCAGCAGGAAGATGATGGAGAGCGTCACGGGGACGACGATCTTGAGGCGGGCAGCGGCCCGCTGCAGATATTCGTACTGGCCGCTCCAGACCACGTAGGTGCCGGCTGGAAACTGGATGTTCTCGGTGACGGCGCGCTGCGCGTCGGCGACGTAGCTGCCGATGTCGCGATCGCGGATGTCGACATAGATGTAAGTTGCAAGCTGTCCGTTCTCGGTCCGGATCGAGGTGGGTCCCCGGACCGGCTCGATCCTGGCGACCTCGCCGAGCGGCACGGCGCCGCCGGCCGGCATCGGCACCAGGACATCGTCGGCGATGGCCTTCGGATTGTCGCGGAGATCGCGCGGATACCTCATGTTGACCGTGAAGCGTTGGCGGCCCTCCACCGTGGTGGTGACCGTCTGGCCGCCGAGCGCAGCCGCGATCGTATCCTGGACGTCCTGGACCAGCAGGCCGTAACGGGCGAGCGCCTCGCGGTCGGGTGTGATCTCGAGGTAGTAGCCGCCGATGCCGCGCTCGGCATAGGCCGAGGACGTTCCGGGGACGGTCTTGATGACCCGTTCGATCTGCTTTGCCAGGCGATCGATCTCGGTCAAATCAGTGCCCATCACCTTCACGCCGATCGGCGTGCGGATGCCGGTCGAGAGCATGTCGATGCGGGCCTTGATCGGCATCGTCCAGGCGTTGGAAACGCCGGGGAATTGCAACGCCTTGTCCATCTCGGCGATCAGGCTGTCGATCGTGACGCCAGGGCGCCATTGATCCCTCGGCGTGAGGTTGACGACTGTCTCGAACATCTCGATCGGCGCGGGATCGGTTGCGGTCGCCGCCCGCCCGGCCTTGCCGTAGACCGAAGCGACCTCCGGGAACGATTTGATGATGCGGTCCTGCATCTGCATCAGCTCCGCGGCCTTGGTCACGGAGATGCCGGGCAGGGTCGTGGGCATATAGAGCAGCGTGCCCTCGTTCAAGCTGGGCATGAACTCGGTGCCGAGCTGGCGCGCCGGCCAGATGGAGATGGCGAGCACCGCGACCGCGGCAAGGATTACGATCGTCTTGGCCCGCAACACGCCCTTGATGACGGGCCGGTAGATCCAGATCAGCAAGCGGTTGATGACGTTGCGGCGCTCGGGAATGATTCTGCCGCGCACGAAGATCACCATCAGCGCCGGCACCAGCGTGACCGACAGCAGCGCGGCCGCCGCCATCGCGAACGTCTTGGTGAAGGCGAGCGGGCTGAACAGCCGGCCTTCCTGCGACTCCAGCGTGAAGATCGGCATGAACGACACGGTGATGATCAGGAGGCTGAAGAACAGGGCAGGGCCGACCTCCGCGGCCGCGTCGATCAGGATTTGAACACGCGATTGGTCGGGCTTGGCCCGCTCGAGGTGCTTGTGGGCGTTCTCGATCATGACGATCGCGGCATCGACCATGGCGCCGATCGCAATCGCGATGCCGCCCAGGCTCATGATGTTCGAGCCGAGCCCAAGCAGTCTCATCGCGCCGAACGCCATGAGCACGCCGACCGGGAGCATCAGGATCGCGACCAGGGCGCTGCGGACGTGCAGCAGGAAGACGACGCAGACGAGGGCGACGACGATGCTCTCCTCGAGCAGGGTGTGCTTGAGCGTGGCTATGGCGGCATAGATCAGGTTCGAGCGGTCGTAGACCGGAACGATCTCGACCGATTTTGGCAGACTGCTCGCGATCTCGTGCAAGCGCTTCTTGACGTTCTCGATGACATCGAGCGCGTTGACGCCGAAGCGCTGCAGCACGATGCCGCTGGCGACTTCGCCCTCGCCGTTGAGCTCGGCAATGCCGCGCCGCTCGTCCGGACCGAGCTCGACGGTTGCGACGTCGCGCAGCAGCACCGGCGTGCCGCCGGACGTCTTCAGCACGATGTTGCCGAGGTCGTTTATATTCTTGATGTAGCCCTTGCCGCGGATGACGTATTCGAACTCCGAGAGCTCGACGGTGCGGCCGCCGACATCGGCATTGCTGGAACGGATCGCATCGCGGATCTTCTGCGTGCTGACGCCGCGATCGCGCATCCGCTGCGGATCGAGAACGACGTTGTACTGCTTGACGAAGCCGCCGATGCTCGCGACCTCGGCGACACCTTCGGCCTTGGCCAATGCGAATTTGAGGGTCCAGTCCTGGATCGTGCGGGCGTCGGCGAGGTTCAGCTCCTTCGACATGACGGCGTATTGATAGACCCAGCCGACGCCGGTGGCGTCGGGGCCGATCGTGGGTGCAATTCCCGCCGGCAGCCGCGACGCTGCGCTGTTCAGGAATTCCATCACGCGCGAGCGTGCCCAATAGATGTCGGTGCCGTCCTCGAAGATGACGTAGACGAACGAGACGCCGAAGAACGAGAAGCCGCGCACGACCTTCGACTTCGGCACCGTGAGCATGGCCGTGGTCAGCGGATAGGTGACCTGATCCTCGATCACCTGCGGTGCCTGACCGGGATATTCGGTGTAGACGATGACCTGTGTATCCGACAGATCGGGGATCGCGTCGAGCGGCAGATGAATGAGCGCGTAGAAGCCGGCGGCTGCGGCGAAGCCGGTGCCGAACAGGACCAGCAGGAGATTGCGCGCGGACCAGGCGATGATGCGGGCGATCATTTGTGCGCTCCCATCCCGGCGTGATCGGCGTTGGCGGGCTGCTGCTCAGCCGCTTCGGCAAAGCTCTTCAACGCGGCCTTGAGGTTGCTCTCGGCATCAATCAGGAAGTTGGCTGACGTGACGACCGCCTCGCCCTCCGACAGACCGTCCCGCACCTCGACATAGCCGGCGCCGTGGCGGCCGAGCTTGACGGCGCGCGGCTCGTAGCGGCCGTCGCCCTTGTCGATCAGGACCGCCTGGCGACTGCCGGTGTCGAGCACGGCATCCGCCGGCACAGCCAGCACCGGCGCCGGGGCTGCGGTCTCGATCTCGGCATCGACATACATGTCAGGCAGCAGCGCGAGGTCCGGATTCGCGAGCTCGATCCGCACCCGCGCCGTCCGCGTGTCCTTGTTCACCTGGGGATAGATCACCGCGATCGCGCCAGCGAAGGTCCGCCCCGGGAAGCTGCGCGCGCGGATCATCACGGGCTGACCCACCGCGATGCTGCCGAGGTCGCGTTCGGCGACGTCGACCAGGGCCCAGACCAGCGAGATGTCGGCGATGCGGAACAGTACGTCGCCCGGATTGGCCCGCATGCCTTCGATCGCATTGCGCTCGAGCACGATGCCGTCGCGCGGCGCCGACCATTGCACCGTCACGGGGGCGACGTGCGACTTCTCCATGGCCGCGATGACCGGCTCCGGCACGTCCAGATTGGTCAGCCGCTGGCGCGAGCCGCGGCCATAGGCGGCATTGCCGCCGACGATGTTGGAATTGATGGTGGAGAGATATTCGGCGGCGGCCGCCGCGATCGCCGAGCTATAGATCTCCATCAGCGGCTGGCCCGCTCTGACGCGCGTGCCGGTCGTCACGTCGGCGACCTTCTGCACGAAGCTTTCGGTGCGCATCGCGATCACGGAGATGCGCCGCTCGTCGAGCTGGATGGTGCCCGGCGCCTTCACCGCGACGTGGAGCGTGCGCCGCTCGACCGGCGTTGACTTCACGCCGCTGCGCTGGATCTTGCCGGGCGACAGCTTCACCACGCCGTCGTCGGCCTCGTCGCCGTCGTAGACGGGAACGTAGTCCATTCCCATCGGGTCCTTCTTCGGAGTGGGAGACGTGTCCGGCAGGCCCATCGGATTGCGGTAGTAGAGAATCTTGCGTGAGGAGTCCGCCTGCTGCTTCGGCTTGGCCGGCTCCGGCCCCGCTTGATCGTCGTCATAGACGGGCAGATAGTCGTGCCCGCGATCGTCCTTCCTGGGGGTCGCCGACCAAGCGGGGGCACCGCTTGGGTCGCGATAGTACAGCGGCATCCGATCCGCCGCGGCGGCGGCAAGAGGGGCGCGAAACGACGGAGGCGTGGTCTGGATGGATACGAGCCCACCCAAGCCGAGGCCAGCACCGACCGCAATGGTCGCGAGCAGACGCAACGTGTTCATGGCATCACCGTGAGGCGCGCTAGGCGCGCGCTATCCGTTGGGAGACTGGGGCGCTCGTCGGGAGCGCCCCGCGAAGCTCACTTCGTCGCCTTGACGATGACCTTGCCGGTGACCGTCTCAGGCTCGCCCTGCACCTTGGCGGACAGCGTGACCTGGTAGCGCCCGGCCATCGGCAGGTCGGTCTTGAAGGCGTAGACGCCCGGTTCCTTCGACGGCAGCGGCGCCACGTCCGACACCATGTCGGCCATCCCGTCGGGAGCCATGTCGACGCGCGTCTTGAAGATGACCGCGTCGGCGACCGGCTTGCCGGTCTGCTTGTTGGTGAGACGAATGGCGACCGTGACATCGTCGCCCTTCTTCATCTCCGGAGTGACCGGCTCGAACGTGTAGTCAGTCGCGCCTGCCAGGGCGGCTGATGTGGCAAGCGAAAGGGTGGCGGCGAACGCCGCGATGCTGAGTCTGGAAAGCATGGTCCTGTCCTCATGAATGGATCTCGGCCGTGGCGCCGATGGCGCGCACGTCAGCGGTCGGCGCGCAGGCATGCGCGCGTCGGTAACGAGATCAGACTCGAGGAGGTCGGAAAGGAGGACTGCCGCTATCGAGGGAGGCCACCTGGTCGGCGGGAAGCGCCAGCGTGGTCGCCGCGATGGCGAGTGGAGCGACGACGATGGTCCTGATATCGCCGAGCGCAACCGTTCCGCCGGCGCAGCAGAAACCCATCCCACATTTGTCGCCGTGTGACGGGGAACTCGTCCCCTTCACGTCGTCAGGACAGCACTCGTCCATCGACATGTCGGCGCCATCGCCCATGGCCATGCTTGTCTGCATGTCGTTCGACGACATTGCGACCGCCGCCGTCGATGCGCCAATCGGCAGCATCGCCAGCGAGAGGGCGATCGCGAACGCCAGGATGGTACGAACAAGCCGCATCAGGATCCGAGTTTGCCTTGACCGCAGCATACCTTACTGCGCTTCTGGAGGCAGTCCTTGAGACGGGTCAAACTGCGCCATCGCGGACGCGATGGCTGCCAGGGTCGACGTCATCGACCACGATATACCCCCATGGGGTAGATTCCGCAAGCCGGGTGAATGTCCGGGCGAGCCGGGCATGACGACCGAAAGTCCGGTGAATTCCTGCCATTCCGGCGCGCGCCCGGTTTGAAGCGATGGTTCCGACAGGAGTCGCGCGGGGCAAATGGCAACGTCAATCAAACCAATTCTTGTAGATCGCCTGGTAGCTGCCGTTCTCCGTGGAGATATGCAGCCACTGATCCACGAACGCCTTCAGGGCGACGTCGCGCTGCAGCCAGTAGGCCTTCTCGGAGAAGTCGAACGGCTTCTCCGGGTGGACGGCGCAGAGCACGCCGGGATGCAGCTTCTGCTGATAGCGCGTCTCCGACGCGTCCGTCATCATCAGGTCGGCGTCGCCCTTGGCGATCTCCTCGAAGATCGTGACGTTGTCGTTGTGGACGCGGATGTCGGCGGCCTTGACGTTGGCGCGGGCGAAACGCTCGTTGGTGCCGCCGGGGTTGACGACGACGCGGGTGCCGGGTCTGTCGATGTCGGCCAGCGTCTGGTATTTCGACGTGTCCGAGCAGCGAGCGATCGGCGTCTTGCCCTCGCGCATGATCGCGGTCGAGAAGTAGCCCTTCTTCTGGCGGTCGAGCGTGATCGACACGCCGCCCATGGCGACGTCGAACTTGTCGGCCTCGAAATCCTTCATCAGTTGCGGCCAACTGGTCGGCACGAACTCGACCTTGACGCCGAGCGCCTTGCCGAGCGACTCGGCCATGTCGACGTCGAAGCCGGAGAATTTTCCGGTCGCCTTGTCGAGATAGGTGAAGGGCTTGTAGTCGCCGGTCATGCCGACCCGCAAGCTACCGCGCTGCATGATCTCGTCGAGGCGCGAGGCCTGCTCGGCGGCCGCCGGGACGGCAAGGCTGCAGACGAGGACGAGCCCAGTCAGGACGGACAGCGGACGATCGAAGAACCCCATGATGCGACACCTCGGCTTGAGTGGGACGAGGTTCTTCTTATACGAAGCGGTGTCGCTGGACGAGGGGCAGGGGGCGGCCGTTCGGATCGGCTCACGGCCGCCGCCGGCGGTCGAGCCTGCTGGTCCACCAGGCGATGCCGCGCATCATTCAACGATGCGGAGCGACCGAGCGCTAGGTCCGGCCGGGTCCTACCGGAGCAAACGCACCCTTGCCGGTCATCTCGTTCTTCAGCGCCTCGAAGCGCTCTGCCGCCTCGTGCGCACGGGTGTCGACCATGTCGATGGCGGCTTCGGCCGTCATCGGGCCGCTGCTGACGGCGATCGAGGTCGGCCCGACGGTCTCATCGACGTAGTAGCCGTCTTCGCCGCGCCGCGCGGTCCAGCGAAAGCGGATCGCAGAGATCGGGCCGGGACCGATCTTGGTGTAGCCGTCGGCCTCATCGAACGAGACCACCGTGCCTGCGGCCTTCTTGGCGGGAGAGTTGGGAGCAGGCGCGGCCGCCCGGTCGTCACGCTTCGCAGACTCCGGCTTGTCGAGGATGCTCGCTATCGTTGCGAGCGCGTGCTCCGTCGCAACACTCATGATCGCCTCTGTTCCTACTGACGCGCGCAAACGCCGACGCCAATAGCTATAGTTGTAGCGAAATCTGGGCGAGATGCAATAATGCGTTCAAATTTGGGCAACAAAGCGGTGGATGAGGATCTCGAGGAGTGCAGGAGGACGCTCGACTCAGCCGGCCCGTTCTCCAAAAATGGATGGCCGGGACGGAGCCCGGCCATGATTATTCGTGAGAACTGAGCATGGGTCAGTCCGAGGACGGCACCAGCTCGCGACTCAGAGCACGTCCTGATTGATCACGTTCTGCCGAATCGGATCGCCGTCGAGCACACTCAGGATGTTGCGCGCGGTCTGCTCGCTCATGCGGTCGACGGCCTCGCGGGTAACGCCTGCGACGTGCGGCGCCATGATCACGTTGGGTAGCGCATGCAGCGCGTGGCCGACCGGCGGCGGCTCCTGCTCGAACACGTCGAGGCCGGCGCCGGCGAGGCGGCCGGACAGCAGCGCGTCGTACAGCGCGGCCTCGTCGATCAGGCCACCGCGCGCGGTGTTGATCAGATAGGCGGACGGCTTCATCAGCCGCAGACGCGCGGCATTGAACAGGCCGATGGTCTCCGGCGTCTTCGGGCAGTGGATGCTGACGAAATCGGCGCGCGGCAGCGCGGCGTCGAGGTCGGTCACCGGCTCGCAGCCGGCGGCGGTGATATCGGCGGCGGGCTTGTACGGGTCGTAGACCAGGACGTGCATCTCCATCGCCAGGCAGCGCTTGGCGGTGCGGGTGCCGATGCGGCCGAAGCCGATGATCAGCACGGTCTTGCCGTAGAGATCGAACGGCAGCACGCCGAGCCGCGCGCCCCAGGTGCCGTCCCTGACCATCGCATGCATCTCGTTGGCGCGCTTTGCCAGCGTCAGCATCATGAACAGCGCTTGCTCGGCGACCGACGGCGAATTCGCGGTGCCCGCGACCATCAAGGGCACCTTGTGGCGGCTCAGCGCCGGCACGTCGACCGCGTCGAAGCCGACGCCGATCCGGGTCACGACCTTCATGTCGCCGGCAGCGACGAGCTCCGGCTCGCCGAACCGGGTCGCACCGAGGGCGACGCCATGCACCGGGGCATGGGAGGTGAGCAGCGCAGAAAAGTCCGCCGCCGAGATCATGTTGGGGAACTCGATCATCTCGACGTCGTCGCGCGCCGCGAGCAGCGCGCGTCCCTTGGCCGAGAAGGATTCCGTGACGAGGATCTTGTTCTTGTTGGTTGCCGTCCTGGTGGTCATATCCTGCCCTTGAAGCTTCTTGTGCTCGTCAGATCACGAGCCCGGTCGCCTCGTTTAGCAGGTGCATGTTGTTGAGGTCCATTGCCATGCGCAGAGGGCTGCCATCCCGCGCGCCGGCGTTGGGGTTCACCCGCCCGCAGACCGGCGTCTCGTTGAGGGTGAAGTAGACCAGCGTCTCCATGCCCATCGGCTCGGTGACGTCGAGCAGCGCCTCGAACGGCTCAATCCCAGGCTCCGCATGCGGCTTGGTCTCGGTGATGTGCTCCGGCCTGATGCCGAGCAGCAGCGGCTCATTTCGTGACACGGATTGATAGCGCGCGGCGCGCGCCGGCGGCAGCGGAAAGGCGATGCGGTCGGTGAGGCGGATGTGGAGCCGGCCATTGGCCTCCTCGAGCCGGCACGGCACGAAGTTCATCGCGGGCGAGCCGATGAAGCCGGCGACGAAGCGTGTCGCCGGATTGTGGTACAGCTCGTTCGGCGTGCCGATCTGCTCGATGCGGCCCTTGTTCATGACCACGACACGGTCGGCCAGGGTCATCGCCTCGACCTGGTCGTGGGTGACGTAGACCGTCGTGGTGCGGACCTTCTGGTGCACCTTCTTGATCTCGATGCGCATCTGCACGCGCAGCTTGGCGTCGAGGTTTGACAGCGGCTCGTCGAACAGGAAGACCTTGGGATTGCGCACGATCGCACGGCCCATCGCCACGCGCTGGCGCTGGCCGCCGGAGAGCTGCTTGGGCTTGCGGTCGACGAGGTCGGCGATATCCAGCATGCGCGCGGCCTCCGCCACGCGGCTCTTGATCTCGGCCTTCGGATAGTGCTTCAGACGCAGCCCGAACGACATGTTCTCGGCCACCGTCATGTGCGGGTAGAGCGCGTAGTTCTGGAACACCATCGCGATGTCGCGGTCCTTCGGCGGCACGTCGTTGACGACGTCGCCGCCGATGGTGATGTCTCCGTCGGAGATGTCCTCGAGCCCTGCGATCATCCGCAATGTCGTCGACTTGCCGCAGCCGGACGGGCCGACCAGCACGACGAACTCGTGGTCGGCGATATCGAGATCGATGCCCCTGACCGCCTCGACGTCGTCATAACGCTTCACGACCTTGCGCAAGCTCACTTCAGCCATGTGTGGTCAACCCCCGTCATCAGCCCTTGGTCGCGCCGGCCGTGAGTCCGGCAATGTAATAATCCATCAGGAACGCGTAGATGATCAACGGCGGCGCCGCGCCAAGCAGCGCGCCGGTCATGATCTGTCCCCAGTTGAAGACGTCGCCCTTGATCAGGCTCGTGACGATGCCGACCGGCAGCACCAGTTGGTCGGTCGAGGTCGTGAACACCAGCGGATACAGGAACTGCGCCCAGGAGACGGTGAAGGCAAAGATCGTCGCGGCGATCAGGCCGGGCAGGGCGACGGGAATGAAGATCCGCGTCAGCGTCTGTAGCCAGGAGGCGCCGTCGATGATGGCGGCTTCGTCGAGCTCCTTCGGGATCGACGCGAAATAGCCGATCATGATCCAGGTGCAGAACGGCACCGTCAGCGTCGGATAGATGAACAGCAGCACGTACCAGCGGTTGATCAATTGGATGCCCGTGACGTCGCCGATCAGTGCGAACATCTTGAACAGCGGGATGAACAGCAGGCTGTCCGGAATCAGGTAAGTCAGGAACACGCCGGTCGCGAGCGTGGCCGAGCCCCAGAATTTCATCCGCGACAGCGCGAACGCCGCGGGGATGCTGATCAGCATGGTGATGATCACGACGACGATCGAGACCATGGCCGAGTTGAAGAAGAAGCGCATGAACTGGTTCGAGGTCAGCAGCTCGAGATAGTTCTCCAGCGTCGGGTGGAATACCCACCACGGATTGGTCGCCGCGGAGATCTCCGCGCTGCCCTTCAGCGAGGTGATCAGCATGTAGAGCGGCGGCACCAGCGAGAAGATCGCGAACAGCGTCAGGAAGAAATACGACCAGCGCAGCGCCCAGGCGCGGTCGCGGCTCATCGAGCCATATTTGACGTTGCGGGTCGGGCCGGCCTTGTCGATCGTGACGGTGCTCATCAGGATTCGTTCCCCCGCTTGTTGACGTCGCGCAGGATGAAGATGGCGGCCACCGCCAGGATCGGCACCATGAACAGCGAGACGCTGGCGCCGAGCGGAATGTCGCTGCCCTCGATGCCGACGCGGAACGCCCAGGTCGCGAAGATGTGCGTCTTGTCGAGCGGGCCGCCGGCGGTGAGGATGCGGACGATGTCGAAATTGGCGAACGTCACGATCAGCGAGAACAGCGTCGTGATGGCGATGATGTTGCGCATCATCGGCAGCGTCACGTACCAGATGCGCTGCCACCAATTGGCGCCGTCGATCGCTGCGGCTTCGTAGAGCTGCTCCGGGACGGATTTCAGCGATGCCAGGTACATGATCATGAAGAACGGCGCGCCGTACCAGATGTTGACCAGGATCACCGAGAACCGCGCCCAGGCGGCGTCGCCGGTCCACGGGATCGGGCCGATGCCGAAGAAGGCGAGCGTGTAGTTGAAGGCGCTGTAGGACGGGTCGAACAGCCACAGCCACGCCAGCGTGCTCATCGCCGGCGGGATCACCCAGGGTACGAGCAGCATGCCGCGCCATTTGCGCTGCCCCTTGGCGGGGATGTTGTGCACGAAATGCGCGACGATGAAGCCGATCAGCGCCTTGAACACGACGGCGGTGATCGCGAAGATGCAGGACTGCTTGACGACCAGCCAGAACGTGTCGCGCTTGAACAGGAACTCGAAATTGCCGAAACCGACGAAGCGCTGCATCGACTTGTTCAGCGTCGCCAGATGCACCGAATACAGGGCGGGATAAACGACGAGGAGCACGATCAGCAGGATCAGCGGCAGCGTCATCAGGAAAGCGGCGGTCGATTTCCGCTTCAGCGCCCTGTGCAGACCATTGCGGCGGGCCGCGCGAGGGCGGGCGACGGCGTTTTCACCGATGGCGGCATCAACCATGAAAAAGGGCTCCTCGTGATGTCCCCCGCGACGGCGGGGTCCTCACTGGATGGGGAACACTGACAAGGTGAAAGGAGGCGGCCCGCCTGCTGAAGCGGACCGCCGGCGTTGCTTCAACATGCCTCAGCTGCGCATGAAGCCTTCGCACTCGCCTTCGGCCCAGGCGAGGGTCGATTCCATCTTCTCGCCCTGGGCGTAGCGCAGGCACATCTTGGTCATCGTTGCCTGCGCATAGATCTGCTGCGCGATCTTGGGCGGAGCAGGGGAGGCTGCGATCGACAGCGTCTGGTGATTATAGGGGTTGGGATAGTGATAGAGCGTCCCCTTCGGCGGGCCCTCCTCCTGCCACACCTTGAGCGTCGTCAGCTTCTGATAGGCCGGCAGATCGTAGCCGCCGCTCGCCACCACCATCTTCTCGATCGATGACGGCTTCGACAGGTGCACGATCAGGCTCTTGGCGGCCTCCTTGTTCTTGGAGAACGACCAGATGCTCCAGAAGTAGGGCAGGAACGGCGCGAAGCGGCCCTTGGGGCCGGCCGGGAAGCCGTGGGTCCAGCACTGCTCGGCAATCTGCGGCGCGTCGCGCTTGGCCACCGCCCAGGCGCTCGGCGGATTCATGATCATCGCGCCCTTGCCCGAGACCAGCCATTTGTTGTTCGATGCGTCGTCCCATGAGGCGACATCCGGCGGCAGTGCCGCGATCAGCCGCTTGTAGAACTCGAGCGCCTGGCGCACGGCATCCGTCTTCACCGTGACATCGCCCTTGGCATTCACCAGCTCGGCGCCATACGCCTGGAAGAACGCGCCGGCGGAGTCCACGCTATCGGTGGTTTCGCCGAGCCCGATGCCGAACGGCACGCCAGCCTTCTGGCAGGCCTCCGCCGCTTTCAGGAAGGTCTCTGTGGTCCAGCTGTCGGCCTTCGGTGGAGAGCCGGCCGGATACAGCTCCTGCACGTCGATGCCCGCATGCTTCTTCATGAGATCGATGCGGGTGCAGGGGCCCTTGATCTGACTGCCGACGCAGGCCGGCACGGCGAGCCATTTGCCGCCGGACTGTCCGAGATATTTGACGGTGCCGTTGACCTCGCCATTCTCCTGGATGATCGGCCCCATGATGTCGTTGACCGGCTCCAGCAATTCGGCATGCGCATGCGGCCACCAGGTCGGCATAGCGATCAGATCGTGGCCGGACTTCGCGGCGCCCTCGGCGGCGATCGTCAGCTCGATCTTCTTGCCCTGGCTGGTGATGTAGTCGATCTGGACCTCGACCTTCTCCTTGGCGGCCCACTCGTTGACGAGATCGGTCGAGGCCTGGTTGGCGCCCGGAACCCAATGGTCCCAGAAGCCTATCGAGAGCTTGCCGGCGGCGTAGGCACCGCGCACATAGGGCGCGGCAATCATGACCGCCGAGGTGGCAGCGGTCGCAGCAACGAATTGTCGACGGTTCAGCTTCCTCCGTGACATGGCGTTCCCTCCCTGGTGAGCCAAGCATTCTGTCAATGCGAATCCGATTTGTTAGTTGTTGCGTCGCGTCATGCGCGCATGGATTTCGCTTGGGTGCAATCAGAGCAGAATTGCGAGCGGCTGTCGAGAAAGCAGGTGAGGCGAATCCTTGAACTAATGGCGGGCACAATTCGTCGCAGGTCCGTAACTGATTGCATCGCAGCGCTGAGCGCTGCAGTGCAAGGCGCGTCCCCGGCAGAGCAGGAAGCAGAGCAGGAATCAGTCTAGCCGAACGCGTTCGATGCATCGCACTGCATGCGGCCGATGGACTTGCGCGTTGCGGCAACGATAGAATTCGTTGGAATCATGGCCGTCACGACCAGCGACTGCGCGCGACGGTCGGACGTGTTGCACGGAGCCTGAACTGATGATGACGAGCCCCGCCGGCATTTGGCGCCGGTCTTTCCGGTGCATCGCAATAGGAGTGTCAATAGGCCTCATCGGCCTCGCGGGCCTGCCGCGTCAGCTTGGCGCGCAGGGCCTGTTCAAGGGCGTCGAGCAGGGCGCGCGCGAAGGCAACAGGGCGGCGGGCCCGGTCGGCGGTGTGCTCGGCGGCGCGATCGGCGGTGTCGTCGGCGTGGTTACCGGCGTGACCGGGGCGTTCACCGGCAACAGCGGCCAGCAGAGTACGCAGCCCGAGGCACCGCCGGCCGAGGGCAGGAAGGCGAAGCCTTCCAAGGCGACGAAGACGAGCAAGGTCGCCAAGGCGACGCCGATGTTGACGCAGCCGGGCGTCCCGCAACTCACGGCCGAACAGATCGTCGCCAACAGCGACAGCAATATCGAGCGCCTGAAGACCGGGCTGAACCTGACGGAAGAGCAGGCGAAGAACTGGGGTGGTATGAACCGGGCTGAGTCCTGACAATTCAGACCGGGTTGATTCCTGACAGGCAAGCTTCGTCCGATTCGAAGGAGGATCGGTCGATGCCTTTCAGGGAGAGCAGTCCTGTGGAGCAGCGTATCGGGTTGTTTCGGGAGTACGACACGGGAGCTTTTTCGGTGACGGAGCTGTGCGCGCGGCACGGCATCAGCCGGGAGACGTTCTACGTTTGGGAGCGCCGCCGCGCGAGCGGGGATCCGCAGTGGTTCGAGGAGAAGAGCCACGCCGTGCAGAACTGCCCGCACGCCACAGCGGACCGGCTGGCACGGCGCATCATCGCAACACGACGACGGTTTCCGCATTTTGGCCCCAAGAAGATCAAGGCCTGGCTCGCGCGCGAGCGAACGGAGGTCGACTGGCCGGCGGCCTCGACGATCGGCGACCTCCTGAAGCGTGAAGGCCTGGTCGAAGCGCGGCCACGCCGACGTCGGGCGATCGCGCAAGGCGAGCTGATCACGCCGGCGGAGGGCCCCAATGACGAGTGGGCGATCGACTTCAAAGGCTGGTTCCGCACTGGCGATGGCACGCGCTGCGATCCGCTCACCATCACCGATGCGGCGAGCCGCTATCTCATCGAGGTGCGCATTGTCGATCCGACCTGGGCTGGCGTGAAGGGCGCTCTGGAGCGCGTTTTCAAGGATATCGGCCTTCCCGACGCGATCCGCTCCGACAATGGAGTACCGTTCGGATCGACGGGAGCTGGCGGCCTTTCGGCGCTCTCGGTGTGGTGGCTCAAGCTCGGCATCGAGCCACGCTACATCCCACCAGCGAGCCCGCAGGACAACGGCCGGCACGAGCGCATGCACCGCACGCTGAAGGCCGAGACGTCGAAGCCACCGGCAGACACGGCCGTCGAGCAGCAGCGACGCTTCGACGCCTTTCGCCGCCACTTCAACGAGGAGCGGCCGCACGAGGCGCTCGACCAGGTGGCCCCCGTCAAGCTCTGGCGCAGGCCGGTGCGCTTCATGCCAGACCGTCTCGATGATCCCTGGTACGACGCCGATCACGAGGTCCGCCGCGTGCGTCCCACCGGGGACATCAAATGGCAAGGCGAGCACGTCTTCGTTGGCGAAGCGCTCGCCGGCGAACTCATCGGCCTCGCCAAGCACGATACCGGCGGCCACATCGTCCGCTTCTGGGGCCGAGACCTCGGGCTGATCGACCGCGACCGCCGTTTCCTGCGCTTTGCTCCGCCGCGTGCGCGGCTCCGCGTCGCGCAGGAAACGGCGGAGACAACACAGCAGTGATCGAATAGTGTCAGGGATCAGCCCGGTCCAAAATGTCAGGGATCAACCCGGTCGGTCAGGTCCGTTCGCCGACGCGATGCACGCGCTCGGCCGCAACGGCGCGGATCGACTCGAGCTGCGCATCGCGCGGTCGAAGCGCGATCCGCCGGATGACATCGTCGAGCAGATGCGCAACGAGGCTCAGTTCCTGGTCGATCGTGCCGCCGACCAGCGCGCGGTGGCCGACACGTCGGAACCGCTGTTCACCAGCCTCGACGACAAGCAGAAGCAGATCTTCATCGACGAGATGGTGCGCCTGAGTCGCGAGCGCGGACTGGACTAGCTCAACGGAGCTGGCGTCGTCGGGGCTGCGCCCGTTGGCAGCAGTGGCGCCTGCGGCGTGCCGTGACGCATGACCACCGCGGTCGCGCCGGGTCACGGTACACTAGTACCCTAAGAATGGCAATTGGTCGCGTTGACGGCATGGTCGGGAGAAAGCAGGCTCCGCGGCATGCACATTTATCGGGCATGAGCGGGCACGGCTCGCGCAACGTGCCGGCCACCATCGCTGCCTCTGCAACCGAATTGCGATGCAGGTTTGATGTACATTGCAATTGTATTACATGGAGAGCCGGAGCCGGCAGGGCGGCCTTCGCAGGCGTGCTGAATCGCAGCAGCGATCGGGCGGCAGACGATCAGCAGGCCGTTCGGCTCGATTTCTTGGAGGATTATTGTTGTCGAGAGTGCGACTGCGCCGGTGGATCGAGAACCGATTGGGGATTGGCACCGCCAGCACCGAAAGCCGCCTCGATGCGGACGTGAAACGCTTCGTCGATGCGCTGCAAGCGGAGTTGGTCGCTGCGAAGGACGAGTCCGAGCGGTACAGGCGCATCACCGAAGAGAGGGGCGTGATCATGGGCCGCCTGCGCGACGAGCGCGACGGCTACAGGCTGGAGTGGGAGGCGGCCTCCGCGGAGCTTCGCCGGCTGGCGCGCCAGCGCCTGGCCGTAGTCTCGAACAATGGAGCGCCCCGCCCCTCCGGCAATGGCCGCGACGTGGCCTTGAGGAATTCTCCGCCTTCCACGCTGCGGGTGCTGTGCGTCGGCACCGGCCGGGACGGCACGACGTCGCTGGCGCGGATGATGCAAGAGGTATTCGACAACCAGGGCAACGGCGACATGGCCGTGCACGAATGGGCGTCGAGCGAGCTCAATGAGCTGTTCTGCCAGCTCAAGGAAACCAACGATCCCAGCTTTGCGGATCAGATTCGTCAGATGATCCTCGATTGCCCCCATGCGTGCGTCGTCGGCAATGGTTACGCGGCCGTGCTGCCGATCATCGCCGAGCTCGTCGGCGATCAGCTCACGCTGGTGCATCTGCGCCGGCGCGACCGGGCGGCGTGCATCGCAAGCCTGGTGGAGAATGCGGAGCTGTCGCCGCAGAACCACGTCTACTACGCCGACTCGCCGGCCGCGCAGCGCATGCGTCCGGCCGCTTTCCACTTCGGAGAGATGTCGAAGCGGCAATGGATGGATCTGTCGCTGGCCGACAAGTTCGGCTGGTACTACGATCAGACCCACACGTTGATCGAACGATACAAGAGCCTGTTCCCGAACACGCTCTCCGTCGATACCGAGGACCTAAGCGCGGACAGCGTGCGCCTCGCGCTGGCTCATGCGGCCGGTAGTGCCGAGGCGCCGCGAGCCTTCCACGTCAATCGGTTCGTCGATCTGCGCCATGTGCCGCCCGATCGCCGCAGCTTCGTGCAGCGGCTGCTCGGCCAGCTCGATGTCCAGAAGCTCGCCCATGACGACCTGTACGGGCTACGGCAGGTCCTCAACGAGATGATCTATCATCTCTCGCATTTTCCCGACGCGGCGCCGGGCGCGCTGGATGAGCTGCGCTGGACGCTCAGCGAGACGCACAGCCTTCTCGACAACCGCATCCGCGACGTTCGCGAACTGATGGAGCGGGTCGGCGTGCCCCCCGAGACGGCCGGCGCTGTGAACGGCCACCGCGCGCCGCAGGCAAGCCATGGAGCGCACCCGAGTCGTTGACCGGGGCTCGCGGCTCTGAGCAGGGGAGGCTGCGGGCGCGCCCGCCAGCGTTGTGCGCGGCCAGCCGATCCGTCACGCGCACTGCGATCAGCAGCAAGTTCGGGGATGAGGAAGGAGACTTGGCGGGCCGAGCGGGAACCAGATGAGAACCACGTCCACGCCATACCCCTCCAAATCCCTCCTTATTGGGGAACCTCCTTTCATGCTTGCCGCCGCGCGTTGCCCCTATCGAGGAGCCGGCGTCCGATAGATCGCTCCCGCGCCCCAGGTGCCAACCAGCAGATCGCCGTTCCGGGCTCGAGCGAGCGCGACCGCGCTCCCCTCAAAGCCATCAGCGATCACCTCGGACCGGCCATCGAAAGCAACACGCCGCACAAGACCAGCGCCGTTGTCGATGACCGCAACTGCATCGGGACCATCGGCCAGAATGCCCACGCCGGGACGCGAGAAGCTTTGACCCAACTCCTGCGTTGAGCCGTCCGCCAGAATGCGTGTCACCCGCCCGCCATACTGCGAAGCGACCACACTGCCATCCTCCATCTCGACGATGCCAACCGGCAATGACAGGCTGCGGGCGATGACCCGGCGCGATCCGTTCGACGGGTCGATCGAAAGGATTTCGCCAGCGGCGCGGTTGGCGACGAGCAAGCGGCCGTTGGCAGCGAAAGCAATCCCGGTTGGTGTCGCCAGACTTTCAGCAACCCGCCTGCGTGTTCCATCAGGAGCGACGCGTACGATGTAGTCGCCTGAATAGGACGCGACGAATACAGCCCCTGTCACGTCAATGGCGATGCCGGCGGGAGCGGCGATGCCGTCCATAATGGTCGAGCGTATACCGTCTTCGGTTATCCGCTCGACCGTGCCGCCGCCCCAGTTCGATATATAGACCGAGCCATCCGGGTGGACGGCAATTCCGGTCGGAGCGCTGAAGCCGCCCCACAGTTTGTTGGGCGCGTCTGGGTTCGTGCGCGCGGTCGATGGTGCCATGGGCGTGATTGAGGAAACCGCCGCCAATGCAATGGCACCGCTGACGCTGAAGGAACGCAGGAGGTTCATCATGCCGCGCGTTCCTCTTCTGCGTGTTGCGCGAACACCTCCTTGGCCGCGAACAAGCCGTTCAGTGCCGCCGGAAACCCAGCGTAGACGGCCATCTGCATGATGATCTCGGTGATCTCATCCCGGCTCAATCCGACATTCAGGCCGGCCTCGATATGCACTTTCAATTGTGGGGTGGCGTTGCCCATCGCCGTCAAGGCCGCGATGGTGGCGATCTCGCGGGCGCGTAGGTCAAGTCCGGGGCGGGAATAGATATCGCCGAAGGGGAACTCGATCAGATAGGTGGCGAAGTCGGGGGCGATGTCCGCGAGCGAGGTGACGACATTCTCTCCCGCCTGACCGTCGATGTCAGCGAGCGCGCGCCGCCCGCGTTCCAGCCGGCTTTCGCCGGCGCTCTGGTGGTGTTGCATCATAGTCCTTCATCCTCTGTTCCTGGTCGGCGTAACCGGCGATCTTGGTGTCGAGGACGAGGAGAGAGGCTCGCAATTCGGCAACATGGGCGCGGACGCGCTCGCGGTGCCGCTCCAGCAGGTCACGGCGCTCCGCTTCCGTGCCGACGCCGCGCTCCCGCAAGGCTGCATAGCGCAGCATTTCCCGGATCGGCATTCCAGTCGTTCTTAGACGGCCGAGAAATTCGATCCAGATCAGGATTGATGCGTCGTAGTCACGTTGGCTCGATTGGTCCCGGTCGGCATAGGGAAGCAGCCCGATCCGCTCGTAATAGCGGATGGTATGGGCCGACAATCCCGAACGCTTTGCCAGTTCGCCAATCTTCATGAGCACCTTCTTCGCCACGACGCGGGAGAAACTACGGGTTCGAGCGCACTCTAAGTCAAGGGATTTCGTCTCGCCTGATGCAGCGCAGCACTATGGCGGATTTTTTTGTGCGGCGATCGGCGGCCTTGATGCCCTTATGGGCATCGGACACGACCAGCTTGACGTTGCGCAGGCCGCGACGGGCGAGCTTGCGCAGGAACGCCGTCCGGAACGTCTCGGCTTCGGAGGGACCAATATCCATGCCAGGAATTTTGCGCCGGCCATCACTGTTGACGCCGACCACAATGATCACCGCCGCCGCGCAAATGCGGCGGGAAGAAATGAACTGTGTCGCTCCTGCCGCCCAAAATGAATTGAACGCCGAAATGCGATGCTGGAGCACGCGCATCGCTATTTTTTTGGATGGCTAGACACATCGAAATCGCCAAGCGACCATTTCGCTCAGGGTCACTCACGTGAGCCGCGGCCGTGCGCTGACGCAGCGGTCGTAGTTGCCGATCAGGCGGCAAGTCTGGTGAGCAATTTCTCGTCACCTCTCATTCATAGGGGCTGCCATGCCGTTGGATCCGAAAGGCTCGATCTTGCCGTTCCATCTTCAGGGAAAGGGACACGGCGTCTTGCAGGCCGTTGCGATCGAAGGATCTCCGCACACGATCCGGGCGGAAGGGCATCCCGCGTTCGGTGGCAAGAACTCGGCCCCAAGTCCGCTCGACTACGCACTTGGCGCGCTGGCATCGTGCAATCAGGTGACGACGTTCATCGTGGCGCGCGACCTCGGTATTGCGGTCGGCAGCTTCGAGATCGACCTTCGGGCGGAGCTCGACAACTCAGTGCTGGTGTTCGGAGCCGAGGGCAACCCGAATTTTTCTGAGGTCTCGCTCGATATTACGATAGAAACCGACGCTAACGACGCGGATTTTCAAAGGCTTTCAAGCGAAGTCGAGCGACGCTGCCCCTTGACCCAGCTTTACGCCCGCAGCGGCGTCAGCGTCACGAACAAATGGCGTAATCGACGGCTGGCCAAGCTCGCGTAGGGCGGGTTCTCTTTAACCGGCCATCTCACGTGTGACGGCATGTCTCCGGGCCGGACAGCTGGGAAATGGCGGAAGGGGTGGGATTCGAACCCACGGTACCCTTGCGGGCACGCCGGTTTTCAAGACCGGTGCCTTAAACCACTCGGCCACCCTTCCGGAGCAGGAATTTCAATCGCTTAGCGAATGGGTGAGTTGAACGCAAGGCGAACGATGCTTGGTCTTGGGCAAATCTCGGGCAAATGTTGCCGTTACGACTTGAGGAAGCCGGCCGTGAGCGTGGTTAGGGCCGCAGATACGGTCTCATTGGCCGTCTGGCTCCGCTTCCGCTTGGTGTACCAGCGCAGCAAGGTCGCCGGGTCGTCACCGATTCGCTCGGCGACGATGTGAACCGGAATGCCCGCGTCCAGGAGCCCGGTCGCATGGATGCCGCGCAAGGTGTGCAGCTTGATGCCGAAACCGAGCAGATCGGCCTTTCGCCGAAACTCCTTGGAGACGTTGCGGGGCATGCGCGGGGCCGTCAGGACGAAGTCCTGCCCGATGTCCGGGGCGGCCGGGAACATCAACGCCTTCGGCGGCAGCTTGACCAGCGAGAGGTCAACGTCCGCACCGTCCGGGATGCCCGCCATCAATTGCTGATGCTTGCGCATCTCGGCGAGCAGCACCCCGAGCGTGGCGTCGTCAAGGCCAATCGTCCGGAAACCTCGCGCGCTTTTTGGCGCCTTGAGCCGGAGCCCAAACCGTTTGGTGTGCTCCCAAGCGCGCTCGATGCGGATGGTCTTCTTGGCGACGTCCAGATCGGTCCAACGTAGGGCCAACAGCTCGTTGCGGCGGGCGCCCGTCGCAGCAGCCAGCACGATGAGCGGATACAGGCTGGACGGCTTGAAGCCGGCCACCAGCTTGCCCAGCTCGGCTTCGGAAAGGCCTTCCTGGTGGTCGTCTCCTTCGTCCTCGTCGTCGAGGTCGGCAGGTTTGGGGTTCGGGTTCGGCAATTGCTCAACGAACAGCATCGGGTTGACCGCAATCAGCTTCTTGCGGACGGCGGTGCCAAGGCAGGAATTGAAAACGACATGGACATGCCGGGTTGTTCGCGGAGCCATCCGTCCGGCCGCGACCTTGGCTTCGAGCGAGGCGTACAGCTTGTCGATCGCGGTGGACTGCAACGCCTGCATGGCCGTCGTGCCGAGGGCCGGGATGACATGCTCGTTGAGCAACTGCTCGTAGCGCTCCAGCGTCCGCTGGCCGACCTTGGTTCGGTTCTTTGGTCCAGGTGCCCCGGACGCGATCCACTGCTCGATCCACTTCGCGACCGTCAGTTTGGTCGGCTCAACGGCCATGCCGTCATCCTTGGCCTTGAGCAGCTTGCGCAGCTCCTCGCGCGCCTCTCTCTTGGTCTTGATGTGGTCGCCGAGCGTCTTCGACATCGTCTTGCCGTTTAGGCGGTAGCGCAGCCGGAACTTGCCGTCGCGCTCCTCGATCGAGCCGTTGCCGTATGATCTAGCCATTGTTCTCCTCCGTGGTCTGAAGTGCGAACTCGGGGTAGCCGAGCTTCACGAACAGCATGTTCAAGCGGTCCGTCAGGTTCGCGAACCGCAGATCGATGGTCTTGTTGATGCTCAATGCCGTTTCGAGCGCCGCGAACTTCGCGACGTCACGCATTTGGTCGTCCGAAAACGAACGTTGCAGCCGCAGGATCGCTTCCTGGTTCAAGGACCGCTCGTTCCTGCGCGCCTCGGCTTCGATCATCTGATGCAGCCCCCTTGGGATGCGCAGCTTCAGCTCAGCGGGTTTGACTGGCTTGCGGGCCATCAGCGACTCCGAATGAAAATTGAACAATACGGAAACCGTAGCAAAACACGGGTGGGGAAACAATGGGCCTTGACCCATATTGTACCCATGTGTAGCTTTTGTAAATCACGTGCACCGTCAACGTGTTAAGCAGGGCTGACGGATTTCAAACCAAGAGGAGTAAGATGAGTGACCTATCCGAATGCCGGACTTTGTCGGTCCCCGAGGCCGGTCGGCGCTACTTCGGATTGAGTCAAAATGGCTCATACGTTGCCGCCGCGCGCGGCGACATCCCGACGATCAGAATTGGTGGCCGACTGCGTGTGCCAATCGCTGCAATGGAGCGGTTGCTCGAAAACGTCTGCAGGGAGGCTGAGGCTCGCAAATGAGAAAGCCCGCAACGCGGAGCCGACCGCGCGCGGGCATCTCGTCGTCGAATAGGCAAGGTCAGTCTCCATTCGATACCGAGCCGCGCGCCTCGGCGCAATCGCAAACTAACACCGCTGATCTGGTCCACTGCGGCAGGTTCTGGAAGTCCAGACGTAACCGCCGCGAGTGCATCGAGGTCACCATCCGTCATTACGAGAACACGCCGTTTGTTGATGTTCGACTGCACGAGTTGAACGTCGCCGGCCAGATGAGGCCGACTGCACGCGGCTTCTCTGTTGGCATGTGGGCACTTTCCCATCTCAACCAGGCGCTCGGCACTGCCTTGCGCAAGGCCAGCACGCTCGGTCTGACTGCGAGGTCGTCATGATCACCATGTCATCGTCCGACATCGGCAGGAACATGGAGTTCGTCGCCCGCAAGCTGCTGGGCGAACCCAACGCGCATTTGTCGAGCAAGACCGAGCTGCGCTATGGCACGAACGGGTCGATGTCGATCGACCTGTCGAAAGGCACGTTTTACGACTTCGAGCAGGAGCAAGGCGGAGGCGTCCTTCAACTGATCGAGCGAGAGACGGGGAAGCGCGGCGCCGACGCCAAGCAATTGCTTGACGAGATCGACGGTGCCGCACCGCGTCCGACCGCAAATGGCCGGGCGCAACTGAAGTTCGGCCAGCCCGTCGCGCTTTACAACTACGTCGACGAGCATGGCAACTTGCTGTTCCAGGTCGCGCGTTACCAGCCGAAGACATTCAAGCAGCGCCGCCCTGACGGCAGCGGTGGGTGGGTTTGGAACACCGAAGGCATTGCGCGTGTACCATATCGCCTGCGCGAGCTGATCGAGGCCGAGCACGACGCCACCCTGATTGTCGAAGGCGAGAAGGACGTCGACGGGCTTTACGAGCGCGGCTTCGTCGCGACTACCAATCCCGGAGGTGCCGGGAAATGGCACCCGGACCTGAGCCGCCATTTCAAGGGCCGGGACGTCGTGATCATTCCAGACAATGACGAGCCCGGCGAGAAGCATGCCGCGCAGGTGGCGGCGGCGTTGCGGGGGATCGCGCGGTCGGTTCGCATCCTGCGATTGCCCGGTCTGCCGGCCAAGGGCGATGTCTCGGATTGGTTCGCCACGGGCGGGACGGCGGACGAGTTGGCCAAACTGATTGATGAGGTGCCCGCCGAACAGCCGTCTGAGGCGAAACACCGGCTGACCTACTTCAACGATTGTGCCGTCGCGGTCCGCAAGCGCTGGATCATGAAAGGCCTGCTCGCCTTCGGCGAGACGTCCGCATGGATTGGCCCTCCTGGCTGCGGCAAGTCGGCATTGCTGACTGAGATTGCCGTTCACTGCGCCAGCGCGGACAATTGGCGCGGGCACAAGGCCAAGCAAGCCTGTGGCGTCGTCATCCTCGCGCTGGAGCGCGCAGACCTTTGCAAGCGTCGGCTCCATGCCTACGCGCAAAGGGATGGGCTCGTCGATCTCCCGATCGCGGTTCATGCGGGCGTCATCGACCTGATGAACCCGAGCAGCGTGTCACTCATCGCCGAGATTATCCGGGAAGCCGAGCGGCAGTTTGACCGCCGAGTCGGGCTCGTTGTCGTCGACACGTTCGCAAAGTCCATCGCGGCTGGCGGCGGTGACGAGGACAAGGCCAGGGACCAGAATCGTGTTGCTGCGAACCTGCGACTGCTGCAGGAGGAGCTTGAGGTTCACGTTGCTCTGATCGGTCACACCGGGAAAGACGAGGGGCGCGGCGCTCGTGGCAGCAACGCGCACCTCGGCGACGTCGACCTCATGGTCCAGATCAGCGGCAATGGTGTGAAGGTGGTCGAGATCACCAAGGCCAACGATCAAGCCGAGCGTGTTGTCGCGCAATTTCGGCTTGAGCAGATCGTGCTCGGCACCGATGATGATGGCGACGATGTCACCACCGCAATCGTCTCGGTTGGTGAGGTTATGGCACCGATCGCGCCGAAGCAGCGCAAGGTGAGGCTGAGGCCCAACGAGAGGACCATGTTCAACTTGCTGTACGATGCTGGCCGCGCGTTGACGACACCTGAATGGGACGAGCTGGGCAAAGCCGCAGGCCTCGGGGAGCCACGCCGCGCCGATCTGACGGACGCGAGAAATGGCCTCAAACGGAAGAAACTCGTGAGAGTTTACTGCGACAAGTGGACGGTGGATCACCGTTCCGATTGATTGTTCCGCCGGTTGTTCCGGTTTCTGCCCCCTTATAGGGGGGCAGAACCGAACAGAACACCGAACAAGAACACGAACCGAACACGAACAGAACACCCGAACAATGTTTGAGATCAAAGGTTTACAGCGATGGCCGAGCCACTGAAAAACGCCCGACACGAGGCCTTTGCTCAGGCATTGATCCACGGCGCCAAGAACGGCTGGACACAAGGCGAGTGCTACCAGCGCGCCGGCTATCGCTGCAGTGGTCATGCTGCTGAGGTCGCCGCATCGAGGCTGTTGAGGAATGTTGATATTCAGCGGCGAAAGGCCGAGCTTTCAGCTCCAAAGGACGCTGTACGGCGCGCAAACGTAAGCGCCGCTGCGCTCATCGACAAGGCTGAGACCCTGTACGAGCGTGGCGTTGCGACCGACCAGCTCGGCGCGGTTGGCAAGGCCATCGAGCTGCAGGGCAAGCTCGGCGGCGCGCTGGTCGATCGAGTTGAGGTTGGCGCGCCGGGCGACTTCTCGGCCTGTTCGTCGCCCATCGAGGTCATCAGGAAGCTGATGGACGACGCCACGAGCGACGACGACCCTGCGGACTGGCCGGATCAGCTCCGAGAGATGGCGAACATGGTCGAGGCCGAACTGGCCGATCGAGCGAGGCCGGTTCAGATAACCGGTGCCGAGCGTTGACGGATCAATGGCTTAGTCGGCCTCGGGCGAATTGCTCGGGCAAATCACGTCTGCCGCCGCTATCGTTCGACGCCAGCGTCAAGGCGGCCGCCCCGCGCGGTGGGCGGGGCAGGGGACCCGCCCCTGCCCACCCACCTGTATAGAAACACCTCCCCTGGTGAAAATGGGACCCGCGCCTCTCCCACCATATGCGCGCAGATGGGACCCATTCACGGGACTCCAGGAGTCCCGTTTTTCCGGGTGCGGGAGTTTTCCGCAGGAGGTCGCCAAGATGGTGCATATCTCAGGCCTTCTCGTTTGATGACTCCTGAGCTGTCGCTAAGATCGCTTACTACTTTAGGTGATCGGAGGCAGTGCAATGATTTTGAAGTGTCCTTCGTGCGGAAAGGGAATGTCGAACGTCGCGTTGGATGCCGATCCGGTCGGCAACACCGTCACGGGTCCACTTGTGGGTGGTTTCGTGGCCAAGTGTCCGTCTTGTAACGCTGTCCTCGGTGTTTTGCCTGACGTTGACGAAATCGCGAGGGCCGTCGCTCGTAAGCTCGGTACGAAGTAGTAGGCGCCGCCAATGTGATCAACCGGCGGCCCCATTCCGTAGATGGTGCCTCGTTCTTGCCGAGCCGCATGATGACGTAAGCGTCCTGAAACGATCCGATATGTACCGCCTCAACGTTGCGACGACGTCGAGCCGGGCTCGCCGTCATCATCGGGGTGGGGGTGTTTGGGATGAACAGAAAACTGGGTAGACGCAAAACACAGGCGCCACATAGCCAGACGCAAAAGGCCACGACGGCTGACGGGCAGCCCCTGGACCGGCCCCATAGCGAAATCCAACCTGCTTCTGCGGAGACAACAGGTTTGAGAGGGAGTAGCAAACACTGGATCGACTACGCGACAGCGCTCTTCGGGTTCATCGCAGCGATTGGTGGTTTTGCTGCTGCGATTTTCGCGGGTTGGCAAGCCTTGATCGCCCGCGAAGGCACGATTGTAGCAAACCGGGCTTTCGTGTTTTCGAACGCATTTCAGTATATCACGTATCAAGAGCCATCGGACCCTGGGCGTGTATGGCTGGCGTTTCCGCTGATCGAGAATGCCGGCAATACTCAGACCAGAAACATGACAACGTTTACGCAGGGCACGGTTGGTCTCCCGACTGGTTTCCCTTGGGACGATCCCTCAAAACAGCAGCCGCGAGCGCACAGAATGATTGCCCCAAAAGGAAGCTCTATAGCTCAGACGGTGGGAAACAATCCCGAAGGCTTCAAACAGATGCAAAACGGCCCAAAATTCGGGGCTGCGGGTATAATTAGGTATCAGGACATCCTCGGCGGTTGGCATTTGACCGAATATTGCTACATCGCGAGACCTCTGCCAACTTTCAACTTTACTACCTATCCTGCAAACCAGCCCGTGCGGGCCGAGGGGGAGCTTTGCGATCGCCACAATTGCTCAGATGACGAATGCGGCCCAGATTGGAAGAAACGGGCCATGGAGTAGGTGGCTTGCTTGGAGGCCCAACCGGGCGCTGATCATCGACTCTGCCAATCCGGCCTGACATCACCGCCGTGCAGGCCTCTCCTTCTCACACCTGCGTCGCCGTGCCGCCTCTCCCAGCATTGCGCGTGGCTGCTGCGGTTCATGGCGTGAAGACGACTTCATCGCAGCGCGAAGGCGCCCAACGGTGCTGCGCGGCCCAAGTTGCTTCGAGCGCCGCTCGCGCCTGCTGGCACTCGTCGAAACTTCGGAATGCGTGCTTGACGGTCTCGATGGTCGAGAGATCAACGGCAGGAACGTTGCTCGTAAAGATCAGCAGAACCCAAACTTTGATCATGGTCGGAAACCTCGAACAGCCCACAATAGCCAAGCACGGGCCGAGGACAGGGCGCCAGGGGCGAACAGCGCCAACGCGCCGGCTTTTTGGATCGCGTCAGCTCGCCGGCCGACGTTTGTTCCTAGGCGGCCACGCTTCGGACCATTGATCTGCCGAGAGCCGGACCCAATGCCCACATTTGTAATCCTGCAGGACACCAAGACGCCGCGCAGCCCAGTGGTGCGCATCTCGGCGAAGGTGATCTTGTGCGGTGCCGATGGCGGCCTTGTCCTCATGCCTTGCTCTGCAAACGTGCTGTTCTATCCCGACCGCTCCGCCTCGCCCCGCATCTCATGAAACAGCGCTTTGATGTCGTTGAGCCGGACCCGGCCGGGCCAATGGTCCTCCAACTCGCGTAGCGCCAGAACAGCGATAATGTCGCGCTTCGTCGCGTCGACCTCGCCGAAGTAGTCGTTCATGCGCTGGACGAAGGCGCGGGCGACATCAGGCGGCAGCTCCACCGGCTTGCGCATCGATCGTCCTTGCGCTCCGTCTCAATGGACAGGATCGGGTCGGTTTCGAGATCGCGGGGCCTCGTCGACTTCGAAGCCAGGCGGCAGTGACGGCAAGTTGTCGATGTCGCCGCTGTTGCAGACCGGGCATGGATCGCCGGGCGCGCCGCAGTCACACGCATTCGGACCGCTGCCCCATGGCCTGTCATGATGCGCCTCGCAAATCCAATGGGCGCCGCCGCAACGCAGGCAGACGCTTCGGGGCAGCGCATCGGACGTGCAGTCCGTGATCTCTGATCTAACTTGATACCGTTGCACCATCACGCAACTTTACTACACAGCTGACTTAGAGTCCGATTCCTTGTCTCCGGATTCGTTCCGGAGAACGGCGCGGCGCGCCGGTGGATTTCAGCAACTACAAAGTCACCATAGACATCAGCCGCATCTGTTGATTGCAGTCATCGGCTCGCTGATGCGGGAGAGGGCTGCGTGCCGTTCGACGATCTCGGCTTCGTCCGTCGTCAGCCCATCCCTACCTGCAGTGCTGTCACGGTCACGCTGCCGCCGGTCGATGAATTGACAAGCCGCCACGCTGCGATGGGACAGGACGAGACCGCTGCGATTTGGTTCTGCGACGACGTCACCGGGCCGCCGATGGCGCTGGCCGGGAAAACGGTCGGACCTCCGCTGCTCGGATAGACGTTGGTCGGATCGTCCATCGTCACCTGCAGGCTGTACTGGCTGGACAGGCCGGAGACGGCGATGCCGAAGCCGATGTGCATTGGCGGCTGACCTTGCCAGTTCGTCAGCTTCCAATTTGAAATGCCACTTGACGACACGGTCACGTAGATTGGCTGCATGTTGGGCACTCGTTGGACAACTAACAACGTCGTGTTAGTAGAGGCGTATCCTCGTACACTGACCGGACGAACGTCAGTTGTCTAGAAGGTGTTCTTCATGACCGACCTTGAACGATGCTCCGCTGCCATTGTCGCTGCTGAAGATGAGGTCCGCAAGGCGACAAATGATTATGGCCGTCGCGGTTCACCCGACAAGCTCAACAAGGCCAACGATCGTCTTGCCGAGGCTTGGAGCGAATACCGCAATTGCTCGGGTGGCATCGCGCCACGTCACTGCCCCGACGGGACCACGACGCGAGGGGCGTCTGCACTGGATCGCCGCATGCAAGTAACAGGACGTTGCCATGGCAAAGAAGCCGCGCTTCCCGATCAAGCTGGAGTTCTGGACGTCGCCCGAGCAATACGAGGCGCTTCAGTTGCTCGCGGACGCCTCGCTGATGGACCGCTCGGATCATCTGCGGCAGGCGGTCCATGCGTATCTGGCGAATCACGGAGCAATCGCGGCCGTGCGGCAGCAGCAGACCAACGGCGCCGCCCATCACACGTCAACGGAATCAGCCTGATAGGAGTGAGCTGTGAGCTACAGTTACGAAGCGATCATGACCGCGCAGTTTGAGCGCATCCAGCAGGAGAAGGCGCAGCAGGCAGCAGAGCTTGAAGCGGGGCGCTATGCCGAGGACCCCGACCGGGTCAACTATGCCGCCAATCGCATCCTCGAACTCGATGCGCAGGAAGCTGCCTTGGCCCAGCGCGCGAACACGTTCTACACGCAGGCGCCAGCCATGAAGCAGAATCCGCATGGCCTGACTGACGAGGAGGTCGAGGTCGCGCGTAACAGCTTCACGCGCACCGATATGCAGATGACAGACGAGAAACGGCTCGAATTGTACGCGAGGCAGAAGGCTCGTTACCAGGAGATGCGCCGCACGGGCCAGTATCGAGACGATCAAGGCGTCGTTGTCCGGAGGTGAGCCATGGTCCTGACCTACAAGAGCACTGCCGTCGCTCAGGTCTATATTGTCGAGCGTGAGGCCAACGGCGACCAGCGCGTCGCTCGCGCGTTCCAAATGAACAACAACCCGAAACAGTGGTCCGCGCAGATCGAACACCCGGCAGGGACTCGGCAGTGCAGCAACATCTATGGCAATCGGGGCGATGTCGCTGTTGTACTCGCCGATTATCTGCACCGCACGCGCAATGAATACCTGCAGGAGGCCGCGCGCGGTCACCGACCCGAGGCTCCGAGGCGCGATGCCAACGTCGCGATCAACGATCTGGGCGAGCCGGCCGAGATCACCACGTTCCGGTCACACCGCTGATAGGAGACACCAATGAATCGGCTTGAACGACTCCGGGAGTACAAGCGCAAAGATGGCCCGAGCGGCGAAAGCCGAAGCCAGAAGACTCTGGATTATTGGGCCAACTACGCGAGCGAGAACTCGCTTCATCCCGGCAGGCGCGGGCCGAAGGCCGGCGGTCCGGGTCGCAGCGACAAGAACCATCTCGGCGAGGACGACTACATGCCGAACGTTCACCGCACCGGAAGCTGACCTCTAACCTTGGTGAACCCGATGGTGGTTCGTCGGAAGTATCGAAAGCCGCTGGCCTTCAAGGATGGCGGGGCGGTGCCGGTGATTGATCAGGTGACTCCGTCAGGGATGCCAGCGACGAATGCCGCTGTCCCCGAAGTTGTTGCGCCAGAACAGCACGATGCTATTGCTGGCGCGCTGAAGGCGCAGCTTCATGCCGAGGAACTGGCGCGGAATGCCGCGCGCGAACGCGACGAAGCCAGCCGACGTGCCGCCGACCGTGAGCGCGAGCGGCGCGAGGAGCTGGTGCCGGCGCGGGCGCAGCCGCTGTCGATCGAGGAACAGATTGATCGCATCCCAGACATCTCTGAGTTCAAGCGCCAGACATTGAAGCAATTTCCTCGGCTCATGGACCCTTCCATCGCGCCGCTGGCGCATCGGCATTATGCCGCAGCCTTGGCGGACGGTGTCGAGGATGACACCGAGCTGATGCAGACCCGAATCCTTGAAGGTGTGACGGCTGATCTGCGGCTGATGGAGCGCGCCCGTGCCGCGCCTTTGCGGACGGACCCGGCAGTGTCGGCACCCGCTGCACGGGCTCAGGAGCCACCTCCAGAGCGCCAGGCGCAGCCGCCCATCCAACAGCGACCCGCCGCTCTGCCACTATCAACAGCCCCCGCTCGCCGTTCTATCCCGGTCTCGGCGCCAGTGTCCCGCGAGGTTCCGAGCGCGTCCGGCAGGCCGCTAGTTGTTGACGGTCAGATCAAGCTGACCGCCGAGGAGCGCGCCATCGCCCGCAATTCGTTCGGCGCGGTCGGGGGCGTCCAGATGAGCGATGCCGAGAAGGAACGGTTGTACGCCAGGAACAAGGCGCGTTACTTGAAGATGCGCGAAGACGGAACCTATTCGGATCAGGGTGGCGGCCGATGACCTATTCCGACGATGTCGAGATCAACCACGACATTGAGCTGCTGCTTTATTACTTCGAGCAGTCGCCGTATGTCGCCGTTGGTCAGACGCCGCCACCCGCCAAAACGCGCGCCGAGATCATCGAAACCATCCGCGCCGAGCATGGCGATTGGGCGGCCAGCTCGGTCAGGATCACGGTGCACTGATGCCGATCCCAACGCGCCAGGACTACGCAATGCGCGAGATTGAAGACCTGATGGCGAACGTGGCCACGCGCTTGACCGTCATGAGGTTCACGCCAGGACAGAAGGACGTCGCGGGCTTGCGCGAGAGCCTGCAGGAGCTGGTCAACAAGGTCATGGCCCATGCCCACGATTGCCAGCAGTGAGACCCGCTACATCCCAATGGGCGTTGCCGAGAAAAAGAGCCGCCTGGAGCGGTTCGCCGCGCTCAACAGGTGGGTGACGGCTCGCGGTGGCTGGATTGTCTCGCTGCCCGGAGCCGATCCCGTTGTCATCGAGTGCCTGCCCGGATCATTCCTGATGGATGAGCTGACCGAAGCCGGATACGAGCTGACGCCGGCAGGGGAAGGCGAGCGCATCATCCCCGGTCAGATCGTCCAACGGTTGGGGTTGGCATTGAACGGCGCATTCGAACCGCTGCTGGGGGATTCGACCCAGCCCGCTGCGTTGACTGTGACACACGCCGGCATCGCTCGCGTGCTGCGGTTCAACTTGGGAACAGCCTAACACCAACGCTGTGCTGCGATCGTGAAAACGCCATCCCGACATCGTAACGCAACACGGGAACCGGGTTCTTAAAGGCCTGTTAACTGCGAAGCACCGAGGATTTGCACCATGATGAAAGCTGATCTTGAGCGCATTCGCGATCTGGCCGCGACGAAGCTAGCCACGGGGAACGAGCCCCCGTGGGTCTGGTATCAACTCATGAAGCTGCGAGAAGCGAGCGAAGCCCTTCTAGAGGGAATGGACGCTACGCAGCCCACGGCAGGTTTACGGGGATCGGAATCCGGTCGGGGAAGCGGTCTCCGACTAGTGGGTCCAGGCGACCAGCGAGAAAGCGCTCAACGCCGTCAAGATACAGTGTCGGTACGGCTGCCCACGTGACGTAGAGCCCCAGCCCGGAGTAAGCCATGATCTCGCGATCGCGACTGTGAGCCGAAAGGCGGCTTGCAATGTCTCCCTGCCCAACTCGGACAGTCCGTGGCACCGGGCCGCTATGCCAGATGATGTACACTCCGACTGTCGGGGTGACGCTAGCGAAATTGAACGGGAGCCGTAACCAAGTGTTCTCGGTACTTTTGATCCAGCTGAGGTTGGTGAGCATCTGAACTCCTTTGTGCGATGCGAAAGACCTCCCTTTTTTGTTGTAGTTGAGCAACAACATAGCGGAATCGTGTCCTCGAATTGGGCTTTCGAGACCAAAATCCCATCAACTTATTATTACTTAGTTGTGCAACGTGTCCCTTGCGAATCGCTGGTGCCCTAAGGTCACCGTGGTAACTCGTTACGTTCATTGCACCGGGTCATCCGATGCGGATCAAGGCATGACCGCTGGAGAGTGCATCAACTAGTCGCTGCAAGGGTCAGCGGATTGGTCCGAACCCAGATCAGAGCCTTAGTGCGTTGGTTGTCGTAGAAGCTGGCGGTGAACTCGAAGTCTACGGCGACATCGCCTTTCAACCCGGCAAGGTTCACGAAGAGATGCCGTTGGAATGGCCGATTCTGCGAAATGTTGTTCTCTTCGATAAGCCACTTCAAGTCGGCAATCTGATTCGCCCCGGTGTTTGTCGGAATGCCCAATTGCACAGCCGGGTCTGCCGCGCAGAGCTGAAGCGACTTCGGCCTGATAGTTCGGACTGTCAGGAGTTCCACGGCGAACGGCCTGTCAGAGCGACTGAAAAACCGCACCGCATACCAAGGCAAAATATGGGGCGATATCGTCGCCGAAACGGGTACTACGGACCACGGCGCCTTTCTGGACCGCAAAATCCATTGGATGCCGGTCCAGATCATGCGAACGCCGGCTAATCCCGCGCTTGCGCTTATGGGCTCCATGGATACGGCTCCAAGGGCTTGATCATCCAATCATCAACGGCTGAAAATTCCGTGTAGCCGCGACGGTTCAGTGCGAAGGGCGCAGATTGCGCAAGTGTCGTACAGTTGACCCCCACGCCGACAGCGTCTGCGGAGAGAGCCGCTTTCTGTTGCTGCGAGCCCGTGGCGTGTGATGGCCAGCCACACATTATTGAGAGAAAAGCCAGGAACACCGCCAGCCAGAACGCCGAATGCTCGATGTAGGTCCAATTCTCTGCTGTGATGAGCTTCGATCTGAAGGGCCCGATCTTAGAACTCCAAAATTTCGCGTAGCTGGTGTAGCCGGGGATGCTGCTGGCGATCGTTCCGCCTGCAATCCCAGCCATAAATATGCAGATGATCGAAAGAACCAACCAAAACGGATTGAACTTCAAGGGGACTTTGTCGCTCGCCGAATAAAGCCCGCCGAAGATTGTGGCCACGGTTGCGTAGAGCCCGATGTGAAACTTGGTGTAGTCGAACAAAAGCTTCAATTGCTCAAATTCACGATCTGCTTCCTCCATCTTCGCTCCCCCAAGTTGTTACCAGAACATCTTCTTTCGCTTCGCCTCGCGCAACTACCATGAGCGCATCGTCGGGTATGGGGCGCTGCAGCGTCTTGGCTTCATCCCATGGCGCGCGCAGCCAGACCTCGCGCTCCTCGGCGTTGGTCAGGATGACCGGCATCGCCTTGTCATGGATCGGCGCGACCACGGCGTTCGCCTTGGTGGTCAAGAATCCATAGACCAGATGCGGACCCGGCACAGGCTTGGACTTGGTGCCGCGATCGCCTTTGAACTCGGTCCAGATGCCGGCAAAGCATGTCAGCGGCCGGTCGTCTGACAGCGCGAACCAGACGACGTCCTTCTTCTTCGTCTCCGGGTTTGGCTCAGGCGCGTATTCGGCGAAGCTGTTGAACGGCACGAGGCAGCGATTCTCCGGCTTGAGCCAGCCGCGCCAGTGGGGTGAGGACGTGTTGCGGATGTTCGTCACGGGCGGCCCGCCCGTCCGGGGCGGGGGTGGCATGCCCCACCGCATCAGAACCATCTCGCGATCGTTGTCATTGCCGCGAATCACAGGCGCCGGATAGTCCGGGAACACGCCGGGCATAGGCGGCAGGTTAGCTTCGTACCGGCGCATGATCCGGAACAGTGCAGCGATCGCGGCTTGATTGGTGGTGATCGAATAGAGATTGCACATGCTCAATAGAGAAATGTGAGTTCGTCGACGACTGCACCGGAGCCGGCCGGACGTCCGGATACGGAATACGTGAAAGCTTGGCGGTCTAGGTGGTGCTCGCCTTCGTCGTCTTCTGAGGTGCTGGTTACGTTGAATTGCAAACGACCGCAGAAGGTGACAGACTCGCCTCCATCAAATTCAAGATCGTCGAGTTCAATATCGACGATTTCGCTATTTGAAGCGAAAGACTCGATTTCCGTCGGGATTCGGTTCCACCAGTAACTCGGAACACAGAGGCTTTGTTCAACATGGTCGCGATACAAGTCCCAAAGCGTATCACTGTCGCAATGAGCAGTAATTGAGTATTCCAGCTCATCGGAGAATTCATCAAATTCCTGCAATATTCCGACCAAGTTGAAAATCCGAGCACTGTCCTTGCTCGTTTTGGCGTAGAACAGCAGTTGATTATAGGCTTGCTTTGGAAACGATCGGATTAGCTGATCGGTGAACGCAAAAAATGCCTCGGAGTTAAGCTCCGAAAGTTTTTCAGCTGTCCGTGGGGTGGCAGCGCCTCTGACGACTAATGGCCGAAGCTGGTCAATCAAGGTTTGTTGAGCTGCATCGTGGGGCCAGACGTTTGAACCAGCCAGCGAGGCATACCGCTCCGAATAAGGCACAAGGTGTTGTCGAATCGCTCCGACGACCTGCCTTGGGAGAGCAGATTCGATCTTCTTCCGGGCCGCATCGATCTCCATGGCTGAGTTGCTCGCACTCTGCCGTGGGAAGAACTGTCTCAGCAAGTCTGCGAACTGGTCAGACAACAAAATCTTTGTGAGTTCGAACCGATCCCAAACTCTCGTTTGAATGCGATCCCGCGCAATGTCGCTCGCGAGCGCATCGAGTGTGGACTTGAGCGCTGTCCCGGCTGTAGTTGTGGTGGCTAGTAGAAAGCCGTTGCAGTCGTGTTGTTTCACCTTATCGCTGATGCTTCCGACATCCTGCTCTGTCACGGCCTTATTAGTCTTCGAATTGTCCTTGCAGTTCACTAGCCAGCGAACAGGACTTGACCCGATTCGGCCGGCTTGCGTTTCGTAAAAGATCAGGTCGCGGCCCTGATCGACGCCACGACCAGTCCAAGACACAGTCACCCCCAACCGTTCTCCGATAAGGCGGATCAGCCCCTCAAACGCCTCACCCGATGGCTTACTGCTCAGTTCACTGAAATCGAGAGTGGACATGGTGATCGCCTAATCGGATGGGTTCGTCAAAATCGGTTCCGCGAGCTTCCGAGCAGTCCTAGGGGGTTGGTTGACCCGTGTGCTCTCCCCCTTAGCGCTCACCGGGCCACCATACAGAAGCCGGATTGGCCGCCGAAATCTTGGTCTCGCGCAGCGCGACCAGCGCGCTCCGCTTGTATGGATAGCCTCGGAGCTGCGAGCAGTCTTTGCAGCGTATGTATCGCTCCAGCTCATGGATAGGCGTGAGCTTCGGTCGGCGGACGATGTCCAGCGCCACGGTCTGGTTGGTGTCGCAGCCGAGGCATCGGACCTCAAGATAGCAGAAGCCCGCGTTCAATGCGTCGCCGAGCGTAGGGGAGGGCTGGGCAGGCCCCTGGAAGCCGAGCATGCGCTTGTTCCAGGCATCGCAGGCGAGCCAATCGGCCTTCTTCCGCGCACGGGCAGCGCGGTCCGCTGCGATGCGGATGTCGGCGCCGTACAGCCGCTCCCGCGATTTCGTGCTCATGGCGCATGATTCCGCGAAATGCGCGCCGCGGAAAGCCGCTAGATGATGCGGTGGAAAACCGCCGAGCCACAATTAAGGCAATCGCGCAGCGGGTCTTCGAGCAGTCCATTATTCGGGTCTGCCGCAAAGGCTGATCAGGTACCCGATCAGAGCGCTCCCGACTCCGACTTTCTGAACCTCGGGGCGCGCTTCGGCATACTTGAGCACGTTCTCTGCCAATTGGACGTTTGTGATCTTCAGACGAATTACGCATTGACGATAATGTGCAGCGACCTTTTCTTCCGTCGGGGATGCGACAAATGTGGTCAGCCCATCGTACATTCCGGTGACGTACGCGGCCCGCTGTTGAAGAGGCATGTTCTGCCACTCGAAGTATGTAAAATATTCAGCTTTGCTCGTGACCGGTCCAATCATAAGGGCAAAGCTTAGCGCGATTGATCTTCTCATTTTGACCTGCAACTTTGCAGCCTCGTACCTGCTCTAATAATTCGCTCGTGCCGCTTGACGCCGATACGCCTCTATCATCTCGGCCGTCACATCGGCGGGATAGCACAGGGGCGAGGCGCCGCCCGGTCTTGAATGCGCGCTCCTCGCGCCGCAGGCCCTGCCGTTCCTCATTCGATCATCAGGACACGCGCAGGGGCGGCCAGTGGCGTAGTACTGGTCCCGGCTGGCTTTGATCAGGATCGCAACGAGCGTTTTAGTCTTTAACGACACCGCGCCCGTTGCAACGCGGGCACTTTGTATCCCCGTCGCAATGCTTGCACGTCTTCTGGACGAAACCTCCCCAATCGAGCCAAAAGCCCCGGCCATCGCACTTTGGGCAGCGTCCCGTTCCTTCGCATGATGGACAGTCTCGCGTAGCCATTCCGTCCTCCCTGCCAGATCGGCTGCTATTCTGCCTTGTTCTTTCGCGGTCTTGCAACTCTACGGTAGGGTTTGTCCGCGTCTTTTCGCTCGCCGCCGCTTATACCTCTTCGCAGTCCCCTGCTTTCATGGGCCATTCAAACGCGAGCGGTAAGCTCGTCAAGGTCACGTGGTATGTTGGACGCGGTTCGCGCTATGCCTTGGCCTCGGCGGCAATCAACGGCATGTTACGTGTGATCCCGTAAGACCGCCGGAGCGCTGATGCAGAAGCCGCCGCTTAGACGAGCCATTGGCGAAGGTCCGGACCAGGGACTCCGAGCAGGCAGACCGCAACCGTGCTGCCATACTGGTCGTGGCCGCGAGGAGAGCAGGTGACAGGACGCGGTATGGCGTAGAACAGCCCGGCCAGAGACGCGGCTGCCTGTCGGCCGCAGGGGTAGAGATCGCTGTCGCCGTTGCGGCAAAGCTGGTCGCTCTCCGGCGCGTCGATGCCCCATAGCCTGATGCGCTCGCGGTGGATTTCGATCGTGTCACCGTCGACGACCACGGCGCGGCCGACGATGTCGTCGGCAGGAGCTGCGCTAGGCGACAGCAGGCAGAGCAAGAAAATGGCGATTACGGAGGAGCGTTTGCAGGTGTTGAGATCGAAATGACGAAACGTGATCGTGGGCAAATGTCTGGGCATATCTGTTGCGGTAACCGACCCTAGCAGGGGGCGTTCTTAAGAAATCGTCGGACCGGAAAAACCTTCTAAAACAAGGGGAAACGGGACTTTCCGGTATGGCTCGGGAAAGTCCCTTTCGTATTTCAAGACCGGTGCCTTAAACCACTCGGCCACCCTTCCATCCGGCGTCGTCTCCGGAACGTCGGCGATACCCGCGCCATGACGGCGCGGTATCGACGCGATCCTTGTTTAGGGTGCTGGCTTGCGGCTCGTCAACGGCGCATTCACGACGGCGCCGGATGTGATGCGAAGCCCGCGTTCACCGGAACGCGAAAACCATCAGACCCGAGCACAACACTGCCGTGCTCAGCGCTGCCAGGGCGAGAAAGCTGCCCGAGAGCATGTCTTGACGTCGTAAGTCTTGATGTCTCAAGTCTTGGTGTCGCATGGGCCACCTTCTGCAGCTGGGCTGCCGATCCGACCTCACGTCGATCGGAAGAAGCGGACGACCGGAAGAAGAGGGGTCTGGAAGACCTGCTGGTCGAAACTGCAAGCTTCAGGTTGCTCCTGAAGTGTCATTGTTGAAGTGGACGCAAACATCGAAGCGGACGAGAGCCGACCATGACGTCGGCTGTCCGATCCGTCCGGAATCAGGCCCGCGAGCGGACCCCTTCAAACGCATGAGCAAGGAAGATCCCGGCGCCAACCAAGCCCATCACTGCCGTCATTGCTTCGATCATAGCGAACACACCCTGTTGCGCCCCACGTGAAGCAAACGACGTGCAGCCCTGCACAGTCAAAATGATTCAGGTCCCGAGAAATGAGAACACTCCCAAGTGAGGATTTCACGCAACATATGTGTCCAAAAAGGTGCACTCGCAACAAGGAGGCGCAGTGGAGTGCACGCTTGGGCGGCTATCGTCCGCGTCACAACCACTGGAAAGCTCCGGTTAACCACGACGGGGCCCACCCCATTTCCGCCGTGTTCGGGTTGCGTTATCCTTGTGCATTGAGTTGCGGGGATGCGACTCGGGGACAAGCCGGGACGCGCAGGCCTGATGGGATGGCTCGGCTGCGACCGGCACATTGGTAATTGGGGTCGATGGGGATTGGTCAAACAGATCCGGTCGAGAGAGCGGTGCGCAGTGCCGTCGCCGTCCTCGCCTGCCTGATGGTCGCGAACTGCGCCTCGTCCAACAAGTTCGCCAGCAAGGTCGATCCGAAATACGGCGTGTCGTCGAGCCCGCGCGTCGTCGGCATCGGCGAGCCGGTGCCGAAGGGCGGCGGCGTCTACCGCATCGGCAAGCCCTATACCGTGGCCGGGAAGACCTATGTTCCCGAGGAGGATACGAACTATCGCGCCGAGGGCATGGCCTCCTGGTATGGCGATGATTTTCACGGCCGGCTGACCGCCAATGGCGAGGTCTTCGACATGACGTCGCTGACGGCCGCCCATCCGACCCTGCCGCTGCCGAGCTACGCCCGCGTCACCAACCTCGCCAACGGCAAATCGCTGATCGTCCGCATCAATGATCGCGGCCCTTACCACGGCAACCGGCTGATCGACGTCTCCAACAAGGCGGCCGATCTGCTCGAGTTCAAGGGCAACGGCATCGCCAAGGTGCGGGTGGAGTATGTCGGCCGCGCCCCGCTGGAGGGCTCCGACGATACCCAGCTGATGGCGACCTTGCGCACCGGCATCCCGGCGCCGGCCCCCTCCCTGGTGCGCGTCGCCTCGGCCAGGCCGTTCGTGCCCGAGATGGGCGCGGGCCGTCCGATCCGCGGCGAGATCCCGCTGCCCGAGGGGCGGCCGTATACGCTCGGCAACGGTTCGGCCGACATGGCTTCGATTGCGGCGACCTCGGAAATGTCGGCGTCCAGCAGAACGCGGGGCCGCAACCTCGAGAACCCGCGCGCCGTGTCCTATGACCAGGACGGCCGCTACGTCTCGCAGGGCAGGGCAGAGGCGAACGACGGCGCCAACGAGGCGCGCGACATCATGAGCGGCCGCGGCCTGTACTGACCTCCGCTGCTCGGTCGGCGTGACGACGATCGAGGCCGAGATCGTCTCGCGCGACGCCCGATTGCGGCTGCGACGTGCCGAGACCGCCGACGCGCCGTTTCTGCGCGACCTCTTCAAATCCGTCAAAGGCGCGCAACTTGCCGCAGCCGGCTTGCCGCCCGCGATGCTCGACCTCGTGCTGGCGCAGCAATTTCGCGCACAGGTCGCAGGCCATGCGACTCAGTGTCCTGCGGCGCACTCGCTGATCATCCTCCGCGATGCTGCGCCGGTCGGGCGGCTGCTGCTCGACCGCGCGGCGCAGAGATGGCACGTGGTCGATCTCGCGTTGCTGCCTGGCGCGCGCAACGCGGGTGTCGGACGCGAGATCATGCAGGCGGTCGCCACGGCGGCACGGGAGCAGGGCGCCGAGGTGCTCTCGCTCGCGGTCGCGACGACGAATGACGACGCGATCCGGTTCTACGTGCGGCTTGGCTTCCGCGACGTGGCGCACGGGGCGACGGCGTCGCATCGCATGATGGAGCTGCCGCTCGCGGGCTAGCGAGCAAGAGCCGCCTCGCGCAGGAATGCAATCAGCGCCGCATTCACCTCGGCGGCGCATTCCTGCTGGATCCAGTGCCCGGCGCCGTCGATGATCAGCTTGCGCCGGAGATCCGGCAGCACGCGCGCCATGTCCTGAACGCGCTTTGCACCGATGATCCCGGTCACGACCGCGTCCGCGCTGCCGGCGATGAACAGCGCCGGCTGGCGGATCTGCGCGTCCTGCCACGGCGCGGTGAGCTCCCAGTTGCGGTCGATGTTGCGGTACCAGTTCAGGCCGCCGTGAAAGCCGGAGGCGCGATAGGCCGCGATGAACTCGGCAAGGTCGGCCTCACCGAGCCACGCGGGCAGCGGCAGGTCGGGGTTAGCCGCGCCGAGGAAGCCCTTGCCTGGCGCGACAAACAGCGCCTGCGGATCGGAGAAGCCGCGCGCGAGCATGGTGCGAATCGTCAGCGCCACGTCGCGTTCGAACTCCGCCTCGGCGATCCCCGGTGTCTGAAAGTACTGCCAGTAGAAATTCTCGATGCCGCCGGCCTTAAGGGTGTCGAGCGGCCGGCCGTGGCCGCGGAACGGGGGCGGGACGCTCAGGCCCGCGACGGCGGTGAACAGGTCCGGCCGGAACAGCGCTGCGTGCCAGGCCACCGGCGCGCCCCAGTCGTGGCCGATGATGACGGCCTGGCGCTCGCCCAGCGCCCCGACCAGTCCGACCATGTCTCCGACCGTGTCGAAGATGGTATAGGCGCCGATATGGTCAGGCGCCTGCGAGCGGCCGAACCCGCGCATGTCCGGCGCCACGACCCGATAGCCCGCAGCGGCAAGGGCAGGGATCTGGTGCCGCCACGAATACGACAGTTCGGGCCAGCCGTGGCACAGCACGACAAGCGGGCCTTCGCCCTGTTCGCGCACGAACAGCTCGATTCCGTTGGCCTTGATGATCCGCGTCGATGACACCGTTTCCCCCTTGATTGCTCGACTTTTTGATTGCCGGCCCTGGACGTATCGCATCGCGCGACGGGTCGTGCAAATCCACGGGACAGCGGTCGGATCCGCGGGATTGCCGAGTTGTTTGCGCCTGCCGCAGCTGCTAGATTCCCAGTGCGCTCCAGAGCTTAGCCGGTGGATTTCATGACCTTACCGCTCCGTCGCTCCGGTTTCACGTCCGGACGGACGACGCGTGCGCTCATGGCCTTGGCCGTAGCGCTTGCCGTCGGCTGGAGTGGCGTGCTTTTCGCTGCCAACCAGAGCGTCCAGGGCGCGCGCAAGGAGGATGGCGGCTTCGACGGCGATGCGCCGACCGCGATCCTGATCGAGGCCAACAGCGGCAGCGTGCTGTTCGAGAAGAACGCGGACGAGCTGCGCGCGCCTTCCAGCATGATGAAGCTGATGACCGCCGAGGTGGTGTTCAACGCCGTCAAGGAGGGCACGATCAAGCTCAACGACGAATATCGCATCAGCGAGAATGCCTGGCGCCGGGGCGGAGCGCCCTCCGGCACCTCGACGATGTTCGCCGCCCTCAACAGCAAGGTGTCGGTGAGCGACCTCCTGCACGGCGCGATCATCCAGAGCGGCAACGACGCCTGCATTGCGCTCGCCGAAGGGATGGCCGGCAACGAGAAGATCTTCGCCGCCGACTACATGACCAAGCGGGCGCGCGAGCTCGGCTTCACCAAATCGACCTTCGCCAATTCCAACGGGCTGCCGGACCCCGGCAACAAGATGACGGTGCGTGAGCTCTCCATGCTCGCCCGGCACATCATCCTGGATTTTCCGGAGTTCTATAAGATCTTCGGCGAGAAGGAATTCACCTGGAACAAGATCCGGCAGCAGAACCGTAACCCGCTGCTGAACGCGATGGAAGGCGCTGACGGCCTCAAGACCGGTTTCACCAAGGAGGGCGGCTACGGCATGGTCGGCTCGGCCGTGCAGAACGGCACACGGCTGATCGTCGTGGTCAATGGTCTCGAGGATCCCGAGGACCGCGCCACCGAGGCCAAGAAGATGCTGGAATGGGGCTTCCGCAACTTCGAGACCCGCACCCTGTTCGCGGCGGAGCAGCCGATCGGCTACGCCAAGGTGTTCGGGGGCGAGAGCCGCTCGGTCAAGCTGTCGAGCCCGGTGCCGGTCAAGGTCATGGTGCAGAAGAACGGCGGCGACAAGCTGATCGCCCGCATCGTCTACAGCGGCCCGGTCAGGGCACCCGTCGAGCCCGGGCAGAAGGTCGGGGTTGTCAGGGTCTGGCGCGGCCCCAATATCGCCATGGAGGCCCCTGTCTATGCTGCGGAGGCGGTGGGCAAGGGGTCCACGATGCGGCGTGCGATCGATGGGGTCAGCGAGCTCGTGATCGGGATGTTCCGCGCCGGGGCCGAGAAGCTCTAGAGACATGGCGGAAGCAGCTTTGAAACGTGGTCCTGGCCGCGGCCGATTCGTCACCTTCGAGGGCGGCGAGGGCGCCGGAAAATCTACGCAGATCAAGATGCTGGCGGACCATCTGCAGAAAGAGGGTGTGCGTCTGGTCCTGACCCGCGAGCCCGGGGGCTCACCGGGCGCGGAGATCATGCGCCACCTCGTGCTGTCGGGTATGGGCAGGCTGCTGGGCCCGGAGGCCGAGACGCTGCTGTTTGCCGCCGCTCGCGACGACCATGTGCGCAACGTGATTCTGCCGGCCCTGAACCAGGGTAGCTGGGTGCTGTGCGATCGCTTCTTCGATTCGACCCGGGCCTACCAGGGCAGCCAAGGCAAGGTCGCGCCGGATGTGCTCAATGCGATGCAGCGGGTGACGATCGGCGACCTCAAGCCGGATCTGACCCTCATCCTCGATGTTCCCGTCGAGATCGGTCTGCAGCGTGCCGCGGCGCGGCGCGGCACCGGAACCCCGGACCGGTTCGAAGGCGAGGACATCAAGTTCCACAAGGGGCTGCGCGAGGCCTTTCACAAGATCGCCGCCGAGGATCCCCGGCGCTGCGTGCTGATCGACGCGACGGCGAGCGCGGAGACCGTCTCGCAGCTCGTTTGGGACGCCGTGCGCGAGCGCCTGTTCACGGAAGTGGCGGCGGCGTCATGAGCGCACGCAAGGTCGAGCCGGAGATCGCGGTCCGCCACCCACGCGAAACCACCGCCTTGTTCGGCCATCGCGACGCCGAGGCGGCGCTGCTGTCGGCCTATCGCAGCGGCCGGATGGCGCATGCCTGGCTGATCGGCGGCCCGCAAGGCATCGGCAAGGCCACCTTGGCTTACCGCATGGCGCGCTTCGTGCTCACCCACCGTGATCCTGCCTCGGACGCGGTGCGTACCGCCGGCTCGCTGTACGTGGACCCGGACGATCACGTGGCCCGGCTGATCGCCTCCGAGGCCCATGGTGGGCTGCTCACGCTGGAGCGCTCGGCCAACGACAAGGGCGTGCTGCGCACCGTCATCACTGTGGACGAGACCCGCGAGACGATCTCGTTCTTCGGCTCGACGGCGGCGGTCGAGGGCTGGCGGGTGTGCATCGTCGACACCGTCGACGAGCTCAATCCCAACGCCGCCAACGCGCTGCTCAAGATCCTCGAGGAGCCGCCGCAGCAGTCGCTGTTCCTGCTGGTCAGCCACGCACCGGCGCGGGTGCTCGCCACCATCAAATCGCGCTGCCGCCGGCTGGCGCTGCGGGCCTTGTCGACCGACGACGTCGTCAGCGCCGCGGCCGAGGCCACCGGAATGGACGGAGCCGATCCGGCGCTGCGCGAGGCCGCCAGGGCCTCCGAGGGCAGCGTCGCGCGGACCCTGATGCTGCTGGGCGGCGACGGGCTGCAGCTGCAGACCCGGACCGCCGCGCTGCTCGCGAGCCTGCCCCGGATCGACCCGGGCGAGCTGCATGCCCTGGGCGATGCGCTCGGCACCAGCGACCGTGTCGCGCTGGCAAGCTTCCTCGACAGCATCGAGCGCTGGGTGGCGGAGCGGCTGCGGGCCGCAGATCCGAACGCGGAACTGCCGCGCCTTGCACGGCTGGCGGAGGTATGGGAAAAGATCGTCCGCGCCGCGCGCGACACCGAATCCTATAATCTGGAGCGAAAACCGCTGGTTTTCTCGGTGTTCGGGATGCTCGCCGAAGCCACGCGGTAACCGCGCCGACCATCATCCCGGGATCATCAGGATCAATCCGTCGACCGACGTCGTCAAAGAGGAATTTGCCGTGGCAAAGGCCAGCAAGACAACCGTGAAGAAGGGCAAGCCCGCGGGCATGAGCGCCGCGAAGAAGGCTGCCGCCAAGGCGCCCGCGAAGGGCAAGACCAGCGCGTCCAAAGCGAAGGCAGCGAAGGACAAGGACGCCAAGAAAAAGACCGCCAAATCCAAGACGGCGCCCGCGAAAGCCAAGAGCAAAGCCCCGGCGGCGAGCGCAGCCAAGAAAGCTGCGACGACCGCCGCCAAGAAAGCTGTCAAGAAAGCTGTGAAGGCGCCAGCCAAGAAGGCCGCGGCAAAGCCTGCCACACCGCCGGTCAAGAAGACGGCGCCCAAGCCCGCGGCAGCAACGAACAAGCCGTCGGCAGCGAAACAGCCCGCCGCTCCGAAGCAGCCGGCCGCACCGAAGAAGGCCGCGCCGGCCATCGTTGAAGCGCCGAAGCCGCCACGCGCCGCGAAGCCGAAGGCACCGCGCAAGCCGAAGGTCGATGCCGCCGTGGTCGTCGAGATCGATGAGATCGTAGCGCAGGTCGCCGCAGCGCCGGTCGACAAGAACACCTTCTACGTCACGACAGCGATCGCCTATCCCAACGGCAACCCGCATATCGGCCACGCCTATGAGGCGATCGCGACCGACGCCATCGCGCGCTTTGCGCGGCTCGACGGCAAGGACGTGTACTTCCTGACCGGCACCGATGAGCACGGGTTGAAGATGGTGCAGACCGCGCAGAACGAGGGGCTGACGCCATCGGAGCTCGCAACCCGCAATGCCGGCCGCTTCCGCGACATGGACGAGCGGCTGAACGTCTCGTTCGACCGCTTCATCCGCACCACCGAGCCCGCGCATCATCGCTCCGTCCAGGCGATCTGGAACCGCATGCGCGAGAATGGCGACATCTATGCCGACAGCTATGCCGGCTGGTACTCGGTACGCGACGAGGCCTATTACGCCGAGGACGAGACGGTGGTCGGCGAGGACAACGTCCGCCGCGGCCCGCAGGGCACGCCGGTCGAATGGGTCGAGGAGAAGAGCTATTTCTTCCGCCTGTCGGCCTATCAGGAGAAGCTGCTCGCTCTCTATGACAGCCAGCCCGATTTCATCGGGCCGGACGCGCGGCGCAACGAGATCATCAGCTTCGTCAAGGGCGGGCTGAAGGACCTGTCGATCTCGCGCACCACCTTCGACTGGGGCGTGCGGGTGCCGCATGACGACGAGCACGTGATGTATGTGTGGGTCGACGCGCTCACCAACTACATCACCGGCGTCGGATTCCCCGACGAGAACGATCCGAACTGGAAGTACTGGCCGGCCGACGTCCACGTCATCGGCAAGGACATCATCCGATTCCATGCGGTGTACTGGCCGGCGTTCCTGCTGTCGGCCGGCGTGCCGGTGCCGAAGCGGGTCTATGCGCACGGATTCCTGTTCAACAGGGGCGAGAAGATGTCGAAATCGGTCGGCAACGTCGTCGATCCGTTCAACCTCGCCGACCAGTATGGCGTCGACCAGCTGCGCTACTTCTTCCTGCGCGAGGTGCCGTTCGGGCAGGACGGCAACTACAATCACGAGGCGATCGTCGCGCGCATCAACGCCGATCTCGCCAACGACCTCGGCAACCTCGCGCAGCGCTCGCTGTCGATGATCGCAAAGCAACTCGGCGGCGTGCTGCCGGAGCCCGGCGAGTTCTCGGCCAACGACAAGGCGATCCTGGCGGAGGCCGACGCGATGATCGGCGCCGCACGGAAGGCGATGGCGACGCAGCAGATCCACCAGTGGCTCAACGCCGTGTGGTCGGTCGTGGCCGAGGCCAATCGCTATTTTGCGGGCGAGGCGCCGTGGGCCCTGGCCAAGACCGATCCGAAGCGCCAGCACACCGTGCTGTATGTCACCGCCGAGGTCATCCGGCAGGTCGCGATCCTGACCCAGCCGGTGATGCCGGCGGCGTCGGCAAAGCTGCTCGAGAGCCTCGGCATTCCCGAGGACGAACGGAATTTCGCGCGGCTCGGCGGCGAGTTCAGGATTGCGGCCGGCACGCAACTGCCGGCGCCCCAGGCGGTGTTCCCGCGCTACATCGAGCCGACGGCGGCGTGATGCTGGTCGACAGCCATTGCCATCTGGACTTTCCGGATTTCGCCGAGGATCTGGATGGCATCGTTGCGCGCGCCGCGGCCGCCGGCGTCGGCCGCCTGGTGACGATCTCGACGCGGGTGCGGCGGTTGCATGAGCTGCTCGCCATCGCCGAGCGGTTCGAGAATGTCTATTGTTCGGTCGGCACCCATCCGCACAATGCGGATGAGGAGGACGGCATCCCGGCCGCGGAGCTGATTGCCTTGACCCGTCATCCCAAGGTGGTCGCGCTCGGCGAGGCCGGGCTCGACAATTTCTACGATCACGGCTCGAAGGACGCCCAGGAGCGCGGGTTCCGCGCGCATATTGCAGCCGCCCGTGAAACAGGCCTGCCGTTGGTGATCCACACCCGCGAGGCCGACGCGCAGTGCAGCCGTATCCTCGAGGAGGAGATGGCGCGCGGACCTTTCCAGGCCGTGCTGCATTGCTACACGGGCGGGCGTGAGCTGGCGATGAAGGCGATCGATCTTGGACTGCACATCTCGTTCACGGGCATCGTGACGTTCAAGAAGTCCGAGGCATTGCGCGCGCTCGCCGCCGAGGTGCCGGCCGACCGCATCATGGTCGAGACCGACGCGCCGTATCTGGCGCCCGGCAAGTTTCGCGGCAAGCGCAACGAGCCCGCTTACGTCGTCGAGACCGCGAAGGTGCTGGCGGAGGCGCGCGGCGTCTCGTTCGAGGAGTTCTCGCGCCAGACCACCGAGACCTTCTTCAAGCTGTTCTCGAAGGTGCCGCGGCCACAGGAGGCTGCATGACGTTGACGCTCACCATCCTCGGCTGCGGCTCCTCGGCCGGCGTGCCGCGCCCGGCGCTAGGGTGGGGCGCCTGCGATCCCAACAACCCGAAGAACCGCCGCAGGCGCTGCTCGCTTCTGGCTGAGCGCGGCGGAGCGCATGGCGTGACGCGCGTGGTCATCGACACCTCGCCGGATCTGCGCGAGCAGTTGATCGATACGCAAGTCGATCACATCGATGCGGTGTTTCTCACGCATGAGCACGCCGACCAGACTCATGGCATCGACGATCTGCGCTCGGTGGTGATGCATCAGCGGCGGCGGATTCCGGTCTACCTGAACCAGTCGACCGCCAAGGACATCATGCACCGGTTCTCCTATTGCTTCATCTCGCCACCGGGAAGCGACTATCCGCCGATCCTGACCCAGCACGCGATCGAGGCGGGCGAGACCCAGGCGGTGGAAGGCAAGGGCGGCGAGCTGAAGCTGACGGCGTTCCTGGTCCAGCACGGCAACATCCCCGCGCTCGGCTATCGCATCGGCGATGCCGCCTACACGCCGGACCTCAACGACATCCCCGAGGAGAGCTGGGGCGCGCTGGAGGATCTCGACCTCTGGATCGTCGACGGCCTGCGCCCTGCCTCGCATCCGAGCCATTTCTCGGTCAACGACGCTCTGGCCTGGATCGAGCGCTTCAAGCCGAAGCGCGCCGTCATCACCAACATGACCGCCGATCTCGACTACGAGGTGCTGCGCCAGAGCCTACCCGATGGCGTGGTACCGGCGTATGACGGCATGCGACTGGAGCTGGATTCGTAGGGTGGGCAAAGGCGCGGCCGCGCTCTCTCCCCATGCGGGATTGCGATGGCGCCGTGCCTACCATCTTGCTTCTTGAGTCCGCCGCCCGACGGTGGGCACGCGGCGCCTGACGGCGCCGCTTTGCCCACCCTACGCAGCGACTATCATGTTCGCGAACTAACAAGGAGCAGCCTTGCCATGCTGTCGCTGTTCTTCGAGGTCGAGGTCAAGCCGGGCCGCCTCGACCAATATCTGCAACTCGCCGCGGCGCTGCGGCCCGAGCTCGATGCGCTCGGCGGCTGCCTGTTCCTTGACCGCTTCAGGAGCCTGTCGCGTGACAATCTTATCCTCTCCTATCAGATTTGGCAGGACGAGGGCGCCATGACCGCCTGGCGCGTCCACGCCCATCATCACGACATCCAGACCCTCGGCCGCGACAAGGTGTTCTCGGACTATCGCCTGCGTATCGCCGAGTTGGTCCACGAAATCAGGCCAGGGCAGGCCGCCTGGCAGCCGGAGCGGCGCGGCACCTACAACGATCCCAAGCGGCGTGGGCCGACGTATGTGCTGGCCGTCGAGACGGCGAGGCCGCAGTTGGGCAGCGTGACCGACCTGCCGGTCGCGAGCTTCTCGAGCGTCTATCGCGAGGGCCGCTTCGCGCATCTCGTCGAGCTGCCGGACGAGGCCACCGGCCTTGCGCTGAGCAAACAATTGCTCACCGAGCCGGGTGCCGACAACATCCGTATCGTCGAGGTCACCCGCGACTACGGCATGTACGACCGCCGCGAGGCGCCGCAATATTACGCGGAGAAGACACGAGACGCGTAGCGAGCTCAGGTGGGGCAGCGCGGAATGCCATCGACCACGGCCTGATCAGGAGCAATCGAGCGCAGATCGACGTCACGTGCCAGCGTAACATAGTCGATGGTCTCCGATGTCCTCAGATAGGTCGTGAAGTTGATGGGGCCAGCCGGCAGCGCTACGGTGGTGCAGGCCTTCGGCGCGACCGAGATCGTGATCGATCCGCCACCGGCAGAGTTCTTTTCCGCCATCAGCTCGGCGCGAAAAGACTGTAGACGCGCCGTGTCGGCCTCCTCGAGGCGGTAGGCGTAGATGCGCGTGCCGGCTCCGGCCTCCTGCGCCAGAGCCGGGGGATCCGGAATTTCCCGCAGCACGAAGTCCCGCTGCTGTTCCGCGCCGCGCCCGCGTTTCACGGCAATCCTCAGCACCACGCCACCTGGCAGCGGCCGCAGACTCGTGGGCAGTCTCACGGCCGCGCGCAGCTGTGCGGGGTCGCTGGTCTGGAAATCGACCCGGGCCAGCTTGACCATTGAGGTCACCGGCATATGGCCACAACCAACAGCGCTCAACGTTAGTCCGATGGCCAGAACGAGCCGCTTGAAGGGATGCATGGGCATGAGAAGGAGCCTTCGTTTGACAGTCATAAATTATCGTAATACGATAAATTATTCACTGGTCAATAGGAGGCTCGTCATGCTGGACCGTGCGGATCAATCCCGTCGCCTGCGCCACTTCTCCCGGGTAATGGCCTGGATCACGGGGCTCGGCATCGTCTTGATCGCCGCCGCGACGTGTCTCGTCTTTATGATTCCGGAGTGGACGAGAGGTCTGCTCCTGGCGCGCCTCGGCACGGCTGGCGCGGAGCTGCAAACCACGCCGGATCGCGTGCTTTTGGGCGCGGCGGTGACTGCGATCCCGGTCGGCGTGATGCTGTACGGGTTGTGGCGGGTGAGAGCCCTGTTCCTGGATTTTGCGGAAGGGATGGTTTTCACGCTGGCGACAGCGCGCCGCTTGCGCGATTTCGCCGTCACAGTCCTGGCGCAGGCCTTGCTTGGTCCGCTGTCGTCGACGGCCCTGCTGATCGCCTTCACCATCAGCAATCCGCCTGGCAGCCGGCAACTCGGTATCGCGCTCTCGGTCAACGACTACATCGCGCTGATCGTTGGCAGCGTGCTGCTCGCCGTCGCCTGGGTCATGGCTGAGGCGACCCGGATCGCCGAAGAGAACGCCAGCATCGTGTGAGACGTGATGCCGATCATCGTCAATCTCGACGTCATGCTGGCGCGCCGCAAGATGCGATCCAAGGAGCTCGCCGAACGCATCGGTATCACCGAGCAGAACGTCTCGCTCTTGAAATCGGGCCGGGTGAAGGGCGTGCGTTTCGACACCCTTGCGCTGATCTGTGAGGTGCTGCGCTGCCAGCCCGGTGACATTCTCGAGTATCGCAGAGGCAACGAAGACACCACCACGCCGGAGACCGCATGAGCGAGGCGCACGCGCGCGCCTCGCTCATGCGCATGTCCTTGGCTTACGCCGAGATCGCCTTGGCCGAGTCGATCTGATTGCGCAGCAGAAATTTCTGGATCTTGCCCGTCGACGTCTTCGGGATCGGGCCGAACACCACGACCTTGGGCGTCTTGAAGCCGGACATGTGGCTGCGGCAATAGGCGATGATCTCGGCTTCGGTCGCCTCGGCGCCATCCTTCAGCTCGACGAAGGCGCAGGGCACTTCGCCCCATTTCGGATCGGGCTTGGCGACGACGGCGGCGAACAGCACGGCGGGGTGCTTGTAGAGGATGTCCTCGACCTCGACGGAGGAGATGTTCTCGCCGCCGGAGATGATGATGTCCTTGGAGCGGTCCTTGATGATGACGTAGCCGTGCTCGTCGAGCACGCCGAGATCGCCGGTGTGGAACCAACCGCCGGCAAACGCCTCCTGCGTCGCCTTCTCGTTCTTGAGATAGCCCTTCATGACGATGTTGCCGCGGAACATGACCTCGCCGATGGTCTCGCCGTCGCGCGGCACCTCCTGCATCGTCTCCGGATTGAGCACGGTGACGGCTTCCTGCAACGGATATGGCACGCCCTGGCGCCGCTTCAGCCGCGCGCGCTCGGGCGCGGGCAGGTCGTCCCAGCCGGGCTGCTCGGCGCAGACCGAGGCCGGGCCGTAGACCTCGGTCAGGCCGTAGACATGCGTCAGCTTGATGCCGATGCTCTCGGCACCTTCGAGCACCGCGACCGGCGGCGCGGCGCCGGCGATCAGGCCGACGACGGGCTTCTCCCGCTTGCCCTTGGGCGCGTCGGGCGCATTGATCAGCACGTTGTAGACGATCGGCGCGCCGCACATGTGGGTGACGCCGTGGGTCTTGATCAGCTCGAATATCTTCGTCGGCTCCACCTTGCGCAGGCAGACATTGACGCCGGCCGCCGCCGCCATGGTCCAGGGGAAGCACCAGCCGTTGCAGTGGAACATCGGCAGCGTCCACAGATAGACCGGATGCTGGCCGAGCCCGCCGGCGAGAATGTTGCTGACGGCGTTCAGATAGGCACCGCGGTGATGGGTGACGACGCCCTTGGGATTGCCTGTGGTGCCCGAGGTGTAGCTCATCGCGATCGCGTCCCATTCGTCCGCCGGACGGCGCGGCTCGAACAGCGGATCGCCCGAGGCGACGGCGGCTTCGTACTCGATCTCGCCGATGCGGCTGCCGCCGGCATAGGAGGCGTCGTCGACGTCGATCACGAACGGCTTTGCGCCGCTCATCAGCTTCAGCGCTTCGCTGATCACACCTGAGAATTCCGGATCGACCAGGATGATCTTCGCCTGCCCGTGATCGAGCTGGAACGCGATCGCCGCCGCATCGAGGCGGATGTTGAGCGTGTTGAGCACGGCGCCGGCCATCGGCACGGCGAAATGGACCTCGTTCATCGCCGGGATGTTCGGCAGCATCGCCGCCACCGTGTCGCCAACGCCGATGCCGCGGCCCTCGAGGTACGACGCGAAGCGCCGGCAGCGGTCATAGGTCTGGCGCCAGGTGAAGCTGCGGCCTTCATAGACCGTGCTGACGTGGTCGGGATAGACGGCCGCGCTGCGGGCCAGGAAGCTGAGCGGGGTCAGCGGCACGTAGTTGGCCGGCGTCTTGTCCAGACCGAGCTGATACTGGTTCGTGCTCATCACCACCCTCCCTCGTCATCTGAAGAGTTTACAGGAACCCGATCGAAATCCACGGAAAAATCGCAACGATGATGAGGCCGATGAGAAGCGCCAGCAGGTAGCCCCAGATCGGACGGATGCCCTCGGCGGGATCGACCCGGCCGATCGCGCAGGCGGCGTAATATCCGACTCCGAACGGCGGTGCGAACAGGCCAATTCCCATCGCCAGGATGATCACCATGGCATAATGCACCTCGTGCACGCCGACGGCACGCGCGATCGGAAACAGCAGCGGGCCGAACAGCACGATCGCCGGAATGCCCTCGAGCACGCTGCCCAGGATCGTGAAGGCGACGATCGAGACCGCGATGAACGTCGCCGGGCCGCCCGGCAGCCCGGTCATGGCCGCCGCCAGCGCGCGTGAGAAGCCGGACTGCGTCAGGCCCCAGGCCATGCCGGTCGCAGTCCCGATGATCAGCAGGATGGCGCCGGAGAGAGCGGCCGTCTCAATCAGCATCGGCAACAGGCGGCGCCAGTCGAAGCGGCGATAGACCAGCAGGCCCGCCAGCACGCCATAGACGATGCCGATGGTAGAGACCTCCGTCGCCGTCGCGACGCCCTCGACGACGGCAGCGCGGATCACGAAGGGCAGGGCCAGGGCAGGGAGCGAGACGATGAAGGCCTTGCTGATCTCGGCTCCCGTCGCGCGGCAGACGCCGCTCATGTCCTCGTTGCGGTAGCGCCACCACACCAGCGCGCACAGCGTGATTGCCAGCACCACGCCCGGCAGCAGGCCGCCGGTGAACAGCGCCGCGATCGACACGCCGGTGACGGAGCCGATCGTGATCAGAACCAGGCTCGGCGGAATGGTCTCGGTCTGGGCGCCGGTGGCGGCGAGCAGGGCGACGAGATCGCCGGGACGGGCGCCGCGCGCCTTCATCTCCGGAAACAGCACGGGCGCGACCGCGGCCATGTCGGCCGCCTTGGCGCCGGAAATGCCCGAGACGAGATACATCGCGCCGACCAGCACGTAATGCAGCCCGCCGCGGACGTGACCCAAGAGGCTCGCCAGGAACGCGACCATGGCGCGGGCCATGCCGGTCATCTCGATCAGCAATCCGAGAAAGACGAACAGCGGCACCGACAGCAGGATGAGATGGCTCATGCCCTCGTCCATGCGCCCGACCAGCACCATCAGCGGCGTGCGCGTCGTCAGCGCCAGATAGCCGAAGATCGCGAGCCCGAAGGCGAACGCGATCGGCACGCCGGCGAAGACGCACAAGCCGACCACGCCGACGAAGAAGATCACGAGGTTGATGTTGCCGAGCGGCTTCAGCAGCGGCTGCGCCACCCAGAACAGCGCGATGATGGCTGCGATAGAGACGACAGCCAGCAGCATCATCTTGAGGCTGGCCGCGCGGGCGAGACGGATGAGGGCGAACAGCGCCATCAGTCCGATGCCGACCGGCAGCGCGGCGGCGCGCCAGATGTTTTCGATCTGCAGCGCCGGCGTCGTGATGAAGCTTTCCTCGTAGGCGTACTCCCAGGACGGCCAGGCGATCATGACAAGGAACGCTAGCGCCGCGGCAGTGGCGACCAGATCGAGATAGGCGCGCAAGCCGGGGCTGGCGCGCGCCACCATTGCCGTCATCCGCATGTGCTCGCCGCGGCGGAACGCCACCGCGGCGCCGAGCATCGCGAGCCACAGGAACAGGATCGAAGCCAGCTCGTCCGACCAGATCAGCGGCCGGTGCAGGCCGTAGCGCGCCACGACGCCCGCGAACAGGATGACGATCTCGGCCACGACCAGCAGCGCGGCTGGGATCTCGACCATGAGACCCAGCAAGGCATCCAAGCCATCGAGCCAGGACCGGCGGCGAGGGGTCTCGATGACCACCTCGCTGATCGCGATTTCCGTGAACTCGGCATGCGCCATGACGTCACCCGAACGCGCCTTCAGCCATCAACCCGTCAGGACAGCTTGCCGACGGCCTTTTCCAAGAGCGCCCAGGCCTCATCGCCGTATTTGCCCTTCCACTCGGCATAGAAGCCGGCGGAGCGCAGCTTGTCGCGGAACGGCGCGACGTTGGGCTGATTGAACGTCAAGCCTTTCGACGCGAGCTCCTGCTGCAGGCCGGCATTGAGCTTGGCGACGTCCTCACGCTCCTTCACGGCGGCCGCATTGATGTGCTTGGCAACGATGGCTCGCATGTCGGCCGGCACGGCTTCCCAGGCGCGGCGGTTCGCCAGGAACCAGAAGCCGTCCCACATGTGGTTGGTCAGCGAGCAGTATTTCTGCACCTCGTAGAGCTTGGCGGTCGAGATGATCGCCAGCGGGTTTTCCTGGCCCTCGACCACCTTGGTCTGCAGCGCCGAATAGACCTCGCTGAAATTGATCGAGGCGGGCGCCGCCTCGAATGCCTTGAACATCGAGGTCCACAGCGGCGACACCGGCACGCGGATCTTGAAGCCCTTGAGGTCGTCGGGCCCATTGATCGGCTTGGTCGACGACGTCGTCTGGCGGAAGCCGTTGTCCCAGATCTTGTCCATGACCACCAGGCCGGCCTTGTTGATCTGGCCGCGCACGTAAGCGCCGAGATCGCCGTCCATGGCCTTCCAGACCGTGTCGTAGTCCGGGAACGCGAAGCCGATGCCGTTGATCGAGGCCGCCGGCACCAGGGTCGCCAGGATCAGCCCGGACAGCGTGAAGAACTCGACGCCGCCGGAGCGGATCTGGCTCAGCATGTCCGTGTCGGATCCGAGCTGGTTGTTCGGGAAGATCTGCAAGTCGAACTTGCCGTTGGTCTCGGCCTTGATCGCCGCCGCCATCTCCTTGGCACGAACGTTGAGCGGATGGGTGTCGGGCAGGTTGTTGGCGTACTTGTAGGTGAATTCGGCGCTCTGGGCGCGCGCCACATGCGGCGCCGCGATCCCACCCAGTACGGCTGACGCTGCGGAGGCCTTCAGCAGCGCGCGTCGTGACAGGCTCATGCTCGTTTCTCCCTGAGAAGCTTCTTCTTGTTGCATCCAGTCGCCGCATGATGGCGCGGTCCGAATCCCGCGACGTCAGCAGCGTCATCAGCGCTTATTGCAGCGATGAGCCGCAGCAGCAATATGCGGCGTTCGCTGCGGGCGCCTTGGCGCGGGTTTCAGGCGCCAATGGCGAGCGGCGATGGTCGTGCTCGCGACGCGGGCTGCAGGCTCGGTGCTACGGCAGAGTTTGAGGTGTTGGCCGCAAGTCTCTGATTTGCCCAAGCATATTAATATTCCATAATATACCTTATGCGAATTGCCTATGGGCGGCTCCTGATGTGAGAAGCCGCACAACGGCCCGCCCAGCGGACGTCGGCGCCTGTGCGAAATCGCCCCCGCCTCGTCACCCCGCAGTCTTCGTTTGGTCAAAGCCCAGAGGTCAAAAGCGCATCCTTCAGGATTGGGCACGGGCGTATCGCGAATGGGGACCCGAAGACATGCCAGTTCAGTCGACGCCGAAGGAAGTTGATCCGGGTGATGTCGCGCTGCCGCCCGACGACGATATCTGCGAGGAGATCTATCAGCGGGTGCTGGCCGAGGTGCGCGCACGTATCGACCAGCGGATCGCCGCCATCGAGGCCCAGGCCGCCGCTGATGCAGTCGAGGCTGCCGACCCCGCTGTAGGCAGCGAGCCCGTGGAAACGCCTCCTCCGACCCGGCGCCGGCCCGTATTGCGGGCGATGATCACGCTGATAGCGTCAGCCGGGCTCGTCGGCGCTGCCGTCACCCTGGCGCGGGACCATACTGAGACCATCACCTCCGTCACCGACCGGATCGAAGCGGCGGTTCAATCCATCCGGCGTGAGAACGCTCAGACGGCGAATCCGGCCGGGTCACCGGAGACGGCGGCGAGCGGATCGAGCGCGGCCGAGACGGCCCCTTCCTCGCCATCACCATCCGTTTCGCCGACACCCGAGACGGCATCAGCATCAACGCGCTCCAGCGATCCATCCTCCGCGATGGCGGAGGCAACGCCGGAGCATGACATGCCGCCCGCTCCCGACCGGGACGTCGCGCCGCTGATCGAGAAGATCGCGCATGATGTCGCCGAACTGCAGAGCGGGTTTCAGGAGCTCAAGGCCAGCCAGGAGCAGGCCAACCGCGATCACGCCAGGGCGATCGAACAGCTGCAGGCGAGCCAGGACCAGCTCGCGCGCGCGTTCCGCGCTGCGAAGACCGAACCGACGACCGTCGGCGCAGCGGCGCGCCTCGCGCCCCGGCCGCCCCAGGCGCGCCCGCCCCGTTTCCCGTAGCTCCGAACGAATGAGATCCGGGCAGGGAGCTGGGACCCCTGCTCCTGTCCCTCAGAGATAGTCCGCCGCAGCCTCCGCCTCGAAGCGTTCCGGCGGGCCTTCCCAGACGATCTTGGCATGATCCAGCACGTAGACGCGGTCGGCGTGCGGGAGCGCGAAGGTGACGTTCTGCTCGCCGAGCAGCACCGTGATCTTGGTGGTCTCGCGCAGTCGATCGAGCGCCTTCGACAAGGTTTCCAGGATGACCGGCGCAAGTCCGAGCGTCGGCTCGTCGAGGATCAGGAGCTTCGGCTTCATCATCAGCGCGCGCGCGATCGCCAGCATCTGCTGCTCGCCGCCGGACAGCGTGCGCGCCAGCTGCGGCTGCCTCGACTTGAGGATCGGAAACAGCCCGAACAGCCATTCGAGCCGCTCGGCACGCTCGGTGTCGGGCAGCGCATTGCCGCCGAGCTCGAGATTTTCGCGCACGCTCATGTCGCCGAACAATTCGCGCGTTTCCGGACACTGCACGATGCCGGATCGCGCGATCTGCGCCGCCGTGCCGCCGGCAAGGCTGCGCCCTGCCCACTTCACCTCGCCCGAATACGGCACCAAGCCAGAGATCGCGTTGAACAGCGTCGTCTTGCCGGCGCCGTTGAGGCCGACGACCGAGACGAACTCGCCCTCGTGGACGTGCAGTGAGACGTCCTGCAGCGCTTGCGCCTTGCCGTAGAGCACGCCGACATTGTCGACCTGCAGTGCCGGCGTGACGTCCTTGAAGCTCGCTTCGGGCCGCGCGGTCGAGACCAGCGCGCCGCCGAGATAGACGCGGCGCACTGTCTCGTCCTGCATCACCTCGGTCGCCCTGCCCTCGGCGATCTTCTCGCCGAGATACATCGCGAGCACGCGGTCGACCAGCGCCGACACGCTCTTGACGTTGTGATCGACCAGCAGCACGGCGCGGCCGTCGTCGCGGAATTCGCGGATGAGGTCGGAGAAGTCGGCGACCTCGGAGGCCGTGAGGCCGGCGAAGGGTTCGTCGACCAGCACCAGCTTCGGGCTGCGCGCGACAGCCTTGGCGAGCTCGAGCCGGCGCAGGTCGGCAAACGCCAGCGTCGGCGGACGGCGATCGATGACACCGCCGAGGCCGACGCGCTCGGCGATCGCGCGCGCCCTGGCATCGACGTCCTTGTCGGCGAACAGACGCGTCAGCTTGTCCGGCAGCAGCGCGACCTTGATGTTCTCCAACACGGTCTGGCGCGCCAGCGGCCGCGAATGCTGAAACACCAGCCCGACGCCCATGCGCGCGATGCGGTGCGATGGCAGGCCGGCCAGCTCGACGCCATCGAGCTTGACCGAACCTGCGGTCGGCCGCTCGACGCCCATCACGCTCTTCATCGCCGTTGACTTGCCCGAGCCGTTCGGCCCGATCAGGCCGAGGATCTCGCCGGGATGGATCGAGAAGCTGAGGTTCTTGACGGCCACGAGGCCGCCGAAGCGCTTGGTGAGGCCGCTGACCTCCAGCATCGGAGCGCTGCTCATGCCTTGCGTCATGCCTTGGCCCCTCCCCTGATCATGCCGAGGAAGCCGTCGGGGAAGAACAGGATGACCACGAGCGCGATCACCGAGACGATCAGGGTCGCGAGCTCGCCGAGTGGCCGCAGCAGCTCGCCCATGCCGATCAGGAAGATCGCGCCGATCGCGGCCCCGATCACGGTGCGGCGGCCGCCGAGCACGGCGGCGATGATGATCTGCACGCCGACACCGACATCGACGAAGGTCGAGACCGACGCCGTGCCCATGTAGAACACCATCAGCGCGCCGGCGAGCCCGGAGAAGAACGCGCTGACGACGAAGGCCGCGAGCTTGTGCTTGGTGACGTTGAATCCGAGCGCGCCGGCCTGGATTTTGTCCTGCCCGCTCGCTTGCAGGATCAGGCCGATGGCGCTCCGCGACAAGCCGAACAGGATCGCACCGCTCACCAGCATGAAGCCGAGCGCGATCCAGTAGTTGGTCTTGGCATCGATCGAGATGACGTCCGGCACGGCGAGACCGATCTCGCCGCCGGTCAGCCCCGCGGCGACGACGATGAAGTTCTGCAGCATCAGCACGGCGACCAGCGTCGTCAGGCCGAAATATGGCCCGCTGACGCGCAGCGCCGGCAGCGCCAGCACGACCCCGCCGACGACCGCCGCCAGGGCGCCGGCGGCGATGCACAGCCAGATCGACAGGCCCGGCGAGAAGTTCGCATCGAGAATGCCGGCCGTATAGGCGCCGACGCCGATCAGGAAGGTGGGTCCGAAATTGACCTCGCCGGCGAAGCCGAACAGGAGGTCCCAGGACATCGCGAACACGGCCGTGTAGTACGCGACCGTCAGCAGCCCGAGGACGTAGCCTGAGACGTAGGTCGGCAGGACCAGAGCGACGATCACGGTCAGGAGCGCGATCCAGAACAGCCGCGACGTAACGAATGCAGGCATGCTCACCTCCGTCCGAACAGCCCTTGCGGGCGCAGATACATGACGACGACGAGCAGCAGCAGCGCCGGGATCGTCCGGTAGGCCGGCGAGATCAGATAGGCCGTTCCGGTCTCGAGATAGCCGACGACATAGGCCGCGATCAGCGAGCCCGACACGCTGCCGAGGCCGCCGAGCACGACGATCGAGAACGCGCTCGCCGTCAGCGGTCCGACGCTGTAGGAGCTGACGCCTAAGAACATGCCAAGCAGGATGCCGGCCACTCCCGCCAGCAGGCCGTAGATGGCCCAGACGGTGAGGTAGATCGACGATAGTTCGATGCCCAGCAAGGTGACGCCGCGCGGATTCATCGAGGCCGCCATCACGGCCTTGCCGCGCCTGGTGCGGTTGACCAGGAACCACAACAGCCCGATGGCGACCCAGCAGATCACGGCGGTGAAGTATTCGTTGCGCGGCGTACGCACGCCGAACACGGTCGTGACACCCTCGACGATCGGCAGCACGGTCTTGGCATTGTTGGTGAAGAAATATGCGATCGCCTCCTGGATAATGATGCCCCACAGCAGCGTCGCGGTCAGGATGAAGATCTCCTTCTCCGACTCCGCGATCGCCTTGGAGCGCTGGATCGGCCTCACGGCGATGAAGTAGGTGACGAAGGCCAGGATGAAGCCCGCGAGGATGCCGATCAGGGCTCCCGTATACGGCCCGACTCCGAGCTCGCCTGCGGCGGCCCAGGCCGCAACCGCAGCGCCGACCATGATGGCGCCATGGGAAAGGTTGAGTACGCCCGAGACCCCGAAGATCAGCGTGAAGCCGGTTGCGCCGAGGGCATACAGCGCGCTGATGGCAAAGCCATCGATCAAGATCTGCCAGAAAAGCATTGAAAATCGACCTGCAACGTCAGACTGAGGCACCAAGAAAATGGGCCGCTCCTTGAAGGAGCGGCCCCGCGATGCGTCAGTTGCTGGCCGCCTTGAGCTTGATGAAGGACGGCCAGGTGGCGGTGCCGGCGGCGAGCTCCTTGGGCCAGACGTTGACCTGCTTGCCATTCTGCCATTGCAGCATCAGCCCGGTGATGTAGCCCTTTCCGGTCCGCAGCGCGTGCGGGTTCGGGTCGCCCTTCGGCTTGAAGGCGACGCGGCCGATCGTGCCGACATAGTCGGTCGCTTCCATCGCCTCGACCATCTTGTCGGGATCAGTGCCGCCGGCCCGATGAATGGCATCCGCGATCATGTAGACGTCGTCATAGGAGGTGTAGCCGGCATAGGACGGGAAGTTTCCGAACTTCTTCTGATAGGCCTCCACGAACGGCAACGTCTTCGGCGTCACCGCGACGCCCGGTCCCGACACGGCATTGTACATGACGCCCTCGACGGCGCCGTTGGTGTCCTTCCAGAAGGTCGAGTTGGTCGCCTGCGAGGAGATGCCGAACATCGGAATCGGCACCTGCTGGCTCTTCCACTGCACCGTTGGCTGGGTGCCGACGTGTGAGATACCGGTGATCATGACGTCCGGCTTCAGGGCTTCGATCTTGTTGAAGATCGGCGTGAAGTCCGTGGTATCAGGCGACATGCGGATATGGTCGACGACCTTCAGCCCGATCTCCGGCAGGCACTTCTCGTAGCCGGCGTCGAGCGGCGTCGTCCACGCCGCATCCTCGCTCATGATCACCGCGGTCTTCATCTTATAGGGCTCGACCAGCAGATCCTTAGCCGCGTCGCAGACGAGGCCGGCCAACGAGGTCGATGTCAGATAGCCGTGGAAGGTGTATTTGAGCTGGTCGTAGTTCTTGGCGATGTTCTGGGTGATGACGTCGGACGCGGCACCGGGCGTGATCATCAAGGTCTTGAGACGCCCTGCCCATGGCTCCAGGGCAAGCACGACCTCGGAGATGTAGCTGGCGATGACCGCGTTGACCTTGTCCTCGCTGACCGCGCGCTGAAACGCGCGCACCGATTCCGCCGAGGAGGAATGATTGTCGTAGACGACGATCTCGATCTTGCGCCCGTCGACGCCGCCCTTGGCGTTGATCTCCTCGGCGGCCAATTGCGCTGCGGGTGCGATCGACGAGCCGGCGACGGCTTGCGCTTCGGAGATGACGCCGATCCTGATCGGGTCTGCGGCCCAGGCGGCCGAGGAGACGAGCGCAGTTGCGCAGCTCGCAAGCAAGATGGACTTGAGCGAAATCATGAAACCTCCCGAATCCTTATGCCTCTCACGGGCAGGCTCAACTTTGGTCTCCGATATGCCAGTGAGCAAGGGAACATCCCGAGACGTGCTCTGCGCTCAGCGCATTGTGACAGCGCGCGCCGCTCATGGCTCACTGAATGTCTTACAAGACGACTTGGTTCCTGCTGCCGCGCCCAAATGTCCGCTGCGTTGCAGCAGCGGATATTCCCAAGCTGAGGAAGGCCCATGTCCTCACGACGAGGCGGCGCCTTGACCTACATGAAGCTTCTCAACTGAAGCGGCGACCTCAACAGCACTCAGCCAAGCTGACGCAAGGGCCCAAGCATCTCGTGCACGTCGTAGGTCATGACGGCGAGAAGCGCCGCCAGCGCGAGATAAGTCCCGGCATATTCGAGCTTGGTCTGCAGCGTCGTACCGTAATAGGCGACGTTCTCGGGCGCGCCGGGATCGTAGCGCCAGGCCTTCATCAGTTGCGGGGCTGCGAGGATGGCGATGATGATCAGCATCGGGCTCGGCCGATAGAGCATCAAAGTCAGCAGCATGGGAACGCCAAGCAGCCAGATGCGCGGACTCAGCACGCTGGTGACGCGGCCGCCGTCCAGCGGCGAGATCGGCAGCAGGTTGAACAGGTTGAGGAACAGACCGGAATAGGCGATCGCAAGCAGCAGATTGCTGTCGTCCGATCGCGCCCACAGATAGACCGCAAGCGCGGCGGCGGTCCCGACCAGCGGACCGGCGAGTGCCACATAGGCTTCCGTCTCGACGTCGACCGGCTGCTCCTTGAGCGCGATCCAGGCGCCAACGAACGGGATGAAGGCGGGAGCCCCGACGTCGAGGCCGCGCTGGCGTGCGGCGATGTAGTGTCCCATCTCATGGGCAAACAGGAGCGCAATGAAGCCGGCCGCATAGCGCCAGCCCCAGATGCCGGCATAGACGACCAGCGACAGCAGCATCGTGCCGCCGCTCATGGCGAGCTTCCCCCATTTCAGGCCGGAGAACAGGATCAGCAGGAGAGCCTTCACGCCGGCCCGCCCGCGTTGTCGCCGCGCCGCTTGCGGCGCAAGAAGTTCATGACCGCAGCCGCGGCGCCGACGACGGCGAAGATGATGATCTTGGCGAACTTCAGGACGAACGCACCAGCCAGCGCCAGCAGCCCGAGCTTCTTCGCGGCAACGCCGCCGACCAGCGCAAGCAATCCATATTCGGCGATCCGATCCGTGCTCGCGCTGAAATCCTCATAGCGCTTGCCGGCATTGTAGGAGAGATCGGACAGCAGCTCGTGCGCCACCGCCTTGTCCCCCGCGATCCGCTCCGAGCCGGACAGGAGGTTCAGGCTGAAATAGCCGTCACGCCCGAGCGCGTAGGTGTTGTAGTTGACGTTCTTCGGCGCATCGTCGGGCTGGCCCTTCTCCTTCGCGAGCAGCGACCAGACGAGACGATGCGCCGTGGCATCGTAGGCCGGCGGCTCGACCCAGCCGACGACGGCCATTTCCGGAAATCCGCGCGCCGCACGGTCCTTGTTCGCCTCCTCGGCGCCGGCGCGAAGGTTGCTCAGGAGATCGTCCGCGTTCCAGTTCTTGGCGTCGTCGTCTTTGATGTAGCCGTCCTTGATGTGCTTGATGACCACCATCCAATCGTCGTTCTGGCGTCTGCCGACGACCAGCCCGACGAAGGTCGCGTCGTTGACGACGTTGCCGAGCGCGCGTAGGACCCGCAGACCTTCGCTCTTCGGCACGTAGAAGTAGTCGGCCGGCAGCTTCAGCGTGCCCTGATCGATCAGCACGATGTCGCTTGGTCCGTCGGTGCCCGCCTGGCTCGCCGCCTGCCAAGCCGCCATCAATTCAGCCTTGCGCGTGGCCTCATCCGCTGGCGCGGCCTGCACGTGAGCGCTAAGGACTACGAACGCTGCGCACAACACTGCGCGCGCAATGACAATCAAGCTTTGCACCGGCCCCAATCCCCCCAAAAATATCGGTCGGATAGTACCTCGAAGGCTCGGCGGTGCGCAACCAAGGGCGGATTCAAGCCTCTCGAAGCGATCTGCTGGCGCTGCAGCGAGGGAGAGATGGTCCGAAAAGGCCCCCTCCTCGTCACGACGCTGTCTTGCTTTCGGCCAAAGCGGCGGGTCGAGTCACGTTTGAAAATTCAAAGAGAACAGCGGCGTCGGCGGCGGGCTAAGGGGTTTGGGGATCAGCAATGCAGTCCACACAGAACGTGCAACAGATTGATCAGCGCGAGATCGGCCTCGCCCCGGAGAAGCCCGAGAAGGCAAGCTACGATCAACTGTACCGGCGGGTGCTGCGCGAGGTGCTGACCCGGATCGATACGCGGCTCGCGGCAATCGAGAAGCCGGGTGTGGCGGCGGATGCGGCGGCGGCGGCGAGCACGAGCGAGGCGACAGGCAGCGGGGCCAGCCGCTGGGCGCGGATGAAGGCGCCGCTCGGCAAGCTGCGCGGGCGCAACGCCGTTGGCCTCGCTCTGCTGGTCGTGCTGGTCGGTGGCTCCGTCGCCTGGTCGCAGCGCGACGCCGGCGCCTCGCTGATGGACCGCTGGATGCCGGGCGCCAGCGAAGCGTCGCAGGATGAGGCGTCGGTCCAGCAGGGCAGCGAGGATGCCATGATGTCGAATGCCTCGCTGAGGGGAGCGGAAGACACCACCGGCGCCCGTGAGCCGGGAACGTTGATGCAGAGGATGGCGCGCGACATCGCCGAGCTGCAGCAGGGCATCGAGCAGATCAAGTCAACGCAGGATCAGGCCAGCCGCGATCACACCCGCGCCATCGAGCAACTGCAGGCCGGCCAGGATCAGCTGATGCGACTGGTGTCGCGGATGTCGAACCAGGCGGTGCAGGCACGCGGCACTGCGGTCCCCCCGGGCCCGCCCCAGCAGATCATCGTGACGCCGCAGCAGCGGACCACGACGGGAATGGCCCGGCCGCAGCCGGCGCAGCCGCAGGGCTCGACGTTCGGGACACTCTTTACCCGCAACACCTCGGGCATTCAGCCGCCGATGCCGCGTTGATGGTGTGATCGGCAGCGGCGATCGGTGGCGGTCTTGGCCGCCGCCGATGCACCACTTTCCGATCGCTCCTTACGAGCAGGTGTGAACGCGCCCGTCGTAGCCCCGATAGGTGCCCTTCTCCGCGTCATAGGTGCGGAAGCTCTTGCAGCTGGCACCACCCCTCTTCGCCTCCCGCTTCATTTCGCTGTTCGTTTGGCTCTTGGGCTTGCGGGCGCGGTGCTCGCGTTTGGCGGGCTTGGCGTCGTCCTCGGCATGGTGATGCGCTTGGCCGTGCCGTTCGGGCTTGGCTGACGTGGTTGCGGTGTTCTGCTTCGCAGCCGCCTTCTCCGGCGTGGCCGCGGGAGAAGCTGCGGCCGGCGGCTCGGATTTCTTGGGCTCGGCCGGCGCCGCCGCGGGCTTGCTCTCGGCGGCCTTCTCCTCGACCTTCTCCGATGCGGGCGCGTCCTTGGCGACGGCAGCGGGCTGAACGGCCAGAGTGGGCTCTGCCGGTTTCGACTCGGTCACGGCCGGCTTCTGGCCGACGTCGGTGCCGGAGTTCGGTTCGACCTTGGTCTCGGATTTGGCCTCGGCCGGCTTGCTCTCGGCCGCAGCATCCGTCGCGGCTTTTTCAGTCGATGCCTTGTCCGCCGGCGGCTGGCTCGCGCTGTCTGTGGCCTGAACGGGCTTGGCGTCCGCAGCGGCTGGCTCGCCGGGCTTCTCGGCCGTCTTCTCAGGCTCGGCCGCAGGCTTGCCGGCGGCATCCGAGGGCTGCTCGGCGGGCCTGGTTTCAGCGACCGCGGGTTTCGGCTCGGACTCTGCGGGCTTGTCGGCCGTCGGCGCGGCAGACTGCTCCGTGGCGGGCTTGGCCGCATCGTTCGCGGCTCCCTGAGCCCAGGCGCTGGAGCCAGCGATCACTCCGAGGACGCAGAACAGAACGCCGGCGCGGACGGCTGGCGGACAAACAACGGAAACTTGCATGCTGGAAAACTCGCTTGAGGGGCCGGCAGATTGCCGGTTTACGTCATCTGCAGCCAGCTTTCGCCACGAAAACGGCATGCGCGCAAAAGAGTCGCACAAGGTGTGCTTTCCGCATCATGAATTTGCAATCGCGGCGTGAAGGCCGGCGTGCCGACACTCAATGCGCCGGATGCCGACGGCACATTGGCCGCCTGAATGGCGCGGACTGCGTCCGGCTGGACCCCGGGTGGCGTCGCGGCGCTTCACGCGCTCACGGCGTTGCGGCTGATCACGTGATGGTAGTACGACGCGCTGAGCTTGGGCGTGCGCACCTGGGTGTCGAAGTCGACGTGATAGATGCCGAAGCGCTGCTTGTAGCCGAACACCCACTCGAAATTGTCCAGCAGGCTCCACAGGAAGTAGCCCTTCACGGGCACGCCCTCGGACGTAGCGCGCTGCAGCTGGGCGAGATAGTTGCGCAGATACATCACGCGGTCGAGGTCGTGGACCTTGCCATCGGCGGTCAGCTTGTCGTCCGAGGAGGTGCCGTTCTCGGTGATGTAGATGGTCTGGAGATTCCAGATCTTGGCGGCGAGCTTCGGCACCCAATAGGCCGTCTCCGGACCGACCAGCAGCCAGGGTGAGCTCATGTGCGGGAACGAGGACGGCATCGGCAGCACGTCGAATCCGGCCGCGCGGTCCGACGCGACGACATAGGCTTGCGGCGCGTAGATATTGAGGCCGACGAAATCGACCGGCGCCGAAATGATCTTCAGTTCGTCGGCGGTGAATTTCGGCGCATCCTTGCCGGACCACGCCAGGAAACCCTCCGTGTAGCGCCCCTCGAGGATGACGTTGAGGAAGCCGGCATTCAATTCGCGCGTCGCGATCTCGGCGGCGCGGATGTTCTCCGGCGTGTCGATCGCCGGCAGGCAGGCCGTGATGTTCTCGGCCATGCCGACGCGCATGCCGGCGCGCCCGCCGGAGCGGATGGCCTGGACGGCGAGACCGTGCGCCAGCGCCACGTGATGGCGCGCCTGGTTGACCTGCTGCTGCGGCAGCTTCAGCCCGGGCGCGTCGACGCCGAGGCCATAGCCGAACGGGACGAAGCGGCCGCATTCGTTGATGGTGAAGATGGTCTTGACACGGTCGCCGAGATGCTGCGCGACGTAGCCCGCATAATGCGCAAAGGCCTTGGCCGTGTCGGCCGAGAGCCAGCCGCCGACACGGTCCTGCAGCGCCTGCGGCAGATCCCAATGATACAGCGTTGCGTACGGCGTGATGCCGTTCGCAAGGAGCTCGTCGACGAGCCGGTTGTAGAAGTCGAGGCCCTTCGGATTGGGCGTCAGCCCGCCGTCGGGAAACAGCCGGGGCCAGGCGATCGAGAACCGATAGGCCCGGCAGCCGAGCTCCTTGATCAGCCGCACGTCGTCCTTGTAGCGGTTGTAGTGATCACAGGCGACGTCGCCGGTGCTGCCGTCCTCGACGTTGCCCTGCAAATGCGTGAACACGTCCCAGATCGACGGCCCGCGGCCATCGGCCGTAGCCCCGCCCTCGATCTGGTACGACGACGTCGCCGTCCCCCACACGAAATCTGCGGGAAACCGCCGCCCGATGTCCTCCTTCACCGCGCCCTCCTCCGCTTGCGCCGGGCCATTGGCCGCCCCGAGGGCGGCCAGCCCGGCCAGCTTCGCAAGATCACGGCGGGAAACGTCGTTCGGCATTGATGAACCTCAAACCTCTGTTGCTATCGTGCCCGATCGGAACGGCGAAAGCACTACGAACCATATCTGGGCTCCGATTTGAACCGCCCGAGGTGGCGGCAATGGAGCGGCCCCGATCACATCTGCGTCCGGAATCGACGCGTCAATGACCGATGACGCCGCGCTCGGCATTGTGACCGCCGCACGGCTGCGGCGGCAGTGAAACGCGACGGCTCGCACCGTGGGTTCGTAGTGGCCCCGGCTCGACAGCGGTGCCCGATTACGCCTATGGTTGAGTCATGACGGATCACGATCACCATCACGACCATCAGCACGATCACTCGGACCTGTCCGAGACCGATCTGCGCGTCCGCGCGCTCGAAAGCATCCTGACCGAGAAGGGGTATATCGATCCCGCCGCGCTCGACGTGCTCATCGAGACCTATGAGAGCAAGGTCGGTCCCCGCAACGGCGCGCAGGTCGTGGCGCGGGCCTGGAGCGATCCGGCCTATCGGGCGCGCCTTCTTGCCGACGCCACGCCGGCGATCGGCGAGCTCGGCTATGCCGGCCGCCAGGGCGAGCACATCGTGGCGGTCGAGAACACGCCGGATCTGCACAACATGGTCGTGTGCACGCTGTGCTCCTGCTATCCGTGGCCCGTGCTCGGCCTGCCGCCGGTCTGGTATAAGTCGGCGCCCTATCGCGCCAAGGCGGTGAAGGATCCGCGCGGCGTCCTGAAGGATTTCGGCTTCGAGCTGCCGCCGACGACGAAGATCCGGGTGTGGGATTCGACGGCCGAGGTCCGCTACTTCGTGCTGCCGATCCGTCCCGCCGGGACCGATGGCTGGAGCGAGGATCAGCTCGCCGCGCTCGTCACGCGCGACAGCATGATCGGCACCGGCCTGCCGAAGCAACCGCACGAGGTTGGCCGCTGATGGATGGTGCGCATGACATGGGCGGCGTGGCCGGCTTTGGTCCGGTCCGCCCCGAGCCGAACGAGCCGGTGTTCCACGCCGAATGGGAGCGTCGCGCCTTTGCCATGACGCTGGCGATGGCGACGCCCGGCGGCTGGAACATCGACATGTCGCGCTTCGCGCGCGAGAACCGTCCGCCGGACGATTACCTCGGCATGAGCTACTACCAGATCTGGCTCGCGGGCATCGAACGGCTGATGCAGGAGCGGCATCTGGTCGACGCGGATGAGATCGTCGCCGGCAAGGTGCTGCATCCGGCCAAGCCCGTCACCAAGATCCTCACCGCCGATGCCGTCGCGCCGACCTTGCGTCGCGGCGGCCCGACCGAGCGCGCGGCGACGAAGCCGGCGCTGTTCGCGGTCGGCGACCGCGTCCGCGCCAAGGACATCCATCCGACGACGCATACGCGGCTGCCGCGCTACGTGCGCGGCCATCTCGGCCGCGTCGAGGCGGTCAGAGGCGTGCACGTGTTTCCGGACAGCAACGCCCATGGCGGCGGCGAAGACCCGCAATGGCTCTACACGGTGTCGTTCAGCGGCGCCGAGCTGTGGGCCGATGCGCCCGATCCGCTGCTGGAGGTCACGGTCGACGCCTTCGAGCCCTATCTGGAGCCGGCCCGATGACACCCGACCGCGAGGCTGCAGCCGCGGCGACGCGCGCCCTGCCCGGCATTCCCGTCGACGACAGCGGGCCCGTGTTTCGCGAGCCGTGGGAAGCCCACGCCTTCGCGATGGCCGTCACGCTGCACGCCCGCGGCCTCTTCACCTGGCCCGAATGGGCGGCTGCGCTCGCCGAGGAGATTTCGCGCGCGCAAGCGTCTGGCGATCCCGATTGCGGCGATACATATTACCGGCACTGGCTCGCGACGCTCGAGCGGCTCGTCGCCGAGAAGGGCGTCACCTCCGCCGACGCGCTGACGCGTTACCGCAATGCCTGGGATCACGCTGCCGATCGCACCCCGCATGGCAAGCCGATCGAGCTAAGGCCCGAGGATTTTGTCGGCTGAGCCCTTCGCGCGCGCGTCTGGCGGATGCTTAATGCCCGGTGTGCGGACGATCCTGCTTTTGATGGTCCGGTCTTAACGGCCGGCTATTCATGCCGCGAACAGCGGTATTCGTTCGAAATTGAACGTTCATCAGTGCGTCCGTAGCGTCCCGCGCATCTTCTTTGTTGAAGTTGAGGGGACGTCGAAATGCCCGCGCCAGAGTTCGCCACCATCGTCGACACGCTCGCCGGCGTGCGTCAGGACTATCACGAGAAGCTCAAATCGATTCCGCAATACGAGGCCTTCCTGCTGATCGAGAGCTCGACCGAGAAGGCTGCGGGAGCCCTGCACGGCACCGAGGCGTCGGGCTCCTCCATCGCCACCGACGTGATCGATTCGCTGCAATATGCGCGCAACCGGTTCGAGCAGCACATGGCCTCGATCCCGGAGTATCGCGTGCTGGTGGCGATCGACAGGCTGATCAAGGAAATCTCGCAGCATCTCGGCCTCGCGCCGCATGATGATGCGCCGGCCAAGGAGGGCCTTGCCGCGGCCGCCGAACAGCCCGCCGAAGCCGCCGAGGCTGTGGCCCGCGCTGCGAGCGCCGACACCGATGCCCCCGCCGAGGAGGCCGCGCCCCCCGAGCCGGAGCAGGCAGAAATGGCCGAGGACGAACCGGCGGCAGCCGCAGCGCAGCCGGTCGAAGCCGAGGCCCCCACCCTGCGTATCGTCGACACCCCGGTGAAGTCGCCGTCGATCGTGCCCGCCCATCACCACGATGCCGCCCAAGACGACGACATCGTGGTGCTGAACGCGCCCGCCTGGGAGAAGAGCGGCAAGGACGACATCACCGCGCGCCTCGTCGCGCAGGCGGCCTCCGCCGCAGCCAGTGAGGCCGATGACGGCCACGACCTCGCCGATGCGGATCTCGTCATCGTCAGCCAGCGTCAGCCGTCGGACAACGAAGCCGCCTGAGCGCTCGTCTGTCGCGCAGCTCTCCGTGGGGCCCGAGGGCCCCGCTTCCGATTCAGGATGGCCCGCCCGCCGCGACGTACGCGCGCCATCCTTTGGCGCGCAGCTCGCAGGCGGGACAGTGACCGCAGCCGTGACCCCAGTCATGCCGCGCGCCGCGCTCGCCGAGATAGCAGGTGTGCGACTGGTCGCGGATCAGGTCGACGAGACCGGCGCCGCCGAGGTCATGCGCCAGCTGCCAGGTCGCGGCCTTCGACAGCCACATCAGCGGCGTGTGCAGCTCGAACGCGCGCGCCATGCCCAGGCTCAGCGCATTCTGCAGCGCCTTGATGGTCTCGTCGCGGCAGTCCGGATAGCCCGAATAGTCCGTCTCGCACATGCCGCCGACGATGTGGCGGATGCCGCGGCGATAGGCGAGCGCCGCCGCAAAGGTCAGGAACACCAAGTTGCGGCCCGGCACGAAGGTGTTGGGCAGGCCGTCGGCGCCCATCTCGATCGCGACGTCGCGCGTCAGCGCGGTCTCGGAGATCGCAGCCAGCGTTGGAATGTCCAGCGTATGGCTGTCACCGAGCTTGGCTGCCCAGTCGGGGCGCAGGCGCGCGATGCCCTCGACCAGCCGGTCGCGGCAGGCGAGCTCGATCGCATGGCGCTGGCCGTAGGCGAAACCGATCGTCTCGACGCGCGCGAAGCGCTCGAGCGCCCAGGCCAGGCACGTCGTGGAATCCTGCCCGCCCGAGAACAGCACCAGGGCCGTCGTGTCCTGCTCACTCATGGCTCCCGCTTAGCATCATCGACGGGTCGGGCCAACCCGCCGGGCGCATCCCGTGCAGTCGCCCTTTTCGCTGGGAGCCGCGCGCGGCTTGGGGCATACAGGACCCGAGCGAACGATGCTGTCAGGACCTGCCCATGATCCCCTCCCGCGACATCTCACGCCTGATCGAGATCATGGCGGCGCTGCGCACGCCGGTCACCGGCTGCCCGTGGGATATCGAGCAGACGTTCCGGACCATCGCGCCCTACACCATCGAGGAAGCCTATGAGGTGGCCGACGCGATCACGCGCGACGATCTCGACGATCTGCGCGAGGAGCTCGGCGATCTCCTGCTGCAGGTGGTCTATCACGCCCGCATCGCCGAGGAACAAGGCGCGTTTGCATTCGGCGACGTCGTCGAGGGCATCACGACGAAGATGGTCCGCCGCCATCCGCATGTGTTCCCGGACAAGGACGGCAACGTCACCCAGCCGACCAAAGGCACATGGGACCGCATCAAGGCCGAGGAGAAGGCCGAGCGCGCCGCGCGGCGGCCGCCCGAGGCGCAGACGAGCAAGTCCTCGCTGCTATCAGGCATCAAGGCCGGACAGCCGGCGCTGGTCCGCGCCATGGAGCTGCAGCGCAAGGCCGCGACCGTCGGCTTCGATTGGAACGATCCGCGCGCGGTGTTGCAGAAGATCCGCGAGGAGGCCGACGAGATCGAGGCCGCGCTCGACAACAAGGATGCGACCGAGCTGACCGAAGAGACCGGCGATCTCCTGTTCGCGCTGGTCAATCTTGCCCGCCACGCCGAGGTTGATCCGGAGACCGCATTGCGCGGCACCAACGCCAAGTTCGAGCGCCGTTTCGCGCACATCGAGCAGGCGTTGACGGCGAAGGGCCGCACACTCGAAGAAGCGTCGCTCGACGAGATGGACGAATTGTGGAACGAGGCGAAGCGGCTGGAGAAGTAGCGTCCCCGGTTCCGAGGTCGTGATCAGCCGCCCTTGCGCGACAGCTCGGCCCTTGCGATCTCGACGAAGCGCTGGGCGGCCGGCGACAATCCAAAGTCGGCGCGGCTCAGCAGCGAGACGTGCCGATGAATCGTCGGCTGCGACAGCGGGATCGCGGCCAAGGTCGGAAATTGTGCCTTGGGCAGCATGTGCGCGGGTAGGATGCTGATGCCGGCGCCCTCCGCCGTGAGCGCCAGCGCGGTCGTGATCAGCGACACTTCCCAGGCAGGCTTCAGCGACCGCCCGGTCTCCGCCAGCGCCTCGTCGATCTGGCGGCGGATGCGCGTGCCGTGACGCATCGTGATCAGGTCGGAGCTCATGATGCCGTCCCACGTCAGACGGCGGTGCTTCTCGAACCGGCCGTCCTTGATGCCGATCGCCGAGAGCGGACTTTGCATCAGCGTCTCAATCCTGACCTCCGGTACGCCCTCGTCCTCCACGCTGCCGAGGCCGAACTCCGCATGCCCGGCCATCACGATCGCGAGCAGCTCGTCGGGCGCGACATCACGCAGATCGATGCGCACCTCGGGATGGCGCGATCGAAACGTCGCAAACACGCGTGGAAGCAGCGCCGACGCGACGCCCGCTGAGACCGCGATGGAAATTCGGCCGGCTTTGATCTCGGCCAGGTCGCGCATCCGCTGCGACAGCCCCTGCGTCCCCGCCAGGATGCGTTCCGCCGCGGTAATCGCCTCGCGGCAGGCCGCCGTCGGGTGCAGCGCCCGCGTCGTGCGATCGAACAGCTTGAGCTGAAAGTTCTCCTCGATCTGCCGGATCAGCAGGCTGATCGCCGACTGCGTGACGCGCAGCTCGGCGGCCGCCTTGGTGATGCTGCCGAGCCGATACACCAGGACCAGGGCCTCCAATTGCCGCAAGGTCGGGGGCATTAGCTTTCCTTATGAATGAATGAGAATTTTGTGGCTAATCGAAAGAGTCTGATCATGCAACATATTTGCAAACAGCCGGCGGCTGCGGTGAAGCGGCCAGGCAACAACAAGCACATGGGGAGGGACATTTGACGCAAGCGATCAATCTCACGCGCTACGTCGACGAGCGGCCGCTGTCGGGATTCCAGATCAGGGTGATCTGCCTGTGCGCGTTGGTCGTCGGGCTCGACGGCTTCGATGCCCAGGCGCTCGGCTTCGTCGCCCCTGCCCTCAGCAAGGACCTGCATCTGGCGCCGGGCGCCCTGGGACCGGTGTTTGGCGCGTCCCTGTTCGGCGTGATGATCGGCTCGCTGGTGCTCGGCGCGCTGGCCGACTATCTCGGGCGCAAATGGCTCGTCGTCGCCGGCGTTCTCGTGTTCGCGCTTGGATCGCTGGCGACCACCCAGGCCACGAGCGTATCCGACCTCGTCATCATTCGGTTCCTCACCGGCCTCGGGCTCGGCGGCGTCCTGCCCAACACGATCGCTCTGACCGGCGAATATTCGCCGCAGCGTCGCAGGACCCTGTTGATCATGCTGATGTTCATGACGGTGTCGCTGGGATCGGCGATCGGCGGAGCGGTCGCGGCCAAGCTCATCACCGCCTATGGCTGGCAGATCATCTTTCTCATCGGCGGCATTCTGCCGCTCATCCTCTGTCCCGTCCTCATTATCTGGCTGCCGGAATCGCTCTCGCTGCTGGCCCTCGACGACAACAAGAATGATCGCGTGCGCGCGCTGCTGACGCGGATCGATCCGTCGGACCGCCTGCCCGCCGACGCGCGCTTTACGATCATCGAGGAGAGCGGCAAAGGCTTTCTGCTGCCACAGCTGTTCACCAAGCGGCGTCTGCTGCCGACCTTGCTGCTGTGGGTCATGTTCTTCATGAACATGATGGACATCTATTTCCTCAACAGCTGGCTGCCGACGCTCACACATGGTGTCGGGCTCGACGTCCAGGCGGCGATCTCCGTCGGCATCGCCTTCCAGCTCGGCGGCATGCTCGGCACCGTCGGGCTCGGCCTGCTGATCGAAAAGTTCGGCTTCGATCGCGTCCTGTTCGCGACCTACGTTGCCGGCTTCCTCTCGATCATCACCATCGGTCTCGCGGGAGCCTCGTTGCCGATTCTCGTGCCGGCCGTCTTCATTGCCGGCGTCGCGGTGATCGGCGGACAGATCGGCTGCAACGCCTACGCGGCGCGCATCTATCCGACCTACATCCGCGGCACCGGCATCGGCTGGGCACTGGGCATCGGCCGCTTCGGCTCGATCCTCGGCGTCACGATCGGCGGGTTGATGCTCGCGGCGAAATGGGACGTCTCCTCGCTGTTTCAGGCCAGCGCGGTACCGCAACTGTTCTCGGCGCTGGTGATCCTCGGCCTCGCGGTCCTCGGCATGCGCGGCAGTCTTCCGAGCGCCGACGATGCGCAACGCAGTGCGCTCTCCACGCCCGAGCGCGCGTAGATCAAAGCAAGAGAACCGACATGAAGACGATACGAACCCAGGTGCTCATCGTGGGCGCCGGCCCGGTCGGACTGACCGCCGCCATGGATCTCGCCTCGCGCGGCATCGACGTCGTGGTCGCGGAGATCAGGCGCGCCGGAGAGCCGCCCAACGTGAAATGCAACCACGTCTCCGCGCGCTCGATGGAGGTGTTCCGCCGCCTCGGCATCGTCCGCGAGGTGCGCGAAGGCGGCCTGCCGGCTGATTTTCCAAACGACTGCGCCTATCGCACCGCCGTCGTCGGCCGCGAGCTGACGCGCATCCCGATCCCATGCCGCCAGGACCGCTACACGGCAACCGGTGGGCCGGATACCGATTGGCCGACGCCCGAGCCGCCCCATCGCATCAATCAGATCTATCTCGAGCCGATCCTGTTCGCTTGCGCAGAGGCGCAACGCGGCATCACGATTCTCAACCGCGTCCAGGTCGATCGGTTCGACCAGGATGAAAACGGCGTGATCGCGCGGGCGCGCGATCTCGACGCCGGCCGGGACATCACCATTTCGGCCGACTATCTGATTGGCTGCGACGGCGGCCGCTCCACGGTGCGCAAGCTCATCGGCTCACGGCTCAGCGGCACCGATGTCGTGCAGCGGGTGCAGTCGACCTACATCCACGCTCCCGCGCTGAAGGAGCTGATCACCCAGAAGCCGGCCTGGATGACGATGTCGCTCAACCCGCGGCGCTGCGGGACCACCGTCTCCATCGACGGCCGCGACAACTGGCTGATCCACAACCACCTCGCGGCCGAGGAGCTCGAGTTCGACAGTGTCGATCGCGATTGGGCACTGCGCACCATTCTCGGTGTCGACGACCGTTTCCAGTATGAGATCATCAGCAAGGAGGACTGGATCGGACGTCGCCTGGTGGCGGATCGCTTCCGCGATCGCCGCGCCTTCATCTGCGGTGATGCGGCGCATCTGTGGATCCCCTATGCCGGCTACGGCATGAATGCAGGGATCGCCGATGCGGTCGACCTGTGCTGGATGCTTGGCGGCGTCCTCCACGGCTGGGCCACCCCTGCCCTGCTCGACGCGTACGAAGCGGAGCGGCAGCCGATCACCGAGCAGGTGTCGCACTTCGCGATGAACCACGCGCTCGCGGTGATGAGCCAGAGACGCGCCGTGCCTGCGGAGGTGGAGATCGATGGCCCCGTCGGCGACGCGGCGCGCAGCAAGGTCGGCAAGGCCGCCTATGATCTCAACGTGCAGCAATATTGCTGCGCCGGCTTGAATTTCGGCTATTACTACGACCGGTCTCCGGCGATCTCATACGATGGCGAGACGCCGCCGCCCTACGGCATGGGCCATTTCAGCGCGTCCACAGTGCCCGGCGCACGCGCGCCGCACGTCTGGCTGGCCGATGGCCGATCGCTGCTGGATGCGCTTGGCCCGGCCTACACGCTGGTGCGGTTCGATCCGGCCGTCGATGTCATGCCACTGGTCGACGCCGCGGCCCGCCAGGGCGTTCCCTTGACGCTCGTCGACGTCGAGCGCGCAAAGGCCGGCTATGGATTCCCGGACAGCCTGCTCGTGCTGCGGCCGGACTCGCACATTGCCTGGCGCGGCTTGGCCGCACCGCTCGAGCCCAACGACCTGGTCGATCGCCTGCGTGGACAGGCAAGTCAGAGCATGCGCCGTGACGATGCCGTCGTCGCCCTGACCCGCGTCGTCGCGCCATGACCCGCCACACCACCGCGCATTACTTCCTCGAGGCGCTCGTCGAGATCGGCATCGACTACATCTTCGCCAATCTCGGCACCGATCATGTCTCGCTAATCGAGGAGATTGCACGCTGGGACAGCGAAGGTCGACGGCACCCCGAGGTGATCCTGTGTCCCCACGAGGTGGTCGCGGTGCACATGGCAATGGGCTATGCGAGCGCGACCGGCCGCGGCCAGGCCGTGTTCGTCCATGTCGATGCCGGCACGGCGAATGCGTGCATGGCGATTCAGAACGCCTTTCGCTACCGGCTGCCGGTGCTGCTGTTTGCAGGGCGGGCTCCGTTCGCGATGCATGGCGAGCTGCCGGGAGGACGTGACACCTACGTCCACTTCGTGCAGGAGAGTTTCGATCAGGGCAGCATCGTGCGTCCTTATGTCAAATGGGAATACACGCTGCCGTCGGGTGTCGTCGTCAAGGAGGCGGTCGCCCGCGCTGCCGCGTTCATGCACAGCGATCCGCCCGGCCCGGTCTACATGATGCTGCCGCGCGAGACCCTCGCCGAGACCTGGGACGAGGCGGCGATGCCGGCCTACCCGCCCGCGCGCCGTGGCAGCGTCAAGGCGGGAGGGATCGAGCCGGAGCGCGCGCGTGCCATCGCGGACGCGCTGATGAAGGCGGAGAATCCGATCGCGCTGACCGCTTATCTCGGACGCAGCGCCGAGGCCGTCTCTGTGCTGGAGCGGCTGGCGCTGGTCTGCGGAATCCGTGTCGCGGAGTTCAACCCCGTCACGATGAACATCTGCCAGGACTCCCCTTGCTTTGCCGGCTCCGACCCGGCCGCGCTGGTCGCCGGCGCCGATCTCGGGCTGCTCATCGACATCGACGTGCCATTCATTCCGCAGATGCTGAAGGCCGCCGATCGGCTGCGCTGGATCCAGATCGATATCGACGCCCTGAAGGCGGACATCCCGATGTGGGGATTTGCCACCGACCTCCGTATTCAGGGCGATTCGGCCGTCATTCTTCGTCAGGTGCTGGAGATCATCGTTGCCCGTGGCGACGACGCCTATCTCACGAGAGTGCGCGACCGGATCGCGAGCTGGCAGCCGGCACGCGAGGCCGCGCAGGCGAAACGGATATCCGCGGCGGCACAGAAGGGCCGGATCGGAGCGATCAACCCGGCCTATTTGTTTGCGCGGTTGCAGGCGCTGCTGTCGGAGGACGACATCGTCCTCAACGAGGCGGTCCGCAACGCGCCAATCCTGCAACAGCAGCTTCGCCGCACCAAGCCGATGACCTATGTGGGCCTGGCCGGCGGCGGCCTCGGCTTCAGCGGCGGCATGGCGCTCGGACTCAAGCTCGCCAATCCCTCAGCGCGAGTGGTGCAGATCGTCGGCGACGGCGCCTATCATTTCGCCGCGCCGGACTCCGTCTACGCCTTATCGCAGCAGTGCCAGCTCCCGATCCTGACCGTGATCCTCGACAACAACGGATGGCAGGCGGTGAAGGCATCGGTGCAGCGCGTCTATCCGGACGGCGCCGCACAGCGCACGGACTCCTTCCTCTCTAGGCTCAGCACCGGGCGCCAGGGCGAGCAGCGTCGTCTCGCCGACATCGCCTGCGCATTCGGCGCCCATGGCGAGCGGGTCGACGATCCCGACAAGCTCGATGCGGCGATCGAGCGCTGCCTCGCCGCCCTCGGTGACGGCCGAGCCGCCGTGCTGCACGTCGACATCACGCCCTTGTAGCCAGATGGATAGGCGCAGCGATGCATGTCATCCTGCACGAGAGGCAAACGACGTCGCGCGAGGCTCACGCCACGCGGGGCACGCCGTGATAGCGCTCGACCACGATGTCGCGCTTGGTGGCATCGACGCGCACGGTCATGTCGTAGTGGCCCTCGTGCAGCTCCTTGGCCAGCACTTCGGCGTTGCGATGCAGCCAGGAGATGCCGGCGCCGTCGGCCGCATCGATGGTGAGATCGAGCGTCGTCCGCGCCGCCGCGAGCCGGTCCTCGATCGTCTGCAGGAGCGCGTCGACGCCCTCCCCGGTCTGGGCCGAGACCAGCAGGCACGGGCGCTCCGGTGGCCGCCGTGCGGCGATGTTGGCGAGGTTCTCGCGCGCCGCCTCGTCGAGGCGATCGATCTTGTTCCAGACCTCGATGATGGTGTCGGTGGCCTCGGGATCGATGCCGAGCTGGCTGAGCACCAGCTCGACATCGTGCTGCTGCGCCTCGGCATCCTCGTGCGACATGTCGCGGACGTGCAGGATCACGTCGGCCTCCAGCACCTCCTCGAGCGTGGCGCGGAAGGCGGCGACGAGCTGCGTCGGCAGGTTGGAGATGAAGCCCACGGTGTCCGACAGCATCGCCTTGCCGCCATGCGGCAGCGTGATCGCGCGCAAGGTCGGATCGAGCGTCGCGAACAGCATGTCGGCGGCCTGGACGTCGGCGCGCGTCAGGCGATTGAACAGCGTCGACTTGCCGGCATTGGTGTAGCCGACCAGCGCCACGACGCGATACGGCACGCGCTGGCGTCCGGCGCGATGCAGCCGCCGCGTCGCCTGGACCTTCTTCAGCTCGTTCTCGAGCCGCGTGATGCGGTCGCCGATCAGCCGGCGGTCGGCCTCGATCTGGGTCTCGCCGGGACCGCCCATGAAGCCGAAACCGCCGCGCTGGCGTTCGAGATGGGTCCAGGACCGCACCAGGCGGCTGCGCTGATAGTTGAGATGCGCGAGCTCGACCTGCAGCGCACCCTCCTTCGTCTTGGCGCGGCGGCCGAAGATCTCCAGGATCAAGCCGGTGCGGTCGAGCACCTTGGTGTTCCAGGCCTTCTCGAGGTTTCGCTGCTGGATCGGCGAGAGCGCGCAATCCATCACCACCAGCTCGACGCCATGGCCGGCGATCACGCCGGCAATCTCTTCGACCTTGCCCTTGCCGAGATAGGTCGCGGGGCGGATCTGCCCGATCGGCGTGAGAATGGCCTCGGCCACGGTCAGGTCGATGGCCCGCGCGAGGCCCGCCGCCTCGTCGATCCGCGCCTCGAAATCACGCATGTCGGATTGGCCTGCTTGCGCGCCATCGTCGCCGCGGCGCGCTCGCAAGTAGGGGCCGACCACGATGACGAGCCCGGTCCCCTTATTGTCATCCGGCCTCGACAGGCCGATGGTCCCTTCGCGATCGCGGGGTTCCAATCAGGTCACTCTCACGTCAGGTCACACTCACGCAGACGCGTCCTCGCCGCCTTCGAACAACTGGATCGGCGCGCCTGGCATGATGGTGGAGATCGCATGCTTGTAGACGAGCTGCGAGTGACCGTCGCGCCGGAGCAGCAGGCAGAAATTGTCGAACCATGTGACAATCCCCTGCAGCTTCACGCCATTGACCAGGAAGATCGTGAGCGGCGTCTTGGTTTTGCGGACATGGTTTAGAAAGGTGTCTTGTAGGTTTTGTGCGCGGTCTGCCGCCATTGTTATTGTCTCGCAGTCTTGTGCTTTTTCTTATTGAACCTTCGATGTCCCGATCGCAGGCCCCGGATTCATCGAGGTGGCCCATGGTCCATTGAGATCCCCCTCGAGGGACCACGGGATGCCGGATTAGAAGACAGGCGAGCATATTAGGCAAGCCGCTTGCAAGGAAGCCGGTTCCAAAACAACCGGATTCATCCGTAAAATTCCGGAAATGGACGAATTTTCCAATGTAAATTCGTCCAGTCGGCAGGTTTGGCCGAGCTGGAGCCTCAGCCGACGCCGAGCGCCTTCAGCTTGCGATGCAGGGCCGACCGCTCCATGCCCACGAACTCGGCCGTGCGCGAGATGTTGCCCGAGAAGCGGCTGATCTGGGCGATCAGATAGTCGCGCTCGAACACCTCGCGTGCCTCGCGCAGCGGCAGGCCCATGATGTGCTCGCCATTGTTGCTGGTCGGCATCGCCGGCACCATCGATCCCACATCCGGCGGCAGCATGTCGGCGGTGATGATCACCTCCGGTCCACCGGCAGCCAGAATCATGACACGCTCGACGTTGTTGCGAAGCTGACGGACGTTGCCGGGCCACACATGCGACTGCAGCACGGCCATGGCGTCCTGGCCGATCTGGCGCTTTGGCAGGCCGGTCGTGGCCGAAATCTGCTCCATGAAATAGTCGATCAGCTCGGGAATGTCCTCGCGGCGCTCCGACAGCGGCGGAACCCGGATCGGCACCACCGACAGACGGTGATAGAGGTCCTCGCGGAAACGCCCGGCGGCAATTTCCTCCTCGAGATTCCGTGCGGTCGAGGAGATGATGCGCACGTCGACGTGCACCTTGGTGGTCCCGCCCGCACGCTGGAACGTCTGATCGACCAGCACGCGCAAGATCTTGTTCTGCGTCTCGCGCGGCATGTCGGCGATCTCGTCGACGAACAGCGTGCCGCCATGGGCCTCTTCCAGCGCGCCGGTCTTGCGCGACTGCTCGCCGTTCGACTGCTCGATGCCGAACAGCTCCTCCTCCATCCGCTCCGGCGTGATCGCGGCGGCGTTGATGACGACGAACGGGCCCTCGGAGCGCGGCGATTGAGCGTGCAGCGAACGCGCGGCAAGCTCCTTGCCCGAGCCCGGCGGGCCGACGATCAGGATGCGGCTGTTGGCCTTGGCGGCGCGCTCGATGGTCTGGCGCAACTGGTTCATCGATGGCGAGCGGCCGGTCATGCTGCTCGCGGTCGGCGCCAGCTGCTTGAGCTCGCGCACCTCGCGCTTCAGCCGGGAATTCTCTAGCGCACGCGTGGCAACCAGAATCAGGCGGTCGGACTTGAACGGCTTCTCGATGAAGTCATAGGCGCCGCGCTTGATCGCGGCGACCGCCGTTTCGATGTTGCCGTGGCCGGAGATCATCACGACCGGAAGGTCGGGATGGTCCTTCTTGATCTGCTCGAGGAGCTGCAGACCGTCGAGCTTGGAGCCCTGCAGCCAGATGTCCAGGAACACCAGGTTGGGACGGCGGCTCGTGATCTCCGCGAGCGCCGAATCGCTGTCGCGCGCGGTTCGCGTCGTGAAGCCTTCGTCATCCAGGATGCCGGCGACCAGCTCCCGGATATCGGCTTCATCGTCGACAATCAGAATATCACTCGCCATGGGTCACGCCTGTCTCGTCAGCTGCCGGTTGCGGCTTGGATTTTTGGTTCATCATTGGTCGTTTGAACCGTGTCAGCGGTTTCGCCGCCGGCCTCGGTCTTCTGCGCATTGTCAGACGCCCCCGCCTGCTCCTTCGCGCCCGTCTTCGCGGCCTGGCCGGAGACGGCAAAGCGCAGCCGCATCCAGGCGCCGCGCTGGCCGGGACGGAAATCGGACGCGTCCTTCAGCTCGAGCTTGCCGCCATGGTCTTCCAGCACGCGGCCGACGATGGCGAGCCCGAGGCCGGTGCCCTTGGCGCGCGTCGTGACATAGGGCTCGAGCAGCCGCTGCCGCGCCACCTTCGGCAGACCGATGCCGTTGTCGATGACGTCGATCAGCACGTCCTCACCCTCGCGCGAGGCGACGACATCGATTCGGCCTTTGCCGAGCTCCGCCTCGGGCACCACCTCGATCGCCTCGGTGGCGTTCTTGATGATGTTGGTCAGCGCCTGCGAGATCAGGCGGCGGTCAAACTGCGCGCGCAACGGGTCCTGCTTGATCTCGGTCTCGATGTCGATCTCGGGATGCGCGACCTTCATCAGGAACACGGCCTGCCGCACGGTGTCGGCGACGTCCTCGCCTTCCATCACCGGCTTCGGCATCCGCGCGAATCGCGAGAACTCGTCGACCATTCGCCTGATGTCGTCGACCTGCCGCACGATCGTCTCGGTACATTGCTCAAATACCGCCTTGTCCTCGGTGATGACCTTGCCGAATTTGCGGCGGATGCGCTCAGCCGAGAGTTGAATCGGCGTCAGCGGATTCTTGATCTCGTGCGCGATGCGGCGCGCGACGTCGCCCCAGGCGGACGTGCGCTGCGCCGAGACCAGCTCGGTGATGTCGTCCAGCGTGATGATGTAGCTGTCGCGCGCCTGGTTGGTCTGCTCGGCGGTGACGCGCACCGACAGATTGCGCTCGTGGCCGTCGCGCTGGATCGTGATCTGCCCCTGCACCAGCCGCTGCTTGCCCTCGCGCGCCGTCTTCATCATGTCGTCGAGCTCGGGCAGCACGTCGGAGAGCGGATGATCCAGCACCTCCTGCTCGGCATGTCCAATCAGCTTCTCGGCCGAGCGGTTGAGGATGCCGACGCTGCCCGAGGCATCGACGCCGATGATGCCGGCGGAGGCCGACGACAGCACCGCCTCGATGAAGCGGCGCCGGCTGTCGATCAATTCGCTGGCGCTGACCAGCTCGTCGCGCTGCGTGCGCAGCTCCTGCGTCATCTTGTTGAAGGTCTGGCCGAGCTGGGCGAGATCGCCCTCCGAGCGATGCACCGGGACCTGGACGTTGAGATCGCCGGTCGACACGGTGTTCGCGGCATTCATCAATTGCCGGATCGGCGCCACCAGCCAGTTGGCGAAGTTCAGCCCGATCAGCACCGAGGCCATCAGGATGGTCAGCGCGATCACCGCGAACATCAGCGCGAAGGCGATCTGGATGCCGAAGCGCCGCGCCTCGACCTGGGCGTATTCGGCGACCGACAGCTCGGTCTGCTTGAGCTGCTCGACGACCTGCGGATCGAGCGGACGCGCGACGTAGAGGAAGGTGTCGTTGAACGCGCGCAGCCGGATCACCGCGGCGACGTAGTTCGATTCCGGCAGGACCGCGATCTCGGGCTCCTCCTCCCGGACATTGTTGAGGAACTCGGGCGCCGGCGGCGAATAGGCCAGTTGCACCCCGCCGGTCTCGGCCCAGACGATCGGATTGGTGTTCTTGTCGATGATCATCGCGCCCGGCAGGTTGCGCGAGGCGGCGCTGGTGGTGAGCAGCTCGCGGAAGCTGGCGCGGTCCTGGTCGAACAGCGGCCGCGCGCGTGCGATGTCGGTCGCCATGCCGATGATGTCACCGCGGATGAATTGCGCGTGCTCCTGCATGTAGGCGCGCGCGATGGTCAGCGAGTTCTGGATCGCGACCTTGGCCGGTCCGGAGAACAGCCGGTCGAGGCCGCGATCGATGGTGACGTTGGCCGCCACGGCGACCAGCACCGCCGGCAATACCGCGATCACCGAGAACAGGCTGACGATCTGCACGTGCAGCCGCGCCGCCGCCCGGCCGCGCCGGCGGGCCTGCACCACCTGCCAGACCTCGCGGATGATGATCCCGACCAGGACCAGGATCGTTCCGGCGTCGATCAGGTAGAAGGTCTTGACGACGTCGGTCGTCGGCTCGACCGGGGTCAACCCGACCAGCACGATGAAGGTGAGGAAGGCCGACAGCAGCGCGAGCGCCACCGCCACCGGCGCCAGCCAGGTGCGCCAGGTCCAGCGCCGGCCGTCGGTGGACGACGAATCGAAGGGGGTGGCCGAGGTCTCTGCGCTGGTCATTCCGGCAAGGTGGGTGATGCTGAACGCGGCATGTCCGGGAATCGGACTGATGCATTCCTACCACGCTGTTGCCAAATTGCGACAAATCCGCGGCGCCGGAGCGCGTCGCGGATTTGTCTACATTAATTCTCACCTGAGGCGGGCCTGAGCCCGCCGGAAAGGTATCAAATCACCATCAAGCGCCGCTGCGGTACACCTGAATGTCGAGGTCGCGAATCTTCTTCCGCAGCGTGTTGCGGTTGAGGCCGAGCAGATCGGCCGCGCGGATCTGGTTGCCGCGGGTCGCCGCCAGCGCTGCCGTCAGCAGCGGAATCTCGATCTCCTTGAGAATGCGGTGGTACAGCCCCGGCGGCGGCACGCCGTTGGGAAACCCCTGGAAGTGCGACGACAGATAGGCCTCCACGGCGCCACCGAGATTGTCGATCGAGGTCGGCGTGTTCGAGCCGGTCGTGACTGCCGGCGGCGCCAGCTCGCCATCGATCACCGAGGCAGTGATCACGTCCTGCGGATACAGCGCGGCCAAACGCCGGGCGAGATTCTCCAGCTCGCGGACATTGCCCGGCCAGCGGTGCTGCTTGAGCCGCTCCAGCGCCGCGGCATCGAGCTTCTTCGGCGGCAGGCCGTCCTTCTCGGCCAGCGCGAAGAAATGCCGGACGAGATCCGGCAGGTCCTCGATGCGCTCGCGCAAGGGAGGCAGCCGCAGCGGCACGACGTTGAGGCGGAAGAACAGATCCTCGCGGAACAGCCCCTGCTGGATCAGGATGCGCAGGTCCTTGTTGGAGGCGGCGACGATGCGCACGTCGGTCTTGATCGGGGTGCGGCCGCCGACGGTGGTGTACTCGCCCTGCTGCAGCACGCGCAAAAGCCGCGTCTGCGCCTCCATCGGCATGTCGCCGATCTCGTCCAGGAACAGCGTGCCGCCCTCGGCCTGCTCGAAACGGCCGGACGCTCGGGTGTTGGCGCCAGTGAAGGCGCCGCGCTCGTGCCCGAACAGTTCCGACTCGATCAGGTCGCGCGGGATCGCCGCCATGTTGACCGCAACGAACGGGCCGTTGCGGCGCTTGCCGTAATCGTGCAGCGCGCGCGCCACCAGCTCCTTGCCGGTGCCGCTCTCGCCGGAGATCATCACCGTGAGGTCGGTCTGCATCAGTCGCGCCAGCACGCGGTAGATGTCCTGCATCGCCGGCGAGCGGCCGACCAGAGGGATCGATTCGAACTCGCCGTCGTCGGGCTGGCTCGCCGCACGCTCCTTCGGCTCGGCCAAGGCACGGCCGACGATCGCGATCAGCTCCTTCAGGTCGAACGGCTTCGGCAGATACTCATAGGCGCCGCGCTCCGACGCCTTGATGGCGGTCATGAAGGTGTTCTGCGCGCTCATCACGATGACCGGCAGGTTGGGCCGCATCTTCTTGATCCGCGGCAGCAGGTCGAACGCGTTCTCGTCCGGCATCACCACGTCGGTGATGACGAGATCGCCCTCGCCCTGGCTCACCCAGCGCCACAGCGTGGCGGCGTTGCCGGTCAGCCGCACCTCATAGCCGGCGCGTGACAGCGCCTGGTTCAGGACCGTGCGGATGGCCGTATCGTCGTCGGCAACGAGAATGCTACCTGCAGGCATAGGTGGTCCTCAATTTGATCCCTGTGAGGCATGCAACGGCGTCCCCGAAACGTCATCGCGATGGCCGTGGTCTGGTTGTCTGGCTGCGCTGTACATCGGCATCAGCACCCGGAAGGTCGTCTTGCGCGGCTGCGACTCGCACTCGATGATCCCGCCATGGTCGCCGACGATCTTCGCGACCAATGCAAGTCCGAGGCCGCTTCCGGTCGGCTTGGTGGTCACGAACGGATCGAACAGATTGGGCATCAGGTCTTCCGGCACGCCGGGGCCGTTGTCCCTGACGCAGAACTCCAGCGGCAGCGACACCCGCGATTTCTTGCCGGGCACCGACAGGCGCACGCCCGGGCGGAAGGCCGTGGTGAGCTGGATCTCGGCATCCGAGCCGAGATCGACGACCGCTTCCGCGGCATTCTTGACCAGGTTCAGGAACACCTGGATCAGTTGATCCTGGTTGGCGAGCACCGGCGGCAGCGACGGATCGTAATCCTCGACGAAGCGGATGTTGCGGGCAAAGCCCGACTGCGCCAGCCGCTTCACGTGATCGAGCACGGAATGGATGTTCACGGGCCCGCGCGCCACCGGGCGGTCGTCGCCGAACACCTCCATGCGGTCGACCAAAGTGACGATGCGGTCGGCCTCGTCGCAGATCAGCCGGGTCAGCATGCGGTCCTCGGAGGAGGCCTGCTGCTCCAAAAGCTGCGCGGCGCCACGGATGCCCGACAGCGGGTTCTTGATCTCGTGCGCCAGCATCGCGGCCAGCGCGATCACCGAGCGCGCAGCGCTGCGATGCGTGAGCTGGCGGTCCATCTTGTCGGCGATGGTGCGCTCCTGCAGCATCACCACGATATGGCCGGGGCGCTCCGGCAGCGGCGCGACGTGCAGGTCGACGAGCCGATCGGCGCCGGTGCGCGGCGTGCCCAGATCGACCTTGTATTCATTGACCGGCGCGCTGGTGGTGCGGACCTGGTCGATCAGCGCCAGCAAGGGGCTGCCGAACGGCACCAGCTTCTTCAGCGACTGCCGCTGCAAAAACTGCGTCGAGGAATCGAAGAAGGATTCCGCCGCCATGTTGGCGTCCACGATCATGCCATCCGGGCCGATGACGAGGACCGGATTCGGCAAAGCGTTGAGGATGGCGTCGCCATCCGACGGAAGTCGCTTGCGCTGTTCTGCGGCTGAGCTCATGCGGCTGCACTCCAGGCAAAATCGTCGAAAGCCTCACGCAGCGCCCGATGCACCTGGGATGGCTGCTCGGACGTCAGGATCTTTTCGCGCCATGCCTTCCGTTTTTCGGCCGGCGCCTGGGCGTGCTGGGCGGCGACGTCGAGCCCCCAGCTGAGATGCTTGCGGGCGTGGCGCAGGCCGACACGCGCGCCATAGTGACGGCAGATCTCGTCATAGAGCGCGGTGAGAAGACTGAGCTGCTGCGCCAGTTCGGGCGCGCCCTCTTCCGCACCGCCGTCGAGCCGGCGGCCGATCTGGCCGGGCAGCCACGGCTGTCCTTGCGCGCCGCGCCCGATCATCACGGCATCGGCGCCGGACGTATCGAGCGCCTCGCGCGCGTCTTCGTAGGTGGTGATGTCGCCGTTGACGACGACCGGCAGATCGACGGCATCCTTCACCGCGCGCACCGCGCTCCAGTCGGCCTCGCCCTTGTAGAACTGCTGCCGCGTGCGGCCGTGCACGGTGATCAGCTGCACGCCCGCGGCTTCGGCGCGGCGCGCCAGCTCCGGTGCATTGAGGCTGCCCTGGTCCCAGCCGAGCCGCATCTTCAGCGTCACGGGCACATCGACGGCCTCGACCGTCGCCTCGATCAGGGTCAGCGCATGATCGAGATCACGCATCAGGGCCGAGCCGGACTGGCCGCCGGTCACGTGGCGCGCCGGGCAGCCCATGTTGATGTCGATGATATCAGCGCCGCCCTCCTCGGCGACCCTCGCGCCCTCGGCCATCCAATGCGCCTCGCAGCCGGCGAGCTGCACCACATGCGGCCCGACGCCGCTCGCCTCGCAGCGCAACCGGGATATCCACCGCCCGCGCACGAGATCGTCGCTCGCGGTCATCTCGGACACCACCAGCCCGGCGCCGAGCTCGGCCGCGAGTCGGCGGAACGGCGCGTCGGTGATGCCCGACATCGGCGCGAGAATGGCCCGGTTGGCGAGTGAAACGTCGCCTATCTTCAAGGCTTTGGCGTGTGTATTGGCCGGACCGGTCACGAACGACTCTTAAAGCTCTTCGGACGCATCATCGCGTCTGCGCTGTACTCTCAAGCACAAATCTTGGGCAGTCAAGCGTCATGCCTACACTTTAGCCAAGACAATCAGCATTTCAAGTGCAGTGCAGCAAAATATGCTTGTTCGGCAGTCATGGTAAACCCGTGAGCCGCCGGATTTTTGCATGGCTCAGCGAGGATGCCCACAGGCGGCAGGGCGATCGGTCCGCTCGAGGCCACGGCGCCTCCCGGCACATGCATCGCGATCGCAGTTGCCGCTCAGGCAACGTGTGATCCTGCTCGCTTAACATGTTCTGCAGATGTAAGAAGCCGCGAACCCATCATCTCCCTTTGCATCGATACCCTGTTCCCATGACGACTTCTCAGCGGACTGCAGCCATTCTCGTCGCGGCCGGACGTGGCCTGCGCGCCGGCGCCGGCGGTCCGAAGCAATACCGCATGATCGGCGGCCGCACGGTCATCCATCGCGCGCTCGCCGCCTTCGCCGATCACCCCGAGGTGGCGGTGGTCCAGCCGGTGGTGAACCCCGACGACATCGACATCTTCAACGCAGCCGTCTTCGGCCTGCGCCACGAGGTCCCGGCGCATGGCGGTGCGACGCGCCAGGCCTCGGTGCTCGCAGGCCTGGAAGCGCTGGCGCCGCACAAGCCCGACATCGTGCTGATCCACGATGCCGCGCGCCCGTTCGTCACGCCCGCCGTGATCTCGCGCGCGATTCGAGCGGCCGGCAAGACCGGTGCGGCGATTCCCGTGGTGCCGGTCACCGACACCATCAAGGAAGTCGGCACGGGCGGCGACATCACCGCGACACCGGAGCGCGCGAAGCTGCGCATCGCCCAGACGCCGCAGACCTTCAAGTTCGACACGATCCTGGAGGCACACCGCCGCGCCGCGCGCGACGGCCTCACCGAGTTCACAGATGATGCGGCGATCGCCGAATGGGCGGGATTGACCGTCGCGACCTTTGAGGGCGATGTTGCCAACATGAAGCTCACCACACCGGAAGATTTCGTGCGCGAGGAAGCGCGCCTTGCCGCGCAGCTCGGCGACATCCGGACCGGCACCGGCTACGACGTCCACGCCTTCGGCGAAGGCGACCATGTCTGGCTGTGCGGCCTGCGTGTGCCGCATAGCAAGGGGTTCCTTGCCCACTCCGACGGTGACGTCGGTCTGCACGCTCTGGTTGATGCAATTTTGGGCGCCCTGGCCGATGGCGACATCGGCTCGCACTTCCCGCCCTCCGACATGAAGTGGAAAGGCGCCGCATCCGACCAGTTCCTGAAATACGCCATCGAGCGCGTGACCGCGCGCGGCGGCCGGGTCGCCAATCTCGAGGTCACGATGATCTGCGAGCGCCCGAAGATCGGCCCCCTGCGCGACCAGATGCGCGCCCGCATCGCCGAGATCACCGGCGTCGACATCTCGCGCATCGCGGTGAAGGCCACCACCAGCGAGCGGCTCGGCTTCACCGGCCGCGAGGAAGGCATCGCAGCGACGGCGAGCGCGACGATCCGTCTGCCGTGGAGCGCCTAGAGGCGCACCACCCTGTCACCGCTCGTGGAGCTTTCGATCTGACGGTCGGATGAGGACAACGCAGCCATGGCCAGCGAACGTCAAATCGGCTCTACCAGCGCGCTGGCCCGCTCGCTGCTCGACCTGTGCCGGTCGCGCAAGCTGATGATCGCGACCGCCGAGTCCTGCACCGGCGGCCTGGTCGCCGCAGCGCTGACCGACATCCCCGGCTCGTCCGACGTCATCGACCGCGGCTTCGTCACCTACTCCAACGAGGCCAAGCGCGCGATGCTCGGCGTCGAGGCCTCCACCTTGCAGACCTTCGGCGCCGTCTCCAAGGAGACCGCGATTCAGATGGCGGTCGGCGCCCTGGAGCGCGCCGACGTCGACCTCGCGGTGGCCATTACCGGCATTGCCGGCCCCGGCGGCGCCACCCCCGGCAAGCCGGTCGGCCTGGTCCATTTCGCCGTCGCCGCCCGCGACGGCCGCATCACCCACCGCGAGCACCGCTTCGGCGCCATCGGCCGCAGCGCCGTGCGCACGCGCTCCGTCATCGAGGCCCTGCGCCTGCTGATGGAGCTGGCCCGGCCACAGGTCCCCGCCAAGCCGAAACGCGCGGCGGCGACGCGACTACGTCCGCGCGTCGCCCGCACGCCGCGGCTGCATCCGGTCAAGCGGCCGAGGCGGCCCCGGACGTAGTTGGAAGTGACGCGCGCGGCTCTCGCCGCATCGTCATCGCGAGCGCAGCGACGCAATCCAGTTTTTGCCAAGGCATCCGTACTAGATTGCATCGACCAAATCGCGCTTGGCAATAATGATTGAGGAGCTCTGCCGAAGTTACTGATCGGAAAACTATCCATGGGTCAACGCAACTACTACCTCTGTCAATTTCTATTTGACGGGCAACGCCCCTACGTCATTTGGGCGTCGAACAATACGGACGAGTTGATACGTCTGTCGAATGGAAAGATCGCTACTTTCCGAGACGAAAGCGGGGCCGCCGAATTCTGTCGCGTAGCTGGCATATCGCTCATGGCAGAGCCAGCCGTGGTCTATGACTTCGATCGTATTGCAGCGTGGTGTACGAATGCTGCGATTCGGGATATTGATCCCGCGGCATTCCTCAATGCCTGGAACATGCTCGATGACGCGCACAGCTTTAAATCAGGTGTGCGTAGCCTTCATGAGCACAGTTTGAGTGAGGCAGGATACGTTTACGACAAGTTGTTCTGGGCCAATAATCTCCCCTCCGTAACGCCGATCGGCACGCACTATGATCCAGCTTGGTCCGAAGAAGACATGAAGCAGATGTCCCACATATTTCGTTTGGGTCTTGCGGAGTTGCGCGCCAGCATCGCCATGTCGTAGCTCGTCGGCGGGGTAGCCGCAGCAAACGCGTAGTCCGTAGGGTTGGCAAAGCGTCCGCCGCAAGGTGGACGCGCGCCCACCAGCGGCAACGGTGCACCGGAATGGTGGGCACGGCGCGCTCATACGGTCGCGGACAAGAGCAAAAGAATTGGGGCGCCTTTGCCCACCCTACACATCTCTCACGCATGCCAGAACGGACGGCGACGCTGGGCTCATCCAATCCGTCCGTCGTTAGCAACCTCGCGTGATACAAGGCTCTCGATCCAATGAGCGAGTCGAAGATAGACAAATTCCATGCGCTGCGGCCATGGGCGTTTCACGAGATTCGCCGGCTGACGGTCGAGCATCTGTATTCTGGACAACCGACTTGCATCGTCGAGCTGGTGCTCCTGACGGATCGATCGCGAACCGAACCGCGGCTGGAATTGCGCTTCATCGGCGCGGTCGAGGTCAGGATCGGACACCTGGACCGCATGGACGGTTTCCGTCTGGACGTCAGGGACATCGGTCATTGGCAGCGGGAGGGAATACGCTTCGAGGTGGTCGATGACGAATCGCAGTTGCTATCTCTGCAATGTGCCGATTTTGAATTCCTCCTGATCGGTTACGCTGAAGGCACGATCAATTGAGCATCGAAAGTGCGCCTCGCAATGATGATAAACGGAGAGTTGCCGCACGATCTCGAAAGCGTGATTTAACAATGTTGTCATGAATCAAGCTTGGGCTGGCGTTGAACCGTCAAGGACATCGCGACGACGGACGCGAAGCGCTCCTGACAGCATGACAAGCTCGCTAGACCATTGCGCACCGCGAACTTGATCGACGCAACCCTCGCGAGAGCGCGCCGAGCTACATGTCAGGAGGAGATCATATTGCTAGACCGCACATTCGCTGCCCTCTCGTTCGTCCTCCTACTCCTGACCTCCTCCGCCCACGCCGCTGGCTTGCAGCTCTTAGAGGTCGATCATGGATTCCACGGCATCATCTGGACGCCTTGCGCCGCAGACGCCGGTAGGGTGCCGGTTGGAAGCCTCGCGATCCCAGGGCTGGAGACACTGCCCGGGGTAAAGAATTGTCCAATCAAGGGCACGAAGCTGCCATTGGTCGTCATGTCCCACGGGCGCGGCGGCTGGATCGGTGGAAACCACGATGTTGCGGAAGCGCTGGCGGACGCGGGATTCATCGTCGCGGCGATCAACCATCCCGGCGACAGTGTCGGCGACCTGGCGCTGCGCGACAGCCTGTCGGTCTGGCTCTCACGGCCGCAGGACATGATGCATCTGATCGATTTCATGTTGAACGATTGGACAAGCAGAGCCGCGATTGATCCGGACCGTATCGGCTTCTTCGGCTTTTCGCGCGGTGGCTACACCGGAACCGTTCTCGCCGGCGTCGACCCGGACTTTCAAAGGGTGGCGCACTACTGCACGCAACAGAACCCGTTCTGCGAGCAGGTCCGCAATGGCGAGTTTCCCAGAAGCTGGCCGCACGACGAGAGGATCAAGGCGGCCGTGCTGGCCGACGCCGCCCACACGGTCGGATTCACGCGAGCAAATCTCGCGAGCATCAAGATTCCCCTCCAGGTCTGGCGCTCGGAGCTCGGCGGCAACGGGGTCGATCCGGAAGGGACCGCCCGCGTAACCGCGAGCCTTCCCGGCACGCCCGAGGTCCACACCGTGCCCGCCGCGCATTTTGCTTTCCTCGCGCCGTGCTCCGCGGAGCTCGCGGCCGCCGTCCCGCGCATCTGTGCTGATACGCCTGCGGATTTCGACCGCGCGGCGTTTCACCGAGAGTTTGACGCCCAGGTCGTCAGGTTCTTCTCCGAGAAGCTGGGCAAGTAGGATCCGTGGCAGAACCTGCGTTCCGCCGCGTCGCTCTCATGCGCGCCAGAACGGGCGCCGGCACAGCCGCCGCGCCTCGTCGCGTGTCAGGCCGTAGTCCTGCAGCACCTCGTCGGCGATCCACGGCAACTCCCGGGCGAAGCGACCGCGCTCGCGCCAGCGCTTCCACCAGAGCCGCAGCAATGACACTGGCTGCAGCTCGGCGCAGCTTTGATCAGGCGCCGGTCGCGCCAAGTAGTAGATCTCGGCGCCGGGCTTGGGCGAGATGGGATGGCTCGCCGAGGGACCACGGCGCCGCTCGTCGAGTTCCTGGAAACGCAGCACATGATGGAGCGGAGTTCGCTCCTCGATGGCGCTGCCCCTCGGATCGTCGGTCGTGCTCGGCATGGCGGGCTCCCCTTCAAATGAAGAACCTGCCGGCAACAAAAAAAGCCGCCAGGTTCTGGCGGCTGATCGGATCATTTGCTGCAAATCGTCAGATTGAGCGCGATCCTCCCGCCGCCAGCGAGCTACGGTGCGTGATGCGACCAAAACGATGGGAAGCGACGGTGATCATGGCCGGCTCTATAGCTGATCGCCCTGAGGTTGTCATCATCGAATCCGGTGCGAGGCGGGCAAGCGCCTTGCCCGATCTGGTCAGGAGGGAAAAGCACCGACGGTCCGCGCAAGTTGCCGCGCCAACGGTCCGGGCAGAGCCTCATCGAAAATCCGGCTCAGCGTGCGGTAATACCAGATCGTCCCATCCCTTCCACCGGTGAAGCGTTGCCACACGACGTCGCCCACCTCATCAAGGTCGCTCGCGATCGCTTCCGCGTTGTCAACCTTGTCAGCGAGCGAGACCAGCAGCGATGACGCCGGCTTGAGCGGCAGCCGGGCGAGATAGGCTTCCTTCCGCGGGCGCCAGGCCGGCCTCGGATCGCCCCAGGAATCCGTGCAGTCCGCGACGATCCCGGCGACGCGATCGCCAAAACGCCGGCGGATCTCATCCAGCGTGGCCTGCCCGCCCTGGTCCTCGGCGGCGTCATGCAACAGTCCCGCGATAGCCTGCACCTCGCTGCCGCCCGCCGACAGCACGCGGCTGGAGACGCTCAGCAGATGCGCGATGTAGGGCACGTTGCTGCCCTTTCTCAATTGGGTCCGGTGCAGCCTTGTCGCATAGACGAGCACTTCGTCGTAGAGATGGGAGAGTAACATTGCTTGCTTTCTTCTCTGGCTGACGCAGGGTCAGACCGATGGTTCGTCATTGGGGATTGTCGGCATTGTTCCAATCATTGGGCACCACGTCGAGCATCATCCTAGCCGACCCGTCGGGCGAATCAGCTGGCGTGCGGAATAGCGGAGAGCCCGCCTCCGGTGCCTTGCTGCGATCGAAGCGCATCGCGAGGGCGTGCGCCAAGACACTGATTTCCTCAATCCGTTCAATGTCCGACTCACTGTCCAGTCCTGCCGACGAAAATATTCTCGTTTCTATTTTCCAGAATTCATGCTTCCCTCTCGTCATCCCGCCTCGACACGAGGGGCGTATCGCGATCGTCACGACACGCGAGGTGGGGAGGCGATGGCCGCCGATGGGCCGCAGCACGTCTGATGACGTGCGGACGAACGGCTCTTGGCGGACGTGAAGTCGCAGCGTCCTGGCACCCCGATGCTGGTGTCACGCCGGTGGAGATGATGATCCGCCGGTCACGGGGGCAAGACAGCCCGGTCCCCGGGGAGACTGCGTATAAACGTGAAGACCATCGCGCAGGGAATGCCGGATGTCGGCTGGACCTGTGGTGACTGCCGCCTGCTTTTTGTTGCAGGCGGGCCATGGGTTGCGGCCAGCACCCGGCATTCCCTGCGCCCTCGTGATTTCAGAGGGTCGATCGAGATGCACAGCCCGGGCGTGATTGCGCCGCGGAGGATGCGGCTGCGTGCCCGCTGGATGCCGTCCCTCACCGTCCGGACCGCGATCGCCGACCATTATCGCTCGCCCCTCCACGGCCTAAAGGTTTTGGTTAATTTTGTCCTGCTACGTCTCGCGCATTCTTCTCTGACAGTGGATTCGGGACCCCATGGCTTTCTTCTCCGGCAAGTCGGCTGATCGCACGCATAACCTCCTGATGACGGAGCTGTTCGAACGCCATCGCGACGCCATCCTGGTGATGTCCGACGGCAAGATCATCGCCTGCAACGAGACCGCGGTTCGCTTCGGCGGCTTCCGCAGCAAGCAGGACTTGCTGTCGCGTTCGCCGGCGACCATGGCGCCGGAGTTTCAGCCCAGTGGCAAGCGCTCCGCCGACGTGGTGAAGGAGATGGATGCCAAGGCCAGGCGCGAGGGCCACGCGACGTTCGAGTGGACCACCAAGCGCGCCGACGGCAGCCCGGCCCTGGTGCAGATCACGCTGGTGCCGACCCAGGTCGAGGGCCAGACCTACGTCATGAGCTTCCGCCGCGATCTTTCCGACCTCGTCGCCGCACGCGAGGAGAAGAAGCGCGCGCTGGACCAGATCGCCAAGGATTTCGAGACCAGCGTCGGCGCCATCGCCAATGCGATCTCTGGCGCCTCGCGCGAAGTCGAGACGACGGCCGCGTCGCTGACGACCACGGCGGACCAGGCCGCGCAGCGCGTGGCGCTGGTCGCCTCCGCCTCGAACTCCGCATCGTCCAACGTGCAGTCGGTGGCCGGCGCCACCGAGGAGCTCTCGACCTCGGTCAGCGAGATCAACCGCCAGGTCGCGACCTCCTCAACCATCGCAGCCGAAGCGGTCGAGGCGTCCTCGCGCACCAACGATCTCGTCAACAGCCTCGCGGACGCCGCAGCCAAGATCGGCGCGGTCACCGACATGATCAATGCGATCGCGAGCCAGACCAACCTGCTGGCGCTGAACGCGACCATCGAGGCGGCGCGCGCCGGCGATGCCGGCCGCGGCTTCGCCGTGGTCGCCTCGGAGGTGAAGAGCCTGTCGAGCCAGACCGCAAAGGCGACTGACGAGATATCAGCCCACATCAGCGCGATGCAGCGCGCCACCAGCGACACGGTGGCCGCGATCCAGGGCATCGGCGGCACCATCGGCCAGATCAGCGAGATCGCCAAGACCATTGCGACCGCGGTCGACCAGCAGGGCCACGCGACGCAGGAGATCGCCCGCTCGGTCAGCCAGGCCGCCAGCGGCACCCGCGAGGTCGCCACCAACATCGGCTCGGTCAGCCAGACCGTGGAATCAGCTGGCGGCGCCGCGCGGCAGATGCTGGGCGCGGCCGGCCAGCTCGCCAAGCACGCGGACGAGCTGCGCGGCAAGGTGAAGGACTTTTTGAGCGCCGTGCAGGCGGCGTAGTTTCGATCGCCGGCGCGACGTGTCCGCGATCAGAACGACTCCGCGACGATGTCGCGGAGCAGCTGTTTGAAGACGTGGATAGGAAGGAAAGCGCTCGGGCTTCGCACTCGGAACGCGCGGGGTGAGATGACGAGGAGCGTCCTCACGCTGTCGTCCCGGGCAAGCCAGAGCGTCGCGGAGGCGCCGACCCGGGACCCATACTCCGCGGCGGCTATGGTGAGACGAGACTGGAACTTCGCGGGTGCAGCCACACCGCATCCTGTGGCCATGGATCCCCGCCTTCGCGGGGATGACAGCTGAGGTTGGGGCGCCGGCCGTGGTCTACCATCGGCAGGGATTGGCAAGGACTTACGTCGACGACACCGCCGGCTTGCGGCCGTAGATCGCATCCGCGCGCTTTTCGAACGCCGCCGACATGCGCGCGAAGATGGTGTCGAACATCGAGCCCATCAGCATCGCCAGCATGCGGCTCTTGAACTCGTAGGCGATGAAGAACGTCACCTCGCAGGCGCCCTGCTCGCGCGGCTCAAAGCTCCAGCGGTTCTCCAGGCTGGAGAACGGCCCGCTGACATATTCGACCAGGATGTTGCGCTTGGCCCGATCCAGCGTAACCCGGCTGGTGAAGGTCTCCTTCACCAGCTTGAACGACACCGTCATGTCGGCGACGACGACCTCGGTGCCATCGGGCTTCTGGCTACGCTGGCGCACCACCAGCTTCTCGCACAGCGGCACGAATTCGGGATAGCGCTCGACATCGGCGACGAGGTCGAACATCTGCTCGGCCGTATGCGCGACGCGGCGCTTGTTGGAAAATCTCGGCATCTGGTCTCGATCAGCGCGCGATCGCTTCGCGCGCGGCCTTCAGCTTGGCGAAGTCCTCGCCGGCATGGTGCGAGGAGCGCGTGAGCGGGCTCGCCGACACCATCAGGAAGCCCTTGGTATAGGCGACGGTCTCGTAGCCGGAGAATTCCTCCGGCGTGACGAAGCGCATCACGGCGTGGTGCTTCCTGGTCGGCTGCAGATACTGGCCGATGGTGAGGAAATCGACCTCCGCCGAGCGCAGGTCGTCCATCACCTGCAGCACCTCGTGGCGCTCCTCGCCCAGGCCGACCATGATGCCGGACTTGGTGAAGATGGTCGGATCGATCTCCTTGACCCGCTGCAGCAGCCGGATCGAGTGAAAGTAGCGCGCGCCGGGACGGACCGAGAGGTAGCGCGACGGCACGGTCTCGAGATTGTGGTTGAAGACGTCGGGCTTGGCCGCGACGACCTGCTCCAGCGCGCCGTCCTTGCGCAGGAAGTCCGGGGTCAGCACCTCGATCGTGGTGGTCGGACATTTCGCGCGGATGGCACGGATGGTCGCGGCGATATGGCCGGCTCCGCCGTCGGCGAGATCGTCGCGGTCGACGGAGGTGACGACGACGTGGGCCAGGCCGAGCTTGAAGGTCGCTTCCGCGACATGCTCGGGCTCACCGGCGTCGAGCGCGGCGGGAAGGCCGGTCTTGACGTTGCAGAAGGCGCAAGCCCGCGTGCAGGTGTCGCCCATGATCATGAAGGTGGCGTGCTTCTTGTCCCAGCACTCGCCGATGTTCGGGCAGCCGGCCTCCTCGCAGACGGTGACGAGGCCGTTCTCGCGCACGATGTTGCGGGTGTCGGCATAGCCGCGGGTGGTCGGCGCCTTGACCCGGATCCAGGCAGGCTTGGCCGGCGAGATCGAGTCCGGCCGGTTCGCTTTTTCGGGGTGGCGCGGGCGCAGCGGCGTGTTCGAGAGCGTGTCGACGATGGTGACCATGGGATTCGCACAAACCTCTGTTGCGCCCTAGCTATTCCGTGCCGCGGCGCGCCGCAACCGGCTGGCCGACGATACCAGGGCATGGCAGATATGGGCAGCGCGGAACAGCGCTCATCACGGCGGATTTCCTCAAGAATGGCGCAAAAACCGGCAAAAGCCCCCGGGGTTTCACGGCCCCGGCGGCATGGCGCGGCCAAACGGCTGACGCGGGCGTTCTTCGCCCGCGAGGTGCTCGCGGTGGCGCCGGAGCTGATCGGGGCGACCTTTCTGGTCGACGGCGTCGGCGGAACCATCGTCGAGGTCGAGGCCTATCATCACACCGACCCGGCGGCGCATTCGTTCCGCGGCCCGACGCCGCGCAACCAGGTGATGTTTGGTCCGCCCGGCTTCGCCTATGTCTACCGCTCCTACGGCATTCACTGGTGCGTGAACTTCGTCTGCGAGGTGGAGGGCTCGGCGAGCGCGGTCCTGATCCGGGCGATCGAGCCGACGTTCGGGATCGACGAGATGCGGCAGCGGCGCGGGCTGGAGGATGTCAGGACACTGTGCTCGGGGCCGGGCAAGCTGACCGAGGCGATGGGGATCACGATCGCCCATAATGGCCTGGCGCTGGATGCTCTACCGATCGAGCTGTTCGCACGAGCGGGTGATGTCGACGTCGTCACCGGCGTGCGCATCGGCATCACCAAGGCCGTCGAGCTGCCCTGGCGGTTCGGACTGAAGGGCTCGCGGTTTTTGAGCAAGCCGTTCGCGCGCTAAGCCCATGGCAGTCATTCCGGGATGGCCCAAGGGACCAGACCCGGAATCTCGAGATTCCGGGTTCGATGCTTCGCATCGCCCCGGAATGACGAGGGAGAGAGGACGACGTCACGCGCCCTGAAGCCGCGACAACGCGTCTTGAAGCTTGGCCTTGCGGGCCAGTGCCGCCTCGCGCTTCTCCTTCTCCTCCTCGACGAGTTCCTCGGGCGCGTTAGCGACGAACTTCTCGTTGCCGAGCTTCTTGTCGACGCGCTCGATGTCGGCCTCGGCCTTGGCGATCTCCTTGCCCAGGCGGGTGCGCTCGGCGGCGAGATCGACGACGCCCTTGAGCGGCAGCGCGGCGACCTCGCCGCGCACGACGAGCTGGGCGGAGCCTTCGGGCGCCGTATCGGCGAAGGAGATGTCGGAGAGACGCGCAAGGCGCTTGATGACCTCGCTCCATCGCGGCGCGCGCTCCCTCGTCTCGGCGGAGGCAGCGACGAGCGCGAGCGGCATCAGAGTCGCCGGCGGGATGTTCATCTCGGCGCGGACCGAGCGGATGGACGTGACGAGATCGACCACCCAGCCGATCTCGGCCTCGGCCGCCTCGTCCTTGAAGCTGGCGGCGTCGAACGAGACCAGCAGCGGCGGCACCAGGGGATCGCCGAAGCTGGCGGCCGACAGCGCGGCGATCTCGGCGACCGTCGGCCTGTCGGTGCGGTGCGGCCAGGGCGACAGGGTCAGCAGACTGTCGCGCTTGGCGGTCGACTCCCACAGCGCCTCGGTGATGAAGGGCATGAAGGGATGCTGGAGCTTGAGGATCTCGTCGCGCGCCCAGGCGACCATGGCACGGGTCTCGGCTTTGGCCGGGCCGTCCTCGCCGAGCAACGTCGGCTTGGAGAGCTCGACATACCAGTCGCAATAGACATCCCAGACGAAGCGGTAGATCGCATTGGCCGCGTCGTTGAAGCGATACGCCTCCAGCGCCTCGGTGACCTCGCGCGTCGCGGCGGCGGCCTCGTGGGCGATCCAGCGGTTCAGCGTCTCCTTCGCAGCGGCCGGATCGAAGCCGTCCGGCACGGTGCAGCCGTTCATCTCGGCGAAGCGGCTCGCGTTCCAGAGCTTGTTGGCGAACTTGCGGTAGCCGTCGACGCGCTGGGTCGACAGCTTGATGTCGCGGCCCTGCGCCGCCATCGCGGCCAGCGTGAAGCGCAGCGCATCGGCGCCGTGCTCGTCGATCAGCGCGAGCGGATCGATGACGTTGCCTTTCGACTTCGACATCTTGGCGCCCTTCTCGTCGCGGACGAGCGCATGGATGTAGACGGTCGAGAACGGCACCTCCTTCATGAAGTGGATGCCCATCATCATCATGCGGGCGACCCAGAAGAAGATGATGTCGAAGCCGGTGACCAGCACGTTGGTCGGGTAGTAGCGCTTCACCTCCGGCGTGGCGTCGGGCCAGCCGAGCGTCGAGAACGGCCACAGCGCCGAGGAGAACCAGGTGTCGAGCACGTCCTCGTCACGTGTGATGAAGCCGTCGCGCTTGTTGCGGTCGAGCGCCATCTCCCGCCCCTGCTCGGCCGTGATGACCTCCTGCTCGACGTAGTAGCCGAGTGCGTTGGACACCGCCTCTTCCTCGGTCTCGGCGACGAACACCTTGCCGTCGGGCCCGTACCAGGCCGGGATCTGGTGGCCCCACCACAGCTGGCGCGAAATGCACCAGGGCTGGATGTTCTCCATCCAGTCGAAATAGGTCTTCTCCCAGTTGCGCGGCACGAACGTCGTCGCGCCCGACCTGACGGCTGCGATCGCCGGCTGCGCCAGGGTCTTGGCGTCGACGTACCACTGGTCCGTGAGGTACGGCTCGATGACGACACCGGAGCGGTCGCCATGCGGCACCATGTGCGTGTTCGGCTCGACGCGCTCGAGGAAGCCGAAGGATTCCAGCCGCTCCAGGATCTTCTTGCGCGCAGCAAAGCGCTCGATGCCGTGGAACTCCCTGGCAAACTCCTCGGAGCCCTCGGGCAGGCCGCGCAGATAGTCCTCGTTGTCGACCAGCGCGATGCAGCCTTCGCGATCGAGAATGCTGATCTGCGGCAGGCCGTGGCGGCGGCCGACCTCGAAATCGTTGAAGTCGTGCGCCGGCGTGATCTTGACTGCGCCGGTGCCCTTCTCAGGATCGGAATAGGTATCGGCGACGATCGGGATCTCACGACCGACCAGCGGCAGGATCACGCGCTTGCCGACGAGATGCTGATAGCGTTCGTCGTCCGGATGCACCGCGACCGCGCTGTCGCCGAGCATGGTCTCGGGACGCGTGGTGGCGACCACGATGAAGCTCGTGGGATCCTCGGGGCTGAACGTCGTGCCCTCGATCGGATAGCGCAGGTACCAGAGATTGCCCTTGACCTCGATCTGCTGCACCTCGAGGTCGGAGATCGCGGTCAGGAGCTTCGGGTCCCAGTTGACCAGCCGTTTGTCCTTGTAGATCAGGCCGGCGCGGTGCAGCTCGACGAACACCTTCACGACGGCCTTGGACAGGCCCTCGTCCATGGTGAAGCGCTCGCGGCCCCAGTCGCAGGAGGCGCCGAGGCGCTTGAGCTGGTTGATGATGGTGCCGCCGCTCTCGTCCTTCCACTGCCAGACGCGCGCGAGAAACTTCTCGCGGCCCATCTCGCGGCGGCCGGGCTGCTGGCGCTCCATCAGCTGACGCTCGACCACCATCTGGGTCGCGATGCCCGCATGGTCGGTGCCCGGCTGCCACAGCACGTCGCGGCCGCGCATGCGCTCGAAACGGCACAGGATGTCCTGCAGCGTGTTGTTGAGCGCGTGCCCCATGTGCAGCGAGCCGGTCACGTTCGGCGGCGGGATCACGATGGTGAAGGGATCCGCATTGCGCCGATCGGGGCGACCGGCGGAGAACGCGCGGGCATCCTCCCAGACCAGGGACATGCGACCTTCGAGATCGGTGGGCTGATAATTCTTATCGATCATGGCATTTCCAGCGGCGCGGGGCCGGCTGTCCAATTCGGGATGTCGCGGAACTCGTCCGGGCCTTTTGTGACACGACCTGAAAAAGCTCGCGCAAGCTGTTGGTGCTTGGGCTGTTTTCGGACTGATGCCCGACCGCGGACCGCGCTCCCGGAAGAGCCCTCTCGATCCGTCCGGCAGGGATCAGCTTGACAGGGCTAGAAAGCCGCCGCGGCGCGCCAAGTCAACAGCAGCGGCGAACATTGACGGATAGCGTCTACCGCCCGCCGCGGCTCACTCCAGAACGGAACGGGAGATCGTGCCGTCTTGGCGTCAGCGGCCGCGCGAGACGCGCTCGATCTCCGCCTTGACGATGCGCTCGACCAGGGCCGGAAGATTGTCATCCAGCCACGATTTCAGCATCGGACGCAGCATCTCCTTGACGAGGTCCTCAAGCGTCCGGGCGTTGTTGCTCAGCACCGTATTGGCCAGCGCGTTGAACGCCGATTCGACGGCGTTCACCGTCGATGGGGCCAGGATCGGCTGCTTCGGCGTGACTTGCTCGAACGGGGACTCGAAGCTGGCAGCCTTCTGATTGAGCCGCCCGGCCTCGATGAACTCGATATCGTCCCGCGGATCCACCTTTCGGAAGGATGCCGCGGCGGGGGCTGGCGCTGGAGCGGGAGTCGGTGGGGCCACTGCCATGTCGTCCGTCAACTCGAGTACTTCAGGTTCGGGATCGGGCTCGGGTGCTACCGGCCGAACCTCTGCGACTGGAGTCGTTTCATCCAAACCCGCCAGCAATGCGTCAATGTCGTCCTGGTTGTTGTTCGCGGCGGCCGCAGGCGCTGGCGGCGGTGCGGGAGGTGGAGGTGCGGGCTTGGCGGGAGCCGCAGCGGCGATCTTCGAAGGTGGGATGTCGTTCATCGCCGACTTCGCTGCCGGGGCCGCCGGCTTCTCGGCCTTGACCGGCTCCGGCGCGGCGGCCTTGTCTGCCGCCGGCGGCTTACCCTCGTCGTCGGCAATGATACGCCGGATCGACGCCAGAATCTCCTCCATGGAGGGTTCTTGGACCTTCGCAGGCTGCGTCATTTCCGACTCCAAATCAGCAACGCTGCCGTACGAACCGGCTCAGCGCAAAAGTCCCGGGCGCCGGCCCCAAGTGGCTTGGACTTCTCAACGGACATGCCAACTTGTCTCCGGACAAGGCCTGATCGATGCAAAACAACAGAACGATACTGCCCATGTCGGAGTCTATTCTTGGAAGAACTTCCGACGCAGTCCGAATCGTTCGGCGGCCATTTTGAGGCTATGTCATGGCAACAAATGAATGCAAGCAACGCCGGCCGCGAACCCGGTGGAGCACGGAGGTCGCCTGTCAAGCGTCGCCCATTCGTCACAACCACAGCATGTGCCACAAAAAAATCCCCCGGCCAAGGACCGAGGGATCAGGGTCGATATTAAGAATGTACTAATGACCATCCGGCGTCCGTACACCCGCCCAGTTATCCCGGACCTGCTGGTAGTGCACGCTGGGATCGTAGGTGGTGGTCGGCAGGTTCAGCACCTGCGGTGACAGCCGCCCCACGGTCTGAAGCACCGTATAGGATGCCACCACGCGGTCATGCTGGGCGTTCACCAGCGAATTCCGCGCGTTGACCAGCGCCTGCTGAGCGTTGAGCACGTCGAGGGTGGTGCGCTGCCCGGCCTTGGCCTCTTCGCGGACACCATTGAGGGCGATCTCGGAGGCTGAGACCTGGGCCTGTGCCGACTGCACCTGTGCCTTGCCCGCGAGCAGCTTGCCCCAGGCAGATACCACGTCGGAGCGAGCCTGATCGCGGGTCTGCTCCAGGACCAGACGCTGCTGCGCCAGCGACTCCTTGGACTGACGAATCAGCGAATATTCCGCCCCTCCGTTGTAGATTGGGACGTTCAGCGAGGCGACAGCCGACGCGCTGAACCCACGATAGGATTGCAGGCTCGACTCATAGCCCTGCTGAGCCTGAGCCTGGACGTTTACGGTCGGCAGCAGCGCACCTTCCTTGATCTTCGTGTCAAGATACTGGACGTCGATGCCGTACATCGCCGAGGTCACGCTCGGGTTTTCCGTCAGGGCCGTTTCGACCGACTGCTGGAGGGTCGGCGGCAAGTAACGGTCGACAGGAGAGCCCGGCGCCAAGTTCTGGGGATCGTTGCCGATGATTCGGCGGAAGTTCGAGCGGGTCGCCGTTAGTTGGGCCTCTGCTGTGAGCTGCTGCGTGCGGCCGGCGGCGAGCTGAGCCTCGGATTGTGCGACGTCGGTGCGGGTGACCTCGCCGACGTTGAACCGATCGCGAGTCTGCTTGAGCGTCTGCTCCAGCACCCGCGTGTTGCTGCGCTGGACCTCGACGATCGCCGCATCGCGCAGATAGTCCATATAGATCGTGGCCGCCGCTAGCAGCACCTGCTGCTCAAGAATGCGGAGAGCCTCGCGTTGCGCCGAGACGTTCGCCTCGGCCTTGCGCACGCCGTTTGCCGTCTGCTGACCGTTGTAGAGAGTTTGGTTGACCGTCAGGCCGACGCTTCGCGGCCTCTGCACGCCGTGCGCGGCCGGCGTCGCGGGTGCCGCTTGCAAATCCGTATACTGAATGCCCGCCGTCGCATTCAGACTGACCTTCGGCCGATACCCCGAGAGTGCCTGCGGAACGCCTTCGTCGACCGCACGAGCCTGAGCCCGCGACGCGTTCAGTTGCGGGTTGTTCTGATAGGCGCGCACCAGCGCAGCCTCGATCGTGTCGGCCAGCGCAGGCGTCGGGCCCGCACAAGCCATCACGAGGACCGCAGCCGCCGCTGCAGTGACGAGCTTCACCCCAAACATCCCTGTTCCATTCATTTGTTACCGGCTCGAACGCCAGAGCCGGGCCGTAACCTGTTGAAGAGACTCCCGCGCACCTCGCACCTTATTCCCCATGCATGCGCAACGGAACTACCCAAGCCTGGAACCTGTGCCGAAAACTGTCAACGTGCAGCATCCGGGCCACACTTCTGATTTAAAACAGAATTTCGCCCGCTAGAGGGCGCGAAAACGACGCAGCAAACCCTGCTCGCCACGGGATGGCCCGCCAGTTCAGAGAAGCCGCGAAGAACTTCGTTGGGCGATTTAAAACACGAATTCCGGGAGCTGTTCGAGACCGGGAATGACCGGTGCCGCGGCATCGAACAGGACCCTGCTGCCGATATCACCATGCGATCGCGTAAAGATCATGGCGCGGGCGGGACGTACGGTGGCGAAGACACCGACAAGGCGGCCGCCCTCCTTCAATTGACGGCAAAGACCGTCGACAGGGACCTCGGTGGCCCCATTGAGGAGAATCACGTCGAAGCGGCCGTCCGCCGGATCACCCTGCGCGGCCGGCGCGACCCGAATCGTGACCGGGCAGCCATCGACGGCGGCAAGCAGCTGCTTGGCGCGCCCTTCGACCGCAGAATCGACCTCGGTCGCCGTCACGCTGCCCGCGAGTCGGGCGGTCAGCGCGGCGAGATAGCCCGTCGCACATCCAACCACCAGCACGTTGTCGGTTGGCTTGATCTCGGCAGCCTGCAGCAGCTTTCCGGTCAGCATCGGCTTGATCAGATACCGCTTGGCAGAAGCGGATTCGGAGACGTCGAGATCCAAGTCGAGATAGGCCAGCGCCTGCCGATCTGCGGGAACGTAGGCTTCCCGCGGCACGGTCAACAACGCATCCAGCACGCGGTGATCGGTGACGTCGCTGGTCCGAACCTGACCATCGACCATTTTCTGGCGCGCCGTCGCGAATGAAGACATGAGCAGACCTGCAAGCAAAGTGGATGGACCGCGGACGATCTGCGCAATCTTTTGGTACAAGGTCCCCGAAAAGGCAACATGCGGGTTTGAACGGATCCGCTGGGAAGCCGCGTCTGCGAGGGCGGTCGCCAGCTACTCGATCACCACGGCGAGTCGTCCGAGCAACTGCACGATCTCGTCAATGTGTTCGGAATCACCGCGCGTCACCATGTCGGCCAGCCGCGTGAGGCATTCGTCGTCGCTGAGACGCTCGACCTGGTCGGGAATCAAGGAGGGCGCGGAGGCGGCTTCGGCGAATTGGATCACGGTGTTTGGCATCTGCGACACTCCATGAGCGCGGGCACTGGCCGGTTCCAGCAAACTATCGGGGCCGGTTTGCTCCCCTCCAAGTGAATTTCCTGTCATCGAACTGTGGGCGACCGCTGCCCAGCAAGCGTTCAAAATGAATCTAACCATCTGAAATTTCGGTATTTTATTCCTGAACCCGCAATCGTCGCAAAGATGCGATTTCGTTCTATGCAAGGCGAAACGGCTTTGTTATACGCAGCCGCATTCGCGAACATTGTTTCGCCTGTTCCTCGGTAGCTCAGCGGTAGAGCATTCGACTGTTAATCGAATGGTCGCTGGTTCGAATCCAGCCCGGGGAGCCATTCTGGCCAAGCCGAATGGCTCTTTATCCTCACATTCCCTCTTTCTTGTGACGCTGGGCACCCGCCGATTCGCGGCGAACGCGCGCCTCCTGACCGTCATCTGGCTGGGCGGCGTGGCTGTCCGCCTTGACGGCGCATGGGGCGTCGGGCAAGCGGGACGGATCTCTTGCAAGTGGCGACCAGCGATGCCGATTTCCGATCATCTGAGAGCCGTCCGCAGCAAGATCGGCCATGATCTGTTGGCGACCACGGCAGTTTCCATCTCCGTGTTCGACGACCAAGGACGCATTCTACTCGGACGCGACGCGGAGACGGGCCTCTGGACGTTGCCTGGCGGCGCCATCGATCCGAATGAGCACCCAGCCGACGCGGCCACCCGCGAATGCTTCGAGGAGACCGGACTGGTGGTCCGGCCAAAACGTCTGCTCGGGGTGTTCGGCGGCCCGGAGTTCCTCATCCGCTATCCCAACGGTGATCTGACCTACTATACGGTCATCGCGTTCGAGGCCGTCATCGAAGGCGGCGCGCTTGCGCCCGACGGCGAGGAGATGGCGAGCCTGCGATTTGTCGATCGCGCGGAATGGGAACAGCTCGCGGTGTCGCCATCGAGCCGAATCATCTCGCGGCAGGCGCTCCAGCACGACCCCGTCCCCTACTTCGCTGCCGCGAGCTGGCGGCCCGAGAGCTGATCCGGACACAAGACGTTGGATCCTGTCGCCGCAAGCCTCATGCTGATGGCCGGTCTGCTTCACGCGACTTGGCATGCCATCGTCAAGACCGGCAGCAGCCTCTCTCTCCTGGCTGGCATGGGGCTGGTGAGCAGCATCCTGATCCTGCCCTTCATGTTTCTCGTTCCCGTTCCGGCCCCCTCGACTTGGCCGCTCATCGTCGCTTCGCTCGTCTTGCACGCAGGCTACAAGGCGAGCCTCGCAACGGCCTACCGCTCGGCCGAGCTTGGACGCTCCTACCCGATCGCGCGCGGCGCCGTTCCGCTGTTCGCAACGCTGTTTGCCTCGCTGGGTCTACAGCAACCGCCACGGAGCGGGCAGTTGATCGGGATTGCCGTCATCGTCCTCGGCATCACCGGCCTGGCGCGCGACCGCATCCACGGTCCCGTCGATCGCCGTGCGTTCTGGGCTGCGATCTGCGCCGCCGCACTGGTCGCTGGCTATTCGGTCATCGATGCGGCAGGCACCCGGCAGACCGAAGGCTGGGCTTCGTTCACGGTCTGGATGATCGTGCTCGACAGTGTCGCGTTCTTCCTCGTCGCGATGATGCTGCGAGGGCCTGCGCTGGTGTGGGAGATCCGCGACGCCTGGATTCCGGTGCTGATCGCAGGAACCCTGGGGCTGGCGTCATTCGTGGTATTCCTTTGGGCCTTGAGCCGCAATCCGATCGCCAATGTGGTGGCCTTCCGCGAATGCAGCGTCTTGTTTGCGACGCTGATCGGCGTGCTGTTCTTGAAGGAGCATGCGACGCCGCGGCGGCTCTGCTGCGCCGCACTGATCGCAGCCGGGCTGGTCGCCATCGCCTTGCTCAAGCCGGGCTGAGCTTCTCCAAACTGCCGAAGCGATTGGTCCGGAAAGCATGGTTCCATCTTCGTCGCTTAGTGCACAACATGCGCCGGCCCGCGGCCGGGAAGTTCCGTAAAACTCCTCGTTGCAGAATCGTAACAACTAATTCAGTGTTAACCACTTTGTCATTTTCGAGCTTCAACCCATTGTCCTTGTAGCGTGAGAGTCCTTCAGTCCCGCTGATACTGAGGTGGCCCATGCCTACTGTCCTCATTATTGACGATGACTATCCTACGCGCGCTGCGCTGGAAGCATCATTGAAGAAGAAGCGGTTCTGCGTGTTTCTCGCGCCGGACGGTCCGACCGGCATTCGATTGATCGGCAGCGTGTCCTTCGATGCCGTCGTGATCGACATGTTCATGCCGGGTATGGATGGGATCGCAACCATTCGTGAGCTCATCAAGATCGATCCCACGGTGCCGTTCATCGCGATCTCCGGCTACGCATTCACCGACAAGAAACAGGGCGCTCCGGATTTCCTCGGTATGGCAATCAAGCTCGGAGCGACGGCTGCGTTGCAGAAGCCGTTCGACATCCGCGATCTGCTCGAAGCGGTCGATCGTGCGATCGAGGTGCGTCAACGACTTCTGACCGAGGCGCGGCACGTGGCTCCTCGCTCACATCTGTCAGGAAGGCCTCATGATGAACATCCTGGTCGTTGATGACGAAGTCGGCGTTTGCTGTGTCATCCAGCACCTTCTGGTTCGCGAGGGCTACGCGGTCACTGCCGTCACCGACGGTCGGCTGGCGATGGATGCGGTGACCCGCGGTGACTTCGCCGCGGCTCTGATCGATCTCAACTTGGCCGACATGGACGGCAACGACGTGATCCGGGCTGCACGCGCGGCTCGGCCCACGATGCCCATCGTGATGATGTCGGGCATGGTGCTGGAATCAGGACGTGGGACGGCTGATTTGCTCGGCCCCTCGGCCAAAGTGGTCGGCCTTCATCGTTTGGCGAAGCCGTTCAAGCCGAAAGACCTGTCGCAGCTGATGCGTGACATTCTGGCGCAGGACACCGAACCTCTCGCCGTCGCGGTCTGACCGCCAGCGATTCGGTCGCACGCGTCGAGCCGAACGTTTGGAGCGGATCGCCTCTTCGACCTTTGCCGGAGAAGCAGCCTGCGACTCGCGGCGGCCATGTCGATCTCTTGCTCACGGTCGGCTGCAGGCCGGCTCGTCGTCGCTGTACGGCATCACCTGCCGCACAGGGAGACGGGTCAAGGGAAGACGAGAAGTCTCGAGGGGTGTGAGCCTGTTCACATCGGAACAGCGCGGACCGCCGTACCTTTTGGAACGACGGGCACCGGTAACGATTAGGTCCTTTGCGCCCGATCGTTAGAATTTGAGCGATCCGCTCAATTTGAACAAAGTGGAATTCTGCCATCGTGGCTCGCAGTTTGCGCGAGGGCAAGATGAGCGAAGCCGAATACGAGTTGTTGATGGACGTTGTGAGAACGGCTATTGCGCCCGAGACCGAGACCGATTCCATGGCCCGCTTGTTTTCGATCCTGCATTTCCCCACGGCAGCCAACGACAACCAGGGCGCCTGGCCGCTGATCCCGTTTCCAGACGGCTGGTTCGCGGCCTGCTGACGCGCGATCTTCTGTCGCCATGCAGGCCAGGCGATCGGCACGTCTTGGCCGGAACACTGCTGCGATCTTCGTTTCCCGGAATGGCGACGGCCGAGGCCGCCGCCATTCAGATCACCGGCGCTACTTCCTGACTGCGAACACCCAGACGACGCCGCCTTGCGGAACGTTGTCTTCGAGACCGATGTTGCCTTTCGAGAGCGCATCCTGGATGCGCTGCGCGTCGACGCCCCAGCCGGACTGCACGGCGATGTACTGGGTACCATCGACCTCATAGGCGACCGGCATGCCCATGATGCCCGAATTCGTCTTCTGCTCCCACAGCAGCTCGCCGGTCTTGGCATGGAAAGCCCGGAACATCCGGTCATTGGTGCCGCCGACCAGGACGAGATCGCCCGCCGTCGCGGTCACCGACCCGAACAGCTGGGATTTGGGGAAATTGTGCGACCAGACCTTCTTGCCTGTCGCTGGATCCCAGGCCTGCAGCTCCCCGAAATGGTCGGCACCGGGCCGCACCGTGAGCCTGATGTCCTCGGCCTTGGTGCCGAGCCAGAGCTGGCGGGAACGAGCGACAGCTTTTCCCCGGTGAAGCCGCCGCAGAAATTCTCGTTCGCCGGCACGTACGCCGGTCATCCCGATGCGGCGGCCGCCGCGGTGATCTGCTTCGAGTAGCTGCAGCGGCCGGAAAACGTGCTGGCCGGCTACTTGACCTGGAACGACTACCGCGGCCCGCGCGCGCCGACGCAGATCCGCATCGAGCACCACAAGACCGGCGAGATGGTGCTACATCCGCTCGAGGAGACGACGGCCGACGGCCACACGCTGTTCTACGAGGAGGCCGAGGCCGTGCTGGCCAAGGTGCCGCGCCTCGGCCTGGGCATCGTCATGCGCGACCGCCCGACGCCGAGCGGCCCGCGCAAATGGGACAACATGAGCATGGCCCGCCTGGTGCGGGCGCTGCGCGAGCGGCTTGGCCTGCCCGCGACCTTCACCATCGACGCCTGCCGCCACGGCGGCATGACCGAACTCGAAGAGGCAGAGTTCACCGACGGCCCGGGCCGCGCGCTGTCTGCCCACAAGTCGAAGGCGTATGAGGGATATGCGAAGAAACGGGCGCTGGCGGCAACACGGAAGCGCTATGCGCATCGGATCGGGATCGTAGGGTGAGATCAGAACCAGACCCAAGGCCCGTGTTCGATAGGACGCTCAATTCGATAGGACGCTCACCGATTATTAGTAGTCTTCGCCCTCGTCTGCGACTTCCGCCCACTGGAGAATTACGTCGTTATCCTCGTTGACTACGAAGGTCACGACTAGAGGCGGGATATAACCCTCGATCATGCGTGTTCGCGCGTACCTGAAGCGACACCAGTCGTTTTCAAAAAGCGGAAAGCCAAACGGATTTTCTTGTAGTCCTTCAATGATTGTTTCAAGGGCTAGGTCAACTGCTCGGTAGCCTCCAAGCTGCTCCACGCTTTCCGCAAAATTGGGGCCCTCGATTATCTGTCGCACTTGCTATTTGCTGCGCCAACCGTGTTCAGCTCCCAATTTGAGGAGTCGTCCACGCTGTCCAGCCCCTATTGGTTCATCCGACAAATAGGCCGATTGATACGGCATCGGTTCACCATTTTCCCGCGTTCTCCACGCAACCCCGTGCGACTTCTCGCTGACCTCCTTTGCCGTCAAATCCCAATAGGCGGCAACGGCACGATCAAGGTAATCTAAATCCTGCCTGCTGAAGATTGTAAGGAATGGATCTGAGAGAGCGACAGGGCGCTGTTCGTAGTGATGTCCCTTTAGAATTCTGCTAATCTTTAGATGGCCTTCGGCTTGAAGGTCATTGAGAACCGGGAGCATTTCAACAGGAGCCGGGCCCTGTCTTAGCTTCTGATACATCCGCCCAGTTACCGGCTGCCCTCGCTGGGTGAATGACTCGAAATCGGCGTGCCAAATAATCTTGTTGAGTTTTACGAGGCCAAAGAAAGGTGTCCTCTCACAAGCCTTGGAGACATAAAGGACCGCCTCCCGAAGACGGCGCTGGCCGCCGGGTAGATCGACCTCCCAGGTCAATTTTGCTCGGGTCTCCGGAATGCTTGACATGTCAGTAACCTAGGCTCTCGAACGATTCTACGCTAGCCCTCGTCAGATCCGGCGCCGACTGATCCGCCCAATGACATTCATCAGCGTCTCACGCATTCTCATGGAACGAACCCGCAACTCCAGTTTCAGAAATGAAGCGGCCGGGAGTTTCAGAACTGGTGGATGGAACGAAACAAGCCGGTTGCCTAACCCATTGATCTCCGGTATCGATCCGTCATGTTGGGGCCACGTGGCGGAGTGGTTACGCAGCGGTCTGCAAAACCGTTTACACCAGTTCAATTCTGGTCGTGGCCTCCACTCAATCAAAATCAAGCGGTTGGACTACCCATTGGGGCCGCGAACCGGCCCTAGAAGGGCAGATCGTCGATGCCGCCGGGATAGCTGACCTGCGCGCGCGGCCAGGTCAGAATTGCCCTCCGTTCACCGGCCGAGACACCGCCCCGATCCGAGCCAGACCTGCCGGCCAGCCGGGGCGCGTAATCCCGGAACTGCACCACATTGGACTTTTCTGCTTCCTGCATGGCTCTCATCCTCGTTCCATGCTGCGATGCAAGAAGCGTACCCTCGGTTCCTAAACCCGCCGTTTGCGGCTGCGCCAATCCGGCTTGCGGGCCTTTGGGCGGGGCGTGAGCTCCGGATGCTCTTTCTCCACCTCCCGATACCGCGCAAGCATGCGCTCGAAGCTCGCGTCGAGGGCCGTGGCGATCTCAGGCCGCCGTTCCAGCGCGGCCATCAGCATCCCGGCCGCCTCGATGGTCGACAGCCCGTCGCGGCGCGGTTCGCGGCGCAGCCGACCGTAGCGCGACGGCTGCCGCGGCCCGAGGATCACGCGCTGGCACTTCAGCATCCACGGATTGCGCCACCACAGCGCCTTGGCCTGGCTCCAGGTGCCGTCGAGCAGGATCACGCCCTCGATCGACTTGAGGATGGCGCGCTGGTTGTCGGCCACCTCACCCTTGCGGGTCACCGCGACCACCTCGCTCTCGGGATCGAGCTCGGCCGCCTTCGCCGAGCCGAGATAGAGAATGGCCCAGCGCGCGGGATCGGCGACCGGCCGTCCCAGTGCCTTGGCGAGGCTCGGCCAGGACAGCCCGACCTTGACCACCGCGTTCTTGAAATGCAGGGCGGCGAGCCGCGCGGTGCCGAGGGCGCGATCCTGCTCCTGCGGGTGCTGCAGGATCAGGAGCCCCAGCCGGCTTTCCAGCGGTGTGACGCTGTCGCAGATGCACAGCGGCAGCGGCTTCTGGCAACGCGGGCAATCGGGCGGCGCCTCGGTGGCGAGCGGCGGATGGTCGTGTGGTTCTGGCATGCGGCGGCTATACGCGCCCGCGGACAGCGCCACAACGGCTCATTCGGCGGGCGCGGCAAGCGGCTCCGGCGCAGGCCGGCGGCGTAGCCGGTCGATCAGCAGGTAGATCACCGGCGTGGTGTAGAGGGTGAGGATCTGCGACACCAGGAGGCCGCCAATGATGGTGATGCCGAGGGGACGGCGCAGCTCGGTGCCGGGACCGGTCGCGATCACCAGCGGCAGGCCGGCGAACAGCGCGGCGAGCGTCGTCATCAGGATCGGGCGAAAGCGCACCCGGCAGGCCTCGAAGATCGCATCGGCCGAGGACATGCCGCGCTGGCGCTCGGCCTCGAGCGCGAAGTCGACCAGCATGATGCCGTTCTTCTTGACGATGCCGATCAGCAGGATGATGCCGACGAAGGCGATCACGGTCAGCGGCGTATTGGTGATCTGCAGCGCGAGCAGCGCGCCGAGCCCCGCCGACGGTAGCGTCGAGATGATGGTCAGCGGATGCGCCAGGCTCTCATAGAGCACGCCGAGCACGATATACATCGCGGCCAGGGCGAACAGGATCAAGAGCGGCTGGCGGCCGCTGCTCTTGTTGAAGTCTCCGGCATTGCCGTCGAAGCTGCCGCGGATGCCCTCCGGCATGTGCAGCTCATCGACGGCGCGCTGGATGTTGGCCGTCGCGGTCTGCAAGGGCACGTCCGGCAGCAGGTTGAACGACACGGTGGTCGAAGGGAACGATTGTGAGTGATACACCGCCAGCGGTGATAGGCCGCGCTCGGCCTTGACCAGCGCCGACAACGGCACCTGCGCGTCCCCTGCCCCGGCCACATAGATGCGGTCGAGATTGGAGGGATCAGTCTGGAATTTCGGGTCGATCTCCAGCACGACCATGTACTGGTTGCGCTGGCTGTAGACGATCGAGATCTGGCGTTGCGCGAAGGCGTTGTTGAGCGCGTTGTCGATGTCCTGGACGCGGACGCCGAGGCTCGCCGCCTTCTGTCGGTCGATCCGCAGCGCGAGCTGCAGGCCACCGGGATCGCGGTCGCTGGAAATGTCGGTGATGCCGTCGACCGTCTCCAGGCGCTTGGCGACGATCGGCGCCCATTTCTGCAGAAGGTCGAGATCGGGGCTGCTCAACGTGTACTGGTAGTCGGAATCGCTCTGACGACCGCCGGTGCGCACGTCCTGCGCGGCGAACATGAAGAGCCGAATGCCGGGGACCATCGCGAGGCTCCGCCTGAGGCGGTTGATCACGAGCTCAGTCGAGACGCCCTCGCGCTCCGCCGGGGGCTTGAGGTTGATGAACATGGTGCCGCGGTTGGACGTCGCGCCGCCCGGCCCGCCGCCGCCCCCGATCGTCGAGCCGATCCCGGCCACGGCGGGATCGGCCATCACGATGTCGGCGAGCCGCTGCTGCAGGCCCAGCATGGACTGGAACGAAATGTCGGCCGAGGCGCGCGTCGCACCGATGACGAAGCCGGAATCGTCGGTCGGGAAATAGCCCTTGGGCACCTTGATGTAGAGCGTCACCGTGAGCGCGATGGTGGCGAAGAACACGATCAGGGTAAGGAACGGATAAACCAGCACGCCGCGCAGCGTCCAGGCATAGAAGCGGACCATGCCGGACAGCGCGCCTTCGACGATACGGTCGAACCAGGTGGCACGATCGGACAGCGTCTCCTTGATGTAATGCGCGCAGATCATCGGCGTCACCGTCAGCGACACCAATGTCGACACGACGATTGCGAAGGTCAGCGTCAGCGAGAACTCACGCAGGAGACGGCCGACGACGCCGTCCATGAAGATCAAGGGCACGAAGGCTGCAATCAAAGAAAGGCTGATCGACAACACGGTAAAGCCGATCTGGCGGGCGCCATCGAGCGCGGCGCGCATCGGCGACAGGCCATGCTCGAGATTGCGGTACATGTTCTCGATCATGACGATGGCGTCGTCGACGACGAAGCCGACGGAGATCGCGAGCGCCATCAGCGAGAGATTGTCGATCGAGAAGCCTGCGAGCCACATCGCCGCGCAGGTGCCAGCCAGCGCCAGCGGCACCGAGACGCCGGCCGCGACCGTCGGCACCAGGCGGCGCAGGAACATGAACACGACGACCATCACCAGCACGGCGGTCGCGAGCAAGGTCCACTGCATGTCCTCGACCGAGGCGCGAATGGTCCCTGTGCGGTCGACCAGAGTGGAGATCTCGATGCCGGCCGGCAGCCATTGCTTGAGCTCCGGGATCAGCGCCTTCACGCGGTCGACGGTCTCGATGACATTGGCGTCGCCCTGCTTGGCGATCTGGATCAGCACCGCCGGCTGCTTGTTGAACCAGGCAATCGAACGCACGTTGCGTACGGAATCCTCGACGTCGGCGACATCCGACAGCCGCACGAAGCTGCCATTGCTGCTCTTGATCAGGATGTCGCGGAATTCGGCCGCACTGCGCATCTGCCGGTTGATGGCAATGGTCTCGCTCTGCCGCGCGCCCTCGAAGATGCCGACCGGCCCGATCGGATTGGCATTGATGATCGCCGTCCGGACATCGTCGGTCGAAATCCCGGCATTGGCGAGCGAGACCGGATTGAGTGCGATGCGCACGGCAGGCTGATCGGCGCCGCTGACCGTGACATTGCCGACGCCGGGCACCTGGAACAGACGCTGCGCCAGAACGGTGTCGGCGACGTCGTACATCGCGCTCGGCGTCATCGTCTTCGAGGTCAGGGCCAGAACGAATACGGGAGCCGCGGCCGTGTTCGCCTTGCGGAAGCGCGGCAGCGCCGGCAGGTCGCTCGGAAGGTCCGACAGCGAGGCGTTGATGGCCGCCTGGACGTCACGCGCGGCCTTGTCGATGTCGCGGCCGATCGAGAACTGGATCTGGATGTTGGTGGTGCCGAGCGAGCTCGTCGATGTGATCTGGTCGACACCTGCGATTTCGCCGAGCCGCCGCTCCAACGGCGCCGCGACCGTCCCCGCCATGACGGACGGGTCCGCACCCGGGCGCGACGCGCTGACGAAGATCGCGGGGAAATCGACGTTCGGCACGGGCGCGACGGGAAGGAAGATATAGGCGACGATCCCGACCAGGAACAAGCCGATCGAGAGCAGCGTGGTGCCGACCGGCCGGCGAATGAACGGCTCGGAGATCGAGGCCATCACTGGATGCCTTCGGTCGCACCTGCGATCGGCGGCGACGGCAGGTTCGGCGCCGGCGGCAGCGCGCGCTCGAAGCGACGATTGATGCGGTCGAGCGCGAGATAGATGACCGGCGTCGTGTACAGCGTCAGCAATTGGCTGAGCAGCAGGCCGCCAATGATGGAGATGCCGAGCGGAAAGCGCAGCTCCGAGCCGGTGCCGCTCTCGATCGCCAGCGGCAGCGCGCCGAACAGCGCGGCCAGGGTCGTCATCATGATCGGGCGGAAGCGCAGGAGACACGCCTGCACGATCGCTTCGTAGGGTGTGCGGTTTTCGTGACGCTCCGCTTCGAGCGCGAAGTCGATCATCATGATCGCGTTCTTCTTGACGATACCCATCAGCAGAATGATGCCGATCAAGCCGATGACCGAGAGATCCTGGCCGAACAGCATCAAGGCCAGGATGGCGCCGACGCCCGCCGACGGCAAGGTCGACAGGATCGTGATCGGATGGATGTAGCTCTCATAGAGCACGCCGAGCACGATGTAGATCGTGACCACGGCCGCCAGCAGCAACCAGGGCTGGCCGGCCAGCGACTTGGCGAACTCGGCGGCATCGCCCGAATAGACACCGATGATGCTGCCGGGCATGCCGATGCGGTTCTCGGTCGCATGGAGCGCCTCGACCGCCTCGCTCAGCGCCGCGCCGGACGCGAGATTGAAGCTCAGCGACACCGCCGGAAACTGCGCCTGGTGCGAGATGGCGAGCGGCGCGGTGGTGCGCTTCAGGCTCGCCACCGCCGAGAGCGGCACTTGGCCGCCGGCGCCAGGCAGATAGAGCTTCGATAGGATCGAGGGATCGCGCTGATACATCGGCAGCGCCTCCAGCACGACGCGGTACTGATTGGCCTGACCATAGATCGTCGAGATCTGCCGCTGCGCGAAGGCGTCGTTGAGCGTGTCGGTGACGCCCTGCAGACTGACGCCGAGCTGGCCGGCGCGCTGGCGGTCAATGGTCAGCTCCGCGCGCAGGCCGCCCTCCTGGGCTTCGGAGGAGGCGTCGCGGAATAGAGGGTCGCGGCGCATTTCTCCGACAAGCTGCCTCGCCCATTTCGACACCTCGGTGGCATCGGCGCCGGTCAGCGTGTACTGATATTGCGAGCGGCTCGCCTGGGTCGAGATCTGCACGTCCTGGACCGGCTGGAAGTACACGGTCATGCCGGGCACGCCCGAGGTCTTCTGCTTCAGCCGATCGATCACCTCGGCGACGCCATCTTGCCGCTCGCCAAGCGGCTTCAAGGTCATGACGAGACGGCCGACATTGGTGGTCGGGTTGACCGATCCGGCGCCGATCACCGAGACGACGCCGACGACGTCGGCGTCAGCTTGGATCGCGGCGGCGACGTCCGCCTGGCGTTTCGTCATTTCGGCGAACGACACGTCGGGGCCGGCCTCGGTCACCGCAGTGATCGAGCCGGTATCCTGCAGCGGCAGAAAGCCCTTGGGCGCGACGACGTAGAGCGCCAAGGTCGCCGCCAAGGTCGCGAAGGTCACGACCAGCGTCTCGGTCTGGCGATCCAGCACCCACAGCAGGCTGCGATGATAGACGGCCACGGTACGGTCGATGAAGCGGCTGACGGCGTTCAGCCCCGGCAGCACCCACTCCTCGCTGGCGTGCTTCAACAGCCGCGAGCACATCATCGGCGTCAAGGTCAACGACACCACCGCCGATGTCACCACTGCAATCGTCAGCGTCAGCGCAAATTCCCGAAACATGCGGCCGACCAGACCGGACATGAACAAGAGTGGAATGAACACTGCGATCAGCGATACCGTCAGCGAGATGACAGTGAAGCCGATCTCGCGCGCGCCTCGCAGCGAGGCGTTCATCGCGCTCTCGCCATTCTCCATGTGGCGCACGATGTTCTCGATCATCACGATGGCGTCGTCGACGACGAAGCCGGTGCCGATCGTGAGTGCCATCAGCGAGAGATTGTCGAGGCTGAAGCCGGCGAAGTACATCACGCCGAAGCTCGTGATCAGCGACAGCGGCAGCGCGACGCCGGCGATGATCGTGGCCCGCAACGAGCGCAGGAACAGCAGCACGACCAGCGTCACCAGCACCACGCTGAGCAGCAGCGTGAACTGCACGTCGTGCACCGAGGCGCGGATGGTCACGGTACGATCGCTGACGATAGCGAGCTTCACCCCGGCCGGAATCATGCGCTGCAGCTTCGGGATCTCGGCACGGATCTGCTTGACGACCTCGATGACGTTGGCACCCGGCTGGCGCTGGATGTCGAGGATGACCGCAGGGACACCCTGGTACCAGCCGCCGGTCCGATCGTTCTCCAGACCATCGAGAATCGTTGCGACATCGCCGATCGTGACCGACGAGCCGTTGCGGTAGGCGATGATGATCGGCTTGTAGGCGTCGGCGGCCCCGATCTGGTCGTTGGCCGTGATCAGATAGGCCTGCTGCGCCCCGTCCAGCGATCCCTTGGGTCCGGAGACGTTGGCGCCTGCGATGGCGGCGCGCAGGTCCTCTATCGAGATGCCATAGGCCGCGAGCCGCGCCAGGTCGGCCTGCACGCGCACCGCGGGCTTCAGTCCGCCGAGCACCGAGACGCGGCCGACGCCGGAGACCTGGCTCAGCCGCTGCGCCAGGATCGTGTCGGCCATGTCGCTCATCGCGCGCAAAGAGATCGTGTCCGAGGTCAGCGCGAGCGTCATGACCGGCGCGTCGGCCGGATTGACCTTGGCGTAGGTCGGCGGATAGGGCAGCGACTTTGGCAAGACGCCGGCGGCGGCATTGATTGCCGCCTGGACGTCCTGCGTGGCGCCGTCGATGTCGCGTCCGAGATCGAACTGCAGCGAGATCTGGCTGACGCCGAACGAGCTTGTCGAGTTCATCGCGGACAACGACGGGATCTGGCCGAGCTGGCGTTCCAGCGGGGCCGTGATCAGCGAGGCGATCACATCAGGGCTGGCGCCCGGCAGTTGCGTCGTCACCTGGACAGTCGGGAAGTCGACCTGCGGCAGGGCCGAGACCGGCAGCGCGAGATAGCCAAGCAGGCCGCCGATCAGCAGGGCGACGCCGAGCAGCGAGGTCGCGATGGGACGGCGGATGAAGGGTTCGGAGACGCTCATCGCGACTGCTCGTCACTCTTGCGCTTGCGTCATGGCTGTGCCTTCGCGCCGCGACCTGCCTCACTCCCTCCCTGGGGCGCTGCACCGCCGGCGTCGGTCTGCCCCCCAGCCTCAGGCCTGCGGCGCCGCTCGCCGTCCTTCGGCGCGCCTTCGGGTGGCGCTCCGCCCTCCTTCGCCTGCTCTTTTCCTTGCGGATTGCGGCTGCGCTTGCGCGGCGCCAGATCGGCCTGCGGCGTCTGCTCGGCGCGTCCGACCACGACTTTGACGCCGTCGGCCAGATTGGCAAAGCCGGTCGTCACCACGCGGTCCGACGGGCTAAAGCCGCTGGCGATCACGGCCTCGCTCTCGTTCTGCTGCACGACCGTCACCGGATGGGCCGAGGCGATGTCGCCCTCGCCGATCACGTAGCTGAACGTGCCTGCCGGCCCGCGCTGCACGGCCGAGGTCGGCACCGTGATCGCCTGCGACAAGATCTCGACCTTGAGGCGGACATTGACGAACTGTCCGGGCCAGAGCTGGAATTTGCCGTTGGGGAATTCTGCTTTCAGTTTCAGCGTGCCCGTCGTCTGATCGACCTGGTTGTCGATACCCCGCAACGTGCCGGTGTCGATGACGGTGACGCCGTCATTGCCGAACACGTCGACAGCGAGCGGCCCCTTGGCGGCGGCCGCATTGACGCGCATGATCTGCTGCTGCGGCAGGCTGAACTGCACCGCGATCGGCTGAAGCTGCGTGATGACGACGAGACCGGTCGCGTCGGAGGCATGAACGATGTTGCCCTGGTCGACCTGGCGCAGGCCGGCGCGGCCGGACAACGGCGCCACGATCTTGGTGTAGCTCAAGGTCGTCGCCGCATTATCGATCGCGGCCTGATCCGCCTTGATCAGCGCCTGCTGCTGCGCCACCACCGCGCGCTGCGTGTCGGCCTGCTGCTTGGAGCCGGCATTGCTGGCGGCCAGCTGCTCGTAGCGGGCGAGGTCGAGCTTCTGGTTGGCAAGCTGCGCCTCGTCCTGTGCCTTCTTGGCGACGGCCTGGTCGTACTGCGCCTGGTAGATCGCCGGATCGATCTCGGCGAGCACGTCGCCCTTCTTGACGTCCTGCCCCTCGACGAAATTGACGGCGATCAGCTTGCCGTCGACCTGGGAGCGCACCGTGACGGTGTTGAGCGCGCGCACCGCGCCGACGCCGTCGAGATAGACCGGCACGTCCTTGATGACAGGCGAGGCGGCCAGGACCGGAACCGGAAGGTCGGGCCGCGCGAAGCGGTTGTTGGCCTGCTGCTTCTGCTGCATCGCCGACCAGCCGATATAGCCGAGGCCGCCCAGGATCAGCAGCGTGATCGTGATCGACACCAGCCGCCGTGCCACGCTGGACCGCGCGCGCTTCACTGCCGCTGCTCCCTTCTCGTCCGGTTTAAAGAGCATCGGCCGACTTCTCCATGCGCGGCTCCCAGCCGCCGCCGAGCGCCTGATAGAGGCTCACGAACGCCTGCAGGCGCGCCAGTTGCGCCTGCCATAGCGCGTCCTCGGCCTGGAACAGCGTCAATTGCGTATTCAAGACTGTCACGATGTCGGCAGTTCCCGCGCGCAGTTGCTGCTCGGAGAGCTGGAAGGCGCGGCGGGAGGCGGCAACGACTTCTCGCTGCAATTGCAACTTGATCGTGGTCTGCTTGATCGAGAACAGCGCATTGTTGACGTCGGTGAAAGACTGGATGACCGTCTTGCGGTAGGTTTGCAGCAGCTCGTCCTGTCGCGCCTTGGCGTTCTCGAAATTGCCCAGGATTCTGCCACCATCGAAGATCGGCTGGGTCAGGCTGCCGGCGAGGCTGAAGAACGCCGCATGCGGCTGAAACAGCGACACCAGTGCTGCGCTCTGGTAGCCGCCATTGCCGGTCAGCTGGATGCTGGGAAAGAACTGCGCCCGCGCGCTGCCGACATTGGCGGTGGCCGACGCCAGCTGCGCTTCCTGCCGGCGGATGTCCGGCCGTTGCGTCAAGAGTTCGGACGGCAGCCCGGGCGTGACCCGCGGCGTCCTGATCCGGTCGAGCGAGCCGCCGGCAATGCGAATGCCCTCGGGCGATCGCGCGACCAGCACGGCCAGCGCGTTGACGTTCTGATCGAGCGTCTGGCGCAGCGGCGGCACCGCCGCCTTCTGGTTGGCGAGCACGCTCTCCTGCTGCGCGACGTCGAGATCATTGCCGGTGCCCGCCTTCTGCCGCTCGCGGATGGCATCGAGCACACGCGTGGCGCTGGCGATGTTGCGCTCGGCGGTCCGAATCCGATCCTGAGCGGCCAGCACCTGGAAATAGGCATTGGCGACGGTGGCGAGCGTCGTCAACTGCGTGACGTCGCGGTCGAAGCGGTTGGCCACCGCGGTTTCCTCGGCCGCCTGCAGCGCGTCGCGATTCTGGCCGAAGAAGTCGAGCTGGTAGCTCGCAGAGAGCGAGGCTTGGTAATTGACGACCTCGCGGCCGCCATTGGTGAGCCCGCTGGAGCTCGACCCGGACGTGCGCGAATAGGTCTCCTGCCCCGTGCTCGACAGGCTTGGCAGCAGCGCCGCGCCGGCCTGCCGCGCCAGCGCATCGGCCTGCCGGAACCTTGCCACAGCAGCGGCAATATCAAGGTTGACGCTCTGCGCCTCCTCCATCAGCTGGGTCAGCTCGCGTGATCCGAAGCCGCGCCACCAATCCAGCGGCGGCGGCGCCGCCATATCGGAACCGGACGCCGCCTTGTAGCGCTGGGGCAAGTCGAGGGCCGGATCGGGAATATCCTGGGTCAGCAGGCAGCCGGCCGAGTTCGCCGCCAATCCGATCGCCGCCAGCCAGTGGACAAATCGCCGCAGGGTAGCCGGCACACGGCGCTCCCGCATCCCGGCGACGATCCGCGGGTCAGCGGACGCGCGGCAAGGCTCGTCGACGGCGATCGGCACGATGGACACTGGCGTGATGCTTCCCTGTAGTCTTGGGAATCATTCTAGCCGCAGCCCACGGCGCCGGACAGCCCTGCAGCCCCCCGTCCCCCCAGCAGCGATGGTGCCGATAAAGTCCACCGAATCGACGAATCTCCCGTAAATCAGCGGAGTTTCGTGCAGGCACGGCCACGGGCCACGGGCTGCCGCCTTACCAAGATTTCATCTGTCGAATGCCGTTTTGGACGGGGTGTGACGCGGGGAGCGCGCCCGTGAAACCCTTTGGCGGCGACTCCGTAACTTGCACGTGAACTTCAGGGGGGCATTCATGCGAGTTGCGGTGGTCGGAACGGGTATTGCGGGTAACGCCGCGGCCTGGTCCCTGGCGAAGCGTTATCCGATCACCGTCTACGAGCGCGATCTCCGTCCGGGCGGCCACAGCCACACCGTGACGATCGACTATGACGGCGCTCCGGTCTCTGTCGACATCGGCTTCATCGTCTACAACGAGCTGAACTATCCTGAGCTCACCGCCTTGTTCGACCATCTGGGGGTCGAGACGGTCGACAGCAGCATGAGCTTTGCCGTCACCGCGGATGCCGGCCGCTTCGAATGGAAGGGGGGCGGCAACACCTGGCTCGACACCGCCAAGGGGCTGTTCGCGCAGCCGAGCAATCTGCTGTCGACATCCTATCTCTGGATGCTCAGGGACATCCTGACCTTCAACGAGCAGAGTACAGCCGACTTCAAGGCCGGGCGCCTGCATGGCCTTACGCTCCGGGATTATTTCCGGCGCAACCATTTCGCCCCGCGACTGCTCACCGACTATCTGGCGCCGATGGGTGCCGCGATCTGGTCAGCCCCGGCGTCCGAGATGCTGGACTTTCCGGCCGAGAACTTCGTCGCGTTCTTCAGCAATCACAGATTGTTGCAATATGACCGTCCGGTCTGGCGCACCGTCAAGGGCGGCAGCCGCCGCTATGTGGAGAAGCTGACGTCGAGCTTCCGCAAGCACATCCGGCTCGGCAGCGCCGTGACCAGCATCGAACGCACTGCCCACGGCGTCGTCGTTCAGGACAGCAGCGGCCGTCGCGACACCTACGATCATGTCGTGATCGCCGCACACAGCGACCAGGCGTTGTCGATGCTCACCGATGCGGACGAGCGGGAGCGCAGCATCCTCGGGGCGATCAAATATTCGCCCAACACGATCTATCTGCACCGTGACAGCAGGCTGATGCCGAAGCGTCGCCGCGCCTGGGCTTCGTGGAATTTCCTGCGCTGGCAGCGTGAGGGCGTTCCCATGAACGACGTCGCCGTCACCTATTGGATGAACAACCTCCAGGACATCGACAACGCCAAGCCGCTGTTCGTCAGCCTCAACCCACCCTTCGCTCCGGCTCCGGAGCTAACCTTTGGCAAGTATATCTGTGAGCACCCGCAATACACGGCTGCCGCCTTTGCGGCGCAGAAGCGTCTGGCAGCGATTCAGGGGCAGCGCCATACCTGGTTCTGTGGCGCCTGGACCGGCTATGGCTTTCATGAGGACGGGCTACGCTCGGGTCTCGCCGTGGCAGAGGCGCTCGGCGCGAACGTGCCGTGGCGCGGGCTTCCCACCGAGCTCGCCGAGGCTGCGGAATAGGCGCGATATGGACATGGATCACTCGGGACCAGATGACAGAACGGAAGCGGCCGCGCTCTATGTCGGACAGGTCATGCATGCCCGCATGCGCCCGACCACGCATCGCTTCCGCTATCGCGTGATGAGCCTGCTGATCGATCTCGGTCGGCTCGACCAGGCGGACCGGCAGGCTTCGCTGTTCGGGGTCAATCGGCGCGCGCTCTACAGCTTCCACGAGGCCGACCACGGTCCGGGCGACGGCTCGTCGCTACTGGCCTATGCGCAGACCTGTGCGGCGGATCAGGGGATCGATCTCAGCGGTGGGCGCGTGCTGCTGCTGTGCTATCCGCGGCTGCTCGGCTACGTGTTCAATCCGCTGTCGGTCTATTTCTGCTATCGCAGCGACGACACCCTGGCGCTGATGATCTACGAGGTCCGCAACACCTTCGGCGAGATCAAGCCCTATGTGCTGCCGGTCAGGCCGGATGAGCTATCGGCAGCAGGGCTCCGCCAGGCGCAGGACAAGACCTTCTACGTCTCGCCCTTCATCGACATGGCGATGCGTTACTATTTCCGGGTCATGCCGCCGGGCGACAATGTCAAGCTGCGGATTCTCGAAACTGGGGCCGACGGCCCCCTGCTCGCCGCAACCTTCTCCGGCCGCCGTCGCACGCTGACCTCTGGCTCCCTGCTCGCCACCTTCGTCTCGCTCCCGCTGGTGACTGTCAAAATCTTTGCCGCGATCCATTGGGAGGCGCTGCGGCTGTGGGCCAAAGGCGTCCGCCTCGTCCCGCGCGGCGAAATCAGCGCAAGCCCTGGAACCAATACCGGCTTGGCGGGGAACGGCAGCCACGCTTATATTTCACGACGCTGACCGGAAACGGCCGGCGCGCTCTGCGTCCGTGATTCCCTGCCCGCACAGGTGCCACACCGGCCAGCCGACGGGGGACGTGGGCTCGAGCCGTTTGCGTGAATGGACCTGCCATGCAGAACGTCATCCCAGTCACCCCTGACACCATCGACAAGGTGCTTGCCGATCTTCCCCGCCTGCCCCGCCTTGCCCTCGGCTTCGGCTCGCGCTTGCGGAAAGGCACGCTCGACGTGACCCTGCCGGACGGACGGGTGATCCGGCTCGGCGGCGTTGAGCCCGGGCCGGCCGCCGCAATGATCCTGGCCAATTACGGCTTCGCATCGCGCCTTCTCAATGGTGGCGACATCGGCATCGCCGAGGCCTATCTGAACGGCGACTGGGACACGCCGGACCTGACGCAGTTTCTCTATCTGTTCTGCGTCAACCAGCACCTGCTGCAGTCGATGCTGGAAGACAAGCCGCTGATCCGGTTTGCCCAGCTGGTCCGGCACTGGTTCAACCGCAACACCAAGCGTCAGGCAAAGCGCAACATCTACGCCCATTATGACATCGGGAATTCGTTCTACTCGGCGTGGCTCGATCCGAGCATGACCTACTCCTCGGCCCTGTTCGAGGAGGACACCACCGACCTCACCGCCGCGCAGACCAACAAGTACAAGCGGCTGGCCGAGGCGATCGATCTCAAGCCCGGGCAGAAGCTGCTCGAGATCGGCTGCGGCTGGGGCGGCTTTGCCGAATATGCCGCCAAGACGTTCGGCGCCCAGGTCGTTGGGCTGACGATCAGCCAACAGCAGCGCGACTTCGCGCAGCGCCGCATCCACGAGGCCGGGCTCGCCGAGAAAGTCGAAATCCGCCTGCAGGATTACCGCGACGAGCGTGACCGCTACGATCGCATCGCCTCGATCGAGATGATCGAGGCTGTCGGCGAACAGTTCTGGCCGAAATATTTCTCGCAACTGCGAGACCGTCTACTGCCGGGCGGATTGGCCGGTGTCCAGGCAATTACCATCCAGGACAGCCTGTTCCAGCACTACCGCCGCGAGGTCGACTTCATCCAACGCTACGTCTTCCCGGGAGGCATGTTGCCGACGCCGCAGATCCTGAAGTCGCTCGGCGACCGCTTTGGCATACCCGTCATCCGCGAGCGCATCTTCGGGGAAGATTATGCCAGGACGCTCGCGATCTGGCGAAAGAACTTCCGGGAGGCCTGGCCGGACCTCACGCCCGCAGGATTCGATGAGCGCTTCAGGCGGCTCTGGGAATATTATCTGTCCTACTGCGAAGCAGGTTTCCTCTCTGGGAACATCGATGTTCGCCAGGTCGTCTTTGCGAAATCAGGGGGCTGATCCGGCCGGCTTACGCTGCCCTGGATATCAGGCTAGGGTCCTCTTAAGTGTGCTCGAGGAAACTCCTACGGTATCTGCAAAATGACCATTCACAACGACGTCGTCGCGGCGATCGGCAACACGCCCCTGATCAAGCTCAATCGCGCCTCGGAGGCGACGGGCTGCACCATTCTCGGCAAGGCCGAGTTCATGAACCCGGGCCAGTCGGTCAAGGACCGTGCCGGCAAGTGGATGATCCTGGAGGCCGAGAGGCGCGGCGATCTCAAGCCCGGCGGCCTCGTGGTGGAGGCCACAGCCGGCAACACCGGCATCGGTCTGGCCGTGGTCGCCAGCGCGCGCGGCTATCGCACGCTGATCGTGATCCCGGAGACGCAGAGCCAGGAAAAGAAGGACATGCTGCGGCTGTGCGGTGCGGAGCTGGTCGAGGTGCCGGCGTTGCCGTTCAGCAATCCCAACAACTATCAGCATGTCGGGCGCAGGCTCGCCGACGAATTGCGCAAGACCGAACCGAACGGCGTGCTGTTCGCCGACCAGTGGAACAACCTCGACAACGCCAAGGCGCATTATGAGTCCACGGGACCCGAGATCTGGGAGCAGACCGGCGGCAAGGTCGACGGCTTCATCTGCGCGGTCGGCACCGGCGGCACGATCGCCGGCACGAGCCGCTATTTGAAGGACAGAAACAAGAATATCGTCACCGCCTGCGCCGATCCGCACGGCTTCGCGATGTACGAATGGTTCAAGAACGGCGTCGTCAAATCGACGCCCGGCGATTCCATCACCGAAGGCATCGGCATCGGTCGTGTGACGCCCGTGATCGAGACCGCCAAGGTCGACGACGCGTTCCTGGTGTCCGACGAGGACGCCGTCAACACGATCTACGACCTCGTACAGCATGAAGGCTTATGCCTGGGCGGCTCGACCGGCGTCAACGTCGCCGGCGCGGTGCAACTCGCCAGGAAACTCGGCCCCGGCCACACCATCGTGACCATCCTGTGCGACTCGGGCACGCGCTATCAGTCGAAGCTGTACAATCCGGAATTCATGCGTTCGAAGAACCTGCCGGTGCCGGCTTGGCTGGAGCGGCGCAGCGGCATCAAGCCGCCTTTCGTTTGAGGGCGAGTAGCGAGTAGAACTTTTCGCCCTATTCGCTATTCGCAAGTCCCTATTCGCTTCCTCATCAATGCCGCAAAATCTGGCTCAGGAACAGCTTGCTGCGCGCATGCTGCGGGTTGGCGAAGAATTCCTGCGGCGTGTTCGATTCGATGATCTGGCCGGCGTCCATGAACACGACGCGGTTGGCGACCTCGCGCGCGAAGCCCATCTCGTGGGTCACGACCAGCATGGTCATGCCCTCCTTGGCGAGATCGACCATCGTGTCGAGCACCTCCTTCACCATCTCCGGATCGAGCGCCGATGTCGGCTCGTCGAACAGCATGACCTTCGGGTTCATCGCCAGCGCGCGCGCGATGGCGACGCGCTGCTGCTGACCGCCCGACATCTGGCCCGGGTATTTCTGCGCCTGATGCGGGATCTTGACCCGCTCCAGGAACTTCATCGCAGTCGCCTCGGCTTCCTTCTGGGGGATGTTGCGCACCCAGATCGGCGCCAGGGTACAGTTCTCCAGCACGGTCAGGTGCGGAAACAGGTTGAAGCTCTGGAACACCATGCCGACCTCGCGGCGGACCTCGTCGACGCGCTTGAGGTTGGGCCCGAGATCGATGCCGTCGACATTGATCTCGCCCTCCTGGAATTCCTCGAGCGCGTTGATGCAGCGGATCAGGGTCGACTTGCCCGAGCCCGAGGGCCCGCAGATCACGATGCGCTCACCCTTCCCGACGGAGAGGTTGATGTCGCGCAGGACGTGGAATTCGCCGTACCATTTGTTGAGGGCGGAAATGCTGACGATCGAATTTGCAGTCATGGGTCTCTCGATGATCTCTGGCTCAATGGCGCCGGTGCGCATTGACGCGGCGCTCGACCAGCATGGAGTAGCGTGACATGCCGAAGCAGAAGGCGAAGTAGATCAGGCCGGTGAAGGCAAAGCCGGTGAAGGCCGTGGTCGGCGTCGCCCACACCGGATCGGCAAACGAGGCCTTGAGGCTGCCGAGCAGGTCGAACAGCGCCACGATCGACACCAGCGAGGTGTCCTTGAACAGCGAGATGAAGCTGTTGACGATGCCGGGGATGACGTGGCGCAGCGCCTGCGGCAGCACGATGAAGCTGGTCGTCTTCCACCAGGACAGCCCGAGCGCGCTCGATGCCTCCGCCTGACCACGCGGTATGGCCTGCAGGCCGCCACGGATGACCTCGGCCATGTAGGCGCCCGAGAACAGCGCGACGCCGATCAGCGCCCGAACCAGGCCGTCGACCCTGACATTGCCGGGCAGGAACAGCGGCAGCATGTAGGTGGCGAAGAACAGCACCGTGATCAGCGGCACGCCGCGCACCAGCTCGATGAAGGCAATCGAAAAGATGCGGATCAGTGGAATGGTTGAACGGCGGCCCAGCGCAAGCGCAATGCCGATCGGCATCGACGCGACGATGCCGATCACCGAGACGACCAGCGTCACCAGCATTCCGCCCCACAGCCTTGTATCGACGATGGGAAGGCCGCCGCGATCGAGGCCCATGATCGCAATGACGATGGCGATGCCGGCGAAGGCCGCGGCCGTGGCGATCACGCTGCGCAGCGCCCTGCTCCCGCCACCGACGATGAAGACCAGCGCGGTGACAATGATCGCGGAGAGCACGAGATCGTTCCACACGGGTTGGTGAGATTGCTGCAGCTCATTGCGGATCCAGACCAGCGGCCAGATCACGAGCGATGCAAGCGTACCGATCAGCACGACCAGCTTGCCGAGCAGCCATAGCAGCATGCCGACCACCGGCAAATTGTCGCCGGCGCGAACCAGCGCGTTACCGGCCGTATCGATGCTCTCGACGAACAGCTGGAGCGCGCCTGTGGTCCAGCTCACGCCGAAGCCCTCCAGCCCACCGCCATAGAGCAGGAAGAATGCGACCACCGGAAGCGCGAAGAAGAACAGGCCCGCGTTCAATCCTTTGGCCGGCAGGCGCGGGATCAGCAGCGGCGCCAGCAGCACCACCGCGAGCCCGTAGGTCAGATTGACCCGCCACCGGTCGGCCTCCGGATAGAAGCCGTACATGAACTGGCCGAACTTCGCCGAAATGTAGGGCCAACAGGCGCCGACCGGATGGCCCGCGTTCTGCGCCAGACAAGCTTCGCGGTCCTTGCCGACCCACACCGCGTCGACCAGCAGGAACTTGACCGCCGGGATCACGGTGAACCAGATCAACAGCGCGCTCACCAGGGTGAGCAGGATATTGGTCGGCGAGTTCAACAGCCTCGTGCGGACGAAGCCGACGAACCCCGTCGTCTTGATGGGCGCCGGACGTTCTCCGGCCATGTCCTGACGGATGAAGGTTGAGGCCGTGATGTCGGTCATGCGCCAAGTCTCTTCCCAAGCCGCCAGCTGTAGAAGCTCATCATCGCGCTGGTGATCAGCGACAGCGCCAGATAGACGCCCATCGTGATTCCGATGATCTCGATGGCCTGACCCGTCTGGCTCATCGTCGTGCCCGCGAACACCGAAACGAGATCGGGATAACCGATGGCGACCGCGAGCGAGGAGTTCTTGGTCAGGTTCAAATACTGGTTCGTCAGCGGCGGCAGGATGACGCGGAGCGCCTGCGGCACGACGATCAGGCGCAGCACGGTGCCGCGGCTCAGTCCGAGCGAGAGCCCCGCTTCCATCTGCCCCTTGTGGACGGAGAGGATGCCGGCACGCACCACCTCGGCGATGAACGACGCCGTGTACATGGTCAGCGCCAGGGTCAGCGCGACGAGCTCGGGAATGATGCGCGAACCGCCGGCGAAGTTGAATCCCTTGAGCGCCGGCACCTCGAACGAAATCGGCACGCCGAACACGAGCGTTGCAATCAGCGGCAGGCCGATCAGCAGCCCCAGCACGTAGGGCCAGATCCGCATCGCATGGCCGCGTACGAACAGCTCACGCCGCGCGTAATAGTGCAGACCGGCCGAGCCGACGATCGCGGCACCGAGCGCGACCAGGAACGGCATCAGGCCGGGCTCCTCGATCGGTCGCGGAACGATGAAGCCACGATTGTTGAGAAAGAACGTCGAGAAAAGAGAGATGCTCTGTCGCGGTCCGGGCAGAGCCGCCAACACCGCAAGATACCAGAACAGGATCTGGAACAGGAGCGGCAGGTTGCGGATCAGCTCGACATAGGCGCCGGAGACACGCGACAGCAGCACATTCGGTGATAGCCGGCCTAGAGCGACCAGGAAGCCCAGGATGGTCGCCAGCACGATGCCGATGACCGAGACCAGCAGGGTGTTCAGCACGCCGACGATCAGCACGCGGCTGTAGCTGTCGGAGCCGGAGTAGCTGATCAGGGTCTGGTTGACGTCGAAGCCGGCCGTGTTGTTGAGAAAGCCGAATCCCGACGTGATACGTTGGGCTGCGAGGTTGCTGCGTGCGTTGGCCACGATCTCGTAGCCAACCCACACCAGGACTGCGACGAACAGGATCTGCAGGATGATGCCGTTCCATCCTGCCTTTCCTCCGAGCATGCGCTTCAGCCGAAGCCCATATTGCGGAGGCGGTAGCCTCGCTTCGATGCTCATTCGCCGCAGCCCCGATCTCGTGCAGCGATCAGCGGATCGGCGGCGCGTACTGCAGACCGCCCTTGTTCCAGAGCTGGTTCAGACCGCGCGCAATCTGCAGCTTGGACCCTGCGCCGACGTTGCGGTCATACATCTCGCCATAATTCCCGACCGCTTTCACGATGCGCGAGAACCAGTCCTTGGTGAGGCCGAGCTGCTCGCCGAGATTGCCATCGGTGCCGAAGGCGCGCTTGAACTCGGGCTTGTCCGACTTGGCCATCTCGTCGACGTTCGCCTGCGTCACGCCGAGCTCCTCGGCGGTGACCAGCCCGAACAGCGTCCACTTGACGATGTCGAACCACTGATCGTCACCGTGACGTACCATCGGGCCCAGCGGCTCCTTCGAGATCACTTCAGGCAGCACGACGTGATCGGCCGGATTGGACAGCTTCAGCCTCTCGGCGTAGAGGCCCGAGACGTCGGTGGTAAACACGTCGCAGCGGCCGGATTCATAGGCCTTCACAGTCTCGTCGGCGCCGGCGAACGCAATTACCTCGTACTTCATCTTGTTGGCCTTAAAGTAGTCGGCGAGGTTCTGCTCGGTGGTGGTGCCGGTCTGCACGCAGACCGAGGCGCTGTTGAGCTCGAGCGCAGAATTCACCTTGAGGGCCTTCTTCACCATGAAGCCCTGGCCGTCATAATAGGTCACGCCGGCGAAATTGGCGCCCAGCGAGGTGTCCCGCGACAGGGTCCAGGTGGTGTTGCGCGACAGCACGTCCACTTCGCCCGACTGCAGTGCGGTAAAGCGGTCCTTGGCGGACAGCGGAACGAACTTCACCTTGGTCGGATCGTTGAAGATCGCGGCGGCGATGGCGCGGCAGACGTCGACGTCGATCCCGGTCCAGTTGCCCTTGTCGTCAGGCGACGAGAAGCCAGGGAGGCCCTGGCTGACGCCGCAGGCGAGCATGCCACGATCCTTGACGGTCTTGAGCGTTTCGGCCTGGGCGCCGACGCTCGCCAGCACCGGGGCGAGAGCAAGAGTGAGAGCCAGAGTGACGCGTTTCATAAATACAGCCTTTCGCGGTCGTCCTTGGGGAGCGATGAAGTCTCAGCGCGCAGGGGGGCCCGACCTGAATCCGCGTTGCAAACGCCATACCAAGAATATGGCGTACACCATGCACGACGAAGCCGTGCAGGCGAGATGAAGCGGAAATCGCGGCAAGCCCCTCAACGTGCAGCGATCGAATTGCGCCGGCATCACAGAACGACTGGCGGTCCGGGTCAAGGGGTTGACGGGCCTGTTCTGCATTCTGTTATTAACGACCGCAGTGCTGCCCGATTTCGAGCTATCCCGGCAGGTTAAGAGAGAAAAGACACGCGAATGGCATCATCGAATGACCCCGCTGCGGCGGTGCGACAAAACGTCGAAACACGGCTGATCACGGCGGGGCGGGATACTAAGGCGCAGCACGGATTCGTGAATCCCCCCGTCGTTCATGGTTCGACGGTTCTGTATCCAACCGCCGAGGACCTGCACGCACACCGCGGCGAATTCCAGTATGGCCGCCACGGCACGCCGACGACGAAGGCCCTGCAGCAGGTCCTGATGGCGCTGGAGGGACCGCAATGCGCCGGCGTCGGCATCGCACCATCCGGCCTTGGGGCAATCTCGACCACGCTGCTGTCGGTGCTCAAGGCCGGCGACCACGTGCTGGTGTGCGACAGCATCTATCGTCCGACCCGCAATTTCTGCAACGGCATGCTGGCACGCTACGGCGTCGAGACGACCTATTTCGACCCATTGATCGGCCCAGGAATTGAGCAACTGCTCAAACCAAATACACGCGCGGTGGTTGTCGAGGCGCCGGGCTCGCAGTCGTTCGAAATGCCGGACATCCCCGCCATTGCCGCGGTCGCACATGCGCACGGCGCACTGGTCATCGACGACAACACCTGGGCGACGCCGCTCTACCACCGCTCCCTCGACCAGGGCGTCGACATCAGCATGCAGGCGGCCACCAAATATATCGGCGGCCACTCCGACATCATGTTCGGCACGATTTCGGCCAATGCGAAGGCATGGCCGCTGATCGCCGAGGGCATTCGCCTGCTCGGCGTCTGCGCCGGCCCGGACGACGTGTTCCTCGCCCTGCGCGGGGTGCGGACGCTGGGCGTGCGCCTGGCGCAGCACCATCGCTCGGGGCTGGAAATGGCCCGCTGGCTCGCCGCGCGTCCCGAGGTGATCGAGGTGCTGCATCCCGCGCTGGAGAGCCATCCGGGGCATGCGATCTGGAAGCGGGACTTCACCGGCGCCTCCGGCCTGTTCAGCATCGTGCTGCAACCAAAGCCACAAGCCGCGGTCGATGCGATGCTCGACACGCTGACGCTGTTCGGAATGGGCTATTCCTGGGGCGGCTTCGAGAGCCTTGCGATTCCGTTCGACTGCGCGAGCTACCGCACGGCCACCACCTGGGCGCCGGGGGGGCCCACGCTGCGTCTGCATATCGGCCTGGAGAACGTGGAGGATCTCAAGGAGGATCTCGACCGAGGCTTTGCGGCGTTCAACGCGGCTTAAGCACGCTCGCAGCCAGCGGAGCGCCGCGCGATCGGGCAGCCGGGGCCGACAAATTGGCGTTGATGTCCCGCCGATTGGGGGTAGCCTGCGCGGCAAGGAAAGCTCGAACGAACGGAAATCATGGTTCTGCTCGATCTGATGGGCGGCGTGGCGTTGCTGCTGTGGGGCCTTCACATGGTCCACAGCGGCATTCTCCGCGCCTTCGGCCCGGATCTCCGGCTGCTGCTGTCGCGGGCGCTGCGCAACCGCTTCAGCGCCCTCGCTGCCGGCCTCGGTCTGACCGCTCTGCTCCAGAGCAGCACGGCGACCGCGCTGATCACGACCTCCTTCGCAGCGGAAGGCCTGGTCGGCCTGATCCCGGCGCTCGCGATCATGCTCGGCGCCAATATCGGCACCACGCTGATCGTCCAGGTGCTCTCGTTCAACGTGGCGGCAGTCGCCCCCATCCTGTTCGTGCTCGGCCTGGTGGCGTTCCGCAGTGGGCCGCGATCGCGCATCAAGGATCTCGGCCGAGTAGCAATCGGCCTCGGCCTGATGCTGCTGTCGCTGCATATTCTGATCGATACGTTGGCACCCGCCGAAGAAGCGCCGGCGATGCGCGTGTTCATGCAGGCGATCACGGCCGATGTCACGCTGTGCATCATCTTCGGTGCGCTCGTCACCTGGGTCGTGCACTCCAGCGTCGCCAGCGTGCTGCTGGTGATGTCGCTGGCCTATGCGCATTTCGTTACGGCCGATGCGGCGCTGGCGCTCGTGCTCGGGGCCAATCTCGGCAGCGCCGTCAACCCGGTGTTCGAGGGCGCGCACCGCGACAATCCTGCGAGCTATCGCCTGCCCGTCGGCAATCTCCTCAACCGCATCATCGGCGTCGCGCTGATCACACCCTTCCTGCATCCGCTCGCCAATTTGCTGCAATCGTGGCAACCGGATCTGTCGAAGCTGACAGCGCAGTTCCACATGGCGTTCAATCTCGGCACGGCCGTGGTCTTCATCGGCCTGCTGGGCGGCATGGAGAAGTTGCTCACGCGACTGTTTCCGGACCGCCCGGCCGAGGTCGATCCGGCGAAGCCGCGCTATCTCGACGAGACCGCGCTGGAAACCCCGTCGCTTGCGCTTGCGGACGCGGCGCGCGAGGCGCTGCGCATGGGCGATCTGGTCGAGACCATGTTGCGCAACGTCATGACCGCGATGATGACCAACGACCGTGGCCTCGTGGATCAGGTGTCACGCGCCGACAACGTCGTCGACCGGCTCGACGAGGCCATCAAGCTCTACATCACCAAGCTGACGCGCGGCAGCCTGGACGAGCGCGAGGGCAAGCGCGCGATGGAGATCATCTCCTTCGCGATCAACCTCGAGCATATCGGCGACATCATCGACAAGAACCTGAGCGAGCTCGCGACCAAGAAGATCAAACGCAGGTTCCAGTTCTCCGCTGAGGGCGCCGACGAGCTGCAGGCCTTTCATCGCCAGATCATGGAGGCGCTCCGCATCGCGTTCGGCATCTTCATGTCCGGCGATGCGCAGCAAGCCCACCAACTGCTCGATCAGAAAGCCGAGCTCCGCAACGCCGAACTCGGCGCGACCGAGCGGCACCTCGAACGTCTGCGCGAGGGCCGCTCGGAGACGCTGGAAACCACCTCGCTGCATCTCGACGTGCTGCGCGATCTCAGGCGTATCCACTCGCACATCTGCTCGGTCGCCTATCCCGTGCTCGATGCGGCCGGCGAGGTCGCGCCCCGCCGCAGCGAAGCAGTCGAGAGCGCAGAGGCCGCCGCCCTGCCCGCATCGTCGGCCCAGCCATTGCCGCGCTGAGTCTTGCGCGTCCTATCAGTGAAACTACTCTTCCGGTTTCACGACCACCGTCATTCCTGGGCAAGCGTCAATGTGCAGCCGCGACGCGGCTGCGCGTGGCGATTGAACCCGGAATGTCGGCGGTGGTGAGACCCCTACGGCCCGATCAATTGCTCAGCGTCTGCGATTCCCGCTGGCGGTTCTTGAAGATCAACATCACGTTGCGGACGTAGATGATGTTCGACAACAGCTGGCCGAAGATGATGACCGGCTCGCGCTTCACGAGACCATAGATCAGCGTCATCAGCCCTCCCCCGATCGAGAAGAACCAGAATGCGAGCGGCACGACGCTCTTGCCCGCGCGCTCGCTGGCGATCCACTGCACCAGGAAGCGCGCAGCGAAGGCCAGTTGTGCCGCGAGGCCGAACACCAGCCAGAAATCGAACTTGGCGATGAAGATGTCGTAGAGATAGTTGCTGAACGCCTGCCCGAATTGAATCAGCATTACTTCACCTCGATCGCAACCGGCGTCGGCTTCTTGCGGCGGATCAGCCACCACACGCCGGCGAGATCCATGATCCCGATCCAGAGCCGGTCGAAGAACCCGTAGTTCGAGACACCAGAGTGCCGAGGCCGGTCGATCACGTCGACATAGGCGATGTCATAGCCCTCGCGCCGCACCAGCGCCGGCAGGAAGCGGTGCAGACCATCGAAATACGGCATCATCAGGAACACGTCGCGGCGAACCGCCTTGAGGCCGCAGCCGGTGTCACGCGTTCCATCGTGCAGCACCGCATTGCGGATCTTGTTGGCGAGCCGTGACTGCAGTTTCTTAAAGCCAGTATCCTTGCGGCCGACCCGCTGCCCGGCGACGAGGCCGACATGCGCACCGCCCTTTTCGAGCGCGGCGATGAGCTCGGGCAGAAAAGCAGGGTTGTTCTGCCCGTCCCCGTCGAGCGTCGCGACGACAGCGCCGTGGGCGGCGCGGATGCCGCTCCTGACAGCCGCCGATTGGCCGGAAGACGTCTCATGCCGCAGGACGCGCAGGTTCGGCCGCAGTGCCATTTCCTCGGTGAGCCGCTGCGCGGTCTCGTCGGTCGAGCCGTCATTGACGTAGATGATCTCGTACGGCCACAGACCATCGAGCGCGGTCGCGATCTCGCTGATCAGCGGCGTGATGTTGCCGGCCTCGTTGCGCACGGGAACGACGATGGAGACGGCAACGGGGGATTCGGTCGACAAGAGTTGAGACTCGTAAGGGCGTGATCGGGCCGGTTCCTGCCCCGGGGCGCTCCGGCGGAGGCTTCTTATGGGGCTTGGGGCCCGCTATCAACCCCTTTAGCGCGGTACGATTTGGCCGTCCTTGCCGAGACGAAAGCCGAGCCGACGAGCTGCGAACCAGTAGCGGACGAGCACGGCGCAGGCCAATCCCACCACGGCGCCGGCGACCACGTCGCTCGGATGATGCGCCAGCAGCACCAGCCGACTCAAGGCGATCACGACGGCATAGATGAACATGGGAACGCGCAACCGCGGCCAGATGGCGGACATTGCAAAGGCCAGCGCGAAGGCCGTCACCGCATGTGCGGACGGCATGCTGAAATAGGCCGGCGTGCCGTTGAACGGGTCGAAATTGAAGGCATTCGCCTTGCCGCCGACGAAGGGGCGGCCGCGGCCGATGATGTATTTCAGCACTTGGGCAGCAAGTACCGCGCTCAGCACCGCGAAGAAGGCGTATTGAACGTGGGTCGCGAAATTCAGCAGACGGCTGCGGCTGGCTTCCGGCCACAGCGGCGCAATCAGGATCGTCGCGACGACGCTCACGGCCAACAGTCCCAGCACGTATTCATCCTGACCGAACTCGGTGATGATCCGCACCGGCCAAAGGCTCGATGTTCCGCGTGTCGGCATCAGCCCGATCTCGTAAGCATCGAACGCGAACATCAGCATCAGGATCGCACTCAGGCCGATGGCGCCGAGCAGGAGAAGCTCGCGCCCCAGGCGTTGCCGGCTCGCGGCCTCCGGCGCCGTTTGCGGCTGGCGGACCAGCCGGCCGAGCGAGAATTTGCCGACCAGCGCGAGCTGGGCGAAATAGCCTGACGATCGCGCGGGGCTGTCGGGCGCCGACATCTATTCGGTGCCCTCCGAGCGATAGATCGCGATCGAGACCGGACGGCCCTGCGAGATGTTGTAGCCGTCGATGCGCTTGGCGACGTTGTAGCGCAGCCCGATCGCTTCGGCCCGTTGCACGAAGGCGCGCTCGGTGCGCTGCTCGACCAAAGCAAAGCGGCAGGTGCCCTGGCTGAGGAAGTCGGCGGCGCCGGAGCCGTCGGTGAGTTGCGTCGACGACCCTGTCATGAAGACGAGGCTCGGCTCGTGGAAGCCTGCCGCCGCCGCCTTCGGCCCGACGCAGACCACGTTGCGGAGCGCGCGCGCAATCTCCGCGCTGGGAAACAGCGGCGTCAGCGCCGGCAGCACGGCGCCGTATACCACGAACGCCAGGAACATCGCCGCCACGCCGGCATTCAAGAGCGAGCGCTCGGCACGGCCGTCGTCATAGAGCCACCAGGCGAACAGGCCGAAGATCAGCGACGCCGCGACGAACGGCCAGGCCAGGAACACCGGCTGGTGCGTGACGATGATGGCGCCGATCACGGCCACCACCGAGGTGATGGCGGGAATCGCAAACCACCAGGCCGCGCCGCGCCGCAGCCAGTTGCGCGCCAGCACCCGCCGCTCCAGCGCGCCCACCGTGAGGATCGCGATCGCCGGATACAGCGGCAGCACATAATGCGGCAGCTTGGTCAGCACCGCCTCGAACACGATCCAGGACGGCAGCAGCCAGGCCAGCAAGAACTGCGCCCCCGGCTCGCGCCGCGCGCGCCACACCGCAGGCGCCGCCATCGCGGCCAGCGGCGCGCCGGGCCAGAAGGTGATGAACAACAGCAGCAGATAGAGGCCCGGCGGCGCGCCATGCGACTCCTGGGCGCCGATCTTGCTCAGCATGTCGCCGCCGACGGAGTCGGCGAAGAAGGTGTCGCCGGCGCGCAGGAAGATCAGCACGAACCAGGGCAGCACCAGCACCAGCATCCACATCAGTCCCCACAGAGGGCGCAGACGCGATAGCCAGCCGGCGCCGCGATCCATGATCGCCAGGGTCACGATCGTCAGTCCCGCGAACATCAGGATCAGCGGGCCCTTGATCAGGATGCCGCCGGCGAGCGCCGTCCAGAAGATCGCGGGCGGTCCCCAGGGCGGATGCACCGGATCCTCGCCGCGCTGCCACGACAGATAGACGCGCGCCAGCGCACCCATGGCAGCCACCACGGTGAACAGCAGCATCGCGTCGGTCTTGGCGAGCCGGGCTTCCACGCCGAGCAGCACCGAGCAGCACATCAGCAAGGCGGCGAACACGGCGCCGCGCCGTGTCACGAAGGAGAGCGCGGTCCAATAGGTCAGCAGCACCGCGCCGATCGCGCCGATCAGCGAGGGAATGCGGTAGACCCAGATGCGCAGTTGCGCACGCGGCAGACCGATCGCCGACGCCGTCTCGACCGCGGCCGATTGCAACCAGTAGATGCCGACCGGCTTCTTGTAGCGCACGTCGTCCTGGAAGCGGATGTCGACGTAATCGCCGCTCTCGACCATCTGCTTGGTCGCCTGGGCGAAGCGCGCCTCGTCGCGATCGATCGGCGGGATCGTGAAGAAGCCCGGCAGGAACAACAGCAGCCCGCAGACGAGCAGGAACGCCGCCGCCCTGGTGTGGCTCACGGTGACGGCATCGATCATCCGCACCAGCCGATTGCCTGGATTGACCAGGTTCTTCGGCTCGCGCGGCTCTCCAAAACGGGGGCGGGCATAGGTCTCGACCATGGGGTTCCGAATACGCTGAAACCGCCATGCCGACAACCGCTTAGCGAACCCTCACTGGATTCTGACCACAACTGTGTCCGCAGCGCCCGTGGCATCGATCACGGTGAGGCGGGCAAAGCCCGGCCCGGGCGGATCGATCAGGCGCTGGCGGCGGCTATCGATCTCGCCGACGGCCAGTCCATTGACCAGCATGGTCAGCGGCAGCACGCCGCCCGACACTTTCACCGGCATCACCGATGCCTCGCGTCCCGCGGATCGGTCGACATCGATGCGCGAGCCGTTCAGCGGGAACTGGATGTGCGGCGCCTGTTCGGCGCCGGTCCGCACCAATTCGCCGATCGGCCGGAACCGGCGCAGCGGCAGCGGCAACTTTGAATTGCTGGCGACCAGTGCCCCCTTGGGCGGCTTCGGCAATGTTGCTGGCAGCTTGCCGCTGCGGGCAAAAGCGTCGAACAGGATCGGCGCCGCGGCGACGCGACCGATCAGGCCGGGCACCGGCGCGCCATCAGGCCGGCCGACCCAGACGCCGATCGTGACGCGGCCGTCGAAGCCGACCGACCAAGCGTCGCGATAGCCGTAGCTGGTACCGGTCTTGAAGGCGATCCGGTTGCGGGCTGCGTTTTCCGGCGGCGGCGTCCCCAGCAGCACGTTGCCGACCTGCCAGGCGGCCGCCGAATCCATCAGCCGCATCGGCTCGCGCGCGCCGTCAGTCCCCTCAGCCGTCATGATCTCGCGCAGCGGCCTGGTGGTGCCGAGGCGCGGAAAGCCTGCATAGAGCTGGGCGAGGTCCTGCAGGGTCACGCCGACGCCGCCGAGCCCCATCGCAAGGCCGGGCGCCTCGTCCTTCGGCAGCACCAGATTGCCGCCGGCCTGCTTCAGTCGCGACGACAGCCGGCTGGCGCCGACACGATCGAGCAGCACGATAGCGGGCACGTTCAGGGACAGTTGCAGCGCCTTGCGCACCGGCACCGTGCCCTGGAACGTCATGTCGAAATTTTCCGGCGCGTAGGAGCCGAAGCGCACCGGGCGGTCCTCGATCAGGCTCTCCGGGTGCACGAAGCCGTCCTCGAAGGCGAGTCCATAGATGAACGGCTTCAGGGTCGAGCCCGGCGAGCGCACCGCGCGGGTCATGTCGACCTGCCCTGCCCGCTTCTCGTCGAAATAATCCGCCGAGCCGACATGGGCGAGCACGTCGCCGCTGTCATTGTCGATCACGATGAGGCCGACCGAGATGTTCGGTCCCAATGCGATGGCACGGTCGCGCGCCAGCGGCTCCAGCACCCTCTGCAGCGACGCATCCAGCGTCAGGCGGATGATCGGCTGATCCTTGACGGCCGCCGAGGCCTGGTCGGCGGCATGCGGCGCCAGGATCGGCATCGGCTTGCGGAAGGCCGGCACGGCTTGCGCCTTCGCCTGCGCCGCGTCCTCGGCGGAGATCACGTTCTCCGACACCATGCGGTCGAGCACGCGGTCGCGGCCGCGTCGAGCGGCCTCGGGTTGCCGGTCGAGTCGCCGCGTCTCCGGTGACTGCGGCAGCGCCACCAAGAGGGCCGCTTCCGCCAGCGACAGCCGCTTCGGCTCCTTGCCGAAATATGCAATCGAGGCGGCACGGATGCCTTCGAGATTGCCGCCATAGGGCGCCAGCGTCAGGTAGAGATCGAGGATCTCGTCCTTGCTCAGCTTTCGCTCGAGCTCGAGCGCGCGCACGATCTGCCGGAGCTTGGCATGCAGCGAGCGCTGCCGCCGCGGCTCGAGCAGCCGCGCCAGCTGCATCGTGATGGTCGAGCCGCCGGAGACGATGTGGCCGTGCGAGCCGAGCTGGATGGCCGCCCGCACCAGCGCGCGCGGATCGACGCCGTGATGGTCGAAGAAGCGCTGGTCCTCATAGGCCAGCAGCAGCTTCAGATAGGTCGGATCGACGTCTTTTTTGACGCTGACCGGCAGCCGCCACCGCCCGTCCGCCATCGCATAGGCACGCAGCAGCTTGCCGTGGCGGTCGACCACGGTGGTGGAGACCGCCCTCGCCTCGCCCAGCGGCAGCGGGCCGAGGGAGATGGTCCAGGCGGTGATGGCGACGGCGACCGACGCGACCAATGCGAGCGCAATGGCGAACAGCCGTTTGACGCCCCACCCTCTCCTGCCGTCATGGCCGGGCTTGTCCCGGCCATCCACGTCGTTCGGAGCGCGCGGAGCGACCGGGCATGGCGGAGTGTGGAGGTCCGTCTTGCCACCCAGCTCACGATCGCTCGTCCCACCCTCGCTCATTTGGCCGCGCGGACCTCCACCGAGCCCGTGCCCGTCCGACCATAGCGCGAGGGATTGTACATGTCCTCAACATAGGCCTGCGGCAGCACGTATTTGCCGGGCGACACCGCGCGCACGACGTAGGCGACCGTGAACACCGACTTGGAATCCGCGGCGCGGTCGAGCGCGGCGGTGAAGCGGTCGTCGCGGAACTCGGTGTTGACCGGTTCCTGGCCGTCCTCGATCCAGTCCAAGGTGCCGCTGTCACCCGACGACACCAGGTGCGGATTGTCGATCTCAAGCCCCGCCGGCAGATAGTCCGACACCATGATGTGGCCGTACTCCGGCTTGGCCTCGGTGACCTTCAGCACGACAGCGAAACGGTCGTTCTGCTTCGCGGTTCTGATATCGGCCGGCTTGCCGTCGAGCGTGTAGTAGCCGCGCTCGATCTTGAAACCGTTCGACGCGGCCGGCTCCGGCGTCAGCGGCGAGCCGGAGACCGAGACCACTGCCTGCACCGGCGCATCACCGGTGTTGGTGATCTTCAGCGGCTGGCCTGAGAGCTCCGCCGCCTTGTAGCTGCGGTACATCGCCTGCTTCACGGCCTGGCCGTTGATGTCGAGCGTCAGCGTCTCCTTGGCCAGCGCGCGCGCCGCCAGCACCATCCACGCATTCTCCTGCGTCGAGGTGTACGGCGTCAGCCCGCGCGCGGCTTCGACACGGGCGACGGCCTGCGTCAACGTCGCCCGCGGCGCATTGCCCTCGCCCGCCAACGACACCAGCGCCGCTGCATCGCGCAGGTCGGAGCCGTAATCGGTGCGGCCGAACACCAAGACCGGCTTCGGCGCGAGGCTGTCGGCCGCGGCGGCATAGACCCGCTCCGCACGGGCGCGGTCGCCGACCAGCGCCAACGCCGCGGCAAGCTGCGCCTTGGCGATCGGGGTGGCGAGATTGCCGAGCTTGGTGTCGGCGAGATAGCGCAGGTCGCCGATCGGCGCCGCGCCATTGCGCGCCAGCACGTAGAGGCCATAAGCGAGATCGCGGCCGCCCGTCTTCTCCGGCTCCTCGGCATTCACCACCGAGTTCCTGACGCGGTCGAGCGCGCTCTTGAACAGCACGTCCGGCACCGCAAAGCCCTTCTCGCGGGCGCGGGTCAGGAAGTCCGTGACATAAGCATCGAGCCAGGGATCGTCGCCGCCCGACGACCACAGGCCGAACGAGCCATTGGATCCCTGCCGCGCCAGCAGCCGGTCGATCGAGTCGCGGATGCGCTGGTCGACCTCGGTGTCCATCGCCAGATGCGCGCCGGCCGCGAGCTCGTTGACATAGAGCAGCGGCATCGCGCGGCTCGTGATCTGCTCCGAGCAGCCATAGGGGTAGCGGTCGAGCGCCTTCAGGATGGTCGCCGCATCGAGCGCGGTCGACAACCCCGCCGACAGCGACACCGTGCCGGTGCCCGCCACGAGATCGGAGAACATGTCGGACGTCAGCGTCAGGCTCTCGCCCTTGGCGAGCGTGCGGATCGAGCGCCGCGCCAGCACCTGGGTCGCCGGCTTGACGTCGAGCTGATAGTGCCGCGCCAGCGAAAGCCCGTTCGGTCCCTTGATCTCGACGTCGAGCTGCGCCGTGCCGGTGCCGCTGGCCTCCAGCGGCAGGGTCGACGACGCCCGCTGCTTGGCCGCGAGCTTCATCGTGACGTTGGCATTGCCGGACACCTTGACCGGACCGCCCGCCTTCACGCTGACGACATAGTCGCCGGGCCCGCCTTCGACATTGTCGACATCGAACGACAGCGTGCCGCGATCGCCTGACAGGAGGAAGCGCGGCAGGGTCGCGGTCAGCACCACGGGATCGCGCACGGTGACGTCGACATTGGCGCGGCCAACTTTGGTGGCGCTCCACGCCACCGCCATCACCCGCGCTGTGCCGGCGAACTCCGGAATGTCGAAGCTGACCTCGGCAGTTCCGTCGGGCCCGACGGTGACGATGCCCGAATACAGCGCCAGCGGCTTCTGCGTCGGTGGCGAGCCCTGCAGCTCGGCGCCGCCAGAGTCACCGCCAGAGCGGATCTGGCCGCGCGTGCCCTGCATCCCGTCGATCAACTGGCCATAGAGATCGCGGATCTCGGCCGAGAGCTGGCGCTGGCCGAGATAATACTCGTCCGGCGCCGGCGGCTTGTAGTTGGTGAGGTTGAGAATGCCGACATCGACCGCCGCGATCACGACCTTGGCGTCCTCGCCGGGATTGAGCCCGCCGATCTTGACCGGAATCTTCAAGGCCGAGCCCGGACGCACCAGCGCCGGGGGCGTCAGCGCGACATTGAGCGTGCGCGCCGACTTGTCGATACCGAACCAGGCGACGCCGAGCGCTCGGCCCGGCATGCGCTGCGCGGCCGTATCGAGCGGACGGCGCAGCGTCGTCACGACATAGGCGCCAGTGCCCCAGTCCTTGCCGACTGCAAGCTTGACCTGGTTGGTGCCCTCCTTGACCTCGGTGGTCTGCGTCGTCAGCAGCCGGTCGCCGAGCACATTGACCGTCAGCTTGCCGGCGGTGCGCGCATTGACCGTCACGACCATGCTGTCGCCCGACTGGTATTGCGGCTTGTCGAGCGAGGTCTCCAAGAGATCCGGCGTATCGGCGCTGCCGTCGGTGTACCAGCCGACGTCGAACTGCAGCGACGTCACCGGACCGTCGGCATCCGCCGACTTGACGTCGAGGCGATAGCGCCCGGCCTCCGGCAGGAAGCTCAGCCGCGCCGGCTTGTTGGCGGCGATCGTGACGTCGCCATCGCCGATCCGGCGCGTCGACTTCACCGGCTCGTACTCCCAATAGGAGTTCTGCCGGTACCACTGATAGCGCGACTCGATCTTGAGCAGCTCATAACGCAGCCCATTGCGCGCCAGCGTCTTGCCCTCGGGCGAGACGAACACGACGTCGAACTCGGCCTTCTCGCCCTCGCCGACGCTCTTGCCGGAAAACGACGGCTTGATGCCGATCTGCGCGGCCTTGGGCGCCACGGGGAGCACCAGCTTGCGCTCGACGGCCCGGCCGCCGGTCTCAGCCATCCGCACATAGATCTGCGCCTCCTGCGGCCGGCTGGAGGACGGCGGCTTGGCAAGGCTGACCGGGAACGTCGCCGCGCCCTTCTCGTCCGTTTCCGGCATGCCTTCGATCGGGGTGCGCTCGTTGGAGGCGCTCTCCTCGTCGGCGACGCCGAACTGGTAGCCCGGGAACCCCGGCCGCTCGGACGCGGTCGTCACCAGCAGGTCGCCCTCGAGCTGCAGGCCGGAGGCCGGCGCGCCGTAGAGGAAATGGCCGTCGACCTTCACCTCCACAGGAGTCTCAGCCTTGATCTGCTTGTCCTTGGACGACAAGTCGAATTCCAGCCGCTCGGGGACGTAGTCCTCGACCATGAAGGTGGTCTCGCCGATGGCCGCCCCCTTGGGATCGGTGAAGGCGCGCACGCGGTAGGTGCCGGTCGGCACCGCCGAGTTCAACGCCACGCTGAACGATCGGCCGCCCGCCCCCTGATCCGGCAGCACGGCCCGGCGGAACTCGACCCCGTCAGGACGCTCAACGACGAGCGTCAGCGGCGTACCGGTCATGGCGTTGCCCTTGCCGTCACGCAGCAGCGCGGTGAGGTAGACGGTCTCGTTGGAACGGTAGACGCCGCGCTCGGAATAGACGAAGGCGTCCGGCCCGGCCGGTGCCTCGCGTCCGGACACGCCCCGGTCGGAGAGATCGAAGGCGGTCGTCTTCAGGCTGAGGAAGGCGTAGTCGGTTTTCTCGCCGACCACCGTCAGCATCGCCGGCGCCAGCCCGCCCTCGCCCCGCGCCAGCCCCGTCTCGAACAGCGCGTGCCCGGCCTCATCGGTCCTGCGGGTCGCCAGGATCTCGTTGTTGCGCGCCACCAGCCGCACCTCGGCGCGCACCACCGGATCGGTTGAAGCCAGCGAGTTGACGAACACATGGATCCCGTCATTGCCGGAGAACGAGGCGACGCCGAGATCGGACACGATGAACCATTGCGTGGCGAGCTGGCCGCCGCTGTCCTCGTCATTGCCGCTGGTCGGGCCTTTCGGCGCGGCCGTCATCACATAGACGCCCGGCTGCATGTCGCTGAGCGCCTGATCCACCGGAAAGGCGGTGGTGACGTCCTGGTTCAGGGTCATCGCGGTCGAGAGCTCGCCGCTCCACACCTTCATGCCGCGCTGGTCGCCGAGATCGGTGAGCTGGTAGCTCGACAGCGGCCGCTGGAAGTCGCTGTCGATGACGGTGTTGATCAGGTTGCGGTCGCCGATCCGGAAGACGTTGATGTTGACGGCGGGCGTGTTGACGCTGACCAGCGGAATGCCCTTCTGGCCGGTGCGCGGCAGCACATAGGCCTTGCCGGTGAAGCGCACGAACGGCTTGCGGTCGCGGACATAGATGTTGAACTCGGCCGATTTCGGCAGGCTTTCCTTCACGCCTGACGGCAGCCCGGCGCGCAGATTGATGTTGTAGCGCTCGCCATGCTTGAGGCCCTCGACGCAGAGCTGCTTGTCCTCCGCGGTCAGCGCCGGCTTGTCGGTACCTGCCTGTGCCACGAACGGCGAGAAGTCGGTGCGCTTGGCAAGATCCTCGGAGAACTGGAAGCAGGCGCGCGGGCTCGCCGAGTCGGAATCCACGGTATAGTCGAGCAGCTTGAAGCCGTGCTCGTCGCGCATCCGCTCATACTGGCCCCTGACATCGGCGACCTCGCGCAGGTCGAGCGACATCCGCAGCGCATCCAGCGCCGGCCGCCACAGCTTGCGCTCGGCCATGGTCTTGCCGAGCACCGCGAGCGCGTCCGCCTCCTCGCCGGCATTGCCGGCGCGCTGATAGGCGATGTAGGCCGCCGTCGAGGCGCGCTCCAGCAGGAAGGTCTGCTCCGACGAGTTGATCGGCTTGATCTGGTTGAGCACGGTGCGCGCCAGCCGCAGCCAATTACCGGAATCATCCGGGGCCACTGTGGCGATCTGTCCGAGGATTTGCAGACCCGTGCGGAGGTCGTTGCGGCGCAGCGCAGCATCGGCGTCGGTGCGCAAGGTCGCCAGCGGCTTGTTGACCGCCCCCGCCTCGCTCTTGATCTGGGCCTCCAGCTTGACGGCGGCGTCAGCCAGATCGTCGCGCTTGAACGCCTTGTCGGCGGCATGGGCGGACACGAGGCCGAGCGCCATGATGGCGCAGAGGGCGACGGCGCGAACCAGACCGATCATGGGGCAGCTCCTTGGACGGCTCTTTGAAAGTTCTCTGGAAAGATTTCCAGACAGCTCTTGGCGGTGCACGGATCGACGCCCGTGTTTGACCGATTGGTGGCGAGAATGGACGCGAAATGGTGACGGACTGATGGCAAGGGTTGTAGGGGCCAAGATAGCGACCCGTGGCCTTGGCTGCCATCGGCAGGCGGCCGCGGCCGGGAAAATCTGTTCATCAACGGCAATTCAAAGGACATGTTCACAGGACATGGCATACCGGCAAAGGCCGCGGCAGCCGTTTGACCAGCGCCGCTGACGCGCGAACGGGCCCTTGATGACCCTCCTCCGCCTCCGCTTGGTCGCCGCCGGCCCGTATCCGGTTCGGACGGTCTTGGCGAAACGGAAGATTTTTCATATGACCCATGCTATGGGATGGCCGTACCTGCGGGGCTTCGCCTCGGGGCGTTCATCCCGTGACGTCCGCCCGTGCCGTTCACGTCGCGACGACGGTCCCATAGCTCAACTGGATAGAGTAGCGGATTTCTACTCCGCGGGTTGCAGGTTCGAGTCCTGCTGGGATCGCCAATCGCCACGCCAGCGCCATCGTGGCGCCCCGCCGCTCGTCCATTTCGAAACATTGCCGTGAACGACAGGGCGTGCGCACCCAAGCTTGCCTTCGTTTGGCGGATGCGTGGCCATGGCATTGGGGGGCTCGGTTGGCGAAACATGAGGCATCCCGGTTTCTGGTGAGAATTTTGCGGTCCAGATTCCGCGACCACAAGACGGAGCTTTCCGAGCTGCGGCGTCACATCCGGCGCGGCGACGTCGTCTGCGACATCGGCGCCAACAAGGGCAGTTTTCTCTACTGGCTGGCGCGGTGGTCGGCGCCGGGGCGGGTCGTCGCCTTCGAGCCCCAGCCGGACCTGGCCGAAAGATTGGCGCGGCTCTGCAAGCGGTTCTCGCTCGACAACGTCGTGGTCGAACCACGCGCCGTCTATTCGTGCTCCAGCAAGAAGACCCTGTTCGTGCCCGAGGGGCACCAGCCCGGGGCCTCGCTGCTCCGCCCCGCCGAGACCTCGAAGACGATCCAGGTGCAGACGACGTCGTTGGACGACTATCTCCCCGATACGGGAAATGTGTCTGCGATCAAGATCGACGTCGAGGGTGCCGAACTCGACGTGCTGCGCGGCGCCGAGCGCACCTTGCGCCGATGCCGGCCGTTGATCGTGGTCGAGTGCGACCACCGCCTGGCGACGCTCGACAGGGTGAAGGAGACGTTCTTGCTCCTGCGGGGTCTTGGCTATCGAGGCCAATTCCTGAGCCGCGGGAGATTGCTTCCGTTGTCCGCCTTCGACCCGGAGATCCACCAGCGCGCCGATGGCGAATGGTTCTGGAAGCGGAAGGACTACTGCAACAACTTCATCTTCAGGAGCTTGCACGCGCCCACGTCCGGAACTGCGGATGAGCCGGGCTGGTCGATGATGACGTCACAGTCGCTGATCAATCGCCCCTCCCCCGCGCAGGACGAAACATTCCGGGAGCCGATCGAAACCATTTCGCCGCGCCTACGAAGTCGTCGTGAAACAGACCCCCGGCATGTTGCCGAACATCAAATCGACCGTAGGGGTTACCGATGTCCGCGTTGCTGAGCTTCATTTTCGAATCCTATTGCCTGAGCTGCCGGGCGATGTTTCCAGAGCTCAATACCGATCAGTCGACCGTCGCGGAGTAGGTCGCGGCCGAGTGGCCGGAATTTCGATCCGAGATTGAGCCGCGCGGGCGCCGCCGGCCCACTTTGGCTGTCTGCCTGCAGACTGCTCGTCCGGAAAACCCACGCGCATCAAGCTTTGCTCTTCAGCTTAATGGCGGCTTCCATTTGACGCCGACGCCCTTCATCCGCCACGTCTTGGGCGATGGAGTTGGACCATGTTTGAACTAGCCATGTTTGCCGCAATCTGTTTCATCGCCGCTGTCGCCCTCACGATCATTTACCGGCGGCGTCAGGACGTCCTCTACGGCCCCTATATCGCGGATGTCTCGTGGCCGACGGCGCTGCCCGACGACCGCATCGAAGCGTCGTCACCCTGAACCTGGATGTGCTCCCGGGAGGCACCGGGCAGGCCGTCGCGATCACGCCAGCGATGATTGCCGATCTGCATGACGCCCGGCTTCACAAGCCGATGCGCCCGCCGGAATCGTTGAGCAGCGCATCGAGCCGGTCTGGGCTCATCCTCTGTCCACCCGGCGTCTCTATGCTGACGCAGGCAGCGCCGAGACGCAGATAGGCGTTTGCCGTGAGCAGCGCATCCTGCGCGCTGCGGCACCTGATGGTGGCGATCGCGCTGGCGCTTTCGGCCCGGACGGTGAAGGACGCGGCGGCCATGAGGGGCGGGCTCGTCTGTAAGCGGCGGCTGAAATGAAGCCGAAGCTTATGCGACGCAGCCCGACGGTATCATTGAGGCGGATCAAAGCCGCCGGTCCCAGGCTTCGCTATGGGCGTCCCGCTCAGCTCCGATTCAGCGACAGGCTGATGCGGGTGACGATGCCGTCCCAATCGCGCTCCCAGGCCCGGGGGTAGTTGATCAGCACGCAGTGGACATAGCCCCCAACGAAGTTGCAGCGATTATACCAGACGTAGTCGCCCTTGTAGCTCGACACCGCGAAGAAGCGCGAGGTGACGCGCTTGTACTGGATGTTCGGCGGCGGGTTCTTCTGGGCGAGGAATCGCGCCGGCGACTCCCGGGTGTCATCGGGCATCGACTGCACGGTCAGATTGGCGCGACCGTCCGCGGTCTGGAAGCGCTGGCCGTAGCCCTCGGGTTGGCCCGCCGTGTCGCTGAAGATCGAGACGGGAATGTCGACCGACGTGCCGGTCTCCGGGATCCTATAGGTGTTCCAGCGCACCGATTCGGCCGGCGCGGCGTTGCTCCAGCACGCGGCGCATGCAAGCACAGCCATGGCCTTGATGATCGGATTCATGTCTGTCGTCCCCAACGGCTTGAGAAAACATGACGTTGAACCACCTTCGCGGCTCAGCGAAGGCAGCGTCCGCCATCAGCGGCAGGCGAACGCGCGACCCCAGTCGAAGGTTCATGGCTCCCGCAGGTCCCGTGCTCGATCGCTCCTCATCATTGAACCTGGGATGGAGCGACGTTCCGGGTTGCCGTCGGGCCGTCACCCGCCATGAGTTCGTGCGTTCCGGTCTCGGCGGGCTGCTCAAGTCTCCGCAAGAACGCATCCAGTTGCGGCGCGAGTTGCGAAAGGAAAAACCTCGACCCTTCCGGGGTGAAATGGATGGTGTCCCAAACAATCGGCGTTTCCGCGTCGATCGTCAGCGGGCAACGCCTCTTGCTGCAAATCGTGTCGAGAATGGAAACGTATTGAACGAGCGGATACGCGCTGGCGATCTCCTTCAAACGGTCGTCCGCCTTGAACGCCCCCTCTCTCGGCAAGAGCGAATTGCCGATTGGGACGTGCGTCTGCTCATGGTTGAACAACGTCGAAGCCAAGGGAGCGGGGAACTCGATCGAAGGACCGAGGAGCAGAACTGGAACGCCGGCTTCCTGAGCTGCCGCCAGCAGCGCGTTCAAATACCGATCGACGCGCCGTGCAGGAGGCTGGCCGTAGGTTTCGAGATAGGCGCGCCAATTGCCGGAAAGAACGACGCCGTCAAAGCCGTGGGCCCTGATCTGATCGCGTAGCAGCTGATTGACGTCGTTGCAGTTTCGCGAGGTGCTCAGCTTGAGCTCGACGAACGGGGGACAGGCCGCTGACGTACGCTGCAGAAGATGATAGGCATCGGAGGATAGGTAGCTGCGCAATCCCCAGGCATAATGTGCGGCGAGACTGTCGCCGGCGAGCAGAATGTTGCGCTTGTTTGCGGCCGGCTTCAGGCACGCATCAAAGTCGTAGGCCGATGGCGGCTCATCGGGCTGCAAGAAGCAGCTGTGCGCACGATAGAACGGCTCCATCGTCCGGGAATCGTACCGGAGCATTCGTGCCTGGGATTGCGGGAAGCGATCGGCGTAGCCGTCATGAGCGATGCCGTGAACTCCGACCGCGATCAGGACGACGGCAATGCCCGCGATCACCGGGGAGCCACGCACGCCAACCCACTCCGTTCGCGCGCGTGCCGGCCGCTCGACGATGACGTAAGAGAGATAGGCCAGCAGCAGCGAGCACAGCAGGAGCCCGGCGGTGGCAAACGCCGAGGGCGCGACATCGAGCGGCAGCGCGGCCCTGCCGAGGACGAACACCGGCCAATGCCAAAGATAGAGCGAATAGGACAGACGGCCGAGAAAGGCTCCGGTCTCGCGGAACGGCAGCCGGGGCCTGCCCTGCTTCTGATTGAAGGCGACAATATAGAACGCAGTACCGAGACAGGGAATTAGCGCATGCAACCCGGGGAATCGTGTCTCCGCGCGGAAGATGACCACGGGAATCAGCATGGAGCCCATGCCGGCTGTCGCAAGGATGAGACGCGCCTCGCTTCTGACCGGTGACCATCGATGCAGAAAGAACGCGATGCTTCCGATCAAAAACTCCCAGGCCCGCAGCGGGGCGATGTAGAAGGCGGCAGAGGGCGATTGCTTGATCCAAAGCTCATCGAGCACGCACAGCGCGACCGTTCCGGTGACGACCAGTCCGAGCGACAGCTTCGACGTTGGGTCGGGAAACAGCCTGCTCCAGAGCCAAGTCACGACCGGAAACAGGAAGTAGAACTGCTCCTCCACCGACAATGACCAAGTGTGGATGAGAACCTTCCCGATCGTTGGAAGATCGAAATAGCCGGTCTGCGACCAGAAGAAGATGTTCGACGAAAACAGAAGCGTAGAGACCGCGCTTCCGAAAAACATTCGGTAGTCGCCAGGAGGCGCAAAGAACCACGCGACTATCCCGGTGACGACAATCATCAGGTAGAGCGCCGGAAGCAGGCGCCGCGCCCTTCGTTCGTAGAAGGCGATGAACGAAAACGAATTGGATTGAATGCCGGTCCAGATGAGCCGGGAGATCACATAACCGGAGATGACGAAGAAGATATCGACGCCGACAAACCCGCCGCCAAAGCCTGGCAACTCGAAATGAAATCCAATGACCGAAATCACGGCTACGGCGCGCAGCCAATCGATGTCCGGCCGGTACTCCAAATCCTTTGTGCGCGTCATGCTGGTAGCCTGGGCGGGCCGTTCGCCCTAACGAGTTACCTGCTGACATGTCCGCAAATGGATTGCAACGTTCCGAAACACACGGAAATACCGTTCTTGGTTGGTGTATCCGAATTGCCGCACTATCCCACGGTCCCGCCGCGTGGGGACGCCGACGGATCGCAGGCCCAGCGGGAGGCCATTCGCCTGCGGGGGTGCATCCCGCGAGCATCAAGAGAACTCGCACTCGGTCCCGATCCCGGTGCTGACTTCGAGGCGGTGATTGGAAGCCCGACGCGCCAGAGAGAATGGCAGCACCGTCAAGGCCAACATGCCGGCAAGCCGGATCATTCACTGCGCCAGCGCGCCCCCGCCCGACGCAGCTTTCGACACAAGGACCGCTTGTGTGTCCGTGACTGACCAGCCCTCCGCCTTGATTGCCCCGGCCTAGCAACGCGCTGTCGTCACGCGGGCAGACGTGCCGCGCGTACTCCCGCGATCATCATCCACGAAACGCCTGCCACGCTGACGCCTCAACTAGGCTCGACGCGAGACGCACGCGGGATCCACGCTCGATGATTGTGCGGCTGTTGTTTGATGAGCACACCCACCCGCGAGATTTCAGCGACCGCCTTCCGTCGTCACCACTCACATGATACCAGTCATGCCAAAGAAGCTGGCGAGCGAGTGGCGACATCGCCATAGCCGTTAACACCTCGCCACAAATCGGCCGAGGTCGAGGTGGGCTGCCTCTATACTTCGAGTTGCTTTTGCAACCGCATTGGCGTCGTACCTCGGACAGTGCTTATCGGCACCGGCCCGCGCAGGCTGAGCGCGCCTAAACCGCTTCCCTGAAGGAATTTGGCTTAAAAACGTGCGACGCCGCGTCTCCGCAACCTGGCAACTTCTTTCAACAGCCAAAACGTGCAACAATACTGCACGCAACTAATATCAACCTCAGATTTAATTTACTGATCATTTACTTTCCGCAACTTTGCCCCAAAAACTGCACGATGCTGGGTTCCTCTTTCACAATTAGAACTCTTCTGGGGCCCTACAAAACCACCTCCCCAGAAACGGGATCTAACAACCTCGGATATACTTTTCAAAACTCACTCTCCGTCTTCGTTTCGCGTACAGAGGTCCCACAATGACAACACTCATCAAGGCTCTCCCGACCCATCTCGAAGAGACTCGTATCGACTCCGAGAAGCTGCGCACGATCCTGATGCTCTGCGGCGCCACTGCGTTTGGCTTCATTCTCCACGCCACCTACGGTCTCGATCTCAGCTACGCCTTCTTCTGATTTGATCAGTCTGCCGGTCGAGGCTGGCGGCTCTTCATTGCCGGACGCAATCGGCGTCGGTCCGGGCTCGCGGGGTTGTTGAACGGCCCCGCGCGTCGCCTTTTCGAAGTGATACGCGCCACGCGAAGAATATGGCAGATGCCGTCCATTGCAGGCTTGATCGTGCTTTTGCACAGCTTGGCCGCGCCGCTCCCACAATTCCGCCGCGACGACGCGACACGCTGAGGGTGTTGAGGATTGCGGTTGCTTGAGGACGAGTAGCGTCATGCGTTCACCAGTATATGATCTCTATCAGATGAAGCAGGATCGCTTGCCGAAAGGAGCTCGTTCGGCATGGCTGAGGACGAGGCCGAATGAGCCGCCGCCCGCCGCCGACGACTGGGTCTTCGTCGGCAAGGAACGGCATCCGAGCCGGTGGACGGTCGCGGAGATGAATGAAAAAGGCACCTGCTACCGCGAGATCCCGATCTGGCTGTCGAGCCGCCGCAGCATGATGGCTGGATCGGCGGCCGAAAGCGGCGCTCAGCCGCCGGCCGCCTGAGATTCATCGGAGATCGCTGACGATGGCCGCTACGCGCCACGTTCGTCAGCAAGCCTCGCCAGGGCAATGAACGGGATCGGCGGTCCTACGCGAGTTGGACGCCGTAATAGTCGTCGACCTTGCGCCCCGCCCCGGCATCCCCCCAGTCCCACTCACGCTCGTCGGAATATTTCGGCGCGCCTCGCAGTTGGTTCTCGGTCACGCCGGTAACGTAGCCGCCGAGTCGCGTGTCGTACTTCAGGGATTGCCAGGGCAACGGGTAGTGATCATTCCCAAGCCCGAGGAAACCGCCGAAGCCCAGGACGGCATACGAGACCCGCCCGCTCAGCTTGTCGATCATCACGCGTTCGATGGTGCCGATCTTGGTGTCGTCGGCGCCATAAACGGCCGTGCCTTCGACCTTGTCGCTTCCAATCAGGTTGCCATATTCGCGTTCATCGAGCATCGACGTCATGTGGTCCTCCCGGTGCGAGTGGATCGATAACGTTCGGCCGTCACCGGCCGTTCCCAAGAGCCTGAGCGCTCTCAGTCGGCCTCCGACGGGTTACCGTCCTGCTCGGGATGACGTGTCGCCTCGCGGGACGGAGCATCCGGAGATGTGGTCTTATGAACCTGCTGCGCACGCTCCTTGTCGGCGGGCTGATCCTCACCGCGTCCTGTCCTGACGATGCCTTGGCCTTGCTGCGCCATCGGATGGCTCTCCTTGGTTGGTGATCCACGAAGGGCGCCGGATTGGATAGCGCTGACGCCGCTGCGATTCGATCGAAACGACGCGGGCCGCGCCTGTTCGTTCCCTCCTTGAGCCAACAGGCCGCAGAGCCGACCGCGCATCTGGCGCAACACGGTGCTTGAGCGATCCAAATGAAACGTTGGCGATCTCAGGCTGTTGACCACGTCCCTCGAGAGGAGACGTTCTGCCGGCGGCTGGTGCAACGGGCCGTCGAAGCACGCGGCGGACTCGACATTGTCGTCAATAACACCCGCGCGGCAGCAGACGCGTCAGTCGACCCTGGATGTCTCGTCCGAAGATTTCGACGCGACGATGAAAACCAATATCTATGCCCCGTTCTGGATCATCAAGGCCGCCCTGCCCCATCTGAAGCCGGGATCGGTCATCATCGGCACCTCGTCCGAGCAGGCCTATGATGGCTCTGCGGATCTCTACGACTATGCGCGAACAAAGGCGGCGACCATGAACTATGTGAAGTCATTGGCCAAGCAGCTCGGACCGAAGGCCATACGCGTGAACACCGTCGCGCCCGGGCCGATCTGGACGCCGCTTCAGGTCTCCGGCGGGGCCACGATGGAGAAGATGGAGAAGTTCGGCTGCCGCTGGTTCAGATGTGGGTGATGGGCTGCGGCAGCGAATACGCTTCCGTATGCACCTGACGAATTGTCGTGAACGCGGCGACGGCCGAGGCCAGGCTGAAGGCCGTCAGCAGCGCAACGAGAACGGTGCGGGGGGTCATGGGACGCTCCTCCATCCAGATTGGTTACTCGCGTAGCGCGGTCCGGGACTCGCCGAGCGGTGCGATTTCGCCATCGAGCCAATCCTGCTGGAGCGCGAGCGCTTTCCAGCCTTGAGCCATGCGTCGATAGCGCCGGAACGCCGGCTCTCCCTCGGCGCGCTCCGCGAGCTGGAGACAGTTGTCTGCGTTCTCTCTGAAAAGATCCGATCGTTTCATCTCAATCAGCTGGGAGCCACGGCGGACCGCCGCAACTCTGTTACACGATATTAATGTTCGCTCTGCGCTGGTGGAACATGGCGCACGTTGCAGCGCGGGCCCTGCTCAGAAGCGACGCGACACTGCCATCGTGAAGGGCCTGCATTCTTAGGCGTCTCGGGATCTTCGGATCCGTCGGCATCCCGGCGCCATTGCTTCCGGCATCCCCGTCTCTGCCGTGGTTTCCATTGCTAGTCCCCTTCGGAGGCATCAAGACGGCAGCAATAGCGAACTTGAGGCGGGTTCTCCTCTTACTCGAATGAGACGCGCCCCCTTTCCCCGTTCCAATGGAAATCGCCTCCTTCGTCAGCGACGAATACATGGGAACCCTTTTCCTGGATTGGAGTTGAAGCACTCGCGCCAGTAAAGGCCGGTTCCATTAGCCTTGGAAATCGGCATCCTGGCTTGATTTGAGTAGTTGCGGCGGCTTCTATGGCCGCCGGCTATCCGAGTCTCGGATTTTTGCTGGTAGACGGTCTGCCACGGGGAACTTGATGAGCGATCTCGATTCTGCTGCCGGTCCGATGCCCGAGCGCCAAGGGTTTGGCCGCCAAGGCAACGGAGCCGAGGCGGCCGATGCCAGCCAGGACCTGCTCCGCGCTCTCCAGGCCATGCGTTCCGGAGATTTCTCCGTGCGTATGGGCGGCGACTATCTCGGCATCGACGGCAAGATCGCCGACACGTTCAACGAGATCATTGCGGCCAACGAGCGGATGGCGCAGCAGCTCGAGCGCGTCGGCCAGGTCGTGGGACGGGAGGGAAAGACGCGCCAGCGCGTGCGGTTCGGGATCGCAAGCGGCTCCTGGGCGGATATGGAGAGCTCGATCAACACGTTGATCGACGATCTTCTATGGCCCACCCGTGAGGTGACTCGCGCGGTCGCCGCCGTGGCCCAAGGCGACCTCCTGCAGACCGTGAAACTGGACGTCGATGGCCGGCCTCTGGGCGGCGAGTTCCTGCAGTCGGCGACCATCGTCAACACGATGATCAAGCAGCTCAGCGTCTTCACGTCCGAAGTGACCCGCGTGGCGCGCGAGGTCGGCACCGAGGGCAAGCTCGGCGGCCAGGCCCAGGTTCCCGAAGTCACGGGCGTCTGGAAGGACCTCACCGAGAGCGTCAACTCGATGGCCAACAACCTGACCGGCCAGGTCCGCAATATCGCGGAGGTGACGATCGCGGTTGCCAATGGCGACCTGTCGAAGAAGATCACGGTCGACGTGCGTGGTGAAATTCTGCAGTTGAAGGAAGCCATCAACACGATGGTCGACCAGCTGCGCTCGTTCGCGTCGGAGGTGACGCGCGTGGCGCGCGAGGTCGGCACCGACGGCAAGCTCGGCGGCCAGGCCATCGTTCCCGGCGTTGCCGGCACCTGGAAGGACCTCACCGACTCCGTCAACGCGATGTGCGGCAACCTCACCGCTCAGGTCCGCAATATCGCCAACGTCACCACTGCGGTCGCCCGCGGTGACCTGTCACGCAAGATCACGGTCGACGTGCGCGGCGAGATCCTGGAGCTGAAGGACACCATCAACACGATGGTCGACCAGCTCAACGCCTTCGCCTCCGAGGTGACGCGCGTGGCGCGCGAGGTCGGCACCGAGGGCAAGCTCGGCGGCCAGGCGCAGGTGCCCGGCGTTGCCGGCACCTGGAAGGATTTGACCGACAACGTGAACTTCATGGCGTCGAACCTGACGGCACAGGTCCGCAACATCGCCGACGTCGCGACCGCCATCGCCAGCGGCGATCTATCAAAGAAGATCACGGTCAACGTCTCCGGCGAGATCCTTCAGTTGAAGGAGACGCTGAACACGATGGTCGACCAGCTCAATGCGTTCGCCGGCGAGGTCACGCGCGTGGCGCGCGAGGTCGGCACCGACGGTCGGCTCGGCGGCCAGGCCAACGTGCTCGGCGTTGCCGGCACCTGGAAGGATCTCACCGAGAGCGTCAACTCGATGGCGTCGAACCTGACGGCGCAGGTCCGCAACATCGCCGAGGTGACGACCGCTGTCGCCAATGGCGACCTGTCGAAGAAGATCACCGTCGACGTGCGCGGCGAGATTCTGGAGCTGAAGGACACCATCAACACGATGGTCGACCAGCTCAACGCCTTCGCGGGCGAGGTGACCCGCGTCGCCCGCGAGGTCGGCACCGAGGGCAAGCTCGGCGGGCAGGCCATGGTGCGCGGAGTCGCCGGCACCTGGAAGGACCTGACCGACAGCGTCAACTCGATGGCCTCGAACCTAACAGGCCAGGTCCGCAACATCGCGGAGGTCGCCACCGCCGTCGCCAAGGGCGACCTGTCGAAGAAGATCACGGTCAACGTCTCCGGCGAGATCCTTCAGCTGAAGGAGACGTTGAACACGATGGTGGACCAGCTCAACGCCTTCGCCGGCGAAGTGACGCGCGTGGCGCGCGAGGTCGGCACGGACGGCAAGCTCGGCGGACAGGCCGAGGTGCCCGGCGTCGCCGGCACCTGGAAGGATCTCACCGACAGCGTCAACTCGATGGCCGGCAATTTGACGGCGCAGGTGCGCAACATCGCCGAGGTGGCAACGGCCATCGCCGGAGGCGACCTGTCGCGTAAGATCACCGTCGACGTGCGCGGCGAGATCCTAAGCCTCAAAGAGACGCTGAACACGATGGTCGATCAGCTCAACCGCTTCGCGGGCGAGGTGACGCGCGTCGCGCGCGAGGTCGGCACCGAGGGCCGGCTCGGCGGCCAAGCCAACGTGCCCGGCGTCGCCGGCACCTGGAAGGATCTCACCGACAGCGTCAACTCGATGGCCGGCAATCTGACGGCTCAGGTCCGCAACATCGCCGAGGTGACCACGGCGGTGGCGCGCGGCGACCTGTCGCGCAAGATCACCGTCGACGTGAAGGGCGAGATCCTCGAGCTGAAGAACACCATCAACACCATGGTCGATCAGCTCAACGCCTTCGCCTCCGAAGTGACGCGCGTGGCGCGCGAGGTCGGCACCGAAGGCAAGTTGGGCGGCCAGGCCGAGGTGCCGGAAGTCGCGGGCACCTGGAAGGATTTGACCGACAGCGTCAACTTCATGGCCTCGAACCTGACGGCCCAGGTGCGCAACATCGCCGAGGTCGCGACCGCGATCGCCGGCGGCGACCTGTCGAAAAAGATCACCGTCGACGTGCGCGGCGAGATCCTGCTGCTCAAGGACACCCTGAACACGATGGTGGAGCAGTTGCGCTCGTTCGCGGCCGAAGTGACGCGCGTCGCGCGCGAGGTCGGCACCGAGGGCCGGTTGGGCGGCCAGGCCGTTGTGCCCGGCGTCGGCGGCACCTGGAAGGACCTGACCGACAACGTCAACCTGCTCGCGGCCAACCTGACCACGCAGGTCCGCAACATCGCCGAGGTGACCACCGCGGTGGCGCGCGGCGACCTGTCGCGCAAGATCACCGTCGACGTGAAGGGCGAGATCCTGGAGCTGAAGAACACCATCAACACCATGGTCGATCAGCTCAACGCCTTCGCCGGCGAGGTGACGCGCGTGGCACGCGAGGTCGGCACCGAGGGCAAGCTCGGCGGACAGGCGCAGGTGCCGGGCGTTGCCGGCACCTGGAAGGACCTCACCGATACCGTGAACTTCATGGCCGCGAATTTGACCGAACAGGTCCGCGGCATCGTCAAGGTCGTGACCGCCGTCGCCAATGGCGATCTCAAGCAGAACCTCACGGTCAAATCGAAGGGCGAGGTCGCAGCGCTCGCCGAAACCATCAACAACATGACGGAGACGCTGGCGACCTTCGCCGACCAGGTGACGAGCGTTGCCCGCGAGGTCGGCGTCGAGGGCCGGCTCGGCGGCCAGGCCAACGTGCCCGGCGCGGCCGGCACGTGGAAGGATCTGACCGGCAACGTCAACCTGCTTGCGGCCAACCTGACATCCCAGGTGCGCGCCATCGCCGAGGTCGCGACGGCCGTGACCAAGGGCGATCTCACCCGCTCCATCCAGGTCGATGCCCGCGGCGAGGTGTCCGAGCTCAAAGACAACATCAATACGATGATCACCAATCTGAGGCTCACCACCGACCTCAACACGGAGCAGGACTGGCTCAAGACCAACCTGGCCAAGTTCACCAACATGCTGCAGGGCCAGCGCGACCTGACCACCGTCGGCCGCCTGCTGCTGACCGAGCTGACGCCGCTGGTGAACGCCCACCGCGGTGTGATCTACCAGGTCGAGACCGAGTCCACGCCACAGCTGCGCCTGCTTGCCTCATACGCCGATGACGGCATCTATCCTCACCGGACTCACGTCCAGTTCGGCGAGGGGCTGATCGGACAATGCGCGATCGACAAGCGACAGCGGCTCGTCTCCGAGATTCCATCCGACGTCATCCCCGTGGGCTCCGCCCTGCTCCGCGCCGTCCCGAAGAACCTCGTGGTGCTGCCGGTGTTGTTCGAGAACCAGGTCAAGGCGGTGATCGAGCTGGCGTCGCTTAGTTTGTTCACGACGTCGCAGATGACGTTCCTCGAGCAGCTCACCGACTCCATCGGCATCGTGCTCAATTCGATCGAAGCCACGATGCAGACCGAAGGGCTGTTGAAGCAGTCGCAGCAGCTCGCCGCGGAGCTTCAGACCCAGCAGCGCGAGCTGCAACAGACCAACGAGCAGCTCGAGCAGAAGGCGCAACAGCTCGCCGAGCGCAACGTCGAGGTCGAGCGCAAGAACCAGGAGATCGAGCAGGCCCGCCGCGCGCTCGAGGAAAAGGCGACCGAGCTCGCGCTGACATCCAAGTACAAGTCCGAGTTCCTCGCCAACATGTCGCACGAGCTGCGCACGCCGCTCAACAGCATCCTGATCCTCGGCCAGCAGCTGACCGAGAATCCGGACGGCAATCTCACCCTCAAGCAGGTCGAGTTCGCCCGCACCATCCATGGCGCCGGCACCGATCTGCTCAATCTGATCAGCGACATCCTCGATCTCTCCAAGATCGAGTCCGGCACCGTGACGGTCGATGCCGAGGAGATCCTCACCACCAACCTCCTGGAAACCGTGGGACGTCCGTTCCGCCACGAGGCGGAAAATCGCCTGCTCGCCTTCAACATCGACGTGGACCCGAACCTTGCGCGTAGCATCGTCACGGATTCCAAGCGCCTGCAGCAGGTGTTGAAGAATCTGCTCTCGAACGCCTTCAAGTTCACCGCCGAAGGAGGGGTGCGCTTGAAGGTATCTGCGGCGCTCGGCGGATGGAGCGCAGAACATCCGGTGCTCAACACTGCACCGGCCGTGATCGCGTTCGAAGTCTCGGACACCGGCATCGGCATTCCGCAAGACAAGCAGAAACTGATCTTCGAGGCGTTCCAGCAGGCGGATGCCGGCACGAGCCGCAAATATGGTGGCACCGGCCTCGGGCTCGCGATCAGCCGCGAGCTCGCCAACCTCCTGGGCGGCGAGATCCATCTCAAGAGCGCACCCGGCAAGGGCAGCACCTTCACGCTCTATCTGCCGCTCAAATATTCAGGTCCCGCAACGACGCCGCGCGTCAGTCCAGCATCGCCCGTTCCCTATGTTCAACCCCCAGCCCTACAGCAAGCGGCCGCGCCGGAACGCGGGATCGAGCCCCCGCCGGACGATCGTCTCGATCTCGAACCCGGCGATACGATCCTGCTCGTGGTCGAGGACGATCCGCACTACGCGCGCGTCCTGATCGACCTCGCGCGCGACAAGGGCTTCAAGGTGCTGATCGCCGGCCGCGGCGCCGAGGCGCTGGACCTCGCCAAGCAGTATCAACCGGCCGCGATCTCTCTCGACGTCTTCCTGCCGGACATGCTCGGCTGGACCGTTCTGAGCCAGCTCAAGCATAATCCGCTGACGCGGCACATCCCGGTGCAGATCATCACGCTCGACGAAGACCGCCAGCACGCTTTGGCGCGTGGCGCGTTCTCCTTTGTCAGCAAGCCCACGACAACGGAAGGCGTCAGCGCGGCCCTGTCGCAGATCAAGGAATACGCCAAGCCGCGACGCAAGCGGCTGCTGATCGTCGAGGACAACGCGGCCGAGCAACTCAGCATCCGCCAGTTGTTGGATCACGACGACATCGAGATCATCGCGGCGGATACGGGAGCTTCGGCGCTCGAGACGCTGCGCAGCGCGCCGTGCGATTGCGTGGTTCTCGATCTGCGGCTGCCCGACATGAGCGGGTTCGACGTACTCGATCAATTGCGCTCCGACGGTTTCTTATCGAGCGTTCCGGTGGTCGTCTTCACCGGGCGGGAATTGTCGGCCGAGGAGGATGCGGAACTGCATACGATGGCGCGCAGCATCGTCGTCAAGGGCGTCGAGTCGCCGGAGCGGCTGCTCGACGAGACGTCGTTGTTCCTACACCGTGTGATTACGGAACTGCCGCTCGAGAAGCAGCGCATGCTGGAGAAGCTGAACAGTTCCGACGAAGATCTGATCGGCAAGACGGTGCTGCTGGTCGACGACGACGCCCGCAACATCTTTGCTCTTTCCAGCGTGCTGGAACGCCGCGGCATGAAAGTGCTGACGGCGACCACCGGAAGCGAAGCGATCGACCTGGTGCAGAGCAATCCCGCGATCTCGATCGTCCTGATGGACATCATGATGCCGCAGATGGATGGTTACCAGACGATCGGCGTCATTAGGCAAAATCCCGCCTTCGTCCGGCTCCCCATCATCGCGTTAACCGCGAAAGCCATGAAGGGAGACCGCGAAAAGTGTCTCGAAGCTGGCGCCTCCGATTATCTGGCAAAACCCGTCAACACCGAGCAGCTGCTCCTTGCGATCCGCATGTGGCTGCACCGCTGAACGGTTCATCATGATGGAACATGCGAAGGTCAACATCCTCCTGGTCGACGATCAGCCGGCGAAGCTGCTGGCTTACGAGGTCATCCTGAAGGAACTCGGCGAGAAACTCGTAGTCGCCACCTCCGGGCGCGAGGCGCTCGAAATTCTGTTGAAGAACGAGATCGCGGTGATCCTCGTCGATGTCTGCATGCCCGAGCTCGACGGCTTCGAACTGGCGCAAATGATCCGTGAGCATCCGAGGTTCCAGAAGATTGCGATCATCTTCATCTCCGCCATCCAGGTGAGCGACTTCGATCGCCTTCGTGGCTATGAGATGGGCGCCGTCGACTACGTACCGGTTCCCGTCGTGCCGGAGGTGCTGCGCGCCAAGATCAAGGTCTTTGCCGAGCTCTATCGCAAGACACGCGAGCTGGAACATCTCAACCTTGAGCTGGAGGACCGGGTACGGGCCCGCACGGCCGAGCTTGAGCGATCGACAGCAAAGCTCGTCGAGAGCGAGCAGCGTCGGAGCATGGCGATCGCGGCCGGCAGGATGGGCTCGTGGGACTGGGACGGTGTCAATGGCGATTGGATGTGGGACGAGGGCCAGTACCGTATCTTCGGCGTCTCGCCTCAGAGCTTCGAGCTGAACACCGTGAACATCATGGCGCTCCTGCACCGGGAGGATGCCGAGCGTGCCCGCCAGGTGGTCGGGGAATTCAGCCGAGGCACGACATCGTATGAGGCTGAGTTCCGGATCAACCGGCCAGATGGCGAAGAACGCTGGTGCGTCGGAACAGCCGCAGCGACAACCGACAGGACCGGTCGCGTGATCCGCGTCAGCGGGGTCACGATCGACATCACCGAGCGCAAACGCGCCGAGGAACGCCAGAACCTGCTGACCCGCGAGGTCGATCATCGCGCCAAGAATGCGCTGACCTTGGCCCAGTCGATCGTTCGCCTGACAAAAGCCGACAGTGTGAAGACCTATGTCGACGCGGTAGAGGGGCGCATCAGCGCGCTGGCCCGCGTACACACCATCCTCTCGCTATCAAGCTGGGAAGGTGCGAAGATAAGCAGGCTGGTGGCCGAAGAACTCGCGCCCTATGCAACCGGCGGCCAGGTCGCCTTCGACGGCGCCGAGCTGCAACTCGAGCCGGCGACCGCGCAGACGCTGGCGCTGGCGCTGCACGAGCTGGTGACAAACTCGGCCAAATACGGCGCGCTGTCGGTCCGCTCCGGGCATCTCTCAGTCAAATGGACCATCGAGAATGAGCGCCTGGATCTGATCTGGATTGAAACCGGCGGTCCCTTGGTGCGCGCGCCGACCTCGCGCGGCTTCGGCACGCGCAGCCTGATGGCCAGTGTGGAAAGCCAGCTCGGTGGGCGCGCCTCGTTCGACTGGCGTCCCGAGGGATTGGTGTGCCGGCTGGTTGTCCCGCTCCGCCCCGGCGCGACCCCGCCGGAGATCACAAGCCCTTGCGCAACGGTGGCGCCGGGCGACGCACGACAACGGGCTGCGGGCTGACCGCTCCGGACGGCTCAGGCGGCCATGTCGCGCGAGATCCGGACCGGGATCGACTTGGCGGCGGGCACCTTGCTCCCCTCCGCGTAGTGCCATAGCGGAATCAATCCGTTGCATTCGGGGTAGTAGGCCGCGACGCTGTAGCGCGGAATGTCGAACGCCACCGCCTGAAGCCCGCCCAGCGAGCGCGCCACGCCGTCATCGGCCTCGGTCGAAAGCCGAACCAGTTCGCCCTGCTTGATGCCCAGATCAGCCATGTCGCTCGCGTTCATGAAAACGATCTGACGGCCACCCGTGACGCCGCGAAATCGGTCGTCCTCGTTGTAGATGGTGGTGTTGAACTGGCCGTCGGCGCGCAAGGTCATCAGCTGGTACACGCCATTGCCTTCCTCCGGCGGATTGAGTGCCGCCTTGGGCACGGTGAAGTTCGCCTTGCCGGTCGATGTCTTCCATTTGCGTTCGCGGGCGCCAATGGGCCGCGGAAAGCCGCCGGGCTGAAACAGGCGCTTGTTGAAGTCGTTGAACTGGTCGGGATAGGTTCGCTCGATGGCATCTCTGACGCGCGCGTAGTCGCCGACCCAGGCATCCCAGTCGACTCGCGGATTTGGCTTCAGGGTGGCCTTGGCGAGACCGGCGACAATGGCTGGTTCGGACAACAGGGTCTCGGCGACTGGCTGGCGCTGGCCGCGCGAGCCGTGAATGCAGGTAGTGGAGTCCTCCATCGAGACCGCCTGCTCTCCGCCCGCCTGCCGGTCGATTTCGATGCGGCCGAGGCACGGCAACAGATAGGTCACCTCGCCCGGAACGAGGTGACTGCGATTGAGCTTGGTTGCGATCTGCACCGACAGCCGCAGCTTCGACCATGCCGGCTCCATCAGCGAACGTTCCGGAACGGCGCGCAGGAAATTGCCGCCGAGGCTGACGACGCCCCTCACGTCGCCCTTGATGATGCCCTGGCAGGCATCGACCGTGCTGAGACCGTCCCAGCGCGGCGGCTCGAAGGAATAAAGCTCGGCCAGCTTGTCGAGCGGCACGAGCTTGGTCTTCTCCGAGATTCCCACGGTACGCTGCCCCTGCACGCTGGAATGGCCGCGGACAGGCGAGATACCCGCCCCGGGCTTCCCGATGTTGCCGCGCAATAGCAGCAGATTCACGATCATCTTGGCTGTCTCGACGCCATGGCGATGCTGGGTAATTCCCATCCCATAGTTGGCTATGACGGCGCGTGAGCCTGCGTAGACCTTGGCGGCCTCCAGAATAGCGCTGCGCGTGAGGCCGGAGGAGCGTTCGATATCGCTCCACGACGCCTGCCGGCAGCAGGTTGCGAAAGCTTCGAAGCCGGACGTGTGCTGCTCGATGAAGGCGACATCGAGCACGCGCGGGCTCTTGGTCGCGACCGCGGCATCATCCGCCTCGATCACGGCCTTGCACAATCCGAGTAGCGCCGCACCATCGCCGCCAATGCGCAGCTGATGATACTGCGTGCTGATCCGCGTTCCCCCGGTCAGCACCATTTGAATGGGATTTTGTGGATTGGTGAAGCGCTCCAGCCCACGCTCCCGCAGCGGATTGAACGTGATGATGGGCACGCCGCGTTGTGCCGCCTTCTGCAACGGATGCAGCATGCGCGGCGAGTTGGTCGTCGTGTTCTGGCCGAAGAAGAAGAAGCAATCTGCCTTGTCGAAATCCTGAAGGAGCACCGTACCGACGGGGACGCCAATCACCTCCGGCAGAGCCACTGATGTGGATTCGTGGCACATGTTGGAGCTGTCGGGAAAATTGTTGGTGCCGTACATGCGGCCGAACAACTGATACATGTAGCTGGTCTCGAGCGAAGCCCGGCCCGAGGTGTACATCACGACCGAATGCGGATCGAGATTGTTCAACTCCGCGCCGACGTCACGAAAGGCCTCCTCCCAGCTCACGGCGACATAGCGATCCGCCGCAGCATCGTAGCGCAGGGGATGAGCAAGACGCCCTTGCTCTTCCAGCTGATGATCCGACCATGTCCGCAACTCAGCTAGCGTGTGCCGAGCAAAGAACTCCGGTCGGACCGTCTTGCCGGTGATTTCCCACGCGGTTGCCTTGGCGCCATTCTCGCAGAATTCGAACGGGTGCGGCTTTGCCGGCTTGGCCCAGGAGCAGCTGACGCACATGAAGCCGCCTGGCTTGTTCTGTTTGAGCAGGATCTCGCTGCCGAGCAGCGTGACCTCCTCCTGCGTCAGGATGCTCGCGACCGCGCGCACCGATCCCCAACCGCCGGCCGGAGCCTTGTAGTCCTCGATTTTTGCTTTCTCACTCACGACACATCTCCGGGGGCCCGTTCAAGAGCGGCAAACCCGGGATGAGCAGCGAAGTTCCGACGTCTCACTGAACGTTGCGAGACTGAACGTTGCGAGGCTATCGTCGAGATCCCGCGGGCGAAGGTCCGCGCATAGGAATTGGGAACGACCCAGCCCGCCGCGAGTCATTTCCGTGCCTCTGGCGGCGTTCCCCCATCGCGCTGGAGGCACTCCGTGTGGACTGCGGCCCAGCGTTCGACCCCTCGGGCGCTGGGCCCGTCCCACTGAGGTAGCCGGGTTTTCTCCCGGCTTCCGATCTCAGCATCAAGCCGCGCTGCGCTTGAGATGGCGGCCTTCCTTGACCTCTTCGATAATCTTGGCGCTGAAGGCTTCCAGATCGCTGGGATTGCGCGAGGTGATCACGCCCTGATCGACCACGACCTCCGCGTCCTGCCACTGCGCGCCGGCATTGGCGACGTCCGTCTTGATCGATTTGTAGGACGTCATCTTGCGCCCCTTGGCAATTCCGGTCTCGATCAGGAGCCACGGCGCATGACAGACCGCAGCAACGATCTTCTTGGCTTCGAAGATCTCCTTGATGAACCGCAGTGCCTTCGGCTCCAGACGCAGCAGATCCGGATTGATCTGACCGCCCGGCAGCACGACGGCGTCGTAGTCCGCAGCAGAAGCCTGGTCCAAAGTCTTGTCGACCTTGACGGACCGTCCCCAATCCTTGTCATCCCAGCCCTTGATCTCGCCCGGCGCGAGCGAGATGATCTCGACGGTCGCGCCCGCCTGCTTCAAGCGGTCGCACGGCACTTCGAGCTCGGATTGTTCGAACCCGTTGGTCGCGAGGATCGCGATCTTCTTTCCCTTGATGTCCATTGAATTCTCCTGGAAATTCGACACCGCGGGCAACCTCGCGCTTGCGTCCATGTTCCGCCGGGCGGGCCGGACGGATCGTCACAACTGGTCGATCGGATCGGCAAGCTCCTGCGTGGAACCAGCCAGCACCTGCAGCAGTTTGTCTGGACGTGCCTGCCTCGAATGGACGGCCGGCTTTGAGCAGCGCGGCATCGCTGCCTCGATGGATCGCAATCTGGAGGCGCTCGTGCCCTACGCATTGTTTGAGAATGACGAACAGCTGACCCGTCCGTTTCGTACCGAGCGCGAGGTCTGGGAGGCTGCGGAACAGGCTGATCTCATCACGCTCGGCACGCACGGCGAAAAGATCCTGGACAACAATTTCGAGATCAAATCGTGCGAGGCTACCGCGGAAGAGCTCATGACCGTGCCGCCGGACATCGTCTTGCCCGAGGCTCGTACCTCCGAACCAGCGCCAACGACGGCAGCCAACAGGAAGTCGCAGGGCTCCGCACGCCCCAGCCAGGGTGCAACGGATCAGGATGAAGTCGGCTCGGGCGCGCCGAACAACGACCTGTCGCAAGCATCGAACCGCTGACGCACATCGGCCGGTCAGAGCCCTCGCGTCCGGAGGGTCCGTTTTTCGCTCTGGCTCCAGACGACTGGCATCGCTCCGCGATGCTCCCAACGCCGCCAGCATCTCATGCGTGCCGGGCGCCCCGCTGCTTGCGAGGCAGCAGGCTCGCCTGCTCCACCTTGCGCTGCTCGCGCTGCTGCCGCAGCCGCTCGAGAGTTTGCAGCATGCGCTGCAACAGCGCCTCGGCCGCGGCTGTCGCCACTCCGGCTCGCCGCAGTTGCAAGATTTCACGACGCTGCCGCCCGACCTGTAGACGCATTCGATCGATCTCGTCTCGGACCCAACACAGATCGCGCATGGAGCACCCATAGGCAAGCATCGCTGCAATCTAGAACAAATCATGAACTTACGCAAGCCACTCCACAGGCTGGGGCATCCGAACTGATTAATGAGATCGAGACGCTCGCGGGGGACTGGAGCGTTCGTGCCCCAAGTAATCAGGACAACAGATCGACAAATGGTATTCCCATGTTGCCGATGCCGGCCTGGAGCCGTCGCGAATCAAGACCTGGTTGTTTAGTCTTCGCGGCATTTCGCGGGAGTGCACCATGGTTGCGGACAGTGACAGCAAGGTTGCCTGGCATCGCGCCCAGCTCAAAAAGAATCGTGCGGTCTTGAAGCAGATCGAGACGGCCCGGTTCACCGTCGGCGAGAGCGCCGACGGGAAAGCGCTGGAACTGACCAAGCGGCAAGTGGCTGAGCTCCAGCTCAAGATTCGTGAGTCCGAGCAGGTCATTGCCCAGCACGATAAGCAGACGCGACGCCCGCTGGCGACCGACCTGCGTAGCCTCTCCAACGTCGCCTGGCGCAACTGGACGGGCAACGGCCCGCGCTGAGTGTGGGCTCCTGCTGCGAGTCAGTCGACGACATTCCGACGCACGCCTTCCACCCGAACCGTCGAGATGGTCGAAGGCTCGGACGGATTGTCCTCAGGCCTCCAGCGCCTCAGCCGCTCATCGCTCCTCCGGAGTGCATCGAGATCGATGCGTCTTTCCGCCAGAGCTTCCTTGGCGCAAGCAAGCACGCGATGGAACTGGGTCCCGTCATAGGCCACCAGCAAGAGATCGGCGCCGCCATTGAGCGCTTCCACAACGGCTTTGCACAGATCATTGCCATAGACCGCCCCCATGACCAGATCATCCGTCACGATCACGCCCTGATAGTTCCAGCGGCCGCGAATGAGGCCATCGAGCACGGCCTTGGAATGTGAGGCAGGCCGTTCTGGATCGATCGCATAGACCATCACGTGACCGACCATCATTGCCGCGTGCGAGCCCTGCAGCACTTGTCGGAACGGCCGCCAATCCGACTGTTCCAACACATCGACTGCCGTGTCGAGCTGTGCCGAGAAGTGATGCGTGTCCGCCGCGACGCGCCCGAGGCCAGGGAAGTGCTTCACCGCCGCGCGAACACCGCTTGCTTCCAGGCCGCGGACATAACCAAGCGCGATGTCGCCGACCACCGTGGGATCGTTGGAGATCGCGCGCCGGCCGATCAAGGTGTGGAAGTCCAGTCGGTTGCGCGTCCAGCTCGGGCGAAGGTCGACGACAGGAGCCAGATTGAGGGTGATGCCCGCAGCCGCGAGCGCCTCACCTTGGGTACGTCCCATCGCGAACGCATCCTGCGCGCGGCGAGAGGCCGGCAGATCGGCCAGCGTCGCGAGGCCGGGCATGTTCGGCAGGGTCGGAGACAGGTGTGCGACAGTGCCTCCCTCCTGATCCGCCGCAACCAGCAGGGGCGACAGCCCGGCGCTCCGGCGCTCGGCCTGCAATCGCGCGATCTCGGCGCGCAATTGAGGCTCGGTCCGGCCACGTACGTTGTGGTGTGTCACATAGACGCCCGCGATCAATCCCTGTCGCGCCAGCGCGGCGGCGTCGTCCACGGCCGTGTAGCCGACGATGAAATGCCGGCCGAGCAGATGCGCCACGTCCGGGGGCGTGCGGAACGTCTCGTACTTGCGCCAAGCAAACATGAACTGCGTCGACGTCAGCATGATCAGCGGAACACACCATGCCACGACGAGAGCGCGTCCGGCGGCATCCCGCCGCCACCGACCGCCGAGCATCAGTAGCAGCGGAACGGCAAGTCCTATGAGAAGCAGGGCTGCGTGGCCGCTGCCCCGCAGCCGAACCAGATAGGGCTCGTTGCTGTTCAGCGTGACGAAAATGAAGAGCAGAGCAAGAAGCCAGAGAACCGCGGTCCTGATACGTCCGAGCATGTGTGCAGCCGATCATCCCAGGGAAAGACGACCATTGCGTAACAATCACGCTTCCCCTGCGCCAGATGTGGAATCGCGTCTGCACGAAATCTGCAAACAAACCCTGAAATGCTGCAGACCATCTCCGGCACCGCTGCACACGCGGGGGTCATGCTCGCTTCATCGGCGGGCGCTGCCGACCGAGTCGTGATTCAACCAAGGACTACTTCAATGAAAGGCTCCGCCGAGCTGACGGCTTCCCCAGAGGCATCTGAGTCCATGTGGCACAAGTTCATCATCGCGATCGGCCTGCTCGGGCTCGCCGACATCCTGCTTTACGACCAGACGCTAGGCCTCTCCTTCCCGATCTTTGCGGCAGCGCTCTTCGCAGCCAGCCTCCTCGCCAATCACGACCGGATCCACCGCCCGCGCGCGATTCTTGCGAATATCGTCCTCGTTGCAGGCCTGTTGCCCGCGATCGAGGACCTGACGACGTTGTCGGTATTGATCGTCGTCCTCGGGACGATATCGGCCGTCGCCCTGTCGACCGATCCGGCCGCCGAAGGACTTCTCGTGCCGCTGAGCGCAGCACGGCAACTTCTTCTGATCGGACCGTTCCAACTGATCCCCGATACTTTGGCCACGCTTCGTGCCAACGATTTTACACGCATCGTGCTGACCTGGAGCATCCCCCTCGCCCTCAGCCTCGTCTTCATTCTCCTGTTCGCGGCAGCCAATCCCGTCATCGAGCAATGGCTCGACGAACTGCATCCTCAGCACATTGCGTCGAGCCTGAGCGTGGGCCGTCCCATCTTCTGGCTCCTGATGGTGTCCCTGATCTGGCCATTCATCAACTTGCGCAGGCGCCAACGAGGCAAGACGCAACGTCCTCCGATCGATCTCGATGGCGACGACCAGGCGCCGTCGGTCGTCAGCCCCCTCCTCAACCAGCAGACCGTCGTCCGCTCCTTGATTCTGTTCAACCTGCTGTTTGCGATCCAGACCGCCCTGGATGGCGTCTATCTGTGGGGACATGCGGCGCTTCCCAACGGAATGACTTACGCGACCTACGCCCACCGAGGCGCCTACCCGCTGATCGCTACGGCACTTCTGGCGGCCGCCTTTGTCATCGCCGCCGTCCGCTCGGGACAGGAGGGGTCGCGGCTCATCCGCCCGCTCGTCTATCTCTGGGTCGCACAGAACGTGATGCTGGTCGCATCCTCGATTCAGCGGGTCCACATCTATATCGAGAGCTATCTCCTGACGCAGTGGCGCATCGCGGCTCTGATATGGATGGCGCTGGTCGCCGTGGGACTGATCCTGATCATGGCGCGGATCATTCTGGAGAAGCCCAATGCATGGCTCGTGCGCATGAACCTGCTTGCGCTCGCGGCGACGCTTTACGGCTGCGCGCTGGTCAATTTCAACGGGCTGATCGCCGACTACAACGTGACCAACAGCCGTGAGGCAGGACGCAGCGGCTCTGCCATCGATAGGGACTATCTTTCCAGCCTCGGTACCCAAGCCCTGCCGGCCGTGCGGCGGGCCATGTTGCTGTTGCCGCAGGACGCCGGTCTGCCCCGGATCCACGACCGGCTGCTGGACCAGCAGGTGGCCGAAATGGCGTCGTGGCGATCCTGGAGTTTTCGCGGCTGGCGCTTGCAGCGCTATCTCGATAGACATCCTCTAACGCAGAATCCCAGTTGATGCCTCGCCGCGGAGCCCTGGCCGTGTCCCCCCGAATCCTCATTGTCGACGATGACGCGCATATCCGCGAGGTCCTGCGTGTCGCCGTGAGCAAGGCCGGCATGGCGGTGACGGAGGCGGCCGACGGTCGGGCCGCGCTGGTCAGGTTCGCTGAGGACCGGCCCGACCTCATCGTGCTCGACGTCGGCATGCCGGAGTTCGACGGGCTCGAAGTCTGCCGGCGCATCCGCCGGACCTCGCAGGTGCCGATCCTGTTCCTGTCGGCGCGCGACGAGGAGATCGACCGCATTCTCGGGCTCGAGATCGGCGGCGACGACTACGTGACCAAGCCGTTCAGCCCGCGCGAGCTGGTTGCCCGCGTCAACGTCATTCTCCGCCGGGTCAACTCCGGTGCTGCGGATCGTACGCTCGAACCGGAGGAGCTGGCGCACGGCAGGCTTCGTCTCGACTCGCAGCAGCATCTGGCGCGCTTCGGCGATACGCCGCTGACGCTCACAGCGCTGGAGTTCAGCATCCTGCGCACGCTGATGACGCGTCCTGCAGTCGTTTTCAGTCGCGAGCAGATCATGACCGCCGCCTATCAGCTCAACATCCAGGTCTCCGACCGAACGATCGACAGCCACATCCGCAACATCAGAGCGAAGCTCGCAGCCGCGCATTGCGACGACGCGATCGAGACCGTCCATGGCGTGGGCTTCCGGCTCGGCCGCTGCGGCGCCTCATGATCGCGCCCAAGCCCAGGGCGAAATGGCGGCCGTCGCTGGGACAGATCGTCTTCGGCGTGCTGGCGCTGGTCGCCACCCTGCCCCTGGTCGGGCTGTTCTTCTTTCGCATCTACGACAACCAGCTGATCCGTCAGACACAGGCAGAGCTGATCGCGCAGAGCCGTGTGCTCGCGGCGGTCTTTGCCGAGGAGGTGTCCGCGCGCCTTGCCGCTGGCCTTCCGCTCGGCGCCGAAATCCCGCCCGAGGCACGCCCCGATTCCGCAGACGAGGTGACACCCATCCGTCCCCTGCTCGATCTGCTGGCCAACGATCTGTTCGTCCGCCGCCCGGACGCCCGCGACGCGATCCATCCTGCGGATCCCGCCTATGTCGCGATTGGCGCGCGGCTGCTTCCGATCGTCAGGGAGACGCAGAAGGTCACCTTGGCCGGATTCCGTGTGCTCGATCCGCAAGGCGTCGTGATCGCCGGCCGCGATGAAATGGGCAAGTCACTCGCCCATATCGACGAGGTGGCTGCCGCGCTGAAGGGACGCTACAGCGCCGCGCTCCGCATTCGCATTCCGGACAAGACGCCGCCACCGATCTATTCGATCAGCCGCGGCGTCGGTGTCCATGTGTTCTCGGCCATGCCGGTGGTCGTCAACGATCGCGTCGCCGGCGTCATCTACACCTCGCGGACGCCCCGCAACATCTTCGAGCATCTTTATCAAGAGCGCGGCAAGTTCGTTGCCGCAGGCTCCGCCATTGTCCTCACGACGCTGCTGGTCGGCCTCATCGTGGCACGGACGATCACACGGCCGATGCGCGAGCTGGTCGATCGCGCCGGCAGGATCGGACGCAACGATCCCGCCGGTTTCCGCCCGCTCGCCCATTACGGCACCCGCGACTTCGCCGAGCTCGCCGAGCACTTCTTCGCCATGGCCGAGCAACTGGCCCAACGCTCCAACTACATCCGGAGCTTTTCCGCGCATCTGACGCACGAGCTCAAATCGCCGTTGACCTCGATCAAGGGCGCAGCCGAGCTGCTGCTCGACTCTCTGGCCAGTCCTTCCGAGACCTTGACACGCGCCGAGCAGGAGAAATTCCTCACCAACATCCTTGGCGACGCCGACCGCCTCGCGGCGCTGGCCCAACGCTTGCGCGAGCTGGCACGGGCGGAGACGGTGTCGACGGTCGAGGCCGGTAGCATAGCCGAGGCCGTCAGCACGCTGCGAGCGCGTTTCCCGTCGACCGTCATCGAGACGTCCGGCCCTGTCGAGCGCAGCACCATGCTCCCGAACGAGACCGCGCTGATCGTGCTCACGCATCTCGTCGACAACGCCGTCCGGCACGGCGCCCGGCGCATCCGCCTCGAGGCCGAGGAGAGCAAGGAGATGCTGATCGTCATCGCCAGCAATGACGGCGATCCGATCTCGCCGGAGAACCGCGACCGCATCTTCGATGCCTTCTTCACGACCCGGCGCGACAGCGGCGGTACCGGCATGGGGCTGTCGATCGTGCGCGCCATCATGGCAAGCCATGGCGGCGAGATCTCGCTGCGGCCGGGCGACAACGGTGTTGCGTTCGAGCTGCGGCTGCCGATCGAAGGCCCCATGACGTCGACCTGAGATAGCGCAGTCTATTGGCACCGCGTCAGAGTTGCCTCCGGTCGGTTCGTGGCAGCCGGCAATCCCCACCTCATTCAAGTCCCCGTCGGCGAAGATCTTCTCCCATTCGTTTGTATACGAGCAATATATGCCACGGTGCCGCCGGCTGCATGGACCGGCCGAGAATGCCGCAGATCTGCATCGCAATTCGCAAATGACTTGGACCCGCGATCCGCGTAATCTTCGCCGCAATTGCACCATCGGCCAGCGTCCCCGCTTGGCCTTCGGGAGACCTTGATGAATTCGAGCCGTTTCGAGATCAGCCGCCGGACCGCCCTCCTGACCTCCGCCGCCATCGCCGCGAACGTGGTCAATCCATTCCGGGCCTTCGCCCAGGAGACCCCGCGCAAAGGCGGCGTATTCAACGTGCATTACGGCGCCGAGCAGCGCCAGCTCAACCCGAGCCTTCAGGCATCGACCGGCGTCTACATCATCGGAGGCAAGATCCAGGAGAACCTCGTCGACCTCGATGCCAACGGCCAGCCGGTCGGCGTGCTTGCCGAGAGCTGGGAGGCGACGCCGGATGGCAAGACCGTCACTTTCAAGCTGCGCAAGGGCATCACCTGGCATGACGGCAAGCCGTTCACGTCGGAGGACGTCGCCTTCACCGCGATGAACATGTGGAAGAAGATCCTCAACTACGGATCGACCTTGCAGCTGTTCCTGACAGCGGTCGACACGCCGGATCCGCAGACCGCGATCTTCCGCTACGAGCGGCCGATGCCGCTCAACCTGCTCCTGCGCGCGCTACCCGATCTCGGCTACGTCTCGGCCAAGCACATCTATGAGAGCGGCGACATCCGGCAGAACCCCGCCAACCTCGCCCCCATCGGCACCGGTCCGTTCAAGTTCGTGAAGTACGAGCGCGGGCAATACATCATGGCCGAGCGCAACACCGATTATTGGCGGCCGAACGCGCCCTACCTCGATCGCATCGTGTGGAAAGTGATCACTGACCGCGCCGCCGCAGCCGCGCAGATGGAGGCCGGCGAGTTGCACTACAGCCCGTTCTCTGGCCTGACCATCTCCGACATGGCGCGGCTCGGCAAGGACAAGCGCTTCATCGTCTCGACGAAGGGCAACGAGGGCAACGCGCGCACCAATACGCTCGAGTTCAACGTCCGCCGCAAGGAGCTGGCGGACGTGAAGGTCCGCCGCGCCATCGCGCATGCGATCAACGTTCCCTTCTTCATCGAGAACTTCCTCGGCGATTTCGCCAAGCTGGGCACCGGCCCGATCCCGTCGACCTCGACCGACTTCTACCCCGGCGCCAATACGCCGCAATATCCCTACGACAAGGTCAAGGCGGCAGCGCTCTTGGACGAGGCCGGCTACAAGCCCGGCTCCGGCGGCACCCGCTTCTCGCTGCGGCTGCTGCCCGCGCCATGGGGCGAGGACATCTCGCTGTGGTCGACCTTCCTCCAGCAATCGCTGGGCGAGGTCGGCATCGCGATCGAGATCGTGCGCAATGATGGCGGCGGTTTCCTCAAGCAGGTCTATGACGAGCACGCCTTCGATCTCGCGACCGGCTGGCACCAGTATCGCAACGATCCGGCCGTCTCGACCACGGTCTGGTACCGCTCCGGGCAGCCCAAGGGCGCGCCGTGGACCAACCAGTGGGGGTGGGACAACGCCAAGATCGACAAGATCATCGATGACGCGGCGACCGAGGTCGATCCGGCCAAGCGCAAGGCGCTCTATGCCGATTTCGTGCGCGAGGCCAATACCGAGCTGCCGGTGTGGATGCCGATCGAGCAGATCTTCGTCACCGTGATCACGGCCAAGGCGCGCAACCACTCGAACACGCCGCGCTGGGGATCGTCGAGCTGGCACGATCTGTGGCTTTCCGCCTGAGCCGGAATCCGTCAGGATAAGGCCATGCGCATCTTGAGCCTTGCGGGGCGGCGGCTCGCCGCCTCGATCCCCACCCTGTTCCTGATCCTGATCGGCGTCTTTCTTCTGCTGCAACTCGCGCCGGGCGACACGGTCGACGCGATGATGGCCCAGATGGGCGGCGGCGATGCTGCGACTGCCCGCGAGCTGCGCCGCTTCTATGGGCTGGATCTGTCGGTCCCGATGCAGCTGGCCAATTACCTGTGGCGGCTGGTGCGCCTCGATCTCGGATTCTCCGCGATCTACGGCAAGCCCGTCGCCGCCGTGATCCTGGAGCGGCTGCCGCCGACCCTGCTGTTGATGACTTCGTCCCTGTCCTTTGCCTTTTTCTTCGGTCTTGTCTTCGGGGTGATCGCTGCGCGCGACGTCAACCGGTGGCCCGACACGCTGATCTCCACCGTGGGGTTGATCTTCTACGCGACCCCGTCGTTCTGGTTTGGTCTGATGGCCATCGTCGTGTTCTCGATCTACCTGCAGTGGCTGCCAGCCGGCGGCTTCGAGGATATCGGCGCGGTCACGAGCGGCCTCTGGCGCGTGCTCGACATCGCCCGCCACCTGATGTTGCCGTCCTTGACGCTCGGCCTGATCTTCCTGGCCATCTATCTACGCATCATGCGCGCATCCATGCTCGAGGTCCAGAACCTCGATTTCGTCCGCACCGCACGTGCCAAGGGCCTCGACGAGACCCGCATCATTACCCGCCACGTTCTGCGCAACGCGCTCCTGCCGATGGTCACGCTGATCGGACTGCAGGCGGGGACGATGCTCGGCGGCTCCGTCGTCGTCGAGACCGTGTTCTCGCTGCCTGGCCTCGGACGCCTTGCCTATGAATCCGTGGTCCAGCGCGATCTCAACACCCTGCTCGGCATCGTGTTCGTCTCCGCGCTCCTGGTGATCGTGGTCAACTTCATCACCGATCTGCTCTATGCGCGGCTCGACCCGCGCATCACGGCGGAGAACTGAGCATGGACGCCGTGAAACGCTATTTCCGCAGTCCCTCCGCGGTGTTCGGCCTAATCCTGCTTCTTGTGGTGGTGGGCATGGCGATCAGCGCCGGCTATCTCTATCCGCGCGATCCGCTCGCGCTCGCCGGGCGTCCGCTGATCTGGCCGTTCGCCAATCCGCGCTTCCTGCTCGGCACCGACAATTCCGGCCGCGACATTGCCGCCCAGATCTTTCATGGCGCCCGCATCTCGCTCCTGATCGGCGGCGTCGCGACGCTGATTGCCGTGGCGATCGGCGTCATGGTCGGCGCGCTCGCGGGCTACTACGGCGGATGGGTCGACAACATCCTGATGCGCATCACCGAGGCCTTCCAGACGCTGCCGAACTTCGTGCTGCTGCTGGTACTGGTGGCGGTGTTCGGCTCGACCTTGACGACGGTCACGATCGCGGTTGGCATCGTGTCGTGGCCCGCGCCGGCGCGGCTGACGCGGGCGGAGTTCCTGTCGCTGCGCGGCCGCGAATTCGTCCAGGCCGGCCGCACGCTCGGCATGCGCGACACCCAGCTGATCCTGGGCGAGATCCTGCCCAACGCGCTGCCCCCGGTGATCGTCTATGCCGGCGTCGTGATGGCGGTCGCGATCCTCCTGGAGAGTGCACTCGCCTTCCTGCGGCTGTCCGACGCCAACGTCGCCTCCTGGGGCAACCTGATCGGTCTCGGGCGCGATGTGCTGCGCGTGCAGTGGTACGTGTCGGCGATCCCCGGCGTTGCCATCCTCATCACCGTGCTTGCGGTGTCGCTGGTCGGCCAGGGCCTCAACGATGCACTGAACCCGCGGCTGAAGCAGCGATGAGTCCAGCACAGCCCGTTCTGACCGTGGATCGCCTCAGCGTTCGTCTGCCGAAAGGCGCCGACCGCACGCATGCCATCTCCGAGGTCTCGCTTGCGATCGCCGAAAACGAGATCGTCTGCATCGTCGGCGAATCCGGCTCCGGCAAGTCGATGATGGCCAATGCCATCATGCGGCTGCTGCCCGACGGTGTAGGCACGGATGGCGGACGCATCCTGTTTACCGGGCGCGATCTCTGCACCGCCACGGCGGCCGAGATGCGCAGCATTCGCGGCGCCGAGATCGCGATGGTGTTCCAGGAGCCGATGACCGCGCTCAATCCGTTGCGCACGATCGGCGACCAGATCGGCGAGGTCTTCGACATCCATACCGATCTCTCCAAGGCCGAGATCAGGTCGCGCGTGCTGTCCCTGTTGTCCGACGTCCATATTCCCGATCCGCCGCGCGCGGCGAAGGCGTATCCGCACGAGTTGTCCGGCGGCCAACGCCAGCGCGCGATGATCGCCATGGCCTTGGCGCTCGATCCGAAGCTGCTGATCGCCGACGAGCCGACCACGGCGCTCGATGTCACGACGCAGGCCCAGATCCTCAAGCTGATCCGCGAGCTGCAGCAGCGGCGCAAGACCGCGGTGCTGTTCATCACCCACGACTTCGGTGTCGTCGCCGAGATCGCCGACCGCGTCGTCGTGATGCAGCATGGGATCGTCGTCGAACAGGGCGCGGCGGCGGATATCCTGCAACGGCCGCAGCATGACTACACCAGGCAGTTGATCGCCGCGGTGCCGCCCGTGGCGGCGCCCCCGGCACGCGAGCTGTCGGACCGGATGATCCTCACCATCTCCGGCGTCTCGAAGACCTATCGCACCGGTGGCTTCCTCGGCCGCGGCGAGCGCGTCACCCATGCGGTCAGGGACGTCTCGCTCGCACTGCCAAAGGGCGCAACGCTCGGCGTTGTCGGCGAATCGGGCTCCGGAAAATCCACCCTCGCCCGCTGCATCATCCGCCTCATCGATCCCGATGCAGGAACGATCCTGCTCGACGGTCAGGACTGGGCTCGCCTCTCGCGCAGCGAGGTCAGAAGCCGGACCCGGCAGATGCAGATGGTGTTTCAGGACCCGTTCGCCTCGCTGAATCCCCGGCGCAAGGCGGTCGAGCTGGTGGCGCAGGGACCGATCGTGCACGGCACCGCCCGAGACCAGGCGCTGACCGAGGCGCGCGAGCTGTTCAGCCTGGTGGGGCTCGACCCGTCCGCCGCCGATCGCTTCCCGCATGAGTTCTCCGGAGGTCAGCGTCAGCGCATCGGGCTGGCGCGCGCGCTGGCACTAAGGCCCAAGGTGCTGGTCGCGGACGAACCGGTGTCCGCGCTCGACGTCTCCGTCCAGGCGCAGGTGTTGAAGCTGCTGACCAGCCTGCGCGAGCGGCTCGACCTGTCGATCATCTTCATCACGCATGACTTGCGCGTTGCAGCCCAGATCTGCGATCTGGTCGCGGTGATGAAGGACGGCGTCGTCGTCGAGCATGGACCCACGCACGACGTGTTCGGCAACCCGCAGCATCCGTATACGCAGGCTCTGCTCGAGGCCATTCCGGGCGGCGACTTCGCCCGGACCGAACATCCCACCTCTTAGCTGATCTCGCGCGCGTCACGGTATCGGTACAAGAGCAGCATCAGCGGCGCAAACGGACGCAGCAGGGCGTGCGCCGGAATGGTGACCGGCTCCGTGAATGGCAGCGCCAGCTCGTTCGCCGACACGCCGCGCACCGCTTTCGCAAGCTCCGCACCGAGGGGGATCGTGAGCGCGACCGCCCGGCCGTTGCAGCCGGTCCAGCCATAGGCATCAGGACCGAGGCGATGAATCCGCGGCATGTAGTCCGTGGTCATGCCGACATAGCCGTTCCAGACGTAGTCGAACCTGACCTCGCCGATCTGCGGCCACAGGCGCTGCAGGCGTTCGGCGACCCGCGCCTTCAGCCGCTCGGCCTTATTGCCGGGGCCGATCACGGCGCCGCCGGTGACCAGCCGGTTGCGGGCGTCGTAACGCGCAAAATAGAGTTCGCCATGGGTATCGGACATCGCCTGCCGCGCCGGGATGACGGTCTTCCGCACATTGTCCGACAGCGGCTGCGTCGCCATCTGCCACGACAGCACCGGCATCACCTCGTGCGCGATATCCGGTGCGAGCGCCTTGGAGAACTCGCCGCTATAGGCATTGCTCGCCAGCACCAGCGCGCGCGCCGACAGCTCCCCTCGTGCGGTGCGCACGATCCAGCGATCCCCCCGCCGGGCGAAATCGATCACCGGCGAGCGCGCATAGATCCGGCCTCCCAGGTTCAGCACCGTCCGCGCCAAGCCACGCGCCAGCGCGAGCGGATTGATGTGGCCGCCGGTCTTGTTCCAGAAGCCGCCATGCCAGGCGTCCGAGCCGAGCATGTCTCGCGCCTGATCGCGCGACAGCAGCTCGACCGGCGCGCCGAACTTCGACCACTGCTTGAACCTGCGCTCGGCGATCTTGATGCGGCCGGGCGTATGCACCGGCTGGACCCAGCCGGCCTGCTCATGCTCGGCGTCGATGTTGTACCGTCTCACGGTATCGAACAGACTGAACGCGCTGTCGCGTAACATCGCCACGAAGCGCTCGCCCGCGGCGCCATGACGCGCGACGAGATCGTCAGGATCGGGACGTGACAGCGTCGGAATGACCTGACCGTTGTTCCGGCCGGATGCGCCCCAGCCCGGCTCCATCGCCTCGACGATCGCGACATCGACGCCGGCCTCGCGCAGATGCAGCGCCGTCGACAAGCCGGTGAAGCCGCCGCCGATGATCACGACATCGGCCTGCAAGCTGCCCTGTAGCACGGGCAGATCAGGGCCAGGCGGGGTCTGTGCGGCCCACAAGGACGGCGGCCATTGAACGTTTTCTGCGGTCATGCTCATGGAGGACAGCTCATCCTTGCTGATCGACCAACATCCCGGAGGTCGATCTTGCCTTGCACCCGGCGCCCGGCTGCGCCGGTTGCGGTGCATGGGTCGATTGGGCATAGTTCGGCCGCCAATATGCCAAGTTCGCTGCAAGGAGACAAACGCGTGGCCCTCAAGAATGTCATCGGTATCGATCACGCGGTCGTCGTGGTGAAGGATCTCGACGCGGCGGCGGATACCTGGAAGCGGTTGGGTTTTACGCTGTCTCCGCGCGGCACGCACAGCGCCAAGATGGGATCCGGCAATTACACCATCATGCTCGATCCGGACTACATCGAGCTGCTCGGCATCCTCGCCGAGACCGACCATAACGTTCCGACCCGCAACTTCCTCGCCCAGCGCGGCGAAGGCATCGAGCGCATCGCCTTCACGGCGATTGATTCCGCGGCCGGCGCCGAGGAAATTCGCGCGAAGGGCTTCGAGCCGATTGGTCCCATCGACTTCGAGCGTCCGGTGCCCCTGCCCGACGGCAGCATCTCGGCCGCGAAATTCCGCGTGTTTCAATGGCCGGTCGCGGAGGCTCCGGGCGGCCTGCGCATCTTCGCCTGCCAGCACAAGACGCGCGAAACGGTGTGGATCCCGGAACTGATGCGCCATGCCAACGCCGCCAGGCAACTGAAGCAGGCGCTGATCGTGACGCCGGATCCGGCCAAGGACGCGGCTCACCTGTCGCGCCTGATCGATCGCGACGGGCGAGACGAAGCCGACGGCGCCGTGACCGTCACCTCGGGCGGTGACCGCGCCGATTTCGTGTTCCTGACCAGGGACCAGCTCGCAGCGCGCTATCCGGGCGTGTCGCTTGCCGGTCTGCCGGAGCGGGGCGGCGCCGGCCTGGTGCTGGCCTCACATGATCTGACCACGACCGAAAAGGCTCTGGGGGCTGCAGCCGTGCGCAGCGGTGCGAGCCTGGTCGTGCCGCCCGCATCGGCCACGGGCACTCTGCTCGCTTTCGTGGCCGGCTGAGCGCCGGACTGCGGCCGCGCGCGTCGCGGCCGCCACGATCTCATTCCGCCGGCTGGAACATGGCCGGCCGGCCGCGCTGGCTGTCGAGCCACCCGACCAGCCGATTCATGAGTCCGCCGCTCGACTCGGAGGGCTGCGCCGATGATACGAACGGATCGCAGTGACACTTCGCTCCGGCCCCGCGCGCCATCTTCGCAACCGCCTCCGTCATGGCCGGCGCGCCACAGGTGTAGACGACGTCGTTCGGTGTGAGCTCCGGCATGTGTTCGGTCGGCCGGCCGCTGCGAATCGCCGGCGAGACGTTCTGCGGCTCCGACACGATCGGGATGATCTTCACGTTCGGGAAGCGCGCGAGCCGGCACAGCGCCTGATGCATGTAGAACGACTGCAAGGTGCGCGACACGACGATGAAGACGATCTCGCGCTTCGGATTTTCGGTGATGGCGGCGACCGCGATCGCCCACATCGGGGCAAAGCCCGTGCCGCTCGCGACCAGGATGATTCGACCGCGATGCTTCTGCCGAAAGAACGCAGTGCCCAGCGGCGCCGTCAGCTTGACGCGATGGCCGACCTGGATGTCGCGGCCAAGCGCCGACGACACCAAGCCATCCTTCAGGATGCGGATGTGCAGATACAGCAGATGGCTGTCAGGCGCGCCGACCATCGGATAGGTCGGGCTGTAGCAACGCGTCGGAAAACCGCGGTACTGGACCTTGGCGTATTGCCCGGGGAAGAATCGCAGCGGCTTCGGCATCTCGATGGTGACACCGACGACATCGGGCGCGAGCCGGACGAGATCACCCACCTCGCAATTCATCGTCACCGTATCCGGCACGGGCTCCGTGATGATCTTCAGGTCGGACACCACACGCGCCTGGCACGCATGCGCCATGTCGCCTTCCATGCCGCCGAACAGCTTGCCGTCGACGACCGTCACTTTGCAGGATCCGCAGATTCCGCTGCGGCAGTCATGGGGCAGATCCACGCCGCTGTTGATGGCGCCGTCGAGCAGGATATCGCCCACATTCGCGTAGAACGTTTCCCTGTTGTACTGGATTTTGCAAATCTTACCCATCACTGCACCTCAAGTCGCATAGGCCGGATCTGCCTCGTATGTCTGATCTGGGTATGGTCGAACGCTGCGACACGCATGAACACGCCATTCTTGATCGGAACGTCGTACTTGCTTTTCGTGTCCATTTTGCGGGCAATTTCGAGCGTCCAATGGCCCGCGGCCCAACGCGCTGCGCAACGGATGTCCGCGCGATCACCGGTGAACTCGCCGCTGACGAGAACACCGGGCACGACGGTCCCGATCGGCGTCTGCGCATCCGCCTCGGCCGAATACGGCACGGATTCGGCCTCCGTCATGAACCAGCGTGCGCCTTCACTCTCGCCGATGTTCGGATCGAGATTGATCTCGCCCATCGCCGCGGTCATCGCGGCGACGTCCTTCGGAAGACGCTTCGGTCTCACACCCCGATTCCCTAGTCTTGCGGCCTCCCTGTCGATCACGAAATTGTCCGAATAGTTCGCGGTGCCCGGATCCGACGCGAACCCGCCCTTGTAGGGCGTGAGTCCCTTGACCTGATCCGGTGTCGGCTCCGCAGGCGGACCGAAATGATCATCGTCCATCCATCCGGTCGGGCCGCCGCTCGTCGCCTTCCACAGCCAGGCGTCGGCATAGAGATTCGGCGCCGGCGTGTAGTGGATGCCGCGACCGGACAGGGTCGGCGGCTTGTCTGGCATCGGCTGCGAGCTCATGTGAAACGTTCGGTCCGCGGCCAAGGTGATCGGCAGCGTCGTGAACAACAGCGAGAACTTGTCCTCGTTGAAGTCGTTCTCGTCGCCCTTGTCGAATCCGTTCTGCAGGAGATGCCAGCCATCCGCCTTCTTGATCAGCGGCAGCTGCTTCAACGACCGCGTCGGATCCTCCCAGATGACGAGGAAGTAGACCCACGTGCCGTCATGCGCTGCCTTGATCCACACTCGCGATTCGCCGGTACCGTCGAAATTGTCGCCCTGGTTGGTCGTGACCATGTGCGGCTGGATGTTGCGCCAGACGCGATCCGACGAATCGCCGTCGAGGGTCGGCGCATCGGATGTGGCAATCCGGTACACCGTGACGGTGTCCTCGGCGTAGTAGTCGGCGGCGAACATCGCGGAACCGATCACGATGGCTGCGGCGATCGCGACCATGAACGGGTTGGATTGGAAGCTCGGATTGCGGCGGCGGGAATTGCCCTTGGCAGGTGCCGGCGGCGGACGCATGCGGCCTGGCGGCACACGCGGCTCGGAACGCGCCCGCATCGGCTCCTCCATGCGCCGCGGCGCCGGCATCGGCTCACGCGCTGCAGGCCGCGCAGCGGGCGCCGGCCTCTTCGGAGGCGCCTCCGCCTCCTCCAGCTTTTCCGACTGCTCAACCAACATCGTGAGGAGCTCGACGGGATCGAGCTTCGGCGGCGGGGGCGGCAACGGCGCCGGCCGGAACACGCGATAGAGCTGCATCTTTCCGCCGATGCTGAAGTGAACCAGGACGTGCAGCACCACGAAGGCCGGGATCACCCAGGTCGCGTACCAGTGGATCATCATGGTGACGTAGCCGGAGGCCACGCCGAAGAAGAGCATGCCTCCGGTGACGATCAGGATCGCCATGGAGATGAAAAGCACCCAATGCAGCATCACACTGATCGATCCCAGCCGCGCCGGCCGGCGGCCGAGCAAGCCCTTGAAGCGCATCTTGTCGATGGTGACGCGGCGACCGAGCCCTGACTTCGAGATATAGATCATGTAGGCGAGGGCCACGCTCGCGAGCACGACCCCAGCCGGCATGTGCCAGGTCCAGGTCCGGTGCCGGGGCAGCAGCCAGTCGAGATTGTTGGCGATCCACGCGTGTCCAGGCGCTTCGGTCGCCATGCGAAGCCCTGTCATGAAGGCGATCACAGTGGCCCCAACCAGGGTCCAATGCAGGATGATCGTTCCATAGTCGGTCTTGCGGATCTTCATGCGTGCGCCTCCAGAGCTGCGCGCACGCGATCGGCGCGATTCACCGCCGACCCGGCGACCGTATTTCGTCTCAGCGGATCGATCCGGCGCGGGATGATTAAGTATTCAACCCTGCAGGCCGCCCCTCGACCCGAATCCATTCCCGCATCACGCGTCTCGATGGTGATGTCGTCCAGCAACTTTGTCGTCCCCCGGATACGCTTTACTAAGTGAGCAACTTCGTCCGACTTCGGCGTCACAGCGCCGTTCTGCACCCAATCGTTGCCCCGCTACGCTTGAACGTGATCGGTTGGATCACGCCTATGGTCGATCAGCTGCCGCGGCCCGAGCCGGTGACGAGTTGCTCGGATCACCCGCGGACTGATCTGCTTCGTCCTCCCTCGAGTTGATGTTGATCTCGTGCGCCCGATGCTGGACGGGTCACTGGTTCCACAGCGGCCGCACGTTCGATGATAGAACACATCGTCGGCCACCATGGCCGGCTGAGCTGATTGCACGTCTTGGATTGGTGCGCGGAGCCGCACGCCCTCGTGTTGCCGCCGCCATCATGATCGTTCTCAGCACCATCATCGAATACCGCATGATCGAGATGACAACGCCTGTGCGTTGCACCGCAGGAAGATTTATTCGCCTTCGTGGCGTCATTCGGCCCGGACCGCGACCAATGAGTACGGAACCAAGGTGATAGACGGACGAATGTGTGACGCGCGTCGCATGCCGATGGCTGTTATCACGCTGCAACTATCGACGATCGCGGACAGATTTCGCGCAGACCCGATCGCGCTGAGCGACGCCACAACTTTTCAGAGCCGGCCCGGCGCATTGTACCTCGCACCGGTCGTGTACCCCCGTCGCTGCGACAGAATTGCCCACGTGTCCAATTGTTGCCGGAAAATCGTCGGTATCGACTGTCAATAGCGCGGAGTGAAGCACTGTGTTTTGGGAGACGCGCCTGGATGAGTCTGGCTCAAGACCGCCCGAGAACGAAAGCCGCGGCTGCCCTCAACGACCTTCTCTCGGGAAGCGACGATCCGGTGACGCGCGGGTTGCGCCAGGCTGTCAAACGCATGGCCGGCATCGGCGTGTTCAGCGGCGTCATCAACATCCTGATGCTCTCGGGCTCGGTTTATATGATGCAGGTCAATGATCGCGTCGTTCCGAGCAAAAATCTCGCCACGCTCGTCGGCCTGTCGGTGATGATTCTGGTCGTCTATCTGATTCAAGGCTATTTCGACGCATTGCGCACCCGCATGCTGTGCCGGGTGGCGACCGTGTTCGACGCGAGCTTGCAGGACGCGATTCATCACGCTCTGGCCACCCTGCCCCTGCGCGGCACCAAGCCGATGCTGATGCAGCAGCCACTGCGCGATCTCGACCAGCTCCGCGCCTTCATGTCGAGCATGGGACCGACCGCCTTTCTCGACATGCCATGGATACCGATCTTCCTGATCGGCATGTTTCTGTTTCATCCGCTGATCGGCATCACGGCCGTCATCGGCACGGTCGGAATCATCTCGATGACGCTGGTGACCGACCGGTTGTCGCGTCAGGCGAGCAAATCCGCCAGCGATACGAGCGCCGCACGGCAGGTTCTCGCCGATGCTACCCAGCGCAATGCAGAGGTGATTCGCGCGCTCGGAATGCTGGATCGCTTCTCGGCACGCTGGAACGCCGTCAACGAGCGCTATCTGAAGGACAACATTCGCGCGAGCGATGTCTACGCCAATCTCGGGGCCGCCGCGAAAGTGCTGCGCTTCATCCTGCAGTCGGGCATGCTCGGCATCGGCGCGGCGCTCGTCGTCTCCGAGCAGGCCTCCGGCGGCGTGATGATGGCCTCGTCGATCCTGATGGGCCGCGCGCTCGCCCCGATCGAGATCGCACTTGGCAGCTGGAAACAGCTGGTCGCCGCGCGCCAGGGCATCGCGCGTCTGCGCGATATCTGCAAGGCCACCGCCAGGCCGGAAGCGCCGCCGGTCGCGTTGCCCCGCCCGTTCCGCGAGCTGACCGTACAGGAGCTGACGGTCACCGCGCCGGGCACCGACCGGCCGATTGTTCAAAACGTGTCGTTCTCGATCAAGGCAGGCACGGGTCTGGCACTGCTCGGCGCGAGTGCCTCCGGCAAGACCTCACTCTCGAAGGCGCTGGTCGGCATCTGGCCTGCACAGCATGGTTCCGTCCGCCTCGACGGCGCAGCGCTCGACCAATGGAGCAACGAGGATCTCGGCCGCCACATCGGCTACCTGCCGCAGGACGTTGCCCTGTTCGATGGCAGCATCGCCGACAACATCTGCCGCTTCGACGAGAATGCGAGCTCGGATGCGATTCTGAAGGCGGCGCAGATCGCCGGCGTGCACGACATCATCCTGCGGCTGCCGGAAGGCTATTCGACGCGAATCGGCCAAGGCGGCATGTCGCTGTCGGCCGGTCAGCGGCAGCGCGTGGGTCTGGCCCGCGCGGTGTATGGCGATCCGTTTCTCATCGTCCTCGACGAGCCAAATGCCAATCTGGACACCGACGGCGAGAACGCGCTCAGCCGCGCCATTCAGATCATGCGGCAACAGAATCAGAGCATCGTGATCGTGATCTCACACCGTCCCAGCGCGCTGAATGCGCTCAACGTGGCGCTGGTGCTGTACGAGGGCAAGGCGATCGCATTCGGGCCCTGCCAGGAGATCTTTGCCCGCGTCGCCGGGGCCAACAAGGCCGCGGGACCTGCCGTCGCGCATGCTCCTGCTCCGCCCAGGGTTGCAGCTCCGGCAGCGGCGCCAAATCCGAACGCCCGCTCGCTTCGTCGCGCCGCCCCAGCAGAAAGCGCTTGATCAATGAAACACATCAACGACTTCAGGCCCTTCGACGACGACGACTATGTGCGACCGAAGACCCGCGCCGTCGGTCCGCAGGGCGATGCATTGATTCTCGAACTGCAGCGGCTGCAGGGCGCATTCGACGACGGCTCGGACGAGGACCCGCGGCAGCGCCGCGGCGCACGTGACGGCGGCAAGAAGCGCCGGCGTCCGCCGCCGTCGCAAGTCAGGCCAAAGCCGCGCTCGAAGAAGAAGGGCAGCACCATGGGCCGCGCCCTCGGTGCGTCACTGTCGCTGTTCGGTCTCGGCGCCCAGGCGCCCCGGGCACGCCGGGGTGAAGGCATCCGCGAGATGGACTGGCAGCAGCCCGCACCGATGCGTGGCTACGAGCCGGAGCTGTCGCCACCCCAGCGCAATCCGCCTGCACGCATGGCGGGCGGCAATTCGGCACCCCTGCTCGACCTGCAGGATGCGCGACGCGACGGCAATTTCGGCGTCGGTGCGCCGCGGCCGATGGGACAGCAGAACCTCCCTGCCCGCCTGGCGCATGCGCCTGTCGTTCCGCAAACCCGAGTCGGCCGCCTGGTCGGCACCGCCGGCACGGCCTTGACCACTGGCATGACCTTCATTGCGACGCAAGGAACGGCGGCCGATCTCGACGACGGCTCGGACGAATCGCTGGTGCCGCGCGTCAGCCGCATGTTCGAGAACGAGCTGCGTCTCGGCATGCGGGTGCTGCTTGTCGCCGGCGTTCTCGGCGGCGGTTGGCTGACCCTCGTGCCGCTCGCCGGCGCGATCGTGGTCCCCGGCAATCTCGTGGTGCAATCCAACGTGAAGGCGATTCAGCATCCGACCGGCGGCATTGTCGCGGAAATCAAGGTCGACAACGGCAAGCGCGTCGCAGCGGGCGATCTGCTCGTGCGGCTCGACGCCACGCAGAGCCAGGCCCAGCTCCAGGCGATCACCAAGCAATTGAACGAACAGCGCGCCAAGATTGCGCGGCTCTCGGCCGAGCGTGACGGTCTCGATCAGCCGGACTATCCGTCCACGCTGACCTCACGTCAGGACGATCCAAATGTCCGCACCGTCATCGCGTCGGAGAACGCGCTGTTCAAGGCCCGTGCCACGACCCGCAAGAGCCAGAAGGAGCTGCTGCAAGGCCGCATCGTCCAACTGAACAACGAGATCAGCGGTATGGAGTCTCAGCTCGAATCCAAGAACAAGCAGATCGAGTTGATCAAGGGCGAGTTGGCCGGCGTGCAGGAGCTCTATGACAAACGGCTCGTTCCGCTAACGCGACTGACGACGCTGCAGCGGGAAGCCGCTCGAATCGACGGCGAACGCGGCCAGTTGGTCTCCAGCGTGGCCGAGACGAGGTCCAAGATCAGCGAAGCCGAGCTCCAGACCGTCAAGATCGATCAGGATTTCCGCAGCGAGGTGGTCAAGGACCTCAGCGAGTCCCAGGCCAAGGAAGGCGATCTGGTCGAGAAGGGCGTCGCCGCGCGCGACCAACTCGATCGCATCGAGATGCGCGCGCCGAACTCCGGCACCATCCACCAGCTCGCGATCCACACCATCGGCGGCGTCATCAAGCCGGGTGAGACCGTCATGGAGCTGGTCCCCGATTCGGACGAACTGCAGGTCGAAGGGCACGTCCAGCCCAAGGACATCGATCACGTTCACACCGGGCAGGATGCGATGGTCCACTTCAACGCCTTCAACCAGCGCACCACGCCGAAATTGAGCGGCCAAGTCTCGTTCGTGTCGCCTGATATCACCAATGACCCGCGAACCGGCTCCACCTTCTACACGGTCAGGATCACGCTGTCCGACGAGGAGCGCAAGCGGCTTGGCAACGTCAACCTGATGCCCGGCATGCAGGCCGAAGTCTATGTTCAAACCGGCAGCCGGACGATGCTCAGCTATCTGATGAAGCCGGTTCTCGATCAGTGGCGCCGCGCCTTCGTGGAGTAACAAGGCCGAACAGCCGCGGTCGGCGTCATCGCTCACGAATGAACGCAGACCGCGTCAGCACCTCAACATGAACGTTGCAAATTTTCCCCGCACCTCGGACCTGGCGATGGTGCCGACACGTGCGTTACCCGCCGACGCCCAGCCCGGCGCCCGCACCGAGGCGTCTGATCACGCACGCAAGCCGCGACTGCCGCCGCCAGCGGCCGTGCCGACCCAGGAGGGTCCCCAGGGGCTGCGCTTCGATTTCAACGACGGCTGCCGCGTGATGCTCCCCGACACCGGACACCCCTGGCGCGTCCGGCTGAGCGATCTCGAGACCACCAACGTCCTGTTCGACATCGACCTGCGTTCAGGGCACGTCAACAGTAGCAAGCGCTATTTCGTCCCGTTCAGGCTCGAAGTCTGGTCAGGGCCCGAGCTGCTGTTGTGCCACGACTATGATGCCACCGACCGAGACGTCCTGATCCAGTTCCCGGTCGGCACGATCGGCGACATCATCGGCTGGATGGGCTATGCGGTGAGGTTCAAGGACCTGCATCGGTGCCGCCTGAGCTGTGCTATGGGCGAGCCGCTGATCCCGCTGTTCCGCGCCGCCTACCCTGACATCACGTTCCTCAGCCACGAGATGGTCCAGGCGGAGCGATACTACGCCACCTACTCGGTCGCGCTGTTCTTCGACGATGCCGAGCTGGTCCATCAGCCCTGTGATTTCCGGCAGGTCGGCCTGCATCGGACGGCCGCTCATATCCTCGGCGTCGATCCGGCCGAGCAGCCGCCGCGCGTCGCACTGAGCGAAGACAGCCGTCCCATCGAGGAGCCCTATGTCTGCATCGCGGTGCAGGCGACGACCGCGTGCAAGCACTGGAACAATCCTGAGGGCTGGCAGAGCCTCGTCGATTTCCTGCGCGCGACCGGCTATCGCGTGATCTGCATCGATCAGACCGCGGCGCGCAGCCACGGCGCTTTCCGAACGCAAATTCCCGCCGCAGCCGAGGATCAGACCGGTGACCGGCCGTTGCCCGAGCGCGCCCGCTGGCTCAAGCACGCCGCATTCTTCATCGGCCTTTCCTCGGGGCTGTCATGGCTGGCCTGGGCTGTCGGCACTCCGGTCGTGCTGATCAGCGGCTTCACTCATCCGACCAACGAGTTTGCGACCCCCTATCGGGTCATCAACCGTCACGCCTGCAACAGTTGCTGGAATGATGTCCGTCATCGCTTCGACCATGAGGACTTTCTGTGGTGCCCGCGATGGCAGGGCACGCCTCGACAGTTCGAATGCACGCGCCTGATCACGGCCGCGCAGGTCGAGGGCATGTTGCTTCGAATTCCCGGCTTCGGACAGGGATTGCCTCCGAAACCGCGCACCTCTCAGCAGCAGGCGCCGCCTGCGCCCTTTGATCGGCAGCGAACCTCCAGGGCAGAGTCTGCGCAGGACTCCGTAGAGAGCGACGAGCCGGTCGCGCTCGCCGCACTGCTGGCGCAGCCGCGCGGCGACGTTCCCCACGGGGGCCTTGCGGTCGGCGTCACGGTCGCCGCCGGCAGACTGCTGGATCAGGCCGCCGCCGGGATCGCGGAAGGCGATCGCGCCGCCACCGCCAGCGATCTGATGGAGGCCTTGCAGAACTACAAGCAGAGCATCGCCATCGTCAGACACCTGACCGGAGCCAATCCGGACGACGCCGGGTTTCAACGCAACCTCTCGGTCGCCTTGAACCGCATCGGCGCCGTGCTGTTCGTTCAGCGAAACCTCGAGGCCGCGCATGCCGCCTATTCCGCCAGCCTCGCCATCGTTCAGAAGCTGACCGCAGCACACCGCGGCAATCTCAGCTTCCAGCGCGATCTCGCCTGGTGTCACGCTCTGCTGGCGGACGTGCTCGCCGCCCAGGGCCGGCATGCCGAAGCCTTCGATCAGCGTCGCGCCAACACCGCGCTGATTACCCACCTCGCCAACAGCGCCTCCAACGATCCGTTGCTGCAGCAGACGCTTGCAAACTCCTACCAGAATCTGGGCGATGCCTTCGTTCCGCTCGGCAACATCGACGGCGCCCTCGCCGTCTACCGGATCAGCCTCGGCCTCACCAAGCAAGGGCTGGACGCGAACGGGCAGAATGATCCGGCCTGGAATCAGCTCTACACGACGCTGCTGCAGAAGATCAGGACTGCGCTCCTGGCGCAGCGCCAGGCTGCGCCGCCGTCCTGAACAGCGTTCGGCGCGGTTGGCCGGCCGCCACGCCTTCACCTTAAAGCTCACCCGGACGGATGATCCATCGTGGCATTTTTCCAGCGATGGCCCTGCGGCAAGGCCGCGCGCAAGTGTCGCCGGGCAGCCTTGACAACGTCTGACAGACCCTACGGCTGACTTCTGGAGACCGGCCACTCACCGGCGAGATACAGGCAGCATCTTGACGACAACATGCAGCTCGCGCCTGATCGCGACCCCTCGCATTTGCCGCTTGCCACCAAGAATCAATCACTTGGCACGCGATCGCGGCGCATCCGTCACAGATCCGCGATGTCTCGAGAACGACATAATTGCGGACTCCCCCACGCCTTTTTTGGCCCGATTGCTCCGAGCATATAGCGAGGTGCGACAAAGTAACGCGCGTCAGAAAAGCGCGCGGCACAGAAGCGCACGGGCGTGAGGCGCGGCGCGCAGCACGTCCGACGCAGGGCCGATGCGCTTCCGCATCGTCTGGCCAGTTTCGGTACGGGGCCCTGCCGGGCGTCGGATGAACTTGGGGAGAGATGATCTATGGCGAACAACACCTTCAACCCGACGGCGCTGGCCAACGGAACGTCGAACCTGCTGGTGCGCGCCTCAGCGCTCAACATGTCGACCGACCTCGTCCAGGCCGGCGTGGTGTTCAACGATGCAGTGCGCGCCTCGCTCGGCCTGTTCTCACAGGCCGGCAGCGGCAACTCGAACCCGTTCCTCGGCAGCTACACGACCGACCTCCACGCCGTACAGAACGACATCGCCGCGATGCTCGCCAATCCCGGTCAGGTGACGCTGGGCGGCCAGACCTTCACGCTGAATGCGACCGACACCGCCGTTCTCACCAACGTGCAGGCGCAGATCTCGACGCTGCTCACGGCCGCACCGCAGATCACGAATGCTGGCACGATCACGGCCGCGGATCAGACGCTGCACGCGGTCCAGCAGGAGATCCTGCAGGAGATCAACGGCGACGCGCATCTGTCCGGCGCGCTCAACAAGGTCAACTTCCTCGCCAACACCGGCGGCCAGGACGTCGGCTTCCAGAACACGCCGGCCGGTGCCGATGATGCGGCGACCTTGGCCGCAGCGACCGCAGGCAACACGCTGAAGGATGTCGGCCTCGTCTTCAACAAGGTCGTCGACCTCGCCTCCGGCGGCATCCACACCGGCAACCTTCAGGAGGTCACGACCGACCTCACCGCGATCTCGCAAGGTCTCACCAACATCCTCAACAACAAGACCCAGCTCGCGCAAATCGAGAAAGGCGAGACGGCGAATGCAGCCGCGCTGACGACCATCCATCTGCAGACGGTACTCGGACAGGTCAACCTCGAGCTCAACCAGTATGCCAAGGCGGAGACGACCGGCAATCAGGCCGCGTTGCGCGGCACCGCGGACAATCTGCTCGACAGCATCGACATCATCCAGAACGACGCCAATCTGAACACGGCGGCCGGCGGCAACGGAATGCCCGGCCATGCCGGCGGCTTCGCGGAGGATCCCGGCGGATTGACCGGCACGGTCACCAAGTTCCAGGACAACCAGGCGCAGACCAATTTCTGGGCCGCATTCCTGGCCGAAGCCAACACCATCAACGCAACCCTGCAGAAGATTTCGACCGGTGGCGCGCAAGCCAGCGCGGCATTGATCACGCAGATCCAGAACTACCAGCAGTTCGGCGCCAATTTCGACGCCGCCCAAGGCAACGTCTTCCGTGGCCGCTTCGACAACGAGCTGCTCAGCGGCACGCTGGAAGCCGACTCGGCGGCCGCCGTGAAAGGCTTGCAGGGCATTCTGAACGGCGACACCGGCGCGGCGCTGGCGGCCGACAAGGCGGCGCTCGCCGCTGCCGGCCAGGGCTTCGCGGCCGACGCCATGGACGTCTCCGGCAACAACATCGCCATCGGCGGCGCGACCTATGTCGGCTCGGCGACCACGGTCTCGACGGCCACGTCGGTGCACGGCCTGGCCCAAGGCACGATCCCGGTGACGGCAACCCCGAACATTGCCAACGGCACCGGCGGCTCATCGTCGACGCCGCCGGCTGGCGGCGCCACGCCGGTGAACTTCAGCCCGACCGCGCTTGCCAACGGCACGTCGAACCTCTTGACCCGTGCCACGGCGATCCAGCATTCGACCGATCTGGTGCAGGCTGGCGTCGTCTTCAACGACGCGGTGCGCGCCTCGCTCGGTCTCTTCAGTCTCGCCAACAGCGGCAACTCGCCGACCTTCCTGAGCAGCTACCAGGCCGACATCACCGCGGTGCAGACCGACATCGCCGCGATGCTCGCCAATCCGGGCCAGGTCACGCTCGGCGGGCATACCTTCGCGTTGAACGCCACCGATACGGCGGTTCTCACCAATGTCGAGGGCCAGTTGGGCACGCTGCTGCAGGCCGCGGGACAATTTGCGAACGCCACCACACAGGCCGCGGCCAGCCAGACCATTCATGCGCTGCAGCAGGAAATCCTCGGCGAAATCCACAACGACGCGCATCTGGCGAACGCGTTGAACAACGTCCCCTTCCTCGCCAATACCGGCGGCCAGGACGTCGCCTTCCAGACGTCGCCCGCGGGCGCGGACGATCCGGCGAGTCTTGCCGCCGCTACCGCCGGCAACAGCCTGAAGGACGTTGGTCTGGTCTTCAACAAGGCCGTCGAGGTCGCCTCGGGCGGCATCAACACCGGTAACCTTGCCGAGGTGACCGCGGACTTCACCGCCGTCCAGCACGGACTGACGGCCATCCTCAACAACAAGACCCAGCTCGCGCAGATCGAGGCTGGCGAGACTGCCAACGCCGCGGCGCTGACGACGATCCATCTGCAGACAGCGCTCGGCCAGATCAACCTGCAGCTGGGCAAGTATGATCAGGCTGCGACCACCGGCAATCAGGCCGCTCTCCGCGGCACTGCCGACAACCTGCTCGACATCATCGACATCATCCAGGGCGACACCAACCTCAACATGGCGGCAGGTGGCAACGGCAACGCCGGCCATGCGGGCGGCTTTGCCGAGGATCCGGGCGGGCTCAAAGGGACGGTCACCAAGTTCCAGGACAACCAGGCACAGACGAATTTCTGGGCCGCATTCCTGGCCGAGGCCAACACCATCAACGCGACGCTGCAGAAAATCTCGACCGGCGGCGCGCAGGCGAGTGCGGCCCTGATCACGCAGATCCAGAACTACCAGCAGTTCGGCGCCAATTTCGACGCCGCCCAGGGCGCCGTGTTCCAGGGACGGTTCGACAACGAGCTGCTCAGCGGCACGCTCGAAGCTGACACGGCCGGTGCCGTGAAGGGCCTGCAGGGCATCCTCAACGGCGACACCGGCGCAGCACTCGCGGCCGACAAGGCGATGATCGCCGCTGCCGGCCAGGGCTTTGCGGCGGACGCCATGGACGTCTCCGGCAACAACATTCCCGTCAATGGCGGCACCTATGTCGGGACGGCCACGACGGTCTCGGCGGCAACCTCCATCAAGGGCACCGCGCACGGCACCATTCCCGTCACTGCGACACCGAACCTGGCCAACGGCACCGGCGGCACCGCAGCGGCAGGAACCACCGCCGCCGGTGGCGCTGCAGCCGGTGGCACCGCGGCGAACGGAGGCACGTCGACCGGCGGAACGGCGGCTGGCGGAACGGCGGCGGGCACCACGGCCAACAACGGCAGCAACGCCACGCATCACAGCGATCATCACCATCATCACGATCACAGCCAGGGCGCGCATACGAGCCAGGCCGCGGCTGCCGGGCCCGACATGTCGCATCTCCACGCCATGCATCACATGTGGGGTTGACGAGGCAGCCGCAGCAGCTGCTGCGGCTCGAATACGGATACCTGGGAGCAAGCAGATGAGGTCCACTCGCGCAGTGCTCCCGGGGGAAATGAGAAGGACAATGAGCCGGGCGAGACGACACGCGTTGAAGAAGGAGGCCTCGGAAGATCAACAAAGATGCACGTTCCGTTCCGCATCGCGGAGGCTCGTCACGCTGGAACTTTTCTAAGGAGAGATCGGTGACCGGTCGCGAGATCGGGGCAACTTCTTGTCTGGACCGTGCGTCGAAGCGCCGCTGAGCGACGATGTTGCGGGGATGCCACGACGGAAATCAACGAGTTAGTAAGCTTCCGATCGCCGCCGTGACCCGGCTGCGACAGGAGCCATTTGCCCGAACAACATCATATTTGAGGACTCGGCGGCGCTTCTTTTGGCCCCATTGGAGCAAATAATTCCCAGGTGCTCTGAGGCTGCGACATTTCGCCCGTTCCGCGAGGGGTGAACGAGACGTCGCAGCCCGATCAACGCCCGCGTGCTGCCGATACGCCAAGCAGCAGACGCCGGGTTGAAACTTGGGGAGATGATCAATGGCAGCCAATACCTTCAACCCGACGGCGCTGGCGAATGGCACGTCCAATCTGCTGGTTCGCGCCTCTGCGCTCAACCTGTCGACCGACCTCGTGCAGGCCGGCGTCGTATTCAACGACGCTACTCGCATCTCGATCGGGCTGTTCTCGACGCCGCAGAACAGCGGCAACTCCAACCCGTTCCTCGGCAGCTACACCACCGACCTGCATGCCGTGCAGAACGACATCAACGCGATGCTGGCCAATCCCGGCCAGGTCACGGTCGGCGGTCAGGCCTTCACGCTCAACGCGACCGACACCGCGGTGCTCACCCAGGTTTCGAACGAGCTCACGACGCTGATCAACGCCGCCCCGCTGACGGCCAATCCGGCGACGCTCGCCGAAGCCGACCAGACCATCCACAACGTGCAGATGCAGATCCTGGCGCAGATCCAGGGTGACGCGCATCTTTCGGCCGCGCTCAACAACGTTCCCTTCCTGGCCAACACGGGTGCCATGGACGTGGCGTTCCAGAGCCTTCCCGCCGGTAACGACAGCGCCACCAATCTTGCTGCAGCGGCAGCGGGCGACCTGACCGCCATCGGAACGGTGTTCAATGCCGTCGCTGACCTTTCGCTGGGCGGCATGAGCGCCAACAACATCAACCAGATCCAGACTGATTTCACGGCCGTGACGCAGGGCCTTCAAGCGATCCTGAATGACCCGGCGAAGCTCGCCGCGATTGAAGCAGGTCAGACCTCCGTTGCTGCCCAAACGACGACACTTCATCTGATGACGCTGCTCAGCCAAGCAAACCTTCAGCTGAACAAATACGATGTCGCCGAGACGATGGCCAGTCCGACGGCGCTGCGCGGTTCCGCCGACAACATCGTCGACATGATCGACGTGTTTCAGAACGACGCGGCGCTCAACGCGGCAGCGGGCGGCACCGGGGCGCCCGGTCACATTGGCGGGTTCTCCGAAATGGCCGGCGGCCTGACCGGGACCGTCACGAAGTTCCAGGACAACCAGGCGCAGACCAATTTCTGGGCCTCGTTCCTCGCCGAGGGCAATACGCTGGGAGCGAAGTTGGTTGCGGTCGCCAATGGAACAGGTGCGGCGTCGCAAGCCCTGATCGACCAGATCACGAACTACCAGAACTTTGGCGCGGCGTTCGATGCGGCGCAGGGAGCGGTGTTCAAGGGACGGTTCGACGACGAGCTCGCCGCCGGAGCTCTACAGTCTGACACCATCATGGCCACCAAGGCGCTGATGGGCATCATGAACGGCGACACGGGTGCAGCCCTGGCGACGGATCAGGCGATGTTGAAGGCTGCGGCCGCGAACTACATCGGCAATGCCGGAGACATTGCTGGCAACAACATCGCGATCGGCGGATCGGCCTACGTGACATCCGCGACGAGCTTCGTGACGGCGACTGCGGTCAATGGCATTGCCCAGGGCACCGGCATGCCGGCGGGCGCCAATCCGAACATCGCCAACGGCACGGGCGGCGCCCCGGCGAGCCCGACCACGCCCGGCGGCGGCATGGGCGGAGGTGGCACGACGGGAGGCGGCACCACCGGCGGAGGCACTACGGGCGGAGGCACCACGGGAGGCGGGACGACCGGTGGCGGCACGACGGGCGGTGGAACGGCCGGCGGTGGAACAACCGGCGGCAACAACAACACCACCACGACGCACCACTGCGGCGGCCACCATAGCCATCATGGCAGCCACCACACGGCGGCAGCGGCCACAGCCGCAACGGCGGCAGCAGCTTCGAGCGGTCCGGACATGTCGCACCACCACGCGATGCATCACATGTGGGGCTGACGCCTCCAACGACACGCCCGATCAAAGCCGGTGCAGACTCCTTGGTCTGCACCGGCTTCGTTGCATTCCGGCGAGAGCCGGCGATCGCGCGAAAGACATTGGCGAGACCGGGCAGCGAGATCGCGGAGCGCACCGACCGCACCGGCTCGAAGGGTTCTAGACGATCAATCGGGATCGGCACCCGCCAAGCCTCCGTTTCGCTTCATTCCGCCACGACAACTGCTTCCGTCGAACAATCAGTCAGTTGTGATCATGAACGAGCCAGCACTCGCCTTCCGCCCCCGACTCGTGTCCGCATCGACCAACTCCAGCGCGCCACTCCCGTCTACGCTCGACGGTCGCGCTCTGCAGGTTGCCGAGGAGGCCTACCGGAAAGTGCTTGCTCTTCAGCCAAGGCATTTCCGGACCCTGTGCAGCCTTGCGACTGTCCGCCTGCAACTCGGCGACGCGCAGGAGGCACGAACCCTGCTCGACCGGGCCGCGGACGCGGCGGGCGACTCGGCAGACCTGCACTTGACGGTCGGAAAGGCGTTCGCAGGTTTGGGCGACCTCGCCAAGGCGACATCGCATTTCGCGCGCGCTGCCGCACTCGACGAATCCTCGATCGAGCCCCGCCTGCTGCTCGGCGGCGCGCTGTACGGCCTGGGGGATCCCGCAGCGGCCGTCCGGCACCTCGAACTGGCGCTTGCCATCGATGGCACGAACCCGGACCTCCACCAGGCGCTCGGACTCGCCCTGCAGCGGCTCGGCCAGTCCGAGCGAGCGATGTCGCATCATGAGGCAGCGCTTGCGGCGAGGCCGCAATTTGCGGCAGCAGCCAGCAGTCTCGGTGATGCCTGCCGGCAGCTCGGCCGGCATCCGGAAGCCATCGCTCACTATACCCGAGCGCTCGCCATCGAGCCCAGGATGCCGACGGTCCTGCTCAATCTCGGGGGCTGTCATCAAGCGATGGGCGAACTGGATGCCGCCATTCGCACCTTGCAGCAGGCGCTCGCGTTGAGCCCTCATCTCGCCGAGGCGCACTACAATCTCGGCAATATCCACCTCGACATGAAGAGCTGGCCGGGGGCGATTTTCCACTACGAGCGAGCCGTCACTGAGCGGCCGGACTTCCCCGAAGCGCACAACAATTTCGCCAATGCGCTGCAGTCGGCGGGCCGGCACGAGGAGGCCCTGTCCCACTATGACGAGGCACTGCGGCTGCGACCAGACTACGCCATTGCCCACCGCAATCGCGCCGACTCGCTGCGGAACGTGCAGCGCTACGACGAGGCCATCGCCGGATATCAGGCCGCTCTTGCGCACGATCCCGGCGACACCACGACCATGAACCACCTTGCGGGCGTCCTGACGATCGTGGGCCGGCTCGACGAGGCGGCGCGTGCCTACGAATCCGCACTGGCTGTCAACCCGCGCAGTATCGGCACGCACCTCAACTACGGCGTGGTCAAGCCGTTCGCGGTCGACGACGCGCGCTGGGCGCCCTTGCAGGATCTGGCCGCGAGATCGGAGACGCTCACCGAGGATGCGCGCATCGCCCTGCACTTCACCCTCGGGCGGGCTTATGCCGACATCAAGGACGGCGAACGGTCGCTGGTCCACCTCAACGCCGGCAATGCCCTCGAGCGCCGCCGCATCAACTATGACGAGAACCAGACGCTGCGCCAGATCGAGCGCATCCGCGCGGTGTTCTCCCGGGACATGCTACAGGCGCGCGCAGGCCATGGCGATCCATCGCACGCGCCGGTGTTCGTCATCGGCATGCCCAGGTCCGGCACCAGCCTGATCGAGCAGATCCTGGCCAGCCATCCCGCCGTGCATGGCGCCGGCGAGGTCAACTACTTCGCGGCAGCCGCGGGGCTCTTCACCGATCGCGCCCGCGGCGACTATCCGGAGATGCTCGCCCAACTGTCCGATGCCGATGTCACCGCCCTCGCGCGCGCCTATCTCCAGCGTTTCACGGAGCTTCCGGCGAGTACCCAGCGCATCGTCGACAAGATGCCGTCGAACTTCCTGTTCGCAGGGCTCATCCATCTCGCGCTGCCGAATGCGCGCATCATTCACGTCCGGCGCAATCCGATCGACACGTGCCTGTCCTGCTACACGCAACTGTTTGCCGAGCCGCAGCCATTCGCCTATGACCTCGCCGAGCTCGGTCGCTACTACCGGGCCTACGAGGCGCTGATGAGCCATTGGCGTGCGGTCCTGCCGCAGGGCGTCATGCTCGAACTGTCCTACGAGGACGTCGTGCGCGATTTCGAGCCGAATGCCCGCAAGATCGTCGCGCATTGCGGGCTGGACTGGGATGAGGCCTGCCTTTCCTTCCACGAGAACGAGCGCCCGGTGAACACCGCGAGCGTGGTGCAGGTGCGCAAGCCGCTGTTCACCGGATCGGTCGGCCGCTGGCGCATGTATGGCGACCGGCTGAAGCCGCTGCTCGATGCGCTCGGCACCGAGGCCCTGCGGCCGACGATCGCCGAGGCGATCGCGGGCATGACGCAGCCTCAGCCCGGCAACGTCGCCCCGCCGGTGGTCACGCCGACGACGGACTCGCGCCCGTTCGACGCTACGCGGCTTGCGTCCCTGCAGACGCTGGCAGACGGCGTGGTCGCCGTCGCCAAGAGGCTGCAGAGCCGCGGCGAAATCAGCGATGCCGAACAGATCTTCAAGCTGATCCTTGCCGGCCAGCCTGCCAATTTCGACGCCCTCATCGGCCTCGGGATGATCTCAACCACGGCCAACCGGCTCGACGAGGCCAAGGACTACTTCCAGCGCGCGGTGGCGGTAAACGACAAGTCCGCCGAAGCCCATGGCAGCATCGGCGCTGTCGAGGCCTCGGCGGGGCGCTACGACGTAGCGGTGCAGCATTACGAGACCGCATTGTCGCTGTCGCCGAGCCATCCCGGCATTCTCTACGCCTTCGCCATGGTCCGGCAGAACCAGGGCCTGATAGACGAGGCGATGGCTCTGCTCCGGCGGGCGATCGACAACAAGCCGCAGCACCTGGACGCGCATTTCGCGCTCGGCAACCTGCTGTATACGGCGGGCAAGGACATCGAGGCGGCGAAACACTACCTCAAGGTCCTCGACTTCAGCCCGGAGCACGCCGAGACCCACAACAACATCGCCAACGTGCTGCTGCGCCAGGGCCATCGCGAACGTGCCATCGAGCACTACAAGCGGGCGATCGCGAGTCGGCCCGACTATGCCGACGCCTATGGCAACCTCGGCAACGCCTTCCTCGAGCTCAACCGGCTCGAGGAGTCGATCGAGCAGAACCTGCTGGCCATCAGGATCAAGCCGGAGCGCTTCGGCTCCTACAACAATCTCGGCGTCGCCTACCAGGCGCTCGGGCGCTTCGAGGAGGCGACGGCGGCGTTCCAGAAGGCCTTGGAGCTGGCGCCGGACGATGCGCCGATCCACCTCAATCTCGCGAACATGTCGAAGTTCAAGCCGGACGACAGCCGGCTTCCGAGTCTGCGGCAGCTCCTCGAACGCGTCGACCAGCTCGATCAGGAGAAGCAGATCGCAGCGCATTTCGCGATGGGCAAGGCGTTGTCCGACCTGAAGGACTACGACCAGGCCTTCTCACATCTGCACAAGGCCAACACCCTCAAGCGCAAGACCTTCGACTACGACTCCGAGCAGCGGCTCGGCATGATGAAAAATGTCGCGGCGCGCTTCACCCCCGAGTTCTTTCGCACGGTTGAAGGGCACGGCGACAACTCCTGGGCCCCGATCTTCATCGTCGGCATGCCGCGCTCTGGAACCACCCTGATGGAGCAGGTGCTGGCCAGCCATTCCAAGGTCTTCGGCGCGGGCGAGCTCGAGACCTTCAAGGAGCTCGTCGGCGAATGCGCCAACCGCCAGAAAGTCGTTCCGGCCTATCCCGATCTGATCACGCTTCTGCCACCCGAGGAGATGACGAAGATCGGGCAGGAATACACAGCCCGCGTTCGGACGCTGGCGCCGGAGGCCGAGCGTATCGTCGACAAGATGCCGCTGAACTTCCTGTTCGTCGGGCTGATCCACGCAGCATTCCCGCGCGCTAGGATCATCAACACGCGGCGCGACCCGCTCGACAATTGCGTCTCCTGCTACTCGCTGCTGTTCACCGGAGCCCAGCCCTTCGCCTACGACCTGACCGAGCTCGGCCACTACTACCGGGGCTATGAGAGCGTGATGGACCACTGGCACCAGGTGCTGCCGCCCGGCATCCTGATGGACGTTCAATACGAGGATCTGGTCGACGACCTCGAGGGCGTGTCACGCCGCGTGCTCGCCCATTGCGGGCTCGACTGGGAGGATGCCTGCCTCGACTTCCATCGCACCGAGCGCATGGTGCGCACGGCGAGCTTGATGCAGGTGCGCGAGCCGATCTACCGCCGTTCGATCGGAAGCTGGCGCCGCTACGAGAAACATCTCGGACCACTGTGCGCCGCGCTCGGCATCGACCATCCGCCGCCGGAAGCCACATGACCGCCGGCAAATAACCGGGTGCTGTTGCCCAGGGATCGGTGACAGGCGCGGCACCCGGCTATCCGGCCGCGCGGCGGAGCGGCTTGAGCATTGTGCTGCAGGGCCTTTAAGAAATTATCTTCGTCATATGCAGAAGCGTCAATTTTACTACGCAGACGGCCAACTGATAATACAATCACAAGTTCATTGACCTCTTCAGCCATTGGCCGAGGGGAATTGCGTTCGCAGACCGACCAGATCGCGTCCATTGAGCCGGCAGGAGTAGCGTCTTCGGTTGTCTTCATCAGTTCGGCTGATAGTTCGATCCTTTTAGTTGAGGTGTGTCGACCGATATGCCGTGATGCAGCAACCGGCCTTGACACAACCTTTCGGCGAGCCGCCGGTACCTATCCTGACTCCCGGTCCATCTGAAGCTGCAGCCGGCACCAAAGAGGGCGTGTCATCCGCCACGGTCATCTCGGCCTGCATCTTGATGGCGGCCATGGCGATCGGCGCGCCGATAGGCGCGAAGGGCCCTGCCCCAACTCTGGCTCGGAGCGGCTTTCCCGTTCCCGTTTGGGTCCCCAACGCCTCGGCCGGCCGGACGAAGCCAGACTGTGACGACGGCCCAGCAGGCGCTTGACCTGGAGGCCAAGGCTTGGTTTGACCCGTTTCATCCGGTCAGAGTCCGACCGGATCCAGCCCCCAACCGTGGAAGATCCCTGACCATGCGCATCACTCTCGTCGGCTCCCGCCATTTCGGTGTCGCCACACTGAACATGCTGCGCGAGAGAGGAATCGAGATCGCGCGGGTCGTCGTTCATGATGGCGAGGACCGGCTCGCAGCAGCGGCGCGGGCGGCCGGGATCGAGGTCGTAGTCCAGGCCAATCCGAAGGTCGTGCCGGCGGGGGAGATCGCCCCCGACACGGACCTGATCGTCACGGCGCATAGCCACGCCCGCGTCACCCATGAGGCGGTCGCAGCCGCCCGGCTCGGCGGCATCGGCTACCATCCGTCGCTGCTGCCGCGTCACCGGGGCATCGCTGCGGTGGAGTGGACCATCAATGAAGGCGATCCGATCGCCGGCGGCACCATCTATCACCTCGCGGACCGCATGGATGCGGGCGCCATCGCCGCTCAGGATTGGTGCTTCGTCAAGAAGGGCGAGACCGCCCGCGAGCTGTGGGAGCGCGCGCTGGCGCCGCTCGGCCTCAAGCTGCTCGGCGATGTCATCGAATCGGCCAAGGTGACCGGCACGATTCCGGCCAAGCCGCAGGACGAGCAGTTCGCGACCAACGCGCCCAGCCTCACCCCGCACTGAGCATCCGATCGCATCGCCCCGACAATTGCGTCGTCGCTCCAGCCGGCGCGCTCCTGTGCCCTGCGACGGCAGCATCACCTGCCATTGCAAGGCTGTGACGCTGGTCCGCTCGTGGGGTGCGCGAAGGCGCAGTTTGCCCATAATGCCGCCCGAATGGTTCAAGGCGGAGTTCCGCATTAATCGTTAATGAGCTGAAATTGCTCGATAAAATTCCGTTGCGGCGGTGCGGCAAATTTTCGTCACAATTCTTCCAAATAAGGTCCTGATCAAACGACATTGAGGGACAACGATTCATGCGTCTCGACCGCATTGGAATGGCTTTCGCCGCGTCGATCCTGGTGGGTAGCTCGGCCGCCCCCGCATTCGCCCAGTCGCCCTATGACGGCCAGTGGCAGGTGACGATCGTGACCAACAGTGGCACCTGCGAGCCCACAGCCAGCTCGACCTTGATCGTCGCAGACGGTAAGATTTCTGCGGCTGGCGCCAATGTGTCGGGTTCGATTGGACGCGAAGGCCTCGTCAAGGTCTCCATCAATGGCGCATATGCGAATGGGCAGCTCAACGGCAATTCTGGCTCGGGCAAGTGGAACGGCGCCTCGGCAGGTATCCCCTGCAGCGGCCGCTGGCAGGCTTCGCGCCTGTAACGGCGCGCAGCACGCGCTCCTGAAGATGGTGCGGCGGCTCGCAGCCGCCGCCGTCGTTTTGACGGCGGGTGTGACCGCTTCGCCGGGGCGCGCCGATCCCGGTCCCTTCACCGCCTTGGCCGGAACATGGGGCGGCAGCGGCACGGTTGCCCTCGAGGACGGCTCAACCGAGCGCATCCGGTGCCGGGCCCGTTATGGCGTCTCGGGACCGCGGATGACGCTCGTCCTGACCTGCGCCAGCGATGCCTACAAGTTCGCTCTGCAGGCCGAGGTGATCGCCGAGGGCTCCGCCATCTCGGGAACCTGGAGTGAGTCCAGCCGCGGAATCAGTGGCGTGCTGCAGGGACGCGGCGGCGGCGGCAACTTCCAGCTGGTTGCAACCACCGCCGGCTTCAATGCCAACATCGCGCTCGCCACCCGCGGTAACAGGCAGTCGGTATCGATCCGGGCCGACAGCCAGTTCCGCGCAGCCAACATTTCAATGTCGCGGTGATCCCGATCAGCCGCTGCGCTTGGCGCCGGGGACCGCACCTGCGGATGGCGCCGGAGCCAGCTGCGCGGCGGTGCGCTTGATGGTCTTGGCGACCAGCAGCGCCTGCTCCCGCGTCATGGCAAAGTCCTGCACACCTTTATGGGTGGTCAGCGACAGCACCATGAGATGAGGCTCCCGCTCCGGCCAGCCAGTGGCAAAGGCGGTCACGAAGTCGGCTGAAGCGGCGCGTTCGGTCATGTCTTGTCTCTGGCTGCCTTGGGCTGTTTCACGGGCTGTTTCGCGGCGGTCGCTTTAGGACGAAACACAGCCACACTCCACGTTTTTCTCGATGACACGCGTCCGTCGCGAGCAAAGCCTGTAGCGGCGTTGATGCACTGCACCGTTGATTTCATTTGCATTGCTCTGCACGCGAGGTGATACAGCGCGCCTTCGCCGCCCTCCTCCCTGTCCCCACCACCTCATGCATCGTCCCGCTTCGAAACTGATCGCCGCACTGTGGATGACGGGCTGGCTCAGCCTGATGCTGGTGATGGCGGTGGCCGGACGCGAAGCCATGCGCGAGCTCAACGTGTTCGAGCTGATGGAGCTGCGCTGCCTGATCGGCCTGGTGATGCTGTCGCCGGTCATCGCACTGAGCGGCGGCTTTGCGAGGCTGCGCACCTCGCGGCTCAAGCAGCACGCGGCGCGCAACCTCGTCCATTACGGCGCGCAGCTCGGCTGGTTCTTCGCGCTCACCTTGATCCCGATCGGCCAGGTGGTGGCGATCGAGTTCACGATGCCGATCTGGACGGCGCTGCTGGCAGCAGCCTTCCTCGGCGAGCGCATCACCCTGTTCAAGCTGGCGGCGATCGGGCTCGGCCTCGTCGGCGTCGTCGTGATCGTCCGCCCGGATACCGGGGCGGTCAATTCGGGACAGCTCATCGCGCTGGCCGCCGCGGTCGGCTTCGGCATCTCGATCGCTCTGGTCAAGCTGCTGACGCGCACCGAGCCCACCGTGTCGATCATCTTCTGGATGCTGGTGGTGCAATCCATCGCCGGTCTCATCCCCTCGCTCGTATTCTGGATGCCACCATCGGCCACGACCTGGGGCTGGATCCTCCTCGTCGCCTTCTGTGGGACCTTCTCGCATTTCTGCATGGCGCGCGCGCTGCTCTACGCCGACGCCACCATCGTGGTACCCATGGATTTTCTCCGCGTTCCGCTGACCGCCACCGTCGGCTGGCTGGTCTATGCGGAGCGTCTCGACGGATTGACCGTGCTCGGCGCTGGGTTGATTCTCGCCGGAAACTTGCTGAACCTGCGTCCGCCGCAACCTCGGCCCGTGCCGATCGGCGGTTCGGCAGGGACCTGAGGCGCCGGGGAGCCCCTGCCTCCCCTCGAGCGACGTGATTCGGATCACGAAACGGGCGCGCTACACGCGACCGTCGTGGATCTGGCGCAACACCCGCGAACTGGTTTGTGGCGGAATCGTGATTTTTTGCTCGGGAACAAGACTTTTCGCGCCGATCCGCGACAAATGCTGCAGTGAACGCTTCGCTTGATCGTTGGGGGATCTCCTGATGCGCTATCTCACCGTCGCCCTGTCCCTGCTCTGCATGGTGCTGACCGCTGAAGCCGCCAAGGCCGACCGCCGCGTCGCCTTTGTCGTCGGAAACGGTGCCTATAAGAGCGTGGCTCAATTGCCGAACCCGCCGGTCGATGCCAAGGCCATGGCGGCAACCCTGCGCAACGTCGGCTTCGACGTCGTCGAGGGCACCAATCTCACGCGCGACAAGATGACCGAGAAGCTGCTCGATTTCGGTCGCAAGGCGCAGGGCGCCGATATTGCGGTGTTCTATTACGCCGGGCACGGCATCGCCATTGCCGGCACCAACTACCTGCTGCCGGTCGACGCCGACCTGAAGTCGGAAATGGACGTCAAGCTGGGCTCGGCCATCAACATCGACGTGACCCTCGACCAGACGATGGGGGACGCCAAGGTCAAGCTGGTGTTCCTCGATGCCTGCCGCGACAATCCGTTCGCCGCCAAGATCAAGTCGAACTCGCCGACCCGCAGCGTGTCGGTGCAGACCGGTCTGGCCGAGATGAAGTCCGGCGAGGGCACGCTGATCGCGTTCGCCACCGGCCCGGGCCAGACCGCCCTCGACGGCGAGGCCGGCGCCAACAGCCCGTTCACCCGCGCGCTGATCTCGCACATCGCCCAGCCCGGCATCGAGATCCAGCAGGCCATGACGGCGGTGCGCGCCCAGGTCAATGAGGAGACCAGCAAGGGCCAGTTGCCCTGGGGGCATACCAACCTGATCGGCGCGGTCTACCTCAACCCGGCGGCTGCCCCTGCTGCAACGGCCGCCACGGCCGGGACGACGCCGGCCGTCGCGACGGCCACCGTGACCGCGGGCGAGGCCGAGCTCGAATTCTGGCGCTCGGTGAAAGATTCCAACAAGCCGGAAGAGCTCAACGCCTATCTCGCGACCTACCCGAACGGGCAGTTCAAGTCGCTGGCGATGGCGCGCATCGCCGCGATCGAGAGCGGCGCCATCAACACCGCGACGCGCAATGTCGCCAAGGGCGTCGATCCCGCCACCTACACCGAGGAAGGCAGCCAGGTCAGCGAGGATCAGATCGGCCTCGACAAGACCAAGCGCCGCGACGTGCAGCGGCGGCTGACCGGCCTTGGCTTCGACACCAAGATGACAGGCGTGTTCGACGACCAGACCCGCGGCGTCATGAAGCGCTGGCAGGCGGCCCGCGGCTATCCGTCGACCGGATTCCTGACCAAGCTGCAGCACAAGGCGCTGCTGGCCGAGCCGCAGCCGGCGCCGGCGACCGCCGCAGTCGGTGACGAGGCCAAGCCGCGACGCGCCAAGCCGGCCGGCAACGTCGCTGCCGGCGGCCCGCCGCCGCAGGGCGCGCCCGTCTATCGCAATCCGCCGCCGCAGGACAACGCGGGAAACGCCGCCGGCGCTGCCTTCATCGGTGGCATGATGGGCGGTGTGCTCGGCAGCGCGCTGCGCCGGTAAACGTCGTCGTCTCCCCCACGTCAAGAGCCCGGAGCACGAGCTCCGGGCTCTTTCGTTAGAATAATGCGGCCGCCCTCAGAGCCCTGCCGCCTTGCGCAGCGCCGCATTGATGCGGTCCTGCCAGCCCGGCCCTTCAGACTGGAAGTGCTCGAGCACGTCCTGGTCGATCCGCAACGTCACCTGCTCGCGCACGCCAGGGACCGCCGCCTTCTTCGGCGGCGCCTCCACCGGCTTGGTGGTCACCTTCTTGAACGCGGCCTCGGCCTCGGTACGGGCGTCAGCGAGGGTGCGGGGCCGCCGCGGCTGGTCGGCCATGATCAGATCCCCTCGAACAGCGCGGTGGACAGATAACGCTCGGAGAACGACGGCACGATCGCCAGGATTGTCTTGCCCGCGCTTTCCGGTCGCTTGCCGATCTCGATCGCGGCCGCAATCGCCGCGCCCGAGGAGATACCGCCGGGAATGCCCTCGTTGCGGGCCAGCGCACGCGATGTCTCGATCGCGGTCGTGCTGTTGATCTTGACGATCTCGTCGATCACGGACCGGTCGAGAATGTCGGGCACGAAGCCGGCACCGATGCCCTGGATCTTGTGCGGCGAGTGCTGGCCGCCCGACAGCACCGGGCTCTCCTCCGGCTCGACCGCGACGACCTTGAGGCCGGGCTTGCGCGACTTCAGCACCTGGCCGACGCCGGTGATGGTGCCACCGGTGCCGACGCCGGCGACGAAGACGTCGATATTGCCGGCCGTGTCGTTCCAGATCTCCTCGGCCGTGGTGCGACGATGAATGTCCGGATTGGCGAGGTTCTTGAACTGCTGCGGCATCACCGAGTTCGGCGTCGTCCGCAACAGCTCCTCGGCAGTGGCGATCGCGCCCTTCATGCCCTGCGACGCCGGCGTGAGCACGATCTCGGCGCCGAGGAAGGCGAGCATCTTGCGCCGCTCCACCGACATCGACTCCGGCATCACCAGCTTCAGCTTGTAGCCGCGCGCCGCCGCGACGAAGGCCAGCGCGATGCCGGTATTGCCCGAGGTCGGCTCGATCAGCACGGTGTCGGGCTTGATCACGCCGGCCTGCTCCATCGCCAGGATCATGCCGACGCCGATCCGATCCTTCACGCTCGCGGCGGGATTGAAGTATTCCAGCTTGGCGAGGATGGTCGCCTTGACGCCATGCTGCTCCGGCAGCTTTCGCAACCGCACAATCGGCGTATTGCCGAACGCGTCGACAATTGAATCAAATACGCGCCCGCGTCCGGGACGCTGTGCTGACGACTCCATGAAATCACTCCTCTGCGCGCCCCGCGCGACATCGACAACGCTTCTGACCATCTTCAGCGAGCCTGTTGCGCTGCGCAAGCACGTTTGCGCGATCTTAAGACGATCGCGGCGCACAACAAGTCGTGGCTAAATTGCGAAAAACCAACGCATTTGTGTTGCGACAAGGTCAATAAACCGGGTGTATGTTTGACTTCAGCCGGACGAAAATTCATGATGCAGGTCGACGGCAACCCGGGCGGACATCAGCAAGATGTCATCTTCGGAGTGATACAATCGGGGCGTTCGTGCCAAACGACAGCGCCGTTGTAGAACAGACATAAGAACAGACCACCCAGACAAACTCTTTGTGTGACGGACTTGATATCCGCGAAAAGTTGGACTCGTCGGAAATAGACCCGTTCGAACGCGACTCGTTCGAAATCGACCCTTTCGAAATTGACGTCGTTCAAGCAGAGATCGCCCACAAAGAGATCGTACAGGAGGTCAATATGTCAGCACTCGCTGATCTCGTGTCGACCGCAACCGCCCGCCCGAATCCCCGCGGCTGCGATCTGCCGACATGCCCGGTCTGCGCCGACTCCATGATTGCCGCGGAGGCGTCGGCATACTTGGCCGACAATGCCATCAGCTATCTCTGGACCTGCGACACCTGCGGCTATGGCTTCGTCACCAAGCACTCCGTGAAAAGCCGTTTCGTCTGCAACTGAACGGCGCCAGGGCGAGAGAGTTCCGCGACGCGATATCACTGCCGTCCGTCGCTACGGATCGCACAACGGTCGGCCACCGGGCAGGTCGGCAATGCATCACCAGCACGATTTCATGTGGGCCGGCGCATAGGGGCGGGCTCACAACAAGCTGACGGCCTTCACCTGACGCGGCCGTCAGCCGGCGCGCGGGGCGATGTCGCCGCGGGCCCAATCCGCCTTGGTGCGCTCGTAGAATTCCGTGAAGCGCCCCTGTGCGATCGCCTCGCGCATCCCAGCCATCAATTGCTGGAAATAGGCAATGTTGATTTCCGACAGCAGCGTCGCGCCGAGCGCCTCGCCGGCCTTGATGAGATGATGCAGATAGGCGCGGGCATAGCTGCGCGCCGCCGGCCACGGGCTCTCTTCATCCAGCGGACGCGGGTCGTCGGCGTGACGCGCGTTGCGCAGGTTCACCGGCCCGAAGCGCGTGTAGGCGACGCCGTGGCGGCCGTTGCGGGTCGGCAGCACGCAGTCGAACATGTCGATGCCGCGCCTGACCGACTCCAGGAGATCGTCAGGCGTGCCGACACCCATCAGGTAGCGTGGGCGGCCGGCCGGCAGTGCCGGAGCGGCCGCCTCGATCATCTCGAGCATGACCGCCTGCGGCTCGCCGACGGCCAAGCCGCCGATCGCATAGCCGTGGAAGCCGATGTCGACCAGCGCCTGCGCGCTGGCGACGCGTAGCGCGGGCACGTCGCCGCCCTGCACGATGCCGAACAGCATGTAGCCTGCCGGCGCACTCTCGAAGGCGCGGCGGCAGCGTTCGGCCCAGCGCAGCGACAGCCGCATCGCGCGCTCGATGTCGTCGCGCTCGGCCGGCAACCGCACGCATTCGTCGAGCTGCATCGCGATGTCGGAGTTCAGCAGGCGCTGCACCTCGATGGCGCGCTCCGGCGACAGCTCGATTCTAGCGCCGTCGATGTGCGAGCGGAACGTCACCGCCTGCTCCGTGACCTTGCGTAAGCCCGATAGCGACATCACCTGGAAGCCGCCGGAATCCGTCAGCATCGGACCGCCCCAGCCGGTGAAGCGCTGCAGGCCGCCGAGGGCGGCGATGCGCTCGGCCGTGGGCCGCAGCATCAGATGATAGGTGTTGCCGAGCACGATGTCGGCACCGGCCTCGCGCACGTCCCGCCAGTGGATCCCCTTCATGGCGCCGGCGGTGCCGACAGGCATGAAGGCCGGCGTGCGGACCACGCCATGCGGCGTCGTCAGCCGGCCCGTGCGGGCCGCGCCGGAGGTCGCGAGCAATTCGAAGTGGTTGGGAAGGTCGCCAGCGGGAGAGCTCATGGCCGGCTTATTGCGTCAGGACGGCCCCCGATTCAACCGCGATGGCGCCGTTTTCGCCCATTTCGGCCGTTGACGGCGGTTCCGACCGCCCCTATGGTCCCGCGCCATGTCGATCTTGACCAAACGCACGACGAAAACCACCAAGCCCACGAGGGCCTCGGGAGGCGTGCGCGCGTAGTCGAACTCGATTGCGACCATCTTCGAACCGAAGCCCCGCCTGATGAAGGTCCGGGGCTTTTTTATTGCCCGAATTTCAACCGGAGACCTGAGACGTGCCCCACGATCCCACCATTGCCATCGTCGGCGTGACCGGCGCCGTCGGCGCCGAGTTCATCGCCACCCTGGACCGCCGCAACGTCCGCGTCGGCAAGCTCAAGGCGCTGGCGAGCGCCCGCTCGGCCGGCCAGACCGTGACCTTCCGCGGCCAGACCATCGTGATCGAGGAGCTGACCGAACGCTCCTTCGAGGGCGTCGACATCGCGCTGTTCTCGGCCGGCAGCGGCATTTCCAAGAAGTTCGCGCCGATCGCCGTGCGTTCCGGCGCCGTCGTGGTCGACAATTCCTCGGCCTTCCGCATGGACCCGAACGTGCCGCTGGTCATCCCGGAGATCAACGCCCGCCGAATCCGCGACCACAAGGGCATCATCGCCAATCCGAACTGCGCGGCGATCACGGCGCTGGTGCCGCTGTGGCCGATCCATCAGAAGAACCGCATCAAGCGCGTGATCATCTCGACCTATCAGGCCGCCAGCGGCGCCGGTGCGGCGGCGATGGACGAGCTGGTGCAGTCGACCCGCGCGAGCCTCAACGGCCAGGTCTACGCGCCCAAGGTGATGCCGCATCCGTTCGCCTTCAACCTGTTCAGCCACAACACCGCCATCGATCCCGAGACCGGCTACAACGACGAGGAAACCAAGGTCATCAACGAGACCCGCAAGATCTTCGAGGACGAGGGCATTGCGATCGGCGTCACCTGCGTGCGCGTGCCGGTGCTGCGCGCCCATTGCGAGTCGATCACCTTCGAATGCGAGAAGCCGATCACGGAAGATGAAGTCCGCCGCATCCTCGCCACCGCGCCGGGTGTGCGCGTCGTCGACGACCGCGCCAAGAACCACTTCCCCATGCCTGTCGACGCGTCGGGACAGGACGACGTGCTGGTCGGGCGCATCAGGAAGGATCTGTCCGATCCGTCAGGCCACTCGATCGCGATGTTCGTGGCCGCCGATCAGCTGCTCAAGGGCGCCGCGCTCAATGCGGTGCAGATCGCGGAGCTCTTGCCGGAGCGCGCGATGGCGTAGCTCTCAGAGCGAACTTGCAGGGTGGGCCTTTTGCCCACCCTACGGCTCGACGATGCGCTCGTCTGGCTGACGAAACAACAGGCACGCATCGCCATACGAATAGAAGCGATAGCCGCTGCGGATCGCATGCGCATAGGCCGCGTGCATCGTCTCCAAGCCGGCGAAGGCCGAGACCAACATGAAGAGCGTCGAGCGTGGCAGATGGAAGTTGGTCATCAGGATATCGACCGCGCGGAAGCGATAGCCGGGCGTGATGAAGATCGACGTCTCCGCCTCGAACGGCGCGATCGTGCCGTCGGGCTGCGCCGCGCTCTCCACGAGCCGCAGCGACGTCGTGCCGACCGCAACGATGCGGCCGCCCTTGGCGCGCGCCTCGTTCAATGCGGCCGCCGTGTCCGGCGTGAGACTGCCCCACTCCGCATGCATGCGGTGGCCCTCGGTATCCTCGACCTTGACCGGCAGGAACGTGCCGGCGCCGACATGCAGGGTGACACGCTGCAGCCCGACGCCGCGCTCGCGCAGCCGCTGCTCCAGCGTCGGCGTGAAATGCAGCCCAGCCGTCGGCGCAGCCACCGCGCCCTCTTTGGCCGCGAACATGGTCTGATAATCTGTCGCGTCCTGCTCGTCTGCGGGCCGCTTGCCGGCGATGTAGGGCGGCAGCGGCGGCCGGCCGAGATCGGCGATCGCTTGGTCGAGCGCGAGCCCATGGAACACAAAGGACAGCGTCAGCTCGCCCTCCTCGCCCTTGGCCTCGACGGTGGCGTCGAGATGGCCGAGCAGGCAGACCTTGCCCTCGTTGCCGAACCGGATCGTATCGCCTGGCGCGAGCTTCTTGGCGGGCCGCACCAGCGCCTGCCAGCGCGAGCCGTCGAGCCGCTTGATCAGGGTCGCCTCGATCTTCGCTTCGGTCTCGCGGCTGATGCGGCGACCGGACAGCTGCGCCGCGATCACCTTGGTGTCGTTGACGACGAGCTGATCACCGGGCTCCAGCCAGTCCGGCAGGTCGGCGACCGTGCGGTCGCGTAAGACACCGTCGCCCTGCACCACCAGCATGCGCGCGGACTCGCGCGGGCTCGCCGGGCGGAGCGCGATGTTTTCGGGGGGAAGATGGAAATCGAACAGGTCGGTGCGCATCGTCGTTCTGGGACGACCATCGGCCCTTCATTCCGGGGAGCGTGCGACAGCACGCGTCGCGAAGGATGAAGGCCCGACTGTCTGCCTCATGGTGCGAGAACGCGTGCTGCGCACGCGCCTCACCGTGAGGATCGCAAAGTCTACGCCGCGTCGGCGGCCATGTAGGCCTTCACGATCTTGTCCGGGTTTTGCACCGGCTCGCCGCGCTTGATCTTGTCGACGTTCTCCATGCCCTCGGTGACCTTGCCCCAGACCGTGTACTGCTTGTCCAGGAAGCGGGCGTCATCGAAGCAGATGAAGAACTGGCTGTCGCCTGAATCCGGATTGGCCGCACGGGCCATCGAGGTCGTGCCGCGCACATGCGGCTCGGCGTTGAACTCGGCCTTCAGCTTCTTGCCGGAGCCGCCGGTGCCGGTGCCCTGCGGACAGCCGGTCTGCGCCATGAAGCCGTCGATGACGCGGTGGAAGACGATGCCGTCGTAGAAGCCCTCGCGGACGAGCTCCTTGATGCGCGCGACATGGCCGGGCGCGAGATCGGGACGCATCTCGATGGTGACGGGGCCCTGGGTGGTTTCGAGGATCAAGGTATTTTCGGTCACAGCCATGCTGGTCTCTCGGTTTTTGTGGAATTGACGGGGGTCAGGACAAAGTAAATCCTGGGTCTGAAATGTCGCGGCGCCTTCCCATGTGCGGCCGTCACCCCTCCTGACGGCGATCCGAGCACGACGAGGCCCGCGATGCTGGTCGAGAATAGACCCAATGCGCTTAAAGCTGAAGCCACCGGCCCTGTCGATGTGACGGGGCGGCAGAATCGGCATGCCTCCGCGACGTGGCAAAAGGTTCCTTAATGCCTGAGGGAACCGGGCGCGAGACCCAGGTGCCCTGCTTTCTCGGACCTACTTGATGTCCGAGGCGACCTGCACCTTGACCATCTTGTCGGGATCGGTCACGGCGCCGCCCGACGAGCCCGGAGGCGCCTTCTTGAGCTTGTCGACGACGTCCATGCCCTGCACGACCTCGCCGATCACGGTGTATTGGCCGTTGAGGAAGGAGGCGTCGCCGAAGCAGATGAAGAACTGCGAGTTGGCAGAATCGACGCTATCGCCCCGGCGCGCCATGCCGACGGTGCCGCGCTTGAACGGCGTGCTCGAAAACTCCTGCTTCAGGTTCGGGTACTTCGAGCCGCCGGTGCCATTGAAGTTCTGGCCGTCACCGGTCTGCGCCATGAAGCCGTCCATGACGCGGTGGAACGGCACGTTGTTGTAGAAGCCTTCGCGCGCCAGCGTCTTCAGCCGCTCGGCATGCTGCGGCGCCAGATCGGTGCGCAGCTTGATGATGATGCGGCCCTTGGTGGTGTCGATGACCAGGGCATTCTGCTTGTCGAGCCCGGCAGGCAGCGACTGGGCCAACGCCGGCAATGCGAACACGAGAGCAAAGACGAAAGCGAGAGCGCGGATCATGGCAACTCCGATGGCATGAGACGATGAGGAGAGGAAGGCACCGCCGGAAGCGGCCGGTGCCTGAAGGATCAGTTGAACTTGGCCTTGAGACTTTCGGCCACCGACGGCGGCACGAAATGCGAGATCTCGCCGCCCATGGCGGCGATCTGGCGAACCAGCGTGGCGGCGATCGGGCGGACACTCACCGAGGCTGGAACGAACACCGTCTGGACCTGCGGTGCCATGGTCTGGTTCATGCCGGCCAACTGCATCTCGTAGTCGAAATCGGTGCCGTCGCGCAGGCCCCGGATCATCATGATCGCGCCGGCTTTTTCCGCGGCCGTGACGGTCAGATTGTCGTAGGTCGAAGCCTCGAAGCCGCAGCCCGCAGCGGCTGCGACGGGGCCGAAGATCTCATGCGCCATCGCCAGCCGCTCCTCGGTCGAGAACAGCGGCTTCTTGCCATGATGCACGCCGACCGCAACGATCAGGCGATCGCAGAGATGAACGGCCTGCCGGACCACATCGAGATGGCCGTTGGTGACGGGATCGAACGAGCCCGGATAGAGCGCAATGCGTTGCATGCGCCCGTCCTATACCGCCGGGAACAGGCCGGCAAGCCACCGCCAGGCCCGCTGGCGTGGCTGTGATGGGCAAAGAGTGGCCGAGACTGCACCGCAATGAAATGAGGTGCGACGCCGGGGGGCCGGAACTGTGGTCGGCTACCGCGATTGTTTCATCGGAACTTGGGACATGAAACACGCCGGGCCGAGAAGAAACCAATTCGCCCGTCCCGCGAAGACGTCTCGAAACCCGAGCTGATTATCAAATCCTTAACGAACAACGGGCCGAACGGCCCGGACAGGGGACCGTCATGATCAAAGCGCTATCTGCAGTCGCAGCTGCCGGCTTGGTGGCTGCCGGCATCACCGTCCTGCCCGGCTTCGCTCCTCAGGTTGAAGCCAGCGTGCCGCGTCCGCTCGCCAAGGCGGACCGCCTGGACATTCGCCCGATCGGCCGCGACTGCTCGCAGCAGGCTTGGCCGAACTTCGAAGCGGGCTGCCTGCGCAGCGCCGGCACCAGGGGAACGATCCGCGAGGCCAGGATGGTCTCCGTCGAGCGGACACAGTAAGGGCGAATAGCGAATAGCGAATAGCGAATAGCGAATAGCGAATAGCGAATAGCGAATAGCGAATAGCGAATAGCGAATAGCGGGAAGACTTGATTCCTCCTCTATTCGCTACTCCCTATTCGCCATTCGCAACTCACTCGCCATTCGCACCTTCAGTCCCGTTCCCACCGGTGCCGTTCTCGGTCTCCTCGCCGATATGCTCCACCGAAACGACGTGCTCATCATCGGCGGTGTCGAACACGATGACGCCCTGGGTCGAGCGTCCTGCGATGCGGATGCCGTCGACCGGGCAACGGATCAACTGTCCCTTGTCCGTCACCAGCATGATCTGATCGCCATCCTCGACCGGGAATGAGGCGACGAGCTTGCCGTTGCGGTTGTTGACGGACATCGCGACGATGCCTTTGCCGCCGCGGCCGGTGGTGCGGTACTCGTAGGACGAGGTGCGCTTGCCGTAGCCGTTGACCGAGACGGTCAGCACCACCTGCTCCTGCGCGGACATCTCGACATAGCGTTCCTGCGACAGCTGGATCGCGCCAGCGGCCGCCTCCTCGCCCTCGGTCTCGACCGGCTCCTCGGTGGCAGCATCGCCCGACATCGCCCGGCGCATCTTCAAATAGGCCGTACGCTCGTCCGAGGTCGTCTCGACATGGCGCAGGATCGACAGCGAGATCACCTTGTCACCGCCGGCGAGCGCGATGCCGCGCACGCCCATCGAGGTTCGCCCGGTGAAGACGCGCACATCAGTGACCGGGAAACGAATGCACTGGCCGCCGGCCGCAGTCAGCAGAACGTCGTCGCGCTCGGTGCAGATCTGCACGTTGACGATCTCCTCGCCCTCGTCGAGCTTCATCGCGATGATGCCGGAGCGGCGCACGTCGACGAAATCCGACAGCTTGTTGCGGCGGACATTGCCGCCGGTGGTGGCGAACATCACGTCGAGATTGGCCCAGGAGGATTCATCCTCCGGCAGCGGCATGATCGTGGTAATGCGCTCGCCCTGCTCCAGCGGCAGGATGTTGATCAGCGCCTTGCCGCGCCCGTTGGGCGCCGCGATCGGCAGCCGCCAGACCTTCTCCTTGTAGACCTGGCCGCGCGACGAGAAGAACAGCACCGGCGTGTGCGTGGAGGCCACGAACAGCCGGCTGACGAAATCCTCCTCGCGGGTCTGCATGCCCGAGCGGCCCTTGCCGCCGCGACGCTGCGCCCGATAGGCCGACAGCGGCACGCGCTTGGTGTAGCCGGCATGCGACACGGTCACGACCATGTCCTCGCGCTGGATCAGGTCCTCGTCCTCGACCTCGCCTTCCTGCTCGGCGATCACGGTGCGGCGCGGCGTGCCGAACTCCGCCTTCACGGCGGCGAGCTCGTCCTTGATGATGCCCTGAACCCGCGCCCGCGAGCGCAGGATGTCGAGATAGTCGTTGATCTCGACCTTGAGCTTGTCGAGCTCGTCGGAAATCTCCTCGCGGCCGAGCGCGGTCAGGCGCTGCAGACGCAGGTCGAGAATGGCCTTGGCCTGCTCGAACGACAACCGGATGGTGCCGTCCTCGGCCAGGCGATGGCGCGGATCGTCGATCAGCGTGATGATGGCCTCGACGTCGCGCGCCGGCCAGTCGCGCGACATCAACGCCTCGCGCGCCGTCGCAGGATCGGGCGAGGTCCTGATGACCCTGATGACCTCGTCGATATTGGCCACGGCCACGGCAAGGCCGACCAGGATATGAGCGCGGTCGCGCGCCTTGTTGAGCAGGAACTTGGTCCTGCGCGTGACGACACGCTCGCGGAACGCGACGAAGATCGTCAGCAGGTCCTTCAACGTCATCGTCTGCGGGCGGCCGCCGTCGAGCGCCAGCATGTTGGCGGCGAAGCTCGTCTGCAGCGGCGTGAACTTGTAGAGCTGGTTGAGCACGACGTCCGGCACGGCGTCGCGCTTCAGCTCGACGACGACGCGGTAGCCGTCGCGGTCGCTTTCGTCGCGCAGGTCGGCGACGCCTTCGATCTTCTTCTCGCGCACCAGCTCGGCGATGCGCTCGACCATCGTGGCCTTGTTCACCTGGTAGGGGATCTCGGAGATGATGATCGCCTCGCGATCCTTGCGGATCGTGTCGATCGTCACCTTGCCGCGCATCATGATCGAGCCGCGGCCCAGATGGTAGGCCGAGCGGGCGCCCGCGCGGCCAAGAATGATGCCGCCGGTCGGGAAATCCGGCCCCGGAATGATGTTGATGAGGTCATCGATCGTGAGCGCGGGATTGTCGATCAGCGCGATGCAGGCATCGATCACCTCGCCGAGATTGTGCGGCGGGATGTTGGTGGCCATGCCGACCGCGATGCCGCCGGCGCCATTGACCAGCAGGTTCGGATATTTGGCCGGAAGAACCGACGGTTCCTTGTCCGAGTTGTCGTAGTTCGGCTGGAAGTCGACGGTGTCCTTGTCGATGTCGTCGAGCAGCGGGATCGCCGACTTGGCGAGCTTGGCTTCGGTGTATCGATAGGCGGCCGGCGGATCGCCGTCGACGGAGCCGAAATTGCCCTGGCCGTCGATCAGCGGCACGCGCATCGAGAAGTCCTGCGCCATGCGCACCATGGCGTCGTAGATCGACTGGTCGCCATGCGGATGATATTTACCGATGACGTCGCCGACCACGCGCGCGGACTTGACGTATTTCTTGTCGGGCGTGTGCCCCTGCTCGTACATCGAATACAGGATGCGCCGGTGCACGGGCTTGAGGCCGTCGCGCGCATCGGGCAGCGCTCGCGACACGATCACGCTCATCGCGTAATCGAGGTAGGAGCGTTTCATCTCGTCGAGGATGGAAACGGGACGAATGTCGGAAGGTCCGCCCGGCTCGCCGGGCTTCTCATCTTCTTTATCGGACAAAGGGGATACCGGTCGGTTTTGACACGCGAAAATCGCTTGGAATCATATAGCGCAGGAGCGCGCCGCAGGCCACCCCCAAACCGAGGTGGGCCGCGCTTTTTCTGCTCGCCTTTCCAGGGACTTAACCACATGACACGGCTCCGCGAGGCTTGCTCGGGAACCGTCTCTGGCTAGGGCCCGAAGACCACCTTGTGCATGATCCGTCCGGGCAGCAGCGTGAACAGTCCGGCAATCACGAGGGCACCGGAAAACAGCGTGATCATGGCCCGGCGATGGGCCGCCACCCGATGGCGGTGCGCAGCCCACACCGCAAGCGGCAGCACGGCCAGCGTGTAGAGCGACAGCAGGTGGATCGGGCTCCATGGCCCGACCAGCCGGATGGTGTGGATCCAGAACGAGCTGGCTGCAACGGCAACCATGAGCGCGACCCAGACCCAGCCGATCGTTCGATGCGGCAAGGTCCCCTTCGGGGCCGCGAACTGGACGAGTCCCAGCGCAAACGCCGACATCGCGGCGACGGCGTGCAGCAGGACGGAGGGTTCGGCGGCGAGCAGCGGTGCGAAGCTCATGCAACACCCCCGTGGTCAGACGGCAGCGGCCTGAACGTCGTGCGGCCGCCCCTGCGCCTCAGAACGGAATGTCGTCGTCCATGTCGCTGTTGCGTCCGCCACCACCGGCCGAGGCGACCGCGCGGCGCGGCGGCGCCATCGACGGACCGCTGCTGCCGAAATCGCCGCCACCCATGTCATCGGAGAAGCTGCCGCCACCGCCGCCGCCCCGGCCATCGAGCATCGTCAAGGTCGAGTTGAAGCCCTGCAGAACGACCTCGGTCGAGTACTTCTCGACACCGCTCTGGTCGGTCCATTTGCGGGTCTGCAGCGCGCCCTCGATGTAAACCTTGGCGCCCTTCTTCAGATACTGCTCGGCGACCTTGCAAAGACCCTCGTTGAAGATCACCACGCGGTGCCACTCGGTCTTTTCCTTGCGCTCGCCGGTCGCCTTGTCGCGCCACGTTTCCGACGTCGCAATGCTCAGATTGGCGATCGGCCGCCCATCCTGCGTACGCCGGATCTCGGGGTCCTTGCCAAGATTGCCGACCAGAATCACCTTGTTCACACTACCCGCCATCACCACTCTCCCGCGGTTCTCGATCATCGGACCGGCCGTCCACACCGGCCTCACGGCGTCCGGTGGCTAACCCTTCCTCTCGCGGCGGACCCTATACGGTTGCCGCGCGGTCCACCCGCCCTGTCCATTGCTTATCCACATATAGCAGGCGGAAAGCCATTGTTCCAGTTTTGTTCGCACACATATGTCCACAACCGTGCGTCGAGTTCCGCGGAACTCGATGGAACCGCAACTTCTCGCAAATGGAACCCGGAAAAAGTTCCCTATTCACGAAAAAGGGATTAATTTTCATCAAGTTAGCTCGCCGCACTTCCTCCTCGGCTGTGGCTTTTGGGAGACGGTATCCAGGGTTGAATAGCGTATATTTCTGGACGGATTGGGGCCGCAAGCGTGGTCGCACCAACTTCACAGAAGTGCGTCTCCGGGGACCAATTGGAGACGCCCAACGCGGGAGACTTGGGATGAAAAGAATTTTTCTCGGAGCTGTCAGCTTAATGGTTTTGGGGGCGCTGACGCCGGCGGGAGCCGCCGATCTCGCCGCCCGCCCGTACACGAAGGCCCCGGTAGTGGCGCCGGCGCCACTTCCGACCTGGGCCGGTTTCTATCTCGGTCTGCAGGGCGGCGGCGGCTGGGGCCGAAGCAAAGAGACCTTCTTCGGAGCGCCCAATACGGCGATCTTTGCCGGCACCCAGAACTATAACACCAGCGGCGGCTTCATCGGCGGTGTGGTCGGCTACAACTGGCAGGTCGACAACATCGTGTTCGGTCTCGAGGGCGACTATCACTGGGCCGACATCAACGGCCGGTCGGGCGTCATCAACGCCGGTCTCGGCGATACCTACTTCACCAGGCTGCGCGGCTTCGGCGACATCAAGGGCCGCCTCGGCTGGGCTGCGGGTCCGGCGCTGTTCTTTGTCAGCGGCGGCGCTGCCGTCGGCGATCTCCAACACCGCTACGACGCAGCGCTCAATGGCGGCGCGGCGAATAGCTTCGCTCAGAACAACTGGCGCTGGGGTTGGACGATCGGTGCCGGCGCCGAGTACATGTTCGCGCCGAACTGGTCGGCCAAGGTCGAATACAACTATCTCGACTTCGGCAAGAGCTCGATTCAGTACAGCGCGGTTCCGGCCAATCGCTCCGAGTGGAGCGACACCGTGCACACCGTCAAGGCCGGCGTCTCCTATCACTTCAGCGGCCCGATCGTGTCGCGCTACTGATTGCACGCGCAAATCGAATGTGTCGAAAGGCCGGCTTCGCGCCGGCCTTTTTTGTGTGCCAGAACCGGTACTTGCTGGGCCGTTGTGTCATTTGGGTGACGGCTTTTTACGACGGAAGGGGCTATCAAGGTCCGGCGGGTGGGCGTTGGTGAGAGTGTGCGTGCGGGCGTCGGACTTGGTTTGGGGAATGCGATGAGAAGGCTGTTGCTGGGGGCGACAACTTCGCTGGCGCTGGGGATTGCGCCGGCCATCGCTGCCGACTTGCCCGCGCGCACCTTCACCAAAGCGCCTGCGATGATCACGACGATCTATGATTGGAGTGGCTTCTATATCGGCCTGAATGCCGGTGGCGCATCGGCCCGCACCTGCTGGACCAACAAGGTCAGCTTCGCTGGCGTGGCCGCAACCAACGCGGAAGGCTGCCATGACGCAACCGGCGCGCTGGCTGGCGGCCAGATCGGCTATCGCTGGCAGGCCGGCGGCTGGGTGTTCGGCGTCGAAGGCCAGGGAAACTGGGCCAACCTCAAGGGCAGCAACACCGGCCAGTTGGTCCCGCCCGTGACCAACCAGACCAAGATCAATGGGATCGGCTTGCTCACCGGCCAGATCGGCTATTCCTGGAACAACGTGCTCTGGTACGTGAAGGGCGGCGCCGCGGTTGCGGGTGAGAAGTACAACGGTCTGTCCACGGCAACTGGCGGTGTGCTCGACCAGTCCAGCGCCACGCGCTGGGGTGCGGCTGTCGGCACCGGCGTCGAGGTCGGCTTCGCCAAGAACTGGTCGGTCGCAGCCGAATACGAGCACCTGTTCATGGGCAACCGCACCCTGGGCTTCTCGGGCGTTCCCGGTGGAGCCGCGGGCCGGACCGATGCGGTCGGCCAGGACGTCGACATGGCGACGGTCCGCGTGAACTATCGCTGGGGCGGCCCCGTCGTATCCAAGCACTGACTTTTCCAAGCGCTGACCCTCGAGGACTGGTGGTCGAGGGTCTGACGCGCCAAGCGCTCACCCGCCCCTCGCGCTTCGGGACAGCTCTGCGATCTGCACGACCGGTCGCGATCTTTACCAGCGCTTAAGTACGTTCGGCACATCCCGCCACGCGCCTGCTCCCGATCACGAGTTTAGAAAGCAGTCTCTCCTACAACCAGCAACAGGCCACCTTCGCGTGGGCCCGGATCGGAGGGATCCGGAGCGTGGTGTATTGGGACTGGGGAGAGACGAATGCAGAAGACGACCTTGATCTTGACCGCAAGCGCCGCGGCGCTGGGACTGGCGCCGGCCTCAGCGGCCGACTTCGCGACGCGCCCTTACAGCAAGGCGCCACCGCCGGCTTATGTCACGCCGCTGCCGAACTGGGCCGGGTTCTACCTCGGCGTCAATGGCGGCGCCGATTGGAGCCACAACTGCTGGACGCTCAATCGCGTCGGCGGCGTGCCGGTCGTGCCGACCCAGTCCGAAGGCTGCCACAATGCCTCGAGCGGCCTCATCGGCGGCCAGGTCGGCTATCGCTGGCAGGCGGCGAGCTGGGTGTTCGGCGTCGAGGCCCAGGGCAACTGGACCGACCTGAAGTCGTCCAATGCGAGCACGGCGGCGCTGGCTGCGGGCATCACCAACAACACCAAGACCGATGCGATCGGCCTGTTCACCGGCCAGGTCGGCTACGCCTGGGGCAACGTGCTCTGGTACGTGAAGGGCGGCGCCGCCGTCACCCACAACAAATACACCGGCACGGCGAATGCGGCTGCGCCCTTCCCGGTCGGCACGCTGCTGGATTCCGCCAGTGAGACCCGCTGGGGCGGCACCGTCGGCACGGGCGTCGAGTTCGGCTTCGCGCCGAACTGGTCGGTCGCCGTCGAGTACGACCACCTGTTCATGGGCTCGCGCGACATCAGCTTCCCGGCCACCGCAACCGTGCTGTCGCGCGTCGATACCATCAAGCAGGACATCGACATGGCGACAGTCCGGGTGAACTATCGATTCGGGGCGCCGATGGGCACGCGCTACTGAAAAAAGCCGCCGCTCGCGCGCATTCGGAAAGGCCGGCCCTCGCGCCGGCCTTTTTCGTGTCAACAGCCCGGCAGCGTCGCGGCGTTTTTGTGCTAAATATATGATTTATAATGCTTTTTCGTTTCTGTGGCGGGCGCGTTACAGCCTCGCCGGGATGCCCTGTGTATGACTTGCCCATCGCTTGTCATTCCAACCTCCCGGGGGAGAATTTGATGAAGAAGTTGTTTGTGATCACGACGGCGCTCGTCGGCATCGCAACGGCCACGTCCGCTTCGGCGGCCGACATGGCGGCACGTCCCTATACGAAGGCGCCGCCGATGGTCGCGCAGATCCTGAGCTGGTCGGGCCTCTACGCCGGCATCCAGGGCGGCGGCGGCTGGGGCACCAGCAAGGAGACCTTCCTCGGCCGCTTCAATGCGCCGGGCTTCCTGGGCACCCAGAACTACAACACCAATGGCGGCTTCGTCGGCGGCGTGGTCGGCTACAACTGGCAGGTCGACAACGTCGTGTTCGGCCTCGAAGGCGACTATCACTGGGCCGACATCAACGGCCGCTCCGCCGTGGTCAATGCCGGCCTCGGCGACACCTTCTTCACCAAGCTGACCAGCTTCGGCGACATCAAGGGCCGCCTCGGCTATGCCGCAGGCCCCGCCCTGTTCTTCGTCAGCGGCGGCGCCGCGGTGGGCCAGTTGCAGCATCGCTATGACGGCGTCCCCGGCAACGTCTTCAGCCAGAACACCACCCGCTGGGGCTACACGGTCGGCGCCGGCGCCGAGTATATGTTCGCGCCGAACTGGTCGGCCAAGCTCGAGTACAACTATCTCGACTTCGGCAAGAGCGCGATCCAGTACAGCGCTTTCGCAACCAACCGCTCCGAGTGGAAGGACACCGTCCACACCGTCAAGGCCGGCCTCAGCTACCATTTCGGCGGCCCGGTCATCGCCAAGTACTGACACCTGCAACCGACAGGTTCCGAGAAAGGCCGGCGAAAGCCGGCCTTTTTTGTTGCCCTGATGCCACCTTGCCGGCTCGCCACACCCGGAACCAAGCAGTTGAGTGACATAGGCTTTCTGGAACTTGCCCGTAAAAACGCGGTTTGGCCGCGAGTGTGTCTTCAGGGTGACGGTAATCCGTACGGAACCGGGCTATAGGAACCTCGTCAACTTGAACGGGTGAGTCTGTTTCGTGCGTAAAACTCTCGGTGCGATGCGGACTGCTAGGAATTAACTGGAGACTGGAATGAAGAAGATCCTGCTCGCGACCGTGGCCTTGGCCGCCCTGGCCGCTCCCGCTGCCGCCGCTGATCTTGCCGCGCGCCCGACCTATACCAAGGCGCCGGTTGCCGCGCCTGTGCTGACCTGGACCGGCTTCTACATCGGTGCCATGGGCGGCTATGCCAACGAGGATGCTGACTTCGCGGCCATGAAGGGCGGCTTCGCTGGCGGCACCGTCGGCTACAACTGGCAGCAGGGCGCTGTCGTGTTCGGCCTCGAGGCCGACGCCGCTTGGGCCGACATCAACGCAAACGTTGGCGCGCTCGGTGTCAACGCCGAATCCAAGATCCGTGACTGGGGCACCGTCCGCGGCCGCATCGGCTACGCCTTCGGCCCGACCCTGCTGTACGCGACCGGTGGTTACGCCTGGGCTGACAACCGCGTCTCGCTGACGGCTCCGGGCTTCGCCGCTTCGGACAGCAAGATCCACTCCGGCTGGACCGTCGGCGCTGGCGTCGAGTACATGTTCGCCCCGAACTGGTCGCTGAAGGGCGAATACCTCTACAAGAGCTTCGGTGGCGAGAGCTACACCTTCACCGGCCTCGGCACGCTCGCGACCGGCACGCTCAACGTGCATTCCGGTCAGGTCGGCATCAACTACCACTTCTAAGTCTTCGCCTCCGGGCCAACGCACACAGCCTCCGCTCTGCCAGAGCGGAGGCTTTTTCTTTGCGGGATCGCGCACAAGGCAGGACGGAACCGGCAGCCTCCTGCCATTCGCTGCCATTCCCTGAGCGCATTGTTGATGATTCGCTGACGGCACTGGAAATCCAGCCCCGTTCTTCCTACGTTCCGACGATACCTTTTCCCTCTGGCGTCCGATGGCCGGCTTCCGGCGAACGCGCCTGCAACGATGGCGCGACTCTGCGCCGTGGGACGATCGTCATGGATGAAGTGCTCAAGGCCAAGCAGCGCGCGCAAGCCAACCAGTCGAGCCTGCGGGCGATCACGATCCGCGGCGCCCGCGAGCACAACCTCAAGAACATCGACGTCGAGATCCCGCGCGACAGGCTCGTGGTCTTCACCGGCCTGTCCGGTTCCGGCAAATCCTCGCTCGCCTTCGATACGATCTATGCCGAGGGCCAGCGCCGCTACGTCGAATCGCTGTCGGCCTATGCCCGCCAGTTCCTGGAGATGATGCAGAAGCCTGATGTCGACCAGATCGACGGCCTGTCGCCGGCGATCTCGATCGAGCAGAAGACCACCTCGAAGAATCCGCGCTCGACCGTCGGCACCGTCACCGAGATCTACGACTACATGCGGCTGCTGTGGGCGCGCGTCGGCGTGCCCTACTCGCCGGCCACGGGCCTGCCGATCGAGAGCCAGACCGTGTCGCAGATGGTCGACCGCGTGCTGGCGCTGCCCGAGGGCACCCGCCTCTATCTGCTGGCCCCGGTCGTGCGCGGTCGCAAGGGCGAGTACAAGAAGGAGCTCGCCGAATATCTCAAGAAGGGCTTTCAGCGCGTCAAGATCGACGGCACCTTCCACGAGCTCGCCGAGGTGCCCACGCTCGACAAGAAGTTCCCGCACGACATCGACGTCGTCGTCGACCGCATCGTGGTGCGCGCCGACATCGGCCAGCGCCTCGCGGAGAGTTTCGAGACCGCGCTGAAGCTCGCGGAGGGACTCGCCGTGATCGAGTTCGCCGACGCGCCCGCCTCCGCCGCCCCGGCCGAGGAGAAGAAGAAGACCGCCAAGATCCATGACAAGAGCGGGCCCGAGCGCATCCTGTTCTCGGAGAAGTTCGCCTGCCCAGTCTCCGGTTTCACCATTCCCGAGATCGAGCCGCGGCTGTTCTCGTTCAACAATCCCTACGGCGCCTGCCCGGAATGCGGCGGCCTCGGTGTCGAGCAGCACGTCGATGCTGATCTCGTCATTCCCGACAAGGACGTCACCCTGCGCAAGGGCGCGATCGCCCCCTGGGCCAAGTCGTCCTCGCCCTATTACCTGCAGACGCTGACAGCGCTCGGCAAGTTCTACAAGTTCACGCTCGACACCAAGTGGAAGGACCTGCCGAAGAAGACGCAGAACGCGCTGCTGCACGGCTCCGGCGACGACGAGATCAAGTTCACCTATGAGGACGGCGTCCGCGCCTACGACACCAAGAAGCCGTTCGAGGGCGTGATCACCAACATCGAGCGCCGCTTCCGCGAGACCGAGAGCGAATGGGCGCGCGAGGAGCTCGGCAAGTACTTCAACGACGTGCCCTGCGCCGGCTGCAACGGCTTCCGGCTGAAGCCCGAGGCGCTGTGCGTCAAGGTCGCCGGCAAGCACATCGGCGAGATCTCCGAGCTCAGCGTCAGGGCTGCCGGCGAATGGTTCGCCGAGGTGCCGAAGGCCCTGAACGCGCAGCAGACCGAGATCGCCACCCGCATCCTCAAGGAGATCCGCGACCGCCTGACCTTCCTGCTCGACGTCGGCTTGAACTATCTGACCCTGGCGCGCTCCTCCGGCACCTTGTCGGGCGGCGAGAGCCAGCGCATCCGCCTGGCGTCGCAGATCGGCTCGGGCCTGACCGGCGTGCTCTACGTGCTCGACGAGCCCTCGATCGGCCTGCACCAGCGCGACAACGCCCGCCTGCTCGACACGCTGAAGCGGCTGCGCGACCTCGGCAACACCGTGATCGTGGTCGAGCATGACGAGGATGCCATTCGCCTCGCCGACTACGTGCTCGACATCGGCCCCGGCGCCGGCACCCATGGCGGCAACATCGTCGCCGAGGGCACGCCGGCCGAGATCATGCGCAATCCGGCGTCGCTGACCGGCAAATATCTCACCGGCGAGCTCGAGGTCGAGGTGCCCGAGCGGCGGCCGCCGAACCATCGCCGCACCATCAAGGTCGTCAACGCCCGCGGCAATAACTTAAAGAACGTGTCGGCCGAGATCCCGCTCGGCCTGTTCACCGCCATCACCGGCGTCTCCGGCGGCGGCAAGTCGACGCTTCTCATCGACACGCTCTACAAGGCGATCGCGCGCAAGCTCAACGGCGCCAACGAGGCCGCCGCGCCGCACGATCGCATCGAGGGCCTGGAGCACATCGACAAGATCATCGATATCGACCAGTCGCCGATCGGCCGCACCCCGCGCTCCAATCCCGCGACCTATACCGGCGCATTCACCCCGATCCGCGAATGGTTCGCCGGCCTGCCGGAATCGAAGGCACGCGGCTACGAGCCGGGCCGCTTCTCCTTCAACGTCAAGGGCGGCCGCTGCGAGGCCTGCCAGGGCGACGGCGTCATCAAGATCGAGATGCACTTTTTGCCCGACGTCTACGTCACCTGCGACGTCTGCAAGGGCAAGCGTTACAACCGCGAGACGCTCGACGTGCTGTTCAAGGGCAAGTCGATCGCCGACGTGCTCGACATGACCGTCGAGGAAGCCGCCGAATTCTTCAAGGCGGTGCCGCGCGTGCGCGACACCTTCGAGACGCTGCGTCGCGTCGGCCTCGACTACATCCATGTCGGCCAGCAGGCCACCACGCTCTCCGGCGGCGAGGCGCAGCGCGTCAAGCTCGCCAAGGAGCTGTCCAAGCGCGCCACCGGCCGCACGCTCTACATCCTGGACGAGCCGACCACCGGCCTGCACTTCCACGACGTCAAGAAGCTGCTGGAGGTGCTGCACGAGCTGGTCGCGCAGGGCAATTCGGTAGTGGTGATCGAGCACAATCTCGAGGTCATCAAGACCGCCGACTGGGTGATCGATCTCGGCCCCGAAGGCGGCGACGGCGGCGGCGAGATCGTCGCCTGGGGCCCGCCCGAGGACATCGTCAAGGCGCCGCGCAGCTACACCGGGCAGTTCCTCAAGCCGGTGCTGGAGAAGTCAGCCAAGCCGAAGAAGCGCGGCCGGGGCGCAGCCAGCGAGGCGGCGGAGTAGTTGCCCTCAATTCCCTTGTATCGATCGTCGTTGCGAGCGAAGCGAAGCGATCCAGGGCCGCGTGCGCGTCTCTGGATTGCTTCGTCGCTTCGCTCCTCGCAATGACGCATGTGGTCGATACCGGTTCATCACAGCAAAGCCCGCCACTCTCTACAGAGCGGCGGGCTCGATGTTTCCACAACGAACTCAGATTACCACTGGCGATAATATCCGCTGCGCGTGCCGTTGTTGTTGCCGCCCGGGCCGACGTCGCCCTGGGTCGAGCTCGGGGTCGGATGGTTGGTGCCGTTGTAGCCGGTGCCCCAGCCCGGGCCGTCATACGGGCCCGGCGCGACCGCGACGTAGCCTTCCTCATAGACCGGCCCCGGCGCCCAGGCGAAGGAATCGCGGTAGGCGTAGGTGCTGGTGACCTGGCCACCATAGCCGTAGCCGCCCGGGCCGTATTCGCCGGCCGAGGCCGCAGCGGTGCCAGCCACGAGCGTGACGGCGGTCAGCACGGCGAATCCAAACGTGCGCGTCATGAACTTGCTCCTTCGTTCCTAATTCTCGGAGAACAAACGATATCGATCCATCCAAGGTTCCGCCGGTTCCCACAACAATCGTGCGACACAACGCGACGCTCCCCTTCGCGCGACCTCGTGATCCAACGGCTTCGTGACATCGCCGACACGCGCAGCGAACCCGTCCGACACGACAAACCCGCTGCTCTTGTCGAGCGGCGGGTTTGATCGCCTAACGTCTAACGCGAGATGGCGGCTACCACTGCCGGTAGACACCGGTCAGCGTACCGTTGTTGTTGCCGGACGGACCGACATCGCCCTGGGTCGAGCCAGGGGTCGGATGGTTGGTGCCGTTGTAGCCGTGGCCCCAGGCCGTTGTACCCCACGCCACCTCACCCGGCGCGTAGGCCGGCGCCGGCGCGGCGTCATACACCGGCTCGGAATCGTTGCCCTGTGTCGGCGGCCCCCAGGCCATCGAGTCGCCGTAGCGGGCATAGCCCTGCGCGGATGCGGCGGCGGTGCCGAGCACCAGCGTGGCGGCGGCCAGCGCGGCCATCTTGAGCGTGCGTTGCATGTGTCTCTCCTTGCTCTTGTACGGGGGTCAACGATCGCACTGCGCAAGGTGTTCCTGCAGCGCACGCTCACAAAGGCCGTGAGAGATTGTTGATCGGATGCGCGTCAAAACCCTCTTGCAGACCTGCGGGAGCAGGCTCGCAAGAGGGCAACGCGAGACGCGACCCGAACGGCGACGTCCCCCTGATCAGCAGCTCACGCCGCGACGGCGACCGCGCGCGGCCGCGCCACGCCGGTCTTGGTGACCCCCGGCAGTGGCGGCGCCGTCGTGCCAGTCGCGTGCGGGAAGTACTGCAACTGCATGGAATGCATGTAGCCGGCTTCTGCGGTCCAGGAATCGTTCGTCTCCACGATCGGCGTGATCGTGAACAGGTCCGGATTGCTCGGCACGATCGACGTATAGGTCGGGATCGTTGCGCTGAGGATCTCAAGCGGCTTGTAGATCGAGTAGTAGTTGGTGTCCTTCAGGACCGGCGCCGGCGGCGCATAGGTGACGAGAATCCCTTTCAGATTGGCCCATCCCATCGGCACGATGTCGTTGCTGTTGACCGCCGCATAGTAGGTATAGGCCTTCGCGAAGGTGGTCGCGAAGCCCGCGTTCCACATGGTCGGAGCCGCGAAGGTGTGCGGCCACAGCGTGAACTTCAGCGACGAGTTCAGCTTCGGCAGTTGATCCTGCAGCCACGCCGTCGCCACCACGGCGAGCGCGCCGCCCAGGCTGTGCCCGGTCACCATCAGTTGCAGATTCTGCTTGGCCGCAAGGCCGCGCAGATAGTCGAGCAGCGACAGGTCCGTCGCGGGATCGGTGAGCGCGATGACCAGCGCCAGCGCATCGTTGATCCCGGCACTGATCTGCAGCGGCGAGCCGGCCTGCTGCGGATACAGCCACGGCACCTGGAAGACTGCATCGACGTCGGCGAGCACGTTCTCGAAGGCACCGCCGACCGAGCCGTCGACATCGGTGCCGCGGAACGCCAGCGCGTAGCTGCCGTCGCTGCCTTGCGCGACATAGGCGAGCACGCCGTTGTTGACCGCCGGGCCCCAGACGAGCGACCACGGACCGTTCGCTGCGCCCGACGGAACGGACTTCAGCATCGTCACGAAATCGCTCGGCTGAACCGTATCGAGCGCGTCGTCGATATAGGCGAAGTAGGACAGATACGCTGCAGCAACCTTGTTGAGGGCCATGTGAAATCTCTCTGGCTTGAATGATGAAAACAAATTCGATCAAATTGGGCAGGCAGACTCTGATCCGCCGGCGCATCGGGATCATAGACCGCGTCATTTCCAGGTGCACATCACAACATGTTCAACCCCTGATCGTAGAACGTCATCATGGAGCTGCGACACGCAAGGGTCGCAGCTCATTGCGCGCCGCCCCTCCCATTGCTATGGCGCAGGGACTGTCGCAGGACGACACGCCTCGACGATCATCAGCCCCTCGCCGCGCTCACCCCACGCGATGCCATATTCCCTCGTCATCTTCGATCTCGACGGCACGCTCGCCGACAGCTTCCCGTGGTTTCGCACCCACGTGAATGCCGTCGCCGTGCGGTACCGCTTTCGTCAGGTCGAGGAGCAGGACATCGACGGGCTGCGCCATGCCTCGACCCGTGAGATCCTCGATTTCCTTCAGGTGCCGCGCTGGAAGCTGCCCTTGATCGCGCGCCACGTGCGCCGGCTGAAGACGGCGCATGCAGCAAGCATCCCGCTGTTTGCAGGCGTCGACATCATGCTCGACACCCTTGCCGCGAACGGCACCATGCTCGCATTGGTCTCGTCGGACAGCGAGGCCAATGCGCGGCAGAAGCTCGGATCGCGCGCCGGTCTGTTCGCCGATTTCGATTGCTCAGCCTCGGTGTTCGGCAAGGCACGGAAGTTTCGCCGGGTGCTGAAGCGGCTGCGCGTCGACCCGGCCCAGGTCATCGCGATCGGCGACGAGACCCGCGACATCGAGGCTGCGCGCGCCGCCGGCATCGCCTTCGGTGCGGTGACATGGGGCTATGCCGCGGAGCAGGCGCTGCGCGACCACCAGCCGGAGATGCTGTTCACCCGGATGGACGAGATCGTGGAACGGTTGGTGGTGCCCGCCAGACGAGATTCGTAGCCTGCATCAGCGCCGGCGACATGCAGGGATAACGACGAGCCTCGATACCTCCCCGCGTCATTGCGAGCTACGCTCGCAATGACGGAGGCTGCAGATGCAACTCCATTCCCGCCACTGGCCGGCCTGCCTCACCGCCGCAGGAACGCGCCGAACGCGCGCGGGCCGTTGCCGACCTTGATCTCCCCTGTGACCTTCAGTGCGGCCACGTCGATGACGCTCAGGATGTTGCTCTCCCAATTGGCGACGATGACGCGTCGGCCGTCGGCCGTCGCCTCGATGCCCTCGGGATAGTCACCGACATTGATGCGCTGGAGCGGCTGGAGGCTCGCCAGGTCGAACACGCTGACCGTGCCGTCATACTGGTCGGTTACGAAGCCCCTGCCCTGCGCCAGCGCCACTGCATAGGGCCGCAAGCCGGTCTTGACCCGGCCGATCTCGCGACGCTCGGCGAGGTCGATCACCGAGACGTCGTTGGAGGCGACATTTGCCGTGTAGGCGCGCTTGCCCTCGGCGTCGATGGTGACACCGAACGGCCGCGTGCCAACCTTGATGGTCGCAAGGCGCTGGCGCGTCGCCGTGTCGATCACCGAGACCATGTCGTCGTCGCGGTCGGCGGAGAGCAGCAGCTTGCCGTCTTGTGTCACCGCAAGCCCCGACGGCGAGGCGCCGACCGCGATGCTGCCGGTCACGGTCCGGGTCTTCGCATCGATCACGCGAATTGCGGCGTTGTACCAGTCTGCGACGTAGACCGTCGAACCGTCCGGCGTCACGGCAATGCCGAGCGGGCCGCCACCGACCTCGATCCGTCCAACAACCTTTCGCGCGACAGCGTCGACGACGCTGATGCTCTTGTCGTCCGGACTCGCCACATAGGCGAAGCGTCCGTCGGCAGCCACCGCAACGCCGGCCGGCTTGCCGCCGATCGGGATCGTCGCCACCGGCTTCGAGGTCGCGAGGTCGACGATGGTCAGATCATCGCTGAGCTGATTGGTGACGAAGGCTTCTTCGGCATGGGCACTGGCGCAGCAGACGAGCAAGGCTGCGAGCAGAAAAGCTCGAATAGGATCTGAGAGACGAGGAGTGGTACAGCGCCCTGCCTTGTACCCACCTCGCCCCGCTCTTGTCCGCCGTAGCTCGCAGAGCGAAGGCGGATGCGGGGCCGCGACGAGCTTCGCTCGCGCTGAGAGGTCGGATTGCATCGCCAGATGCAATCCGGGTGAGGCGGCACAGGTCTCACCGCCCACACCCCCCGTTCGGCTGCCCCTCACCCCAACCCTCCCCCCGTAAGAACGGGGAGAGGGAGCGCAGCGCTGACTTGGCGACATGGTCGTATCCAATCAGCTCCCGCTCTCCACCTTCTTCTTCAGTCCCTCGAGCCCGCCCTTGTAGAGCCCGGTCACCGCATTGACCGCGGCCTCGTCGCTCAGCTCCGGCGGCGGATCGTTGTTGGGGAAGCCGCGGTAGAACGCGCCGGTCCATTCGACCACGCTGCCTTTGCCGTCCGCACTCGGCGTCACCGCGATGGTCGACGAGTAGTTTGTCACCGGCAGCACCTTCACATCGACCGCCGTGATCCGGTACGAATAGCTCATCTTCTCGGCGTCGTATTTGTAGAGCTCCTCGTCGACCGTGGCGCCGCCCTTCAGGGTCAGCTTGCGCGTGGCGCCGATCTCGTTGCCCTTCTCGCCCGCGGTCTTGTCGACGACGCCGAGCCAGCTCATGTCCTGGAAGTTGCCGATCACGGCCCACACCTTGGCGGGCGCGGCGTTGATCTCGACGTGCTCCTGCACCTTGCGCCGGGTGGGACCATGCGCATCCGCCGTGCTCAAAGCCGTCGTTGCGATCGCGAGCGCCGCCGTTACGGCCAGCGCCTTGCCGAACACCATCCTCATCTCGTTTCCTCAACCATTCTCATTTGGCCCGCGCATCTGGCACGCGGCGGGCCCATCTTTGCACCGCTCCCGATTGTTGCAACAAAAAAGACCGTGTCGTGGCGCTCGAAAGCGGGTCAATTGGCGCCACAGCAGCGCTTGTATTTCCGGCCGGAACCGCACGGACAGGGATCGTTGCGGCCGACCTTGCCGAAGGAGGCGAACGGATTGGGTTGCTCAATGAAGGCGGGCGCGCCGGGCACGGGCGCCCCGCTCCGCCGATGACGGTTGAGGGTCAGCACCGCATGGCGGATGTCAGCAGGTGCTTCGCGGTCGAGCCTGGTATTCTCGACGCGGTCGGCATTCTCGTCGCGCGCCAGCTCGATCGCCACCATCAGGCTCAGCGCCGCCTCGCCCACGTCGCCGTCGACGTTCCGGTAGGCCTTGAACCGCTCTTGACGCAGGTCCACCGCCGCAGCGAAGCCGTCGATCCACAACTCCCAGATCACACTGCCGTCGATCGGATCGACCGGATAGCGCGGCTGATACAGCTCCGGCGTTTGCGTGAGCGTCCGGGCGATCTCGTCATGATACGCCATCACCAGGTCGAGCACCGCATTGGCGTGGTCGATGCTCGCAAACACCGAGTGGCGGCCTTTGCCGAACCCGAACGCCGCGGCGAACCATTCGCCGGGCGGGACCTGCTCCGGCAGGACCAGCAGGCCGGCGATGAAGCCGTCGAGCTCCTCCAGCACCATGGCGCGGTCGTCGAGGGCGAGCAGCGCCTGGTCGAGCTCGTCGTGACGGTTGGCCTGCTCCGACATCTGAAACCCTGCTTCCCTCACCCGCGTCGCGACCTGATTTGCCCGACGCGCACGCCGCGAAGGCGTGACGCGACCGTTTTGACACCAAAACGGCCATGCGCGCAAAATCTATATTTCGACGCGGGATCAGCGCCATCACCCCTGTCCAGTCGTGTCGCGAAAAATATTCTTCTTTCGCTTTTTCGGAATTTGCGTTCTTCTGGGTGCGTCCTGCACTCACGAGAGGGGCGCTTCGCGGTCGTCACGGGCGTTGAGTGCGGGATGCGATGGACGTCACGGGCCCGGCGCAAATGCGCAGACGACGGGTCCGGCGGCGGACGGCGAAATCGTGTGGTCCTGACCTCCCGACGCTGAGGTCAAGCTGGTGGTGATGCTCACGCATCGCGCCGGTGACGGTGGCCAGAAAGCCCGGTGCACCGAGGAGATCACGTATAAGCCGTAACACCATCGCGCAGGGAAGGCCGGGTCATCTCGGCTGAGCCTGTGGTTCCTGCCCCGTGCATTTTTCCCGCACGGGGGCCGCGGGCATCAGCGGATGCCCGGCCTTCCCTGCGCCCTCTCACTTCGAGGAGGGCAGAATATGATGCAAAGCCCGGACGCCATTCGCACGCGGGAACGCGGACTCATGTCTCTCCGTCATCGCGAGGAGCAAAGCGACGAAGCGATCCAGAGTCTTTGCGCAGCCCTGGATTGCTTCCGCCTGCGCCCGATGGGCTTCGGCGGACACGTCGCTTCGCTCGCAATGACGGCGGAGCAAGTTGGTCGACCTCGCCAACTCTCATGCACCACGCCCCGCCCTCACTCCGCAAGCACCGCCTGCACGAAGCCGTCGGGATCGGCGCAGAACTCGCGCAGGGCCTTGAAGTGATCGGTGTCCTGCACAACGACCTTCTCGAGACCGTATTTGGTCAGGCGCAGCAGGGTCGCGCCGGGATAGGCCATCAGCACCGGCGCATGCGTCGCCATCAGCACCTGGCAATGACCGGACTCGTCCATCCGCCGCATCAGCTTGAGAAACTCGATCTGGCGCGCCGGCGACAGCGCCGATTCCGGCTCGTCGAAGATGTAGATGCCCTGGCGCTGGCAGCGCTCCTCGAAGAAGCGCAGGAAGCCCTCGCCGTGGGAATGCGACAGGAAGTCGGGCGGCGGCCCTCCGAATGGATCGTCCAACGCGGCCTCGTCGAGATAGCGCGCCACCGAGAAGAAGCTCTCGGCGCGGAAGAACCAGCCCTGCGTGATCTTCGGCAGCCAGCTCGCACGGAACGCGGCACCGAGCGTGCCCCCCATGCGCTCGATCGCACGACCATGATCCACCGGCCTGTAGCCCTTGCCGCCGCCGGCCTCGTCATAGCCGGCCAGCGCCGCGATGCCTTCGAGCAGGGTCGATTTGCCGGTGCCGTTCTCGCCGACGATGATGGTGATGGCGCTCGTGAAGCTCAGCTCGAACTCGTCCTGCAGGAACGGCAGGCAGAACGGATATTCAGCGCGGTCGGCGATCTTGGCCGGATCGAGCCACAGCCGCTTCAGATAGGGGGCGCGCAGCCGGATCTCGCGTTGCTTCCTCGCCATGACGCCTTCACAAATTCGGTGACATCGCGGGCAATCTCGCACAAGGCGGCGGGATCGGCTACCGTCCCACGCGGGCTACGCCGCGACCTCCAGCACCAGCTCCATCGTCATCAGCACCGGGTTGTCGCCGCGAACCAGACGCCCCTGCGCCAACGCGCCGGTGTAGTCCACCAGCGCGACGTCGAGCGTGGCTTCGAGACCGACAGCGCCGGGCGCGATCGCGCCCGAGGCGATGGTCAGCTCGGTCGCAAACGGCTCGACCACAGCACCGCTCTCGAAGCGCGCGCCGATGGTCGAGCCGACACCGCCGCGGATCCGCGCCCTGCTGATGCCTTGCGCGCGGCAGAACTCCTCCAGACAGCCGGCAAAATCCTGGTTCGGCCGCAGCCGCAGGGCGAAGGCACGGCGATCCGTTGGGGCGCTGCTCGGTGCGGCCGCCACCGGGCCGAACAGCTTGAAGCCGGTCTCCGGATCAGGCGCGGCGGTGAAGATCGCGCCATCGAGCCCGAACGCCTCGACCTCGAACGGCTCGGCGACCACAGTCTCCTCGGGCAGGATGTGCCCACCACCGGCCCGGCCGCCCTCTTCGGTCCACAGCGCGTGACAATGGAAGAACGGCGCGCCGTCGCGCACACCCAGCGTCATGGTCGCGGTCGAGAGCTGGGTGACACCGGCGGGCCGATAGGTCTCGCTGTAGAACGCGGCATGATCCGGCGCCTTCGACAGCGCCGGCATGACATAGGCGAACGGTCCGAGCGCACCACCTTTGATGTCGAGCACGCCGCCGGCAAAGCCTTCACGCGCAAAGCCGCGATGGGCCGCTTCCAGCAGCGGCAACCCCTGCTCCATGGTGAAGGTGAAGGCGCGGCCGCGCGCCTCGACCCACTGGACGCGGTCGGCTACCGGCGCGCCGGGCTGTTTGATGAATCGCATCAGTGCTCAGCCCTGCCTGGTGAGATCGAGCAAGCCGCGCGCCTCGAGCTCGTCGCGCACGAGACGCTTGGGGATCTTGCCATAGCCGGACTTCGGCAAGGCATCCCAGAAGAAGAACCGCTTCGGCATCTTGTAGCGCGGCAGCTTGGTCGCGAGATAGCCGGCGATCGCGCTCTCGCTCGGCACGGCCGCGCCCTCGCGCGCCACGCAGACGGCGACGCCGACCTCGCCCCACACGGGATCAGGCACGCCGAGCACGGCGACCTCGCCGATGTCGGGATGGGTCAGGATCTTCTCCTCCACCTCGCGCGGATAGATGTTGGAGCCGCCGGAGATGTACATGTCCGACGCGCGGCCGGTGATATAGACGAAGCCCTGCGCGTCCATGTGGCCGAGATCGCCGGTGCGAAACCAGCCGTCGCGAAACGCCTTGGCATTGGCGTCGGGATTGTCGTAGTAGCCCGCGAACACGGCCGGACCGATGACGCAGATCTCGCCGGTCTCGCCCGGCTTCAGCTCGCGCCCCTGATCGTCCTGGATCGAGACCTGCATGCCCGTGCGCTCATAGCCGCAGGTGCCGATCCGCGCCTCCGGTCCATCCTCTTCCTCGTGCGCCGCGGCCGGCAGCACCGTGATGTTGCCGGTGACCTCGCCGAGGCCGAAATACTGGACGATGACCTTGCCGAGCCGCGCCAGCGCGCGCTTCTGGTCCTCGCGATACATCGGCGCGCCGGCATAGATCACATGGCGCAGCGAGGAATGATCGAATTGGTCGACGGCGGGATGCTCGACCATCATCTTCAGGATGGTCGGCACCGTGAACAGGTTGCTGATGCGATGCGCCTCAATGAGACGGAACGCCTCGGTGATGTCGAACTTCTCGCTCGGCAGCAGCACCGTCCTGGCGCCGCGCGCGCTCTGCATCAACTGGTGCACGCCGGCGCCATGCGACAGCGGCGCGACGACGAGCGATGCGTCGTGCTCGGTGGTGCCGGGCGTCAGATCGGCGAGATGGTTGGTGATGACGAAGGCCATCTGGCCATGCGTCAGCACCGCCGCCTTGGAGCGGCCTGTCGTGCCCGAGGTGAAGAAGAACCAGCAGGGATCGTCGTGCTCCACGGCTGCGTTCGCAACGTCTGCGCCGGCGTTCGCCTTCATTGCGTCGGCCACGGCCCCCGTGCCGAAGCTGCCGCCTTCACCGATGCGCCAGGTAAAGTCAGCAGTCGTCACTGCGGCAGCGTGCTCCGGAAAGTCGCCGTGGCAGAGAAACGCCTTCGCGCCCGAGGCGGTCGCGAGGTAGGCGACCTCGTCCGGCATCAGGCGGAAATTGGTGGGCACCCAGACCGCGCCGAGCCGGAACGCGGCAAACATCGAGACGAACATCTCCTCGCAATTCTTGGAATGCACCAAGATGCGATCGCCCTTGGCGATGCCCTGCTCCGCCAGCGCTGCCGCCAGCGCCGAGACCATCGCGTCGATCTCGCGCCAGGTCCACGACCTCTCGCCCCAGACGAAGCCGACGCGGTCGCCGAGCCGGCGGCCGTTCTGCGTCACGATATGCGCGAGATTCATCACCCGCCGCGACATCCGCAGCTGTGTGCCACTCATCGACGAGCCCTCGCATCCCGGCAGCAAATGAACAGACCCATGACAGCGTCCCCTCGATCGATTCTCGGGCGGTCTCGGCCACCCGTTACCTTCCCGCTTGTTTATCGCGGTCCCGCGCGACCTCGCAAGCGCGGCCTGCCCATCGCTCCCATGCGACGGTGTCATTCGAACGAATGCAGATGCCGTGCGACAAACCCGAGGCCGGCCGCGCATTCCTTCGTTTCACCACGCACCGAATCTGATTTGAGGACACCCATGATCAATCGTCGTTTCCTGCTTCTCGGCCTCGCTGGCGTGCTCGCCGTATCCCCGCTTCGCGCGCAGGCCCCCGCCGCCAATGAGCCTACCGGCATCATGACCGCGATCTACACCCGCGTCGCCAAGGGCAAGGGCGAGGATGGCGGCAACTTCGTCATCGAGAACAAGGCGGCACGCGCGTACTATCTGTCAAAGTCGCTGGCCGCCCAATGGGCAAAGATGGACGCCCGCACGCCGAAGGGCGAGGTCGGCGCGGTCGATTTCGATCCCGTCACCAATTCGCAGGATCCGGATGTCGCCTCGTTCAAGGTGAGTCCGGAGAAGCAGGAGGCCGACAAGGCGACGGTCGCCGTCACCATCGCCGGCCATCGCAACGATCGCACGGAACAGGCCGACAACGTCATCCGTTACGACTTCGTGCGCGATGCCGGCCAATGGAAGATCGACGACATCCGCGGCGCCGTCGACGGCAAGCCCTGGTCGATCCGCGAAATGCTGGCGGAGTTCATCAAGCAGACCGACAAACCGAAACGAAGGTAGAGGAGCATGACCGTCGTCCGCGACAACAAGGCCCAGAGCCGCTTCGAGCTCGACGTCGAAGGCAGCATCGCTTTTGCAAACTACCGAGCGACGCCGCAGGCGGTCGTCATCACCCACACGGAGACCCCGGCGGCCCTGCGCGGCCGGGGCATCGGGTCCGAGCTGGTCAAGGGCGCACTGGAGTTGATCCGCGCCGAGGGCCGCAAGGTGATCGCGGGCTGCAGCTTCGTCGCCGACTACCTCCGTGACCACCCGGAGAACCGGGACATCATGGCGTGACGTTCCGTAGAATTACCGAGCAAGACGATTGGACCGTGTGCTTTAACGCAATGGCTACCCGGATGGACCAGCAATCCCCCGCCGAACAAGCAACCAGACCGATGGGGAGAGGCTCATGTTCATCACTGCCATTTTCGACGTTCTCAAGCGCTACGTCCACTACCGCACCCAGCTCGCTTATCTTGACCAGCTCGACGAGCGCACGCTGCGCGACATCGGCTTCAACCGCGACCAGTTGCACGCCGAGGCCTGGGAGCGCGCCAGCCTGGTGCACGCCTGAGGCGCCTGCATACACCGGACGATATCAAAGACGACAAAGGCCCGCGCGATGGCGGGCCTTTCGCTTTTCGACAACTGGGCCGACCGCCTCAGTGCTTGATCTCCGGCGGAAGCTTGCCGCCATTGGCGGCGAGCTTGCTCATCACCTGCTTGTGCAGCCACACATTCATGCTGGCCGAGTCGTTGGTGTCGCCGCTGTAGCCGAGCTCCTTGGCAAGCTCCTTGCGCGCGGCGAGGCTCGAATCGATGTCGAGCGCCTTCATCAGGTCGACGATCGAGGTCCGCCACTCCAGCTTCTCGTGTTTGGCAGCCGCGGCCTTGTCGACGATCGCCGCCACATCGACGTTTTGCGCCGCAGCAGCCGGGCCCCCGGTCGGAGCTGCCGTGCCGCCTGCCGGCGCGGTGCCGCCCGCGGCGGGCGTGCTGCCGCCGGCCGGGGCAGCCTCGGCATGATGACCGAAAATAGCGCCCATGATCTTTCCGAAAATGCTCATCAATGGCTCCCAATGGATGGTGATCGTAAGAAGAACTCGGCCGGCGTTGTTCCGTTGCAAAGACGGCCGTAGAGCCGCTCCGCCACCCGCCGAGGCCTGCCAAGGCGACCACGGCGACGAATGTGAAGCTTACCCAAGGCGGAATGACGGCGGAATGACTTTGTCCGTGGATGGCTCGGCTTCTTCGGTCGCGGGCACCGTTCTAATGCACCGCGACATTCACAGCACTCACCGAGGCGTGAGTAGGCGCGGCCTGTTTTGCCACTATCCTGATGACTTCCGTTCGCGAATGGCCGCCCCGAGGTTCGTCGCGTCTGGCCATCCGCGAATTTGTTCCAACGAGAAGCGCAGCCCGCCTGCGTGGTTGGGTAGCGCCCTACGCAAGTTGAGGGAGCACACGACGATGGCCACCTACCACAGCAATGCCGCCTCCCACGTTCGGGCGGCAGACGAGGTCGCGGCTGAGCTGACGATTCGCACGATCGACATGTCGAGCCTGATGCGCGCGCTGCGGCTCGGCTGGGACGATTTCAAGGCCGTCCCGAGTCACGCCGTGATGCTATGTGCGATCTATCCCGTTCTCGGCCTGGTGATCGCGCGCGCGGTGTTCGGCTATGCGGTGGTACCGCTGTTGTTTCCACTGGCGGCGGGCTTCGCCCTGCTCGGCCCATTCGCCGCGCTCGGTCTCTATGAGCTCAGCAGCCGCCGGGACCGCGGCGAGGACACCAGTGCCTGGGATGCTCTGGAGGTGCTGCGGTCGCCGTCGTTCGGCTCGATGCTCGGACTAGGCACGCTGCTGCTCGCGCTGTTCGTCACCTGGGTCGCGACCGCGCAGGCGATCTACGTCGCAGTGTTCGGCTACGGCGGCGCGACGGGCGCGGGCGATTTCCTGCAGCGGGTGTTCACGACGCCGCAAGGCTGGTGGCTGATCGCGGTCGGCTGCGGCGTCGGCTTCCTGTTCGCGCTGCTGGCGCTGTGCCTGAGCGTCGTGTCCTTCCCGCTGATGCTCGACCGACACGCCGGCGCGCTCGAAGCAGTCGTCACCTCGCTGCGCGTGGTGGCCAAGAATCCCGTTCCGGTTGCGGCCTGGGGCCTCATCGTCGCGGTGCTTCTGGTCGCCGGCACGATTCCGTTCTTCCTGGGGCTCGCCGTTGTGATCCCGGTGCTCGGCCACGCCACTTGGCATCTCTACCGCGAAGCCATCGCGATCAATCCCGACGCAGCCCGGATCGTGCCGCCGGCCCCGCGCGGCTCCAAACCCGCGGCCGACTTCCCGGCGAACCTGTTCCCATGGCGCTCGCGCGACGGGATGTGAGGACGCAGCGACGAGTTTGTCACGGCCGCCGGCCTCCCGGGCCGGCGGCCGTCTCGAGAAGCCGCCAGCGTGTTGCAGCGCTCACGAAATCCGACGCCAATGTGATCGAAAGGCCTTGTTGCTGCCGCGGTTACGCCCGACATGGAGCGCGCCCAGCAACGCTTTTTGAATCCATTGCCGTCCAGGTGTTTCGATGATTGCTCGCGTTCTCGCCGTTTCCGCTCTTGCCTGCCTCGCTGCCGTCACCACCCTGTCAGCGCCAGCGCGCGCCGCGGTGCCTTGCGGCAGCGGCAATTTCGACGGCTGGCTCGCCGAGTTCAAGACCGAAGCTGCGGCCAAGGGCATCTCACAAAACACGATCAATGCGGCGCTGACCGGCGTGACGCCCGACCAAAGCGTGCTGAACCGCGACCGCGGTCAGAAGGTGTTCAGCCAGACCTTCGAGGAATTCTCCGGGCGCATGATCCCGCCGCGCATGACCCGCGGCTCCAACATGCTGAAGCAATACGGCTCGGTGCTGTCGCGGATCGAGCAGAGCTACGGCGTGCCGGGCGAGGTGCTGGTCGCGATCTGGGGGCTCGAGACCGATTTCGGCGTCAATGTCGGAAAATTTCCGACCATCCGTGCGCTCGCGACCTTGGCCTATGACTGCCGCCGCGCCGAGCAGTTTCGCGGCGAGTTGCTGGATGCGCTGCGGATCGTCGACCGCGGCGACCTTCAGCCGGCCGACATGCGCGGCGCCTGGGCCGGCGAGATCGGTCAGACGCAGTTCATGCCGTCGTCCTGGATCAAATACGCCGTCGATTTCGACGGCAATGGCCGGCGCGATCTGATCCGCAGCGCGCCCGACGTTCTCGCCTCCACCGCGAACTATTTGAAGGGCTATGGCTGGCAGAAGGGCAAGGATTGGGAGCCCGGCGGCCCGAATTTTGCGGTCATCCAGCAGTGGAACAAGAGCGAGGTCTACGCGCGGACGGTCGCGACCTTCGCGACCCAGCTGGCGCGGGCGCCGTAGCCCGGGTCAGGAATGAGGCCGATCGCGGCATCGCGACCGGCCGTTCGTTCGATGATGCGAAAGATGCGCCTGCTACTTGATCATCCCGGCCTGCATCGCCTTGGTCAGGTGCACGCTGCAGGCGCCCATCTTGCCGCTCAGCAGCGCGTCCTGCGCTGCCGCAATCTCCTTCTGCGCAGTATATCTGGCGTCGCCGTCGGCCATCGCCTCGATCGCCGTCTCGGTCTTCTCCAGATTGGCCCCGCTACAGCCGGCGCCATGCATCCGCGCCGCCTGAGCCGGACCGACCGCCACAATTGCCGCAGTGATGAGCGCGGCCCCAAAAAGTTTGTTCATTGTTTTTCCTCGCTGGTGCGACGGCGCCGGCATCATTGCCCAGCACCGCGACACTTTGTCGCACCTTTCGTTATATGCCGCGAAGTGAAATCCGCGCGAGCGGTCCGTGATGGCGATCATCGATTTGAGAGGCGCAGCGTACATAATGAATTTATGTTCATTATATGAACCCATGCGTTTCGTGGGGTGTATGTCGGGCAATGGCTTCGTGCCTGGACCGGCCTTTAAGCCGGCATTGCTCGATCCGGCAATTCGAACGGGCGATCGAAAATCCGCATGAATACGGAGCCTTGCGCGGGTCGCTGAGCTGCCGGGCGCCTGCCCGATTCTTACTCAAGGGTTATGCAAGCTATGCGTCCGGGGTTTAGCTGCATCGCAACATTCACGCTTCCGCATCGCAACAAGCTCTTCTATGTTCATTTCAACGATGATGTTCCGATGAAGAACTGAATCGTGAACTAAAGGAGATTTTTCATGTTGCTCTCGCTCATCCGCATGGTGCAGGCGTTCCGTGAGTATCAGCGCAACGTTGCCGAGCTGTCGCAGCTCAGCGATCGCGAGCTCGCCGACATCGGTCTCGATCGTTCGGACATCCCGCGCGTTGCTGCCGGTCACTACAACGGCTGATCAGCCTTCTTCCGATATCTACCGGACATCGCCCGCCTCGCTGCGGGCGTTGCCGCGTCTGGGCCCTGGCGCAACGGAACACACGCGCCCGGTTTCTCACGCTGAACCCCACTGGCGCATTTGCAGCGCTCGGGAAAAGCGCTACCTGTCCCGCGCATGACAGGGACCAAATCACCTTCGAATACCGTCCACGTGATCGGTGCCGGCCTCGCCGGATCCGAAGCCGCCTGGCAGCTGGCCGAGGCCGGCGTCGACGTGGTGCTGCACGAGATGCGGCCGGACCGCATGACCGAGGCGCACCGGACTGCCACGCCTGCCGAGTTGGTCTGCTCGAATTCGTTCCGCTCCGACGATGCCGCCAACAACGCCGTCGGCCTCCTGCATGCTGAGATGCGCCGGCTGGGCTCGCTGATCATGCGGGCCGCTGACGCCAACCAGGTCCCGGCCGGTGGCGCATTGGCCGTCGACCGCGACGGCTTCTCGGCGGCCGTCGCAAGCGCGTTGGAAGGCCATCCGCGCATCGCGCTGCGCCGCGGCGAGATCGCGGGCCTGCCGCCCGCGGAGTGGGAGAAGGTGATCATCGCCACCGGTCCCCTCACCTCGCAGCCGCTCGCCGAGGCCATCCGTGACCTGACCGACGAGACGGCGCTCGCGTTCTTCGACGCCATCGCGCCCATCGTGCACAAGGACACGATCGACATGTCGGTCGCTTGGTTCCAGTCGCGTTACGACAAGGTCGGTCCGGGCGGCACCGGTGCCGACTACATCAACTGTCCGATGACGAAAGAGCAGTACGACGCCTTCGTCGCGGCGTTGCTCGCGGGCGAGAAGATCGACTTCAAGGAGTGGGAGACCAACACGCCCTATTTCGACGGCTGCCTGCCGGTCGAAGTGATGGCCGAACGCGGCCACGAGACGCTCCGTCACGGCCCGATGAAGCCGGTCGGCCTGACCAATCCGCACAATCCGACGGTCAAGCCCTACGCGATCGTGCAACTGCGCCAGGACAACAAGCTCGGCACGCTCTACAACATGGTCGGGTTCCAGACGAAGCTGAAATACGGCCCGCAGCAGCAGATCTTCCGCACGATCCCAGGCCTCGAGAACGCGGAATTCGCGCGGCTCGGCGGCCTGCATCGCAACACCTTCCTCAACTCACCGAAACTGCTGGATTCGCAGCTCCGCCTGCGGGCCCAGCCGCGGCTGCGCTTTGCCGGCCAGATGACAGGATGCGAGGGCTATGTGGAGTCAGCGAGCATCGGCCTGATCGCCGGCCTCTACGCCGCCGCGGAGACACGTGGCGCAAATCTGCTGCCGCCGCCTCCGACCACTGCGCTCGGTGCCCTGCTCGGCCACATCACTGGCGGCCATATCGAAACGATCGATGGAGCGACGCGCTCGTTCCAGCCCATGAACATCAATTTCGGCCTGTTCCCGCCGCTGGCGACGGCCCCGACCCGCAAGCCGGACGGCACGCGGCTGAAGGGCAACGAGAAGACGGTGGCGAAGAAGCAGGCGATGAGCGCCCGCGCGCTGGCCGATCTCGACCGCTGGATCGCCGAGCACCTGCCCGTCGCGGCCGCTGCGTGAGAGTACGATGAGCCTGCCGAAGACCGATTCTGCCTTGCTGGCGGCGCGCTGGTGCGAAGGTGTGCTGCTCAAGCGCGACGTGTTCTCGACCGTCGAGCGCGGCCGCTTCAAGAGCGAGGCCGGCGATGTCGACGCCGTGCTGCGCCGGCTCGACGAGGTGCCGTGGTGGTCGTTCATGCTGGCGCGGCATTTGTTCGCGCGCGAGCGCAAGGCGCTGATGCGCGCCAAGGGGCTCAACGCCGGCCCTGATCTGCTATGGGCTGGGGATCGCGCGCTGGTCCGCGGCTTCATCAATGGCGTGGCGCTGCATCTGGCCAAGCCGCACGGCAACGTCGCCTATTTCCGCTCGGCCAAACAGATGATGCGCCGGCTGCATCGCGCTGGGATCACGCACAACGATCTCGCCAAGGAGCAGAACTGGCTCGTCGGTCACGACGGCCATTGCTACGTGACCGATTTCCAATTGGCCGCCTGCTTCGAGAGCCGCAGCCGGCTGTTCCGGATCGCGGCCTATGAGGACCTGCGTCATCTGCTCAAGCATAAGCGGAGTTACGCGCCCGAGGCGCTGACGCCGAAGGAGCGCAAGATCCTGGCGCGCAAATCGCTGTTCGCGCGCATCTGGCTGATGACCGGCAAAAAGGTGTATCGCGCCATCACGCGCGGCATCTTCAATTTCACCGACCGCGAGGGTGGCGGACGACGCCTGGTCAACGATGCGCCGGTGCTGATGGACATGATCCGGAAGAACCCGGCCGTGCGCGACGCCGCGATCGTTGCCTTCGCCGATCGCCGGACCGGCGTCGGGCTCTATGCGTTCGTCGAGAGCGAGCAGCCGACGCTTGAAACTCAGCTGCAAAACGAGCTTGCTTCAGCCAAGGGCCCGAAGCCGCCGGAGCATATCCAGGTCGTGCATGCCCTGCCGCGCGACGCCAGCGGCAGGCCACGCACTGAGCTGTTGCAGCTGGTGGCGATGAACCAGATCGACCTGATCGAACCGATGCTCACGAGCGACAGCGATCGCGCTTTCCTCAAGGACATCCTGGACTCGCGCAAGAACCTGCGCGACCGGTTCAATTTCGAGGCGGACCTGAAACTGCCTTCGGCCTGAGCGGACGAGACTTCGCGGTCCGACCATTGTATCCTGCGAATGCAATGTCCTTTGGGAGGATCTGGCAATGAACGTCGAGACCCGCGCGGCCACAACGTCTCGGTCGTCGAACATCGAGATTATCCCGACCGGCCGGCAACTGGGTGCCGAGATTCGAAATGTCGATCTCAAGCATCTGGACGACGCGGGCTTCAGCGCCCTGCTCCGTGCCTTTCACACGCACTCCGTTTTGCTGGTGCGCGGCCAGGGTCTGACGGACCAGGATCTGATCGCCTTCAGCCGCCGCTTCGGCGATCTCGACTGGGCGCCGGTGCAGGAGAACGGCCGGCGCTTCGTCGACGGTCTGCCGGAAATCTACATCGTGTCGAACGTGAGGGTGAACGGCGAGGCGATCGGCAGCCTCGGCGCCGGCGAAGCGGTGTGGCACACGGACATGTCATATCTCGACACGCCGCCGATCGCGAGCGCGCTCTACGCGCTGGAAATTCCCCCCGTCGGGGGCAACACGTCGTTCTGCAGCATGTATGCCGTGTACGACGCGCTTCCTCCTGAACTGAAGCGCCGCGTCGCGGATCTGAAGATCAAGCATGACGGCACCTACAACAGCGGCGGCTTCGTCCGGCAGGGCGTGACGCCGACCGATGATCCGCGCACGTCGCCGGGCGCGATCCATCCGCTGGTCTGCACGCATCCCGATTCCGGCCGGCAGACGCTCTATCTCGGCCGCCGGCGCAACGCCTATCTGGTCGGCCTCGGGCTCGCCGAGTCGGAAGCATTGCTCGACGAGTTGTGGACCTATGTTGCTCGTCCGGAATTCGCCTGGGAGCACGTCTGGAAGGTCGGCGACCTCGTCATCTGGGACAATCGCTGCACCATGCATCGGCGCGATCCGTTCGATGATCATGCGCGGCGAATCATGCATCGAACCCAGATCAAGGGAACAGATCGCCCGCACTGATTCGCTTGCGCGCGGCATCCGCACGATCAAGCGCCAGAATGCCTGCGAATGAGTTGCAGGTTGCTGGATATTTCCTCACGCGTCGCCTTGAAGCGTCCAATTTCCGACTCAGAGCGGCAGAGTGTGCCGACAATCGCCAGATCGTGCCGCGATCCTTCCGCGAATTGCCTCCGAGCCGAAACACCCCCGACAAATTACGATGGTTGATTTGCAGGCGCTGGTGAAACTTGGGAGATGACGCAAGTGAGTCTCAGAAGCAACGTTGCTCGAAGCGCCGAAAGCAGCCTCATCCAGGTCATCCCGACGGGAAAGACGCTCGGTGCCGAGGTCTGCAATGTCGATCTCAGATCCTTCGACGATTGGGCGTTCGCCTCGTTCATGCGCGCGCTGCTCAAGCACCAGGTCCTGCTCGTGCGCGGCCAGCGTCTTGGTGAGTGTGACATCGCGGCCTTCAGTCGTCGCTTTGGTCACGCGGATCTATTTTACACCTCCCCCGGCAGCTTGCTGGGCGGCAGGCTGTCGTTCTGCAGCCTCTACGCCGCTTATGACGCGCTCTCGCCGGCGCTGCGCAGCCGCGTCGCTCATCTGAAGGTCCGTCATGTCGCGAGCGACACCGCCGATGATGGCCGTCGCACCATCGTCGCAGGCCCCGTGCATCCGCTGGTCGGCAATCACTCCGATACGGGCCGAGCGATGCTCGCGCTTGGGCAGCGCCGCTATTCCTGTGTCGTCGGTCTCGAGCAGGACGAATCGGATGCGCTGCTCGACGATCTCTGGCAGCTTGCCGAGCGGCCCGAGTTCAGCTGGGCCCACACCTGCCGGTCCGGTGATCTCGTCGTCTGGGACACCCGCTGCACGATCCACCGGCACGAGCCGCCAGACATGCCGAGACTCCTTCACAGCCCGCCACTCTGGAATACGATGCCCTCGGCTTGAGCCCGCGAGAGCGTCAGCGCGCGCCAAAACTCGCCGTCCTCGCAGCGCGCCACAGCGTCCACAACGTCGCAAGGCGCGAGCGGGGTTGCGGCTGAAACGGATCGTCGGTGCGGCGATCGGCCCGCGCGAGGTCGCGCCGGACCAGCGCCAGCGGCAGCAGAACCGGCCGCACCGCCGGCGACGCCTGACGCGCCAGCTCGAGGGTGTGATCGAGATGCTGCCGGGCCTGCCCACGCAGGTCCATGATCACATCCTGGATCGCCGATGATGCCTTGCCTGCGAACATCTCCTCCTGGCTGACGCCATGGCGCGCGAGGAGATCGAGCGGAACATAGAGCTGCCGGTGGGCGGCATCGCGCGGCAGCGATGCGATCACCTGGAGCAACCCTTGCGCGATGCCGGCATGGTGCGCGAGGTGATCCGCCTCCGCAAACGGCGGCGCAATGATCTGTGCCGCCAGCGCGAACAGCGCGCCGCGCGTGTCGCCGAGATAGCCGTCCAGCGCCGCCATCGTCGGCATCGGATCGTTGTAGAGATCGAACTGATGCTCATCGATCAGGCGCGTCAGCCGCTCGACCGGAAGCGCGAAGCGCTGCACGGTGAGCAGCAATTCGGCTGCAACGGGATTTCCCTCCGCGCCGCCATGTTCATGCCCCGTCAGCGTGTCGTGCCACCACTGCAGGCGGACCTCGCCCGGCAGCGGCTGCGACACGAGATCTCGAATACGGCTCACCTCGACGTTGAATGCGTATAGCGACAACAGCGCACGCCGGAGTTCCGGCGCCATGAACAGCGTCGAAGCGTAGCGGTCGAAATCATGCTCGCGGACGAGGCTCGCACAGAACGCGGCGTCGCTGTTGGCGCTGGCCTCGCTCATGGGACGGCGATGAGCGCTGCCGCCACCCGCCGCCGCTCGCCGATCATGACGTTGTAGGTGCGAATCGCGGGACCGGTCTGCATCGCATCGAGCACGACGTTCACGCCCCGCAAGGCCGCGCGCAGCGGTGCCGGCGGGATCCAGACATCGTTTCCGGTCCCCACGATCAGTGTGTCGATCTTGTTGGCTGCGTCGAAAACGCGCTGCAACGCGTAGCGGTCGATCTGGCTCGGCTGGGTGACGTCCCAGGCCCAGATCGAATCCGGCAGGCACAGCAGCGAGCCGCGATGCGACATGCCGGCAAAGGCGAAGCCGCCTTTGCCATAGCCGTCGATCGGCGCGGACCGCGGGAAATGCGGAGCGTCAGTTGCCATGCGAGACCAACCTCTCAGCCCCGGTTCGGGTCCAACGGCTCAAGTCCCGATCAAGGCCTCTTCTTCGGCTCGTCGGCCTGATCACCCCGAACGGCTCCGACGCCGAGATAGATCAGGATCGGCGCGGCGATGAAGATCGAGGTGTAGGTGCCGACCAGCACCACGCCGAACATCATCACCGCGGTGAAGCTGTGGATCGCCGGGCCGCCGAACAAGAGCAGCGCCAGCAGCGCCAGGGTCACCGTGACGTGCGTGATGATCGAGCGCGACAAGGTCGAGTTGATCGATTCGTTGAGCAGCTGCGGCATCGGCATCTTCTTATAGCGCCGCAACATCTCGCGGATACGGTCGTAGATGACGACGGTGTCGTTGAGCGAATAGCCGAGAATGGTCAGCAGCGCCGCGATGCTGGTGAGGTCGAAATCGACCTGGCTGATCGACATGAAGCCGATCGTCAGCACGATGTCGTGGACGTTGGCGATCATGGCACCGAGCGCGAACTGCCACTCGAACCGGAACCAGAGATAGATCAGAATCGAGACGATCGCGAGCATCAGGCCGAGCATGCCGACGGCTAGGAACTCGCCGGAAACGCGCGGACCCACCACCTCGACCCGGCGATACTCGACGGAATCGCCGATCGCCGCCTTGACCTTGTTGGCCGCCTCCTGCTGGGCGGCGTCGCCACCCGGCTGCTCGGCAACACGGATCAGAACCCCCGCCGGCCCGCCGAACTGCTGCAGCTGCACCTCGCCCAGACCGAGGGTCGCCAGCGTCGCGCGCATCGCCGCGATGTCGGCGGTGCCGGACTTGGCGCGCACCTCAAGCAAGGTGCCGCCGCGGAAATCGATGCCAAGGTTCAAGCCATGGGTGAAGAACAGCACGATCGCGAGGATCGACAGCGCCGCCGAGATCGGGAAGCTGATGCGGCGGAACTGCGTGAAATCGAAATGCGTGTCGTCGGGAACGATGCGCAGCGACGGCAGCAGGCCGAGCGCGCTGACCACCGTCAGCACCGCGATCAGGATGCCAAGCCCGATGAGAACCCAGTATGTCACAGTAGCTCCTAGATTGGCACGCTTTGCGGCCGCTTCCACCGCACCCAGGCCGCCACAATCAGGCGGGTGAGCGTGAAGGCGGTGAAGACCGTGGTGAGAATGCCGATGCCCAGCGTCACGGCAAAGCCGCGCACCGGGCCGGTGCCGATGTAGAACAGCACGGCTGCGGCGATGAATGTGGTGATATTGGAGTCCAGGATCGTCGCCAATGCGCGCTTGAAGCCCGCGTCGATTGCCGAAATGGCATTGCGGCCGCCGCGCAGCTCCTCGCGGATGCGCTCATAGATCAGCACGTTGGAGTCCACCGCGATGCCGACCGTCAGCACGATGCCGGCGATGCCCGGGAGCGTCAGCGTCGCATTCAACAGCGACAGCACGCCGAAGATCATCGCGACGTTCACCACCACGGCGATGTTGGCGAACACGCCGAACAGCCGGTAGGTCACCAGCATGAACACGATGACGAGGATCGAGCCGACATAGGATGCGAGCTCGCCCTTGGCGATCGAATCGGCGCCGAGGCCCGGACCGACGGTACGCTCCTCGATGACCGTGAGCGGCGCCGGCAGCGCGCCGGCGCGCAGCAGGATCGCGAGCTCGTTGGCGGACTGCACGGTGAAATTGCCGGAGATCTGGCCGGAGCCGCCGGTGATCGGCTCGCGGATGACCGGCGCCGAGATCACCTTGTTGTCGAGGACGATGGCGAACGGCTGCCCGACATTTTCGGTCGTGGCCTGCGCGAACTTGCGCGAGCCGGCCGAGTTGAAGCGGAAGGTGACGATCGGCTCGTTGGTGCGCTGGTCGAAGCCGGTCTGCGCATCGGAGAGATCACCGCCGGAGACAAGCACCTGCTTCTTCACGACATAGGGCTGGTTGGGTGGCGATGCGCTCTGGAGCACCTCGGAATCCGGCGGCACCCTTCCCTGCACCGCCTGATCCGCCGGCACGGACGTATCGACCATCCGGAATTCCATCTTGGCCGTGCGCCCGAGCAGGTTCTTGAGCTGCGTCGGATCCTGCAAGCCCGGCACCTGCACCAGGATGCGGTCGTTGCCCTGGCGCTGGATCACCGGCTCCACGGTGCCGAGCTCGTTGACGCGGCGCTCGACGATCTGCATCGACTGCTCGATGGTCTGGCGGATGCGTTCGGTGATGGCCGCCGGCGGGATCGTCAGCCGGACCAGTCCGCCACCGGCATCGCTGACTTCGAGGCTGCGCTGGCCGCTGGAGCCGAGCAGCCCGCCGAGCGGCTGCGAGAGATCGCGCAGCTTGGAAATCGCAGTTCCCGTGTCGCTTTCCTTGGTGATCCGGACCTCGACCCCATCACCCCGGCTCACCAATCCGGTGTATCCGATCTTGGCATCGCGCAGCGTGCGGCGAACGTCGTCGCGCACGGCATCGAGCCGCTCCTTCTTGATGTAGTTGGAATCGACCTCGAGCAGCAGATAGGAGCCGCCCTGCAGGTCGAGGCCGAGCACCAGCCGGCGCTGCGCCCAGGACGGCCAGGTCTTGACCGTCGCTTCGGAGAAGAAGTTGGGCACCGCGCACAGGCACACGACGAGCGCCGTGAGAATGATGCCCAGCGCCTTCCACCGCGTGAAATACAACATGGAGGTTGTCCGTAAGGGCCGTATCCGGCCCGAAAAAATCAGAACATCACAAAGAGCGACGGCCGGCGTTCGACTGGCCAGGCCGGCGATCAGCTCGCGGCCTTCTCGTCCTTCTTGTCGTCCTTTGCGTCCGCCTTGGCCGGCTCGCCCTTGGTGCGGACGCCGGTGATCATCTGGCGCATCTGGCGCACGCGGACACCATCGGAGATCTCGAACTCGACCTGGTCGTCGTCGACGACCTTGGTGACCTTGCCGACCAGACCCCCCTGGGTCACGATCGTGTCGCCACGCCGGACGTTCTTGACGAGGTCGGCGTGCTCTTTGACCTTCTTCTGCTGCGGCCGCAGGATCAGGAAATACATGATCACGAAGATCAGCGCGAACGGCAGCAGCGACATCAGCATGCTGTTGGTGTCGCCAGCGCCGGCGGCCTGGGCATAGGCAGGGGTGATCAGCATGTGGTCGATCCTCGTGGGCAGCGCCCGGTGAGACGGGAATAGCCGGCGAACCACGCTTGTCTCGGCGCGGGCCGGCCTCTTGCGAATTTCGCGCGGAATATAGCGGCAGCAGTCCCAATAGCAAGGCGCCCCGCCCCTTCATTTCGCCCCGCTTGCGGCAGCGGGCGAGGCCCGATATGGCTGCCCCATCAGGAACTTGCAGCATGTCGAAAAAACCAGCCAAAGCCCCGTCCCGCGGTCCCGCCCAAACCGTCGTCAGACGTCTCCAAAAAAGCTCCAAGCCCGCAGCGCAAAAGCCGGCGAAGGTCGCGGCAAAACGTCCCGCCGGCCCTGCTCCCGACCACATCGCCGAGCGCATCGCCCGTGCGCTGGAAGCCATTGCGACGCATCTGGCAACAACCCATGCGGGTGCCGCGCCGGCATTGGACCTCAACGCGGCCGACGCCTTCGTCTGGCATCCGGACGGCCGGCTCTCGACGGTGCCGCGCGTCAGCCGTGTCGAGATCGACCTGCTCAAGGGCATCGACCGGATGCGCGACATCCTGATCGAGAACACCGAGCGCTTCGCCAACGGCCTGCCGGCCAACAACGCGTTGTTGTGGGGCGCGCGCGGCATGGGCAAGTCATCGCTGGTCAAGGCCGCCCATGCCAGCATCAATGTCGCCCGCAAGCCGGCGGACCGGCTCAAGCTGATCGAGATTCATCGCGAGGACATCGAGAGCCTGCCCGCGCTGATGGACATCCTGCGTGCCGCGCCGTTCCACTTCATCGTGTTCTGCGACGACCTGTCGTTCGACGGCAATGACGCGTCCTACAAGTCGCTGAAGGCCGTGCTCGAAGGCGGCATCGAGGGCCGCCCCGAGAACGTCATTCTCTACGCCACCTCGAACCGGCGCCACCTGCTCGCGCGCGACATGATCGAGAACGAGCGCTCGACCGCGATCAATCCGGGCGAAGCGGTCGAGGAAAAGGTCTCGCTGTCCGACCGCTTCGGACTGTGGCTCGGCTTCCACCGCTGCAGCCAGGACGAGTACCTCGCGATGGTCAAAGGCTATTGCAGCCATTTCGACATCGCGGTCGCCGAGGATCAGTTGGAGCGCGAGGCGCTGGAATGGGCCACGACGCGCGGCTCGCGCTCGGGCCGCGTCGCGTGGCAGTTCACGCAAGATCTGGCGGGCCGCCTCGGCGTGCGGCTGACAACGCAAAAAGCCGCGCAGTAATCTGCGCGGCCCCGTGTCGTCCACGATTGCGTGAGGTCAAACGACCGGACCTCACGCCCCGTTGAGGAATTGCAGCGGGTCAACCGGCGACGATCCCTTGCGGATCTCGAAGTGGAGCTGCGGCGATCCGACTTCTCCCGATTGACCCGACTTGGCAATGACCTGGCCGCGCTTGATCGGATCACCGCGCTTCACCATCAGCTCACTCGCATGGGCATATGCGGTGACGTAGCCGTTGGAATGCCGCACCAGGACCAGATTGCCATAGCCCTTCAATTCATTGCCGGCGTAGGCGACGACGCCATCTTCGGCCGCCTTTACCGGGGTGCCCTCGGGAACGGCGATGTTGATGCCATCATTGGACTTGCCGTTGGTCTTGGCGCCATAGCTCGTGATCACCTTGCCGCGCGCCGGCCAGCGGAATGTCGGCAGCGAGCTGGTGGTCTCGGCCGACCGAGCCGGCTCCTCCTCCTTCTCGGGTGCCGGATTGGCCTGGGCCAGGCGGGCGGTCTGGACCGGACCTGCGGCCGTCGCGACCCGTGTGGTCGGCGCTGGCGCCGGCACGGTCGCAACCGCCTGGGGAACGGTTGCGACCGGAGCCACCGGCGCAGCTGCCGCCACGGCCCTGCCAGGGACGGTCAGCCTGGTCCCGAGCTTGAGCGGCGAAGCCTGATCGAGATTGTTGGCGCGGGCGAGCTCAGCCGCCGTCAGATGATTCTGGCGGGCGATGCTGGCGAGTGTCTCGCCGCGGTTGACGAAGTGGACGGTGGACGGTGTTGCGGCCGCCACCGGCTTCGGCGCAACCATTGGCGCCGCAGCAACGGGCTGGGCCGCGGGCGCAGCCGCGACCGTGCCGGGATGCGGAATGATCAGCTGCTGGCCCGGCGACAACGCGCGCGGGCCCTTGTAGCCGTTCGCAGCCAGGATCTCAGCCGGTGTCACGCGATAGCGCTTGGCGAGGATGTCGAGCGTATCGCTGGTGCCGACGATGATCTTGGTGCCGATGGCGGGACGCGCGGCGGCGACCGAACGCGGCGGCACGGTGCCGGTGGTCTCGAGGCGCGGCTGGGCCGGCGGAGCATAGGAATGCGCCGGCTGTGCATAGGATTGGGGTGCAGCGACCGGGGGTGCAGCCACGGGGACCGCAGCAGGTGGCGCATAGGATGCGACGCCGCGCCCGCCCGAGGATACGCCTCCCGCACCGCCGCCGGCCGGATAGGATTGCGGAGCCCCGACCGCCGGGGGCGGCAGCGCCGAGGACGAGTAGGCCGGCGCCGGCGCCGGAGCGGGCGTGTAGGGCTGGTGCTGCCGGGGCGGCTGCGCCTGCACCGACCCCGTGGAATCGGATGCAAAGGGGTTTGAAAACGGGTTTTGCGTCTGCGACAGCCGCGTCGACATGTCGGCGCTGCAGCCGGCGACGCCGAACGACATCAGCGCCAATGCCGCAACCTGCGGCAGGCGGCGCGAGCGAAGCAACTCGACGGTAGTGGGCATGGTTACTCACTCGTACGCAACAAACAACGAATTCGAGTAAACACAGCCGCGGTAAATAAGCGCTTAAGCCGCGAATAAAGCGTTGTGCGGCCTGCTGATCCGCACGTTTAAAGTTCGCGCGCAATCCCCGGAATTGCCGGCACAAATCGCACGTCGACGAGCTCTTTTCGGTCGAAACGATCGCCCGTTCGCGTGATCCTGACGAGCGTCTGCACCCCGTGTTGCGGCCCGACCGGCGCGATCAGGATACCGTCCGGCTCCAGCCGGTCGAGCAGGCTCTGGGGAATCTCGTCCATCGCCGCGGTCACGATGATGCGACCGAATTGGCCGCCCCCCGGCGGCAGCGCGTAGCCATCGCCGAGCATGACCTCGACATTGAAGCAGGCGAGCTTCTCCAGCCGCTCCCTGGCCTTGTCGGCCAATGTCCGGAAGCGCTCTACCGTCAGGACATGAGCCGCAAGCCGGGACAGGATCGCGGCCTGGTATCCGGACCCGGTGCCGATTTCGAGCACGCGGTGGGTCTTTTGCAGCTTGAGCTGTTCGGTCATGTAGGCCACGACGAACGGCTGGCTGATGGTCTGCCCGCAAGCGATCGCCATCGCGCTGTCGCGATAGGCGTCCGGGCGGTCGGCCGGCAGAACGAACTCTTCCCGCGGCACCTCCTCCATCGCACGCAACACCGCCTGATCGCTGATCCCCCGCCGACGCAGGGTCAGCTGAAACATCATTTTCTCGGGAGGAGCGGCTGGGGGCATCGGGATGTCGGTTGGTGGGCTCGTGGGCAATTTACCTGCGGGGCGAGGGTTGCGCACCGAATTTCCGCGCCCGCGTCGCAACTACGCACCGACATGGTCCCGACGACGACCGCGTTTCGCACGAGGAACCAAGTCGGCTCCGGTTCGTTCACCTTATGGGCGAGCCTGCCCACGCCGCACGGCAGTGAAAGATGACATTGTTGACGTTGCGCCATAAGCCGTTATTTGCGAGCGTCAAATCGGGTATGGGCAAGGACTGACATCATGACTGCACCGCGGCCGCCGCGCGGCTCTGTGTTTCTGGTTGAAGACGAAGTCATGATCCGGATGATGGTGGCCGACATGCTCGAGGAGCTCGGCTATACCGTCGCGGCCGAGGCCGGCGAAATCGGCGAAGCGATGCGGCTGGCCGAGAGCACCTTTTTCGACGTCGCCATTCTCGACGTCAACGTCAACGGCAAGGTCATCTCGCCGGTGGCCGATCTCATCAAGGCGCGCAACCGGCCCTTCATCTTCGCAACCGGCTACGGCTCGTCGGGATTGCCGGAAGAATATCGCGACCGGCCGGCCCTGCAGAAGCCGTTCCAGCTCGAGACGCTCGGAAAGGCGATCGACCATGCGCTGCGTGGCGCTGAGCCACAGGGGTAGACGGCGCTTCAGCCCAGAATGTCGCTGAGCTTGCCGGAGAACGCCTCGTCCGTGCGATCCAGGCGAAGCGGAGTCACTGACACGTAGTGCGCCGCGAGGGCCGCGAGGTCCGTCCCCTCGTCGGGCACGTCGAGCGAGGCAGCGCGGTCGAAGCCGATCCAGAAATAGGGATTGCCGCGGCCGTCGCGACGCTCGTCGACCTTCAAGAAGCCGAGATTGCGCTTGCCCTGGCGGGTGACCACGACGCCCCTGACCTCTTCCGGCGCACAGGCCGGGAAGTTGACGTTGATCACCGTATTCCTCGGCACGCCGGCTTCGAGCACCTTGCGCACGATCTGCGGGCCGAATTTGAGCGCGGTGTCCCAGGACGGCTTGTCACGGGTTGCGACGCTGAATTCCTGCGACAGGGCGAACGACGGCAAGCCGAGAATGGTGCCTTCGAGCGCGCCGGCGATGGTGCCCGAATAGACGACGTCCTCGGCAACGTTGCGGCCCTTGTTGACGCCGGACAGCACCACGTCGGGCAGCTTCGCCCCCAGAATATGACGGGCCCCCATGATGACGCAGTCGGTCGGCGTGCCGCGCACCGCGAAATGCCGCGGGCCGACCTCGCGCAGCCGCAGGGGGTCATTGAGCGAGAGCGAATGGGACACGCCGCTCTGGTCCAGTTCGGGAGCCACGATCCAGACGTCGTCGGACAGGGCGCGTGCGATCTCCTCGATCACCTTGAGACCCGGCGCATGGATTCCGTCGTCATTGGTGCAGAGAATCCGCATGGCCACCTTTCCATCCCGTTCAAGACGATTGCCGCGGTGTCTTATCTGCTGCGCGACATCGAGGCAAACCCGCCACCTCGAGCCGGGTTCGGCAGTGGTTCAGGGCCGAATCCGCCACTGCGGCAGGAACCTGGCGAGCTTCCCTCGCGTACCCAGCCGGAGCAACGCGGCGGGGGTGACGGACACATGGGACGCTGGCGGAGGGACCGGCGAAGGCACAGCGGACTCGGCCAGCGGCGGCGCCGGAAACCGGGCCCGCGCAACACCCAGCGCCTTGTCGAAATCAGCAGCGTTGAACCAGGCCTGATGGCGCAGGGCCTCCGGCGGGCCATCATGCCACACCGCTGCACGATCGATATCGAATGCTCCCTTCAGGCGCTGGTCGACCGCCTGGATGCCGGAGCCGGTGACGGCCCATTGCCGTCCGATCCAGAAAATATCCCGATGCAGAGCCATGATGCCGGTATCTGAAAAGCAATTGCTGAACAGAACCGAGGATACGACCCGCCGGCGCCCACGCAATGGCGGCGACCTGGGCGGATGCAATTTGCCGCGGCGCTATGGCTCCGCGGCCACCACCTTGAGGCCGCCCATATAGGGCTGCAGCACATCGGGGACGGCGATCGAGCCGTCGGCCTGCTGATAGGTCTCCATCACTGCGATCAGCGCGCGGCCGACTGCCGTGCCCGAGCCGTTCAATGTGTGCACGAAGCGCGGCTTGCCGTCGCTTCCGCGATAGCGTGCATCCATGCGGCGTGCCTGGAAGTCGCCGCACACCGAACAGCTGGAGATCTCGCGGAAGGCGCCGCCATCGCCCTGCCCGGGCATCCAGACCTCGATGTCGTAGGTCTTCTGCGAGGAGAAGCCCATGTCGCCGGTGCACAGCGTGATGACGCGATAGTGCAGATCGAGCCGGCGCAGCACTTCCTCGGCGCAGGCCAGCATGCGCTCGTGCTCGTCCTTGCTGGTCTCCGGCGTCGTGATCGACACCAGCTCGACCTTGGTGAACTGATGCTGACGGATCATGCCGCGGGTGTCGCGTCCGGCTGCTCCGGCCTCGGCGCGAAAGCACGGCGTCAGCGCCGTGAGCCGCATCGGCAACTCCTTCTCGTCAACGATGGACTCGCGGACCAGGTTGGTCAGGGCCACCTCGGCAGTTGGAATGAGACCCAGCCGCTCGGTCTTGAGGCGATCATCCGGCGCTGCAATCAGCTCGCCCTTCACGGCCCAGAACTGGTCGTCCTCGAATTTCGGCAATTGGCCCGTACCGAACATGACGTCGTTGCGCACCAGCAGCGGCGGATTGATCTCGGTGTAGCCGTGCTCATTGGTATGCAGGTCGAGCATGAACTGCCCGAGCGCGCGCTCGAGCCGCGCCAGGCCCCTCTTCAGCACGACGAAGCGCGCGCCCGACAGCTTCGCAGCCGATTCGAAGTCCATGGTGCCAAGAGCCGCACCGAGATCATCATGCGGCTTCGGCGCGAAGGCGTAGTTGCGCCGCGCGCCGAACATGTGGCGCTCGACATTGTCGTGCTCGTCCTTGCCGTCCGGCACCTCGTCGAGCGGCAAATTGGGAATCGCCGAGAGCTCGCGCGCCAGCTCCTCATCTGCCTGCTTCGCGGCCGCCTCGAGCTCCGGCATGGTGGTCTTGAGCTTGGCGACCTCCTCCATCAGCGCCGATGCGCGCGCGTCGTCCTTGGCCTTCTTGGCCTCGCCGATTTCCTTGGAGGCGGCGTTGCGCCGCGCCTGCGCCTGCTCGGACGCCAGGATCGCAGCGCGACGCCGTTCGTCGATGGCGAGCAGCTGCGACGACTGGGGCGACAGACCCCGGCGCGTCAGCGCCGCATCGAAACCTTGCGGATTGTCGCGGATCGATTTGATGTCGTGCATGGTCGTTCGGTCCTGGAGACGAAAAGATCTCGGCGAGTCGCCCGGGGTCACGGGCCGGCTTGCACTACCGCGAATGGCAGCGGATGGGAACAGGCCAGGCCGGGCGGGAAGCCCGGCCCTACTCGGCCGGATTGCTGGGCAGATTGCCGGAGCCGGACGACGTGCCGGAGCCCGACTTCGCAGCCGCTTGCTTCTCGACGATCCCCACCGCGATGATGGCGCCTTCGTAGAGGGCCAGCAGCGGGATCGCCAAGGACGCTTGGCTCAGCACGTCCGGCGGCGTCAGCACGGCGGCGATGATGAAGGCGATGACGATGAAATAGCGCCGCTTCTCTTTCAGCATCTGCGAGGTCACGATGCCGATGCGACCAAGCAGGGTCAGGATCACCGGCAACTGGAACGCGATGCCGAAGGCGAAGATCAGCGACATCATCAGCGACAGATATTCGCCGACCTTGGGCATCAGCGCGATTTGCGCCGTCTCGGGGCCGCCGAGCTGCTGCATGCCCAATGAGAAGCGCACGATCATCGGCCACACCGCAAAATAGACCAGCATGGCGCCGAGCACGAAGAAGACGGGGGTCGCTATCAAGTAGGGTAGGAAAGCATTGCGTTCGTGGCGATACAGCCCCGGCGCCACGAACTTGTAGATCTGCGTCGCGATGATCGGGAACGAGATGAAACCAGCGCCGAACATCGCGAGCTTGAGCTGCGTGATGAAATATTCGAGCAGCTGGGTGTAGATGAACTTGCTGTTCTCGGCCCCTGCCACCCAGACGAACGGCAGCACCAGGATGTTGTAGATCTGCTTGGCGAAAAAGAAGCAGAAGATGAAGGCCACGCCGAAGCCGAGCAGTGCCTTGATCAGCCGCGACCGCAGCTCGATCAGGTGATCCATCAACGGGGCCTTGCTGGCCTCGATATCTTCGACGGTCATGACGCTTTGGCGTCCTTCAGACGTTCAGCTTCTGCTGACGCAGACATTTCAGGCTGCGGCTCGGGCTTGATTTCACGCACGATCGCCAGCGGCTCGCCCACGGCTTGATGGACTTCAGGCTCGACGAAGGTCTCGGCCACTGGAGGTTCGGGGGTGGTCGGGGTCATCACAGGAGGCTCGGGCGAAGCAGCAGCCACGTCCGATGCTGGTGCCGGCTCGGCGGACTTGTCGATCCCCTCGATATCGAGCGCCTTGTCGACGTCGCGCTGCAACGAGGAGATCACGCCGGTCGGGGTGAAACCGCTGGCCGCCTCGCGGACCTCATCGAAACTCTTCTTGAGGTCGGCCATCTCCGCTTCGCGCATCGCCTCCTGGAACTGGCCCTGGAACTCCGAGGCCATCCGGCGCGCCTTGCCGATCCATTGCCCGACCATACGCAGGACGCCCGGAAGCTCCTTGGGACCGATCGCGATCAACGCGACGACCCCAATGACGAGCAGCTCACTCCAGCCGATATCGAACATGAAACAATCCGCCTACGCGACGACGCCTCTGATCCCGCCTGCCCGGGTCTGTCCGAACAGGTCCCGGTGCCGTCTCTGCGGGAGCGCGCCGCCCGCGCCTTTCACGCGCAGATCAAACGGCTTTGCTGCCGACATCCGTGCGGGTGGCCGAAGGTGTCGCGCCGTGGTCGATCGACTTGACTGGCTCGGTCTTCTCCGGCGCCTTGTCGTCGTCCTGCATGCCCTTCTTGAAGGCCTTGATGCCCTGCGCGACGTCGCCCATCAGATCGGAAATCTTGCCGCGCCCGAACAACAGCAGGACGACCGCGATCACGACGATCCAGTGCCAAATGCTAAGCGAACCCATCCTGCAACCCTCCAAACACCGGCGCAGCCTTCACCCGACTGCCCGTCGACGCTACCGCCGAAACCGCGCCATATCCATGGACTTGACCGCGACACTTCGCTTCTAGCATTCGATTGCGAAACAGCAACACGAACGCGGCCTGTCACTGGCCAAAATGGCGCGCGGACAGCCCGATCTGGGCGGAAGGTAGGCGCCAACGCCTCCAAAAACAAGCACTTAAGGTCCGACAAATCGAGGCCGGACCTACGCAATAACGCGAGTGTTAACAGCCCCGGCCGCTAGTTTTAGTGCGGCGAGCCGTTGTCGTCGGTATCGCGGTCGTGCGCGTCATCGGCCGCGTCGATCTCCTCATCCGCCGCGTCGACCTCGGCCTCTGCCTCTGCCTCGTCGTCTACCTGAGCGTCAGCGTCGGCAGACAGCTCGACGAGCTCGATAACGGCCCCGTCGTCCGGCCCGACCTCGATCTCCTCGACGGCCAAGTCCACCTCGGTGATCTCGGTTTCCGCATCGGCGCCCGGCAGTTCCAGATCGCCAATAGCGACCTGCGACGAGGTGTCGTCCCGAACAGCGGCCTCGGCGGTCGCAATCTGGCCTTCGGCGACCTCGGCCGCAGCCGTGTCGGCTGCGACCGTTTCCATCTCGGCCGTTTCGTCTTCCGCAGCTTCGGCTTCGCCAGGTTCGGCCTCGACCGCCGGCGCAAGCGCCAGATCGAGATCGCCCGGATCCAGCGGCTCCTCGTCCTCCCGGAGCGTCGGATCGTCCGATGGCGTCGGGACGGTGAAGCCGGTCGGCAAGCGGGAATCCAGCAGGCCCGTGCCCTTCAGCTCTTCCAGTCCTGGCAGATCGCCCAGGGTCTCCAGGCTGAACTGGGCCAGGAACGCATCGGTGGTGCCGAAGGTCAGCGGACGGCCCGGGGTCTTGCGGCGCCCGCGTGGCTTGATCCAGCCGGTCTCCAACAGAACGTCCAACGTTCCCTTGGAGGTGACGACGCCGCGGATCTCTTCGATCTCGGCACGCGTCACCGGCTGGTGATAGGCAACGATGGCCAGAACTTCGATCGCCGCGCGTGACAGCTTGCGCGTTTCGGTGCTCTCGCGCGTCATCAGCCAGGCGAGATCACCGGCGGTACGGAAGGTCCACTTGTTGGCGACGCGCACGAGGTTGACGCCGCGATTGGCGTATTCCGCCTGCAGTTGCGCCAACGCGGCCTTGATATCGACACCTTCAGGCATACGCTTGGCAAGCGTAGCCTGCTCGAGCGGCTCGGCCGAGGCGAACAAGAGTGCCTCGAGGATGCGCAACTCTTCGGGGCGCACCTCGGGCTCGCTCGTCGCGATCTCGTCGGGCTCTTCCATGCGCAGTTCCGCCAAGCTTGCCATGGCAGGGTCTCCTTCTTCGTTACTCAACCGTCAAGTCCGGCGCAGCCATGGCGCCGGGCTGGATCGGTGGACGCTTACGAAAATACAGTGGCGCGAACGCCTGCTTCTGGTTCAGCTCGAGCTGCCCTTCGCGGACCAGCTCCAGCACGGCCGCAAAGCTCGATGCGAAGACGGTAGCCTTTTGGGCCGGCTCGGCGACGTAGCTCAGCAGATAGTCGTCGAGACATCCCCAGTCGTCCGACACCTCGGTCATGCCGACGAGCCGTTCGAGCGACGCGCGCGCCTCGGCGAGCGACCAGACGGTGCGCTTGGCCATATGAACGGATGTCACGACACGTGCCTGCCGCTGAATGGCGTAGGCCGACAGCAGGTCGAACAGGGTGGCTGTGAACTTGGGGCGGCGGACTTCCGCGATCTCTTCCGGATTGCCGCGGGGGAACACGTCGCGCTGGAACTGCGGCCGATTCATCAGACGATTGGCGGCCTCGCGGATCGCCTCCAGGCGGCGCAGCCGGTTGGCGAGCGCGGTCGCCATCTCCTCGGCGCTCGGCCCTTCCTGCGCTGGCGGCTCGGGCAACAGGAGACGCGACTTCAGGAAGGCGAGCCAAGCCGCCATCACCAGATAGTCGGCAGCGAGCTCGAGCCGGATCTTGCGCGCAGCCTCGATGAACTGGAGATACTGGTCGGCCAACGCTAGGATCGAGATCTTGGCGAGGTCGACCTTCTGCTGCCGCGCCAGCGCGAGCAGCAGATCGAGCGGGCCCTCGTAGCCCTCGACGTCGACGACCAACGCCGGTTCGGCCTCGGCCAGCTCCGTGGTGGGCCGGCCGGTTTCAAACGACAGAATTTCAGCGGTCATGCGCTCGCGGGTCCCAGCCGGTTGATCAAGGCGTCGAGCTCGCCGCGCGCGGCGTCACGATCGAAGCCTGTGGGTGCCTTGCGCGCCGCAAGCGCGCGATCGGCGCGAACCAGAGCCTGGCCGGCCAGCTCCGGCGTCTCGGCCGCGACCGCCTGCATCTCGTCCAGTCGGCCGTTGCAGTGAAGAACCATGTCGCAGCCGGCCGCCACGATCGCACGCGTGCGCTCGGCGATCGATCCGGCCAATGCGTTCATGGAAACGTCATCACTCATCAACAAACCCTGGAACCCGATCCGTTTGCGAATCACCCGTTCGATCATTGTCGCAGAAGTCGTGGCCGGATGGGCGGCGTCGATCGCGCTAAACACAACATGTGCAGTCATCGCCATCGGGAGGTCGGCCAGCGGCCGGAAGGCGGCGAAATCGGTTGCGTCGAGTTCCGCTTCTGGCGTGTCCACGGTCGGCAGCCGGAAATGGGTGTCGGCGGTGGCCCGGCCATGCCCCGGAATGTGCTTCAGCACCGGCAGCACGCCGCCCTGCTCCAGCCCCTCCGTCACCGCCCGGGCGATCGCCGCCACCTTTTCTGGCGTCGTGCCATAGGCCCGATCCCCGATCACGGCATCAGCGCCGGCGACGGGGACGTCGGCGAGCGGCAGGCAATCCACGGTGATGCCGAGCTTGAGCAGGTCGTCGGCGATCAGGCGGGCGCTGAGCCAAGCGGCACGGAGGCCTGCGGCCGAATCAAGATCGTAGAGACGGTCGAACACCACGCCGGCGGGATAGGCCGGCCAATGCGGCGGCCCCAGCCGCTGCACCCGGCCCCCCTCTTGGTCGATCAGGACTGGAGCCTCGGCGCGGCCGACGCAGGCCCTTAATTCCTCAACCAGTGCAGTCACTTGGGTGGGTGACTGGACGTTGCGTTTGAACAGGATGAAACCCCAGGGGCTGAACTCGCGGATGAACGCGCGCTCGGCGTCGGTGAGATCAGGCCCGGAGATGCCGGTAATGAAAGCCCGCATGGTCATGCGGGCCGCATAGACCCCGCCTCGGGGGCGGTCAAGCAAGCCTTACTGGTTGCTAAACGGGAAACACTGTCCGCCGGCGGTTTTCAACGATCCGCACATCTTGTTGGCCTCTTCCTTGGTCGCGAAGGGCCCGACGGCTGCGCGGTACCTGACACCGCCCTTCTCACCCAGATCCATCCGCCTGATGATCGGCTCATATTTGCCCAGCACGGCGCCGTATTTGTCCTGCACCGCCTTGTAGGACGACATCGCCTCCGCCTCGCTGGCCTGCGACGAGATCGAGACCAGATAGCCGCCGGTACGATCATTCTGGGTCTGCTCGGTGACCGGCACGGCCGCGGCGATGCGCGCCGGTGCTGCGGCCTGCGGAGTCAGCGGCATCGGGCTGTCGTTGGCGGCCGACGCGTTGGCGTTGGCCGGCGATTTGCGGCCCTTCGGCGTCGCCGCCGGCTTGGTTGCAGGCGTCGCCGGCATCGGCGGATCGGCCGCTGCGGCCTGATTGCCCCCCGTCACGGACAGCGTCTTGATCGGACGCGGATCACTGTTGGGCAAAATGCCATTGGCGTTGGCCATTTGCGACATCGGGGCCGCCCCGGCGCTGACCGGCGGCGGAGCCGCATTCTGGTTCATTTGCGGGAACACCACGCGCGGATTGCCGCCGCGGGCGTTCAGATCCATCGGCGTCTCCTCGCGGGACACCAGCTTCTCGCCGCCATCATTGCCGAGCAGGCGATCCGGCACCTTCGGCGTCGGATCCTGCTGGGCCATGATCTTGGTCGGACTGTTGTCGGCGCGAATGATCGGCGGCTCGCCAGTGCGGCCGGACGAGATGTAGGTCTTGTAGCCGTAGGCGCCGCCGGTGCCGACCACTGCAAGGGTCAACACCGCGAGCACGGTGCTCATGCCGCTGCGCCGCCGCGGCCGCTCCTCTTCCTCGCCCTCGTCGTAGCCGTCCTGATAGCCGTATTGGCCGTCCTGGAAATCGTTGTCGCCCTGAAACCCCTGCTGTCCCGAGCCCATCTGCCCGAACAGCGCATCGTCATAGCGCGAGGAGTCCGGCTCGTTGTCATCGAAGCCGTTGTCGCGGTTGTAGTCGCGGTCGTTCTCGGCGAACCCGTGGCGCGACTCCCCGACGCTGTAGTCGAGCTTGGACAGCTGGTCGGCGAACTCCGCGTTCGGATAACCCTGCTGCTGCCGGGGCGCGGGCGCGAAATCCTGGTCCGGGAAGCCCGGCTGGCCGCGCGGATCCTGATAGCCCGCCGGAAAGGCCGGCGGTGCCGGCGCCGGCTCGCGGCCGATGTCGGCGAAGGGATTGGCGGCGGCAGGCTGGGCACGTTGCATCCAGGCCGGAGCGCCGGCAGGAGGCATGCCGGGAACCGGCTGTTCTGGCGCGGGCGCGGCGGGGCGCACCATCGGACGCGACTGAGGTTGAGGAGTTGCCCGGCCCGACGCGGCAAAAGGATCGTTCTGCCCGATCAGGCGAGCGAGTTCGGCGAGCGGATCGGCATCGGCCTGCTGGTTTCCACCACGGCCAAAACCATCAGCGGGAAAGGGTCTGTCCTGGTAACGATCAGCCATCGTGATGAAGCGTCCCTGCGGGTGAGCCGCATATGCGTCCTAAGGCGGACCCTGCCAGATTGAGGCCCCCAACTGAAGTCGTGTGTTTCCCCCAATCAGCGCATTGCATCAGGAGCATTAACGCCCAAGATCGCAAGTCCCGACGCCAGAACCGAGACGACGCCCTGAACCATGGCCAAACGTGCCTTGGTCAATTCTGCATCATCATCGATAATGAAGCGTAAATAGGGCAAATCCCGCCCCCGCGTCCAGAGGGCGTGAAATTCGCTTGCAAGTTCATATAGGTAGAAGGCGATCCGGTGCGGCTCATGCGCTACGGCCGCGCTCTCAACCGTACGTGGGTACAGCGCCAGCCGTTTCAAGAGGTCGTGTTCAGCCGGGTCGGATAGTTTTTCGAGATTCGCCTGCGCCAGGAACGCGAGTCGCGCGCCCTCCGCCTCCGGCAATTCGGGCAGGCTTTCCCTGGCATTGCGGAAGATCGAATGCCCTCGCGCGTGGCCGTACTGGACGTAGAACACGGGATTGTCGCGCGACTGCTCGATCACCTTGGCAAGGTCGAAATCGAGCACGGCGTCGTTCTTGCGGTAGAGCATCATGAAACGGACCGCATCGCGCCCCACTTCATCAACAACTTCCCGCAAGGTGACGAAGTCGCCGGAGCGCTTCGACATCTTCACCGGCTCGCCATTGCGCAACAGCTTGACGAGCTGCACGACCTTGACGTCGAGCACTGCCTGCGCAGCCGTGACGGCCTTCACCGCCGCCTGCATGCGCTTGATGTAGCCGCCGTGATCAGCGCCGAATACGTCGATCAGGTCGGCGAAGCCGCGCTCGAACTTGTGCCGGTGGTTGGCAATGTCGGAGGCGAAATAGGTGTAGCTGCCGTCCGACTTGATCAGTGGACGATCGACGTCGTCGCCATAGGCGGTGGCGCGGAACAGGAGCTGCTCGCGATCCTCCCAATCCTCCACCGGCGCGCCCTTAGGCGGCGGCAGACGGCCTTCATACACGTCGCCCCGCTCGCGCAGGAACTCGATCGTGTCAGCAACCTTGTTGGTCGCGCCGGCGATCAGCGAGCGCTCCGAGAAAAAGACGTCATGACGGATGTTCAACGCGGCGAGATCGTCCTTGATCTCGCCCATCATCATCGCGATCGCCTTGTCGCGTACGATCGGCAGCCACTCGGTCTCAGCGAGCGCCTTGAGCTTGTCGCCGTACTCGCTCGCGAGCGCCTGCCCGACCGGCTTGAGATAGTCGCCGGGATAGAGCCCATCCGGAATCGCGCCGATATCCTCGCCGAGCGCCTCGCGATATCTGAGGAAGGCGGAGCGTGCGAGTACGTCGACCTGCGCGCCGGCGTCGTTGATGTAGTACTCGCGCGTGACGTCGCGCCCGGCGAACTGCAGCAGGCTGCATAGCGCATCGCCGAACACGGCGCCGCGGCAGTGTCCGACATGCATCGGCCCGGTCGGATTGGCCGACACGTACTCGACGTTCACCTTCGGCGCGCCGGGCACCGGCGCGACGCGCCCGTAGGCGGCGCCTTCGCGCAGGATCGTGCTGAGCGCTTGCGCCCAGACCACCGGCTGAAGCGTCAGATTGATAAAGCCGGGACCGGCGACGTCGACCTTGGCGACGAGTTCGTCGGCCCGCAGACGTTCGGCGATCTGCTCGGCGAGATCGCGCGGCTTGGCCTTCGCCTCCTTGGCGAGCACCATCGCGGCATTGGTGGCCATGTCGCCATGGCTCGGATCGCGCGGCGGCTCGACCACCACGCGCGAAAAATCGATGCCCTCGGGCCAGCCGCCGTGCTTGGCGAGCGCGGCGCAGATGGCGTGGACACGCGCGAGCATGTCGGCAAAAAGGTAAGGGGTGGAAGCTTGTTCGACCATGCCGCCGCCTAACGCAAATCCGGAGTCGAGTCAAAAAGCCGGTGGTGCTCCGTTAAGGCGAAACGGTCCGTCATTCCGGCGATAAAGTGGCCGATGCGGCGAGCCCGATCGCCCTCGCCCTCGCAACCGTCCAGCCAGCCCGCGGGCAGCGTCGAACCGTCCTCATGGTAGCGGCCGTACAGGTCGGCGACGATGCGCTCGGCATCGCGCATCACCCGCATCACCCGCTCATGACGGTACATCCGCTGCCAGAGAAACCCTTTGATGGTCGCCTCGTGCTCGGCCACATCGGCCGGAAATGCCACCAGCGGCCCGCTGTGCCGCCTGATGTCGTGAGGCGACATCGGCTGCGCCCGCGCGATCCGGCGCTCGGTCTCAGCCGCCACGGCTGCGATCAGGTAAGAGATCAGCTCGCGCACCAGCTCGGCGCCGCGCCGGATCGGATCGAGCGCCGGATATTGGCGGTCGATCTCGGCGATCATCGCCGCGAGCAGCGGAATCTCCTTGAGGTCGTCGACCGTGAACAGGCCGGCGCGCAGCCCGTCGTCGATGTCGTGGGCATCATAGGCGATGTCGTCCGCCAGCGCCGCGACCTGGGCCTCGAGCGACGCATAGCTCCACAGCTCCAGGTCGAACCGGGCGTTGAACTCGGTAATTCCCGGCGGGATCGGCGCCTGCAACGGCCCGTTGTGCTTGACGATGCCCTCGAGCGATTCCCAGGTCAGGTTGAGACCGTCGAAATCCGGGTAGCGCTGCTCGAACGACGTGACGATGCGCAATGTCTGGGCATTGTGGTCGAAGCCGCCATGGTCCGCCATGCAGCGGTTCAGCGCGCGCTCGCCGGCATGGCCGAACGGCGGATGGCCGAGATCATGCGCCAGGGCCAGCGTCTCCGTCAGGTCCTCGTCGAGGCCGAACTGGCGGGCGAGCGCGCGGGCGATCTGGGCGACTTCCAAAGAATGGGTCAGACGGGTGCGGTAGTGGTCGCCTTCGTGGAAGACGAACACCTGGGTCTTGTGCTTGAGCCGTCGGAAGGCGGTCGAATGGATCACGCGGTCGCAATCGCGGCGAAAGGGGCTGCGGGTGCGGGACGGCGGCTCGGCGAACAGGCGGCCCCGGCTGCGATCGGGATCGCAGGAATAGGGAGCGCGGGGGGCAGCCATTCCGACCGACACGGGCGATTGTTCCTTTTGCGGTTTGATTCCTCAGCGGAGCCCACTTAACTATGGGGAGTGCCCGGCACCAAATGAATAGGGCATGACGCGCCTCCCGGAGACCCATTGCCATGACTGATGCCTCGACCGGCCCCGTCACCATCAGCGAACGCGCCGCCCGCCGCATCGGAGAGATCCTCGGCAAGGAGAGCGCCGGCGCGATGCTGCGCATCTCGGTCGAAGGCGGTGGCTGCTCCGGCTTCCAGTACAAGTTCGACATCGACCGCGCCAAGGCGGACGACGATCTCGTCATCGAGCGCGATCGCGCGGTGGTGCTGGTCGATCCGGCCTCGGTGCCGTTCCTCGCCGGCTCGGAGGTCGATTTCGTCGACGACCTGATGGGCGCCTCGTTCCGGGTCAATAATCCCAACGCCACCGCCTCCTGCGGCTGCGGCACCAGCTTCTCGGTCTAGCCTCCGTCGTATCGGTCAGACCTCCGCGGTAACGGCAGGGCCGTCGGACGGCGCAAGCGTTGGCCCTTCAAGGCTCGGTGCGGGCGTTCCGATTGCCTTCAGCATCGCCGCCACCATGGCCGGCTTGCGCAACGGCTTGGCCAGAAAGTCGGTCATGCCGGCCTCGCGGCACTGCTTGATGTCGTCCGGGAAGGCGTTGGCCGTGAGCGCGATGATCGGGAGCTCGGCGAGCCGCCCGCCCCTCGCCCGGATGGTCCGGGTCGCAGTGATGCCATCCATCTCGGGCATGCGGACGTCCATCAGCACCAGATCGAATTCCTGTTCGTCCGCCGCCTTCACCGCCTGCAAGCCATCCGGAACGGTGCATTTCTCGACCGCGAACTCCTGCAGCATCTTCGACACCACCATGCGGTTGGTGGCGTCGTCCTCGGCGATCAGGACCCGCAAGGGACGGCCGAGCGCCCCGATCCGCGCCTTGAGGTCGCCGGCGCCGACGCGGTCGCCGCGCTGATCGGACACCTGCTTGTCGCTCCACGGCAGGGTCAGGCTGAAGCGGAAGGTCGAGCCTTCGCCCTGTACCGACGACACCGCAATCGATCCGCCCATCTGCTCGATGATGCGCCGGGAGATCGCGAGCCCCAGCCCGGTGCCGCCGAAGCGGCGATTGATCGACGCATCGGCCTGGGCGAAATCCGTGAACAGCTTGCCGACGCGATCGGCGGGAATGCCCATGCCGGTGTCGGAGACGCGCCACTCGATCGTCGCCTTGTGATCGTCCCGCGTGCGGCAGGCTACGGCAATGGTGACGCCGCCGCGCTCGGTGAACTTCACCGCGTTCGATGCAAGATTGATCAGGACCTGGCGAATGCGCGCCACGTCGCCCTTCAGAGCCGGCGGCAGCTTCGGATCGATGTCCGCGTTGACCAGCAGGCTCTTCGATTTCGCATTGACCCCCATGATGGCGGTGACCGCCTCGACCAGGGCTGCCGGCGAAAAATCCACCGTCTCGAATTCGAGCTTGCCGGCATTGAGCTTGGACAGATCGAGGATGTCGTTGAGGATGCGCTGCAGATTGTCGCCGGACTCGCGGATCGTCATGACCGCGTGGCGCTGCTCATCGTCGAGCTTTGTCTCCAGCAGGGTCGAGGCGAGCCCGAGCACGCCGTTCATGGGCGTGCGGATCTCGTGGCTCATCATCGCCAGGAAGTCGGACTTGGCACGGCTCTCGGCCTCCGCCTGCTCGGCCCGCCAGCGCTCGGTGACGTCGCGGCCGAAGCCGCGATAGCCCGCGAACTTGCCCTCATGGTCGCGCGCCGGCCGCGCCGTCAGCGCCCAGCGGCGGCGCTCGCCGCCCGCGACCACGACATGGATCAGGATCTCCGGGATCGACAGCCGCTTTGCCATGCGGTCGGCGAGAGTCGAAAGCGTCGCCGTATCCGTTGGGCAGAGATATTTCAGCGTATCGATCAGCCGCTCGCCCTTGAGCTGATCGAGCGGAAGCTGCGCCACGTCGGCGAAGCGCTGCGGCGCGTCGATCAGACGGCCCTCGGCATCGGTCTGCCACAGCCAGCTCGCGGCGTTCTCCTGGAATTCCTTCAGCAGCAGCGAGATCGTCTCGTTCTGGCGCTCATGCCGGATCTGCGCCTTCAGGTTCTCCAGGAACACGTTGCCGTGCGACACCAGGTGACGCACCATGAACGAGGTGTAGAGCAGCAGGAACACGACGAGCACGAGATAGGTCGCGCCGCCGCACAGAAACAGCGACCCCACCGAGGCGAGCATCAGGGTCCAGGTGTAGGCGAGGCCGGCCCGCGGCACGCTCGACATCGCGAACGCGCCACCGGAGATCATCCCGGTCATCAGCGAGCCCACGATGATCTGCAGATGCGGATCGACCTGCGGCATCACGATCAGCGGCAGCGATCCCCAGATGGTCGCCAAGAAAAACGCCTGCAGCGTCATCCGGGAGATGGCGCGTTCGGACGCCTCCTGCGGCCGCGACTTGCGCGCGCGCCACCAGCCGCGCAGCGCCATGCCGCCGGCCACGGCGATCGCGGCGCCCCACGCGATGAGGAAGAGATTGGAGACGGTGTTCCAGAACACGCCGAGAATGATCGCCGCGTTGGCGAAATTGATGCCGATGGTCACGGGGACGAGGCGCGCGACGGCATCGACCTGCTGCGCCCGGATGCGCCGGCGATCGCGCTCGGTCAGCGCTTCATCGTCGAGACCTTCGATGGCGCCGAAGCCGCCGATCCAAAGGAAGAAGGCACCCAGCGGGCTGCCACCGGCCGTTCGCTTCGAGCGCGTGGGATCCCCAGGCCAATTCATGAGCGCGCAGAACCTTCCTTGTGATCCCTTGCCATGCCTGACCGGCTGCTTCAGCCGCGTTAATTGTCCCGCCCGTAGAATTACGGAAGCTCCGAACGCGCGCGCTGACAGGGCTGGATGCAACTCGTCGTTCTCGCGGCACGATATGCCCGAGTCATGATCGTCGATTTCACCCTCGTTGAGGTCGAGGGCGCAGGGAATGCCGGGTGCTGGCCGCAACCCATGGCCCGCCTGCAGAAAAAAAGCAGGCGGCAGTCACCACAGGTCCAGCCGGTCAACCGGCATTCCCTGCGCGACGGCTCTACGCCTTATACGCACTCTCCCCGGGGACCGGCTTGATTGCCCCCGTGACCGGCGGATCATCGTCCCCACCGGCTTGGCCTCAGCATCGGGAGACCAGGACCATGCGATTTCGGCGTGCGCCAGGACTGTTCGTCCGCACGGCATCAGCCATGCTGCAGTCCACAGCGCCCGTCGCATCCCGCCCCGCGTGTCGTGACGATCGCGATACGCCCCTCGTGCCGGGGCGGGACGACCTGAATGAAGCACGATTTCTGATAAAAAGAAACAACGAAATTTTTCGACGCGGGACTGGACAGGGCAAATCAGCTTGAAGCGACTGACGAAAATCCTTTCGGCGCGCAGACGGATTCGACGCCGGCCGCACCGGCTGACGCTCGAAGAATACACAAGGCCGCGCCACCGATTTGCCCGACGGGCACGCGCGAGGGCCAGTGTCGCGCCGCGCTCGGACCGATCCCTCAGATCACCGCGCCGGATGCGTAGGCGCTGGCCCAACGCGGAAACCCGTTCTCCATGGCGCGCGCCGCGGCGCGATCCCAGTCGTAGGTGAGCGCGAACAACTCCGCCTGCCAATGTCCGCGCCGCTCCGTCAGAACGGCATAGCGCGCGTGCGGCGAGCGATATTCGAGCTGGGCAGCGACGGGGATGTCGCCGAATACGGGGCAGCCGACGCTGCCGGGATTGACCACCAGGGGACCGCGCGGTACCTGCACCATCGCCTGCCGATGGCTGTGGCCACACAGCACCAGCGTGGCGCCGCCGAGATTGACGAGACGCGCGGCCAGCACGTCGCGACGCGCCGAGATGTAGCGGCCGTCGTCGAGCATCTCTTCGAGGAGGCAGGTGCTGTCGTCATCCGGCGTGCCGTGGACGGCAAGAATGCCCTGCTCCAACGCGATCCGCGCCGGCAAGGCATGCAACTGGCGTCGCTGCTCAGGCGTGAGCGCCGCACGCGCGAAGCGGCCGGCCGGCGACAGCTTCTCCTCCGGCCATTCCTCGATCCAGCGGTCATGATTGCCGCGCACCGTCGGCAGCGCCAGCGACTGCAGCAGCTCGAAGGTTTCCTGCGGCCATAGCGGGCTGGTGACGCAGTCGCCGAGATTGACGGTGGCATCGACGCTGCGGGTCGCGATGTCGGCGAGCACGGCCTCCAGTGCCGGAAGATTGCCATGCACATCGGAAATCACGGCCAGTCGCATTGTCGTTTCCTCGCGTCGCAATTCGTAGTGATCACTTGAGACAGAGCAATAGCATGATCGTCATTGCGAGCGAAGCGAAGCAACCCAGGGCGACCCAGGAACTCTGGATTACTTCGCTTCGCTCGCAATGACGGCGCAAACGTAGGGTGGGCAAAGCGGCGCCGAAGGCGGCGCGTGCCCACCATCGCGATCATGTTGTGGAACGGTGGGCACGGTGCTCGCGACGCTGGCGCGTCGCTGTGCGCCTTTGCCCACCCTACGATTCTCTCATTGCGGCGCATTGATCGCGAACACATCGGCGCGCTCGATGATCAGGTCGCGAAACAGACGCGCCCTATGCGACATCCATTGCGGATCGGGATAGACGACGTGGAGCGGCAGCGACGGGACGTCGTAGTCGGGCAGCAAGTGGATCAGCTTGCCCGACGCGATATGCTCCACCGCGCACCAGTCCGGCAGCACGGCAGCGCCGAGCCCTTCCAGCGCGGCCAGGGTCATGATGTCGGCGTCGTCGCACGTGAGCGATGGCATGATGCCGACGACGTGGCGGCCGGTCTCGGACTCGAAGCTCCATTCGTTCTTTGGCGACAACCGCGAATAGGTCACGCAGGGGAGCTCGCGCAGATCGTTCGGCAGCCGCGGCTGACGGTGCCGGGCGAGCAGCGTGGGCGCCGCGACCAGCAGCCGCTTCACGGTGCCGACGCGCCGCGCGACCAGCGAGCTCGAGCTGAGCACGCCAATGCGGATGGCGAGCTCGGTCCCGGTCTCGACGAGGTCGACGAACTGCTCGGTGAAGCGGATGTCGAGCCGCACCTCGGGATAGCGTCGGCCGTACTCGGCGAAGATGTCGGCGAAGAAGAAGCGGCCGAACGAGGTCGGCACCGTCATCCGCAAGGTCCCGGAGGGAGCGCCGACACGGCGCGGCGACGGCATGCCCGCGCTCTCGAACAAGGTGACGATGTCCTTGGCGAGCTTGAGGACGCGATCGGCCTCGGTGGTCGGACGCAGCTTGCGCGTGGTGCGGACGAACAGGCGGCAGCCGAACTGCTCCTCCAAGAGCGCGATGCGCTTGGTGATCGCCGGTTGTCCCAAGCCGAGATCGGCCGCGGCCTGGGTGAAGCTGCCGGCCTCCATGACGCGGATGAAGGTCTGCAGCGCGTCGATCCGGTCCATCCATTCCTCCCCGGAATGAGTTTTATTCTCCTCATTCCGTATACGTCAGGAGGCGGCCTGGTCTAGCCTCTCAAAAAATGAAACGGAGGGAGACCATGGAGAAGTCGATTGGCATTGTCGGAGCCGGCATCGGCGGGCTGCATCTCGCGCTCTATCTGCAAAAGCATGGCGTCCGGGCGACGGTCCTGACCGACCGCGAGCCCGAGCAGTATGCTGCAACGCGGCTGATGAACACGGTGGCGCACCACGGCGTCACGGTCGCACGCGAGAACGAGCTCGGCGTGAACCATTGGGACGATCCTGATGTCGTCTATCACCACCATGATCACTTCTTCAATTTTCCGGGCAGCCCCCTGCTCTTCCGCGGCGCGTTCAAGCAGCCGAGCCGGGCCGTCGACTATCGGATCTATTTGCCGGCGCTGATGAAGGATTTCGAGGATCGCGGCGGCGCGATCGAATATGCCAGCATTCAGGACGACGACATTCCGGCGCTGGTGGCGCGCTTCGACCTGCTGGTGGTATCGACCGGCAAGGGCGCGCTGGGGCGGATGTTCAGCCACCGGCCGGAGCTGTCGCCCTACAACCAGCCGCAGCGCCTGCTCTGCGTCGGCCTGTATGACGGCGTCGACCACGGCAGCCCCGACGGCGACGATCCGCGCGGCGTGACGCTATCGGTCTCGCCGGGGCATGGCGAGATGATCGTGATCCCGACGCTCACCTTCGGCGGCATGAAGACGGCGCTGCTGATGGAGAACATTCCCGGCGGCGACATGGCCGAGCTGGTGTCGCTCAACTACGACGCCGATCCCTCGGGCTTCCGGCGGACGCTGCTCGACAAGCTGGAGAAGCACCATCCGCACACCTACAACCGGATCGACACGCACCGCTTCGATCTGCAGCCGCTGGACCTCTTGCAGGGCGCCGTGGTGCCGACCGTGCGGCGCTCCTCGGTCAGCTTCGACGACGGCAAGATCGCGATCGCGCTCGGCGACGTGCATTCCGTGGTCGATCCGATGATGGGCCAGGGTGCCAACATGGCCTCCTATGCCGCGTTCGAGCTTGGCAAGGCGATCACCGAGGCGGTGGCGTTCGACGACCGCTTCGTCGAGACGGTCGATCGAGCGCGCGAGAACCGCGTACTCGCCGCCGCGCGCTGGACCAACCTGATGCTACAGCCGCCGTCGGAGGCGATGGGGCGGCTGATCTTCACCATGGCGCAGGATCGCGGGCTCTGCGACGAGTTCACCGACAATTTCAACTATCCGGAGCGGCAATGGGACCGGCTGGCGAGCGAGCGGCGGATTCATGCCTGGATCGATGACCGAGCAAAGCTTGCAGCGTGATGGCGGAGAGAAGCCGATGAGCCATCAGCCGGACCCGGCCAGTTTTCGCGCGGCCGCGTCGCGGTTCTCGACCGGTGTGACCGTGGTGACCAGCAGCGGCGAAGACGGCGCGGCGGTCGGCATGACCGCCAACAGCTTCACCACGGTCTCGACGCAGCCTCCGACGGTGCTGGTGTCGCTGAAGCGCGGCCGGACGTGGCAGGCGGTGAGCACGACACGTCGCTATGCGGTCAATGTGCTCGCGGCCGATGACGTCGCGATATGCCGGCATTTCGCCGGCACCCCGCTGGCCCAAGGAGCACCAGCGCTTGACGCGCGCGACGGGTTCTTCCTGCTGCCGCAGGCCATCGCGCAGTTCGGCTGCGAGGTCGTCAGCACGGTCGAGATCGCTGACCACACGCTGTTCATCGGCGAGGTCCGCTGGTGCCGGCACAGGGACGGCCTGCCGCTCGCGTTCTACGCCAACCGCTTCCGCAACGGCTTGGGTGCGGAGATCTTGCCGGGCGATGCGCGGGCGTATCCGGCGGAGGGATGGAGCATTTGACCGCGTGGCGCGGTGGGCACGGCGCTGCGCGCCTTTTGCCCACCCCACCAGTCGACGGAAGTCTGATGCGGTTCGCCGGGACGACTTAGTGAGCCAAACATCGTCACATTGAAGACTGCGGGTCCGGCACAGTCGTGAGGCTCAACCGCCGATCGGTCCGGGGTCGATGCCCCCCGTTGTGGCGGCTCCAGGATGACCGGAGCGCGGCCACGTGACGATCGAACCTAAATTTTACCGCCCACCCCGCCTCGCCGTCAAATGGATCGGCACCGCAGGCGCCAGCCCTGCGGCCGGTGGTCCACAGGAGTTGCGCGCGTCGTCAGCTAGCGGCGCTCGTTCAGCCTGTGATTCCACGCCATTCGCCTTGACCGGGGTGGTCGCGGCTTGATCTAACCGGGGCCGTTTCTCCTTCCCCCGGGAACCTCAGGCCATGCGCATCGCCACCTGGAACGTCAATTCGGTCCGACAGCGGATCGATCACCTCCTCACCTGGCTGAAGGAGTGCGCGCCGGACATCGTCTGCCTGCAGGAGATCAAGTGCACCGATGACGCATTCCCCAGGCTGGAGATCGAGGCGCTCGGCTACAACGTGGTGACGCACGGCCAGAAGACCTTCAACGGCGTGGCGCTGTTGTCGAAGCTGCCGTTCGACGAGACCAAGTCCGGGCTCGATGGGGATGCCGAGGATGTGCATGCGCGCTTCCTGGAAGGCGTGGTCAGCCTGAAGCACGGCGTCGTCCGCATCGCCTGCCTCTATCTGCCCAACGGCAATCCGCCGAACACGGAAAAATATCCCTACAAGCTCAAATGGATGTCGCGGCTTCGTGACTATGCGCGTGAACGGCTGAAGACCGAGGAGCCGCTGATCCTCGCAGGCGACTTCAACGTCATCCCCACGGCGGCCGATGTCTCCAATCCGGAAGCCTGGGTCGAGGACGCGCTGTTCCGCCCGCAGACGCGCGAGAGCTTCCAGGCGCTGCTCGGCCTCGGGCTCACGGACGCGCTGCGCGCGGTGACCGATGCGCCCGGGCAATACACGTTCTGGGACTATCAGGCGGGCGCCTGGCAGAAGAACATGGGGATCCGAATCGATCATCTGCTGCTGTCGCCGCAGGCCAGCGACCGGCTGGTCGAGGTCGGCATCGACAGTTATGTCCGCGCCTGGGAGAAGCCGTCCGACCACGTGCCGGTATGGGCCGATTTCGATCTCGAGACGGCGTAGAGTTCAAGGACGGTTCCCGTGATGCGTTACTCACGGCGGCAATTGTTTCCGCTCGCGCTCGTGCCCCTGCTGGTGAAACCCGCGCTCGCAGCCGACCTCCAAGAGACAATTGCGGGCATCGAGGCCGACAGCGTCGGGCGGCTCGGCGTCGCGCTGCTGGACACCGCGAGCGGCGCCCTGAGCGGCCACCGGCTCGACGAGCGGTTCCCGATGTGCAGCACCTTCAAGGCGGTGCTGGCGGCCGCTATCCTGACCAAGGTCGATGCCGGCGCCGAGCAGCTGGCGCGCCGCATTCCGATCGCGCAAGGAGACATCCTGTCCTATGCGCCGGTCACCAAGCTGCATGTCGGCACGTCGGGCCTCTCGATCGGCGAGCTGTGCGAGGCCACGGTGACGCTGAGCGACAACACCGCGGCGAACCTGCTGCTGGCGTCGCTCGGCGGTCCGACCGGACTGACCCGCGCCATCCGCGGCTTCGGCGACGCCATCACCCGGCTCGACCGCATCGAGCCCGAGCTCAATGAAAGCGTGCCGGGCGATCCCAGGGACACCACGACGCCGGCGGCGATGGCGCAGACCTTGGCGAAGCTGACGACCGGCAATGCCCTGTCAACCGCGTCGCGCGACGTCCTGAACGGCTGGCTGATCGCCTGCAAGACGGGTGGTGCCAAGCTGCGCGCCGGCCTGCCCGGCGAATGGCGCATCGGCGACAAGACCGGCGCGGGTGAGCGCGGCAGCAGCAACGACGTTGCGGTGATCTGGCCGACGGGACGCGCTCCGGTGATCGTGACGAGCTATCTCACGGAGACCAAGGCCAGCGACGACAAGCGCAACGCGGTTCACGCGGCGGTCGGCCGAGCCGTCGCCAGCACGCTCGGGGCCTGAGCCGCCGCCTCGCGATAGATCGCGGCGATCGCGTCGAATCCGGTGCGCAGCTGGCGCATCTCGCGGCCGGCGAGGCGCACGCCGAGACCGGCGCTATCCGGCAGCAGGCTCGCCGCAGCGTAGAGGGCGCCGATGCAGGACAGCGCATCGGCGAGACGCTGGCGGAGCGCGGTGAGATCGTGCGTCGGCGGCAGCATCAGCACGGCCGAGCCGAACGCGCGATGGCCCTTGAAGACGGCGACATCGGGATCGCGCAGCTGCATGCGGTCGATCAGGAGCGGCTCCTCGCCCGTCCGGCGCACGACGAGCGTGGAGTCGAGCTCGCGGAACAAGCGCCCCTGCCCGTCCGGGTCATGCATCGTGAAGGCGTCGGTCACGAGCGCCGATGCATCGGCGGCGCAGTCCAGGTCGAGCACTTGGCACAAGGCCGCCTCGGGAAACAGGATGCGCGGCTCGGGTCGGTAGTCGAGCGACGCGCCGGCCGCGACGCGCAGCAGCACCTGCTCCACCGCCCGCGCGCCCGGCTCGGCGCGATGCACTGACGTTGCGCCCTGCGTCGTCAAGCAGGCCGCCGCACCCGGGCCAAGCGTGAAGCGTTGCGTCAGCCGGTCCTCGCCATGCACCGCGCCACTGCCGGTCTGCAGGATCACGCTGAGGAGATCAGGCCGCTCGGCATCGGTATGGAAGCTGCGCGTCAACACGAACGGCCAGGCGAACAACCGGCGATCGATCACCGTACGGCCGCCGCGGCGAACGAAGGAGAGATCGAGCCGCGGCGGCTCTGGGGCTGAAGCGCTCACGTGCGGAACAGCACCTCGCGCTCGAGCAGGTCGACGATCGCCTCGATGCCCTCGCCGCGCCGGCAGTTGGTCAGCAGCACCGGCCGGCCGCCGCGGACTTCCGTTGCCTCGCGCTGCATGCGGGCGAGATCGACGCCGACATGCGGGGCGAGATCGACCTTGTTGATGACGAGCAGATCGGCGCGGATCACGCCGGGACCGCGCTTGCGCGGGATGTCGTCGCCGCCGGCGACGTCGATCACGAACATCCAGAAATCGGTGAGGTCGCGCGAGAACGTCGAAGCGAGGTTGTCGCCGCCGCTCTCCAGCAGGATCAGCTCGACGCCGGGAAAGCGCCGCTCCAATTCGTCGGCGGCCTCGATGTTGAGCGTCGGGTCCTCGCGGATCACGGTGTGCGGACAGGCGCCGGCCTCGACCGCCGAGACTCGTTCGGGATCGATCAGGCCGGAGCGGCGGACGCGCTCGGCATCCTCGGCGGTGACGAGATCGTTGGTGATGACCGCGATGTCGATGCCGCGCGCCTGCAGCGCCGGGATCAGGCGCTCGACCAGCGCCGTCTTGCCGGAGCCGACGGGGCCGCCGATGCCGACGCGCGCCGCGGTCATGGGCTGATCGACGCGGGTGAGAGCGAGCCGGCTCATCGCAGCATGAACCTCCTTGCGAGCGGCACCGTGGTGGCCGGCGGGCACATCAGCAGCTTGCCGTCGGCGCGCACCTCGAACGTCTGCGGATCGACCTCGACATGCGGCATCGCCGCGTTTCTGATCATGTCGGTCTTGCGCAGGCGACGGACATTCTTGATCTGCACGGTCTCGCGGCCCAGCCCGAGCTTGCGGCGGATGTCGGCCTCGACCGCGAGCTTCGACATGAAGTTCACGCCGAGCCGCTGGGGCGCAGCACCGAGCGCGCCCCACATCCGCTTCTGGATCATCGGCTCCGACAGGCCGAGGCTGCCATTGCCGTCGCCCATCGCCGCCCACACCGGGAAGCCGTTCTTGATCACCATGTAGGGCTTGAGGCCGAACGAGGCGCGCGGCCACAGCACCAGATCGGCCATCTTGCCCACCTCGATCGAGCCGACGACATGATCGATGCCGACGGCAACAGCGGGATTGATGGTGAGCTTGGCGACGTAGCGCTTGATGCGCTCATTGTCGGCGCGCGCGGTCGTCTCCTCCGGCAGCCGGCCGATGCGGTCCTTCATCACGCTGGCGAGCTGCCAGCATTTGGCGACGTTCTCGGCGAGCCGGCCCATCCCCTGCGTGTCGGTGCCGAAGATCGAGATCGCGCCCATGTCGTGCAGGAAATCCTCCGCCGCCATCGACTGCGCGCGCACCCGCGCCTCGCCGAACATGACGTCCTCGGGGGCGTTGTAGTTGAGCTGATGACAGATCATCGTCATCGGTACGCCCTCCTCCATCCCATACGAGGTGTAGGGATTGGTCGGATTGGTCGAGGACGGGATCACGTTGGGCCAGGACACGACCTTGAGCAGGTCGGGCGCATGGCCGCCGCCGGCGCCCTCGACGTGGTACATGTGGATGGTGCGGCCATCGACCGCGGCCATCGTGTCCTCGCAGAAGCCGTATTCATTGATCGAGTCGGTATGCAGATGGACGGCGAAATCGTTGCGGTCGGCGGCGATCAGGCTCTTGTCGATCACGTCGGGCGCGGCGCCGAAATCCTCGTGGATCTTGACGGACATGCCGCCGGCCGCGACCGCCTCCTCGACCGCTTCGGGGTTGGAGCCGCCGCGGCCGAACAGCGCGTAGTTCAGCGGCGAGAACTCGATCGATTTGAGGAAATGGCCGAAGTTCGGCCCCGAGCCGCTGCCGACGTCGAAGACAGGCCCCGAGCCGTTGCCAACCAGGGTCGTGGTGCCGCCGGCCAGGGCATGATCGGATTGTTCTGGCGAGATCAGATGCGCGTGGGATTCGATCGCGCCCGCAGTGACGATGAACGGGCCGCCGGCGATCGGCGCGGTGGTGTGTCCCACCACCATGTCCGGATGCACGTCCGGCATCACGTCGGGGTTGCCGGCCTTGCCGATGCCGACGATGCGGCCGTCGCGAATGCCGATGTCGGCCTTCACGATGCCGGCGACGGCATCGATGATGGTGGCGTTCTTGATGACGACGTCGAGCACCTTGTGTTGACAGGTGCGATGGCCGGCGATGGCCTCGCCGTCGCGCAAATTCTTGCCGGCGCCGACCAAAAGCTCATGACCGTAGATGGTGTAGTCGTGCTCGATCTCGGCGAGCAGGCTGGTGTCGGCGAGCCTGACGAGATCGCCCTTGGTCGGACCGTAGAGCTCGGCATAGGCGCGGCGGGTCAGCGTGGCCATGATCTCAGGCTCCCAGGTAGCCGCGCGACTGCGCGAGCTTCAACGCGGCTTCGCGCGCGCCGGCCGCATCGAGCGGGCCGTTGACGAGCCCGGCCTGGCCGCGCACGATCCGGTCGCCGGTGATCGGCACGAGGCGTACCGATTTGGTGACGCCCGGCTCGAAGCGGACGCCGAGTCCAGCCGGACGATCGATCTTCATGCCCCAGGCGGCGGCACGATCGAACAACAGTGCGCGGTTGACCTCGAAGAAATGGGTATGGCTGCGCACCTGGATGTCGCGGTCGCCGGTGTTGACGACGTCGAGCGTGACCGCCGGCAGCGTGGTGAACATTTCGATGTCGCCGGAGCCTTCGATGATCTCGCCTGGCACGATGTCATCGGCGACGGCGCCCTCCGCCGGCTGGATCGGCTCGAACAGCGCCATCACCTTGGTGCCCTCGGCGAACATCAGCTCGACATACAGCATCGGAATCATCTGGGCGACGCCGGGCTCGACGTCGTCGGTCGTGAGCAGCCGTCCGGCCATGTCGCGGATCTCGGCATAGGGCAGATTGCGGCGCGCGGCGGTCATCACCTCGTCGGTGATGTAGGCCACCGCCTCGGGATGGCTGAGCCTGATGCCGAGCAAGCGATTGCGCCGCGCCATCTGCGCGGCGTTGAAGATCACGAGACGATCCATCTCGGTCGGCGACAGGTTCATCATGGCGATACCTCTCAGGTCGTGAACATGCGCACGTGCCGCAGTGGACCGCGCGACACGGCGATGTCGATGAAGTGCGTAAAGCTCGACGGCATGGGGTCGTCGTCGGGTGTGTCGTTGAGCAGATCGCCGAGCCGTGCGCGGGCAAGCGCGAGGCTGCGCTGCGACTCGATGTGGCCGATCAGGCCGAGCCGCACGGCGGCGCTGACGAGACCGGTGATGAGCGTCCAGCCGGAGACGAGCTCGGCGGCGGCAAGGCCGAGACCGGCATCGCGGCCGGTGACGGCCTGCACGACAGGCAGATGGCCGAGACGCACATCGGTCGAGACCTGGGCGCGATAGGCGACCGACAAGGGACCGGCGAGCTTGACCCAGACGCCGAGCAGCGCCCTGCCCGCGCGCCGCGATCCCTCGCGCATCTCGGCCGACGGTGTGGTTGCCTCGGCAAGGCGATCCACGGCGGCGATCGCGGCGATGTCGTTCGCATGCCATGCTCTTCGCAGCAGGATGCGATCCATGCTTGCCCAGCGCTGCGCAAGGTGATCGGCAATGACGCCGTCGAGGTCGGCGGGACCGGACAACAGGCCGTCGGCGGCGAGGCCTTCGATGCCCCAGGAGAATGCAAAGCCGCCGGCAGGAAAAGCGCTGTCGCCGAGCTGCAGCAGCGCGAGCGCCTCGCCGCGGTCAAACATGGTCGCGCTCCACGACCTCGCCGGCATCGAGCAGCGGCTGTACGCGGGCGCGATAGGTGTCGAGCGGGGCATCGAGCAGCACGATCAGATGATCGTCTTCGAAGCGAACCCGCCAATGCAGGTTGCCGGCGTGCCAGCCGAGCTTGAGCGCGCTGGCCGGATCGCGCGGCGTGAGGCGCCAGACTTTCTGCTCGCCGAAACGAGCGATGATGGCGCGATCGGATTCCAGATAGAGCAGCGCGCCGTCGATCAGATCCTCGTCGCGATCGAGGCTGACCGCGCAATCGGTGCCGCGATCAGTCGTCAGGCGGAAGCGCTTGCGGCCGGCATCGGCGGGCGGCACGAACAACAGCTCGATGCCGCCGCGATGTTCAAGGGCGTGCAGTTGCCGGGCATAGGCCCTGTCGTCGGCGCGTCCTATGATGCCGTGCAGGCGGAGCATCGGCGTTGGTCCTCTTTGTTCGTCAGTTCTCGGCATTGGGGCCTCATGGTTCGAGACGCCCGCCAAGTGGCGGGCTCCTCACCATGAGGGTTGAGAGTTTCGCGGTGGGTTAGCTTCGCTGTGAGTTTTCTCCCGCCACAGCCACCATCATCGTCCTGAGGAGCCCGCCGCAAGGCGGGCGTCTCGAAGGACGATTGGTTTGCTGAAGTACCTCCGCGCTACCGCAGCGTCGCCGAGACCTCCTGCGAGGTCACGAGAATGACCTGGCCGTCGAGGATCGGCTCGGCGATGCCGAAGAAGGTCGCCACCGCGGCGGAGCCGTTGTGGCGGTCCATCGCGGCCTTGTCAGCGAAGCGCTCGTAGGTCGTGAACAGACCGGGCTCGGTCTCGCTCTGCGAGATGAAGAACCCGATCGTCTCCGGCTCGCTCTCCGCGACATGGGCCGCGACGGCGACGAGAGCGTCGCGCATCGTGGCCTCATGTCCCGCCTTGGCCCTGATGACCGCGGTGATGGTGATCATCAGAACTCCTTCCAGTCGCCGTCCGCCTCGAATGCGCTCGCCGCCTGGTAGATGGTGGACTCGCCATAGTCCTTGCCGATCAGCATCAGGCCGACCGGCAGTCCGTCCGAGAGGCCGCACGGCAGGGTCATCGCCGGATGACCTGTGACGTCGAACGGGCTCGTCGTCGCGGTCATCTCGAAGGCGCGCTGCACGACCTCGGCGAGCGGCGCGTCCTTGGCCGGGATCGGCGTCGCGACGCAGGGCAAGGTCGGCATCAGCAACAGGTCATAGGAGCCGAACATGGCATCATAGGCCGCCTTGGCCTGGATCGCGATGTTGCGCGACTTCGCGTAGTAGCGGCCGCGATAGTGCTCGAGGCCCCACTGCCCGACCAGCATGGTCAACTTCAACGTCACCGACAGATCGTCGGCGCGCGTGCGCCAGCCGGAATGCGCGTCGAGCAGACCGACGTCGTAGAGCCCCTTCCAGTTGAAGCCCATGCCATTGCCGAGCATCATCTGCACCAGGAAGCCTTCGAGCGTGATCGGATTCCACGCCGCCAGCGCATGCATGTGTTCGGGGATCGAGACCTCGGACACCGAGGCGCCGAGCTTGGCGAAGCGCTCCGCGCCGGCCTTGACCTTGGAGATCACGCCCTCTTCCATGTTCGGCGCGCTGAAACCTTCCTTGAGCACGCCGATCTTGAGCCCCTTGACGCCCTTGCCGAGCGACTCGGTGTAGGCTGAAACCTTGGGCGCATATTGCCGGGGATCGAGCCCGTCGGCACCGGCCAGCACTTCGAGCAGCAGCGCATTGTCGGCCACCGACTTGGTCATCGGCCCGGTATGGTCGATCGTCGACTCGATCGGCATCACGCCGGTGTAGGGCACGAGGCCGTGGGTCGCCTTCATGCCGTAGATGCCGCAATACGACGCGGGGATACGGATCGAGCCGCCCTGGTCGCCGCCGATCGACATATCGACCTCGCCCGCCGCCACCAGCGCCGCGCTGCCCGACGACGAGCCGCCGGCCGAATAGCCCATTTTCCAGGGATTGTGCACCGGCGCGGGATTGGAGGTGTGGCTGCCGCCGGACAGGCAGAAGTGCTCGCACACCGCCTTGCCGACGATGGTGCCGCCGGCATCGAGGATGCGGGAGACGATGGTGGCGTCCGCCGCCGGAATGAACCCTTCCAGCGTGGTCGAGCCATTCATCATCGGAACGCCGGCGAGCGCGACGTTGTCCTTCAGCACGACGGTGCGGCCAGCGAGCTTGCCGGAGCCTGCGCCCTTCACCTCGGTCTTGATCGCCCAGGCGTTGTACTTGTTCTCCTTTGCCGGCGGCTTGGCGCCGGGCGTGCGCGGATATTTCACCGGCGGCAGCGGGTTCGGCAGCTCATCGATGATGTCGTACTGATCGAACATGCCGCCCATCAGCGACAGATATTCGGCGGCCTCCTCGACCGTCATGTTCATGTGCAGGCTGGCGGCGAGATCGGCGACTTCCTCGGCATTCGGGCGTTTGATGGACATGAGTCATCCTTTCTTGTGAGGACAAGCTGGGCAGAGACAGCAAATTGTCAGTTCAATGGGCCGGCGCAGCGCGCCGGTAGCTTCTAGCTCGGGACCATCTGACCTTCCCGGGCCAGCAGAGTCTCACGGTCGAGTTCCTCGGTAATGCGTCCCTTCTGGATGTGCAGGATGCGATCCGACAACGACGTGATGAATTCGAGGTTCTGCTCGACGACGATCAAAGACATCTTCCAGCGCGACTTCAGCGCCAGCAGGGTCTCGATGATCTCCTCGATGATCGATGGCTGGATGCCTTCGGTCGGTTCGTCCAACAGGATCAGCTTCGGCTTGGTGCAGAGGCAGCGCGCCAGCGCCAGCAATTGTTGCTCGCCGCCGGACAACGCGCCGCCGCGGCGGTCGAGCAGCCGCACCAGCCGCGGAAAGTCCTGCAGCACCATGTCGATGACGCCGCGATCCTCCTTGGGCGCCGATGCGAGCCCCATGCGCAGATTTTCCAGCACCGACAGGTCCGGGAAGATCTCGCGGCCCTGCGGCACCAGGCCGATGCCGAGCCTGGACCGCTCATGCGGCTTGAGATGGGTGATGGTCTTGCCCGCGAACACGACCGAGCCGTCGGTGGTCGGCAGATGCCCCATCAAGGTGCGCAGCGCCGTGGTCTTGCCCATGCCGTTATGGCCGAGGATGCCGAGGTACTCGCCGTCGGCCACGGACATGTCGATGCCGAACAGGATCGGGATCCGGCCATAGCCGGATTTGAGACCCTTGACCTCGAGAAGCATGCTCATGCCGCCACCTTCTTGCCGAGATAGACGTCGCGCACGCGCTGGTCGGCGAGCACCTTGTCGACGGTGTCCTCGACCAGCACCCGGCCCTGGTGGAAGACGGTGACGCGCTTGGCGATCTGCTTGATGAACTCCATGTCGTGCTCGACCACGACGATCGCGCGGGTCTGGTTGATCTCGCGGATGATCGCCGCGGTATGGAAGGTCTCTTCGTCGGTCATGCCCGCCGCGGGCTCGTCGAGCAGGATCAGCTCAGGCTCGGCGGCGAGCACCATGCCGATCTCGACCCATTGCCGCTGGCCGTGCGACAGGGTCGCGACGATGCTGTCGGCGTAGTCGGTCAGCCGGATCATCTCGAGCACGGCATTGACCGCCGGACCCTGCTGGCGCGGCGTCGCCTTGCGGCGTACCGCCATCCAGATGTTCTCGCGCACCGACAGGCCGTTGAACACATTCGGCACCTGGGTCTTGATGCCGATGCCCATGCGCGCGATCTCGTGCGACAGCTTGCCCGCGATCGGCATGCCGCGGAATGCGATGCTGCCCGACGTGGGCACCAGTTGTCCGGTCAGCGTCTTGAAGAACGTGCTCTTGCCGGCGCCGTTCGGGCCGATCAGGCAGCGCAGCTCCATCTCCTGAAGCGTGAAGGTGATGTTGTCATTGGCGACCACGCCGCCGAAGCGCATCGTCAGGTGCTCGGCCTTGAGCAGAGGAACCAGATCCGCCATGTCATTCGGCTCCTGCGGGATGCGGCGCCGCAGCTGGCTGCATCGGGGGACCGTTGGTCTTCCTGTCCGGCATCAGCCGCATCACGAGATCGCGGGCGGTCGGCACCATGCCCTTTGGCAGCAGCAGCACGAAGATCACCAGCACGCCGCCGAGCACGAGGTTGGAGTTCAAGAGCTGCTGCGAGCCGATATAGGCGACGATGTATTCGATCACGACGCAGCCGATGATCGGACCGAGCAAGGTGCCGAGACCGCCGACGGTGATCCAGATGATGATCTCGGCCGACAGCGACAGGCTGAAGATGGTGGGGCTGACAAAGGCGCCCCAGTTGACGTAGAGCGCGCCGGCAAGACCGGCAATCGCGCCGCCGAGGATGAAGGTCAGGCACTTCACGAGCCGCGGGTCATAGCCGAGCAGCGAGGCCCGCACCTCGTTCTCACGCACCGCGACGATGACGCGCCCGGCCGGCAGCGCCAGCAGCAGCCGCAGCAGCAGGAACACGCCAAGCAGCACATAGGCTGTCGTCCACCACGACTGCTCCGGCGACAGCACGGTCGACGGATCGAACGGCATGTTGAAGGTCGGCACCGCCGGCATGCCGTTGAAGCCGCCGAGCAGCGCCTTGCCGATCTTGTAGGCATCGCCCGAGGTCGAGTTGACCGAGTTGAACAGGATCAGGGTGACCGTGAGCGTGATGACGCCGAGATAGACGTCGGAGATGCGGCCGAAGAAGATGAAGTAGCCGAGGATCGCTGCGAACAGCGCCGGAATCACGATGGCCAGCAGGATCGCAGGCGTCGAATCCTGGAAATTGATGGCCGCGATGGCATAGGCATAGCCGCCGAGCCCGAAGAACGCGGTCTGCCCGAACGACAGGATGCCGCCATAGCCCCAGATGAAGGCGAGGCTCAGCGCCAGCACCGACATCGCGGCAAACAGCGTCAGCTGCATCAGGGCGAACAGCTCGATCACGCTCGGCACGATCGCAATCGCCACGATGGCAAGGACGATCGCACCCATCTGGCCCGCAAGACGGGAGTGCTTGGGCATCACAGGTTCCCCTTGAAGAAGCGCCCGGAGATGCCCTGCGGCAGCAAGCGGATCAGCACGATCGCGGTGGTGAAGACGATGACCTCGCCATAGACAGGCGTGGTGAAGTAGGCGCCGATCTGGTTGACCGAGCCGAACAGGCTTGCCGCGGACAGCGTGCCGGAGAGGATCGCCGCGCCGCCCCCGACCACGGTCATGAAGGCTTTTGCGACATAGGCACCGCCCATCACCGGGGTGATGCCTGACACCGGCGCCAGCAGGCCGCCGGCGAGGCCCGTCACGGCCGCGCCGAGCGCGAAGGTGCTCATGTAGACGCGGGCCGGATTGACGCCGAGCGTGGCCGCCATCGCCGGGTTCTGCATCGTCGCGCGGGCCACCAGGCCGAAGCGGGTGTAGCGCATCACGCCGTAGATGATCGCCATCATGACGGCCGCCATCAACGCAAGGAACAGCGTGTAGTAGCTCGACTGGTAGGATCCGATCGAGAAGCCGCCGAGCGGCGTCGGCACGCCCTGCTGGGTGTTGCCATAGATCGTCGTGACGATCCCGATGATCAGGAGGCTGAGGCCCCAGGTCGCGAGCATCGAATCGACGAGGCGGCCATAGAGAAAGCGGATCAGGCAGCGCTCGATGACGAGGCCGACGATGCCGACGAACAACGGCGCGATGATCAGCATCGCGATCCAGATGTTCACCCCGGCATTGGCGGAGATCACCGTCGCATAGGCCCCCAACATGATGAACTCGCCATGGGCGAGATTGATGATCTTCATCATGCCGAAGATGATCGCCAGTCCCAGGCACAGCAGGAACAGCGAGGAGATTCCATTGAGGACGTCGAGCGCGAGGATGACGTAGATCGCCATGCGTCAGGTCTTTCAGGGCAGTCCAATGAAACCGGGTCCCGCCGGATGGCGGGACCCGGCAGGCGTCAGAGATTGATGATGTACTGCTTGACGTCGTTCGGGTTCTTGACGAGGTCGCAGACACCAGCGGTGTCGGCCGGCTTGGCGTCGGTGTAGGTTTCCAGCACCGACCATTTGCGTTCCTTCACCTCGGCAAGGAACGCATTGCGGACCGTGTGATGCGTCGGCTTGTCCAGCGAGACCTTGCCGCTCGGACCATCGAAGACGAGGCCGCTTTCGAGCGCCTCGATCACCTTCATCCGGTCGATGCTGCCGGCCTTCTTGACGCCCTCGGCCCAGAGCATCACGCCTTCATAGGTGCACGAGGCGAGCTCGCTGATATAAGGCGAATCCGGATGCGCCTTCTTGATCTTCTCGACGAAGCTCTTGGAGGCCGGCGTGGTGAGTTCCTCGAAATAGCCGTAGGCGCCGATGATGGCGTCGCTCTCGGCGGCATCGAGCGTCGAGGGCTCGTTGACGAGGCCGAAGGTGGTCGAGGCGATCGGGATCTTCCCCTTCATGCCGGCCGCGGTCCACTGCCGGTAGAACGCCGTGTGGTTGCCGCCGACCAGCGCCGACAGGATGAGGTCGGGCTTGGCCGCCTGGATCTTCGAGATGGTGGAGCCGAAATTGGTGACGTCGAGCGGGAAGAAGTCGGTCGAGAGGATCTCGCCGCCATTGTCCTTGCAGTATTTGGTCATCCACTTCGCGGTGATCTGACCGTAATTGTAGTCGGCCGCGATGATGTAGGCCTTCTTGCCGGACTTCTTCATCGCGCTCGGCACAAGCTTCTCCACGGTCTGCGCCGGCGTCGTGCCGGTGCAGAAGGTGTTGCGGTCGCAGACGCCGCCTTCGTACAGCGTATTGTAGAAGTACAGCACCTTGAAGCGGTCGAAGGTCGGCCGGATCGCCTCGCGCGAGGCCGAGGTGATGCCGCCGTGAACGACGTCGACCTTGTCCTTCACCGCCAACTGCTGGGCGTATTGCGAGTACATCTGGATGTTGGACTGGGTGTCGTAGTGGATCACCTTTAAGGGACGTCCGAGCAGGCCGCCCGCGGCATTGATCTCCTCAACGGCAAGCTGCAGCGCATAGACCATCGGCGTGCCGGAGGTGCCGATAGGACCGGACTGGTCGTGCAGGCTGCCGACCGTGATCGGGTTCTCGGCCGCGAGCGCACCCGAGCGCAGCACGGCGGGTGCCGCGATCAATGTCGAGGTCGCGATGGCCGAGCGTTGCAGGAAACGACGTCGGGAGAGAGTCATAAAGGTCCCCATGGGTTGATGATGCCGGTTCATGATCCGCGATAAGTTTAAAATGACAATATTTGAAAAGGCAAGTGTTTTTAGGAAACGCCCTGCGCGCTAGCGCGACGCGACGACCGCGAAGTCGTAGCCGTCCAGCTCGGCGAGATGGATCGGGTGGCGTCCGCCAACCACCGGCTGCGCCTCGTTGCCGCGCGCCGTGCGCCGCTGCAGCGTGCGTCCGTAGAAGCGCCTGAGGTTGCGGGCGTCGAAGCTCTCGGCACGCTCGATCAGCGCGGCGAGCGCGTGAATCCCTTCGTAGCAGGATTCGCCGTAGCCGTTGGGCGGCGGCGGATTGTCGCCGAATGCCGTGTAGTAGCGCTCGAGGAACGCGCCGTTGTTGCGCGACCGCAGCGAGGCGAAATAGCTCGACGCCACGTAGACGTTCTCGGTCTCGCCGCTGTCGAGTCCGTAAACGATGGTCTCGTCGAAGGCGGACGAGAATCGCAGAACGTGGCGGCTGAGGCCGGCGGCGCAGAAGGCGCGGCTGAAGGCGATGCAGTCGAAGCCGAGAAAGACCGGCAGCACCACGTCGCTGCGCGTCGTCTTGATGCGGTCGAGCATCTCGTCGTAATCGTGGATGCCGACCGGCACGTAGCATTCGCCGGTCACCGTGCCGCCGAAGCGCGCGATCAGCCGCTTGGCGATCTGCAGCGACGAGCGCGGCCAGATGTAGTCGTTGCCGCAGAGGAAGAACCGCCGGGCGCGCTTGACCTCCGAGAGCCACTGCACCGCCGGCCCCAGCAATTCGCCGGCGGTCTCGCCCGTGGTCATCACGTCGCTGTTCGCCGACAGACCTTCGAACTGGGGCGTGTAGACGAACGGCACGCGGCCGCGCGCGGCTTGCGCGACAGGATCGCGCGCGTAGCTCGGCATCATGCCGACGAGGCCGTCGACGGCGAGTTCGTCGACCGCCTCGACCGCAGCCCGGCCCGCGCTGGCGGCGGTCGCGCCGGCGTCGATGACGATCAGCTCGACCTGTCGGCGGCGGATGCCGGCGGCCTGGTTGAGCTCGGTCACGGCCAGCCGCCCGCAGGCTTCGGCGGAGGGCGCCCACAACCCTGCCGAGCCGCGCTGAGGAATGATCAGGCCGATCCGAACGCTGCGCAAACGTGCCGCCTCTGCTGTTGCAGAGGAATTGCACTCACGAATCGTGCCAAGCGCGTTTTGGCGTCATCGGGGTCGTTCGTGTACCAAAGATCGCCGATTTTGGTTCTGGAACCTGACGCTGGTCAAAACATCGGCGCGTCATCGCCCACTCCTTGGGCAGCCGCTGCCGTGGCCTTGATGTCTCACCGTGGCCCGCGACTCACGGCGCGGTGGCGAGCGTCTTGCTCATTGGATAGGAGGCCGCGGTGCCGAACTTGCCGGCGGGCACGCCGACATCGGCGTAGCCGCGGGCAAGATAGAATCGGTGCGCCGTTTCGGTGCTGAGCAGCGCGACGTCGCGGGCGCCCAGTGCCATCGCCCGGCGCTCCAGCTCCGCCAACAGCGCCGAACTGATTCCACGAAAGCGCGCCTGCGGCGACACGTAGTTGGCCGTGATCTCGCCGGGGTGCGCGAGCCCGCCGACGGCGAGAATCGCCCCCTCCTCGACCGCCACCAACAGCGACCGGCCTTGCCCGTCGGCCCAGGTCGCGACGTTGTCCGGCGTCTTGTTGGCGAGCCAGCGGCCAAGGATGTCGGGATCGCCGCGGTGATCAGCCACGCACAGTTGGATGATGGATGCCCGCAGCATCTCGCAGGCCGCCGTTGCGTCTTCCGGTGTCGCATCGCGAATGACCATTCAATCCCTCTCTCGAACGGAGGGAACGCGATGCGCTCCTGCTACTCGCGCTTGCCCTGCACCCAGCTCTCGAGCATCTGCAGCGCCGAGGCGCGGTCATCGTCGGAGGCCTTGGCGAAGGCGCGGTTGTAGCTCTCCTTGATCCAGGCTTCGTCCGCACCGGCGCTGTCGCGCGCCAAGGTGAGCCACATCAGGCCGCGCGCCGGCTGGCGCGGCAGCCGGTCGCCGTTGAACAGCATCTGGCCGAGCAGCGCCTGGGCCTGATGCTGGCCCTTCTGCGCGGCGAGGCCAAGCCAGCGCGCGCCATAGCGGAAGTCGTCGCGCGAGGCATCCGCCGTCTTCAGGTACATCCGCGCCAGGTCGTATTGGGCGTCGGCATTGCCGAAGTAGGACGCCGCATAGGAGAACATCTCCCGCGCGCGATCCGGATCGGCCTTCACCTTCGTGTTGGGGATGCCGCTCAGGTAATAGCGGCCAAGCGCGACAAAGGCATTGGCGACGATCTGCGCCTGCGGCGCCGACGGACTGTCCTCCGCATGCGCATTGGCGATGCGGCTGAAATAGTCGAAGGCGCGCATGTCATCCCGCGCAACGCCATCGCCAGCCGCATACATGCGGCCGAGCTTGAACTGCGCAACCGGGTGACCTTCCTCCGCCGCGTATTGCAGCGCCGTCAGCGACTGCGTGGGCGACGTGGAGGACGTGGTCGCAGGCAACGCCTTGCGCAGCGCGCCGGCGCCGGCCTGAGCTCCAGCCACGGGGATCGCCGGCTCCTGGTTGACCGGAGCGCCATCGAACGCGAACGATGGCGTCGGCAACGCGAGCGGGGCAACCCCCAGCATCAATGCGAAAATGATCCGATCAGATGTCCGCATAGCAATACTTCTCTTGCGCACCACCTGGGTGAGTCACGGCGCCCGCCACGGCCGGCCCCACCTGCTGGGCATATTTCCAAAGTGCACCTGACGTGTGATGCGTCTCACGCGGCGTCCACTTGGTCTTGCGTGTCGCCAGCTCGGCATCGCTCAACTTCACGTTAAGGATACCCGCCTCGGCGTCGATCTCGATGATGTCGCCATCCTCGACCAGAGCGATCGTTCCGCCGACCGCCGCCTCTGGTCCGATGTGGCCGATGCAGAAGCCGCGGGTCGCGCCCGAGAACCGGCCATCGGTGATGAGCGCGATCTTGCCGCCCATGCCCTGCCCGGTCAGCGCCGCCGTCGTCTGCAGCATCTCCCGCATGCCCGGACCGCCGCGCGGCCCCTCGTAGCGAATGACGATCACCTCGCCTTCGCGATAGGTGCGCTTCTGGACGGCGTCAAAGGCGTCCTCTTCCCGATCAAAGCAGCGGGCCGGCCCAGAGAATTTCAAGTTCGACATGCCCGCGACTTTCACGATCGCGCCCTCCGGCGCGAGATTGCCTTTCAGACCGACGACACCCCCGGTTGCAGTGATCGGCTGGTCGGCCGGCATCACCACGTCCTGGTGCGGATTCCACTTCACGCCTTTGAGGTTTTCGGCGATCGTCCGGCCGGTGACTGTGAGGCAGTCGCCGTTCAAATAGCCATGGTCGAGCAACGTCTTCATCAAGAGCGGAATGCCACCAGCCTCGAACATGTCTTTGGCGACATAGCGGCCACCCGGCTTCAAATCCGCGATATAAGGTGTCTTTTTGAAGATTTCGGCGACGTCGAATAAGTCGAACTTGATGCCCGCCTCGTGTGCAATCGCAGGTAGATGCAGCGCAGCATTGGTCGACCCGCCGGACGCCGCCACAACCGCAGCGGCATTCTCCAGGGATTTTCGCGTGACGATGTCGCGCGGGCGGATATTGGCGGCGATCAGCTCCATGACCTGTTCGCCAGCCGTCATGCAGAACGAATCGCGGATTTCGTAAGGCGCCGGGGCGCCGGCCGAATAAGGCAGCGCCAGCCCGATCGCCTCAGAGACCGTCGCCATCGTATTGGCCGTGAACTGGGCGCCGCAGGCGCCGGCCGATGGACAGGCGACGCGCTCGAGCTCGTCGAGGTCCTCGTCCGACATCGCACCCACCGAATGCTTGCCGACGGCCTCGAACATGTCCTGCACCGTGACCTGCTGGCCGCGAAAATTGCCCGGCAGAATCGAGCCGCCATAGATGAAGATCGAAGGCACGTTGAGCCGGACCATCGCCATCATCATGCCCGGCAGCGATTTGTCGCAGCCGGCGAGCCCGACCAGCGCATCGTAGGAATGGCCGCGAATCGTCAGCTCGACGGAATCGGCGATCGCCTCGCGCGACGGCAGCGACGAGCGCATGCCGTCATGGCCCATCGCGATGCCGTCGGTCACGGTGATGGTGCAGAATTCGCGCGGCGTGCCGCCCGCATGCGCCACGCCCTTCTTGACCGCCTGGGCCTGCCGCATCAGCGCGATGTTGCAGGGCGCGGCCTCGTTCCAGCACGAGGCGACGCCGACAAAGGGCTGGTGGATCTGGGCCGTGGTCAGGCCCATCGCGTAGAGATAAGACCGATGCGGCGCACGCTCGGGCCCTTCCGTCACATGACGGCTGGGCAGCCTGCGCTTGATGTCGGTCTTCGCGTCCATCGCTGTTCTGGCCTCCCGGTGCTGAGGAGAACGCTAAAATCCTAGAAATGGATTTTCGGCAGCCTCACACGCACTGGTTATGTTCTGATCAAAGTATTTCACGACCAGGTGTGGCTAAAAAGCGGCGCGTTTGCGGAGCGCCGGAGATTGTTACCAAAACTTCGTAAACTGTGGCAACGTCGCAACATTCGTGGCCGACACGCAACCATCCGCGGTTAGCATGGAGAGCGAAAGCTACTCGGGCACCACCCCGGAGGCTCGGATCATCGGCCACCATTTATGGATCTCGGCGCGCTGCAGGGTTCCAAGGGCGGCCGGACTGCGCTGGTCCGCCGCCGGCATCTGCAACCCCAGGTTTTTCAACTGATTTTTCACATCCGGCTCATCCAGCGCAGCCACGGCGGCCGCATTGAGCGTGTCGACGATCTCCTTGCTGACGCCCTTCGGGAGCCAGAGTCCAGACCACAGGGTCATGTGGAAGCCCGGCAGGCCGGCTTCATCGGTGGTCGGGATCTCGGGCGCGGAATCGAGGCGCTTGGCGTCCGTGACGGCGTAGGCGCGGATCGTGCCGGCGCGGACCTGGTTGATGGCATTGGAGGTCTGGTCGACGATCAGATCGATCTGGCCGGCGACGAGATCGTTCATCGCCGGCCCCGTGCCGCGATAGGGCACGTATTGCAGCTTGAGGCCGGTGACCTGCTCGAAATAGAGGCCTGCGATGTGGCTGCCGGAGCCGTTGCCCGCCGTGCCGGCCGATACGGGGTTCGGCTGCGACGTCACCCAGGCGAGAAACTCCGGCAGCGTTTTGGCCGGGATGTTGTTCCTGCTGACGATGATCATCGGATTGCTCGGCAGCAGCACGACCGGCTCGAGATCGGCGTCGAGGTCATAGCCAAGCCGGTAGACGGCGCCGTTCGCGACGTGGGTGCCGAGATGGCCGAAGCTCACGGTGTAGCCGTCGGGCTTCGAGCGCACCGCGCGTCCCACGCCGATCGAGCCGCCCGCGCCGGTCACGTTCTCGACCAGCACGGGCTGGCCGAGCGTCCGTTTCATGTGTTCGGCGAGGATGCGCATCATCGCATCCGATGGGCCGCCGGCGGCGAACGGCACGATCACGGTGATCGCGCGCGAGGGGTAGGTGTCGGCGCGCGCTGGCACCGCCAGAGCCAGGCACGCAAACAGCACGGCGCAAAGAGCTCGTCGCATCACGTCCTCCCTTGTGTCGCACGCGCCGGTCACAGACGCGAATGCGTCTGCGCCGGAGCATGTGCTCGAGGCCGCGGTGCTGTTTTGTTAGTTAGAACTGCCCGAAGTCGATCGGCTGGTGACGATCGAGCGTCCGGGTGACCGGCGGCAGCGGATATTTAAGTCCTGTCGCGCAATTGAACAGCATGACGCGATCGTTTTTCGTCACGCGTCCGTCGGCTAGGCTCTGCTTGTAGGCGGCATAGGTCGCCGCGCCTTCCGGGCACAACAGCAGCCCCTCCTCGCGCGCGACTTCGCTGAGCGCAGATGAAATCTTCTCGTCATCGACCGCGATGGCGAAACCTTTGCTCTCGCGCACGGCGCGCAGGATAAGGAAATCACCGACCGCCTGGGGCACACGGATGCCGGACGCGATGGTGTGGGCATCCTCCCAGCGCGTCGCATGCTCGACGCCCTGCTCGAAGGCGCGCACCATCGGCGCGCAGCCGGAGGCCTGCACCGCCACCATGCGCGGGCGCTTCGAGCCGATGAAGCCGATCTTCTCCAATTCGTCGAACGCCTTCCACATGCCGATCAGGCCGGTGCCGCCGCCGGTCGGATAGAAGATCACGTCGGGCACGTCCCAGCCGAGCTGCTCGGCGAGCTCCAGGCCCATCGTCTTCTTGCCCTCGATGCGATAGGGCTCCTTCAGGGTCGAGGTATCGAACCAGCCGACCTTGGCCTTGCCCTCGCCGACGATCTTGCCGCAATCGTCGATCAGCCCGTTGACGCGATAGACGGTCGCGCCCTGCAGCTCGATCTCGCTGACGTTTACCTCCGGCGTATCGGCCGGGCAGAAGATCGTGGTCTTGATGCCGCAGGAGGTCGCATAAGCCGCGAGCGCAGCACCGGCATTGCCGTTGGTCGGCATCGCCATGTGCCTGATGCCGAGTGCCTTGCCCATCGACACCGCCATCACCAGGCCGCGCGCCTTGAACGAGCCGGTCGGCAGCCGGCCCTCATCCTTCACGATGATCTCGCCGCCGCCGAGCTTCTTCGACAGCTTGGGCAGATTGATCAGCGGCGTCATCACCTCGCCGAGGCTGACGATGTCCTGGCATTTGCGCACCGGCAGCAGCTCGCGATAGCGCCACATGTCGGCCGGACGCTGCGCGAGCGCGTCCTTGGTGAGCGCCTGCTTCACGCCGGCGAGATCGTAGCGCACCAGGAGCGGCTTGCCGGCCTTGGACAGGTTGTGGACCTGGTCCGCCGGATAATGATCGCCCTCCATCGCGCATTCGAGGTGGGTGACGAAGGTCGGGCGTTCGATAGTGAGATTGTCGCTGGATTTCACGGCAGGACTTTCAGGTTGGCCCGTCTGGTTGCATCCGTCATTGCCGGGCTTGACCCGGCAATCCATCCTCTTCGCGAACGTTCCAGAAGCGCGATGGATGCGCGGGTCAAGCCCGCGCATGACGACGGGAAACGCGACTACATGTTCAGCACGCGGCCGTAGGCGTCGAGCACGGCTTCCTTCATCATCTCCGACAGCGTCGGATGCGGGAACACCGTGTGCATCAGCTCTTCCTCTGTCGTTTCGAGGTTCATTGCCACGACATAGCCCTGGATCAGCTCGGTGACCTCGGCGCCGACCATGTGGGCGCCGATCAGCTGTCCCGTCTTCTTGTCGAAGATCACCTTGACCAGACCCTGGTCCTCGCCGAGCGCGATCGCCTTGCCATTGCCGACGAAGGGGAAGCGGCCGACGCGGATGTCGCGGCCCTGCTCCTTGGCCTTGGCCTCGGTGAGCCCGACGGAGGCGACCTGAGGATGGCAATAGGTGCAGCCGGGAATGAGGTTCTTGTCCATCGGATGCGGATGCAGGCCCTTGATCGCCTCGATGCAGACGACGCCCTCGTGCTCGGCCTTGTGCGCCAGCATCGGGGGGCCAGCGACGTCGCCGATCGCGTAGAGGCCGGGCACGTTGGTCTTGCCGTAGCCGTCGATCACGATGCAGCCGCGATCGGTCTTCACGCCCAGCTTCTCCAGGCCGAGATTCTCGATGTTGCCGACCACACCGACCGCCGAGATCACGCGATCGAACTCGACCGACTCGGTCTTGCCCTTGCCGTCGTCGATCGTCGCCACCACGCTGTCGCTCTTCTTGTCGAGCTTGGTGACCTTGGCCCCCGTCATGATCTTGAGGCCCTGCTTCTCCAGCTGCTTGCGCGCGATGCCGGCGATCTCGGCGTCCTCCACGGGGAGAATCTGCGGCAGCACCTCGACCACGGTGACCTCGGAGCCCATGGTGCGGAAGAACGAGGCGAACTCGATGCCGATCGCGCCGGAGCCGACGACCAGCAGCGACTTCGGCATCTTGTCCGGCACCATCGCCTCGAAATAGGTCCAGATCAGCTTCTTGTCCGGCTCGAGGCCCGGCAGCACGCGCGGCCGCGCGCCTGTCGCGACGATGATATGCTTGGCCTGATAGGTCCCCTCGCCGAGCGCGCCCTTGGGCGCCTCGACATCCGACTTGGTCACCGTGATCTTGCCGGGCGCATCGATCGCGGCGCGCCCCCAGATCACCTGGACCTTGTTCTTCTTCATCAGGAAGCCGACGCCGTCGTTCAGCCGCTTGGAGACGCCGCGCGAGCGCTGCACCACCGCCTTCGGATCGTAGGAGATCTTCTCGGCAGAGAGGCCGTAATCCTTGGCGTGCTGCATGTAGTGATAGATCTCGGCCGAGCGTAAGAGCGCCTTGGTCGGGATGCAGCCCCAGTTCAGGCAGATACCACCGAGGTAGGACTTCTCGATGATCGCGGTCTTGAACCCGAGTTGGGCTGCGCGGATTGCGGCGACGTAGCCGCCCGGGCCGGAGCCGATGATGATGACGTCGAAGGATGTGTCGGCCATTACGGCTCCCATTCAACTGAAGCAGTTGGAAATCAGATGGTCGTGGTGCTGCCGACGGAACGTCGCCAGATCAAGGCTCGAATAATTGCCTCCAGCAGCATCAGCACAGCGCAGATCGCGAATCCGGCGAGCACGATTGGCGCCCAGATGCCGCGCGACAGCGCCTCGCCGGAGAAGAAAGCAGAATGGATGACGTCGATCCCGAGCGGGTTGGCGAGCAGCGCGACGCTTACCAGTGCCGTGATCCAGGGCCACCGCGTTCTGATCCGCATGCGCTGGCCCCGTTTGCCATCCCGCTCCGGAAAGCAACATCACACCATCATCATCACGGGATTCTCGATCAGCTGCTTGAAGGCGCCGATCAGCTCGGCGCCGAGCGCGCCGTCGATGGCGCGATGGTCGCACGACAGGGTCACGCTCATCATGCTCGCGATCTCGATCTTGCCGTTGCGCACCACGGGCCGCTCCTCCGAGGTGCCGACCGCGAGGATCGTCGCATGCGGCGGATTGATCACGGCGGTGAAATGGTTGATGCCGTACATGCCGAGGTTGGACACCGCCGTGGTGCCGCCCTGATATTCCTCCGGCTTCAGCTTGCGCGAGCGGGCGCGTGCGGCAAAATCCTTCATCTCGCCGGAGATGGCCGAAAGCGTCTTGGTCTCGGCCTTGCGGATGATCGGCGTGATCAGGCCCCCCGGCATCGCCACGGCGACGCCGACGTCGGAATGCTTGTGCTTGACCATGCCGCCTTCGGTCCAGCTGACGTTGCAGTTCGGGATCTTCTGCAGCGCCACCGCCATCGCCTTGATGACGAAGTCGTTGACCGACAGCTTGTAGAGCGGCTTCTTCTCCTTGTCCTTCGGCGCCGCCGCATTGATCTCCTCGCGCGCGGCCAAGAGCTTGCCGATGTCGCAGTCGATCGTCAGGTAGAAGTGCGGGACGTTCTGCACGGATGCGGTCAGGCGCTGCGCGATGGTGCGGCGCATGCCATCATGCGGGATGACCTCGTAGGAGCCCGGCTCGAACAGCGCCAGGATCTGCTTGTCCGACATCGAGGGCGCGAGCGCGGGGGCGCCTGCCGCGGCGGTTGCGGCTGACGGCGCGGCCTTGAGGCCCTTGCCCGATTTCGCCTCCTCGACGTCACGCGCGACCACGCGGCCATGCGGGCCGGTGCCGGTGATGCGGGCGAGATCGATGCCGGCATCCTTGGCGAGCCGCCGTGCCAGCGGCGAGGAGAAGATGCGGGCGTGGCCGTTGACCTGGAGCGCAGCCGCAGGCGCGGCGGGCGCAGGAGCCGCGGCCGGCTTGGGCGCGGACGCAGCGGCAGGCGCAGGCGTCGCGGCGGGCGCCGCAGATGCCGTCGGCTTGGCTTCGGCCTTCGGAGCTGCTGCCGCCGGCGCGCTGCCGGCCGCCTTGACGTCCTCGCCCTCGCCAGCGAGCACCGCGATCACGTCGTTGACCGGAACGTCCTGCGTGCCTTCCGGCACCAGGATCTTGGCGAGCGTACCTTCGTCGACCGCCTCGACTTCCATCGTGGCCTTGTCGGTCTCGATCTCGGCGATGACCTCGCCGGACTTGACCTGGTCGCCTTCCTTCTTGAGCCAACGAGCAAGGTTGCCCTTCTCCATCGTCGGCGACAGCGCGGGCATGAGAATGTTGATCGGCATGATCAGTGACCTTGTTTCGACCTGGGGCTGGTGGTGCCCGTGTCGGTCGGCCGAGCCAGCTCGGCTTCGAACATCTCGACGATGCGCTGCAGCGCCTCGTCTTCGGAATAATCGCTCTCGCGCGCATAGGCGCGCGCAGCATGGCGGGCGACGTCGACCAGGAGCAGCCCCCACACGTCGGGCTCCTCGAAGGCGCGCTGGAAGGCGATCGAGAGCCCGCCATCGAGCACGAAGGCGCGCAACACTTCGGTGGCGTCCTCGCGGTCGATGACGTCCGGCGGCAATGGCTGCTCCTTGGGTCCGGCCATCTGGGCTTTCCCTTAGCGGTAGCAGACGGATTTGGCGGCCTGCACGACCTCCGCCGCCGACGGCAGCGCGAGCTTCTCGAGGTTGGCCGCATACGGCATCGGCACGTCCTTGCCGGACACGCGGACGACCGGCGCATCGAGATAGTCGAAGGCGTGCTCCATGATGCGCGCGGCAATCTCGGCACCGACGCCGCTCTGCGCCCACCCCTCTTCCACCGTGACGGCGCGGCCGGTCTTCTTGACCGAGGCGACGATGGTCTCCGTATCCATCGGGCGCAGGGTGCGCAGGTCGATCACCTCGGCCTCGATGCCCTCCTTGGCGAGCTCGTCGGCGGCCTTGAGCGCATAGGTCATGCCGTTCGACCACGCGATGATCGTCACGTCCTTTCCGGCGCGCGCGATGCGCGCCTTGCCGATCGGGATCACGTAGTCGTCGAGCTTCGGGACCTCGCCGGAATGACCGTACAGCACCTCGTTCTCGAGGAAGATCACCGGGTTCGGATCACGGATCGCGGCCTTCAGCAGGCCCTTGGCGTCGGCCGCCGAATACGGCGCGACCACCTTCAGACCGGGCACGTGCGAGTACCAGGACGAGTAGTCCTGGCTGTGCTGGGCGGCAACGCGCGCCGCCGCGCCGTTCGGGCCGCGGAACACGATCGAGCAGCCCATCTGGCCGCCGGACATGTACAAGGTCTTGGCCGCCGAGTTGATGATCTGGTCGATCGCCTGCATGGCGAAGTTGAAGGTCATGAACTCGACGATCGGCTTCAGGCCGGCCATCGCGGCACCGACACCGATGCCGGCGAAGCCGTGCTCGGTGATCGGCGTGTCCATCACGCGGCGGGCGCCGAACTCCTGCAGCAGGCCCTGGGTGACCTTGTAGGCGCCCTGATATTCGGCGACCTCCTCGCCCATGATGAAGACGTCGCCGTCGCGGCGCATCTCCTCGGCCATCGCGTCGCGCAGCGCCTCGCGGATGGTCTGCGTGACCATCTCGGTGCCGGCGGGCACCTCGGGATCGGGCTGAGCGATGCTCTGCGGCGCAGCCACGCCGGTCGGCGCGGGCGCGGCCGGCGTGGCTGCGGCAGGCTCGGACGGCGGCGCCGATTGCGCAGCCTTCGTCTCGGCCGCAGGTGATGCGGCCTTGCCGAGATCGGCCGCGGTCTCACCGTCCGCGAGGATGGTCGCGATCGGCGTATTGACCGCGACGTCGGCGGTGCCTTCGGGGATCAGGATCTTGCCGAGCGTGCCCTCGTCGGTCGCCTCGACCTCCATCGTGGCCTTGTCGGTCTCGATCTCGGCGATCACGTCACCCGACTTGATCGCCTCGCCTTCCTTTTTCAGCCATTTGGAGAGATTGCCCTTCTCCATCGTGGGCGACAGCGCAGGCATCAAAACTTGAATTGGCATATCAGCTCCGGACAAAACAGCGTCTGCGCTTAACGGTAAACGTCGGTGTAGAGCTCGGCGACATCCGGCTCGGGATCGGCCTGGGCGAAATCGGCGGCCTCGTTGACGATCTTGCGCACGTCGGCGTCGATCGCCTTGAGATCCTGCTCGGTGACCTTGGCCGCCAGCAGGCGGTTGCGCACCTGCTCGATCGGGTCCTGGTCGTGACGCACCTTCTCGACTTCCTCGCGGGTGCGATACTTGGCCGGGTCGGACATCGAGTGGCCGCGATAGCGATAGGTCTGCATTTCCAGAATGTACGGGCCCTTGCCCTCGCGGCACCACGCGACGGCCTTCTCACCGGCAGCCTTCACGGCGCGGACGTCCATGCCGTCGACCTGCTCGCCCGGGATGTTGAAGGAGATGCCGCGCTTGGAGAAGTCGGTCTGCGCCGAGGCGCGCGACACGGCCGTGCCCATCGCATAGCGGTTGTTCTCGATGACGTAGATCACCGGCAGCTTCCAGAGCTCCGCCATGTTGAAGCTCTCATAGACCTGCCCCTGATTTGCCGCGCCGTCGCCGAAATAGGCGACGCTGACCGAGTCGTTGCCGCGGTACCGGTTGGCGAGCGCGAGGCCCGTCCCGAGCGACACCTGCGCACCGACGATGCCGTGGCCGCCGAAGAAATTCTTCTCCATGCTGAACATGTGCATGGAGCCGCCCTTGCCCTTGGAGTAGCCGCCGCGGCGCCCGGTGAGTTCGGCCATGACGCCCTTGGCATCCATCCCGGTCGCTAGCATGTGGCCGTGATCGCGATAGCCGGTGATGACCTGATCGCCCGGCTTCAGCGCCATCTGCATGCCGACGACCACAGCCTCCTGCCCGATGTAGAGGTGACAGAAACCGCCGATCGCACCCATGCCATAAAGCTGACCCGCCTTCTCCTCAAAGCGACGGATCAGCAGCATGTCGCGCAGCGCGGCCAATTCCTGTTCTCTGGTGAATTCCGGCGGCGGGCCGTTGTCTCTGTCCTGCCCTTGTTCCTTTGCGGCGGTCTTCTTGGGTGCGGCCATGGCAATTCCGGATGAGAGAAAAAGTAGCTCTCTCTAGCTCAACTCCAAGGCACGTAAAAGGACTGCGTGAATTGCGGTTCATTTTGCTTTGCCGCACTGCAAACGAGCGCGAAATAAACGAATGCTGATGAGCGCGTTTTTGAAATTCCTGACGCCACGGCCTGCTAAAGTTTAGGCACCGCGGCGAAGGGACACGCGTCACTGCGGCCGATTGATCCGGATCAGATCACGCGGGTTGGCATAGCCGAGCTGAAAACGGGCGCGTTCATCGAGCATGTCGGGATCGACCCGGTCGGAGCGCAGCAGCAATACGCGCTTCTCACCCTCCGCCCGCTCCTGCTTCAACCGGGCGAGCTCGGAGGTGAGCGCAATGATCTCCTGGTCGAGCTCCTGACGCGCGGTCAGGCCGTACCGGCCGGTATAGGCGTTGATGCCGAAATAGCCGATGATGGCGGCCGCCATCGTGTAGAGGGCTAGCCCGGTCAGGAAGGATTTGAGGCGCGCGCGGGAGACCATGGCCCGAGAATGCGGCGCCCCGGTTAAGGAAGCGCTAACCCTGAGCCCCCGCCCCGCTACGCGCTCAAGCCCGATAGGCGGGCTCCTCGGCGTCGAGCGTCCGCTTGATCGCTTCGAGATGCAGCCGCGCCGATTCCGCATCCCCCTCCCGCATCTGGCGATAGGCGGCCTCGGCGATGTCGGGCGCCACCGGCACCACCTTGCGCCCGGTCGACAGCGCCAGGCATTGAACCTGGCAGGCGCGCTCGAGATAATAGAGATCGTCCCAGGCTTCGGCGATGGTCGGCGCCAGGACCATGACGCCGTGATGCTTCATGAAGACGATGTCGGCATCACCGACAGCCCCGGCGATGCGGTCCCCCTCGCGCGCGTCGAGCGCCAGCCCGTTGTAGTTCGCGTCGACGGCGGTTCGTCCATAGAATTTCAGCGCCGTCTGCCCGGCGAAGATCAGCGGATCGCCTTCGGTCATCGAGAGCGCGGTGGCATACGGCATATGCGTATGGAACGCGACCTTGGCGCGCGGCAGCGCCTTGTGGATGCGGGCGTGGATATAGAATGCGGTCGCCTCCGGGCGGCCGTCGCCGGCAATGACGTTGCCGTCGAAATCGCAAACCAACAGCTTCGAGGCGGTCAGCTCACGAAAGGCATAGCCGTAGGGATTGACGATGAAGAGGTCGTCATAGCCGGGCACCAGCGCCGAGAAGTGGTTGCAGATGCCCTCCTCGAGCCCGTGCCGCGCCGCCATCCGGAAACAGGCCGCAAGGTCGATCCGCGCCTGCCAGACGGCCTCCGAGTCGAGATCCGGCTGGTTCGGGCCGGGCTTCGCCGACGACGCGGGTGTGAACGAATGGGCCATCGTGCTTCCTTGGCAATGCGCATCCTTGCGCAGGTCCGGCATTGCCTTGAAACGGATCGGGCAAGGCGCGTCAACGCCCTGCCCGCATCATACCCGTCATGCAGTTGGCGACCGCCGCACGGGCGGACGCACGGCGACGACCCTGGTCAGCCGTTCTGCTTGGCCACGAAGGCGGCGAACGCCTCCAGATATTGCTGCAGCACCGTCTTGAGCGAGTCCTTGACCAACTCGCCCTGGGCGTCGAAGGCGTCGCCGACCCCATTCAGGTAGATTTCCGGCTGCCCCATGACCGGACCCGAGATGCCCGGCATGACGTTCTGCAGGTGCTTGGCCGCCGCGACGCCGCCGAGCGCACCCGGCGAGTTGGCGATGAGACCGACCGGCTTGCCCAGGAACGAGCTCTGCCCATAGGGGCGCGAGGCGATGTCGATCGCATTCTTCAGCACGCCGGGAATCGAGCGGTTGTATTCGGGCGTCAAGATGAGCACGCCGTTCGAGGCCTTCAGCTTGTCGCGCAGGGCGAGCCAGTCGGCCGGCGGATTGGCTTCGAGATCCTGGTTGAAGAACGACAGGCCGTTGAGCGTGGTGACGTCGATCTTCAGGCTGACCGGCGCCAGCTTGGCCAGGGCTTTGGCGATCTTGAGCGTGAAGCTCTCCTTGCGGAGACTGCCGACGAGGGCGACGATCGAATAGGGTGCAGGCATGGGGAGATCCTTTGAGGAGCGGCGTGTGAGGGGCACTTAAAGCGCTCCGGCAGGAACATGCAAGTGCATGAAACCGGATCCCGCGAAACACTGCGCTTCATCGCAAGAGGCGCTCGATGACCCCGCCCGCCTGCCGCTTCCCTCGGGCTCAACCGGTCTCTTTGAGATGACGGGTGAATTCCGCCACCGCCTGACGCGTCAGCCAGATGGCCTGTCCGTCGACCGGCTGCGCCCATGACGAGACCTTGGCGATCACGATGTCGTTGGACGTATCGACGAACAGGTTCTGGCCGTGAATGCCCATCGCGAACATGAGCTGCGGCTGGTCGTTGATGACGTACCAGCCGCTGCGATAATGCATGTTGCGGCTGATGGCGGCAAAGCTGTCGCGCCACTGCCCGTCGCGCCACGCCTGGGCGTCGCCATTGTGCCTGATGTCGTCGAGCCAGGCTTCGGGGATGATCGTGTGCGAGCCGCGCCGGCCGCCTGACAGCACGAGCTGGCCGAGCCGCGCAACGTCGCGCAGCGTGGCGCAGAACCCGCCGGTGCAGCGCGGCGCGCCCTTGCGGTCGAGCGTGATGAAGGCCTCGCCGCTCGCCCCCATCGGCTTCCATAGCAAGATGCTGACCAGGCTCGCGAAGCTGCGGCCGGTGGCGCGCTCGATCGCCCAGCCGAGCAGATCGGTGTTGGCGGAGACGTAGCTGAAGGTGCCGCCATGCGGAATCGCCTGCGCGCGCATCGTCTCATAGAATTCATGCAGGTTCGGCGTCGTGCGAGGTGCGACCGGCTCCCAGCCCGCGGCGTCGGCATAGGCCTGCAGGCCGGCGGCGTCGAAGATGATGCCGGCCCGCATGTCGAGGAGCTGTCGGATCGTGGCGCCGCGATAGGCGGTGGCTGCCACTTCCGGCACGTAGCGCGTGACCTCGGCGTCGACGTCGAGCTCGCCGCGGCCGGCCAGGATGCCGGCCATCAGCCCGGTGATCGATTTGGTCGCGGACATCAGGATGTGCGGCGTGTCGCGGTCGGTGCCGCCGTCATAGTGCTCGAACACGATGCGGCCGTCGTGGAGGATCAGGAGCCCGTCCGTCGCCGTCGCTTTCAGGAAGCCGTCGAGGTCGAGCGTGCCGCCCTTCGGCAGCCGCAGGCTGAACTGATCGAAGGAGATCGGACTTGCCGGCAGCGGCCACGCGCTGCCGGGCGCGCTCTCGATGTCGGCGACCGGCAGGATCGACCGGATGTTGTGGAAGGCCCAGCGGCTGAACGGCGCGGAGCGCCAGTTGGAAAGATCGGCGCTGGAGGTTGAGAGATCGGTCGACATGCAAGGCCCTGCGGACATCCCGGGAGGTTCGACATAGGCGCTCGCGCGAGCCGCGGAAAGCCCGACATTTCGCATATGCAAAAACGAGCAGGCCGCCCGAAGGCGGCCCCCCTTCTCTCTTCTCCGTCATTGCGAGGAGCGAAGCGACGAAGCAATCCAGAGTCCCAACCGAGCCCTGGATTGCTTCGCGGAGCCTGTCATCGGGCCGCGCGTTCGCGCGGACCCGTTGGCTCGCAATGACGGCGACGAATTCGCGGTCCCTGCTCAGATCACCGGATTCCACGGCGCCGGAATCAGCCGGTACTTGGCGCCGTCCTTCTCGACATAGCCCACCGAGGGGAACGAGAAGTGGAAGCCGATCACCTTGGCCTTCTCGGCGGCGGCCATGTCGTAGAACTTGTGCCGCGTCTCCTGCGCCATCGCTGCATCGGTGTCGAACATCACGTGCCAGTCCGGGTTGCGCAGGAACAGCTCGGGGACGTTGGTGACGTCGGCCTGGATCAGGACCCTGGCATTGCCCGAGGCGACGGCGAACGAGGTGTGGCCCGGCGTGTGACCGGGCGTGCCGAGCGCGGTGATGCCGGGCGCGACCTCCTTGTCCCACTCGTACTGGGTGACCTTGCTCTCGAGCCCACCGAACACCTTCTTGAAGTTGGCGAAATTGCCCTTCATCAAGTCGGTCTGCGCCTTGGCGGCATTCTCGTCGCTGGCCCAGAACGCCCACTCCTTGGCCGGCACCTTCAGCTCGGCGTTCGGGAACGCCAGCGAGCCGTCGGCGAGCTTGAGGCCGTTGATGTGGTCGCCATGCATGTGGGAGAGCACGACGACGTCAATGCTCTTCGGATCGACGCCGGCGGCAGCGAGGTTCTGCAGCGTGCGGCCAACCGCGCCCTTGCTGGCCTCGAAGGCGCCAGCGCCGTTGCCGGTGTCGATCAGGACCAGCTTGGAGCCGGTGTTGATCAGCTGCGGATTGAAGGGGATCGTGATCATGCCCTTCGGCATGTAGGCGCTTTCGGCAGCCGCGAGCGCGTCGTCCTTCGCCGTGTTGACGACGAACGTGTCGGGCATCGGGAAGGTGCGCGCGCCGTCATTGACGGAGGTGCATTCATAGTCGCCGACCTTGTAGCGATAGAAGCCGGGCGCCTGCGCGCCGGCGGGTGCAACCGCTGCGCGTGCCTGTCCGGCCAGCGGCGGCAAAGCGGTTGCAGCTCCGGCGAGGGCCGCGCCGGCCAGAAATCGACGGCGATCCAATAGGGTCATGACAAATCTCTCCTCAGTGCTCCATGCGGCTGACACCGCCCCCAGACAAACGGGGCGGATTGTCTCCGCATGCGGGCCAAACGCAAGCCCGTCAGCAACGTCCGAGGAGCGACGTTAGGTCACTTATCTTTGCTGGGGTCGATGAGGAATTTTTCGCCGGTGGCCCGTTTGGCGTACACGGCGAGGTTGGCCGGATCGAGCGCCTCGGACAAGGAAACGACCTTGGTGTAGTGGCTCGCAAAGGTCGTCTTCAGCTCATCGACGACGCGCTGGCGCAGCCGCTCGGTATCCGCCTTGCCGATCTTCATCAGGAACGGAAACAGCAGCCAGCCGCCGACGCTCCAGGTCATGCCGAAGCCGCGCGTGATCTCGGTCGGGCGCGTGTCCAGGCTGCCGTAGATGTAGACCTGCTTGTGCACGTTCGAGCCATAGCGGCTGTAGGGATGCTTGCCGGACTTGTTGATCGCGGCTTCCATCGCGTTGAGGATCTGGCCCGCGAGCTTGCCGCCGCCGATCGCATCGAACGCGATGGTCGCGCCGGTCTCGACCAGCGCCGCGATCAGGTCGTCCATGAAAGTCGGCGCCGTCGAATCCACGATGTATTTCGCGCCGATGCCGCGCAACAGCTCGGCCTGATCAGCGCTGCGCACGATGTTGACGAGCGGGATGCCGTCCTTGAGGCAGATCTTGTTGAGCATCTGCCCGAGGTTGGACGCGGCCGCGGTATGCACCAGCGCGGTGTGGCCCTCGCGCCGCATCGTCTCGGTCATGCCGAGCGACGTCAGCGGGTTGACGAAGCAGGAGGCGCCCTCGGCCGGCGTGGTGCCGGCCGGCAGCGGCAGGCATTCGGAGACCTTCAGGCAGCGATACTGGCTGTACATCGCCCCGCCGATGGCCGCGACGGTGCGGCCCATCAGCGCCTTGGCGGCGTCCGAGGAGCCGGTCTTGACCACCACGCCCGCGCCCTCATTGCCGATCGGCAGCGACTCATCGAGCCGGCCGGCCATCGCCCGCATACCCGCCTCCGGCACCTTGGCGGTGACCACGGGGCGGTCCGTGGTGCCGGACGCCTGCAGGGTCGACAGATCGGCCGCGCCGACGAGGAGGCCCAGATCGGACGGATTGATCGGCGCCGCCTCGATCCGCACCACCACCTCGTCCGGCCCCGGCTCGGGGGTCGGCACGTCGACCAGCGAGAGCTCGAGCTCGCCGCTGCGCCTGATCAGGGTCCGCAGTTGCAGGCCCTGTGTCTCGACACCCATGCGTGCCTCCCTTTTTTCTTTGGTTAGCTTAGTCCAGACTCAGGCCAGCGCCTTCAGCGCCGCCCTGCCCGCATACTTGGCCTGCGCATCCAGCTCCTGCTCGATGCGCAGCAGCTGGTTGTACTTGGCGGTGCGGTCGGCGCGCGCCAGCGAGCCGGTCTTGATCTGCCCGCAATTGGTGGCGACCGCGAGATCGGCGATCGTGGAATCCTCGGTCTCGCCGGAGCGGTGCGACATCACGGCGGTGTAGCCGGCCTTGTAGGCCATCTCGACCGCGGCCAGCGTCTCCGTCAGCGTGCCGATCTGGTTGACCTTGATCAGGATCGAATTGGCGCGCCCGTTGCGGATGCCGTCGGCGAGACGGTTGACGTTGGTGACGAACAGGTCGTCGCCGACGAGCTGGCACTTGTGGCCGATCAGGTCGGTCAGCTCCTTCCAGCCGTCCATGTCGTCCTCGGACATGCCGTCCTCGATCGAGGCGATCGGGTAGCGGGCGACCAGATCCGCAAGATACTTGGCCTGCTCGGAGCGCGAGCGCGACTTGTTCTCGCCCTCGTAGACATACTTGCCGTCCTTGAAGAACTCGGTCGCCGCGCAGTCGAGCGCCAGCATGACGTCCTCGCCCGCGGTATAGCCGGCCTTGCCGATCGCGCTCATGACGAAGTCGAGCGCGGCGTCCGCCGACGGCAGGTTCGGCGCGAAGCCGCCCTCGTCGCCGACATTGGTGTTGTGGCCCGCCTTCTTCAGCTCGGCCTTGAGCGTGTGGAAGATCTCCGAGCCGCAGCGCAACGCCTCGGCGAAGCTCGGCGCGCCCACCGGCATGATCATGAATTCCTGGAAGTCGATCGGGTTGTCGGCGTGCACGCCGCCATTGACGATGTTCATCATCGGCACCGGCAGGGTGCGGGCCGAGGTGCCGCCGACATAGCGATACAGCGGCATGTCGTAGGAGATCGCCGCCGCCTTGGCGCAGGCGAGCGAGACGCCGAGAATGGCGTTGGCGCCGATCCGGCTCTTGTTCTCGGTGCCGTCGAGCTCGATCAGGATCTGGTCGATCTGGACCTGGTCCTGCACCGACATGTCGCTCAAGGCCTCATAGACCTCGTCGTTGATGGCCTCGACGGCCTTCAGCACGCCCTTGCCGAGATAGCGGTGCTTGTCGCCGTCGCGCAGCTCGACCGCCTCGTGGGCGCCGGTGGAGGCGCCGGACGGCACGGCGGCGCGGCCGACCGAGCCGTCCTCCAGCACGACGTCGACCTCGACCGTGGGATTGCCACGGCTGTCCAGGATTTCGCGGCCGATGATGTCGACGATGGCGGTCATGAGGTCCTCTCGCGGGCGTTTCTGGGTGGACGTTGTTGCGCTGCTTCTACCGCAAGGTCACGGGGGCGAAAAGGCCACCTGACGCGGAAATCACGAAGCGGATGACGTGGGCGCTCCGATTGGCTAAAGGGGCGCCTCTGCGGCAGGTGACACGACACATGGCGAAAAAATCCAACCCATCCCTGACATCCGCCGGCCTTCAGCTTGGCCGCGAGGTGGCGACGCCCGACAGTCCGGACGCGGCCAAGCTCGACCGCGTTCCCAATCCGCAGAAGGACACGGATTACCTGGCCCGCTTCACGGTGCCCGAGTTCACCTCGCTCTGCCCCGTGACCGGTCAGCCGGACTTCGCCCATATCGTCATCGACTACGCCCCCGGTCCCTGGCTGGTCGAATCCAAGTCGCTCAAGCTGTACCTCGCGAGCTTCCGCAACCACGGCGCCTTCCACGAGGACTGCACCGTCGCGATCGGCAAGCGCCTGGCGTCAGAGATCAAGCCCAAATGGCTGCGCATCGGCGGCTACTGGTACCCTCGCGGCGGCATCCCGATCGACGTGTTCTGGCAAACGGGCAAGCTGCCGAAGGGCCTGTGGGTGCCGGACCAGGGCGTGGCGCCGTATCGCGGGCGGGGGTGATGACGATCGAGAAGCGGAAGGTGCGGTCGTGAACGGCGCAGTCGAATATGCCCGCCTGTCGGTGTTCTGTCCCAAGTGCACCACAACCGTCACGTGGCCGCCTTCGCTGTCAGCAACGGACAAGGCGAGAATTGCAGCCGAAATCCGCCGCAGCCAGATTGAGGGCCACAAACTGCTCGTCGCCCAGTTTGGCTTCTCGATGAGGGAAGCCAAAGCTCTGACGCTGCATGTAACGCTGACGGAAGGCACGTGCCACCGCTGCCGTCGTCCGCTTTCCCGGAAGGACGATGTGAGCGTCTGCGAGACGTGCCGCTCGGCCAACCTCGACTGGTAGTCGCCGATCGCGCGCTCCTGCCTCAATACGCGTAGTAGCCGTCGAACTTCGCCTTGTAGGCGGATGGACACAGGATCTGAAACGTACTCAGCATTGCGTCCGTCCTCGCCGCCGTGCTGTTGTCGACGATCTGCTCGTTGCGATGATCCTTCCAGTTGGTGCGGATCATCTTCTTTCCTTCGCCGCTCGACTGAGGCTCCCCGGTGCCGACCAGCGAGTAGTTGCCGAACTCGGTATAAACCGTGTTCTTGGAGCACATCGCCCGCCGCTTGGTCTGTTTGCCGGCGTTGAGATCCATGACCTGCTTGGCGCAACGCGCCACTTCCGCCGGCTTGCTGTCGTCAGGCGGCGGCTCGCGCAGGCAGCTCTCGATCGCGTCGTCGAGCTCGATCCGGAACGTCACCGCGGCGGTGTCGCTATCCTGGTCGGAGATGGTCAGAATGGTCGCATCGCCCCTGTGGGCGCTGAGCAGGATCTTGGCAGGCGCCGTCGCAGCAACGCGTGGGCTCTCGGACTTGGCCGAGGGCTGCGCCAGCGCCTGATGGAAACCGCCCGCAACGATCGCGACATACAGCAACAAATGCCCCGCCCGCTTCACCGTCGTTCTCCCTTCACTCACCGCCAAGAATATTAGATAGAACAAATCAGAAACACAAGTCAAAATACCTTCAGGTTGTATTGGCCGGCGCACGCATTTGCGGCGCAGCGCATGCAAAGTCCCGCATCAATGACCGTCCGTGGCGGCGAGTCGCCCGTCGGGCATGGTTGCTATCAGGCGAGGCCCTTCGCCATCGATTTCGACTGCTGAACCTCCTGCGCCTCAAAACTGAATTTTGTTGTCCGCTCAGGGCGATCACCCCTGTCCAGATCTTCCGCGAAAAACATTCTTCTTTCGCTTTATCGGAATTCGTGATTGATTGCTCCCGTCCCGTCTCGATCAGAGGGGCGCTTCGCGGTCGTCACGGACGTTGAGGCGGGATGCGGTGGGCGTGTCGGGGTCGCAGCGTGATCACTCATGCGGACGAGCGGTCCTGATGCGCCGGCGAAATCGTATGGGATTACGGGATTACGGTGACAGTGCACTTAATTCACAATCCCAGGATTATGGTGACAGTGCACTTAATTCACAATCCGCCGCTCCGGGGCATTTAGTGCAATGTCACCGTATTTCGTAGCACCAGTAGAGCCACGTCGCAGGCGGAGTCGAGCTCGATGCGCCCGATCCGCTGGCCTCGGTTTGCATTCCCGGTGCAGGCGCGGCCCTTGATCTGGATACGAACGGGTCCGTTCGGACTTTGGCGAACGGCGTCATACCCAGCGGTACGCGCCAAGACCGAGGCATTCTGCGGCGGCGAACTCGGCGATCTCACCGGTGACGCCCAGGGGCTTACCTGTAGGGCATAGTACTCGGCCGCCAGGGGGCAGACGGCGGCCAGGATTGCACGAACGCATGCGGCAGCGTCTGCATTGCTGGGCGAGATATCGGCGGAGAAACAACCTTCGGTTGTCATTCCGCCATCCTGCAAGAAGATTTGGCAGGAGCAAAGACGTATTTCCGGCAGTTCTCTTCTAGAGCGACGATCAAACCCGTCTCAATTTTCTGCAAGCACCAGCTTCAGCCCTTCCTGCCACGACAGGTAGGTAGGCAAATTTCGGAGCTTGCCGTCCCGATCTATGAAGATGGGAGCGTTTCCGGCAAGCGAATACTGAAACTCGTCCGTCTCTTGATGCAACTTTGAGTCATAAAAGAAGACCCATCCTTGCTCCACATTTTTCGTGGCCTCTTCAAGAACCACCAACTCGCATCCAGCCACTTGCTCCAGTTCCGCGACGTGTCTGGCGGCCAACTCTCTCGCTTCGTCGAAAGAAACCATCCGTGAGTCCTCAAACACCATACAAACTGGCAGACTTATACCCGCTCGTTGTGGGCATTACGAACAAGTCAGACAGTGTTTCGGGAAAAGGTAGCCTGCGCCTGTGTGGCCTCACTGATACTCATCTATTTGGCTTGGTACTTTTCAGTTGAGCAGGCCTTCCTGGGTCTCAGCCCTGTACCGCACCACTGAATGAATCTTCTCCCGCCCGCGAGCCTATGGCCACTGAGTCGCCCGACGGGCACGCTCCCGTTCGACCTTCTCAGTCGACGCAACCATCAAACCGCTGCCCCGAAAGCCAGTTTGTGCCGCGCTTTCAAGCCGATCACCGCTCTCAGACATCCCGCTAAAAATATTCCACTTTCGCTTTATCGGAATTTGTGATTGACTATCACCATCCCGTCTCGATCAGAGGGGCGCTTCGCGGTCGTCACGGACGTTGAGGCGGGATGCGGTGGGCGTGTCGGGTTCGCAGCGTGATCACTCATGCGGACGAACGAGCCTGATGCGCCGGCGAAATCGTATGGTCCTGGCCTCCCGACGCTGAGGCTACGCTGGCGGTGATGATGATCCGCCGGTCACGGGGGCAAGACAGCCCGGTCCCCGGGGAGAGTACGTATAAGCCGCCCAACCATCGCGCGGGGAATGCCGGGATGTCTCGGCTGAACCTGTGGTTCCTGCCGCCAGCATTTTTTCTCGCTGGCGGGCCATGGGGGCGGCCAGCTCCCGGCATTCCCCGTGCCCTCTTCTCGGAAAAGGGCACTCTCAAAGGCAAAGCTCGGACGCCGATGCGCCGCGAGATCGGGGCGGTGCGTCCGTGTCAACGACAGCAACACGCCATGTCAGAGGCGCGCAGCATCAGCATCAACAGCGAGGAAAGGATGGCCGGCTCGCAAACGAGCGCGCCGTCACGTCGCCGCTGCATCCGCCGGCGGCCGCTGCCGCAGCAGCGCGGCGCAGGCGAAGCCGAGCACGACCATCATGATGGCGGCGATCAGCAGCGTCGGCTGCTTGCCGCCATGGACCAGGCCGAAGCCATAGGCGATCGGGCCGACCGTCTGGCCCATGAAGAAGAAGAACGAGTGCAGCGACATCGCGGTCGCGCGCGCCCCGATCGACAGCTCGCTGGCGAACACCTGCAGGCAGCCATGGATCATGTAGAAGCCCCAGCCCATCAGCAGCATGCAGCCGAACTGCAGCTTCCAGCCCGGGCCGAAGGCGAGCGCGGCGAGCTGCAGCCCGACCAGGGCAGCGCCCGTGATCATCATGCCCTTGACGCCGAGCCGCGGCAGGAAGTTCGACACCGTGAACGTGTAGAACAGCCCGCCGACCGCGAAGCCTGCGATGACGATGCCCGCGATCGACAGCGAGGTCTCGCCGAGATCGAACAGGAACGAGGCGATGAACGGAAACAGCCCGAACACGCAGCAGCCTTCGACGAACACCGCCGAGAAGCAGAAGCGCGAATTGGGGTTGGTGAAGATGGTGCGGTAGCCCTTCCTCAGCGCGGCGAGATCGGTGGTCGGCGCATGCGTGACCTTGGCGCCGCGAAAGCCTGCCGCCACCGCAAAGGAGGCGATCAGCCCGAGCGCGCCGAGGATCGCGAGCACGCCACGCCAGCCGATGAAATCGCCGATGATGCCGGATGCCGTCGCGCCGAGCAGGTTGCCCGCCATCGAGCCCGCGAGCGTGCGGCCGATCGCGACCTACCGCTTGTCGGGTGCAACGAGATCGCTGGTCAGCCCGAGCGCCACCGGAAACACGCCGCCAGAGGCGATGCCGGCAAGAATGCGCGAGGCGAACAGCAGCGGAAACGAGGTGGCGAGCGCGCCGAGGATGCTGGCGACACCGAGCAATGCGAGGCACAGCGTCATCAGCCGCGCCTTGCCGAACAGATCGGCGGCGGCGCCGATCGCCGGCTGGATCAGGGCATAGATCAGCGCATAGCCGGCCGCGATCCCGGCCGCAGTCGTGATGCTGATCGAAAAATCCTCGGCGACATGCGGCAGCACCGGATCGAGCGCCCGCGTCGACAGCGCCGCCGAGAAGCCCGCCAGCGCGATGATGTTCACGGCCGGAGGAAAGCGCTGCTCGGAGGGCCGGGCCACGGGCTGGTGCATCAGCGCGCGAGGCCGGTCGTCGCCTGCCCCTTTGCGAGCTGGTCGAACGCCATCAGCGTTCGCAGCAGACCCTCGAACTGCGCGAGCGGGACCATGTTCGGCCCGTCGGAGGGCGCATGATCGGGATCCGGATGCGTCTCGATGAAGACGCCGGCCACGCCGACCGCCACCGCCGCCCGCGCCAGCACCGGCACGAATTCGCGCTCGCCGCCCGACGAGGTGCCCTTCCCGCCCGGCTGCTGCACCGAATGCGTGGCATCGAAGATGACGGGCGCGCCGGTCGTGCGCGCCATGATCGGCAGCGCGCGCATGTCGGAGACCAGCGTGTTGTAGCCGAACGAGACGCCGCGCTCGGTGACCAGCACGTTGCGATTGCCGGAGCCCGTGATCTTGGCGACCACATTGGCCATGTCCCATGGCGCCAGGAATTGGCCCTTCTTGACGTTGACGACCTTGCCGGTCGCGGCGGCCGCGAGCAGCAGGTCAGTCTGCCGGCACAGGAAGGCCGGGATCTGCAGCACGTCGACCGCCTGCGCCACCTCGGCGCACTGACTCGCATCGTGGACGTCAGTCAGCACGGGCAGGCCGAGCGACGCGCGGATCTCGGCGAAGATCGGCAGCGACTGCGAAAGCCCGAGGCCGCGCGCAGCCGAGCCGCTGCTGCGGTTGGCCTTGTCGAACGAGGTCTTGTAGACGAGCCCGATGTTCAGCCGCGTCGCGATCTCCTTCAGCGCCGAGGCGACCTCGAGCGCATGGGCGCGGCTCTCGAGTTGGCAGGGGCCGGCGATGACGGCGAGCGGCAGGGTATTGCCGAAGCTGATGGAGCCGACCGAGACGACCGGCGCAGCAGAGATCGAAGCGTTCACGACATCATCCTCTTGAGAGTGCGCGACCATGCCCAGCGCTGGCGTCCGGATCAACCCGGCCTGTGCCCGCGAATAGCAGGGTTGCGGGGATCGGTCATCCCCGCCCCTCTCCGGCTTCTATTTCAAGGCCGAGAACGCGGTCGGTACCAGGAACTGGCTGGTGATGTTGGCGACGATCTGGCCGTCCTCCTCGCTCTTGGCGCGCGCCGCGATCCAATCGGGATTGGTCATGAACGCAGTCCATTTGGTCTCGCGCTCGGCGAGCGATTCCCAGGCCAGGAAATAGGTCAGCTCCTGGTTGGATTCGCCGATCAGCGTCGTGAAGAAGCCGACCGGGCGGATGCCATGCTTCTCCCACAGCTTCAGCGTCGTGGTCTCGAAGCGCTTCAGCAGCGCCGGCAGCCGGCCTGGAATGCAGCGATAGATGCGGCTCTCGTAGATCATTGGTCACTCCCTGATCTGTCGTTGGATCGTGTGATCAGGGAGCGTTCTCGCAATATTCGGCCACACCGTCAAAGACGGTCGTCAGACCAGCCGCGACTGCACCATCGCCGCCTGGATGAAGGACGCAAACAGCGGATGCGGCTCGAATGGCCGCGATTTCAGCTCGGGGTGGAACTGGACGCCGATGAACCAGGGATGGTCCTCATATTCCACGATCTCCGGCAGCACGCCGTCCGGCGACAGGCCGGAGAACTTCAGACCGTGCTGCTCGAGCCGGTCCTTGTAGGCGGTGTTGACCTCGTAGCGGTGGCGATGGCGCTCGGAGATCTCGGTGGCACCGCCATAGACCTCGGAGACGCGGCTGCCGCGCTTGAGCGCCGCAGGATAGGCGCCGAGCCGCATCGTGCCGCCGAGATCGCCGCTCTTGGAGCGCTTCTCCAGCTCGTTGCCGCGCAGCCATTCCGTCATCAGGCCGACGAGCGGCTCCGGCGTCGGACCGAACTCGGTCGAGTTGGCCTCGGTGATGCCGACGAGATTGCGCGCCGCCTCGATCACCGCCATCTGCATGCCGAAGCAGATGCCGAAATACGGCACGTCACGCTCCCGCGCGAACCGCGCCGCGCGGATCTTACCCTCGGCGCCGCGCTGGCCGAAGCCGCCGGGCACCAGGATGCCGTTGACGTGCTCGAGGAATGGCGCCGGGTCTTCGTTCTCGAACACCTCGCTCTCGATCCAGTCGAGCTTGACGCGGACCTTGTTGGCGATCCCGCCGTGAGAGAGCGCCTCGATCAGCGACTTATAGGCATCCTTCATGCCCGTGTACTTGCCGACGATCGCGATCGTGACGTCGCCTTCCGGATTGCGGACGCGCTCGTTGATCGTGTGCCAGCTCGCCAGCGCCGGCGGCACCCGCAGCTCGATGCCGAACGCGGCCAGCACTTCGTCGTCGAGGCCGGCGGCATGATAGGCCTCCGGCACGGCATAGATGTTGTCGACGTCGCGCGCCTCGATGACGGCGCTTTCGCGCACGTTGCAGAACAGGCCGAGCTTGCGCCGTTCCTCCTTCGGGATCGGGCGGTCGGTGCGGCACAGCAGGATGTCCGGCTGGATGCCGATCGAGCGCAGCTCCTTGACCGAATGCTGCGTCGGCTTGGTCTTCAACTCGCCGGCGCTCGGAATGTAAGGCAGCAGCGTGAGATGGATATAGATCGCGTGATGGCGCGGCAGCTCGTTGCCGAGCTGCCGGATCGCTTCGAAGAACGGCAGGCCCTCGATGTCGCCGACGGTGCCGCCGATCTCGACCAGCACGAAATCGTACTCGTCATTCCCGGACAGGACGAAATCCTTGATCGCATTCGTCACGTGCGGGACGACCTGGATGGTCGCGCCGAGATAGTCGCCGCGCCGCTCCTTGGTCAGGATGTCCTGATAGATCCGGCCCGTGGTGATGTTGTCGGCCTTGGTCGCCGGCCGGCCGGTAAAGCGTTCGTAATGACCGAGATCGAGATCGGTCTCGGCACCGTCATCGGTCACGAACACTTCGCCGTGCTGATACGGCGACATCGTGCCGGGATCGAGGTTGAGATAGGGGTCGAGCTTGCGAAGCCGGACCTTGTAGCCGCGGGCCTGCAGCAGCGCGCCTAACGCGGCTGAAGCCAGACCCTTTCCGAGCGAGGAAACCACGCCGCCGGTGATGAAGATGTACCGCGCCATGGGACCCTACCTTTAATGCCGCGCGCTCGATTCGCCAAAACGAATCGCTTGCAGCCCGCAACGCTGTCGCGGGCCTGTGGGTTACTTCAAAATATTAATGGTCTCAGGTACTTGAGACCGCCTCATGACGCAGGACGCCAATTGCGTTCCTGCATGGCTTGCCCGCGTTATTGCGACTGCGGGGCCTGCGGCGCAGCCGGAGCCGCGGGTGCCTGCTGCTCGTCGGCCTTCTTGAGCTGGTCGAGCACGCCGCCCGCGGTCGGCGCCACTGGGGTCGCTCCGCCTGACTGGGTCTGCCCCGGCAGGTTGTTGAGAATCGAGGTCGGCTTGCGATCCAGACCCGCGAGCCAAGTCAGCGCCAGGCTGGTGAGGAAGAAGAGGAGTGCCAGGATCGCGGTCGTGCGCGTTAGCAGGTTGGCCGTGCCGCGGCTCGACATGAAACCGGCGCCGCCGCCCATGCCAAGGCCACCGCCCTCGGATTTCTGCAACAGCACCGTACCGATCAGGACGGCGACAATCATGAGGTGGATGACGATCAAGACAGTCTGCATGGTGACCTTCCGTCACAAGCCCTCGCAGGCCCCGACCGGGGGCCGGGATCGCGAGAGCTTCGCGGGCTATTCGGAAATTTGCGCGGTGTTACACGATCATGTCGAGCAACGCCACCCCGCAGATAATCCCAACCGCGCTTCGCACAAGCGCCGACGTCGCCCTCCGGGTCGACACTTGCCGGCCGCTTCAATATCCACTATTAGAGACGAATGGATCAAATAATAGACGACTTCAGCCAGAGGCTCGCCCGTCGCCTGCTGCTGGAACGGGACGGCCGTGGGTGGTCGCTGGCCGACCTCGCCGAACGCTCGGGCGTGTCGAAGGCCACCATCAGCAAGATCGAGCGCGCCGAGGTCAGCCCGACCGCGGTCATTCTGGTCAAGCTCGCGAGCGCGTTCGATCTCACGCTGGCCGGCCTGATGCTCCGCGCCGAAGCCCAGTCGGAGCGCCTGTCCAAGGCCGCCGAGCAGCCGGTCTGGCGCGACCCGGACACGGGCTACGTCAGGCGCCAGGTCTTTCTCAGGCCGGATCATCCGATCGAATTGGTGACCGTCGAGATGCCGGCGCACCGCAGCGTAACCTTGCCGGCCTCCTCCTACATCCACATCCGCCAGCTCCTCTGGGTTCAGAGCGGGCAATTGACCATCACGGAAGGCGCGGAACGCCACGTGCTCGGGCCGGGCGACTGCCTCGGCTTCGGCCCACCGATCGACACCACCTTTGCCAATGAGACCGACGCGCCCTGCGTCTACGTCGTCGCCCTTGCCAGGAGTTGAGAATGTCCCCGCCCCGAATCGCGGCCCTGTCCGATACGCCGGCAATCCGGGCTGCGCTTCGCGCAATGCTGATCGAAACGGTCGCCCATGGTGGCTCGGTCAGCTTCATGCACCCGCTTCGCGAGGAGGATGCCGACGCGTTCTGGCGGGAATCGCTGTCGGCCGCGGCGCGCGGCGAACGAGCCGTTCTTGGCGCCTTAGATGGAGAGGATGTGATCGCGACCGTGACGCTGCAGCTGAAGCTGCCGCCAAACCAGCCGCACCGCGCCGAGATCGCAAAGATGATGACGCGCATCAGCCACCGCAAACGCGGAATCGCGACCGCGCTGCTCTGCGCGGCCGAAAACCTCGCCCGCGCGCATGGGCGGACGATGCTGGTCCTCGATACCGCCGAGGATGGGGGCGCCTCACAGCTCTATGAAAGCGTCGGCTTCCAGCTGAGCGGAACCATTCCGGACTATGCCTTGAAGCCGCATGGCGGCCTCACCGGCACGAAGATCTATTGGAAGCGAATCGAACAGGCGGACTGAAACGCCTGGCGCGTTTTCGCTCACGTCGCTTCTCAACAGCCCTTCGCAATGGCGAGAAAGTCCGAGGCTTTCAGGCTGGCGCCGCCGACCAGCGCGCCGTTGACATTCGCGACCGCCATCAGCTCGGCCGCATTGGAGGGCTTCACCGAGCCGCCATAGAGGATGCGCGTCCGCGCTCCCTCCTGCTTGAAGCGATCGATCAGCAGCTCTCTGATAAAGGCATGAATCTGCTCGACATCCTTGGCGGTCGGGGTCAGGCCGGTGCCGATCGCCCAGACCGGCTCATAGGCCACGACCAGGTTGTCGGCCCGTGAGCCCTGCGGCAGACTGAGGTTGAGCTGGCCGCGCAGGATGTCGAGCGTTTGCCCGGCATCGCGCTGCAGGGTCTCGCCTACGCAAACGATCGCGACCAATCCGGCGCGCCACACCGCCTCAGTCTTCTGGTGCACCACAACATCGGTTTCGCCATGATCGGCGCGCCGTTCGGAATGGCCGACGATGATGGCGCTGGCGCCGGCATCGGCCAGCATCTCCGCCGAGATGTCCCCGGTATGGGCTCCCGACGCCTTGGGGTGGCAATCCTGGGCCCCGACCGCGATCGCGTGGGTGCCGCGTGCCCTCTCGGCAAAGCCTGCCACCAGAGTGGCGGGCGGACAGACCAGCAGATCGGCCTTGCCGGTGACCTCGGCGGCTCCGGCCAGCATTGCGTCGAACTCGGCGGTCGAGGCCTTCAGGCCGTTCATTTTCCAGTTGCCGGCGATCAGCGGCCGGATGCGGTCGGTCATGGCGGGATTCCAGCAAATGTTGTGACGGACATCGGCTAGCAGAGCCCTTCGACGAGCACCAGAGCGGGAGCCGTCTTCCCACCGCTTCAATCGGCCTCAGGGCCGAGGTTGCGACCGGGCGGCGGCCTCTTTATAAGCCGTTTCAACTCGGTGACGGCCTTTTGCGGAATCTGCTTTAAGGCGCGGCCTCTTCATCCTTTTTCCTGCAGACAGACTGGACCCATGCTTCGAGGATTACGCAAGGCCTCATCAAACTGGCTCGGCAAGACCATCATGGCGGTGGTCATGGGCGTTTTGATCGTCAGTTTCGGCATCTGGGGCATCGCCGACATCTTCCGCGGCTTCGGGCAGTCGACGGCTGCAACCGTGGGACGCACGGAGATCTCGGTCAACGAGTTCCGGCAGATCTATACCGACCGGCTGCAGCAGATCGGCCGCCAGCTCGGCCGTCCGCTGACCACCGAGCAGGCCCGCATGTTCGGGCTCGACCGCTCCGTTCTGCAGCAGACGATTGCGGAAGCCGCCCTCGACGAGCAGGCCCGCCGTCTCGGTCTCGCCCAGTCCGATGCGGAGACCATGCGGGTGATCCTCAGCGATCCCAACTTCAAGGGCCCGAACGGGGCGTTCGACCCGCAGCGTTTCCAGGCCATCATCCGCAATTTCGGCTTCACCGAGCAGCGCTATCTGGCTGACCAGCGCCGACAGTCGCTGCGGCGGCAGATCACCGGCACGATCGCGGCCGGGCTGGAGCCGTCCAGCACGATGCTCGAGGCGCTCGGCCGCTTCCAGAACGAGCAGCGCTCGATCGATTACATCAAGCTCGACGCGGCGCAGGCCGGCACCATCGATGCGCCCTCGCCCGAGGTTCTCGCGTCCTATTTCGAAGAGCACAAAGCCCAGTTCAAGGCGCCGGAATATCGCAAGATCTCCTTCGTCGTGGTGACGCCCGAAGAGATCGGCAAGTGGACCGACGTATCTGACGAGGACGCCAGGAAGCTGTTCGACCAGCGCAAGGCGCTGATGGGCACGCCGGAGAAGCGCCAAGTCCAGCAGATGACCTTCTCCACCATGGAGGAGGCACAAGCGGCGCGCGCCCGGATCGCCGCGGGTGAAGTCACGTTCGACGAGCTCGCCAAGGAGCGCAACCTCAACCCAGCCGATCTCGATCTCGGTCTGGTGACGAAATCGGCGATTCTCGACCCTGTCGTTGCCGATACCGCCTTCTCGCTGCCGACCGGCGAGGTCAGCCAGCCGGTCAAGGGCGCGTTCAACGTGGCGCTGATCAAGGTCAGCGCGATTCAGCCGGGCCAACAGCCGGAATATGAGAGCGTCGCTGCCGACATCAAGAAAGAGATCGCAGCCGACCGCGCCAAGTCGCAAGTCGCCAATCTTCGCGACAAGATGGAAGACGAGCGCGGCGGTGGCGCCAGCGTGTCAGAGGCCGCCAAGAAGCTCGGTCTCAATGCCGTCACGCTCGAAGCGGTCGACAGGTCCGGCAAGCAACCTAACGGCCAGCCCGTTTCGAACATCCCGCTTGGCCTGGATGTCGTTGCGCAGGCCTTCAACAGCGACGTCGGTGTCGACAACGAGCCGATCTCGTTCCGCGGCGGCTATGTCTGGTTCGAGGTTCTCGGCATCACCCCGCCGCGCGATCGCCCCCTCGACGAGGTCAAGGATCAGGTCGCCGCGCGCTGGCGCGACGACGAGGTCGCAGCCAAGCTGCGCGCGAAGGCCACCGAACTGGTCAAGAAGCTCAACGAGGGCGGCAAGCTCGCCGACGAGGCGGCATCGCTCGGCGTGAAGGTCGAGACGGCCAGCGCGTTCAAGCGCGACGCCTCGGTTCCCGGCGTCCCCACCGGAGCGATCACCGCCGCATTCCGCACGGCGAAGGACGGCGTCGGTCAGACCGAGGCTGATGGCGGCCGGCAGTGGATTGTGTTTCGTGTCACCGACATCATCGAGCCGAAGGTCGACCTCGCGTCCGAAGACACCAAGAAGCTGAAGGACCAGTTGCAGCGCGCGCTCGCCGACGAGCAGGGCACGGCCTATGTCATGAAGCTCGAGAAGGACATCGGGACGACGATCAACGAGGCTGCCGTGGCCCAGGTGGTCGGCGGCGGCAGCAGCAACCAATGACGGATCGCTAGGGGCACGCGATGGACGATCTCAAGTCGATCATTGGCAAGGTGGCGACCGGCGCGCCGCTGTCCCGCGAGGAGGCGGCGTCCGCCTTCGACAGCATGATGTCGGGCGAGGCGACGCCGTCGCAGATGGGCGCGCTGCTGATGGCGCTGCGCGTGCGCGGCGAGACGGTCGAGGAGATCACCGGCGCCGTCAGCGTGATGCGGGCGAAGATGCTGCGCGTCGACGCGCCAGCGAGCGCGGTCGACATCGTCGGCACCGGCGGTGACGGCTCTGGCTCGGTCAACGTCTCGACCTGCGCCTCCTTCATCGTGGCCGGCGCCGGCGTGCCGGTCGCCAAGCACGGCAACCGCGCGCTGTCGTCGCGCTCGGGCGCGGCCGACGTGCTCGCCGCGCTCGGCGTCAAGATCGATCTGAAGCCCGACCAGGTCGGGCGCTGCGTGCGTGAGGCCGGCATCGGCTTCATGTTTGCGCCCGCGCATCATCCGGCGATGAAGAACGTCGGTCCGACCCGGGTCGAGCTCGCCACTCGCACGATCTTCAATCTGCTCGGTCCCCTGTCCAATCCGGCCGGCGTCAGGCGCCAGATGGTCGGCGTGTTCTCGCGGCAATGGGTGGAGCCGTTGGCACAGGTGCTGAAGAATCTTGGCTCGGAAGCCGCCTGGGTCGTGCACGGCTCCGACGGGCTCGACGAGATCACCTTGACCGGCCCGACCTTCGTCGCCGCCCTGGAGAACGGCCATATCCGTACCTTCGAGGTCTCGCCCGAGGAGGCCGGGCTTGGCCTGTGCGGCAGCGATGGTCTGAAGGGCGGTGACGCGGCGGCCAACGCCGTGGCGCTGCAGAGTGTGCTCGATGGCCTGCCGAGTCCCTATCGCGATGTGGCCCTGCTGAACGCCGCGGCGGCGCTGGTTGTCTCCGGCCGCGCCAAGACGCTGAAGGAAGGCGTCGCAATCGGCCGGGATTCGCTCGACAGCGGCGCCGCAGCAGCGCGGCTGAAGCAGCTGATCGACGTCTCGAACGACTGATCTGCGGAGCGCGCCATGTCGGATATCCTGGCCAAGATCGAAGCCTATAAGCGCGAGGAGATCGCGGCCGCCAAGCGGGCGTGCCCGCTGTCGGATCTCGAGGCGCGAGCGCGTGATGCCTCAGCGCCGCGCGGCTTCGTCGCGGCGATCCGAGCCAAGCATGCGAACCGCGACTACGCGCTGATCGCGGAGGTGAAGAAGGCTTCGCCGTCGAAGGGGTTGATCCGCGCCGATTTCGATCCGCCTGTTCTCGCCAGGGCCTATGAGGCCGGCGGCGCGGCCTGCCTCTCGGTGCTGACCGACACGCCGTCGTTCCAGGGCCATCTGGACTTCATGGTCGCCGCACGCGCCGCGACCGCCCTGCCCGTGCTGCGCAAGGACTTCATGTTCGACACCTATCAGGTGGTCGAGGCTCGCGCTCATGGCGCCGACTGCATCCTGATCATCATGGCCGCGCTCGATGACGCCGCGGCTGCGGAGATCGAGGCCGCCGCGCTCGCCCACGGCATGGATGTGCTGATCGAGATCCATGATCGCGCCGAGCTCGATCGCGCGCTGAAGCTGCGCTCGCCGATGATCGGCATCAACAACCGCAACCTGCGCACCTTCGAGACCACGCTGGCGACCTCCGAGACGCTGGCGCCGCTGGTCCCGAAGGAGCGTCTGCTGGTCGGCGAGAGCGGCATCTTCACGCCGGCCGATCTCGCGCGCCTGGCGCGCGTCGGCATCCAGACCTTCCTGGTCGGCGAGAGCCTGATGCGGCAGGCGGACGTCACGGCGGCGACCCGCGCGTTGCTCGCGCGCGATGCCGCCTCCGCCAGCGCGGCTGAGTGACCATGTCCGACAAGTCACCCGGCGCTCCCGCCCTCACCCACATCGATGCTCGTGGCGAGGCCCGCATGGTCGACGTGTCGGACAAGGCTGCAACGGAGCGCACGGCAACAGCCGAAGGCCGCGTGGTGATGAGTCCCGCGACGCTCGAGCTCATCATCTCCGGCAACGCCAAGAAGGGCGACGTACTCGGCACGGCCCGCATTGCCGGCATCATGGCCGCCAAGCGCACATCCGAGCTCATTCCGCTGTGCCACCCGCTGGCGCTCTCCAAGGTCACCGTCGACATCACCCCCGACGCTGCGCTGCCCGGCTGCATCGTCAGTGCAACCGTCAAGGTCACCGGGCCGACCGGCGTCGAGATGGAAGCCCTGACGGCCGTGTCCGTCACCTGCCTGACGATCTACGACATGATCAAGGCCGCCGAGCGCGGCGTGCGCATCGAAGGTATCCGTTTGACCGAGAAGATCGGCGGCAAGTCCGGGCATTATCGCGCCTGAAGGTATTGGAAAACCAAATACAACTTCGAATTAATTGTTCGCTAACTCAACTTCCTAACCTCACTTCCATAGCGGGCCTATAGCAATGGTTGTGGGAGGGACATCGTAGCGGTTCCATCCCGAAGCGCCTATCGCAAGCGTATTCAGGACCGATGACGACCAACGCTAGTCCACGGAATGCCCTCAGAGCTTCGACCGACCGCGGTGGACCGATCCGCTGGCTGGTCGGCGGAGGCCTCGTGCTGATTGCAGCCATCGCGATCGGCACGACCATCATGGCCGACAGTTTCCGGGAACGCGCGCTGAACAGCGCGACGCGCGAGCTGGAGAACACCGTCCTTCTACTGGCGCGTCATTTCGATCAGCAGATGGAGGATCTCGGCGCGATCCAGCGCGATCTCGCCAACTACGTCCGACAGAACCATATCGACACCGGCGCCCGCTTCAAGGAGCAGATGGGAAGCGCCGCCGTCAATGCCATGCTGAAGGACAAGCTGAGCGCGGTGACCTATGTCGGCGGTCTGAACATCTTCGACTCCGACGGCAACCTGATCAACTCCGGAGCGACCTGGCCGGTGCCGCCCGTCAATATTGCCGATCGCACCTTTTTCAAGCGGCTGAAAGCCGATCCGACCGCGCCGCAATTGCTGATCGAACCGGTCGTGGGCCGGATCACCGGCACATATGTCGCGGTCATCGCCCTGAAGCTGACCAGTCCCAACGGCGAGTTCCTGGGCATCATCGGCCGCAGCCTCGAACCCATCAATGTCGAGCGGTTCTTCGCCTCCGTCGCGCTCGGGCCCGACGCGGCGATCTCGATGATGCATCGCGACGGAACCCTTCTGGCCCGCCATCCACGCCACGAGGGCATGCAGAACCAGAACTACAAGAGCGCGCCGATCTTCCGCCAGATCCTGGCCGGCGATGGCAACACCACGGGCATTTTCAGCAGCCCCGTCGACGGCGAGCACCGCATCGGCGCGTCGCACCGGCTGACGAGCTATCCCTTGATCGTGACCGCGACGACGACGGTCTCGGCGGCGCTCGCCGACTGGCGCGAGCAGATGCGCTTCCTGATCGCCGTCGGCGTGACCTCGGTGCTGCTGATCGCCGGCATGCTCTACGTCGTGGTGCGCCGGTTGATCAGCGACCACGACGCCTCCAGCCGCCGCTTGACGCTGGAGAAGGAACGGCTCGACAAGGCCGTCAACAACATGACCCAGGGCCTCCTGCTGTTCGACGCATCGGAGCGCCTGGTCATCAGCAACCAGCGCTACGTCGACATGTACGGCCTGTCTGCCGACGTCGTGAAACCAGGCTGCACGTTCCGCGAGTTGATCGCGCACCGCAAGGCGACCGGCTCGCTCGCGGGCGACGACGGCGAATATGCCGATGCGGTGCTGCGCGACATCGGCCGCAAGACCTCGCAGATCATCGAGACCACGGACGGTCGCTGGATCCAGATCGTCAACGAGCCGATCGCGGGCGGCGGCTGGCTCGCCACCCACGAGGACATTACCGAGCGCAAACGGTCCGAGGAGCAGATCACGCATCTGGCGCACTATGATGCCCTGACGGATCTGCCGAACCGCACCCTGTTTCACGAGCGCCTCAAGGAGGAGCTGACCGGCGTCCCCCAAGGCCGGCGCCTCGCGCTGCACTACATCGACATCGACGAGTTCAAGGGCGTCAACGATTCGCTCGGCCACCTCGTCGGCGACGAGCTGTTGAAATCCGTCGCGGCGAGCCTGAGCACCTGTGTCGGCACCACGGGATTCGTCGCCCGCCTCGGCGGCGACGAGTTCGCCGTGGTTCAGACGGCCATCCGCAACCGCGAGGACGTCGAACAGCTGATCGAGGATATTCTCAGCGCGATCCGCGCCCCGCGCTACTGCCTCGGCCATCAGCTCACCGCCGACGCCTCGATCGGCGTGGCGCTGATCCCCGAGCACGGCACCGATCTCGACCAGATCATGAAGAATGCCGATCTGGCGATGTACGCCGCCAAGGCCGCGGGACGGCGCACCTGGCGCTTCTTCGAGCCCGAGATGGACGCCCAGGTCAAGGCGCGCCACCAGCTCGAGGTCGACCTGCGCCAGGCCATCGCCGACGATCGGCTCGAGGTCTACTACCAGCCTTGTCTGAGCCTGCAGGACGACCGCATCGTCGGCTGCGAGGCGCTGGTGCGCTGGAAGCATCCGACCCGCGGCACCGTCTCGCCGGCCGAGTTCATTCCGATCGCCGAGGACACGGGCCTCATCAACCTGCTCGGCGAACGCGTCCTTCAGGTCGCCTGTACCGAGGCTGTGAGCTGGCCGGACGACATCCGGCTCGCCGTCAACGTCTCGCCGGTGCAGTTCAAGAGCGGCACCCTGGCGCTCAAGGTCGCGAATGCGCTTGCGACCTCCGGCCTGCCGCCGCATCGGCTGGAGCTCGAGATCACGGAAGCGGTGCTGATCCGCGACGACGACGCGCTCGACACCCTGCACCAGTTGCGCGCGCTCGGCGTCCGTATCGCGCTCGACGATTTCGGCACCGGCTATTCGAGCCTCAGCTACCTCCAGCGCATTCCGTTCGACAAGATCAAGATCGACCGCTGCTTCGTCCAGGACATCACCGAGAGTGAAGGCTCCGCGGCGATCGTCCAGGCCGTGGTCAACATCGCCGCCATCCGCAAGATGTCGACGACCGCCGAGGGCGTCGAGACCGAGGCGCAGCGCCAGGTGCTGAAGCGGCTCGGCTGCTCGGAGATGCAGGGCTATCTGTTCAGCCCTCCGAAGCCCGCAGCCGACGTGGGGCAATTGTTCGCCGCGCAGCGCGCCAATCCCTCAACCGGCCGCCATTCGCGCCCCAACGCCGCGTGAGCCAGTTCCGAACCGATAAATACCGTTGCAATTTGAGGCTTTTCCACAAGCCAAACTCAAACCCTACCAACCAGTCGTCCCGTCCGCCGCTTGAAGTCCACGGCTCCGCCATGATCTACGGGACACAGACGGACATACTCCGTGTCCGCTTGTACACGCTGGTCGAAAACCACGGCGGGACGGCCTCAGGGCCGCCCCCTCGGGTGTGAGCATCGGGCGCCGCAAGGCGCCACCCTGAAGATCAGTTCGGCACCGCCGCCTTGGCACGGACGTCGGCATTCACGGTGACGCCGCGCAGCACGTTGAAGGCGGCGTGCAGCGCCTTGTCGTCCTTCTCGTCCGGCGGAACGTAGGACTGCGAGCCGGTCTGCTCGGTGCCGTCGGGCGCCGAGAGATGGCCGCGCATGCCGGCCTCACCCTTGAGATCGCCGCGATCCTTCAGCTCGTCCGGCACGTCCTGCTTGACCTCGATGTCCGGCGCGATGCCCTGCGCCTGGATCGAGCGGCCGGAGGGCGTGTAGTAGCGCGCCGTGGTCAGCGCCAGCGCGCCATTGCCGGCGCCGAGCGGAATGATGGTCTGCACGGAACCCTTGCCGAACGAGCGCGTGCCGACCAGGGTTGCACGCTTGTGATCGTGCAGCGCGCCCGCCACGATCTCCGATGCCGAGGCCGAGCCGCCATTGATCAGCACCACGAGCGGCTTGCCCTTGGTGAGATCGCCGCCGCGTGCGGTGAAGCGCTGCGTCTCCTCAGGATTGCGGCCGCGGGTCGAAACCACTTCGCCTCGCGAGAGGAACGTGCTGGAGACCGACACCGCCTGATCGAGCAGGCCGCCCGGATTGTTGCGCAGGTCGACCACATAGCCGGCGAGCTTCTCCTGCGGAATGTCCTTGGAGATGCTGGCGACGGCCTTGCGCAGGCTCTCGGTGGTCTGCTCGTTGAAGGATGTGATGCGGATATAGCCGATGTCGCCGCCTTCGGTGTGATAGCGGACCGGGCGCACCTTGATGATCTCGCGCGTCAGCGTAACGTCGAGCGGTGCGTCCTTGCCCTTGCGCATGATGGTAAGCTTGGTCTTGGTGTTGACGCCGCCCTTCATCTTGGCGACGGCCTGCTCGAGCGTCAGTCCCTGCACCGCCTCGCCGTCGATCTTGGCGATGAGATCGCCCGAGAGAACGCCGGCCTTGGACGCGGGCGTGTCATCGATCGGCGCGACGACCTTGACCAGGCCCTCCTCCATGGTGACCTCGAGACCGAGTCCGCCGAACTCGCCGGACGTGGTCTCCTGCATGTCGCGCCAGGACTTGTCGTTCATGTAGCGCGAATGCGGATCGAGCGAGGACACCATGCCGTTGATGGCGCCTTCGATCAGCGCGGGATCGCTCGGCTTCTCGACATAGTCGGCGCGAACACGCTCGAACACCGCGCCGAACAGATTGAGCTGCGAATAGGTGTCGGCCATGCCGGCCGCGGCCTTGGCCTTGGCAACGAGTTGCGCGCCGTCGGGACCCGTGACCATCAGGGTCAGCCCGACGCCGGTCATCGTGCCCGCCAAGAACAGCCAGTTTTTCCGCATTGTTTGCTTCCCGAGCGTTTGTTGGATGGCCGGCCGATCAAATGGTCCGCACGCATCGCCGGCGCGATTTGTGTTGCGAACACACACCACATTTCCGGTTTCTTCAAGGCCGATATTGCGCCGCCGTACCGGGGCCCGACCGCCGGCGCTCGCATCCGAAATGGACGTTCACAGGCTGAAATCAAGCTCAAGGCTGCGCCGGCGCTGGGCCCGGCTGAACATACCCCGTCTTTCACGGACACCCATGATCACAATTCGACGAGCCGTGTACCACGCCGCGATTTGATGGCCTGGGCCTGCGGGGCGCCGCTCCCTGCGCGCGCCCGGGAAGCTCGAGTTCGGAATGGCTTGCTCCCGGCCCGCTCGATGGGCAATGCTCCGCGGCAAAACCGCAAGCATGACAGTCGCTGGGAGGCAAACATGAACCAACGGACCCCGATCGAGGCCGGGTGGCGGAACGTCGAACTCGGCTCGAGCGACGAGAAGTTCCAGAACCTGCACGAGCTCATCCGCAAGGCGCGCGCCCAGCTCAACCAGAACGCCTGGGACTACATCATCGGCGGGGCCGAAACCGAGACCACGCTGCGTCGGAACCGGATGGCGCTCGACGAGATCGCGTTCCGTCCGCGCGTGCTGCGCGACGTGTCCAGGGTCGATGCCTCGGTCGAAACTTTCGGACGCAAGCTGCGCCTGCCGGTGGTCATGGCCCCGGTCGGTGCGCTCGAAATCTTCGATCCGGCAGGGGCGGCCAGCGTGGCCCGTGGGGCGGGCCGATTCGGAGCGGCGCACATGCTGAGCTCGGTGTCGGAACCCGGGCTGGAGAAGACCGCCGAGGCCGCGCCCGACGCGCTGCGAATCTTCCAGCTCTATGTCCGCGGCGACGACGCCTTCGTCGAGGACTATGTGAGCCGGGCGGTCGCCAACAGCTACACCGCGTTCTGCCTGACCGTCGACACCGCCCATTACAGCCGGCGCGAGCGCGACATCGCCAAGCGCTACGTCCGCGAAAGCCGGCTGCGCGCGACCGGCGGCGACCACCAGAAGGCGCTGAGCTGGCACACCGTCAAGCTGATCAAGGACAAGTTCAAGCTGCCGCTGATCATCAAGGGCATCGCGACCGCCGAGGACGCGCAGATTGCGGTCGATCACGGCGTCGACTGGATCTACGTCTCCAACCATGGCGGCCGCCAGCTCGACCATGGCCGCGGAGCCATGCAAGTGCTGCCGGAGATCGTCGCCGCCGTGAAGAGCCGGGCAAAGATCATGGTCGACGGCGGCTTCTGCCGCGGCACCGACATCGTCAAGGCGATCGCCTCCGGCGCCGACCTCGTCGGCATCGGCCGGCTGCAATGCTGGGCGCTCGCCGCGGCCGGCGAGGACGGCATCCTGCGCATGCTCGAGCTGCTGGAGGACGAGGTCATCCGCGCGCTCGGCCTGCTCGGCGTCACCTCGTTCGCCGAGCTCAACGGCTCCTACCTGCATCCGGCAACCGCCACCAACCAGCCGAGCGTCGTCAGCGCGTTTCCGCTGGTCGACATCGAGCCCTACCGTTATTGAGGCGGAGGCCCTTCCGTTCAACGCCAGCCATCGACGCCCCCCTCCATGCCCTCCTCCGCTCTCCGCCCCGGCGACGCCGACGCGCTGCTGTTCGATCTCGGCCGCGTCGTCATCGACATCGATTTCGTCCAGGTCGTCTCGCGCTGGGCCGCGCATGCCGGCTGCGCGCCGGAGCATCTCGCCGCGCGCTTCGTGCGCGACGAGATCTACCACGGCCATGAGCGCGGCACGGTCTCCGACGCCGACTTCTTCGCCAACCTGCGCCGGCAGCTCGGCATCGACATCACCGACGCGCAGTTTCTCGAGGGCTGGAACGCGATCTTCGTCGGTCCGATGCCCGGCATCGCCCCGCTGCTCGCACGCGCGGCGGAGAAACTGCCGCTCTATGCCTTCTCCAACACCAACCAGCCGCACATCGATCACTTCTCGCCGCGCTACGCCGACCTGCTTGGTCACTTTCGCGAGATCTTCCTGTCGTCGTCGATCGGCCTGCGAAAGCCGGATGCCGAGGCCTACGCGCATGTGGTCGATGCGATCGGCGTGCCCGCCGAGCGCATCGTATTCTTCGACGATCTCGCTGAAAACATCGACGGCGCGCGGGCCAGCGGGCTGCAGGCGGTGCTGGTGCGCTCGACGGCCGACATCGCCGCGGCGCTGGAGGCGCTCGGGATTTGATCGCATCGCGCAAGGGTGCGTCATGGCCAGCGGCGTGACGTTCTGAAGGGCTGCGCTCGCAATGACGGTGCCCACTCATGCAAGATTGTTCTCGCGACACGATGTGCCCGAGCTTTGCTGCTCTCATCTCCCCCTCCTCCAATCGGAGGGCGCAGGGAATGCCGGGCTGCTGGCCGCAACCCATGGCCCGCCTGCAGAAAAAAAGCAGGCGGCAGTCACCACAGGTCCAGCCGACATCCGGCATTCCCTGCGCGATGGTCTTCACGTTTATACGCGATCTCCCCGGTGCCCGGCTTGTTGGCCACCGTCGCCGTCGGGATCATCATCACCCGCCGGCTTGGCATCAGCTTCGGGATGCCAGGACCACGCGACTTCACGTCCGCGCCATGCCGTTCGTCCGCGTGCCATCCGAGCACGCTGCGGCACGTCGCGGCCACCGCATCCCGCGCTCCACGTCCGTGACGATCGCGAAGCGCCCCTCCTGTCGAGCACGGGACCAAATCAGCATAGCAGACTTTTCCGAAAAAGCGAATCCTAAATTCGACCGCCGGCAAGGGAGCGATCCGGCCCGTCTCCCGCCACATCCGCTGGTCGCAGACGGCCCGACCGCCTAAGCTGTCCGCTCTGCACGCCCCCGCGGCCCGGAAGAACCGAATGCCCCTCGACATCATCTGTTTGCGTGATCGGCCCGACCTGATCCCGCGCGTGTTCTCGCCCGAGCTGGATGCCATCTGGCCGGAGTTCATGCGGCAGGACCGGACGGCGACGTTGTACTATGATCCGCCAGTGTTCGACCAATATGCGGACTGCGCCTACGTGGCGCTCGCCGGTGACGAGGTGGTCGGGCGCGCCTTCGCCGTCCCCTTCACCTTCGGCATCGAGGGCCGCCGCACGCTGCCGGATGCGGGCTGGGACGAGGTGATCCGCTGGGGTCACGAGGACCGCCTGCTGGGACGGCGGCCGACGACGATGAGCGCGCTGGAGATTGCGCTGCTGCCGAAGGCGCGCGTGCCCGGCAGCTCGCTCGCCATGCTCGCGGCTCTGAAAGGCTGCGCACGCGCCAAAGGTTTTGCCGAGCTGTACGCGCCGGTGCGGCCGAACCAGAAACATCTGGCGCCGCGGACGCCGATGCGCGCCTATCTCGATCAGCGGCGCGAAGACGGCCGATTGGTCGATTCCTGGCTGCGCACGCACCTCGGCATCGGTGGCGAGATCGTCAAGATCGCGCCGTGCTCGATGACCATCGTCGGCACGCTCGCCGAGTGGTCGCAATGGACCGGCGTGACCTTCGATCGCTCGGGTGAGATCGAGGTCCCCGCTGCTCTCGTGCCCGTGCTCGCGTCGGTCGAGCACGACCATGCCGCCTATGTCGAGCCGAATGTCTGGATTCGGCATCCGCTCTAACGCGGTGCAGGCCGTCCGCGCGACGATCAACGCGCCGGCACGACGCGCTCGTCCAGAAATCCGATCACCGCATCGAACGCCTGCCGTCGATTTCGCTCCATCAGGATCATGTGCGTGCCCTGCCCGATCTCGACCAGGCGCTTGTACGGCGCGCTCACGAGACGAACGAACAGGTCGTGCGCCACGTCGAAGCGGACGTCCACATCCCATTCCGCCGAGAGCACGAGAACAGGGCAGTTGATCGTGCTGGGATCGTAGATCGGCTGGTCCACGGTCCAATGCTCGCGCACGTCCTGCACCGCGCCCGAAGGCGCACGGATCGCGCCGGGGTACGGCGAGTCCGGATCGGTCGCGAGCGTCGCCTCCGCCCAGGACTCGAACCAGCCGTCCGGAATCAGCTTGTCCCGCGCCTGCTCCGGAGCGGCGCCGCGCCACGCAGCCTCGAACGCGCGCGGGCTGACGATCCGATAGGCGCCGAGCGGTCCGCCGGCGTCGATGCGCAGCGGCTCGCTGGACAGCCAGAGCGGCGTTACCAGGATCAGCTTCTCGAGCTTCGCGCTCGCCGCGCTCGCGAACATGCCCGCGACGGTGGCGCCCCAGGACATGCCGAGCACGTTGGCGCGCGGGACGTCGCGATGCCGGCAGATGAAGTCCACCGCCGCGCCGAAATCGTCCACGGCGGTCCGCGCATTGACCAATGGAGATCCCTCCTCGGCCGCCCGCGACATCTCCGGCGGCCGGCTGGAGCCGCCATAGCTGCGCGCATCGACGGCCCAGACATCGTAGCCGGCCTGCGCCAGGACATCCATGAAGGAGGCGCCACCAACCGCGACGTCGAACAGGCTGGCGGATGAAAAGGTGGCGCCGTGCATCATCGCCAGCGTGCGCTCGGCCGAGAACCGTTGCACGTCATGCCGGCGCTTGTTGATGAGCTGAAGCTGTACATCGGACACCGGGCCTTCGATCAGGCGGCGCTCGGAAACGATGCGCGAGGAGGACGTTGCGTTCTCGGTCATGGTCACCTCGGATCAGGCGAAGTGCCACGCGAACCGGTCGCCGTCGCGGCTGATCCGCCCGGCCGAGGACTCGGCGAAGTGGGTCGTGAGCACGAGGGAGCCGGTCTCGGCGGCATGGTTCATCGCCCATCGGCGTGAGGTCCGCGCCGCATCCGGGAATTCGCAATAGACCGAGTTCCAGTCCGGACGCGCGACCTGCAGCGGATGATGCATCACGTCGCCCCAGAACAGCGCGCGCTCGCCACGTGAGCTGAAGCTGATGCAGGCGTGATCGATGCTGTGACCGGGGCTCGGCAGAAAACGGAAGCCGTCGACGACCTCGCTGCCATCGACCGTGATCTCGCGCGCGAGGCCGGCCTCGACGATCGGCAGCACGCTGTCTTCGTAGACCCCAGGCATCGGTGGATGCAGCATTGGGCCAAGCCCAGCTGCGTCTCTGATTGCGGCGTCCGAGCCGTTGCCGGCCGAGAGTGCGGCGACATAGGCGCGCTCGCGGCCTGAGAAGATGTGCTGGGCGTTGGGAAACACCGGCATCCAACGGCCATCGGCAAGCTGCGTATTCCACCCCACATGATCCGCGTGCAGATGCGTCATCAGGACGAGATCGACATCGCCAGGGGCGACGCCGGCCGCCCGCAGCCGGTCGAGAAACGGCTCGTTCAAGCGATGCAGAACTGCTGCGCCGGGCCGCTCCTTGTCATTGCCGGTGGCCGTGTCGATCAGGACCACCCGCTCTGGCGTCCGCACCAGCCAGCTATGGATGCTCAGGCGCAACGATCCCGTGTGCGGATCGACCGATCCCGGCCCCACCTGGCCTCGTTCCCGAACGATGCTGTCTGCTTCTACGCCCGGAAACAAAAACTCTCCCTCGACCGCATCGAGGCCGATCTCGAAGATCCTCGTGATGGTGGCGTCTCCGACGCGATAGGTCGTGATGTCCTGCATGTCTGGCCGCCTCGATCCGAACGGTGGTCTTGTCTGGGCCGAGATCTAGGACTAGGTCATACATTCCTCAAATCGATCCAGCTCATGCAGTCCATCGATCACTTCGATCTTCGCTCCTTCGACCTCAATCTGCTGGTCGCGTTCGACGCGCTCATGCAGGAGCGCAGCGTGACGCGCGCGGCCGCACGCCTCAAGGTGGGTCAGCCTGCGATGAGCCATACGCTGTCGACGCTTCGCGTGCTGCTGCAGGACGAGCTGTTCGTCCGCGTCGGCGCCGTCATGCAGCCGACGCCAAAGGCTGCGGTGCTCGCCGGGCCGGTTCGGGCGGCGCTGGGGCAGATGCAGGCAGCGCTGCATGCCGCACCGGAGTTCGACCCGGCGACCGAGCAGCGCACCATCCGCCTGGGATTTTCAAGTGAGGTCGAGCTGCTGCTGATCCCCGAGCTCACCGCGGTGCTCCGTCGAACGGCGCCCGGCGTGCGGCTTCTCAGCCGGCCGACCGAGCGTAACGAAGTGCATCGCCTGCTCGACGACGGAGCCTTGGATGTCGCGGTCGGCTGCTTCGACGCCGTCGCACAGCGGCACAGATCCCAGCTCCTGTTCGAGCAGGCGCTGAGCTGCGTCTACAATCCAAAGCGCATCGCGATGAAAACACCGATCAGCCTCGCCGACTATCTGTCGCTTCCGCACGCGCTGGTGACGCTGACCAACAGCCTGCAGGGCTGTCTGGAGGCGGCGCTGGATGAGATCGGGACCGAGCTCAACGTGGTCTCGGCCTCCTCGGAATTCCTCAGCGTGCTGGCGACGGTCGCCGCATCACCGGTGATCACGACGATACCGACCAGGATGGCAAAGCTCTACGGGCCGCGATTTGGGCTGACGCTCTGTCCCGCGCCGTTGAAGCTGCGGCTGCCGGCCGTCTCGATGGTCTGGCCGCTGCAGCTCGATCGTGATGCAGCATCGGTCTGGCTGCGGAACATGGTGGCGGATATCCTGCACACGACCGAGCGCGCCGCCTGTCGCGCAGCTGCTGGATAGAACGCGGGGCGGGAGCTAACCGGAACGGCGCATCGGCCAACGCCTTGGCACTGCGGTCGACCTTCTGCGCACTGATTGCAGGGTTTCTCGCGCGGTCGTGAGGCAGCGGCCCGGACGCGGCCAACATCAGACGATCAGAAGGCAGGAAGCGGCCTGAGCCCTTGGCCGAGCCGTGCGCGTTCGGTTAGAAGGCGACTCATTCGATCTGCCGTCTCCATCCGAAGGAACTCTCATGGCCCTGATGCCGGTGTCTGATGCGTTGTCCGCCGTGCTCGCCGGCGCGGAGCCGCTGGCCGAGGAGCTGGTGACGCTGGACGAGGCCCATCACCGCATCCTGGCCCGCGACCTCGCGGCGCTGCGGACGCAGCCGCCCGAGGCGATGTCGGCGATGGACGGCTACGCCGTGCGCGCGGCGGACGCAGCCCAGGCCAAGGTGCGGCTGAGGGTGATCGGCGAGGTCGCGGCGGGGCGGCCGTTCGATCGCGTGGTCGGACCCGGCGAGGCGGCGCGCATCTTCACTGGTGGCGTTGTCCCTGAGGGCGCCGACGCGGTGGTGATCCAGGAGGACACGATCGCCGAAGATGGCCACGTCGTGATCACCGAGGCCGCGATCAAGGGCCGGCACATCCGGCCCGCCGGCGTCGACTTTCATGAGGGCATGGTGCTGCTGAAGGCGGGCCGCCGGCTCAGCGACCGCGACCTGTCGCTGGCGGCCAGCATGAATCATCCGGCACTGCCGGTGCGGCGCCGGCCGAAGGTGGCGCTGCTCGCCACCGGCGACGAGCTCGTGATGCCTGGCTCGACGCCCGGCCCGGGCCAGATCGTCTATTCCAACGGCTACGCCCTGCGGGCGCTGGTGCGCAGCGAGGGCGCGACACCGATCGATCTCGGCATCGCCGCGGATACGATGGAGGCCACGATCGCCGGGATCCGGCGGGCGCGCGAGGCCAAGGCCGACATCCTGATCACGACCGGCGGCGCCTCGGTCGGCGATCACGACCTCGTCAAGCAGGCGCTCGAAGCCGAGGGCGTCGAGATGGCGTTCTGGAAGATCGCGATGCGGCCGGGCAAGCCGATGATGCACGGACGGCTCGGCGACATGAGGGTGATCGGACTGCCCGGCAATCCGGTGTCGTCCTATGTCTGCGCCATCCTGTTCCTGGTGCCGCTGATTCGGCGGCTGCTCGGCCGCGACGAAGCTCGCATGCCACGCGAGACCGCCCTGCTCGGCCGCGAACTCGGGGCCAACGATTCGCGCGAGGACTATCTGCGGGCGCAGCTCGAGGAGCGCGCCGACGGCACCCTGATCGCAACGCCGGTGACCCAGCAGGATTCGTCGCTGCTCGGCAATCTCGCGCTCTCGCAGGCGCTGGTGATCCGGCGGGCGTTTGCGCCGAAGGCCGCCGCCGGCAGCCCGTGCGAGATCCTGCGCCTGCCGAGCTAGGCCGTTTCCCCCGGCAAAGCCCGGTCCGTTCACTACAATTTAAGGATTGCGGAACACACATCGAACATATAGTGTCCGTTCATGATTTGTTTTTAGTATGTTGCGGGCGACGCGATGATGGTCCGACTCCAAGGCGCTCTCAGCCGGTTTGTGCTCAAGGCGCAGCTCCTGGACTCGGACGACAACAAACTGGGGACCAGGTCGAGATGCTGACGCGCAAACAGTACGAACTTCTGCGGTTCATCAACGAGCGGCTCAAGGAAGCCGGCGTGCCGCCGTCCTTCGACGAGATGAAGGATGCGCTCGATCTGCGCTCGAAGTCCGGCATTCATCGCCTGATCACGGCGCTCGAGGAGCGCGGCTTCATCCGCCGGCTGCCCAACCGCGCCCGCGCGATCGAGGTGATCAAGCTGCCCGAGCTGTCACAGGCCGCCAACAACCGCCGCGGCTTCACCCCATCGGTGATCGAGGGCAATCTCGGCAAGGTGCGCACCAGCACTCCCGCGCTGGACGATGGCGAGCGCCCCGTCGCGGTGCCGGTGATGGGCCGCATCGCCGCCGGTACCCCGATCGAGGCGCTACAGACGCGCAGCCACACCATCAGCGTGCCCGCCGACATGCTCGGCAACGGCGATCACTATGCGCTCGAGGTGCGCGGCGACTCCATGGTCGATGCCGGCATCCTCGACGGCGACATGGCGCTGATCCAGCGCAACGAGACCGCCGACACCGGCGACATCGTGGTAGCGCTGATCGACGATGAGGAAGCGACGTTGAAGCGCTTCCGCCGCCGCGGCGCATCGATCGCGCTGGAGCCGGCCAACACCGCCTACGAGGTGCGCATCCTGCCGCCCAACCGGGTGAAGATCCAAGGCAAGCTGGTCGGGCTGTATCGCAAATACTGATCGCGGACGCGATCGGTCGATCGGCGGCGAGCGCACGCGCTTCTCCGCCGATCGAAATTGGTCACGCGCGAATGCACCTCAGGATGTGCAGCGCGGCACGCTCAAACGCTTGTGATCGCCCGCGGGCGCACGCGGTGCAGATCAGCGCAGAATTGCCGTGAAGCGCGCGCTAACATCTCCTCGATGTCCACTCTGATAGAGGCCTGCGCCTGTCCGGGGGGAGCGTGGGTCGGCTATCTCTCAACGAGGAGCGATCCGATGTGTGACTACAGCCTCCATGCGGTTGCGTCCCGTCCCGCCAAGGTCGGCGAGACGTTGATCTCGACGACGTTTCGCGGCACCGCCACCCGCGGCTTCGCCCTCGAGAGCGAGCCGACCGTCGCAGTCTGCATGCTGCCCGGCACCGAGTTGGCATTTGTCGAGGACGTCCGCTACGACAGCCGCTGGCTCTGGACCCGGACGATCCGCGAGCGCGTCGCGAAGTTCAACAGCATCGAGACGCACATCCCCGATCGCCATCACGACGCGATCGAATTCGCCGACGGCCGCCACGTGCTGGTGACCCAGCTCTGCGAGGGCCAGCGCGTCACCGTGCTGCAATTGCCGGTCAGCAAGCAGCCGGCCGAGCGCCGCCCGGGCGTGGCGGAGGACGTTCCGGCTTCGCAGGCCACACCGATTCGCCGCATCAGCATCACCTGAGCGCCTGCGCGTCCGCATTTCTCTCGGTCATGAGCGAGCTTTCGGCCGGGGGAGATTTGGTTTCTGCAAGCGCAAGGTCCTTTCGGGCGAACCTCACGCTCCGGCATCGCATCGAATAGGAACGACATCCCTCGGCCGGCATTGTGTGCCGGGGGAGCTTGCCGCCGCGGTCAACAAGATCGATTGGAACAAGGCCGACCGGATCACCGAGCCCGGCCGCTACATGCTTCCGTTCGGATGGCTAACGGTCACGGTTGATGACATCGCCGTCTGGCAACGATATCCGGGCGCTGCGTTCACGCTGGTCGAAGGTCCCTCGCTGTTCGATGGACCCGACGACACCGAGTATCATCTCAGCACGTTGTATCATCTCAGCACGTTCGAGCTGTCCGGCGCTCAATCCTGCTCGCCCTGCTCCGTCTCCGGCGGCGTCGCGTCCTGAAGCCGCGACACCGGCGCACGCGGCGTCAGCGTCGTGTCGAACTCGCCGGCCTCGGCGGGCGCCGGCCACCACGGGCGGTCGGTGCCGCCGGCGCGCACCGGCGTGACGGAGAAGCCGGTGCCCCGCTGCACCAGCATCAAGGCGCCCTGCTGCTGCAGGCGCTGGCGATCGATGACGGCCGCCGCGCAGGATGACGGCGCGGCGCGCGCGGTGACGATCAGCGCTGCACGGGCGCAATCATCGTCGAGCGCCTCGGTGCGCAGGGTCAAGGCGGCGAATCGGCCGTCGGCCATCGTGACCACGCAGCCCGCCTCGTCGCAGGAGACGCCATCGGCGAGCGATGAATCCGCCGGCAGCCGGGCATCGGCGTCGGCCGCGAGCCACTCCTTGGTGGCGAACACGTCCTTGCCGGTGCGCATCACATGCAGACGTCCGTCACTGCCGCGCACCGCCACCGCGCGCCCGTCGCCGGCGATCAGGACGTCGGGCAGCGGCGTCGTGGCGGCCCACGCGGTGGCCACCACGAGCCCGACGGCGCCCGACCAGCGCAGCGGTGTGCGCAGCAGGCCGATCAGGATGACGCCGAGGCTGGCCAGGATCAGCGGACCGATGCCGAAGCCCGGGATGCGCCCGACCGCACCAGGCAGCGCCGCCACCCAGCGCGTCACCGCGATCATCCAGTCGATGCCGAGGCCCATCAGCGTCCACCAGGGACCGTCGAGCCCGAACGGCGCCGCCAGCAGGCCAAGCAGTCCGGCGGGCATCACCAGCACCGAAACCACCGGCATCGCCGCGAGATTGGCGAGCACGCCATAGGGCGTGACGCGATGGAAGTGGAACGCGGCATAGGGCGTGGTCGCAAGCCCCGCGATCAGCGAGGCCAGCAGCAGCATCGCGAGCTCGCGGCCGCCCCACAGCGCGATGCGCTGCGTCGTGGAGCTGTCCGGCCTCGCAAACAGTTTGGGCAGGCCGAACTGCACCAGCGCGACCAGGCCGAGCGTCGCCGCGAACGACATCTGGAAGCTCGGATGCACCAGCGCTTCGGGTGCCGCGATCAGCACGATCATCGCCGCGACCGCGAGCGTGCGGAAGGTGACGGCGCGGCGATCGACCATGACCGCGATCAGCACCACGGCCGTCATGAAGAACGATCTCTGCGTCGCGACCTCCGCGCCCGACAGCAGCAGGTAGAACGCCGCCGCGACCAGCGCCGCCGCGGCCGCCCATTTCTTGATCGGATGGCTGATAGTGAGGCCGGGGATCAGCGCAAGCAGCGCGCGCACGGCGAAGAACACGACGCCGGCGACGACGGCCATGTGATAGCCGGAGATCGACAGCACGTGGCCGAGGCCGGAGACGAACATCGCATCGTTGACATCGGGCGTGATGGCGTCGCGCCGGCCGGTCAGCAGCGCGGTGGCGATGGCGCGCTCATCGCCCGTCAGGCGGGCGCGGATGCGTGCGTCGATCGCATCGCGCAGGCCCTGCATGGCCGCCGCATAGCCCAGGCCGAAGCCGGCGGCCTGCGGCGGCGTCGCCGTCGTGATCGCGCCCATCACGAAGCCGGAGGCGCCGATGCCCTGGAAGAACATGTCGCGCGCGAAGTCGTAGGATCCCGGCCGCACCGGGGCCATCGGCGGCAGCAGCCGCGCCTTGAGCTGCACGAAGCTGCCGACCTCGGGCGCCGTGCCCTTACGCACCGCGAGCCGCACGCGCGCGATCGTGGCGGCGTTGCGCGGGCTCTCCATCGCGGTGACGCGCAGCACGATCCGATCGCTGCGCTCGCGGATGTCGCGCGCCTCGACGAAGCCGGACAGCGCCACCGAATACAACGGCCGCGCCAGCACTGGATGAGCGACACGCGCCGTCTTGATGGTCGCCGCGGCAAAGCCGCACGCCGCCGCCGCGATCATCACGGCAACCGGAAACATCCGATGCCGCCGCATCATGATGGCGACGATGCAGAGCAGCGCCGCGGTGGTGGCGGCGATCCAGAGCACCGGCTCGTGATCGGCGGTGAAGTACAGCGCGATGCCGGCCCCGAACGCCACCGGCACCCAGGGCAGCAGCCGGCCCGCCCCGGCCTCCTCGACCGCCCAGCTCTTCAGGCGGGCGGCGAATGCCGACGACGCGCCGGACCCGATCGCGGGCCAGCCGCCGGCCAGCGCGCCGCGCGGCGGCCAGACATCGGCCATCGTGCCCGCGAGCCCGCGACGCCCTCCCGGCGGCCTGACCGGCTCCGCCATTGCCCACACCACCCGTTACTTTACGGGCATGGAGGCTAGCGAAACCACGGGGAATCCGACTAGCGGAACGGAACGAGAATCCAATCCCGGTGCCGGGAACGTCATTGGAACTTTCGGCACCGCACGGGCTTATGCGGGTATGGACCACCATGACAATGACGATCCCTTTGCCGACCTCGCGCTCGACACGGCGATCCACCTGCGCTGGACGTTGCGGGACATCAAGGCCCACCGGCTCACGCTCTCCCCCGTCGCCGACGATGATCTCTCGCTCCTCGCGGAGCGCGGCCTGGTCGAGGTCAGCGATGGCGTGCCAACGCTGACCGAGGCCGGCCTCGCAGCGATCAATTGAGCTGCGGCTGCGGTCCCCATCTCATCCCTTCGCGACCTCCTTCGCAAAGGTGTCGCGCAGGCCGATGGTGCGGTTGAACACGAGCTTGTCGGGCGTCGAATCCGGATCGCGGACGAAGTAGCCCTGGCGCTCGAATTGCATCGGCGCGTCCGAATTGCTCTCGGCGATCGCCGGCTCGATGCGGGCGTCGGTCAGGACCTCGAGTGAGTTGGGATTGAGATCGGCGGTGAAGTCGGCCGCATTGGGGCTTGGATTGGCGAACAGCTGATTGTAGATGCGAATCTCGGCTGTCAGCGACTGCGCAGCCGGCAGCCAGTGCATCGTCGCCTTGACCTTGCGTCCATCCGGCGCGTTGCCGCCCTTGGTCGCGGGATCATAGGTGCAACGCAGCTCGACGATCTCGCCGGCGTCGTTCTTGATGACGTCGCGGCACTTGATGAAATAGGCGTAGCGCAGCCGCACCTCGTTGCCCGGCGACAGCCGGAAGAACTTCTTCGGCGGGTTCTCCATGAAGTCGTCCTGCTCGATATAGAGCTCGCGGCCGAAGGCGATCCTGCGCGTGCCGGCCGAGGGATCGTCGGGGTGGTTGATCGCCTCGAGCTCCTCGACCTGGCCTTCCGGATAATTCTCGATCACTACCTTCAGCGGCCGCAGCACGGCCATCCGACGCAGCGCCGTGCGGTTCAGCTCCTCGCGGATGCAGAATTCGAGCATGCCGACATCGACGATGCTGTTGGCCTTGGCGATGCCGATGCGCTTGATGAACTCGCGCACCGCAGCCGGCGGCACGCCGCGCCGCTTCAGGCCGGCGATGGTGGGCATGCGTGGATCGTTCCAGCCGGAGACATGGCCGTCCTGCACCAGCCGCGTCAGCACGCGCTTCGACAGCAGCGTGTAGGTCAGGTTGAGCCGCGCGAACTCGTACTGGTGCGGATGCGACGGCACCGGCAGCTTGTCCAGGAACCAATCGTAGAGCGGCCGGTGGTCCTCGAACTCGAGCGTGCAGATCGAGTGCGTCACGCCCTCGATCGCGTCCGACTGCCCGTGGGCGTAGTCGTAGCTCGGATAGATCTTCCAGGCGTCGCCGGTGCGCGGGTGATGGGCGTGCATGATCCGGTACAGCACGGGGTCGCGCAGGTTGATGTTGCCGGCGGCCATGTCGATCTTGGCGCGCAGCACGCGCGCGCCGTTCGGGAATTCGCCGGCCTTCATGCGCCGGAACAGGTCGAGATTCTCCTCGACCGTGCGGTCGCGGAACGGGCTGTTCTTGCCGGGCTCGGTGAGCGTGCCGCGCGACAGGCGGATCTCCTCCTGCGACTGGTCGTCGACATAGGCGAGCCCGGCCTTGATCAGCCCTTCCGCCCAATTGTAGAGCCGCTCGAAATAATCCGAAGCGAAGAACAGGTTGTCGCCCCAGTCATAGCCGAGCCAGCGCACGTCGGCCTGGATGGAATCGATATATTCCTGCTCTTCCTTGGTCGGATTGGTGTCATCGAAGCGCAGATTGCAGCGACCGCCGAACTCCTGGGCAATGCCGAAGTTGAGACCGATCGACTTGGCATGGCCGATATGCAGGTAGCCGTTCGGCTCCGGCGGGAACCGGGTGACGACCGTCTTGTGCCTGCCGCTGTCGAGATCGGCCTGGACGATGTCGCGGATGAAGTCGCGCCCTGCCTCTGCCGTCGTCGCCGTGTCTGTCGTCGTGGTCATCAAGAATATCCTGCTCCGGAATTTGGCAGCCTATCTGCCAAATCCGCTTCCCCCAAGGAAGGCTTTAGTTATGCGATAGGCCTGCTATACACCCCCCGCCCTTCATAGCCCCTGCCTGGATTTCGTGCTGCCGCCCATGACCTCCCCGATCGTCACGCGCTTTGCCCCCTCCCCGACCGGCTTTCTCCACATCGGAGGCGCCCGGACGGCCCTGTTCAACTGGCTGTATGCGCGGGGCCGCGGCGGCAAGATGCTGCTGCGGATCGAGGACACCGACCGTGAGCGCTCGACCACGGCGGCCATCGACGCCATCCTGGACGGCCTGAAATGGCTCGAGCTCGATTGGGACGGCGAGGTCATCTACCAATATAGCCGCGCCGCGCGCCATCGCGAGGTCGCCGAGCAACTGCTCGCCAGCGGCATGGCGTATCGCTGCTATGCTACCGCCGAGGAGCTGGCCGCGATGCGCGAGAAGGCGCGCGCGGAAGGCCGCACCCGGCTCTACGACGGCATGTGGCGCGACCGCGATCCCAAGGAGGCGCCCGAAGGCGTCAAGCCGACGATCCGGCTGCGCGCGCCGCTGACCGGCGAGACCGTGATCGAGGATCAGGTGCAGGGCCGCGTGGTCTGGCAGAATGAGAACCTCGACGACCTCGTGCTGCTGCGAGGCGATGGCAATCCGACCTACATGCTGGCGGTGGTCGTGGACGACCACGACATGGGCGTCACCCACGTCATCCGCGGCGACGACCATCTGATCAACGCCGCGCGCCAGAAGCAGATCTACGATGCGCTCGGCTGGACGGTGCCGTCGATGTCGCACATCCCGCTGATTCACGGGCCGGACGGCTCGAAGCTGTCGAAGCGCCACGGTGCGCTCGGCGTCGACGCCTACCGTGCGATGGGATATTTGCCGTCGGCACTGCGCAATTACCTGGTGCGGCTCGGCTGGAGCCATGGCGACCAGGAGATCTTCTCCACCGAGGAGATGATCAAGGCGTTCGACCTGCCGGCGATCGGCCGCTCGGCGGCGCGGTTCGACTTCGCCAAGCTCGAGAACCTCAACGGCCACTATATCCGCCACAGCGACGATGCGGCGCTGGTGCGCCAGTTCGAGGACGTGCTGAATTACGTGCCGAACGGCGCGGCTCTCAAGGCCAAGCTCAACGACGCCACGCGCGCGCAGCTCGCCCAGGCGATGCCCAGCCTCAAGGAGCGCGCCAAGACGCTCTTGGAGCTGATCGACGGCGCCGCCTTCATCTTTGCCGACCGGCCGCTTCCGATCGACGCCAAGGCCGCCGCCCTGCTGACGCCGGACAGCCGTGCTTTGATCGGCCGGCTGCATGAGGCGCTGGCCGCTGTCGAGTCCTGGAGCGGACCGGCCACGGAAGCCGCGCTGCGTGCGTTTGCTGAAGCCAACAACCTCAAGCTGGGCGCGGTGGCGCAGCCGCTGCGCGCGGCGCTCACCGGCCGAACCACCTCACCCGGTATTTTCGACGTTCTGGCGATCCTGGGGCGTGATGAATCCTTGGGCCGTCTGGAGGACCAGACCACCTCATAAGGTCGCATTGCTCCCCATCTTGCAGCGCACAGGGCAATACGATACGCATTTGCGCGGCACCCACTGGTTTTCCCGGCTCGGACATCCTTCACACGTTGCGGCGGGCTCGTTGACGGATGTTAGGGCCGAAGGACACTAGTAAATATAAGATTCCAGTACGGTTTCGGATTTGACCTTCGCTTAAGCTGTTGGCAGCGACAGTGACGCGAATGTCAAAGCCACCGCACTAGATAAAGTCCACCTGCCCTGCCATCTCTCAAAAAGAACAAGGGCCAAGCCTAACGATCTCATCGGGGACAAACGATGGACGCAAAATCCGCAAGCAAGACCGCGACCCTCACCGTCGGCAACAAGAATTTCGATCTTCCGATCCTGAGCGGCACCGTGGGTCCCGACGTCATCGACATCGGCAAGCTCTACGCCCAGACCGGGATGTTCACCTATGACCCGGGCTTCACCTCGACCGGCAGCTGCCAGTCCAAGATCACCTATATCGACGGCGACGCCGGCGTCCTGGAATACCGCGGCTACCCGATCGAGCAGCTCGCCGAGAAGGGCGACTTCCTGGAAACCTGCTATCTGCTGCTGTACGGGGAGCTTCCGACCAAGGCCCAGAAGCAGGATTTCGACTATCGCGTGACCCATCACACGATGGTGCACGAGCAGATGTCGCGCTTCTTCCACGGCTTCCGCCGTGACGCGCATCCGATGGCGGTCATGGTCGCTTCGGTCGGCGCGCTCGCCGCGTTCTACCACGACTCCACCGACATCAACGATCCGAAGCAGCGCATGATCGCGTCGATGCGGATGATCGCGAAGATCCCGACCCTGGCGGCGATGGCCTACAAATACACCATCGGCCAGCCCTTCGTTTATCCGAAGAACTCGCTCTCCTTCGCCGAGAACTTCCTGAACATGTGCTTCGCGGTGCCGTGCGAGGAGTACAAGCCGAACCCGGTTCTCGCCGACGCGCTCGACAAGATCTTCATCCTGCACGCCGATCACGAGCAGAACGCCTCGACCTCGACGGTGCGCATCGCCGGCTCCTCGGGCGCCAACCCGTTTGCCTGCATCGCCGCCGGCATCGCCTGCCTGTGGGGTCCGGCACACGGCGGCGCCAACGAGGCCGCGCTGAACATGCTGGCCGAGATCGGCACCGTCGACAAGATTCCGGACTTCATCGCCAAGGTGAAGGACAAGAACAGCGACGTGCGCCTGATGGGCTTCGGCCATCGCGTCTACAAGAACTACGACCCGCGCGCCAAGATCATGCAGAAGATGTGTCACGCGGTGCTCAAGGAGACGGGCCACGCCGACGATCAGATGCTCAAGGTCGCGATGGAGCTCGAGAAGATCGCGCTCAGCGATCAGTACTTCATCGAGCGCAAGCTCTATCCGAACGTCGACTTCTACTCGGGCATCACCCTGAAGGCGATGGGCTTCCCGGTGTCGATGTTCACGGTGCTGTTCGCCGTCGCCCGCACCGTCGGCTGGATCAGCCAGTGGAGCGAGATGATCGAGGATCCGCAACAGAAGATCGGCCGTCCGCGCCAGCTCTACACCGGCGTCACGACGCGCAACTATGTCGACATGGACAAGCGCGGCTGAGCCGCACCGCAGCGCAAATCCGCTCTCGAACGGCGCCGTCGATCCCGACGGCGCCGTTTCGTTCGTGAGGTCGCACCTTTCTGAGCACCTTTCTAACTCGCGGCACCAGTCGGGAGTGCATCAGGCCAGCGCCTCGAGATGAGACCTGAGCTGCTCGGCCCCATATGGCTTGGCAAGGAAGCGCGCGCCCGACGGCAATTCCGAAGGGGTCACCTGACCTGACGTCACCAGGAGCGCAACCGGGGGCCAGCGGTCCCTGATGACGGCGACCAGCCGCAGGCCATCCATCGACCCCGGCATTTGGACGTCCGTGAAGACCACCGATATGCGGTCACATCGTTCGAGAAGCGAAATGGCCTGATCGGCGTCAACGGCCTCGATGACTTCGAAACCGAGGTCTCTGATCATGTCGACAGCGTTGGCGCGGATCAGCCCCTCGTCCTCAACGACCAAAACTGTCTTTCTTGTGAGCCGACCGCGGGACACTCTGTCTCCTGTCCAATCTCATTCAATCGCACGACGATCATTTTGTTCCGGCGAACGTTCCGGGGCTCAATGCGTTGAACGGTGCAAATTGAAGACACGACTTGCATCCTGGAGCAGGGACCAGCTCGAGCATACGATGACGACCAATCCCAACCCGGACGTCGATGCTGTCCAGCAGCTTGACGCCGTTCCCAAAATTCTGGACTCGGTGAGCAGGATCACCGGGATGGGATTCGTTGCGGTCGCGCGCGTGACCTCGGATCGATGGGTCTGTTGTGCGGTCCGCGACGACATCAATTTCGGCCTGAAAGAGGGCGGCGAGCTGCGCGTCAAGACGACGATCTGCAGCGAGGTCCGGGAGCGAGGCGAAGCTGTCGTCATCGGTGACGTCGAGACGGATCACATGTTTCGCGATCACCCGACGCCAAAGCTCTACGGCTTTCGCAGCTACATCTCCGCTCCGATCACCCTGTCCGACGGGACCATCTGGGGCACCCTGTGTACGATCGATCCAGCGCCGCGCGAGCTGGACCGGCCCGAAATCGTCAGCACGTTTCAGCTGTTCGGGGAGTTGATCGCGGCCCAGCTGGAGCTTCATCAGCGCTTCGCGCTCAGTCAGGCCAGCCTCGGCCTCAGCGAGAAGAGCAGGTTTTCGATCGAGCAACGGCTCAAGATCACCGAGGCCAATCTGCTCGACGAGCGCCGGACCGCCGAGCTGAGAGAGCAATTCATCGGCGTTCTCGGCCATGACCTCCGCAATCCGCTGGCCTCGATCGACGCCGGAATGCGCGTGCTGCTGCGCAACCAGGACAGCGCCAGAGCGCCCGAGATCATTTCCATGATTCAGAAATCAGTCATGCGCATGGCCGGACTGGTCGACAACATCATGGATTTCGCCCGGGGGCGCCTCGGCGGCGGCCTGACGATCAAGCCCGACGCGCGGCAACCGCTGGCGCCGGTGATCGAGCAGGTCGTCTCCGAGATCCGGCTGGCCTGGCCCGACCATGAGATCGAGACCCACATCGACATCGCGGAGCCGGTCAAATGCGACCGTAGCAAGATCGGGCAATTGTTCTCGAACCTGCTCGGCAATGCCATCTCCTACGGCGACAAGGACAAGCCGATCCAGGTCTCCGCAACGACGAGCGAGGGCTGTTTCGTGCTGGATGTCACCAATCACGGGCCGCCGATCTCGGACAAGGCGATGCAGAATCTGTTCAAGCCCTATATGCGCGGCGAGCGTCCAAGCCAGCATGGTCTCGGGCTTGGACTCTACATCGCTTCCGAGATTGCGCGAGCGCATGACGGCACGCTGCAGGCCACCTCGACCGAGGACAGAACGACCTTCGAATTCAAGATGCCGCTTCAGGCCTGATCAGCGCCGCCCGCTGCGCATCGTCGCCAGCACGATGTCGGCCGCGCGCACGCTCGGCGAGGCCGCGCCCGTGGACATGATCGCGTCGAGGCGATCGAATGCCTCGACCTGGCGCGCTCGTATCGGACCGTCGCCCAGGAGATCGGCGAGAACGGGCGCGAGATTGTCGGCCGTGCAGGCTTCCTGAAGGAACTCCGGAATGACGTTCTCGCCGATCACGAGATTGGCGAGAATGACCGATTGCACGTTGACGACTCGCCGGAGAATGAACGCCTCGATCTCGCCGACGCGATACGCGGTCACCATCGGCACGCCGGACAGCGCGAGCTCCAGGGTTACCGTGCCGGACTTGGCGAGCGCGGCGCGCGCGCGCCTGAAGGCTGCCCGCTTCTCGGCCTCGCCCGTGACGATCTCCGGAACGAGCGGCCAGTTTGCGACTCCGGCCCGCACCGCGGCTTCGAGATGCGGGGTGGTGGGTAGCACGGCTTCGAAGGCCAGGTTTTGGGCGCGCAGCCGCGCCAATGTCTCGCCGAACACGGCGATGTGGCGAGCGACCTCACTGCGCCGGCTGCCAGGAAGCACCAGCAGAACGGGAGGGTCGGCATCTCGGCGCGCCTGCTCTGCCGCATTGGGGCGCAGGCTGGCGAGCTGCTCGATCAGGGGATGGCCGACATAGGTGCAGGGCGGACCATTGAGCCTTCGGAACGCCTCCGGCTCGAACGGCAGCAAGCCCAGCACGTGATCGACGTAGCCGCGCATCGCGCCCGCCCGGCCCGGACGCCACGCCCATACGGTCGGTGCGACGTAGTTCACGATCGGAATCTCGGGATCGCGCGCGTGAACCCGCTTCGCCACGCGCTGGGTGAAGTCGGGACTGTCGATGATGACGAGCACGTCGGGCTGGGCCGCAACGATCGCGTCAACCGTGCCGCGGATCAGGCGGAGGATCTTGGGCAGTTGCTTCAGCACCGCCGCGAAGCCGACGATCGAGAGCTCCTCGATCGGAAACAGCGAGGCGAGCCCCTCGCGTGTCATGCCGCGGCCGCCGACGCCGGAGAATTCGACGCCGTCGCCGAGCCGCTGGCGCAGCACCTTCATCAGGCTGGCGCCGAGGCGATCCCCGGACTCTTCGGTCGCGACCAGGCAGATCCTGCGCATGGCCGCGCCTGCCAGAGGCCGCGCCGTCACGCAGTGACGCCCGTGATGAACACGCCTGCCCGATCGGCGGCAGCCACTGTCTCCTGGGGATCGGCGAGCAGCGTATAGGCGGCCGCGACGGCGACTCCGGCGAGACCCGCGGCTGAAAGCCCCTCGACGGTGCGCGGGCCGATGGTCGGCAGGTCGTAGCGAAGATCCTGGCCGGCCTTGGGCGCCTTCACCAGCACGCCGCGCCCGGCCGCAGCACGAATACGGCGATCGGCACGCAGCCGCGCCACGCGGGCCAGCAGCCCGTCGGTGCCCTCGATGTCCTCGAGCGCAACGACGTGGCCGTCGATCACGACCACCGCCTGCCCGACATCGAACGGCGCCATCGCGCGCAGCACGGCGAGCCCCTTGGCGATGTCACCGGTCACCAGATCGTTGGGCCCGCTCCGCGTCAGCCGCCCTTCGGGCACAAGCAGATTGGGGGCGACGTCCTTGACGCCGATCATGTGAAAGCCGTGGCGCTCGAAGATGCGGCCAACGCCGGACAGCAGATGATCGTCGCCGCCACGAAAGGCCGACCAGATGTAGGGCAGCTCGCGCAGCGTGCCCCAGTCGAAACGGATCTCCGACACCGCCGGACGAACGAGATTGCCGATGAACATCAGGTCACGGACACCCTCGGCCTTGAGCAGCTTCAGGGCGTTGCCGAGCTGGCCGAGGCCGATCCAGTGATGCCGGAAGCGCGCCAGCGGCTTCGGATCGCAGATGCCCTTCAGGGCGAACAGCACCGGCGTCCGGCCGCGCGCGACGATCTCGTCGGCGACCGCAAAGGGCAGCACCCCGCCCGCGGCGATCATGCCGATCGGCGGCGTGGTCTCGGCGGCCGGCGTCCCCATCGCGCTCAAGGCTCGATCGTCGGCCTGCCGATCTCGGGCAGGCACAAGGCGCGATGTCGACCGCCGTCGATGAAGGCGAGGATCTCGGCAATGGCAGGATCCTCACCAGCGAGCGGCCGCACCGCCGCAAGGCGGTCGGCGAACACGCCGGGACCGTGGAACAGCTTCTGGTAGAAGGCACGCACCGTGGCGAGGCGCTCGCGGGTGAACTTGCGGCGCTTCATGCCGATCACGTTGAGGCCTTCGAGCGCGGCATACTGGCCGTTGACCAGACCATACGGAATGATATCCCCGCGCACGCCGCAGACGCCGCCGACCATCACGCCATGGCCGATGCGGGTGAACTGATGCACCGCCGAGAGACCGCCGATGTAGACGGAATCGCCGACCTCGACATGGCCGCCGAGTGTGGCCGAGGTCGCGAAGATCACGTTGTCGCCGACGACGCAATCGTGGGCGACATGGGCATTGTTCATGAAGAACCCGGAATTGCCGACCTTGGTCAGGCCGCCGCCCTTGGTGGTGCCGATGTTCATCGTCACGCCTTCGCGGAAGGTGCAGCCGGAGCCGATCTCAAGCCGATGCGGCTCGCCGCGATAGCTGAGATCCTGCGGCGCGCCGCCGAGCACGACGAAGGGCGAGATCACGTTGTCATCGCCGAGCGTGGTGTGGCCCATGATCTGGACGTGGCTGATCAGTCTGCAGTTCGACCCGATCACGACGTTGGGGCCGACGATGCAGTAAGGACCGATCACGGTCCCCTCACCGATGACGGCGCCATCCTCGACGCGTGCGGTGGGATCAATCTTGCTCATGTCGACGCAATCAACTTTCTACCAGCCTGTCAGTCGGTCAGCATCGCGCCGACATCGGCCTCGGCGACGACGACGCCGTCGACCTTGGCATCGCCGTGGAACCACCACATCGTCTTGCGCCGGCCGATCGAGCGCATGTGGTACTCGATGGTCTGGCCCGGCAGCACCGGCTTGCGGAACTTGCACTTGTCGATGGTGAGGAAATACACCGCGCGCGGCTTTTCCGTGCCCTCGACCGACTTGATGCCGATCACGCCGGCGGTCTGGGCCATGCCCTCGATCATCAGCACGCCCGGATAGACCGGCCGCTCCGGAAAGTGCCCCTGGAAGCAGGGCTCGCCGATCGACACGTTCTTGACGCCGATGCCGCTGTAGTCGGCCCGGATGTTCTTCACGCGGTCGATCAGGAGAAATGGATAACGGTGCGGTAGCGTCTTGAGAATCTCGTTGATGTCGACGTCCGCAAACCTGATGGGTGACTCCTCCATCACTCCCGTCCCTCGTCCCTGTTCGTCGCGGTCGAATCCCGCACCAGCCGTTCCACCGCAACGATCTCGCGGAACCACTGCTTGGTCGGCTTGGCGAAGAAACCGCCCCACCGGCCGTTCGGCGGAATGTCGTCCTTGACGCCGCTCATCGCGGTCACCTGCGCACCATCGCCGATCGTCAGGTGATTGTTGATGCCAACCTTCGCCCCGAGCGCGACGTTGTCGCCGATCGTGAGACTTCCTGCCAGCCCGATCTGGGCCGCCAGCAGGCAATGCCGCCCGATTGTGACATTGTGGCCAATCTGCACCTGGTTGTCGATCTTGGTGCCTTCGCCGATGACCGTGTCGCGCAGGCTGCCCCGGTCGATCGTCGTGCCGGCGCCGACCTCGACATGGTTCTGGATCAGAACCCGCCCGGTCTGCGGCACCTTGGTGTGCCCGTCCGCGCCGAAGAAGATGAAGCCGTAGCCGTCCTGGCCGATGCTGCAGCCGGGATGGATCAGAACGTCATTGCCGATCAGCGCGCACTGGATGACGGTGCGGGCGCCGACATTGCAGTCGCGACCGATCTTGACGTGGGGGCCGATCACGGCACCCGCGCCAACGATCGTCCCCGAGCCGATCTCGACATGGGCGCCGATCACCGCCAGCGGCTCGACGATGACGCCGTCCTCCAGTCGCGCGGTGGGATCGATGATGGCTTGGGGCGAGATTCCGTCGTCGCCGAACCAGGGCTGCGGCCGCAGTGCGTCGGCATGGAACTCACGCGCGAGCAGCACGAAGGCGCGGAACGGCTGATTGGCGCGGAGCACTGCGACATGGGACGGCACGCGCGCCTCGAATCGCGGACTGACCAGGCAGGCGCCCGCTTTGGTCCCGGCGAGCTGGTCGGCGTATTTGAGGTTGTCGAAGAATGCCAGATGCATCGGACCGGCCTCGTCGAGCGACGCCAGTCCCTTGACGACCTGCTCGCCGCGGGATGGGTCGACCAGGGTGGCCTTGGCGGCGGCGGCGATCGCCGCCAGGGTCGTGGGCGGCGGCGATTGGAAGAAGGTCGGCTGGGCCATTCCGTCGTACTCTCAAGACAAAAAGTCAGAGCCCGGCTCCGGTGTCCCGGAACCGAGCTCCCATTTCTTACACCGGCGAGGTTGGTCGATGCCAACCCGGATTCGATCGGCCCAGGCTCAGAACGAGGTACCGCCGCCGAACCGGAATTCCTGCGTCCGGTCGAACTGACCCTTGGTGAGCGGGATCGCGTAGTCGAAGCGCAGCGGACCGAACGGCGACGCCCACACCAGACCCACGCCGACCGAGGTCCGAACCTTGTTCTGGTCATCGAACTGCAGACCAAGGCAGGTGCCGGCGTTGTTCGGGTTGCGCGTCGGCTTGATACAGCCGGGGGTATTAACCTCGCCTGTCGCAGCCCAGGACGTCGGCCCCTGATAGCCCCACAGGCCGCCAGCGTCGGCGTAAACGGCACCCTTCAGGCCCGTCTCCTTGGGCAGGAACCAGAACGGCATCTGCAGTTCGAGCGAAGCGCCCCAGTACTTGGTGCCGCCCAGCGCGTCCTGCGTGCCGAACGGATTGATATCGCGCGGACCAATGCCGTTCGGAGCGAAGCCGCGCACCAGGTTCGGACCCATCTGGAAGTGATCGAGCATGCGCAGCTGCGTATTGCCGATCTTGTTCAGGATGCCGCCCTGGAGGTGAACGATGCTGACGATGTCCGACACCAGCGGGGTGAAGTACTTCGCATCGAACGCGGTCTTCAGGTACGACACGTCGCCGCCGACGCCCGCGAAGTCCTGCTTGAAGTCGACCAGCAGGCCGTCGGTCGGGTTCTTATTGTTGTCGAGCGTGTTGTAATTCAGCGTGTAGCCGAGCGCCGAGGTCAGCGTTGCGCCCTTCGCCAGCTCCTGACGGACCGGCAGCGACGCCTCGCCATTGGCGAAGCAGCCCAGGCCGTTATTGCCGGTCGGATCGACGCCGCCATTAGCGTTGATGAAGGCCGGGGTCGGGTTGAACGGAACGAAGCGGTTGCCGATCAGGGTGCCGGCGGCCAAGTTGTTACAGTCCGACAGCGTCGCCGGCAGTGAGATCTCCTGGCGGTAGATCGAATAGCGCAGCTGCAGCGACAGATCCTCACGCAGCTGGAAGCCGAGGCGCGGGCTGAAGCCGAGCGTCTTGGTGCCGTAGGAGATGAAGTTGTTGGCGAGCTGCTGGCGCTGGTAGAGGTCGAGGCCGAGCGCGACCCGGTAGTCGAGCAGATACGGCTCGACGAAGGACAGCGAGTAGCCGCGCGCGAACTGGCCGTACGTCACCGACGCCTTGGCGAACAGGCCGCGGCCGAGGAAGTTGCGCTCGGAGATCGAGACCTCGGCAAGCGCACCGTCTGTGGTCGAATAACCGCCGGAGATCGAGAAGTCGCCGGTCGACTTCTCTTCCAGGATGACGTTCAGGACCACGCGGTCGCTCGAAGAGCCCGGCTCGGTCACGATCTTCACGTCCTTGAAGAAGTCGAGGTTCTTCAGGCGGCGCTCGGCACGGTCGACCAGGGCGCGATTGTAGGCGTCGCCCTCGGAGATGTCGAACTCGCGGCGAATGACGTAGTCACGGGTGCGGGTGTTGCCGCGAATGTTGATGCGCTCGATATAGGTGCGCGGGCCCTCGTCGACGGCGAACACGACCGACACGGTGTGGGCCTCGAAGTTGCGATCGCCGCGCGGACGGACCACCGCGAACGCGTAGCCGCGCCGCGAGGCCTCGATCTGCATCTCCTCGACCGACTTCTCGATGTTCTCGACGTTGTAGAGCGAACCGACGCTGACGCGCGAATAGCCGCGCAGCGTGGTGGCGTCGAGCGTTGCGATCGACGACTGGAAGTCGACCGAACCGACCCGGTACTGCTGGCCTTCCTCGATCTTGAAGGTCACGAGGAAGCCCTTGCGCTCCGGATCGTACTCGCTGAGCGCGGCCACGACCTGTACGTCGGCATAGCCATTCTTCAGGTAGAAGCGGCGAATGAGGTCGCGGTCGGCCTCGACACGGTCCGGATCGTAGACGTCGCCCGAGCCGAGGAAGCTCAGGAGGTTGGTCTCGCGGGTCTTGATGACGTCCTTGAGGCGATAGGACGAGAAGGCGTTGTTGCCGACGAACTCGATCGACTTCACGCCGGTCTTGGCACCTTCCTCGACCGTGAAGATCAGGTCGACGCGGTTGTTCGGCTGCTCGATCATTTCCGGCGTGACGCGCACGTCGTAACGGCCCGAGCGGCGGTAGATCTCCGCGATGCGCTGGGCGTCGGACTGCACCATCGGGCGCGACAGCGTGCCACGCGGCTTCGACTGCACTTCCGCCTGGAGCTGCTCGTCCTTGACCTTCTTGTTGCCCTCGAACGCGACGCGGCCGATCACCGGGTTCTCGACGACCGTGACGATCAGGCGCCCACCCTGGCGATTGATCTTCACGTCGGAGAACAGGCCGGTCTCGATCAGCGCCTTGAGGCCGTCGTCGACCCGGCCGGCGTCGAGCGTCCCGCCGGGGCCCGGCTTGAAGTACGAGCGGATGGTCTCCAGCTCGACGCGGCGGTTACCGACCACTTCGATCGAGTTGACCGTCTGAGCCGCAGCTGGCGACGAAAGAACCACGCTCGCCAGCGGCAAAGCCACCGGTCCGGCGAACATGATAAAGGCGGCCGCCAAGCCCCCCCGCACCCGCAATCCGAACTTCATGCGCTACGCGCCCTTATATTCCGTTGCCGGTTCCGTACCCCTACGAACCCGACAGATTCCCATTTGTCGTTCGCTTGTAGCCAATTTGGACCCGACGGCAAACGCCGGATCTCTCTGAATTTTCAAATTCGTTTCAAAACGTTGCCCAACGGCCACGTCGTAAAAAAGCCGCGCTCAGGACCCGGCGAGGTGAAGGATATCGTTATAGGTTGCAAAGACCATGAGCATGAGGACCAGCCCGAGGCCGATTCGGAACCCCATCTCCTGCGCCCGCTCGGACAGCGGCCGGCCGCGGACGGCCTCGACCCCATAGAACAACAGGTGCCCGCCATCGAGCAGCGGAACCGGGAACAGGTTCAGGAGCCCGATCGAGACCGAAAGCGTCGCGCACAGTTGCACAACAAACTGGAAGCCGAGGCTGGCCGCCTGCCCCGAGAGTTGTGCGATTCGGATCGGTCCACCGACGTCGCCGGCACTCCCGGCGCCCGCGAACAGCGAGGCGATGAACTTGAAGGTCGTGGAGATGATGAACCAGACCTGCTCGAAGCCGATCTTGATCGATTCGAGGAACCCGACCGGGATCGACCGCGATTCGTCCGGCTTGGCGTTGTATTGGATGCCGAGCACGCCGATCCGGTGGCTGTTGCCGAACAGGTCCTTGACCTCCTTCAGCGCCGGCGTCGCCTTCAGGGTGAGTTCCGTGCCGTCACGCTTGATCAGGAAGGACAATTCCGTGCCGGCGCTGACCGAGACGACCCGCTGCATGTCGGCGAAGGTCTCGATCGCGCGGCCATCGATGGCGGCGATGACGTCACCGTCCTTGAAGCCGGCGGCGGCTGCGACGCTGTCCGGCTGCACCGCATCGACCCGCGGGGTCGTGTTCGGCTTGCCGAAATACAGCGCCATGCCGGCGAAGATGATGACCGCCAGAATGAAGTTGGCGATCGGGCCGGCCGCGACGATCGCAGCGCGCTGGCCGACGGTCTTGTGGTGGAAGCTGTCGGCGCGCTCCTCGGCCGTCATCTTGGCGAGCGCCTCGGCCGACGGCGTCGAGGCCTCGGATTCGTCGCCGAAGAACTTCACGTAGCCGCCGAGCGGGATCGCCGAGATCTTCCAGCGGGTGTTGTGGCGGTCGTTGAAACCGATCAGTTCTGGGCCAAATCCGAGCGAAAACGTCAACACCTTCACGCCGGCCCAGCGCGCGATCAGGAAATGGCCGAGCTCATGGAAGAACACCACGATCGTCAGCACGAACAGGAACGGGACGATGTAGCCGAGAAGGCCATGGCTCAACGTATTGAAGATATGGTGGAAAAATTCCGACATCGATGACCTTCCCGATGGGCCAGTGGCCCGTCCAACCCTTTAAGATGCTTTTGCGGCGATTTGAGGCAAGAGGCCGGAGGCCCTTTTTCGCGCGTCATGGTCAATGGCGATGGCGTCGTCCGCTGAGGTCAACGGTGCCAGATTACCCGATCGGGTCCACGCTTCGAGGGTTGCCTCGACCAGTCGGGCAATAGCACCGAACCGGATATGACCAGCGATGAAGGCCGCGACGGCGACTTCGTTGGCCGCATTGAACACGGTCGTCGCGCCGCGCCCGGTGCGCAGCGAATCGTAGGCCAGCCGCAGACCGGGGAACCGCTCGAAGTCCGGCGCCTCGAAAGTCAGGGTGCCGATCTTGGCGAGATCGAGCCGGGCCGACGGGCCCTTGATACGCTCCGGCCAGCCAAGGCAGTGGGCGATCGGAATGCGCATGTCGGGCGCGCCGAGCTGCGCCACCACCGAGCGATCCGAGAACTCGACCATGCCATGGACGATGGACTGCGGGTGGACCAGGACGTCGATCTCGTCGGGCGACAGCGCGAACAGGTAGGACGCCTCGATCACCTCGAGGCCCTTGTTCATCATCGAGGCCGAATCGATCGTGATCTTCTGGCCCATGCTCCAGTTCGGATGCTTCAGCGCCTGGGCCAAGGTCGCCTGCTCGATGTCATCAGCCGCCCAGGTGCGGAACGGACCGCCGGAGGCGGTGATGATCACCCGCACCAGCTCCTCGCGATTGCCCGAGGACAGCGCCTGGAACAGCGCGTTGTGTTCCGAATCGGCCGGCAGGATGCAGGCGCCGGCCCGGGCGGCCCGCTCCATGAAGAAGTCGCCGGCACAGACCAGGCATTCCTTGTTGGCGAGCGCCACGGTCGCGCCGCGGTCCACCGCGGCCAGCGCCGGCTTGAGGCCGGCGGCGCCGGAGACGGCGGCCATGACCCAGTCGGCGGGACGGGCTGCCGCCTCGATGATGGCGCTCTCCCCTGCCCCGCATTCGATCCCGGTGCCCGCCAGTGCGTCACGCAGCTCATCGAGCCCCGCCGGATCGGCCACCGCGACGAAGCGCGGGCTGAACTCCCGGGCCAGCTTCACCAGGCCCTGGACGTTGCTGTTGCCGGTCAGCGCCTCGACCCGGTAGCGCTCCGGCGCGCCGCGCACGAGATCCATGGTCGAATCGCCGATCGAGCCGGTGGCGCCGAGCACGGTGACGCTGCGCACCTCCGCGAGACCGGCCTTGTTGTTCCGCAATGGCACTGCGCTCATGTTCTCACCAAGCATCTCGACCGATCAGCAGCGCTGCCGGTCACCAAACCAGAAGACCGCGGCCGACGCCATCGAGGCCGCCGCGCAGCAAACCGAGCAATGCGGCGACAACGATTGCCGCGACATAGCCGTCCAGGCGATCCATTAGGCCGCCATGGCCGGGAATGATGTGACTGGAGTCCTTGACCCCGAAGTGCCGCTTCACCGCAGATTCGAGCAGGTCGCCGAGCTGCGAGACCACCGACAGCACTGCTGCCAGCACGAGAATCGTCACCAGTCCGCCGGCGCCCGCCAACGACCAGCCGGCCGCGGCAGCAAGGCTGGCCGCGAAGCCGCCGATCGCGCCGGCCCAGGTCTTGTTCGGGCTGATCCGCGGCGCGAGCTTCGGCCCGCCGATGCTGCGGCCCGCAACGTAGCCGCCGATGTCGCTGGCCCACACGACCAGAAACACCAGCACCAGCGCATGCCATCCCTCGGCGGCATCGAAGCGCACCAGCACCGAGCCGAGCTCGGCAGCGGCGGCGTAGGCGAAGCCGGCGGCCGCCCAGGCGCGGCGTCCCGCATCAGCCAGCGCCGTGACCACGACGAGGCCAAGGGCGAGCACGACGACGGCGAAGTCGATCAGGCCGAATGCGCAGCAAATGCCGGCAACGCCGATGGCCAGGGCTCCGGCCGTGCCGACGCTGGCCTTGCGGACCTCGCCCACCACCATCAGCCATTCGAGATACAGGCCGACCGCGACCACCGTGACCAGTGCGGTCCAGAATACGCCGCCGGCATAGGCGGCGCCGAGCGCCAGCGGCACCAGCACCAGCGCCGCCGCAACCCGCATCACCAGATTGCTGGGCGCAGCCCGCTTCGGCTGCCCGCCGGCGTCTCCCACGGCTGCGGTGTCCGGTTTGGTCACGAGGCGGTTTTCGCCACGAGGCCGCCGAAGCGGCGTTCACGCCGGCCGAACTCGGCGATGGCGCCTTCGAGTGCGGCCTTGTCGAAATCGGGCCAATGGATCGGCACGAACACCAGCTCGCTATAGGCCGCCTGCCACATCAGGAAGTTCGACAGCCGCTGCTCGCCGCTGGTGCGGATGATGAGATCGGGATCGGGAACATCGGGCGCATCGAGATGGGCACCGATCGCGTCGGCATCGATCGAGGACGGATCGCGCCGGCCCTCGGCGACCTCGCGCGCCAGAAGCTGGGCCGCGCGCGCGATCTCCTGGCGCGAGCCGTAGTTGAACGCCAGCACCAGCGTCAGCTTGGTGTTGCCCCGGGTCAGCTCCTCGGCTTCGCTCAGGAGCGCGCAGATATCGGGCTCCAGCCCATCGCGCTCGCCAATCACCCGGACCCGAACGCCATCGCGATGAAGCGTGGCAAGATCATTGCGGATGAAGCGGCGCAGCAGGCCGAACAGGTCGCCGATCTCGCTCGCCGGGCGCGACCAGTTCTCGGACGAGAACGAGAAGATGGTGAGATAGCGAATGCCGAGCTCGGGCGCCGCGCGCACCACGCGGCGCAACGCCTCCACGCCGCGGCGATGCCCTTCCGCGCGCGGCAGCCCGCGCGCCGCAGCCCAGCGGCCGTTGCCATCCATGATGATGGCAACGTGGGCCGGGCCGTCGGAGCGTTCCGGCGCCTCCGTCACGGGGGCCGCGGCATTGGACATCAAAAACATCCTTCAGACGGTGAGGATTTCCTTTTCCTTCGCCGCCAGCAGCTGGTCGATCTCCGAAATCACGCTGTCGGTCGCCTTCTGCACGTCGGCAGCGAGGCGCTCCTGATCGTCCTCGGACATCTCGTGATTCTTCTCGAGCTTCTTGAGGGTATCGAGACCGTCGCGGCGGACATGGCGGACAGCGACGCGCGCGGCCTCGGCATATTTGTGCGCGACCTTCACCAGCTCCTTGCGGCGCTCCTGGTTGAGCTCGGGAATGCGAAGCCGGATCACCTGACCTTCGGTCGCCGGCGACAGGCCGAGATTGGAATCCACGATCGCCTTCTCGACCGCCTTCACCATCGATTTGTCCCAGACCTGCACCGACAGCAGACGCGGTTCGGGCACGGAGACGGTGGCGAGCTGGTTGAGCGGCATGTGCGAGCCATAGGCTTCGACCTGGACCGGCTCCACCATCGACGCCGAGGCGCGGCCGGTGCGCAGGCCGCCGAGCTCGTGCTTCAGCGCCTGGGTCGCGCCCTGCATGCGGCGCTTCAGTTCGTTGAGATCGAAATTGCCCGTGGACATCACGCTTTCCTTTCTGCAACCCGGTCGCTGCGGCCGTTCTGCCGGGCCTTGGAGGGCCAGCGGCCGGACTCGCGCAACTCCCGGACGAATTCCTGTTTCGCTTACGCTTCTACCGCAGGCTGGGGATCGGTCCAACACCGGCCGCCGACGGTGCCGGGCTCACCCCGCGACGATGGTGCCGCGCCCTTCGCCCCGCAGCATCGCACCGATCGAGCCGGGTTCGGCAATGGAGAAGACAATGATAGGCAGCGATGTTTCCCGGGCAAGCGCGAATGCAGTCGCGTCCATGACCTTGTAGCCGCCCTCGATGGCCTGCGAATGGGTCAGACGGTCGAAGCGCTTGGCGGCCGGATCCTTCTTGGGATCGGCACTATAGACGCCGTCGACATTGGTGGCCTTCAGCACGGCCTGCGCGCCGATCTCGGCCGCCCGCAACACGGCGGTGGTATCGGTGGTGAAATAGGGATTGCCGGTGCCGCCCCCGAGCACCACGATGCGCCCTTCGGCCAGCGACTTGTGCGCTGCAGCGCGCGTGAACAGCTCGCAAACCTCCGGCATCACGAAGGCCGAGAGCGCCTGCGCCGGGGTACCCTTGCGCTGAATCGCGGCTTCGAGCGCCAGGCAGTTCATGACGGTCGCGAGCATGCCCATCGTGTCGCCGGTCGGGCGCGATACGCCCTGCGACGAGACCTCGACCCCGCGCACCATGTTGCCGCCGCCCACGACGACGGCAATCTCGACGCCCAGCTTCTGAGCCGCAATGAGGTCGTCGGCGATGCGGTCGATGGTCGGCTGGTCGATGCCGAAGGAATGAGGGCCCGCGAGATATTCGCCGGACAGCTTGACCACGACGCGACGATAGACCGGCTCAGCCATGTGCCAATGCTTCCCTGTCTCGCGCGTTGGGATCCGGCGCACGCATGCGCCGGATCGAACCAGGTTCAGTCGTTACTTCTTGCCGCTGGCGGCGGCGACTTCGGCAGCGAAGTCGGTCTCTTCCTTCTCGATGCCCTCGCCGAGGGCATAGCGGACGAAACCGGCGACCTTGATCGGACCACCGACCTTGCCTTCGGCTTCCTTCAGCGCCTGCGCGACGGACTTGCCGCTGTCGTGGATGAAGGCCTGCTCGAGCAGGGTGACTTCCTTGTAGTAGGTCTTCAGGCCGGACTCGACGATCTTCTCGATCACGTTTTCCGGCTTGCCCTGCTGGCGATATTTGTCGGCGAGCACGTCCTTCTCGCGCTTGACGAGTTCCGGATCGAGACCGGCCGCATCGATCGCCTGCGGATTGGCCGCGGCGACATGCATCGCGAGCTGGCGGCCGAGTACGGCGAGCTCGTCGGTCTTGCCGGGCGACTCCAGCGCCACGATCACGCCGAGCTTGCCGGCACCCTCGATGACGGCGCCATGGACGTAGCTCGACACGACGCCCTGGCTCACTTCGAGCGAAGCCGCACGCCGCAGCGTCTGGTTCTCACCGATGGTGGCGATCGAATCGGCAATCGCGGCCTCGACCGTGATGCTGCCCACCTTGGCGGCCTTGATCTTCTCCACGTCGGCACCGACGTCGAGCGCGACCTGGGCGATCATCTTGACCAGGCCCTGGAAGTGCTCGTTGCGGGCGACGAAGTCGGTCTCGGAGTTGACCTCGACGACCACGCCCTTCTTGCCCGAGGTCAGCGCGCCGATCAGGCCCTCGGCCGCAACGCGACCGGCCTTCTTGGCGGCCTTCGACAGGCCTTTCTTGCGCAGCCAATCCTGCGCGGCCTGCATGTCGCCGCCGTTCTCGGTGAGCGCGGCCTTGCAGTCCATCATGCCCGCGCCGGTCGACTCGCGCAGGTCCTTCACCATCGCTGCGGTGATGTTAGCCATTGTTGAACGTCCTTTTGCCTGTCCAAAGCGCGACGCAGCGGATGGCTGGTCGCCGCCCGCTGCCAGGAAAAACCTATCTCAGTCGCGATGGCCGGCGTGAGACGCCGGCCAGATTCTCATGCGTCGTCTTAGGCGTCGGCGAGCGACTTGGCCTGGGCAACCCAGGCATCGGCCCGGCTCGGCAGACCCACTTCTTCGCCGATCTGGTGTGCCGTGTCGTGATCGAGCTCGGCGAGCTGCCAGTAGTGGAAGATGCCGAGGTCGTTCAGCTTCTTCTCGACGGCCCCCGAAACGCCGGTGAGCTTCTTGAGATCGTCGGCGGTGCCACGCGGACCGGGCAGCCCCTGGAACTTCGAGGCGACCGACGCTGCCGGAAGCTCTTCCTCCAGCGGGGCGGCGGAAGCCCCGACGTCGATCCCGAGCTCGCCCTGCGCCCGCGAGATGCCGTCGATCGCGGCACGCGCGATCAGGTCGCAATACAGCGAGATCGCACGGCCCGCATCGTCATTGCCCGGCACGACATAGGTGATGCCCTTCGGGTCGCAATTGGTATCGACGATCGCGGCAACCGGGATCTTGAGGCGCTGGGCCTCCTGGATCGCGATGTCTTCCTTGTTGGTGTCGATCACGAAGATCATGTCGGGCAGACCGCCCATGTCCTTGATGCCGCCGAGCGAGCGATCGAGCTTGTCGCGCTCGCGCTGCAGGGTCAGCCGCTCCTTCTTGGTGTAGGAGTTGGCTTCGCCAGAGGACAGCACCTCGTCGAGATGACGCAGGCGCTTGATCGAGGCCGAGATCGTCTTCCAGTTGGTCAGCGTACCGCCGAGCCAGCGCGAATTGACGAAATACTGCGCGCAACGCTTGGCCGCATCGGCCACGTTGTCCTGCGCCTGGCGCTTGGTGCCGACGAACAGGATGCGGCCGCCCTTGGCGACGGTGTCGCTGACAGCCTGCAGCGCCGTGTGCAGCAGCGGCACGGTCTGGGCGAGATCGATGATGTGGATGTTGTTGCGGGCTCCGAAAATGAAATCGGCCATTTTCGGATTCCAGCGGTGAGACTGGTGACCAAAGTGCACGCCAGCTTCGAGCAGCTGGCGCATCGTGAATTCAGGTAGCGCCATTGGATATTCTCCGGTTGATTCCTCCGGAAACGCGTGAGCAAAGACAGACCGTTAAGGCCCGGCTTGCCACCGGACGCCCTCTAGGAGAGCCAAGTTTCCGTGTGAGATGGCGCGCTATATAGCCGGATTTTGGCGCAACGCAAGGAAAATGGGCCTATTCGGCCTGCAGAAGCTCCGCCAGCGCCGCCCTCGCCTGCCCTTCCTGGAGCGGAACGAAGTCGACCGGGCCCTTGTTGTCGGCGCCCGACGAGGCCGCCGCCATCACGCCCATGCCCAGCAGGCCAAATGCCATGCCGCCGCCCTGCATGGCCCTGGACCGATCGCTGGGCCTGATCGAGAAGAAATAGGTCCGCCCCGGTTCGGTATTGAAATCGAGCACCGAGTCGCCCGGGAACAGGGTCTGGGTGGCGACGAGGTGGTGCGGACCGGCCGGCCGGTCGAGATAGACGTAGGTACCGGGGATCAGGCGGCTCAGCGCGACGCCATCGACCTTGGCGTCGCAAGTGGTCCTGTCGAGCCAGGCATCCTTCAAACTCATGATGACGATGCGGGAGTGTCCGGGACGCGGCGCCCCAATCTTCTGTGACACCACCGCATACTCGGTGCCTTCTTTGCCTGTTAGGCACCCTGATACCAGAAGTGCCGCCCCCAATCCCAGCAGCGCCCGCCTGTTCATTGCCCTCTCCCCGTAAAAACCCGGATAGAGGCTATGATGGGAACCGGGGAACTTTCAATCTGCTGGAGCAAAGACGGTGGAACTGTGCTCAGCGCTCCACACCGGCCGGCGTCAGCGCGGCCCGATCGGCGTCGAGCTTTGCCCTCAGCCGCGCAGCGTCGTCGGAGAAGACCTGCTCGTCCTGTACTGGAACCAGGCGCAAGGACGGCGGCATCAGCACGTGGCTGACATTGGGACGGCCGGAATTCGCCAGCGCCTCCGACCGCTGCACGGTCTGAACCGCGATCGCGACCACGAGCAGCAGCCCGACTACCATGCCCTTGGCGAGCATGTGGGTGCGCCCGACCTCGCGCAGATGCAGGAAGCATGTCGCCGCCAGAACGATCCACGACACGACATAGCCGTAGGTGAAGACGGCCGTCCAGGTCAGGGCGAACGAGGCAATCTGGGCGAACTCGCTGTAGATCCAGAATGCGATCAGACCCGCCTGCGCGATCAGGAGGTGGCGCAGAAAATGCGAGCGACCGGAAAACAGCCGCGCCAGCAGCGCCCAGACGCCGACCCAGGCAACGACGACCCCGATCATGGTGAGGGTCGGCACGAGATAATCGGACAGATGCGCCTCGGTGGTCTGCGCAAACCAGGTCATCAGCGCATTGATCGCGAGCAGGACGACGCCGAGCGCGATCGCCGCGATGATCGGCAACGCCCCGCGTTCGGAGCCCGCGAGCCGCTCCGGCTCGACGGCATGGCCGGCGTCGCGGATCCGGAGCAGTGTCTGGCCGATCCGGATCGGCTTGATGCCATCGAGGACGAGCTGCGGCTTCCGGCTCTTGCCGCGATCGAGAAAGAGACCGTTGGCGCTGCCGAGATCCTCGGCGACGAGGCGCCCCTCGCCGTCACGGAAAATCCGCACATGGCGCGCGGCGACATAGGGATCGTCAAGGATGACGTGATTGTCATAGCCACGGCCGATGCTGATCTCGGTGGCATCGACGCGGAAGCGGCCGGCGACGTCGCGATGCTTGGAGAGGATCTCGATCCAGATCATCGTGCGACCTGCAGGCGTTCAAGGAAGCTCTTGCCGAGGCGCAAGGCGTCGTCGTAGGCGATCGCTTGCAGGTTCAGCCGCGACACCAGCGCCTCGTCGGCGTGGTCCTGCGTGACCGCGACCAGCACGACGTCGTAGAGGCCGTCGAACTCGCGATAGCCTTGCGCGCACCACAATACGCGCAGCGGCGGATGAGCGGCCGCCGGCGCGACGCCGACGAAATCCGCATGGCAATGCTGCGGCGTGTACCATTTGCGGAACGAGCCACCCATGGTCAGCCGCGGCTGCGCCAGTTGCGTCAGCACGGTCGCGAACTGGAATTGATTGAGGTCGATCGATTTCGCGTAGGAGTGGCTGACCTCGACCACGCCGGTGTTGAGGTCGGAGGCGACATACACGCTCGCCTCGGCCTTGCAACTGGTCGAATTGATGCTGGCGCGCGGCTTCGGCGACGCGCTGGCATTCGTGCTCGCCCAGCATTCGAACCAGCCCGCGCGCGTCTCCGGCGCCTGATAGGACCCAAATACGCGGTCGCGGAAGCCCTCCTCGCCCAAGGATTTGTAGAGCGCTCCGCGCCAGCTGGTGAGCTGCGCGACCACGTCCTTGCGCAGATCGGCCGCCGCCGGCCTGGCATCCTGACCGCGCGCCAGCAGCGCGGCGGCGAAGCGCGCCGGCACCAGGAAGCTGATGAGCTGGCCGCCGCGGCGGGTGGCGACGTTGACGCCCACCACCTGGCCTTGCGCATTGACCGCCGGCCCGCCGCTCATGCCGGGATTGAGCGCGCCGGTGAAATGGATGTGATCGTTGTAGCTGTGCTCGACGAGACCGTTATAGGTGCCCTCGATGATGGTGAAGCCGAGATCGAGCGGGTTGCCGAGCGAATACAGCCGCTCGCCTTTCGGCAGGCTGCCGTCGAGCGCGGCCTTGTCGAAGGAGAAGAATGGCGCGTTCTGCTTGTCGACGCGAACGAGCGCGAGATCGTTGGGCAGGTCGACGGCGAGCAGCGTCACGCCGCCTTGTGTGCCATCGGCTCCCGTATATTCGAGCCGGTAGGTCTTCGGCTCGAGCGCGGCGTCCGACACGACGTGATAGTTCGTGACCGCGAGCCCGTCGGCGGAGACCAGGAAGCCGGAACCGGTCGAGGTCTGGCGACCGGCATCGGCCACGAGCGTGCGGATCTGAAGCAGGCGCGGCGGCGCCGAGGCATAGACGGCTTCGGCGCCCGGCAGCGCCTGCGCATTGGCATAGGACGGGACGCCCGCAACCCCAGCACTGCCAAGAGTTGCCATGATCGCGCCTCGCCACAGCAGCGCGCGCACGGCGCCAACAAACGCTGATATCAATGGTGCCCCCGCAACACGTCGTCGACTGCCGACGTCGCGCGCCCACGATCGATCAATCCGGCGGTCCGGCCAATATCGAAAACGGGCCTGCGATGCAACCAGCGCGCCGCGGCTGCGCCGGCCGGCTCAGCAATGCGGCACGTTCGGTGGACACCGCTTGCCCGGGGCCTGCGGCGGAGCAGGTCGCGGCGGTGGTGCTGCCGGTCTTGCCATCGGCGGCGGTGCGGCGGGCCGCGCCATCGCGGCCACCGGCGGCGGGCTTGGACGTGCCATCTGCGGCGGCGGGCTCGGACGCGCCATTGGCGGCGGCGGAGCCGGCCGCATCATCGGCGGCGGAGCGGGCCGGGCCATCGGGGACGGCGCCGGCCGGGCCATTTGTGGCGGAGGAGCTGGGCGCATCACAGGCGGCGGCGCGGGCCGCGCCGGCGCCGCTCGAAGCACGGGCGCAGCCGGCGGCCGTGGCGGCGGCGGACTCGGCCGCGCAGCCGTCGGCGGCGCTGCGCGATGCTGGATCTGGTCGGGCACGGCCGGCTGCAGCCGCGGTCGCGCGTCCGGTGCGTGTGGAATGGCCGCCGGCGCAACCGGGCGAGGAGCCACCGCCGCGGGAGGCGCGGCGGGTACGCCGGGCGGCGTGCGGTTCGCCCGCATGTCCGGCCGGATCGCAGGCGTCTGCACCGCAGCGGGAAGCCCCGGCGCGCCACGTTGGCCCGGCACCGGAAGCGCATTCGCGTTTGGCGGGCCCTGCCCCGGCCGGCCGGCCTGATTTGGAAGCGCAGCCTGCGGAACGCCAGCAGGCAACGGTCCGCCCGGTCCGGCGGGTCGCGCGGCAGGATTGGCGACCGGTGCGGGCGGCGGCACCTTGCCCTGCTGGATCAGGGTCGCGCGCTGCATTACCGCGGGCGGCAATGCCGGCGCCGGCGCCACGGCCGGCTGGGTTGTCGCAGCGGGACCGGTGGACATCGGACCGGCAGGTGCGGGACGATTGATCACGGTGTTGATGACCGCGGTGTTGTGGATGTTCTGGTAGATGATGTTGTTCGGCGGCGGCGCAACGAAAGCCGGCGGCCGGACATAGACCGGGATCGGCACGAACACCGGCCGCGGCAGGATGAACAGGCCGACCGGCGCGAACGGCGGCGGCAGCTCCACGAACTCCGGCGGAGGCGGCGGCAGGATGTAGACCGGCGGCGGGGGCGGCGGCACGAAATCGAATTCGGGATCCGAGAACAGCAGCACCGGACGTTCGACATAGATCACCTCGTCGAGCGGCGGCGGCGGCACGTCATATTCGATCATCGCGAAGGTCGGCGGCGGCGCCGGCGCTGCCGACAACATCGCCAGCCGCCGCCGGGCGTCCTCGGCATGCGCGCCATAGGGATAGCGCTTCAGATAGGACCAATAGGCTTCCGGGCTGTCGGTGCGAAACGTCCGCCGCCAGGTCAGCGCCTCGCGGCGAGCGGCGACCAGGGCGCGCACACGCCGCGCCAGCGGATCGCTCGGATAGGCGGCGATGAAATCCTCATAGCCCTGCAGCGTGTCGCGCTCCAGCGCGGCGGCATAGGCCTCCTGCACCGGCAGTTCGCGGATCGGGCGCGAGCGCAGCGCCGCGGTCTGCTCGGGCGAATCCGGCGTGGCCGGCGCGTCCGGCGCCCGCTCGAAGAAGGTGAAGGCGGCCTGGATCTTCTGCGCATCCCACGGCACCTGCGCGCCCTTGGTCTCCTCGTTGACGCGCAGCCGCAGCCTATCGAACACCTCCGGCAGCGACAGGCCGCCGGTGCGGATCATCTCGGCGAGCGAGCGCGCGTAGATGCCATAGGCGCCGGTCTCGTTCGGCGCGATCGTGCCCGGCGCCGCATTGAAGGCGATCAGCATGTTGGCATCGGGCTCGACCAGCGCCAGGCCGCCGGCGATCGCCGGGCCGCCGGCAATGAAGGGCTGCTGACGCGCGGCATCGAGCACCACGACGCTGGCCTTCACCGGCGTCGCCGCAAGCTGGCGGATGTAGTCGCTGAGGCGCAGGCCCTCGGTCGGAATGTCGACGTCGCTGCCGATGTTGGCGTCGACGGGAAGAAAATAGTTCTCGCCGGCGAGCTGCATGCCGTAGCCGGCGAGATAGACCATCGCGACGGTGTTGGTGTCGGCTGACTGGGCCTTGTGAATGAAATCGCGAAAGCTCTTGCGCAGCGTGTCGGCATCGAGGTCGCGGGCGCCCACCACGTCGAAGCCCGCCGCCTGCAGCGTCTGCGCAATCAGGCCAGCATCGTTGGCCGCCGTGGCCAGCGGACCCTTGGCATAGGCCCCGTTGCCGATCACCAAGGCGATGCGCTTTTCGGCGCCGGGCTGCTGCGCTGCAGCAAGCCGCGGCAAGCCCGCCAAGGCGAGTAGGCAGAGCGAGACACTCAGGACGATCTTCGCGGTGATCTTGGTCAAGCGCATGGTTCAAGCCCCTTCGAGGCACCCGCCGCGGATTCAGCGGGAGAATGGCTGAACCGCGGTTGAACGGAGGCATGTCCGTACAGCCCACGCGCAGCTTTTTTGTTCCTCGTCCCCCTGTTCGACCAGCAAGATCGCCGAACGCAGCCGTTCCAGCGGAACGATCGCCCCGATTATAGCTGCTGCACGTCGACCACGCCGGTCACCGCCTTGATGGCACCTGCGATTTGTGGCGAAACCTTGAAGCGCCCCGGCAGCTTCATCTCCACCTCGGTTTCGAGGTCCAGCATCATGACCAGCGACACCTCGCCTTCGCCTGCGGCGGTGCGGGGCGCCGACGGCGGCGCGGCACTCTTGGCGATGGCCCCGTTGCCGTTGGCCGCGGCACCTTCCGGCCCCTGCAGGCGCTTGACGATGGAGTCGAGCGGCTTGGTGTCGCGCAGGAAGATGCGCAGGCCACGCTGCGTCTTGGCGGCGGCATCATCGAGCGGCTCGGCATGGAGCACGCGCGCGCGCACATCCTCGCCCTGCAGCTCGGCGCCGAGCTGAAGCAGCACCGCCGCGCCCGGCTCGAGCACGTCGCGATATTGTGCAAGGCCTTCGGAGAACAGCACCGCCTCGAAATGGCCTGTCGGATCCGACAGGCCCATGATGCCCATCTTGTTGCCGGTCTTGGTGCGCCGCTCCATGCGCGACACCACGGTGGCGGCGACCTTGCCCGCGGTCGCGCCGGTCTTCACCGCGCGCGAGAACTCGGCCCAGCTCTGGACGCGCAGGCGCTTCAGCGCCGCGGCGTAGTCGTCGAGCGGATGGCCCGACAGGAAGAAGCCGATCGCATCATATTCGCGCCGCAGACGCTCGGCCGGCAGCCAGTTCTCGATGTTGGGCAGGATGATCGCGGGCGCGTCGGCGGCGTTGCCGAACATGTCGTTCTGGCCCGAGGTCGCGGCCTCGTGCGCGCGCTGGCAGGCGGCGACGATGGCGTCGGCGCCGGCGAACACGCGCGCGCGGTTCTTGTCGAGCACGTCGAACGCACCGGCCGCAGCCAGCGTCTCGATGATGCGCTTGTTGATCGCGCGCGGATTGACGCGGGAGGCGAAGTCGGCGAGCGAGGTGAACGGCCCGCCCTTGTTGCGGGCCTCCACGATCATCTCGATCGCCTGCGGACCGACGCCCTTTAGGGCCGCCAACGCGTAGAAGATGGTGTTGCCGCTGACCTCGAAGGTCGGGCCCGAGCGATTGATCGACGGCGGCTCGACCTTGATGCCCAGGCGCTGCGCCTCGGTACGAAATTCCGAGAGCTTGTCGGTGTTGTTGAGATCGAGCGTCATCGACGCCGCGATGAACTCCACCGGATAATGCGCCTTCATGTAGGCGGTGTGGTAGGACACCAGCGCGTAGGCGGCCGCGTGCGACTTGTTGAAGCCGTAGTCGGCGAACTTGGCGAGCAGGTCGAAGATCGTGTCCGCCTGGTCCTTCGGCACGCCGTTCTGGGTGGCGCCCTCGACGAAGCGGACGCGCTGCTTGTCCATCTCGGCGCGGATCTTCTTGCCCATGGCGCGGCGCAGGAGGTCGGCTTCGCCGAGCGAATAGCCGGACATCTGCTGCGCGACCTGCATCACCTGCTCCTGGTAGATGATGACGCCGAAGGTCTCCTTCAGGATCGGCTCCAGGATCGGGTGCAGATATTCCGGCTCCTCCTCGCCGTGCTTGCGGGCGCAGTAGGTCGGGATGTTGGCCATCGGACCGGGACGATACAGCGCCACCAGCGCGATGATGTCCTCGAAGCGGTCCGGGCGCATGTCGATCAGCGCCCGCCGCATGCCCTGGCTTTCAACCTGGAACACGCCGACCACGTCGCCCCGCGCCAGCATCTGATAGCTCGGCGCGTCGTCGATCGGCAGAGTCGCGAGATCGACGTGGACGTCGCGCTGCTTCAGAAGCTTCACGGCGACGTCGAGCACGGTCAGCGTCTTCAGGCCGAGGAAGTCGAACTTGACGAGGCCGGCGGGCTCGACCCACTTCATGTTGAACTGGGTGACCGGCATGTCCGATTTCGGATCGCGATACATCGGCACCAGCTCGCTCAGCGGCCGGTCGCCGATGACGATGCCGGCAGCGTGGGTCGAGGCGTGTCGCGTCAGGCCTTCGAGGCGCATCGCGATATCGAAGGCGCGGGCCACCACCGGATCCTCGTCGCGGAACGCCTGCAGCTTCGGCTCGCCCTCGATCGCGGCGGCGAGCGTCACCGGCGCGGCCGGGTTCTGCGGCACCAGCTTGGTCAGCTTGTCGACCTGGCCGTAGGGCATCTGCAGCACGCGGCCGACGTCGCGCAGCACGCCGCGCGCCTGCAGGGTGCCGAAGGTGATGATCTGCGCCACCTGGTCGCGGCCGTAGCGCTGCTGCACGTAGGAGATCACCTCGCCGCGGCGGTCCTGGCAGAAGTCGATGTCGAAGTCCGGCATCGACACGCGCTCGGGATTGAGGAAGCGCTCGAACAGCAGCGCGAACCGCATCGGGTCGAGATCGGTGATGGTCAGCACCCAGGCGACCAGCGAGCCTGCGCCGGAGCCGCGACCCGGCCCGACCGGAATGCCGTGCGCCTTGGCCCATTTGATGAAGTCCGACACGATCAGGAAGTAGCCCGCGTACTTCATGCGCATGATGACGTCGAGCTCGAAGGCGAGCCGCTTCTGATAGTCCTCCTCGGTCATGCCCGGCGCCATGCCGTGCACCTTGAGGCGCCGCTCCAACCCCTCCTCCGCCTGTCGCTTCAGCTCGGCGGCCTCGGCGCTCGCGGCGTCCACGGCATCGCTGCCGGTGCCGGCGCCGACCGTGAAAAACGGCAGGATCGGCTTGCGCGTCCGCGGCCGGTACGAACAGCGCTCGGCGATCTCGACCGTCGAGGCCAAGGCCTCCGGAAGGTCGGCGAACAGCACCGCCATCTCGGCACGGGTCTTGAAGCGGTGATCCGGCGTCAGCTGCACGCGCTCGGTGTCGGCGACCAGATGGCCGCCGGCGATGCACAGCAGCGCATCATGCGCCTCGTAGTCGTCGGCGGTCGCGAAATACGGCTCGTTGGTCGCGACCAGCGGCAGGCCCTTGCCATAGGCGATATCGATCAGGCCGCCTTCGACGCGGCGCTCGCGGTCGACCCCGTGGCGCTGCAGCTCGATGTAGAGGCGGTCGCCGAACAGGCTTGCCAGCCGCTCGCAGCGCTGCGTCGCAAGTGCCGCCATGTCGTGCTGGATCGCGAGCGAGATCGGCCCATCGGGCCCGCCGGTGAGCGCAATCAGACCATCGACACCCTCGTTCAGCCACTCGAACTTGATGTGCGGCGCCTGATGCGTCGGCGTGTCCAGGAAGGCGCGCGAGTTCAGCCGCATCAGGTGGCGGTAGCCCTCCTCGCGTGCGGCGAGCAGGACGATTCGCGAGGGCTGCGCGACCGCACCGGCATTGCGGGCATTCGGGTCCATGTCGCCGAAATCGATAGCGAGCTCGCAGCCGGCGATCGGCTGGATGCCATAGCTCGCCATCTTGTCGGAGAATTCGAGCGCACCGAACATGTTGTCGGTGTCGGTCAGCGCCAGCGCGGGCTGGCGATCGGCCTTGGCGAGTTCGCCGAGCTTGCCGATCTTGATCGAGCCCTTCAGCAGCGAATAGGCGGAGTGAACGTGGAGATGGACGAATCCGGCGCTGGACATGCTCGCTTTGCAACTTCCTGGGGCTTTTCCGAGATCGATCACGGTGTCGGGCCGGCTTCCGGGCTTGCTCGGGTCACGACCCGGCGCCATGCCCTATCGCCCGACCGACTCGCTCCGCATCATATCGGAGGCCCTCCGGCGAGTCCGGCGCCCTCGCCTGCCTTGTCCCCAGTCGCTGCGCTCGGAAAACTAAAGCTGTGGAATGATTTGCGCCCAGAGCGCGATCATGCCGACGAACAGCGTGATCGACGCCAGCGCGGCGGCTTCTTGAACGAAAACCTTCAGCATCGGGACCTCCCTGAGTCAGAACATATGAAGAACAATGTTCCTTTTCTGTTCTCAGGTCAAGCGCGCTGATCGACCCGTTGCCGCGCCCGCGCCGCAGATGGTTAATCCGGCCCACAAACAAGAAGCCCCGGCGCGAACGCCGGGGCTTTGCATCCGCCGATCGTGCGCGGATCGACTCAGTACCGCGTCGCGATCGGGCCGCCGAAGCGGTAGTTCAGGCGGGCGGTGAACAGATCGACGTCCTGCTTGATGCTGTCGGAGCCGAGCGCGCCGAAGCTGACGGTCTGGCGATCCATGAACAGATGGTCGTACTCGACGCCCAGCGACCAGTTCGGCGCGAAGCCGTATTCGAGGCCGGCACCGACCACGCCGCCCCAGCGCGTGTCGTCGTTGGAGGCGAGGAACGCGCCGGTCGCCGCGTTGGTGATCGTGTACTTGTTGCTGATCACGGCCGCGCCGCCCTTGGCGTAGAGCAGCACGTTGTTGATGGCGTAGCCGACCTGGCCGGTGAACAGGCCGAACGCATCGGTCTTGGTGCGGTTACGCGTTCCGAACAGCGCGCTCTGATTGTCGCCGGTGAGGTCGGCCCAATTGCCCTGCGCCTCGACGCCGAACACGATCTGGCCCATCTGCCAGCGATAGCCGACCTGGCCACCGACGGTGCCGCCGGATGCATCATGCGAACCCTCGCGGCCGCCGCCGACCAGATCCCAGGTGTTCTCGCTCCAGCCGCCGCCACCGTTCACGCCGATGTAGAAGCCGCTCCAGTCATAGATCGCAGCCATCACCGGCGGCGGTGCCTTCGTGTAGGGACGCGCAGCGAGATCCGCGGCAAGCGCCGGCGAGGCCAGCACCACGAGCGCCGTCGTCGTCAACAGAAGTTTCTTCATCACAGGTCCAGTCTCGTCTCATTTGGCCCCCAGGCCAGCCGCATCTCTTAACGATCTGCGCCACAATTGCTGTAGCCGCTCGGTCACAGCTCGCTGCTGAAAGGCCACGAGACATATTGGGAAATTAATCTTTAATCACAGTGTGTTGATGGAACTTTCCAGCTTGCAATCGAGGGCCGACCGACTACACACGCGTGAGGGCCGTCGCGCCGGTGCTTCGCCATGAAGCGCGCGCGTTCTGGTCATCAAGGGATGAAGGGAGATCGTTGATGCGTGAGGTTTTATTTGCGGCCCTGGCTGCAGCCGGCCTCGTGGTCGCAACCCATGCGCCGGCTCACGCCGTCGGTGTCAGGCATGCGTTCTGTCTGCAGGGTGATGAGTTTCCGGGCTTGAGCCACTGCACCTTCGACACTTACGCGCAATGCCAGGCGACGGCGTCGGGACGCCTGCTGAACTGCATCGCGAATCCCTATTTCGCCGGCGTCAGCAATGACCCGCGCGCGACGCCCTATCCGTATCCGCACAGGCAACGGATCAAGCCGCGTCCGCCGGCGCCAAATCCCTACGCGCCGTTCCCCAACCCATTCGTGTTCGAAGAGGACTGACCCGTCCCCCACCTTCGACGCAGCGAGCTATCGTCTCAGGCCATACCATCGAAGGTTCGTCGAAGCCGTGGCTCCGACGAACCGAAGCAATCGAAGATGTCGTTGCGTCAGCGCATCATCCCGAAACCCGGACCGAACTTGTAGTTCAGCTTCACGAGCCCGATGTCGACATCCTGCTTGATGCGATGAGTCATCGCGGGCGCGCCGGCCGCGGCGACGAAGTTCAGGTTCTTGTTGCCCAGGAAGATGTGGTCGTACTCGACGCCGACCGACCAGTTCGGCGCGAAGCCATATTCGAGGCCGGCACCGATCGTGCCACCCCAACGCGTGGTGTTGGCGCGATCGAGCATCACGTTGGTGCCCGTGGTGAAGGTGTCGTAGCGATCGCCGACGACCGCGGCACCGCCCTTGATATAGCCGAGAATGTTGTCGAAGGCATAGCCGACCTGGCCGGTGAACAGGCCGAAGCCGTTGGTGCGTGAACGGTCGCTGACATTGGGAAGAATCAGGTTGCGATTCGTGCCCTTGAAGTTGGCCCAGTCGCCCTGCGCCTCGACGCCGAACACCCAATTGGCCATCTGATAGCGGTAGCCGACCTGGCCGCCGACGGCCGCGCCGCCGCCGCCGGAGCAGCCTTCGCGGTTGGCTGCCGGGTTCACCGCCACACCGGCGTTCGAAACCAGATTCCAGCAATCCCGACTGGAACCTCCGCCGGCGTTGAAGCCGACATAGAAGCCGCTCCAGTCATACACCGTCGCCACGACGGCGGGCGGCGCCTTGGTGTACGGCCCCTTCTTCATTGGAAGATCAGCTGCGAATGCAGACGTCGCCGCGGCGATTGCGCCGAGCCCCACCGTTGCGCCGAAAAGCGTCTTCATCATCGAACTCCGTAGCTTCTGTCCCAAAGTCCCCAGGCCCTCTGGTTTCGTGCGAAAAACATGCAGCGCGACGAAGCGATCCTGCCACCCGCATTCGCTCCGCCGACATCAACCGATGTGCAGATCAGAACCATTCTTTCCGGCTTTTATGGGATTGGGCGCAAAGGCCTGTTTTCCAAGGCTTTGCCCGCAACATGAACAAACAACTAATAAGATGTAAGGAGGAGTCGTGGCCGGCGTCCATCCATGGCCACAATACGCGCGACGGCAAAATCGTGATCGGGAAACTCCCGGTCACGGAACGAACCCTGTCACGTCTCAGTCGTGAATTCTTCAGGGCAGCACGACGAGTCTTGCGAATGCGTAGCATCATCATGCGCAAAGCGGACGAATGTGTGGTGCTTCCCAGCCCATGCTGAACGCACGCTCGTCCCGAGCGGCATCGTCATCACGTGTAGTAGATCGCCAATTTCAGCGCGGGATCGTCATTGGACTGGAAGGTCGCGTATCGCAGCCTCACGCGGCCCTTCTTCGGATGCTCGAGCAGCTTCTCGCCGGCAGCAAGCGCATTGACGTCGTGCGCCGCCCACAGGCCGTCGAACTCGCGGCTGCCGCGCCGCAGCCGCGCGATCAGATCGACGAAAGCGGGATCGCCCGCCCACAGATCGTAGGTCGCGCGAAACTGCGCGACCATGCGTTGCGCCAGCTCCTTCCATTGCGCGCCGAACAGCCGGCGCACGCCGGGCTTGCACAGCATCAGCACCAACGTGTTGCGCTCATCGTCGGCGAGTTGAGAGAAGCCGAAGATCTCGTCCGCCGCGGCATTCCAGGCCAGCACATCCCATCGTCGTCCTGAGATGTAGGCCGGCTGGTTCAGACTCTGCACGAGCTCGCGCAGCCGGACCGGCACTTGCTCGCGCACGAACGGCTTGCGCGCAGGATCGCGCACCAGCGCCTTGAGATGAGCATGCTCGGTTCGGCTCAGGCGCAGGGCGCGCGCCAGCGCATCGATGGTCGAGGAGGACGGCTTCACGGCCCGGCCCTGCTCGATTCGGATGTACCAGTCGACGCCGATGCCAGCGAGCTCGGCCACTTCCTCCCGTCGCAGCCCTGCGGTGCGTCGCCGCCGCCCGGCCGCGAGTCCGACCGCTTGCGGCGTCAGCTTCTCGCGCCGCGAGCGCAGGAAGTTGCCGAGCTCGGCATGTCGCGGATCACTCATGTGCTGGATCCCTCATGGTCGTCCGCGGGAGGTGTGGCCAGCGTGGGCTTGCCTAATCCCAGGATAATACCAGGCCTTCCTGCGCGGAGCATAGACCGGCAGGCTGGAGCCTCGCCACCGCGAAAATGGAGAAGGACCATGAAGGCCGCCGTGCTCAAACGATTTGGATCGCCGCTCGAGATCGAGCATGTCGAAGACCCCGTGCTCGGCACCGGCGAAATCATCGTCGACATCGCCGCGGCCGGCGTGCTGTCCTATGCGAATGAAGTGTTCAGCGGCGAACGGAAGTACCTGCTGGACCTGCCGGTGATCCCCGGCACCGGAGGGGTCGGCCGGGTCAGCGCCCTCGGCCCCGACGCGACGCATCTCGCCATCGGCGACTGGGTGTTCTGCGATCCAACCGTGCGCTCGCGTGACGCAGCCTTCGCCCCCGACATCACCCTGCAGGGCTTGAGCGCGCGCGGACCGGGCGGGCTGAGGCTGCAACAATATTTCCGGCACGGCTCGTTTGCCGAACGGATGCGCGTGCCGACGGAGAACGCCAAGCCGATCGGGGCCATCGACACTGATGACGCTGCGCGCTGGTGCGCGCTCGGCACCCTGCTCGTGCCCTATGGCGGCTTTCTTGCCGCCATTCTGCAAGCGGGCGAGACCGTCCTGGTCAGCGGCGCCACCGGCAGGTTCGGCAGCGCCGCGGTCGCGGTGGCGCTTGCCATGGGCGCCGCTGCGGTCGTGGCGCCCGGCCGCAACGAGGTCATGCTGGCAGAGCTTCAGCGCCGGTTCGGCCCCCGCGTCCGCCCGGTCAGACTCTCTGGCGACGAGAGCGAGGACATCGCACGCATGAAGCGCGCGGCGCCGCGCCCGATCGACTGCGTGCTCGACATCATGCCGCCGTCGGTCTCGGCCAGGGTCGTGCGATCAGCCGTGATGACCGTGCGTCCCTATGGGCGCGTGGTGCTGATGGGCGGCGTCGGGATGCTGGGCGGAGCCGGGCTCGAGCTGCCCTATCCCTGGATCATGCGCGAGTGCGTCACGATCCACGGCGTCTGGATGTACCCGCCAAGCGCGACGGTCAGGATGGTGGAGCTGATCAGGGCCGGGCTGCTCGACCTTGCGCAGTTCGAGCCGACCTGTTTCGACCTCGATCATGCCAACGACGCGGTCGCCCATGCCGCCGCCCATCGCAAGCCGTTCAAGATGACGGTGATCAGGCCCTGACTGCGGCCGGACTCAGTCGAGCTCGACGACCTTGCCGCCGACGATGGAGACGCGCCGGTCCATGCGGCCGGCCAGCTCCATGTTGTGGGTCGCGATCAGCATCGCGACCCGCGTGGCCTTCACGAGCTGCATCAGCGCGTGAAAGACGTGATCGGCGGTGCCAGGATCGAGATTGCCGGTCGGCTCGTCCGCCAGCAGCGCACGCGGCGCATTGGCGACCGCACGCGCGATCGCCACGCGTTGCTGCTCGCCGCCGGAGAGCTCGGCCGGACGGTGCTTGATGCGCTCGCCGAGCCCGAGATAGGCCAGGATCTCGGTCGCCCGCTTCACGGTCTCCGACCGCTTGAGGCCGCGGATCATCTGCGGCAGCATCACGTTCTCCAGCGCCGTGAACTCCGGCAGCAGCCGGTGCGACTGGTAGACGAAACCGATATCGGTCCTGCGCATCTGGGTGCGCTCGATGTCGGTCAGCTGCGACGTCGGCACGCCCCCGACATAGACCTCGCCCTCGTCGGGGCTCTCGAGGAGGCCCGCGATGTGCAGCAATGTCGACTTGCCCGAGCCCGAGGGCGCCACCAGCGCCACCGACTGCCCAGCCCACAACGCCAGCTTGGCGCCGTCCAGGATGGTCAGCTGCTGCTCGCCCTGCATGTATCGCCGCTTGATCTCGTGGAGATAAACGACCGGCACATCCTCTGCCCCCTGCTCTTCCATCAGCGCCTCACTCGTAGCGAAGCGCTTCGACCGGGTCTAATCGGGCCGCGCGCCATGATGGATAGAGCGTAGCCAGGAAAGACAGGGTCAAGGCCATGATCAGAACGGCCGCGGTCTCGCCGGCATCGATCTCAGCCGGCAGCTTCGACAGGAAATAGAGCTCATTGGGAAACAGATCGGTGCTCGTCAGCCAGGACAGAAACTTCCTGATCGAATCGATATTCATCGAGATCAGGAGGCCGACGACGAATCCGGTGAGCGTGCCGACCACCCCGATCGAGGCGCCGGTGATCAGGAATATCCGCATGATCGCCCCCTGCGAAGCCCCCATGGTGCGCAGCACGGCGATGTCCTGGCCCTTGTCCTTGACCAGCATGATCAGTCCCGAAACGATGTTGAGCGCCGCGACCAGGACGATCAAGGTCAGGATCAGGAACATCACGTTACGCTCGACCTGCAGCGCATTGAAGAAGGTCGAGTTGCGCTGGCGCCAGTCGACGAGAAAGATGGGTCGGCCGGCCGCCTCGGTCACCGTCTTGCGAAACTCCTCCACCTTGTCGGGATTGCTGGTGAAGATCTCGATCGCGGTGACGTCGTTGTTGCGATTGAAATAGGCCTGCGCTTCGGCCAGCGGCATGAAGACGAAGCTGGCGTCGTATTCCGACATCCCGATCTCGAACACCGCCGCGATCTTGTAGGGCTTGATGCGCGGCGTGGTGCCCATCGGCGTCACGGCGCCCTTCGGGGCGACCAGGGTGATGCTGTCGCCGGCATGCAGCGACAGCTGGTCCGCGAGCCGGCGCCCGATCGCCACGCCCTGCCCCTCGTCGAAACCTTCCAGCGAGCCCTGCTTGATGTTCTTGGCGATCGAGGTCAGGTTAGTGAGGTCCTGCGCGCGAATGCCGCGGATGAACACGCCTGACGCATTGAATGGCGACGAGCCCAGACCCTGTCCGTCAACCACCGGCGCGGCAAGGCGGATGCCCTGCACCTGCGCGATCCGCTCGGAGACGTCCTTCCAGTCGGTGAGCGGCGACTCCAGCGGCTGCACCAGCAGATGCCCGTTCAGACCGAGGATCTTGTCGAGCAGCTCCTTGCGGAAGCCATTCATCACCGCCATCACGATGATCAGGGTGGCGACGCCGAGCATGATGCCGAGGAAGGAGAACCCGGCGATGACGGAGATGAACCCCTCCCGGCGGCGCGCACGCAAATAGCGCCCCGACAGCATCCACTCGAAGGGAGCGAAGGGGGTGGTGGTCTGCACCGGTTCGGTCATGGCGTCATCCATTGTGCGATCATCCCATGATTCGGGCCGAATGTGGCCGGATTGGCCTGAAGGGACGGGCAGCCCCGGTGGATAATCCGATGATCGAACGCGCGTCTCAGCCAGCCAATGTTCCGCCGCCGAGCCGTGCCACGACGTCCGCGGGGGACATCATCTGGCGGGCGCCGTCGCTGCGGGTCTTCACCTCAACCTTGCCCTCGGCAAGGCCCTTGGGGCCGACCATGATCTGCCAGGGGATGCCGATGAGGTCGGCCGTGGCGAACTTGCCGCCGGCACGCTGCTCGGTGTCGTCGTAGAGCACGTCGACCCCCTTGGCGAGGAGATCGCGATAGAGCTGCTCGCAGGCAGCATCTGTGTCGGAGCCGCCCTGCTTCAGGTTGAGGATCACGGCGCGGAACGGAGCGACCTCCTCCGGCCATCTGATGCCGGCGTCGTCGTGGCAGGCCTCGATGATCGCACCAGCCAGCCGTGACACGCCGACTCCATAGGAGCCGCCGTGGATGGCCACCTCCGCCCCGTCGGGGCCCGCGACCAGCGCCTTCATCGGCTCGGAATATTTGGTGCCGAAATAGAAGATCTGGCCGACCTCGATGCCGCGGGTATGGACCCGCCGCTCAGCCGGCACCTCGGCTTCGAAGCGGGCGGCGTCATGGACGTCCTCGGTCGCCGCATAGAGCGACGTCCATTGCTTGATGATCGGCGTCAGGTCGCCGTCATAATCGACGGAGGCCGGAGGGATCGGCAGGTCGAGCACATTGCGGTCGCAGTAGACGCCGGATTCACCGGTCTCCGCGAGCACGATGAACTCATGGCTGAGATCGCCCCCGATCGGACCGGTCTCGGCGCGCATCGGGATGCCCTTCAGGCCCATCCGCGCGAAGGTGCGCAGATAGGCGACGAACATCTTGTTGTAGGCGCGCCGCGCGCCGGCTTCGTCGAGGTCGAACGAATAGGCGTCCTTCATCAGGAATTCGCGGCCGCGCATCACGCCGAAGCGGGGACGCTGCTCGTCGCGGAATTTCCATTGGATATGATAGAGATTGAGCGGCAGGTTACGGTAGGACTTCACATAGGCACGGAAGATCTCCGTGATCATTTCCTCGTTGGTCGGCCCGTACAACAACTCACGCTTGTGGCGGTCGCTGATGCGCAGCATCTCCGGACCGTAGGCATCGTAGCGGCCGCTCTCGCGCCAGAGATCGGCGAGTTGCAATGTCGGCATCAGCAGTTCCAGCGCGCCGGCGCGGTTCTGCTCCTCGCGCACGATCTGCTCGATCTTCTTCAGCACCTTGAAGCCCAGCGGCAGCCAGGCATAGATCCCCGCCGCCTCCTGCCGCAGCATGCCAGCGCGCAGCATCAACCGGTGCGAGACGATCTCGGCTTCCTTCGGATTTTCTTTCAGAATGGGCAGGAAAAACCGCGACAGACGCATGGGTGAGGCCTTCGAGATTCGGTTCGGGCTGGCGCAGTCAAACCGGATCAGGCGGCAAAACACAAGGCTGGGTTTGAGAAAAAGCGGCTAAGCCGCCGGATTCCCAATCAATTTACCGGTTTCCCTGAAGTGGAGGATGAACCCCGCCGCGGCGCCATCTCAAGGCTGGCCGCGGCGCGGCCAGCCTTGATCCCCTCGCCCGGACCGTCCTAGCGCGACCGTCCCTGCTCCGAGGACCATTTGTCGAGATCGCTGATCTCGGCGCTGCCTTCGATGGTCGAGACGACGCCCTCGCGGGTCACGAGCATCGTGCGCGGAATGTCGCCCTGCCAGGACGGATCGATCTCGAACCGGAGGCGCTCCACATAGCCGTCGGCGAAAATGAAGTTCTCCGCCGTGGAGAGACCGGCCTTGTCCAGCATGGCCTGGGTCGCGGCATTCAGATTGGGCACGAGGTCGGCGCTGACCGTGACCACGTCGATCTCGGGATGATCAAACATGAACTTGCCGAGCTGCGGCAGCTCGATCTTGCAGGGGCCGCAGGTGACGCCCCAGAAATGGATCAGGGTCGGACGACCCGCATGGGCCCGCAGCACCTCGCGCCAGGTGCCGCGCTCGAACGGTTTCAGCGATGATGGAGCTGCGGTGCTCGACGCGGTCAAGGCGACGAGGCCAAAGATCGCAAGGGCAGCGAATGCGCGTTTCATGACTCATCTCCGATCGGCTGCAACCGATAGCCGTCCGACTTGGTCATCCAGGACAGGAAGATCTGCTTGCCACGGGCGACCAGCAGCGGATGATCCGACGCATTGTCCGTGCTGGCAAGGGCGCGCGGCTTCGACCACGTCTCGCCATCGTCCCGCGATTGCATTCCCATCACCGTGGTCCGCTCGCCGTCGAACTCCTTCCACACCAGCGTCGTGGCGTCTTGGGTCGCGAGCACGTAGGGCCGCGTGGGATTGCGATCGGCCCGACCGACGGCCATGGGCTCCGAGAACGTTCGGCCACCGTCGCGCGAATACGCATAGAACAGCCCCTTGCGAGCCTTGCCGTTGGTGAACCAGGCGACGTGATAGGTGCCGGTCGGCGCCACGGCCAGGCTCGGCCCTTGATGCGGGCAGGCCTTGATCTGCCAATCGTCGGTGCTGACCCGGTAGACCTCGCCGGGCGTGCCGAGATCACTGAACGTGATCACGGCATGGTCGCGCACGCTGCCATCGAAAATGTTGCGGAACATCACGACCGGACGACCCGGCCCCGCGAACGCAAGCCCGAGCCGGCAACATTCGCAGGTGTTGTCCTGGGCGAGCGTCGCTTCGGCGTAGGTGGCACCGCCATCGCGCGACGACGAGAAGAACAGCCCTGCGCCCTCATAGGAACGCCCGGCGGCCTTCGCCGGCGCCCGGTTGCGCTTGTCGAGCCACGCCACGAAGACGGTGCCGTCCTGGTCCAGCGCCAGCGCCTCGAAGCGTTGGCTTTCGTTGTTCGACGTGATGGGACGGAGTGCCGCGAAGCTTTTGCCGCCGTCCTCCGACCTGGAGTACAGCACCTGCCCGTTGAAGGCTTGGTCGCGGAAAATCGAGAACGCGACCGCAACCGCGCCCTTGCCATCGACCACCAGCTTCGGCCGAGCATCGGGCCCCCAGTCAAGGTTGAGCTGCTGCTCGGTGACCGGCACGGTGGCGGAATACGTTTTCCCGCCGTCGGACGAGCTCGCCACCGAGATCCGTCCTCCGGCCATCCAAACGAGCCAGAGCTTGCCGTCGCCAGCGAAGAACGGCGTCACCTTGGTTGCGCATCGGAGCTCAGTGCCCTCGCATGCTGCCTCCGCCCCATGCTGGTGCGCCATCTGGGCTTGGACGGTGAGCGGACAAAGCATGGCGATCGCCAGCCCGACGAGCCCGCTCCGAAGCTGTGCGATCCTTGTCATTTCGGTCCTCATCGGAATGCCACCTTCATGCCGGCCAAAAAGGCGCGCGGTGAGCCGGCGTAGATCGTCCCGGTGCCCGCCAGTCCCTGCACGCCGGCGCCCGTCACCGTATTCTGCAGGTTGTTTGCGGAGGCGATGTAGGTGCGGTCGAACACATTGCGGACCTCGAAGAAGACGTTCATCGACTTGAACGTATCCGAGGCAAGCTCGGTCTTGTAGTGGACGTTCAGATTGACGAGCTCATAGCCCGGTGCCTTCAGCAGATTGGCGTTGTCCATATAGAAGGAATCCTTCCACTGGACCTCGACGAAGGCACCAAGCCCCGCGAGCCTCCCGCTATGGTGATCGTATCCGAGCCGTGCGGTCAGCTCGTTCGGCGAGATGCCGGGAATCTTGTTGCCAACGCGGTTGAAGCTGAACAGCTTCGAGCCGCCCGCAAGGTTCTCGGTATATTCAGTGTAGACTTGGTCGAGGTAGGTGTAGGCAGTGGTGAACCGCCAGCCCGGCAGGAACCGCCAATCGGCCGCCAATTCGACGCCGCGATGCTCCGAGCGCGGTGCGTTGAAGGTGTAGGAGGTGTTCTGCGTCCCCGTGACGGCCTGGGTGACGATCTCGTTGCGGAAGAACTCGTAGAAGCCCGTCGCGCTGAGGGTCAGAGACCGGTTCGGCGTCCAGTCGAAACCCACGTCGTAGCCCAGATTGGTCTGCGACTTCAGTTGGGTGTTGTTGCCGAAATCGCCGGTTGGCAACACGAACAGGTTCGAGACCTGCGGCGTGCCATAGCCGGTGGCAACGCGGGCGCGCAGCAGCCAGTCGCTGTTCACGCGGTAGAGCAGCGCCAGCTCGGGAGCGAGATTGTCGAACTGCCGGTCCGCCGTCGTGATCGTCGTCGTTGTCGTCGCGCCGTAGGTATAGGCGGTGTTCACGCCGCGCAGATGGGTACGCTCCCAGCCGAGACCGGCCACCGCCGTCAGTGCCGCTGTCAGCTTGAGCTCCTCGCGCGCCCGCAGGCCGTAGTTGGTGGTCTCGCTCCAGGTGTTGGCCGAGAGGCCGCCGAGCGCCGCGTTGCCGCCGGGCACGACGAAGCGCGTATCTCCGGATGCGGTCAGCGTGTTGTAGAATGCGCCGAAGAAGGCGGTCGATTCCAGCCCGAAGATCTCACCCCGCCTGGTGATGTCGCTCATGTAGTTGTAGGACGGATAATCGCCGATCGCGCTGGTCGAGCCGGTCGGCTGGCTGATGTTGCGGTCGTCGAACACGAACTGATTGCGCCAGCTCGTGTTGTTGTCGAAGTCGTGCTCCCAGCGCCCGCCCACGATGGTGCGGCGGTCGTTACGGCCGAGCCCGGCTTGCAGCGCGGTCTCCTGGTCCACCCCGCCGAGCGTATTGAGGCCGTTCTTGTTGAGCCCAACAGCCGCGCAGCCGGCTGCCCTGGAGGCCCAGGTGGTGCAGCCCTGCTGATACGGGTTTTGATAGTATTGGCTCAGCGTGTATCGGATTGGCAGCCGCGTGACCAGGTCGTTGTTGATGATCTTGACTGTGAAGCGGTCGTCCGGCGTCGCCTTGTAGGTGCCTAGAAAGTTGACGGTCTGGGTGTTGAACCAGCTGTTGCCGAGATAGCCGTCGCCGCGGACGTCGCTGGTGAACAGCGAGCCCTCGAAATTGCCGACCTTCTTGCCGAACGTCATGTAGTTGCTGAGATAGCCGAAGCTGCCGCCTTCGCTGCCGATCTCCGCGCCGTCGATGCTGCCGCCCGGGCGGGTGCGGAAATTGATCGCGCCTCCGGTCGCATAGTTGCCGTAGAGCGCCGAGGACGGCCCGCGGATCACGTCGACCGCACCGTAGGCGTGGGGATCGATCAGGTCGCTGCGCGACAGCCCGTCCGGCTGCGTGACGGGAAAGCCATCCTCGAACAGCGCGATGTTGCGGATGCCGAAGCCGTTGCGGGCATTGGAGCCGCGGATCGAGATGCCGAGATCGCGCGGTCCGTTGCCCTGCTTGAGCGAGACGCCGGGGCTTTCGCGTAGGATGTCGCCGACGGAAAACGCAGGCCGGTCATCGTAGCGGCTGCGGTCGATCGTGGTCGCGGTCTGGCCGGACGGCGACTGGCTGAGCTGGCTGCGAGCGGCGCCGGCACCCGAGGCTGGGTCGGACACGGCTCCTCCCTGCCCGGAGCTGCTGGCCACGGATGCGGCAGGCGGCTTCGGCACGTGAGTGCGGACGGATGTTGCCTGCGCGATCGGCTTGCGCACGGCCCGTTGTGGCGCGGCGCGCGGCGCGTCGACGGTGACGGACGGCAATTCCTTCTCGGTCTCGGCGCGCGCGATCGTGGCCGATTGCAGCAGCATGAGCTGCAGGGCGAGCACGCTCACACCACCAAGGGCATGACGACGGAACATGTTTGACTTCCCCGATGCCGGCTGCACGGCCGGTCTTCCTGGTTCAGAACGGATTGGCGCGCTGCTGCGGCGCCGATGACGATTTCTGTGCTCAGGAAAGGAAGGGAGGTCCTCTTGGTTGCGCCTGTGCCCGGGCGAGCAAATGAACGAGGCGGAGCTCGCGCGCAGTCCAGACAATGGATGCCGTCAGACGCAGCGGAGCCGCATCGAATGGCGCGGGCGGCGCGTCGAGCGCCGCGGCGGCGTGCAGCACGCAGCACATGACGCAGTCGAGGCCGCAGGCGGTGCGGTCGGTATCGCCATTCGATGGCGCCGCATCCGTCTCGGCATGACAGATCACCGCCCCGCCGAACGGATCGGCCTTCGCGATCGTCACAGCCGTCATGGCGGACGCCGCCACTGGCGCCAGCACCTGCAACAGCACTGCTAGCAGGGCGACCGGCAGATATCGGCCGAGCTTTCGACGGAAGCGGGCGGCAGGCCCCCGAGCACGGCCGACCGCCACCAGCCGGCTCGCGAGCGAACCGGCTATCATGACAGCGTTCACCACCCGTTGCATCGAGGCCGGCCTCTCCGTCGGAGTCGCAGTGCGCCCGGCCTACATCTTCATGCCGGAATGATCGTGCTGCTTCATCATGCTGCCGCCCTCGCCGCCCGGCCCCTTGGCGCCGACCGCCTGCACCTCGAGCGTCACGGCGACCTTGCCGGCCTTCTCGAACTCCAGCGTGACCGGCAGCTTGTCGCCCTGCTTCAGCGGGCTCTTCAGATCCATCAGCATCAGGTGATAGCCGCCCGGCGCCAGCGCGACGGTCTTGCCCGGCTCGATCGTGAGTCCCTTATCCAGCGGACGCATGGTCATGACGCCGTTGGTGACAGCCATCTCGTGAATCTCGACTCGCCCGGCGACGTCGCCCGTCACTGCGACGAGGCGGTCCGGCGCGCTGCCCTTGTTCTCGATGGTCAGATAGCCGGCGCCCGTCTTGGCGCCGCCCGGCGTGGCGCGGCTCCATGGCTGGGTGATGACGAGGTCACCGGCCTTCACATCCGCGGCGAAGGCGGCAGAAGATCCTCCCAACAGGAGAGCGAATGCAAGCAGAGAGCGTCCGAGGAAGGTCATGTCGGTTATCCTTTTCTTGGCGGCAATGCGCCGGCAGCTCGATCGATTGGCACGTGTCCGCGCGCCAGTTACGGCCGAGCAGACAACGCACGGTGGTTATGCGATTTGGGAGATAAGGGCCGCACAGCAGCCAGCGCGTCACGCTGCGGGCGGAGCCCTTGCCTGCGCGTTCGAGAAGGCCTTGGTGATCCGGCCGGCCGGATCACCGGCGCGCCACACGACCTCGCCCGATTCCCGTTGCGGCGTGGCGATGGCGGACAGCTCCGGCCCATCCAGCGTGACCGGCTGCGCCAGGCAGCACAGCGAACAGCCGTGGAGCGCGGGCTTCGCCGGCGACTCATCGTCCACCAACTGGGAACCAGACTGGCTGTGGCAGATTTCGAGGCCGCGCAGCGGATCAGCCGCGGCTGAAGCCGCCGCCCAGGCAGCACCGATCGGCGCCAGGATCTGCACCATCAGTGCGATCAGCATGATCGGGAGAAACGCCTGCAGCCGCTGCCGCATCAAAGCCTGCCAAATGAACTGAATTCTTGTGCCCGAGCGAACGCCAGGAGTCGAGGTCGCGCAAGGCACAGTCGGCACATTTCGCCAGCGGTCGTTGATTAAGAACAATCCCGTCGCAACCGATGGGCTGGCCGCTTTCACGGTAATTCAGCACCCATCACGAGAAAACACGAAAATAAAACTCGTCAATTGCAAGCACTTACCGATCATTTCAGAGAGTGCGCGAATTTTGAACAATCGTTGCCGAAAAGGATGACAAACGCAAAAAGATCGTCTACGAATTTGGGCCTCAGGCTAACGCTTGCGGAAGTCTGGTGGTCCAAGTCTCGGGAGGAGCCCTGGCGCGCAACAAGCAGCGTCACCCCGCTTAACAAGATCAAATCTGAACTTGCGGGATATCTAAAGGGTCGACACAATTTCCGAGCAGGGCCCGCTGCCCTGCTCTATTTTTTTGCAGTCGTCGCAGCGCGCCACAATATTTCCCGTTAACGGTATCGCGGGCCGGATGAACGCCGCCTGAACACGCAATCACATCAGGCCACCGCAGCCGTCGCAAAGCGCGCCAATGGAGCACGCCACCGCGCCTTGGCCGCTGGCCAGGGCAGTGTCACCGACAGCGGCTCGCGGCCGGTCACGGTCCAGCGCAGCACACCATCATCGATCGCGAGAATGCCCGCCGCCTCGGCCGGATCGCCCGAGATGAACGTCTCGGTCAACGACTGCAAGGTCAGATGCGGTGTGCCATCGACCGTCGTCAGGGTATTCCAATGAACATGGCCGGCGAGCGCGACGATCGGGCACGGCGCGTTCGCGATGGCCGTGCGGATTGCGTCGGTCTCGGCATAGGCCGCGTGTCCCTGATTGGCTTCGAAGTAGTAGTTGCCGATCTGAGCATGCCCTGACAATGGCACGTGGCTGACGAGCAAGGTTGGACGATCATCCTGCGCGAGCAGTTCGACCAGCGCGTCGAGATCGCCTGCGGAGAGGCGAAGGCCGCGCGTCGGCGTGAGAGTCACGTCGGGTTGCCAGAACACGCACCTGACATCGCCGATGATCAGGGCGCGCGACCCGCTCGGACGATCCATGATCGCTTCATTGTCGGCGAGACTGAGCAATGCGACATCATGATTGCCGCTGACGTGATGATGCGTCGGCGCAAGCTTTGCAAAACACATCGCGACATCGCTTTGCAGCAGACGATCGCGCTCGGGATCTTCGTCAGAAATCCGGTCGCCGAGATCGATGACCGCATCGATGTTTTCGGCGTTCACCTCCGTGACGAAGCGCTCGAGCAATTGCAGCGCCGCCGATCCCCGCTTCGTTGGTGTATCCCGGCCGTGATGGATGTCGGCGATCACGGCAATGCGTGTCGTGGCCAAAGGCTCTCTCCCAAGCTGCGCTGCCGCGTACCACGAGCACATCACGGTTTTCTGACATCGCGCGTGCGCCGCGATAGTCGCTCGGTGCAACGCACAACATCCGGCTGTGGCGTGATCAATGGGGTTGTGAAACACTGCTGTTCTCGGCGGCGCGATCAATGACGCCGCCGGACAACGATGGGACAGGGAGCACGGGATGTCCGGCACTAAAAGAACGTCCACGACGAGGCGCGATCTTCTCCAGGCGGCGACGGCCGCGGGCTCTGCGGCGGCCCTTCTCGCCGGCTTCGGCATCAATCCGGCGATGGCCGCCGAGATGGGCCGCTCCGAAAAGCCCCTCAAGGCGGCCTTCTCCAATGCCGGCCTGCAGGCGACCTGGTGCGCCCAGGGCAAGCAGGCTGCGGAATGGTGGGGCAAGCTGCTCAATGTCGAGGTCACCTGGTTCGACGGTCAGCTCGATGCGGTGAAGCAGCGCGCCGCGATCGACAACATGGCGTCGCAGAAGTGGGATTTCGTCGCCATCCAGGCGTTCGGCATCGGAACCCTGACCCAGCCGGTGCAGAAGATGATCGATGCCGGCATTCCCGTGATCGACATGGACACGCTGATCGCGCCGCTGGATCAGATCAATGTGCACTCGTTCCTGGCGCCCGACAATGAGTTCATGGGCGCATCGGTCACGCAGGCTCTGGCGACTGCGATGGGCGGCAAGGGCAAGATCATCATGACGCAGGGCGCGCTCGGCCACACCGGCGCGCAGGGCCGCGCCAAGGGCTTCAATTCGGTGATCAAACAGTTCCCGAACATCGAGGTGCTGGACACGCAGCCGGCCGACTGGGACGTGTCGAAGGCGGCACGGCTGTGGGAGACCTATCTCACCAAATACCCGCAGATCGACGCGGCGTTCTTCCACAATGACGACATGGCGCTCGCCGCCTACAACATCATGAAGGCGCGCAACCGCACCAACATCCTGATCGGCGGCGTCGACGCCATGCCGCCGGCGATCCAGGCGGTCAGCGAGGGCCGCATGTTCGCGACCGTCCGCAATCCGTCCTGCCGTATTCATGGCGGCGCGATCGTCGCAGGCGTCGCCGCGGTCACCGCCGGCGAGAAGAGCGGCCAGGGCATTCCGAAGCACGTCATCACCGATGGGCCCGTCGTGACCAAGGCCAATGCCGCCGGCATGCAATGGATGGAGGATCACTTCCTGATCTGAAGTCCCTCCCCATGTCGAACAGCCGCCCGCCTCTTCTGGAATTGCAGGACATCACCAAGTCGTTCGGCGGCGTCACCGCGTTGCGCGGCGTCGACTTCACGCTTCGCCCCGGCGAGATCCATGGTCTCGTCGGGGAGAACGGCGCCGGCAAGAGCACGCTGATGAAGATCATCGCCGGCGTGCACACCGGCTTCTCCGGCCGTTTCCTGCTCGACGGCCGCGAGGTTCATTTCAACTCCGTGCGGGACGCCCGTGCGGCCGGCATCGCCATGGTGCATCAGGAGCTCAGCGTCGCACCTGATCTCACGGTTGCCGAGAACGTGTTTCTCGGCAACCAGCCGACCAATGCCCTCGGTATCGTGCAGTGGCGCCGGATGGCGCGCGAGGCCGCCGAACAGCTCAAGAAGCTCGGGATCGACGCCGATCCGATGAGCCGGCTCGGCGATCTCCCGATCGGACTGCAGCAACTGATCGAGATCGCGCGTGTGCTGTTCTCAGGCGCGCGCATCATCATCCTGGACGAGCCGACCTCGGCGCTGTCACCGCCCGAGGTCGAACGGCTGTTCGCGACCTTGCGCGCGCTACGCGAGCAGGGCACCGGAATCATCTTCATCTCGCACTTCATCGAAGACATTCTGCTCATCTCCGATGAGGTGACCGTCTTCCGCAACGGTCGCAAGATCATGGAGACACGTGCGGCCGATACCAGCAAGGCGGCGCTGATCGAGGCCATGATCGGCAAGGGCCGCGATGCGCTGGAGGACAGCTACACCCACGACATCACCCTGCCCGCGCCGCCGGCCGACAAGCCGGTGGTGGTCGAGGCCGCGGGCCTGTCGCTGGCGCGCAACTTGAAGCGCGTCTCATTTTCGGTGCATGCCGGAGAGGTGCTCGGCATCTACGGCTTCATGGGCTGCGGCCAGCTCGAGCTGGCGCGGATCCTATTCGGCAAGCTCGCGCCCGACGCCGGCGAGCTGCGCGTCTCGGGCGAGCGCAACCGCTTCAAGAGCACGGCGGATGCGCGCCGCGCCGGCATCGCCTTCGTGCCCGAGAGCCGCCGCGACATGCTGTTCCTGCAGGAGCCCGTCTACAAGAACGTCTCGATCAGCATCCTCGACCGGATCAACGCGGTGCTGCTGAAGCCGGCGCGCGAGCGCGCGCTCGCGAAGCGCCAGGTCGAGCAGTTGCAGATCCGTCCCGCCGACGTCGAGATCGACCTTGGCCTGCTCTCGGGCGGCAACCAGCAGAAGGTCGCGCTGGCCAAATGGCTCAGCCACCCGCCCCGGCTCCTGGTGCTGTGCGAGCCGACCCGCGGCATGGATGTTGGCGCCAAGAGCGACGTGATCCAGATCGTGCGGAAACTGCGCGACCAGGGCATTGCCGTCATCGTGCTCTCGACGGAGCCGGAGACTGTCCTGTCACTGGCCGATCGCGTCATCGTGCTCAAGCGCGGCGAGGTCGTGCGCGAATTCGCCGGCGAGACCATCAGCAAAGACCGTCTGCTCGAGGCGGCGTAGGGAGATTGTCATGGCGCATGGCGAGACCGTTCCGATGCCGGAGGCGCAACCGCGACGCGCCGGCGGGGTCGCAGCGCTGCTGCGCTCGCAGATGCGCAACATCGCGCCATTCCTGACGCTGATCTTCCTCACCGCGTTCTTCGCAATCGCGAGTCCATCCTTCGCCACGCTCGACAATGTCGGCAACATCCTGACCCAGGTGTCGGTGACCGGCATCATCGCGGTCGGACTGACCTTCGTGATCCTGTGCGCCGAGATCGACCTGTCGATCGCTGCCATCGCGAACGTGACCGGCATCGCGGTGGCCTATTTCACCTTGCAGGAGTCCTACGTCAACATCGCCAATTTGCCGATGCCCGGCTTTGCCGCCATCCTGCTCGCGCTGGCGCTGTGCGCGCTGCTTGGCGTGGTCAACGCCTTCGGCCTGACCGTGATCGGCATTCCCTCCTTCATCATGACGCTCGCGATGATGCAGATCGCCGCAGGCATTTCGGCCATGCTGGTGCGCGGCCAGATCGCCTACAAGGTGCCGCCCATCATCACGACGCTCGGCTCCGGCTCCGTCGCGGGCGTGCCCTGGATCGTGATCGTGGCCGCCCTGATGCTGTTGCTCGGTCACCTCGTGCTGACCTACACGCGGTTCGGCCGCTACGTCTACATGGTCGGCGGCAACCGCGAGGCGGCGGAATATTCGGGGCTGAACGTCAAGCTGATCCTCGGCAGCGTCATGGTGATCTCGGCCGTCTGCTCGGGGATCGGCGGCATGCTCGGCGTGGCGCATTTCGGCAGCGCGCAGCAGAACGAGTTCGACACCTACCTGCTGGATTCGATCGCCGCCGTTGTGGTCGGCGGCACCAGCCTGTTCGGCGGCCGCGGCGGCATCGGCAACACCATCGTCGGCCTGTTCGTGCTCGGCGTGCTCAACAACGGCCTCGACCACGTCAACATCGACAGCTTCCTGAAGATTCTGATCCGCGGCCTGATCCTGCTCGCCGCGCTGGTGATCAACGTCTACGCGCAGCGGCTGCGCGCCAAGGCGGCGGATTGAGCGTGTGTCGTAGGGCGGTCGCGTGCCCACCATCGAGCTACGTGGCACGTGAGACATGGTGGGCACGGCGCGATCTGACAGTGCAAACGACGACAGACCGTCGCCGTGTGCCTTTGCCCACCCTACGCATCTGTTTCCGTCATTGCGAGCGAAGCGAAGCATTCCAGAGGCTTGCGAAGATTCTGGATTGCTTCGTCGCTTTGCTCCTCGCAATGACGTTGACCCCGTGAATCAAAAACCAGGCTGCCAGTGACGCAGCTCGCGCGCGGCGCGTGTCACGGCCTCGATCGACGTGAACGATGCCGTCTCCACCATCAGCGTTCGGGCCAAGCGCAATGCCCGCGCCTCGCAGGTCGCGCGCCGCTTCTCATCCTCGATCAGCTCGAAATCGATGTTGTGCGCCAGGCCGAGAATACGACGGATGATCTTCGCGGCTGCAAATCCGACGGCATCCTGGAACAGGCGCGCCATGAAGGCCTGACGTTCGGCCTCAAGCCGCGCAGTTCCTGCTTCACCGGGAAACAGCGAGAGCGGATAGGCATCGCCGATGGCCTCGCTGCGCCACAGCGCCAGGAACTTGCCCGCGAACGCGCTCCACACCTGGTCCACGGTGATCAGCACCCAGCCCTCGAATGCCGCCCTGTCGGCGGGCGCGCGCTCGTGTCCGGCCGACGCAAAATAGGCCATCAACAAGTTGGCCAGGACAGCACCGACGTCGAAGCCCATCGGGCCGTAGAAGGCGAATTCCGGATCGATCACCCGGGTCTCAGTCTCAGTGACCATGATCGATCCGGTGTGCAGGTCGCCATGGATCAGCGCCTCGGCGCTCGACAAGAACTTCAGCTTCAGCCGGGAGACCGCGACATGAAGATCGAGATCGGCACGAATGTCGGCCGCGGTCGCGTCGAGCCATGGTGAGGTCCAGCGGTTCTGCTCAGCGATCCGATAGGGATCGGTGAAGATCAGGTCCTCCGTGATCTTGCACAGCGCATGATTGCCGGCAAAGCTCGCGATCGCCTCCTTCTTCGCGGCGGCAGACAGCGCGAGGTCGGACGAGAAGAACAGCGTCCGCGCCATGAAGGTCGTGATGTGATCGACGAAGGCCGCATAGATCGTGCCCGCGACCAGCCCCTTGCGCATGATGATGTGCGGCTCCAGCAGCTCCATCGCCGTCAGCGCCAGCGCCGGATCATGATGAACGATGGCCGGCACGAGGCCCGGGGCAAGGCGGTTCTGATGCGTCAGCGCCAGATGCTCATAGTGGGCGCGTGACAGCGGCAGCGGCCAGCTCTCGCCGACCAGCCGCACGTAAGGCAGCGCCTGCTTCACCGCGAGTCCGCCGGACGATCCCTTGACGATGAAGACGAGATTGAGGTTGCCATCGCCGACCTCGGTGATCGACCAGCGCTCGGCCGGTCCGCCGAGTTGCCCTGCAACTGAAGGGATCCCCGCGAGATAGTTTCGAAGATCAGTCTCGTTCAGAATGCGATAGCCCGATGGCGTCCCGTTCCGGGCCTCGGCCGATGTCGTCACGCGCAACCTCCCTATCGAACTTGTTTTGACCTCCTATAGCAAAAAAGCCGACGCGCGTCCGCGCATCGGCTTCGAGAGAACGTTGTGCGATGCGAGCGGCAGCTAGAACGGAATCCCCATCAGCCGCGACAGTCGCTCGATGCTGAGATACCCGGCCTGATAGGCCACGAGTGCCAGGCCGAACACGACCGCCGACAGCAGCGTCGTCCAGATCAGGCGGCGTCCCATCAGGCTGATGGTCGGCGCCCCGGGATCGGTGCCGGGCGAGCCGCCGCCCGTCTCGTGCTGGCTGCGCACGCCGAACGGCAGGGTCACGAACAGCATGACCCACCACAGCACGAAGTAGATCGCGAGCCAGGTAGAGATCGTATAGGCCATGATCGCCCCGCTGCCTCAGGCCTGCTCGATCTCGACGAGCGCGCCGGAAAAATCCTTCGGATGCAGGAACAGCACCGGCTTGCCATGGGCGCCGATCTTCGGCTGGCCGTCGCCGAGCACGCGGGCGCCCTCCTTGATCAGCGTGTCGCGCGAGGCGATGATGTCGGCCACCTCGTAGCAGACGTGATGGATGCCGCCATCCGCATTGCGCTCGAGAAACTTCGCGATCGGCGACGCTTCGCCCAGCGGCTGAATGAACTCGATCTTGGTATTGGGCAGGGTCACGAACACGGTGATCACGCCGTGCTCAGGCAACGGGACGGCTGGGGATATCTCGGCGCCGAACGCCGCGCCGTAGATCTTGGCGGCCTTTTCGGCGTCCTTGACCGCGATGGCGACGTGGTTGAGCCGGCCCAGCATGACATCCTCCACTTTTCTTTTGAACCGCCGTTTGATCGGCCTGCGTCAGACTTCCAGGACGTGAACCAGACAGATCGGCTTCTTGCCCCATTGCTCATTGACCGCCGAACGCACCGCCCGCCGCACGGATTCTGCCGCTGCGTCCGGATCGCGCCGACGCGCCCGCGGCAGACCTTCGAAGGTCGAGACGACAGCATCGAAGACGATGTCGTCCATCTCCTCGCCCGCCGCATTCTTCTCGGGGATGCCGACCATGTCGACTTCCGGATCGTCGGCCAGCTCGCCCTTCTCGGTGATGGCGAGCGCCACGAAGATGCAGCCGGCAAAGGCCATCTTGCGACGCTCGACCACGGCGCGCGACTTCGAATCCTCGACGATGCTGCCGTCCTTGTAGAGGCGCCCTGCCGGCAGCTGGTCGATGATTCCGGGATCGCCGGGACCGAGCTTGACGAGATCGCCGTTGCGGCAGGTGATCACCTTGGGCACGCCGCAGGCGCGCGCCAGCCTCGCATGCTCGTGGAGATGCAGCGCCTCGCCATGGACGGGGATCAGGAGCTGCGGCCGCGTCCACGCGATCATGTCGCGCAGCTCGTCGCGGCGCGGATGGCCGGAGACATGAACCAGATGATTGCGGTCGGTGATGATCTCGATACCCTGCTGCACCAGCCCGTTGATGACGGCGCCGACCGCCTTCTCGTTGCCGGGGATGGTGCGCGACGAGAAGATGACAGTGTCGCCCTTGTTCAAGGTGACCAGCGGATGATCGTCATTGGCGATGCGCGAGAGCGCGGCGCGCGGCTCGCCCTGGCTGCCCGTGCACAGCGCCAGCACCTTGTCGGCCGGAAAGTGCCCGTAGAGGTCCATGCCGCGGAAGTTCTGCACGCCATCGAGATAACCGGTCTCGCGCGCGACCTGGACCACGCGCTCCATGGCGCGGCCGACGATGACGACCTCGCGCTCGGCCGCGCGCGCCGCTTCGGCGACGGCGCGGATACGCGCGACGTTGGAGGCGAAGGTGGTCACGGCCACGCGGCCGCGCGCCTCCTTGACCAGGGTCGTAATCGTCTTGGCAACCTCGGCCTCCGACGGCGAGCGTCCCTCGCGCACCGCGTTGGTGGAATCCCCGATCAAGGCGAGAAGTCCGGCGTCGCCGAGCTCGCGCAGCCGCTTCTCATCCGTCGGCGCGCCCAACACCGGCGTCGGATCGATCTTCCAGTCACCGGTGTGCAGGACGGTGCCGACCTCGGTGTGGATCGCCAGCGCGTGCGATTCAGGGATCGAATGCGCGACCGGAATGAACTCGACGTTGAAAGGACCGATGTCGACGCGGCCGCCGGAGGGGATCACCTTGACCGGGATCTTGGCCGGGAGGCGCTCAGCCTCACACTTGGCCTCGAACAGCGCGGCGCTGAACTTGGTCGCGTAGATCGGGCATTTCAGCCGCGGCCACAGATCGATGATGGCGCCGAAATGGTCCTCATGCGCGTGGGTCAGCACGAGGCCGACCAGGTTGTTGCGCTCCTTCTCCAGGAAGGCGACGTCGGGCATGATCAGGTCGATGCCCGGCAGATGCTCCTCATCGCCGAAGGAGACGCCAAGATCGATCGCGAGCCACGAGCGCTGGTGGCGATTGCCGAGCCCGTAGATCGACAGGTTCATGCCGATCTCGCCGACACCTCCGAGCGGCGCAAATGTCAGTTCGTCGGGACGTGCCATCTAGACCGCTCCTTTGGATGCGACCGAGCCGAAATGAACATCACCGGCCGTGATCGGCTCCAATCGTCCCTCCGCGGTCCGCACCAGCATACAACCCTGTTCGTCGATCGTGTCGAAAATCCCCTCGATGATAGCATGTCCGGACCTGATGGCGACCGGCTGGCCGAGGCCTGCCGCCCGCTCCAGCCAGAGCCTGCGGATATCACCGAAGCCCCGCCCCTCGTTCCAGATGCCGAAATATTCGACCCAGGCATCCGACAGCGCCGAGAACAGATCCTCGGCGGTCACCTGGATGCCGAGGTCCGCCAACGATACCGCCGGAGTCGGGGTATCCGGCGGCGCCGCCACCACGTTGGTTCCGATGCCGACAACCACCGCCAATCCGCCAGCCACCTGCTCCGCCTCGAGCAGCATGCCGACGATCTTGCGGCCGTCAGCGAGAACGTCGTTCGGCCATTTCAGCGCAAATGACGCGTGTGCTCCGGACCGCAGCGCAGCCTCGATGCTCACCTGGCGCAACGCGCTCTCGATGGAGAGGCCTGCGGCAAAGCCGAGTGTGGCTGCGATCGCAGGAGCCACGTTCAGCACTTCCAGCACGCTCGAGGCCAGATTGCCACGCGGGGCGATCCACGGACGCTGGCGCCGGCCGCGCCCGGCCGTCTGCTCCGATGTGACGAACCAGCATGGCGCCCTGCCGCCCTCTCGGGCTGACTTCAGCGCCTCGACATTGGTCGAGCCGGTCTGGTCGAACGTGACGAGTCCGTAGCCAGCCTTGGCGGCCTGGGACCCTAGCGCAAACGTCATCTAGAACAGCGATTTCGCCGCGGCCGCGGCCGCGCTGACGAGCGGGCCGGGATAGGCGAAGAACAGGATGTTGAAGATGCCGGAGATCGCGAGCACGGTGCGCAGCTCGATCCTGACGGGATCGAGCGTCGGCAGCGGCTCGTCGAAATACATCGTCTTGACGATCAGCAGATAATAGTAGGCGCCGACCACGCTGGTAAGGACGCCGATCACCGACAGTGTGAACAGCCCGCCCTTGATCGCGGCGACGAACACGTACCATTTGGCGAAGAAGCCCGCGAGCGGAGGAACGCCGGCCAGCGAGAACAGCAGCATCGCGAAGAAGAAGGCGAGCAGCGGATTGGTGCGCGAAAGTCCCGAAAAATCGCTGATCTTCTCGAACGACTGGCCGTTGCGCTTGATCGCCATGATCACGGCGAAGGAGCCGAGCGTCATCGCGACGTAGATCGCGATGTAGGTCAGCACGCCCTGCGCGCCCTCGACCGTACCGGCGGCGAGACCGACCAGCGCGAAGCCCATGTGGCCGATCGACGAATAGGCCATCAGGCGCTTGATGTTGGTCTGGCCGATCGCGGCGAACGAGCCGAGCGCCATCGAGGCGATCGAGACGAACACGATGATCTGCTGCCATTGGAAGGTGATGGCGGGGAATGCGGTCAGCGCGACGCGCGCGAACACGGCCATCGCCGCCACCTTGGGCGCGGAGGCGAAGAACGCCGTCACCGGCGTCGGCGCGCCTTCATAGACGTCCGGCGTCCACATGTGGAACGGCACCGCCGAGATCTTGAAGCACATGCCGGCAAACAGGAACACCAGGCCAAATATGATGCCGACGCTGCCGGCCTTCGTGGCCGCCGCGATCCCGGCAAAGCTCACCGTTCCGGTAAAGCCGTAGATGAGCGATGCACCGTACAGCAGCATGCCGGAGGACAGCGCGCCCAGCACGAAGTACTTCAGGCCAGCCTCTGTCGACTTGACGTTGTCACGATGGCTGGCCGCGACAACGTAGAGCGCGAGCGACATCAGCTCGAGACCGAGGTAGAGCGTGATCAGGTCGCCGGCCGAGATCAGCACCAGCATGCCCAAGGTCGAGAGCAGCACCAGGATCGCATATTCGAAGATGCGGCGGTCCGGCGCCGACAGGAATTCGACCGACATGATCAGCGTCGCGATCGAGCCGATCAGCGCTAGGATCTTCAGGAAGCGCGCGTAGCTGTCAGCGATGAAGCTGCCGCCGAACGCCTGGCCGCCCGGCTGCCCGAGCACCAGGATGCCGACCACGATCAGCAGAGCGACCGCCAGCCAGGTGACGAGCCCCGTCGTCCCCTGTCCGCGAAACGCGCCCAGCATCAACAGCGCCATGGCCCCCACGGCCAACAGCAGCTCCGGCAACACCACCCAAAGCTGAGGCCCAAGATTCTCGATCATCGTCTGTGTCCCGACCCCTCAAGGTCTCATCATTGGAGCAGCGCGGCGGCCTTCACGGCCGTCACGGCGGTATTGTAGTTGTTGACGAGCTGCTGCACCGACGCCGCCGACATATCGAGGATCGGCTTCGGATAAACGCCGAACAGGATGGTCAGCGCCACCAGCGGAAACAGGATCACGCCCTCACGCAGGGTGAGATCCTTGATGCTGGCCAGCGACGGCTTGGTCAGCGCACCGAACACCACCTTGCGGTAGAGCCACAGCGCGTAGGCCGCCGAGAGGATGACGCCGAAGGTCGCGAAGAACGCGGTCGGGATCGACACCTTGAAAGTGCCGAGCAGGGTCATGAACTCGCCGACGAAGCCGGAGGTGCCGGGCAGGCCGACATTGGCCATGGTGAACACCATGAACACCAGCGCATAGACCGGCATCCGGTTGACGAGGCCGCCATAGGCCGCGATCTCGCGGGTGTGCATCCGGTCGTAGACGATACCGACGCAGAGGAACAGCGCGCCCGAGACGATGCCGTGGGAGATCATCTGGAACACGCCCCCGGCCACGCCCTGCATGGTGCCGGCGAAGATGCCCATCGTGACGAAGCCCATATGCGCCACCGACGAATAGGCAATGAGCTTCTTGATGTCCTCCTGCATCAGCGCGACCAGCGAGGTGTAGATGATCGCGATCGCCGAGAGCGTAAAGACCAGCGGCGCGAAGTCGTGCGACGCCAGCGGAAACATCGGCAGCGAGAAGCGCAGGAAGCCGTAGCCGCCCATCTTCAGCAGGATCGCGGCGAGAATCACCGAGCCCGCGGTGGGCGCCTCGACGTGCGCATCCGGCAGCCAGGTGTGAACCGGCCACATCGGCATCTTCACCGCGAAGGAGGCGAAGAAGGCAAGCCATGCCCAGGTCTGCAAGGAGCGCGGCACCGCCGTATGCATCAAGGTCGGAATGTCGGTCGTGCCGGCGTTCCAGTACAGCGCCATGATGGCGAGCAGCATCAGCACCGAGCCAAGCAGCGTGTAGAGGAAGAACTTGAACGAGGCGTAGACCCGGCGCGGACCGCCCCAGACCCCGATGATCAGGAACATCGGAATCAGGCCGCCCTCGAAGAACAGATAGAACAGAACGAGGTCGAGCGCGGAGAACGTGCCAACCATCAGCGTTTCCAGGATCAGGAACGCCATCATGTATTCGCGCAGCCGGTTGGTGACCGACTTCCAGCTCGCGATGATGCAGAACGGCATCAAAGCGGTGGTCAGGATCACGAACGGCAGCGAGATGCCGTCGACGCCCATGTGATAGCTGATGCCGGCCGCCAGCCAGTTCGACTTCTCGACGAATTGGAAGTCGGTCTGTGCCGGATCGAAGCGCAGCACCAGGATCACCGACACCGCGAAGGTGATCAGCGTGGTCCACAGCGCGATCCAGCGCGCGTTGCGCCGGGCCGCCTCGTCGTCGCCGCGCACCAGATAGATCAGCAGCGCGCCGACGATGGGCAGGAAGGTGACGACAGAGAGAATTGGCCAGGTGGTCATTGCTGGCCCCCCATGAACATGAACCAGGTGATCAGGCCGGCGACGCCGATCAGCATGGCAAAGGCATAATGATAGAGATATCCGGTCTGGATCTTGACGACGTTGCGCGTGATGTCGAGCACCCGCGCCGAGACACCATCCGGACCGAACCCGTCGATGACGAAGCCGTCGCCCTTCTTCCAGAGGAAGCGGCCGAGCCACTTCGCAGGACGGACGAAGATCACGTCATACAGCTCGTCGAAGTACCACTTGTTGAGCAGGAACTTGTAGAGCAGCGGCTGCTGGGCCGCCAGCTCCTCCGGGATGTCCGGACGACTAATGTAGAAGAAGTAGGAGACCGCAAAGCCCAGCACCATCATGATGAACGGCAGTTGAGCGAGCCAGAACGGCATATGCTCCATGTCCTCCAGGATGTGCGGGTTCATCTTCAGCGACTCGCCGAAGAAGTGCTCGACACCATGGGGATCGGTGAACACGCCCTTGAACGGGAGGCCGGCCAGGATCGAGCCTGCCGCGAGCACGCCGATCGGGATCAGCATCCAGATCGGGCTCTCATGTGCGGCATCGTAGTGGTGCTGGTCGTGCGGCGTGCCGAAGAAGGTCTTGAACACCAGGCGCCAGGAATAGAACGAGGTCAGGCCGGCGGCGACAATGGTGAGGAAATACGCGTAGGTCGCAAACGGATTGTGTGCGGCGTACGCAGCCTCGATGATCGCGTCCTTGGAGAAGAAGCCTGCGAAGCCGGGGAAGCCGGTGAGCGCCAGGGTGCCGACCGTCATCACCGCGAAGGTGTATGGGATCTTGCGCCACAGGCCGCCCATGTTGCGGATGTCCTGCTCGTGGTGCATCGCGTAGATCACCGAGCCTGACCCTAAGAACAGCAACGCCTTGAAGAAGGCGTGCGTGAACAGGTGGAACATGCCGACCGAGTAGGCCCCTGCTCCCATCGCCACGAACATGTAGCCGAGCTGTGAGCAGGTCGAGTACGCGACGATGCGCTTGATGTCGTTCTGCACGAGGCCGACGGTCGCGGCGAAGAACGCGGTTGTGGCGCCGAAGAACATCACCACGGCCTGCGCATTGGGCGCGAGCTCGAACAGCGGCGACAGGCGCGCCACCATGAACACGCCGGCGGTGACCATGGTCGCGGCGTGGATCAGCGCCGAGACCGGGGTCGGACCTTCCATCGCGTCCGGCAGCCAGGTGTGCAGCAGGAACTGCGCCGACTTGCCCATCGCACCCATGAACAGCAGCAGGCAGGTCAGCGTCAGCGCGTCGGCATTCCAGCCGAGGAAGTTGATGGTCTTGCCGGCGAAGCTTGGCGCTGCGGCGAAGATGGTTTCGAAGTCGGTCGACTTCGCCAGCAGGAACACGGCGAAGATGCCGAGCGCGAAGCCGAAATCGCCGACGCGGTTGACGACGAAGGCCTTGATGGCGGCAGCGTTGGCCGACGGCTTCTGGAACCAGAAGCCGATCAGCAGGTAGCTGGCGAGACCGACGCCCTCCCAGCCGAAGAACAGCTGCACGAGGTTGTTCGCCGTCACCAGCATCAGCATCGCGAAGGTGAACAGGCTGAGATAGGCGAAGAAGCGCGGACGGTTCGGATCCTCGTCCATGTAGCCGATCGAATAGAGATGCACGAGCGAGGACACGCTGGTCACGACGACGAGCATCACCGCCGTCAGCGTATCGACGCGCAGCGCCCAGGAGACCTGCAGCTCGCCGGAATTGATCCAGGGCAGCAGCTCCTTGACCCCGGCCTCATGATGCATGAAGCCGACGCTGATCAGCATCGCCCAGGATAGGCCAGCCGACACGAACAACAGCGCCGTCGTGATCACCTGCGCGGCCCAGGTGCCGGCCGCGGGCGGCTCGGCGACATGATGGTCATCGTGCCCATGACCGTGATCGTCATGTGCCTGCGCGTCGGCGGCGCCGTGGTGATGGTCGTCGTCGTGATGATGCTCAACCACATCGCCGCTCGGATGGCGTCCATGCGCCCCCAGCAGCGCGATCAGGCCGGCCAGGATCGCGCCGAGCAGCGGCAGAAAGACAATGGCCTGGATCATTCGCCCGTCCCCTTACGCATGACCTTGCCGGCAAGCCGGCCCCCATCTGTGCGGATCATGCGCCCTTAGCCCTTCATCAGATTGACGTCTTCAACCGCAATCGAGCCGCGGTTGCGGAAGTAGACCACCAGCACGGCGAGGCCGATCGCGGCTTCCGCCGCCGCAACGGTCAGAACCAGCAGCGCGAACACCTGCCCTACGATGTCGCCGAGGAAGGTGGAGAACGCCACCAGGTTGATGTTCACCGCGAGCAGGATCAGCTCGATCGACATCAGGATGACGATGATGTTCTTGCGGTTCAGGAAGATGCCGAGGATGCCGAGCGTGAACAGCATCGCGGCGACGGCGAGGTAATGTCCCAGTCCGATGGTCATTTCACCCACTCCGCGGCGTCCGTATCCTGCAGCCCCTGCCCGACCGCAACCTTGCGGACGGCCATCGCCATCTCGGGCGTGCGCGCGTTCTGGACGTTGATGTCCTGGCGCTTGACGCTCGCCTTGTGGCGCAGGGTCAGCACGATCGCGCCGATCATCGCCACCAGCAGGATCATGCCCGACAGCTGGAAGTAATGGATGTATTTCGTATAGAGCACGAGGCCGAGCGCCTCGGTGTTGGTGACGTTGGTCGGGATCGCCGCGGTGATCGCCTTCGGCGCCGTCGGGTTGATGACCCAATACGACACCGTCAGCAGCAGCTCGAACAGGAAGATGCCGCCGATGACGAGGCCAATCGGCATGTACTGCAGGAAGCCCTCGCGGAGCTCCGTGAAGTCGACGTCGAGCATCATGATCACGAACAGGAACAGCACCGCGACCGCGCCGACATAGACGACGACCAGGATCATCGCCAGGAATTCGGCTCCCATCAGCACGAACAGGCCGGAGGCGTTGACGAAGGCGAGGATCAGATAGAGCACCGAATGAACGGGGTTCTTCGAGACGATCACCATCACCGCGGAGGCCACGCAGACCGCCGCGAACAGGTAGAAGAAGAGCGCAGGAAGGATCATCGGACGGCCTCAGCGGTACGGCGCGTCGAGCGCGATGGCTTTGGAGATCTCGCGCTCCCAGCGGTCGCCGTTCGCGAGCAGCTTGGCCTTGTCATAGTAGAGCTCCTCGCGGGTCTCGGTCGCGAACTCGAAGTTCGGTCCTTCGACGATGGCGTCGACCGGACAGGCCTCCTGGCAGAGGCCGCAATAGATGCATTTCACCATGTCGATGTCGTAGCGCACCGTGCGGCGGGTGCCGTCGTTGCGACGCGGGCCGGCCTCGATCGTAATCGCCTGCGCAGGGCAGACGGCCTCGCAGAGCTTGCAGGCAATGCAGCGCTCCTCGCCATTGGGATAGCGGCGCAGCGCGTGCTCGCCGCGGAAGCGCGGCGAGATCGGGCCCTTCTCGAACGGATAGTTCAGGGTCGGCTTGGGCTGAAAGAAGTAACGCATCGCGAGGAAGAACGCGGAGACGAACTCCTGCAGCAGCAGCGACCGTGCGGTGGCGGAAATGTTCATGACAGCCTCATTTCGGCGCGATGCCGGCGAAGTGCAGCACGCCCGCGACGATCACCACCATGGCCAGCGACAGCGGCAGGAAGACTTTCCAGCCCAGACGCATCAACTGGTCGTAGCGGTAACGCGGCACGATCGCTTTCGCCATCGCGATCAGGAAGAACATGAAGAACAGCTTGAGCGAGAACCAGATGACGCCCGGCACCCAGTTGAACGGCGGCAGGTCGATCGGCGGCAGCCAGCCGCCCAGAAACAGGATCGTCGCCAGCGCGCACATCGTGGTGATCGCGACATACTCGCCGAGCATGAACAGCAGGTACGGCGTCGAGCCGTATTCCACCATGAAGCCGGCGACGAGTTCCGATTCCGCCTCCACCAGATCGAACGGCGGACGGTTGGTCTCGGCCAGCGCCGAGACGTAGAACACGACGAACATCGGGAACAGCGGCCAGACGTACCAGTTCAGGATCGTCAGCTGCGGCAGGCCGATCAGGCTGGCGAGACCGCGCGCATGCTGCGCCTCGACCACCGCCGAGAGGTTCAGGGTGCCGGCGCAGAGCAGCACGGTGATGATGACGAAGCCGATCGAGACCTCGTAGGACACCATCTGTGCCGCCGAGCGCAGCGCCGCCAGGAACGGGTACTTCGAGTTCGACGACCAGCCGGCCATGATGATGCCGTAGATCGACAGCGACGAGATCGCGAAGATGAAGAGGATGCCGACATTGATGTCGGCGATCGCCCAGCCGAGATTGGTCGGGATCACCGCCCAGGCCGCCAGCGCCAAAACGCAGGAGACCAGCGGCGCCAGCAGGAACACGCCCTTGTTGGCGCCGGCCGGAATGATCGGCTCCTTGAGCACGAACTTCAGCAGGTCGGCGAAGGACTGAAACAGGCCCCAGGGCCCGACCACGTTGGGACCCCGGCGGATCTGCACCGCCGCCCAGATCTTGCGGTCGGCCAGCAGGATGTAGGCAATCGCGACCAGCAGCACGACCAGAAGCAGGACGCTCTGCGCGACCATGACGATCAGCGGCCAGAGGAAGCCGGTCCAGAACGAGCTTGCAAAGAAATCAGCCATCAGGTCACGCTCACTCCGCTGCCGTCAGCATCTGCCCGGAGGCCAGGCGGGAGCATTCCGCCATGACCGCCGATGCGCGCGCGATCGGGTTGGTGAGATAGAAGTCGTCGATCAGCGGCTTGAACGGCGCCTTCTCAAGGTTGCCGCCCTTGCCCGCCAGGGTCTTGATGTCGGCGATCTTGCCCGCCTCGATCTGGTCGATGCGGCCAAGATGCGGCACGGCCTTGATGATCGCAGCGCGCAGAGCGGCCAGCGAGTCGTAGCCAAGCTTCTTGCCGAGCACGTCGGACAGCGCGCGGATGATCGCCCAGTCCTCGCGTGCCTCGCCCGGCGGGAACGACGCCCGGCCGGCCATCTGCACTCGGCCCTCGGTGTTGACGTAGAGGCCCGACTTCTCGGTATAGGCCGCCCCCGGCAGGATGACGTCGGCGCGATGCGCGCCGCGGTCGCCATGGGTGCCGATGTAGACGACGAACACGCCCTCGGGCACCTCGACCTCGTCGGCGCCGAGCAGGACCATCACGTCCATGGTGCCGAACGTCGTCATCTGCGCGGCCGTGAGGCCGGTGCCGTTGAAGCCGATGTCGAGGGCGCCGACCCGCGACGCCGTATTGTGCAGCACGGCAAAACCGTTCCAGTCGTCGCGCACGGCGTTGACGTCCATCGCGATCTTGGCGGCCAGCGACAGGATCGCCGCACCGTCGTGGCGCGCTGCGGCGCCGGCGCCGACCAGCACGATCGGGTTCTTGGCGTTACGGAAGGTGGTCGCGAACGAATGCTTGCCGGCAGCGACGTCGCTCAGGGAGTCGGTGCCAGCGCCGATGTGCTCGTACGCATAGGTCAGATCGGCCTTGGGACCGACGACGCCGACCTTGAGCTGACCGGAGCGCCAACGCTTGCGGATGCGGGCGTTGAGCACAGCCGCTTCCTTGCGCGGATTGGCACCGACGATCAGGATCGCGTCGGCCTGCTCGATGCCGGCGATGGTCGGATTGAACAGGTAGGACGCACGGCCGAGCTTGGCATCGAAGCTGTCACCGCCCTGCACCGCGACGTTGGTCGAGCCGAGCTTTGCGAGCAGATCCTTGAGCGCGTACATCTCCTCGACTGCGGCGAGATCGCCGGCGATGGCGCCGACGCGCTTGCCATCGATGCGCGACAGCTTGGTCGCGATCGCCTTGAACGCTTCCGGCCAGGATGCAGCGCGGAGCTTGCCATCCTCGCGAACATAAGGACGGTCAAGCCGCTGCGTGCGCAGGCCGTCGACGACATGACGCGTCTTGTCGGAGATCCACTCCTCGTTCACGGAGTCATTGATGCGCGGCAGGATGCGCATGACCTCGCGGCCGCGGGTGTCGACGCGGATCGCCGAACCGACGCCGTCCATCACGTCGATCGACTGCGTCTTGCCGAGCTCCCAGGGACGCGCCGCAAACGCATAAGGCTTGGAGGTCAGCGCGCCCACCGGGCAGATGTCGACCAGATTGCCCTGCAGCTCCGAGCTCAGCGCCTGCTCGAGATAGGTCGTGATCTCCATGTCCTCGCCACGGCCGATCGCGCCCATCTCCGGCACGCCGCAGACCTCCGCCGAGAAGCGGACGCAGCGCGTGCACTGGATGCAGCGGTTCATCGAGGTCTTGACCAGCGCGCCGAGATACTTGTCCTCGACCGCGCGCTTGTTCTCGGCGAAGCGGCTGGTGTCGACACCATAGCCCATCGCCTGGTCTTGCAGGTCGCACTCGCCGCCCTGGTCGCAGATCGGGCAGTCGAGCGGATGGTTGATCAGAAGGAATTCCATCACGCCTTCGCGTGCCTTCTTGACCATCGGCGACCGGGTCGAAATTTCCGGCGGCTCGCCCTTCGGGCCCGGCCGGCAATCGCGCACGCCCCAGGCGCAGCTCGCGACCGGTTTCGGTCCGCCCTTCACCTCGACGAGGCACATCCGGCAGTTGCCGGCGATCGACAGCCGCTCATGATAGCAGAAGCGCGGGATCTCGGCGCCTGCCGCCTCGCACGCCTGCAGCAGCGTGTACTCCGGCGGCACATCGATCTCTTTGCCATCGATGATGATCTTGGTCATTGCCTCACATCTCTCTCAAACCACGAGCCACCGCGCCGTCGCGCACCGTGAAGGCGCGACAGGCGCGAAGGAAAACCTTGCTGGCAGGTCGGCCTGCCATCGCCTACTCCGCCGCCACCATGTGCGCGGGATCGCGCACGCCGACGTCGTCAACATCGGCCTTGTGCGAATACTGGTCGATCCGCGCCTCGATCTCGTGACGGAAATGCGTGATCAGGCCCTGGATCGGCCACGCCGCGGCGTCACCCAGCGCACAGATCGTGTGCCCCTCGATCTGCTTCGTGACCTCGAGCAGCATGTCGATCTCGCGCTTGTGCGCCCGGCCCTCGGCCATGCGGGTCAGCACGCGCCACATCCAGCCGGTGCCCTCGCGGCACGGCGTGCACTGGCCGCAGCTCTCATGCTTGTAGAAATAGGAGATGCGCGCGATCGCCCGGATCAGGTCGGTCGATTTGTCCATCACGATCACGGCGGCGGTGCCGAGACCGGAGCGCAGCTTCGACAGGCTGTCGAAATCCATCGGCGTGTCGATGATCTGATCGGCCGGCACCATGCGCACCGACGAGCCGCCCGGAATCACCGCCTTCAGATTATCCCAGCCGCCACGGATGCCGCCGCAATGCTTCTCGATCAGCTCGCGGAACGGGATGCCCATCGCCTCTTCGACGTTGCAGGGCCGCTCGACGTGACCGGAGATGCAGAACAGTTTTGTGCCGACATTGTTCGGACGGCCGATGCCGGCAAACCACGCCGCACCGCGGCGCAGGATGGTCGGCGCCACCGCGATCGACTCGACGTTGTTGACCGTGGTCGGGCAGCCATAGAGGCCGACATTGGCCGGGAATGGCGGCTTCAGCCGCGGCTGGCCCTTCTTGCCCTCGAGGCTCTCCAGCAGCGCGGTCTCCTCGCCGCAGATATAGGCGCCGGCGCCGTGGGCGACGTAGACATCGAACGGCCAGCCATGGATGTTGTTCTTGCCGATCAGGTTGGCCTCATAGGCCTGATCGATCGCCGCCTGCAGCCGCTCGCGCTCGCGGATGAACTCGCCGCGCACATAGATGTAGCAGGCATGCGCATTCATCGCGAAGCTGGCGAGCAGACAGCCCTCGACGAGATGATGCGGATCATGCCGCATGATCTCGCGATCCTTGCAGGTGCCGGGCTCGGACTCGTCGGCGTTGACCACGAGGTAGCTCGGCCGGCCGTCGGTCGATTCCTTCGGCATGAACGACCATTTCAGGCCGGTCGGGAAGCCGGCGCCGCCGCGGCCGCGCAGGCCGGAGGCCTTCATCTCGTTAATGATCCAGTCGCGACCTTTTTCGATCAGCGCCTTGGTGCCATCCCAGCTGCCGCGCCGGCGTGCGCCTTCGAGGCCCCAATCATGCAGGCCATAGAGGTTGGTGAAGATGCGGTCCTTGTCGTCGAGCATGATCAGACGGCTTCCTCGGATGTCAGCGGTTCGACTGCATGGTGGCGATGAAGGCGGCGCAGCCGCCGAACACCAAGGCCCACAGCAGACTGGACTCCAGCGTCGCATTGAGCGCGAACCGCTGCAGCACGAAAATGAAAGCGGCGGCTGCGAGCGTATGCAGTGCCACGTAGCGCCAGTTCTTCATCGCGGCGCCCTCTTCGGTCAGGGCCGCAACGCGGGTGCGGTTGCGGCTCATGTCTTTTCCTTCAACGTGGTCGGACCGCCGGCGGGCGCCGAGAACTGGCGGCCGTTCTGCGGACCAGGCGTCGGCAGGTTGCCGGTCGCGAAGCCGTCGAGCACCTTGCCGAAGCTCTCCGGCGTCAGGTCCTCATACGTGTCCTTCCAGACCTGCACCATCGGCGCATTCACGCAGGCGCCCAGGCACTCGACCTCTTCCCAGCTGAAGCCGCCATCCTTCGACAGATGGAAGGGGTCGTGATGAATGCGGTGCTTGCAGACCTCGATCAGTTCCTCGGCGCCGCGCAGCCGGCACGGCGTGGTGCCGCAGACCTGCACGTGCGCCTTCTTGCCGACCGGCTGCAGCTGGAACATGGTGTAGAAAGTCGCGACCTCGAGCACGCGGATGTAGGGCATGCCTAGCATGTCAGCGACGACGCGGATCGCAGCTTCGGACACCCAGCCCTCGTTCTGCTCCTGCGCGCGCCACAGGATCGCGATCACCGCCGAGGCCTGCCGGCCTTCCGGGTATTTCGCGATCTGAGCCTTGGCGAAGGCGAGGTTTTCCTCCGTGAACGCAAAGCTCGCGGGCTGGACTTCCTTCGGGGCAAGACGGCGGACGGACATGGCTCTTCAGTCTTTCATTGCATGCGGCGCGCGGCACTTGCATTGAGCGCTGCGACGCGATTCTGCCAGAAGGCACTTGCAGTTCCGAACACGTTATAGCCGACGTGAGCGGACGCCTTGATGCGGTCGAGGATCGACAGCTCGGTCACGATCTCGAAGCGGCCGCTCGCGGGGTCGTAGACCATCAGTTGCATCGGCGTTTCATCGAGGATGTAGCGCGACACCGTATGATTGCGATCCTGGCCGTGCTCCTCGCACAGGACCATGCTGTCGGTCGCAAGCAGCCGCGCCCCACCCTTGATCGCCTCGATCTCGACGCCCTCGACGTCGAGCTTGATCAGGTACTTGCCGGAAGCGGCGACGTTGCCGTCGTCGATGAGATCGTCGAGCGCCATCACTGGCACCTGCTCACCGCCAGCGCTGTCGCCGGCGATACTGAAGGCCTCGTGCTTGGTACCGGTGAGATGCGCGACGCCGCGGCGTTCGCCGATGGCGCACTTCATCACTTCGAAGCGGCCGCCGTTGATCTGCGCATTGTTCGCAAGCTTGGCGAAGTTCGCCGAGGACGGCTCGATCGCGATCGCCTTGTGCGAGCCGTAGGGCGTGCTCGACACCAGCACCGACCAGTAGCCGTAATTGGCCCCGCCATCGATGAAGGTGTAGTCGACATCGACAGTGCCGAGGAACAGGAGCTCGAGCTCGTCCTCATAGTGATAGTCGCGGTTGAGAAGCTTGCTCCAGTAGCCGTCGCCATAGGGGAACTCGAACACGGCGTCCGGGTTGAGCTTCACCGCGATGTCGCGCTCGGGCAGCGCCAAGCGCAGCAGGTTGGCGCAGCGATTGTAGCCGCGATGCGAGAAATGCGACGAGATCTTCGAGCCGGTCGACAGCGCCAATGCAGCCGTGCGCTCCCAGAGGTTCGCTCCTTCGAGCGCTCCGGAAGCACGATCGAACTGGATCGGCGCATGGCCCATCAGCGGTCCACCTCTCCGAACACGATGTCGAGCGAGCCGAGAATGGCCGAGACGTCGGCGAGCAGATGGCCGCGGCAGATGAAATCCATCGCCTGCAGATGCGCGAAGCCCGGCGCGCGGATCTTGCACTTGTAGGGCTTGTTGGTGCCGTCGGCGACAAGATAGACGCCGAACTCGCCCTTCGGCGCCTCGACCGCCGCATAGATCTCACCCGCGGGGACGTGCACGCCCTCGGTATAGAGCTTGAAGTGGTGGATCAGCGCTTCCATCGAGCGCTTCATCTCACCGCGGCGCGGCGGCGCGATCTTGTTGTCGGTGATCATCACCGGGCCCTGCCCGTCCGGTGCGCGCAGCTTCTGGATGCACTGCTTCATGATACGCACCGACTGGCGCATCTCTTCCATGCGGATCAGATAGCGGTCGTAGCAGTCGCCGTTCTTGCCGATCGGAACGTCGAACTCCATCTCGGCATAGACATCGTAGGGCTGCGACTTGCGCAGGTCCCAGGCCGCGCCCGAGCCGCGCACCATCACGCCGGAGAAGCCCCACTCCCAGGCCTGCTTCAGGGTCACGACGCCGATGTCGACGTTACGCTGCTTGAAGATGCGGTTGCCGGTGAGAAGCCGGTCGAGATCGTCGACCACCTTCAGGAACGGATCGCAGAATGCGTCGATGTCGTCGATCAGCTTCGGCGGCAGGTCCTGGTGGACGCCACCGATGCGGAAGTAGTTGGCGTGCATGCGCGAGCCGGAGGCCCGCTCATAGAACACCATCAGCTTCTCGCGCTCCTCGAAGCCCCACAGCGGCGGGGTCAGCGCGCCGACGTCCATCGCCTGGGTGGTGACGTTGAGCAAATGCGACAGCAGCCGTCCGATCTCGGAGTAGAGCACGCGGATCAGTTGGCCGCGGCGCGGCACCTCGATGCCGAGCAGGCGCTCGGCGGCGAGGCAGAAGGCATGCTCCTGGTTCATCGGCGCGACGTAGTCGAGCCGATCGAAATAGGGCATCGCCTGCATGTAGGTCTTGGTCTCGATCAGCTTCTCGGTGCCGCGATGCAGAAGGCCGATATGCGGATCGACGCGCTCGACCACCTCACCGTCCAGCTCCAGCACAAGGCGCAGCACACCGTGCGCCGCCGGATGCTGCGGGCCAAAGTTGATCGTGAAGTTGCGGAGTGCCGGGCTCTGCTCGTTCATGCTCGCGCTCCCACTCACTTCGTCGCTTTCTCGTCGCCGGGCAGCGGATAGTCCGCGCCTTCCCAGGGCGACAGGAAATCGAACTTGCGGAATTCCTGGTTGAGCCTGACAGGCTCGTAGATCACCCGCTTCTCCTGGTCGTCGTAGCGCACCTCGACGAAGCCGGTGGTGGGGAAGTCCTTGCGCAGCGGGTGGCCGTCGAAGCCGTAATCCGTCAGCAGGCGGCGCATGTCGGGGTGACCGACGAAGATCACGCCGTAGAGGTCATAGGCCTCGCGCTCGAACCAATCCGCCCCCGGGAAGACGTCGATCAGCGACGGCACCTGCGTCGTCTCGTCGGCCTCGGCCTTGAGCCGGATCCGTGCGTTCAGGGTCGGAGACAGGAAGTGGTAGACGACATCGAAGCGCTTGGCGCGCTCCGGGTAGTCGACCGCGGTGATGTCGGTGATGTTGACGAACCGGAGAGCCGGATCATCACGCAGATACTTCACAACCTCGACGATCCGACCCGGCTCCACGTTCACCGTGAGCTGATTGAAAGCGACCGAATGGCCGATCGCCGCGCCCGGAAGCGCGCTCACGATCGTCTGCCCAAGGGCGTCGAGCCTGCCGTCGTCCATAACGAAAACCTTCAGCGTTCGATGGTGCCGGTGCGCCGGATCTTCTTCTGCAGCAGCAGAACACCGTACAGCAGCGCTTCCGCGGTCGGCGGACAGCCGGGCACATAGATATCAATGGGAACGATGCGGTCGCAGCCGCGGACCACCGAATAGGAATAGTGATAGTAGCCGCCGCCATTGGCGCACGACCCCATCGAGATGACGTAGCGCGGCTCCGGCATCTGGTCGTAGACCTTGCGCAGCGCCGGCGCCATCTTGTTGGTCAGGGTGCCGGCGACGATCATCACGTCCGACTGGCGCGGCGAGGCGCGCGGCGCGAAGCCGAAGCGCTCGACGTCGTAGCGCGGCATCGACACCTGCATCATCTCGACGGCGCAGCAGGCCAGGCCGAACGTCATCCACATCAGGGAGCCGGTGCGGGCCCAGGTGATGAGATCGTCAGCGGTGGCAACGAAGAATCCCTTGTCCGACAGTTCGTGCCTGACCTCGAGGAAGTACGGGTCGTTGGCACCGATCGGCCTGCCGGTCGCGGGATCGAGAATGCCCTTCGGGGCCGGTGCGATCACCGGACCGGTCGAGGACGTGGTCGGGCTCAATCCCATTCAAGCGCGCCTTTCTTCCATTCGTAGGCAAACCCGACCGTCAGCACGGCCAGGAACACCAGCATCGACCAGAAGCCGGCCGCGCCGAGCTTGCCGAATGCCACTGCCCAGGGGAACAGGAAGGCGACTTCGAGGTCGAAGATGATGAAAAGGATGGCCACCAGATAGAAGCGGACGTCGAACTTCATGCGCGCGTCGTCGAACGCATTGAAGCCGCATTCGTACGCGGAGAGCTTCTCGGGATCGGGCTGCTGGTAGGCGACCAGGAAGGGCGCGATCAGCAGAACCACCCCGATGATGGCTGCGACACCTATGAACACGACGAGGGGGAGATAGTTCTGGAGGATGCCGGTCATCGGCGCCACTTTCCTCTGCGGTTTCGGTGCAAACCGCAGATTCGTTGCATTGGAATTGGTCGAAGCCTTAGCGCAGCGCACCAAGCCGCGCAAGACAAGCCGTCTCGCCGGTGTCATCCCTCCCCACATTGCGGAAACCTGGACACACCGAGCCACGGCGCCACGGATGACGCGTGCAGGAGCCGCATTGCAGACCCGCAGCATTACGGTGTCGCACGGACCGGCGCGGGATGCTGAGGTGATCAGCGATCGCGAGCACGCACGCCGTCGTGCGCAGGCTGGGCGGGGTCGGAGACAGATGCGGATCAGCGTTCGATCGAGCGATCCAAGCAAGGCGACTGGACCGTCACCCGATAGGCGTCCGTTATCACGTCAGATGGTCACGAAGGGCCGCCGGATCAAGATCACCTGCGGCGGCCGGCGCGGCCGTGGTCACCGCCGATGCCGGCATGGGTGCCGATCACGGGCTCCGGCCGCATACTCCCGATTGCCGGCGCTCCGACTGCAACCGATGAAACCATTTTGAGGAAACGAAGAAACCGGATCGAAACAAAGCGGAGGTACATGTCCAGGCAACAAAGTGGCGCTCTGAGACGCCGGGAGGCTGACATGAACCACTCGCTGCATTCCGCAGACCGATCGACTCACCTGAAGATCGTCGTCGTTGCCCTGATCGCAGGCATCGCGGTAACCGCTTTCGGTATCGCGACCCGCGCCAATGTGGACTACAGCCAGACGGCATCGCACGTCGTGAAGGCCGGCAAGCCTGTGACCGTGACGAGTTCCAGCGACTCGATGGTGCGCTGAGCCGTCGGTCCGCTGCTGACAGCGGTCGCAGGCCACCCGCTGGGTGGCCTTTTTCGTGCCCGATCGGAAAGATTAGCGACGGAGCGCCTGCAGTTCGGCGAAGCGTCAGGTGGTGGCCGGGGAGAGATCACGCGGTCGCACGGCTTGCGGCGGCCAAAGGATCAAATCGAAAGCTAAGCCATTGAAAACATGGCGCGAGAGACGGGGCTCGAACCCGCGACCTCCGGCGTGACAGGCCGGCGCTCTAACCAACTGAGCTACTCCCGCGTGATCGCGAAATCCGCGGAGGAGTGCGACTTAAAGGGGCGATGTTTCGAAGTCAAGGACAATGAACCGATAGCTGTGCGAAGTCCTTGATGAGCGGTCAATCGCGGTCTCTCTCAGTGGCGTCGGGCATCCGCCGTAAATCGCGCATGATGATGGGCCAAGTCGATGATCCGTCTTTTTTCTTCGGGACCGCAACGGCACGGCCGCAAAGGAAGATGAGTTTCGAATCGCCGGACTGGGTATCCTTTAGGTCCCATGCGCGCGCAGGAGCGCGCAATTCAGCCGCCGGCGGGCGGTACCGATCACAGCGGGTCGCGACGTCGCATTCCGCAGCAAAGGAGCCGGCGGATGCGCTTTGATCGGGGGAACCACTGATAGCCTGATGAACCCTGGTATCTGGCATGCAATAACTGATATATTAGTATACCGATGCATACGGTAACATATTGTTCCCTCTCCTGTCCTTGTGGTGCACATGTCCGATCCGCTTCGCAGCTACACCCACTCCGTCACCGAGCGTCTGCTCCGCTATGTCGTGATCGACACCCAGTCGGACCCGACATCGCCGACCTGCCCTTCGACGCTCAAACAGAAGAATCTCGGCCGGTTGCTCGCAGCCGAGCTGCAGGCGATGGGCCTCTCGGACGCCCATCTGGACGACCACGGCTACGTCTATGCGACCATCCCGGCCACCACCGACAAGGCCGTGCCGGTGATCTGCTTCTGCTCGCACATGGACACGTCGCCCGACTGCTCCGGAGCCGACGTGAAGCCGCAGATCGTGCGCAACTACCAGGGCGGCGACATCGTGCTGCCTAAGGACCCGAGCCAGATCATCCGTGCCGCCGAGCATCCGGCGTTGAGGGACCAGATCGGCAACGACATCGTCACCACGGACGGTACCACGCTGCTGGGGGCCGACAACAAGGCCGGCATCGCCGAGATCATGGACGCGGCGCAGTTCCTGATCAGCCATCCGCAGATCAAGCACGGCACCATCAAGATCCTGTTCACGCCGGACGAGGAGATCGGCCGCGGCGTCGACCGGGTCGACCTGAAGAAGCTCGGCGCCGATTTCGGCTACACGATGGATGGCGAGACCGCCGGCAACATCGAGGACGAGACCTTCTCCGCCGACGGTGCCACCATCCTCATCAACGGTGTCAGCGCCCATCCCGGCTTTGCCAAGGGCAAGATGGAGCATGCCATCAAGATCGCATCTGCGATCATCGAGCGGCTCCCGAAGGATAGCTGCTCGCCGGAAACGACGGAGGGCAAGGAAGGCTTCCTGCATCCGGTCGGGATCTCCGGCGCGCTCGAACAGGCGCGGCTCGATTTCATCGTGCGCGATTTCAGCGAGCAGGGCTTGCGGCAGAAGGAAGCGCTGCTCGAGGACATCGTCAGGGACGTCCTGAAGGACTATCCGCGCTCGAGCTACCGGATGGAGGTTCGGCAGCAATACCGCAACATGAAGGAGGTCATCGATCTGCATCCGGAGATCGTGACCTATGCCGAGGAGGCGATCCGCCGCGCCGGCCTGACGCCGGTCAGGACATCGATCCGCGGCGGGACCGATGGTTCGCGGCTGTCGTTCATGGGCCTGCCCTGCCCCAACATCTTCGCCGGCGAGCATGCCTTCCACTCGCGTCTCGAATGGGTCAGCGTCCAGGACATGGAGAAGGCGGTGCAGACCATCGTCCATCTGGCGATGATCTGGGAAGAGCAGTCCTGAGCGCCGTCAGGCGCGCGCCGTCACCAGCCAGATCGAGCCGGCGAGCGTCACGCTGTCGCCGCGTACATACTGCGTCAGCAGCTCGCGAACCGACTGCCGCGCCGCATCGCGCGTCTCCTGGGGATGCCCCTCCAGCGCGCGGCTGGCGGGGCCGATCTCGAAGGCCGATTGTACGGCCGCATCGAGCCCCTTGCCGATCGCGACGTCGAGCGACAGCGCATGTGCCTCCAGCGCGACGTCGCTGAAGCCGGCCTCGCCCAGGATGCGCGTCACCCGCGCTTCCGATGCGAAGGCAAATGGACCGGGATCGTCGGGCGCCATCTCTGGCAGCTTCGGGACGTGGCGATAGACCGCCTGCAGCGGCGCGATCATCCAGGGATTGGCTTTCGGCTCGCGCCAGCAGGCGAATACGACCCGGCCGCCCGGCTTCAGCGCGCGGCGGATGTTGGCGAACGACGCCACCGGATCGGCGAAGAACATCACGCCGAACCGCGACACCAGCAGATCGAAGCTCGCCGGCGCGAACGGATGCACGGTCGCGTCGGCCAGCACGAACTCGGCGGGAAGCCCGGCCGGCGCCACCGCGCGCGCCCGCTCCAGCATCGGGGCGGAAATGTCGACCCCGAGCACATGCCCGCCGGGCGCCACCTGCCCGGCCAGCGCGATCGACAGGCCGCCACAACCGCAGCCGATATCGAGCACACGATCACCCGGCTTGGCCGCGATGCGGTCGATCAGGATCTGCGACACCGGTGCGAGCAGGATGTCCTGCGCCTCCTGGCGATCGGACCAGCGCTGGCCGCCCGGCCCGTTCCAATAGGCGATCTGGTCGGCGTTGCGCTCGTCCCCTGCCGGCAATTGCATGATGTGCCCTGTCTGATTGAGGTCATCGCAAGAGCCGGCATGGCGCATGCAGCCGCCTGTCCTGTCAAGGCACGAGGCCGCGATGCGCTCGCGGAAGAAAGTGGGCCGGTTCTGACCACGGTTCGGAGAGACTTTCGCCGACGGCGAGAGCGCTCCAACGTCGGCTCAGCCGCGCGAACTCCTGTCGGATGGCGTCGCGCCGCACCGGCGTGTAGACCGCGCGCTCCTCCGCTGACATCCCAGCCAGCAGGCTGCGCGCCGACGGCGCCATCTCGGCCCCGCGCGCCCGCAGCGCCGGATCGTCAGCCTGCTGCAGCCAGTCCTGCCAGCACACATAGGTGGCGCGCTCGGAGCGGGCATAGTCCTCGCTGCGTTCCGGCATCAGGCGCTGGTCCCTGGCCTCATGCCTGCGACGCAGCCGCGCGGTCTCGCGGGACGAGGTCGCATGCGGGACCAAATGAAAAGTCCCGGCCGTGCCGCCGGCCGCGAGCCGCCCGAACACGGCGCCGTCGATCCCGAGATGCTTTTCGACGATGAAGTGTTGCAGATCATGCGGCATCCAGGGATCGAAGCCAGGCGCCGGGCTCATTTCGAGGGCGCGTCCATCACCGAGCGTCGCGCGCACCGCGTAGCGGCGCTCGCCGGTGCGGACGAAGGAAACAGTCATGGGCGGTCGCGGACGACGAGACATGGGACACTCGCAATTGGCAGCCGCGGCTGAAAAACGGCCCCATCATACCGCCGCGGGCGAGGGATCGATAGATGCGCGCGGACCTGCTGGCGAGCGCAGCAGTGCAATGCAATAGCGGGACAGCCTCTGGTCTCGCTGGTTCTGGTCTCGCTCTTGCTTCGATCAGGCGCGTCAGGAGCCACATGCGCACTCTCATCGTTGCCGATCTTCATTACTCGCTGCCGCAGTTCGACTGGCTGGTGGCGGCTGCCGATCATTTTGATGCGGTGGTGTTCGCCGGCGATGCGCTCGATCTCGCCTCGATCGTCGACATTCGCGCCCAGATCGTGGTCGTGAAGACATATCTCGTGCTCCTGGCGGCCAAGACGCGGGTCATGATCTGCTCGGGCAATCATGACCTGGAGGAGCGCAGCCCGGATGGCGAGAAGATCGCGGCCTGGATCGGGACGGTCCGCGAGCTCGGCATCGCGGCCGACGGCGATGACGTCCTGATCGGCGATACGCTGTTCTCGCTTTGCCCATGGTGGGACGGTCCGCTGGTCAAGGCCGCGATCGGACGCCAGCTCGATGCCGCCGCGACGCGCGACGCAGCCCGCTGGATCTGGGTGCATCATGCGCCGCCGGCCAACTCGCCGGTGAGCTGGGGCGGCAAACGCTTCTTCGGCGACACCGAGCTCGAAGGCTTCATCGCGCGGCACCGCCCGGCAATGGTGATCTCCGGCCACGTGCACCAGTCGCCGTTCATCAAGGACGGCTCCTGGCTCGATCGCGTCGGTGAGACTTGGGTCTTCAACACCGGACGGCAGCCCGGGCGACCGCCGGCCTACATGGTGCTCGACACCGATGAAGGGCGCGCCTTCTGGCTGGCGGCGGGGCAAGCCGAATGGGTCGATCTCGCCGGTCCGCTGCAACGCCCGGCCCAGCCCGTGACGGCGGCGCCGGACTGGCTCAGAGTCGTGGATCGGATTCCAGATCCGTTCCTGGCGAAACCTGCTGCGGCGGCAGGTTGATCATGCTCTGCAGCACGTCGCCGACCATCGCCAGATGGGTGCCATGGCCGGCATATTGCCGCTTGAGGTCGGCGAGATAGCTGTTGGCGACGTTCAGGCGCTGCGCCAGCATGCGCGCGATCGCGAGCGTCGCCTCGGGATTTTCAGCCAGGAAGCGCCGAGCGTCGGGAATTTCGTAGATCAGGCAATCCGCCGCGGCGCGCACGGTCGCCGTGTGCGGCTGCTCAAGCAGCAGCGACATTTCACCGAACAGCGCGCCCGGCTCCGACACGACCGCCACCGTGGCGCCGGCCTTGATCACCTCCAGCCGCCCCTCGAGCAGGATGTAGAGATGCCCGGTGCTGTGCCCCTCCTCGAGCAGCATGGTGGCCGCCGGAATGGCGCGCTCATGTCCGCCGGTGCAGTGGCGCAGGAAGTCGGTCATCGGTTCGCCCGCGATGTTTCACTCCGCGCGCCAAGCTAGCCGAAGAACGGTTCATCGCCACGCGAAATCGTCCGGGCGCTTCGCACCAGCTGTCGCAAAGGATTTTAAACCCCTGTCCGAATTGAGCACTCGGCGGCGCCATCATCGTGATCGGGACGTGGGTTTGGCTCAGCCGCCGAGGCTCGATGGCAAGGTGGCTCAGCTCTACGAGAGCAGCAGATCGATGAAACCCGACGCACAAACGCGCTTCTGGAGAGCATCGCCATCAGCTTGGAAAATCGACGCGCACGACAATAGCAGCGTCACCATTGCGAGGGTGCGTCCCAGCGGATGCTAATGGTAGGCGGCGAGAGATTCGAACTCCCGACCCTCTCGGTGTAAACGAGATGCTCTAACCAGCTGAGCTAGCCGCCCTCACGTCGCGCTTCTTTACCCCCTGCCCGATCCTCAATCAACGCCGGAACCACGCGGCGGCAGCGAGAAACCGCCGCAGCGGGAACGGTGGGAGCAGACCACGCACGCTCGAAGGGTCAGTGGTTCGATCTCCCAAACGAAAACGGCGCCCTTACGGGCGCCGTTTCCTTGGATCAGTTCGGACCTCAGTGGGCGGTCAGGCCGCCGGCGGCTTCGTCGCCGTCGGCCTTCACCGGCACCTTGGTGTCCTCTTCCCAGACGATCGGCACCGGCTTGCGGACCAGGGCCCGGGCGACGACGTCGTCGAGACGGGACACCGGGATGATGTCCATGCCGCCCTTGATCGCATCGGAGATCTCCGTGAGATCCTTGGCGTTGTCCTCGGGGATCAGCACCGTCTTGATGCCGCCGCGGGCCGCAGCCAGCAGCTTCTCCTTCAGACCGCCGATCGGCAGCACGCGACCACGCAAGGTGATCTCACCGGTCATCGCCACGTCGTGACGGATCGGAATGCCCGTCATGACCGAGATGATTGCGGTTGCCATCGCGACGCCCGCCGACGGACCGTCCTTCGGGGTCGCCCCCTCCGGAACGTGGACGTGGATGTCGCGGCGGTCGAACATCGGCGGCTCGATGCCGTAGACGATCGCCCGCGAGCGGACGTAGGACGCCGCCGCCGAGATCGACTCCTTCATGACGTCGCGCAGATTGCCCGTCACCGTCATCTTGCCCTTGCCGGGCATCATGACGCCTTCGATCGTCAGCAGCTCGCCACCGACATCGGTCCAGGCCAGGCCCGTCACGATCCCGACCTGATCGTCGCTCTCGATCTCACCGAAGCGATACTTCGGCACACCCAAGAATTCCTCGACGGCCTTCTCGGTGACCTTCACCGACTTCTTCTTGGACATCATGAGCTCCTTCACGGCCTTGCGGGCCAGTGTGGAAATCTCACGCTCCAGGTTACGCACGCCCGCCTCGCGGGTGTAGCGCCGGATCACGAGCAGCAGCGCGTCATCGTCGATCGACCACTCCTTCGAATCCAGGCCGTGCTTCGACAGCGCGGACGGGATCAGATGCTTGCGGGCGATCTCGAGCTTTTCGGTCTCGGTGTAGCCCGCGATGCGGATGATCTCCATGCGGTCCATCAGCGGGCCGGGAATATTCAGCGTATTCGCGGTCGTGATGAACATCACGTTCGACAGGTCGTAGTCGACCTCCAGATAGTGGTCGTTGAACGTCGTGTTCTGCTCGGGGTCCAGAACCTCCAGCAGCGCCGACGACGGGTCACCCCGGAAGTCCGAGCCCATCTTGTCGATCTCGTCCAACAGGAAGAGCGGGTTCGAGGTCTTGGCCTTGCGCATCGACTGGATGATCTTGCCGGGCATCGAACCGATATAGGTCCGGCGATGACCGCGGATCTCCGCCTCGTCGCGCACGCCGCCCAGAGACACGCGAACGAACTCGCGGCCGGTGGCCTTCGCGATCGACTTGCCGAGCGAGGTCTTGCCGACGCCGGGAGGTCCGACCAGGCACAGGATCGGGCCGGTCAGCTTGTTGGCGCGCGACTGCACCGCCAGGTACTCGACGATGCGATCCTTGACCTTCTCCAGCCCATAGTGATCCGCATCCAGAACCGCCTGCGCGGCCTCCAGATCCTTCTTCACCTTGGACTTCTTGTTCCACGGGATCGACAGCAGCCAATCCAGATAGTTGCGCACGACGGTCGCTTCCGCAGACATCGGCGACATCTGGCGCAGCTTCTTCAGCTCGTGCTGCGCCTTCTCTCGCGCTTCCTTGGAGAGCTTGGTCTTGTTGATGCGCTCTTCCAGATCGGCGAGCTCGTCGCGGCCGTCCTCGTCACCCAGCTCCTTCTGAATGGCCTTCATCTGCTCATTCAGGTAGTACTCGCGCTGGGTCTTCTCCATCTGGCGCTTGACGCGCGAGCGGATGCGCTTCTCGACCTGCAGCACCGAGATCTCGCTCTCCATCAGGCCCAGCACCTTCTCCAGGCGCGTGGTGACGGACAGCGTCTCCAGGATGCCCTGGCGATCGGCGATCTTGACGGCGAGATGCGAGGCGACGGTGTCGGCCAGCTTGCCGAAATCGGTGATCGACTGAACGACGCCGACGACTTCGGCGGAGATCTTCTTGTTCAGCTTCACGTAGCTTTCGAAGTCCGACACGACGGACCGCCCGAGCGCTTCGGCCTCGACCGACTTCGCGTCGGTATCCTCGAGCGCAACGGCAGTGGCTTCGTAGTAGTCGGCACGATCGGTGTACTTCTCGACGCGCGCGCGCTCCAGGCCCTCGACCAGCACCTTCACAGTGCCGTCGGGCAGCTTGAGGAGCTGCAGCACGCTGGCGAGCGTCCCGGTCTCGTAGATAGCATCCGCAGCTGGATCATCGTCGGACGCGTTCTTCTGCGTCGCCAGCATCACCAGCGCGTCGTTCTTCATCACCTCTTCGAGCGCGCGGATGGATTTCTCGCGGCCGACGAACAGCGGAACGATGTTGTGCGGGAAGACGACGATGTCGCGGAGCGGCAGAACCGGATAGGCGTGGCTCTCGCCGTAGACGATGGTCGGCCGGGGTTTGGGGGTCGTCATGGCCTGTTCCTTTTGTTTAGCCCCCTTGCACGCAGTCCGCCATCGTGCGCAACCGCCACAAGGTGCGATCTGATCCGGACATCACTGACGCGTCGATATCGCCCGCTTGTTTCGGATCGTTGTTGAGGCGAATCCCGGGATTGAGATTTGTATCGCCACGCGACATTAGGTGGCTATCGACCCGGGGGGTGTCAAGTATCGGTAAACACCCGCCAAAAATGGCTTTACGCGGCGGGACGCTGAAACGCTGCGATGCCGCGGACATGATGTCCGCAGCGATCGCCGATCTAACAAATCGAGGTCTTCTGTCTCTCGTGCCAGCGCGCCTCACGCGCTGGCGCTGCTTTCCACCGCACGATCGGACCGATCGGCGTAGATGTAGAGCGGACGGGCCGTGCCCTCGACCACTTCGCGCGAGATGACCACTTCCTCGACGCCCTCGAGACCCGGCAGGTCGAACATCGTCTCGAGCAGGATGCTCTCGAGGATCGACCGCAGGCCACGCGCGCCGGTCTTGCGTTCGATGGCCTTGCGCGCCACTGCGCCCAGCGCCTCGTCGGCGAAGGTGAGCTCGATGTTCTCCATCTCGAACAGCCGCTGATACTGCTTCACCAGCGCGTTCTTGGGCTCGGTCAGGATCTTCTTCAGCGAGTTCTCGTCGAGATCCTCGAGCGTCGCCACGACCGGCAGACGGCCGACGAACTCGGGGATCAGGCCGTACTTCAGGAGATCCTCAGGCTCGACGTGACGGAAGATCTCGCCGGTACGGCGGTCTTCCGGCGCCAGAACCTGGGCGGCGAAGCCGATCGAGGTCGACCGGCCGCGCGCCGAGATGATCTTCTCCAGTCCGGAGAACGCACCACCGCAGATGAAGAGGATGTTGGTGGTGTCGACCTGCAGGAACTCCTGCTGCGGGTGCTTGCGGCCGCCCTGCGGCGGAACCGACGCAACCGTGCCCTCCATGATCTTGAGCAGCGCCTGCTGGACGCCCTCGCCCGACACGTCGCGGGTGATCGACGGATTGTCCGACTTGCGACTGATCTTGTCGATCTCGTCGATGTAGACAATGCCACGCTGCGCGCGCTCGACATTGTAGTCGGCCGCCTGCAAGAGCTTCAGGATGATGTTCTCGACGTCCTCACCGACATAGCCGGCCTCGGTCAGGGTCGTCGCATCCGCCATCGTGAACGGCACGTCCAGGATGCGGGCGAGCGTCTGGGCGAGCAACGTCTTGCCCGAGCCGGTCGGACCGATCAGCAGGATGTTCGACTTCGCGAGCTCGACGTCCGAGTGCTTGGTCTGATGGTTCAGCCGCTTGTAGTGGTTGTGGACGGCGACCGAGAGCACCTTCTTCGCATGGTTCTGGCCGATGACGTAATCGTCCAGGACCTTGCAGATCTCCTTCGGGGTCGGAATCCCGTCGCGCGACTTCACCAGCGAGGACTTGTTCTCCTCGCGGATGATGTCCATGCAGAGTTCGACGCACTCGTCGCAGATGAAGACGGTTGGACCTGCGATCAGTTTGCGGACTTCGTGCTGGCTCTTGCCGCAGAACGAGCAATATAGCGTGTTCTTCGAGTCGCTCGTGCCGACCTTACTCATTCCTGTCTCCGTCCGCGGTTCGCTCTTGTCCGCTCGTTCGTTCCGATCCGGCACGGGCCGGACCAGACTGGTGAAAGAGCAAATTTCGTACCAAAATTAACACCTTGTTCTTCACCCGTCGTGCACCGACGACCTACGCGAATCCCCCACGATCCATAACTGGACACTCTAGCCAATCATGCTGTCATCCGACTATCAAGAATTCGCTAATCGGAGCACAGACCCTAGACCGTGACATTACCGTGATTTTGGGGCTTGACACGGTAAGAACACGCGAAATCAGCGAAGCGTTGCGTGTTTGCCACGCCTATTTGCCGGCCGCACGGCAGGGTTGCGGCCCTTTTGGGACCCCACCTTGGTACCTTTGCCGGCCCGAGCCGGCAAAGGCGATGCTGTTGCGTTCCGAGGCCCGTCAATCGGACCCCGCCTCGATCACGGACGGCTCACTTGCCCATCGCCGCCGGATCTTCCGGCCGCTTGTCGAGAACCTTGTCGATCAGGCCGAACTCCTGGGCCGCTTCCGCCGTGAGGAATTTGTCGCGCTCCAGGGCGTCCTCGATCGCCTTGTAAGACTGGCCGGTGTGCTTGACGTAGATCTCGTTCAGCCGCTTCTTCAGGTTCAGGATCTCCTGGGCGTGCAGCATGATGTCGGTCGCCTGGCCCTGGAACCCGCCGGACGGCTGATGCACCATGATGCGCGAGTTCGGCAGCGAGAAGCGCATGTCCTTGTGGCCGGCACAGAGCAGCAGCGAGCCCATCGAAGCCGCCTGGCCGGTGCACAGCGTCGACACCGCCGGACGGATGAACTGCATCGTGTCGTAGATCGCGAGGCCCGACGTCACCACGCCACCGGGCGAGTTGATGTACATCGCGATTTCCTTCTTCGGGTTCTCGGCCTCGAGGAACAGGAGCTGCGCGACGATCAGGGTCGCCATGCCGTCCTCCACCGGACCGGTCACGAAGATGATGCGCTCCTTCAGGAGGCGCGAGAAGATGTCGTAGGCGCGCTCACCGCGGTTGGTCTGTTCGACCACCATGGGCACAAGGTTCATATAGGTTTCGACGGGATCGCGCATGAATCACCCAAGGGTTGGACCAGCAGTTGAGACGACCGGCCGCCGCAGGTGAGGCTCATTTCAACGAGCAGCGACGGACAGGTGTCCCGTGATGCAGAACTTCAAGACCGAGCTCACAGATATGGACCAATTCGCCGGTGACAAGACCGGGTCCCCTGGCCAGCCGCGAGCAAGGTCATTGCGCTGTTCAAGCTGATTCCCGCGGCGGCGGCCAGCGCCTGAACCGGGCCGACCGGCGCTTTCGCCGGTCAACCTTAATCACGCGCTCATGTCGCGAACCCTACGATGGGCGACCTGTTCAGGCCGCCTTGTCGCTGTCGTCGTCCTTGAACAGCTCGTCCTTGGAGACCTTCTTCTCGGTCACGTTGGCGAGCTCGAGGATGAAGTCGACGACCTTGTCCTCGTAGATCGGCGCGCGCAGCTGCGCGAGCGCCTGCGGGTTGTTGCGATAGAAGTCCCAGACCTCCTTCTCGCGGCCCGGCATCGAGCGCGCGCGCTCCATCACGGCGCGGCCGACCTCGTCGTCGGTCACGGTGATCTTGTTCTTCTCGCCGATCTCCGACAGCACGAGGCCGAGACGGACGCGGCGGTCGGCGATGGTGCGGTACTCCTCCTTCGCCTTGTCCTCGGTGGTGTTCTCGTCGGCGAAGGTCTTGCCGCTGGAGTCCATCTCGGCCTTGACCGAGTTCCACATCAGGTTGAACTCCTCGTCGATCAGCGACGGCGGCGCATCGAATTTGTGGGTCTCGTCGAGACGGTCGAGCAGCGCGCGCTTGACACGCTGGCGGGTCGCCTGGCTGAACTCGCCGGCGAGGCGGTCGCGCATCAGTTGCTTCAGCTTGTCGAGCGACTCGAGGCCGAGCGTCTTGGCGAACTCATCGTCCACCACCTTGTCCTCCGGAGCCTCGACCGCGGTCGCCGTGGTCTCGAACTCCGCGGCCTTCCCCGCGAGCTCGTTGTTGAGATAGTTGGTCGGGAACGTCACCTTGAGCGTGCGGGTCTCACCGACGCCGATACCGATCAGTTGGTCCTCGAAGCCGGGAATGAAGGTGTTCGAGCCGATCACGACATCGATGCCCTCGCCGGTGCCGCCCTCGAAGGCGACGCCATCGATCGTGCCCTTGAAGTTGATCTTCACCCGGTCGCCGCTCTCGGCCTTCGCGCCCTCCGCCTTCGCGGCGTAGCTGCGGTTGGCATCGGCCAAGCGCTTGATCGCCTCGTCGACATCGGCGTCGGTGATGTCGGCCACGGGCTTCTCGACCGAGAAGGTCTTGAAGTCGGCGAGCGCAATCGTCGGCACGACCTCGACGGCCACGGTGTAGGTCAGGTCGGACTGGCCAGCGAGGATCTTCTCGACCTCGGCCTCCTCCGTCGGCATCGTCACCTTCGGCTCGGTGGCGAGGCGGAACCCGCGCTCGGTGAAGATCTGCGTGTTGGTGTCGCGGATGGTCTGGTCGATGGTCTCGGCCATGACCGACTTGCCATAGATCTTCTTCAGATGCGCCACCGGCACCTTGCCGGGGCGGAAGCCGTTGATGCGGACCTTGTCCTTGAGATCGACCAGCTTGGCATCCGCCTTGGCGTCGAGATCCGCCGCGGGAACGCTGATCTGGAACTCGTGCTTCAAGCCTTCCGACAAGGTTTCTGTGACCTGCATGGCGTCAATCTTCTTCCGCTTCGGTCCGAACCCTTGCGATCCGGACACATCTGACTCAATTGTGGACGACGCGCGGCAAAGGCTTTGCGCCGGTGGGATCGGCGGCCCCGCTTCTCTGTCCGAGAGGGCGGGTCTGCCGGTAAAACTTGGGGCAAACGCCGGAGAAGCGCTTGGTGCGGGCGGAGGGACTCGAACCCCCACAACTTTCGTCACTGGAACCTAAATCCAGCGCGTCTACCAGTTCCGCCACGCCCGCGTGAACTGCATCGATAGCCCGGCCGCGGTGCCGCGGGCGGCGCGGCTTATACCACGCACGAAACCGTCCGCAGCAAAAAAATGGGCTGTCGAAAGCACCACCGGCAGGCCGATCGACCGTGTCGCACCCACAGATAAGGGAAAACAACATGATCCGCATCCCCCTCATCGCACGATGTTTTGTCGCATGACGGAACCGTCCGAGGGGCTCAGCCGCCGTGCCCTGCTCGGCGGCCTCGCCGCAGCCGGCGCGGCCTCGTTTGCCCGCCCGGCTCCGGCCGCTGGCCGGATCTCGGTTTCCTTGGACGCTCGCGGCGAATCTCTCGCGCTGAGCCCGGGACGTTCACCGAGCCCGCTATGGCGGTTGGCTGCACCGGCTCCGGTGATCCGGCTCGCACGCGGCACGGCGCTCGATCTGGACCTTTCGAATGGCCTTTCGATCCCGGCCGCGCTGTCCAGCCGCGGCCTCACTTTGCCCGCCCCGCTGCTGGCGCAGCCGGAGATCGGCCCCGGCGGCCGGGCCACCATTCCAGCCTTGGCGTCGCGCGCCGGGACCGGCCTGCTCGACCTGCGGCTGCTCGCCGACGCCGTGCCGATCCGGCCGCTCCCTGTCATCGTCGACGAAGCCGCGACGGTAACTGTCGACCGCGACGAAATTTTCCTGGTCGAGGATTTCAGGCTCAAGGCGGACGGCACCGCGGTTGCGCCAGGAGCCGAAGCGCAAGACACCGAGCTCATCTACACCGTCAACGGGCACATCCAGCCGGAGATCGCGCTGCGAACCCATGCGCGGGTCAGGTTGAGGTTCATCAATGGCTGTCAACGCGCTCTGATCGCGATCAAAATCGCCGACCTCGACGCCGTCCGCGTGATGGCCATCGACGGCCAGCCGGCCGAGCCTTTCCTGGCTCGAAACGGCGCGGTGGTGCTGCCGCCCGGCGGCCGCACCGACGTCTTCCTCGACATGCCCGCCGCCAAGACAACGCTGGCCGTGCTGCTGCACGACGGCAGCAATCCGCGTCCCCTCGCCCGGCTGGTGGCGTCCAGCGAGCCGCCGCTCCGTGCCGCCCCGTTGCCGCCGGCGCCGCCTTTGCCTTCGAACGGTTTGCCGGACAAGCTGGACCTGAGGACCGCCGCTCGGGCCGAGCTCACGCTCGACGGCGCCGGCTGGCAACCGCCCGCCGCGTTCAACGCCGCCGGCGCCCCCACCTTCCAGGCCAAGGCCGGCCAAGCGGTCGTGCTGGCATTGGCAAACAAGAGCGCCGGCACCCATGTGGTCCACCTTCATGGCCAGCCGTTCCGGTTGCTCGACCGGCTCGACGATGGCTGGAAGCCCTATTGGCTCGACACGCTGGCGCTGGAGGCCGGCCAGACCCAGCGCATTGCATTCCTTGCCGAGCAATCAGGCCGATTCCTGGTCGAGAGCACGGCGACCAACTGGGCGGCGCCGCGCCTGCTGCGGTGGTATGAGATCCGGTGAGGAAACGACCCTGAGGGAACAGTCCCCATGACCACTGCCGCCATCACCGGGATCACGGCACGCGCCGTGATCACGCCCATGAAGCGCCCCTTGCGCAACGCGTTCGGCATCATCGACTCCGGACCGCTGGTGCTGATCGACGTCGCAACCGATCAGGGGGTTACCGGCCATTCCTACCTGTTCGCTTACACCAAGCTCGCGTTGAAACCGCTGCTGCATCTGGTCGAGGAGATCGGCCGCGAGCTCAAAGGCCAAGCCCTGGTCCCGTTCGATCTGATGAAACTTATGGACGCCAAATTCCGCCTGCTCGGCTGGCAGGGCCTCGTCGGCATGGCCGTCTCAGGTCTCGACATGGCGTTCTGGGATGCGCTCGGTCAGCTCGCGGGCAAGCCCGTGGTCGAGCTGCTCGGCGGCACCGCGCGACCGATTCCGGCCTATGACAGCTATGGCGTGCTCGATGCCAAGGACGACGAGCGCACCTTGCGCGCCGCGCGCGACGAGCACGGTTTCCGCGCCATCAAGACCAAGGGCGGTCATGGCGATCTCGCGACCGACGAAGCGATGATCAAGGGCCTGCGCGCCCTGCTCGGCCCGGACATGGCGCTGATGCTCGACTTCAACCAGTCGCTCGATCCCACTGAAGCCACGCGCAGAATCACGCGCCTTGCTGCCTACGACCTGACCTGGATCGAGGAGCCGGTGCCGCAGGAAAACCTCTCCGGCCATGCCCGGGTGCGCGAGCGCTCGGAGATCCCGATCCAGGCCGGCGAGAACTGGTGGTTTCCGCGCGGCTTTGCCGAGGCGATCGCCACCGGCGCCTCCGACTTCATCATGCCCGATTTGATGAAGGTCGGCGGCATCACCGGCTGGCTCAACGTCGCCGGGCAAGCCGATGCGGCCTCGATCCCGATGTCGAGCCACATCCTGCCAGAAGCGAGCGCGCATGTGCTGGCGGTGACGCCGACCGCGCATTGGCTCGAGGTGCTGGACTTTGCCGGCGCCATCCTCGCCGAGCCGCTGCAGGTCATCGACGGCAAGGTGACCGCGCGAGGTCCGGGTCTCGGCCTCGCCTGGAACGAGAGCGCGGTCGCGACGTATCAGGTGACGTGACGGCGCGCCCGCGCTCACATTGTGTCGCGGGCGAAGCGCGCCACAACGAGATCGAGCAGGGCGCGCAGCCGCGCCAGCCGCTTGAGATCGCGGTGGTAGCCGACGAACGTATCGCGTCCCGGCGGCTCTTCGCCGAGGTCGATGCGGGAAATGCCGGGGGTGGCATCGCCGAGCGGACGTGGCAGCACGGCGACGCCGCGGCCGAGCGCGCACAGGCGCGCCTGAACGTCGCGGCTGTTGCTTCGGATGCCGACGCGTGCCCCCGGCAGCACGCGTGAGAGCCAGACCGCGTCGGGCATCCCGCCAAAACCGCTGTCCATCGTGATCAGGTCGTGGCCTTCGCCATCGCCGGGACGAGGCTGCGGCCGACCGGTCTGGAGATAGACGCCGTAGCGGATGTGGGTGAGCCGGCGCACGATCACGTCGGGCTCGTCGAACGACGCGATCCGGAAGGCAATGTCGGCCTCGCGCCGTGCCAGGCTGTAGACCCGCGCATCCGTCAACATCTCGACCATGACGCGGGGATGCGATTGCGCGAACTCCGCGACCACCGGCGACAGCATGTGCAGGCCGAACCAGTCCGAGCAGGCGATGCGCAGGGTGCCGTCGAGGCCCTGATCGCCGCCGCCGAGGTTGCGCCCGATCGAAAGCGTCTCCTCCTCGATCCGCTCGGCGTGGGCCAGGACCATGGCGCCTTCATCGGTCAGGACGAAACCCGTGGTCGTGCGCTGGAACAGCGTCTGGCCGACACTCCGCTCCAGCGCCCGCAACCGACGGCCGACCGTCGGCTGGCTCTGCCCGATCCGCCGGCCGGCGGCGCCCAGGGTGCCCTCGCGCGCAACTGCCAGGAAGACCTGCAGATCGCTCCAATCCATCTCGGCACCACCCATTCATTTTTGAATGAGACAATATCAAATAAGGCCATTTCCAAACACTTTCGACGTCGCCACACAAGACCCAACAGCAACGAGGTGTTGTGATGGCCTTCAATCAATCGATGCGCGCCGTGGTCTTGGACGAGGTGGACGGGCCGTTTCGGATCGCTGAGGTGCCGCGCCCCAGTCCCGGCCCGGGCGAGGTGCTGGTCCGCGTCGCGGCCAGCGGTCTCAATCCGCTCGACTTGAAGATTCGCGCAGGCAAAGCTGCGCATGCGAGGCATCCTCTGCCCGCCGTGCTCGGCATCGATCTCGCGGGAACGGTGGAGCGGGTCGGCTCCGGCGTCACCGGCTTCAAGGCCGGCGACGAGGTCTACGGCATGACCGGCGGTGTCGGCGGCATCCAGGGATCGCTCGCCGAATTCGCCGCCGTCGATGCCCGGCTGATTGCGCACAAGCCGACGCGGCTCGGCATGCGCGAGGCCGCCGCCCTGCCCCTGATCACCATCACGGCCTGGGAAGGACTGGTCGACCGCGCCGCCGTAAGCCGCGGCCAGACGGTTCTGGTCCAGGGTGGCGGCGGCGTGGGACGTGTCGCGGCACAGCTTGCACGGGCGCGCGGCGCCGAGGTGTTCGTGGTCGCCTCGGCCGAACGGCGCGCGGAACTCAGCGCGCTCGGCGTCACCCCGATCGACCGTCACACGACGAGCGTCGATCAGTATGTCCGAGAGTATGCGGCCGGACGCGGCTTCGACGTCGTCTATGATACCGCTGGCGGTGCGGCGCTCGACGCCTCGTTCCATGCGGTCGCCCGCTTCGGCCATGTCGTGAGCGCCCTCGGCTGGGGCAGTCATGCGCTGGCGCCCCTGTCATTCAAGGCTGCCAGCTATTCGGGCGTGTTCACGCTGTTGCCGCTGTTGACCGGTGAAGGCCGCGAGCATCACGGCTTCATCCTCGCCCAGGCCGCCAAGCTCGCGGACGCGGGTCACCTCGCACCACGCATGGACGAGCGCCGCTTCTCACGCTCCGAGGTCGACGCCGCCTATGCCGCGCTCGCGGGCGGCGCGACCGGCAAGATCGTCGTCGAGCTCGAGTGACGGCGCGGCATCAGTAGTCGACGCCGAACCGGTCGAAGAGGCGCCTGAACACGGCCGGCAGGGTCTCGGTGAGATCCTCCGCGATCAGGCCGGGGCCGGCCTCGTTGCCGGCCTCGCCATGCATCCAGACGCCGATGGTGGCGGCTTCGAACGCCGGCACGCCCTGTGCGAGCAGCCCTGCGATGATGCCGGCGAGCACGTCGCCGGCACCGGCGGTGGCGAGCCAGGGCGGCGCATTGGCGGCGATGGCGGCGCGGCCGTCGGGCGCGGCCACCGTCGTGTCGGCGCCCTTCAGCAGCACCACGGCGCCACAGCGCGCGGCAGCCGCGCGGACGCGCTCCAGCTTGGAGCGGCCGGGATGCTTGTTGCTGAGATCCGAGAACAGGCGCGGGAATTCGCCCTCGTGCGGCGTCAGCACGATCTGCGCCTCGGCCATCGCCCTGATCTGCTCGAACAGCCGCTCTGGCGCATCGGCGAAGCTCGTCAATGCGTCGGCATCGAGCACGAGATGACGCTGCGCCGACAGCGCGGTGAAGACGAGGTCGCGCGTGCGCTCATTGACGCCCGTTCCGGGCCCGATGATGCAGGTGTTGTAACGCTTGTCGCCGAGCAGCTCGCCGAACTCGATCGCGGTGTCGGCGGCGCGCACCATCACCGCCGTCAGCGCTGCCGCATTGACCGCGAGCGCATCGCGCGGCGAGGCCAGCGTGACCAGACCGGCGCCGGCCCGCAACGCGGCGCGCGCGGCCATCCGCGCCGCGCCTGTCGCGGCGACGTCGCCGGACATCGCGAGCACATGGCCACGCGCGTATTTGTGGCCGTCGATAACAGGCACGGGAAAGCGGCCCTGCCAGAGTTCGGGTTCGTTCTCGAAGGCCTGCGGCCTGATCTCGGCGAGCACCTGGGGATCGATGCCGATGTCGGCGAGCCGGACGTGCCCGCAATGCTGGCGGCCCGGCAGCAGCAGGTGCGCTGGCTTCTTGCGGAAGAAGGTCACCGTCTCGGTGGCGCGGACCGCAATGCCCATCACCGCAGCCGTGGTGCCGTTGATGCCGCTCGGCAGGTCGACAGCGAGCACCGGCGCGCCGTTGCCGTTGATCGCTGCGATGACGTCATGGGGCTCGCCGGTGACGGGCCGGCTAAGACCGGCGCCGAATAGCGCGTCGATGATCAGCGCCGGCTTGCCGATCGCCTGCGGCGTGAACGGCAGCACCGGAAACTTCCAGCCCTTGGCGGCGGAGGCCGCATCGCCATGCAGCGCGTCGCGCTCGCACATCAGGATGACCGACACGTCCCTGCCCTGCGCGGCGAGCTCGGCCGCGGCAACGAAGCCGTCGCCGCCATTGTTGCCTGGCCCGCACACGACCACGATCGGCCCGGTCTCGACCAGGTCCATGGCCGCCTCGGCCACCGCCTGTCCGGCACTCAGCATCAGCGAAAAGCCCGGCGTGCCGGCCGCGATCGTCAGCCGGTCGGCGCGCTCCATTTCGCTCGTGGTCAAGATTTCCATAAACCGCTCTCGTCTCCAGCCGCCGTCTTGCGCCGGCAGCCTGATGTCGTCCCCATGGCCTCGCAGGGGACGTCGGCGCCCCGTTCCTCGGAGCCGGTGCGCGCGAATCCCGCGCTTCCTATTGCCGCGCCGGCCCGCAACTTCCAAGGGCGCTGCACATCTGGCAAGGCGCGACGAAACCCGGCACGTCGCCTTTTCCCTGGGCATTTCGGACAGCGCCCGCCTCCGCCGTCAAGACCTGCACAACGTTTGATCTGTTTGCCTAATCTCAAGGCTCCGGTATTCTAGACGTTCCTTGAGGGAATCGTCGGGTGCTCGTGAAATGCCTGATTATCGGCTCGATTTGGGCCCGTTAACGACTTGGCATAGACCCTGCTTTTGTGGAGCCACTTCGGCACGGGGCAAGTCGGGCAGTCAATCACCGGGCCTCCGCCGGAGAGTGTCGGGCCCGGTAACGAAATGATCGAACGACCTGCGCGTGCGCGCAGCCTGACGATGACCCACCTGTTGTTTATAGCGGAATGCCCGGGAGGCGCTCAGTGAAGAAGATCGAAGCCATCATCAAGCCGTTCAAGCTCGACGAGGTGAAGGAGGCGCTTCAGGAAGTGGGACTTCAGGGCATCACCGTCACCGAAGCGAAGGGTTTCGGCCGGCAAAAAGGCCATGCCGAGCTCTACCGGGGCGCCGAATACATTGTCGATTTCCTGCCCAAGGTGAAGATCGAGATCGTGATTGGCGACGATCTGGTCGAGCGCGCGATCGAGGCGATCCGCCGCGCCGCCCAGACCGGCCGCATCGGCGACGGCAAGATCTTCGTGTCCAACATCGAGGAAGCCATCCGCATCCGAACCGGAGAATCCGGACTGGACGCGATCTAGCCCGACCGCAGGCCTGGAACGGACCGTCCGCTCCAGGCCCCGCACGGAACGTTTGCTGCGCCAGCAGCCCCTACGGCAGCTCAAGTGTCCTCTGCGAGGCGCTTGCACGCGGCCGTTTTGCCGTTTCCGATGTTGTCTTGGCCCCCGCACGAGGCTATGGAGCATGACCCGCGGACGCCGTCCCGCGCCGGGCCGTGACGTTATAAGCCAAGAGGGGTATTCATGAAGACCGCCAAGGACGTCTTGAAAGCAATCAAAGACAACGACGTCAAATACGTCGACCTCCGCTTCACCGACCCGCGGGGCAAGTGGCAGCACGTCACCTTCGACGTCAGCATGATCGACGAAGACATTTTTGCCGAAGGCACGATGTTCGACGGCTCCTCGATCGCCGGCTGGAAGGCGATCAATGAATCCGACATGTGCCTGATGCCCGACCCGGTGACCGCGACGATCGATCCGTTCTTCGCCGAAACGACCATGATCATCACCTGCGACGTGCTCGAGCCGACCACCGGCGAGCCGTACAACCGTGATCCCCGCGGCATCGCCAAGAAGGCCGAGGCGATGGTGAAGTCGATGGGCGTGGGCGACAGCGTGTTCGTCGGTCCCGAAGCCGAGTTCTTCGTGTTCGACGACGTGCGCTACAGCTCCTCGCCCTACAACACCGGCTTCCGCCTCGACTCCTCGGAGCTGCCGACCAATTCCGACACCGAGTATGAGGGCGGCAATCTCGGCCACCGCATCCGCACCAAGGCCGGCTACTTCCCGGTGCCGCCGCAGGACTCGGTGCAGGACATGCGCTCGGAGATGCTCGGCGCCATGGCCCGCATGGGCGTCAAGGTCGAGAAGCACCACCACGAGGTCGCTTCCGCCCAGCACGAGCTCGGCATGAAGTTCGACACGCTGACCCTGATGGCCGACCAGATGCAGATCTACAAGTACTGCATCCACCAGGTCGCGCACATCTACGGCAAGACCGCCACCTTCATGCCGAAGCCGGTCTATGGCGACAACGGTTCGGGCATGCACGTCCACCAGTCGATCTGGAAGGACGGCAAGCCGGTGTTCGCGGGCAACAAGTATTCCGACCTGTCGGAGACCTGCCTGTCCTACATCGCCGGCATCATCAAGCACGCCAAGGCCATCAACGCCTTCACCAACCCGTCGACCAACTCCTACAAGCGTCTGGTCCCGGGCTATGAGGCGCCGGTGCTGCTCGCCTACTCCGCGCGCAACCGCTCGGCGTCCTGCCGCATCCCCTACACCTCCTCGCCGAAGGCCAAGCGCGTCGAGGTCCGTTTCCCCGATCCGCTCGCCAACCCCTATCTCGGCTTTGCCGCGATGCTGATGGCCGGTCTCGACGGCATCAAGAACAAGCTCGATCCGGGCCCGGCGATGGACAAGGACCTCTACGACCTGCCGAAGGAAGAGCTGAAGCAGATCCCGACCGTCTGCGGCTCGCTCCGTGAGGCGCTCGAGAACCTCGACAAGGACCGCGCCTTCCTGAAGGCCGGCGGCGTGTTCGACGACGACTTCATCGACAGCTACATCGCGCTGAAGATGACCGAGGTCGAGCGCTTCGAAATGACCCCGCACCCGGTCGAGTTCGACATGTACTACTCGGGCTAAGGCCCGATAAGATCGGCGGATGACGACACCAGGGCGCCCCTTGCGGGGCGCCCTTTTCGTTGGTGTCGCAGTGCCGTGCTGGCGAATGCCAAGGCCGGCATGAGCGCCAGAACGGCGGTACGACATTCCGCCCAATGACGAATAGGGACAGGCGCAAGGAATAGATCGGGCCGGAATGAGTTTCTATCCCTGTGATCCACATGCATTGGGAGATTTCGAATGACCAAGCTTTCGATCTCGCGCCTCTTCCTGACCGCCGCAATCTCACTCGCGGCGATCTCGTCCGCCAGCGCGGCGCCTCCAACCAAGAGCGGCAGCAGCACGAAGGGCGACATCCTCACCGACAACAAGGGCATGACGCTCTACACGTTCGACAAGGACGTCGACGGCAAATCAGCCTGCAACGGTCCCTGCGCGACCAACTGGCCGGTCCTGAAAGCCGAAGCCAGCGACAAGGCCGACGCCAACTACACCATCATCACCCGGGACGACGGCTCCAGGCAGTGGGCTTACAAGGGCAAGCCGCTCTACACCTTCGCCAAGGATCAGAAGCCCGGCGACATCACAGGCGACGGCTTCCTGAACAACGCCTGGCATCTCGCAAAGCCCTGATCGCAGCCGCGCTCTCGCCACGCGCGGGACGAGCTGTACGGATTGGGCTTGGCCGTAGGAGACGGCCACTCTCGGAGAATCCGCCGGACGCGCCTGCGACCGGCGCCCATTGACGAGCGCTGCGTTGTCGTGGCTATCGAGAAATGCGGCAAGCTTTCCTGATGGAGATCTTGCCGCACCACCCCTGCCCCCAGCGCCCTTCACCGGGCGCCTTTTGTTGGTGGCTGCTCATCTGCGATGATCCAACGGGACTCGTCCTTCGAGACGCTTGGCTATCGCCAAGCTCCTTAAGGATGAGGAGATGGAGGTCGCGCGCAAGGCCGCGGTTTCTCCTCGTGGTGAGGAGCGCCCGTGAGTCAATGAGATCATCCGACAGAAGTGCGCGCGCCGTCTCGAACCATGAGGCCCGAGGGCGCAACTCAGCCGCTATTTCTCGGGAAAGCTCACCACGATCTGCTCGACCACCGGTCCCCATTTGCACAACTCCGCCTTGTCGGATGCGATGCGATCACCGATCGGATTTCCCTCGTGGTCGTCACTGCCGAAGCGAACGCTGACGGAGCATCCACCCGGCAAAGGACGGCTCAGCGTGCCGCCTTTCCAGTCGACAACGAAGCCGCCACCATCGGTGAAGAACTCGCGGATCAGAAACGGCCTGCCATTGATCTTCTGCACCTCGGCCAAGGTCGAGCCGAGCGTCACGCCGGCAACATTCCAGTGACTCGTCTTGGAGTCGATCAAGGTGAGACGTGACACCCGCTGCATCGTCTCGTCAGCAAAGCCGATCTCGATACGCCGGTCCGGCGCTTTTGGCGACAGCACGACGCCTTGATAAGTGATGTCCTCCACCCCGGTGAACAACTGGTCGTCTGTCACCGCCTCCTGGCCGTAGCGCTGCATCAGGCTCTTGGCGGAGTCCGTGACCGACACCGGCGAGGTGCAGGTGATCGGCCCATCGGCAGGCGGCGCGGTCTGTGCCCACGCCGGCGCAGCCAGAAGCATCAACAACAAGCTCGTTCGGCGCATGCTCATCCCGGTCAGTCCTGCGACTATGAAGCCATCACTTCGCGGCGAAATTGATGCCGATCTCCGTGACGACGGGCGCGAATTTGACGAGCGCCGGATTGTCGGACGACACCTTCACGCCATCGCCCGAGAGCGCTCGCGGTGGGTCCTTGTCCCTGCCGAAGCGCACGGTGACCGAGCAGCCGCCCGGCAGGATGCGTCCCAGCGCGCCGTTCTTGAAGTCGGTGACGAAGCCGCCATAGTCCCAGCCGAAGCCTGAGACGACGAACGGCTTGCCGTTGGCCTTCTGGACCGCGGCGAGGCTCGCGCCGATGGTGATGCCCACAACGCTCCAGCGGCTGGTCTTGGCCGTGTCGCGCAAGGTCAGCCCGGACACCGTCGCGATCTTGTCGTCGATGAAGGCGACATCGATGCGCCGGTCCAGCGCCCGCGGAAACAGCACGAGGCCCTTATAGGTCTCGCCTTCGGCGCCGGGGAGATCCTGAACCACGGCCTCATCGCCGTAGCGCTGCTTGAGACTCTTCACGGTGTCGGTCGCCGCCACGGGCAGCGTGCAGGTGATCGGTCCTTCAATGGGCAGCGCGGTCTGGGCGAAGGCCGGAGCGGCGAGGAGCAGAGCTGCAGCAGTCAGGACGTGGCGCATCCGGGCTTCCTTGTGACGAGCTCACGATGAGGCGTCTCTGCAGCTTCGTCTGCCGCGCCGGAAATCCGGTTCAGTCCCGGCCTTCAGGAGGACAGTTGCCGCTTCCTCACCGCCGCCCCAAACGCCTCGAATAGCTTGCGATTGATCGGGTTCTTCTGCGGGTCATATTCGGCGTGCCATTGCACGCCCAGCGCAAAGCTCGGCGCGTCGGCGATGCGAATGGCCTCGATGGTGCCGTCCTCGGCGATGCCCTCGATCACGACGCGGTCGCCCGGCTCCAGGATGCCTTGACCATGCAGCGAATTGACCTTGATAATGTCGCAGCCGAGGATGCCGGCGAAGGCGCCGCCCGGCGTCAGCTTGACCTCGTGGCGATCGGCGAAGATGACGGTCGGATCGGGATGGATCTCACCATTCTCCAGCCGGGGCATGCGATGGTTCATGCGGCCGGGAATCTCGCGGATCTCCGGATGCAGCGAGCCGCCGAAGGCGACGTTCATCTCCTGCAGGCCGCGGCAGATGCCAAACAGCGGGATGCCTCTGGAGACGCAGGCCTCCGACAACTGCAGCGCGACCTCGTCGCGGTGGATGTCGTAGGGCTCGTGCTTGAGGCTCGGCTCGGTATTGAAGCGGGTCGGATGCACATTGGCGCGGGCGCCGGTCAGCACCACGCCATCGACGACATCGAGCAGCGCGGCGATGTCGGTGATCTCGGGAACGCCGGCAAACATCAGCGGCAGCGCGCCCGCGACCTCGGCCACGGCGCTCAGGTTGCGCTCGCCCACCATCTGCACGGTGAACCTATTCTCGACGCGATGGCTGTTGCCGATCACGCCGACCACCGGACGTTTCATTGCTTTCGTTTCTCTCCCTTTTGTCCGGCCTTCGGCTGCCGCATCCGCCAGTCCGGCAGGCACAAATCATGCCTGCGTCGCACGGCAGGATCAACATATGGCCACGCGGGTCCCCAATGCCAATTCCGGACACCCCCGCAAGCGTCCTGCAGCGCCCCACTTCCCCAAGCCTGCGCTTGATCCGCCAGCCGTTTTCGCCAATGTGTGGGGGCCGATCAGCACAGAGGATGCCTCATGACCGCCCCCGCCGACCCACGCCTCCAGGCCCGCAGCGACCTGGCCTGGGCCATTGCCGTGGGCGGCATCGGGGTAGCCCTGTTCATGGCCGGCATGGCCTTCACCTGGTATTACGCGGCTGCGATCTTCCTGCTGTTCGCGGGCATGCTGCTCGGCGTTGCGCTCAACGCGATGACCAGCCTGCTCGGCCGCGTGCTGCCCTGGCCGCATCCGGCGCGGCTCGTCATCGTCTGCTTGGCGCTCGCGGCCGTGCTCGTCGGCATCGTCTTCCTCGGCGGCACCACCATCGCGGACCAGGCCAAGGTGCTGAGCGATACGATCAAGTCGCAGCTCGGCAACATCAAGGGCTTCCTCGACCGCAACGGCATCGACACCAGCTTCTTCGACTTCAACGCCGCGAGCACGGCCACATCAGCTCCTGACGGCGGCTCGACCACACCGACCCAGACGCCGTCCCATGGCCTGCCGGGCGGCCTGCCCTCGCCGAGCGCGCTGGCCTCCTCCGGCGGCGCCATCGTCAGCCAGACCTTCAAGCTGCTGCTGGGCACCGTCAGCGCCGTCGGCAACTTCTTCATCGTCCTGTTCCTGGGACTCGCCTTCGCGGCCCAGCCGGCCGTCTACCGCAGCGGATTGCTTTTCCTGGCGCCGGCGAAGTACCGCGACCAGGCCACCGTGATCGTGGACCGCATCAGCTACACGCTGGAGCGCTGGCTGATCGCCCAGATCACGACGATGTTCGCGGTCTTCCTCGTCACCTGGATCGGCCTCGCCATCATCGGCGTGCAGAGCTCGTTCATCCTCGGGATCCAGGCCGGCCTGTTGGCGTTCATTCCGACCGTTGGCGCGATCATCGCCGGCGTCATCGTGGTGCTGGCGAGCCTTGCCTCCGGCTGGGTCGCGGCGGTCAGCGCCTTCGTGCTGTTCCTCGGCGTGCACGCGATGGAGAGCTACGTGCTGACGCCGCTGATCCAGCGCCAGGCGCTGGACATCCCGCCGGCCACGCTGTTTGCGTTCCAGATCCTGCTCGGCATCGTGTTCGGCGTCTGGGGCCTGACCCTGGCGCTGCCGCTGATGGCGATCGCCAAGGTCATGATCGACTATTTCAAGAGCGACCGCCGCACCGAGGACGCCGCGGCCGCGATCTGAGGCCCGGTCAGAGCCCGGTCAGCCGGCGGGCATCGCGGTCTCGACGAGCTTGGCCCAATAGCTGATCCCGTGCGGGATCACGTCGTCGTTGAAATCATACTCGGGGTGATGCACGCCGGCCCCATCGCCGATGCCCATGAAGACGAACGCGCCGGGCCGCGCCTGCAGCATGTAGGCGAAATCCTCGCCGCCGAGCCGGGGCGGCATATCGGTGATGACCTTTTCCGGCCCGACGACGCTGCGCGCCACGTCGGCTGCGAACGCGGTCTGCTCCGCGTGATTGATGACGACCGGATAGCCCCATTCATAGTCGATCTCCGCCTCGACGCCCATCCCGCTCGCGAGCGCCGTCACGAGGCCCTTGAAGCGCTCGTCCATCAAGCGGCGGATGTCCTCGTCGAGCGTGCGCACGGTGCCGCCGATGATTGCGGTCTGCGGAATGATGTTGTCGGCGGTCGTCCCCGCGTGAAAGCGCGTGATCGACAGCACCGCGCTTTCGACCGGATCGACGTTGCGCGCCACGATCGTCTGCAGCGCGGTCACGATCTGCGCGCCGGCGATGATCGGATCGACGCATTTGTTCGGCCGCGCGGCATGGCCGCCGAGGCCCTTCAGGCGCACCTCGAAGGTGTCGGCGGCGGCCATCACGGCGCCGGTGCGCGTCGCGACCGTTCCGAGCGGCAGGCCCGGCGCGTTGTGCAGGCCGTAGACCTCCTCGATGCCGAAGCGCTCCATCAGGCCGTCCTCGACCATGGCACGGCCACCGGCCCCGCCCTCCTCGGCCGGCTGAAAGATGACGATGGCCGTGCCGGCGAAGTTGCGCGTCTCGGCGAGATAGCGCGCCGCGCCCAGCAGCATCGCGGTGTGGCCGTCATGGCCGCAGGCGTGCATCCGGCCCGGAATCGTGGACTTGTGCGGGATGTCGCTGATCTCCTGCAGCGGCAGCGCGTCCATGTCGGCACGCAGGCCGATCACACGCTGCGACGGCTCGCGCCCGCGGATGACGCCGACGACGCCGGTCCTGCCGATACCGCTGACGACCTCGTCGACACCGAACGAGGCCAGCAGCTCGGCGACACGCGCGGCCGTCCGATGCACCTCGTAGAGCAGCTCGGGATGCTGGTGGAAATCGCGGCGCCAGACCTTGGCGTCTTCCGCCAGCTCGGCGGCGCGGTTGATGATCGGCATGACGGAGTTCCAGAAAATGAGGAGCACGCCATGGCGACGCGCATGTCATCTCATTGCATGTCGAGCCGCAGCAAAAGACAAGCCACATTCGCTCATGCGATGCTGCGCAGGCTGCATTGCCGCAGCGATGCGGCCGCTCGAAATGCCTGAGCTGATCCTGCCTATGATCGAAGATCGCTCAGCTCGCGCGCGAGGTTGGCCCGCGCCTTCTGGTCGAGGGCAGCGGCAAAGCCCGCATCCGGATAGATCACGGGGCGCCCCGCGAACCGCTCCAGCACGGCCGCGCGCCCGGCGCGGTAGGCGTCGTCCGGCACGTGCGCATATTCGCGCCGGATCGCATCCGCATAGGCGTCGTAGCCGGCCTCATCGGTGCCGAGAATGGCGAGATCGATCGAGACGAGCAGCGCGCCCAGCCGATCGCCGGGCGCGACGTCGTGCGTCCGGGTCAGCGGGATCAGGCGTCCGACCTCGTCGCGCAGCTCGGGCGCGACGTGACGCTCGGCAAGGATGGCGCTCTGCTCCTCATTGTCGGAGCGCGTGGGATCATACACGACGTCGTGCCACCAGATCGCGAGGGTCAGGATCTCGCGGTCGCGGACGCTGAGATCCGCGACGCGATCGAGCTGGGCCAGGCAGTCCCGGACGTGGCGAAGATCATGGTAGTGCCGTCCGGCGGCAGCGTAGGCTTCGACCAGATCGTCATGCGTCATGATGGTGTTCCGCGGCGAGCAGCGCTGGCGCGGCCTCAGCCGGCCGAAGTCAGCACCGTCTCGGTGTGCTCGACATCCGGAGGATTGGCAAAATACTGCCCGACCAGGCCGCGCCATTCGGTGAAGTTCTCCGAGCCGCGGAAATCGACCGTGTGGTTTTCGAGCGTCTCCCACTTCACCATCAGGCGGTAGCGCTGCGGCTTCTCGATCGATTTGTGCAGCTCGAAGCCGTGAAAGCCCTTGGAGCGGCCGAAAGCAGCGCGTGCTTTCGCGACCGCGGCCTCGAAATCCTTCTCCGTGCCCGGCTTGACGTCGATCTGGGCGATTTCCGTGATCATGTTCTGTCGGCCTCCCCTGGTGTGGGCCGCTTGTCTAGCCCAGACCTCGGGAGAGCGAAAGCCGCGCCTCAGCTGGACAACACCGCCTGTCCCGACTGCGGTAGGCTGGCAGCGGCGCGCTGGCGGCGGTAGCGGTCGAGCGACAGTGGCAGCTCCGCCGACGCTTCGACCCGGTTGCGCCCGGAACGCTTGGCCTTGTAGAGGGCGGTATCGGCGGCCGCGAGCAGCACGTCGAGATCGGTCCCGCCCGGCCCGCCGGCGACACCGATGCTGACGGTGGTGTCGACCGGCTTGTCCTCGCACACCACGCCGGAGGCCGCGAACGCCTCACGGACACGCTCGGCGGCGACCATGGCCTCTTCGATCGAACAGGGCAAAAGTGCTGCGAACTCCTCGCCACCGATCCGCCCCGAGAGATCGGTGAGGCGCAGATTGTTGACCACGACGTTTGCGAACAGCTTCAGGACCTCGTCGCCCTCGGCGTGGCCGAAGCGGTCGTTGATCGACTTGAAATGATCGATGTCGAAGATCAGCACGCTGACTGGGCGCTGCTCGCGCGCCTCGCGCTCGATGAGCTGCGCGGAGGACTCGGCAAAGCCGCGGCGGTTGAGCAGGCCCGTCAGCGGGTCGGTGGTCGCCGCACGCTTGTGGGCGCTGACGATGCGCTCGGACACCAGCATGAAGATCACGAACACGGTGCCGACCGCATAGAGCACGAGCTCGATCGAGAAGATCGTGACCCAGGCCGCGGCGAAGGCGCCGTCGGAATCGCGCAGCATGTTGCCGAGCAGGATCGGCAGCATCAGGACGAAGCCGTGCATCACCGGCACGATCAGCGCCGGCCAGCGCTTGTGCAAGGTCCGCCGCCGCTCCTGCCACAGCTCGGCCGCGGTCAGCATGGCGTAGATCACGACGATCGCGGCGCCGATCGTCAGCCGCAGCGCCTGCGCCGACGCATCGAGCAGCATGCCGCTGGCGATCCAGACCGTCGCGCCGAGCACGAGCCCAAGCACGCTCGGCGGCTTGCCGTGGAACACGCGCGCGGCATTCCACACCATGGCGGTGGCGATCAGACCGATGGAGCTCAGGAACAGCGACACCACCTCACCATAGAGCTCGCCGATCAACGTCCACAGCGCGATCGCGACGGCGCCGAGAATATAGGCCGCCCCCCACCAGCGCAGCGCCGGCGTGTTCTCCTGTCGACCGAAATGGAGCAACATGGCGCCAAGCAGCGCCGCGACCATGGTCGCTACGATGTCGAGCGTCATGCTATCAAGCGCCATCGATCACCTCGGTTGCTGCGGCGGCGCGGGAATTCAGGGTTAGCGCGGCCTTATCGCGATCAACCTAGCGGGCGGTTTGTTGGAAAGAGGTTTGCCTGGGATGCCAAGTTTTCTCGAAAAGCCCGGCGCAACTCGTCAACAAATTGCTGCGCAAGAAATCTGCAAACAGGATTCAAAAATGCCGAGGCAATCCGCGCGACCGCCCGCCCAGATTGCACACGGCACACACCCCTTCATTGATAGTTGTGCGCCCCCGCGTGCGGAATCAATGGTTTCCCGTCCTGCGGCGAACACTCATCGAAACGATAAGAAACCTTCTCAAATTTGAGATCATCTCTCCCTAACACGTCCCGACCGCGGCGCGATCCGCCGCTCGAGGTGGGGACGACGATGTCTTTCGACGACGATTCATCGAACAACAAGCCGGCCGCAGGCCATCATCCGTCGCGCGGTCCGGAGCCGGTGCAGGGCGTGGACCGCCGCACGCTGCTGCGCAACGCGATGGGCGTTTCGGCGCTCGGCCTCGGCGCCAGCCTGCTGCCCGGCCAGGCGGCGCACGCGCATTGGCGCATGCATCATCACCACCATCACGTCACCACCAGCTTCGCGCTCGCCGTCCTCCCCGATACGCAGTTCTACTCGCGCTATGCGACGTCCGAGGAAGGCCAGTCCTATCAGCGCCAATATGGCAGCACGCCCTATCCGGCGCAGACGCAGTTCATCGTCGACAACGCCGCGAAGTATCACATCCCGTTCACCATCCATCTCGGCGACGTCGTCGACCAGTCCAAGCATCCGCAGCAATGGGCGGTCGCCGACGCCGCGATGAAGCTGCTCGAGAACGCCGGCCGGCCCTATTCGGTGCTCGCCGGCAATCACGACGTACTGTCGGCGCTGGAGTTCGAAAGCGCGGCAAGCCAGAGCGTGGGCACCGATGCGCAGCGCGGTTCATCCGAGCCCTATCTCTCATGGTTTCCGACCAGCCGCGCGGCGAAGCAGCGGACCTTCCTGGAGCGGCATCCGAGCGGCTGGCACGAGGCGCATGTGTTCCACGCCTGTGGCGTCAGCTTCATGGTGCTGTCGCTGTCCTGGCGCGCCTCGGATGATGCCATCGCCTGGGCGCGCAGCATGATCGCGCGCCATCCGATGCTGCCGGTCATCCTCGCCAATCACCAGTTGCTCAACATCGCCAATGACGGCACGAGCCCGCTTGAGGTCGCCTACGGCCAGTATCTCTGGGACAAGCTGATCCGCAGCAACGACCAGATCTTCATGACCCTCAACGGCCACTATCATGGCGGCGCGCTGCTGACGAAGATCAACGACTTCCACAATCCGGTCCACCAGATGGTGGTCGACTATCAGATGGCCTATCAGGGCGGCAACGGCCTGATGCGGCTCTACGAGTTCGACTTCACCCGCAACAAGATCGATGTCGCCTCGTTCTCACCGTGGGTGGTCGCGAAGCCGAAGGACAGCCTCAAGCAGTTCGACCGCGCCTGGCTGACCGAGGACAATCACGAGTTCACCATTCCCATCGACTTCCGCCGCCGCTTCGCCCGCTTCACCAATTTCTGCCATCTGCCGGCCTTCGCCGGCACGCCGATCCTGCCGCGCGTCAAGCAGGATCTCTACGCCAACTACACCGAGGCACCCGAGCCGGTGGTGGTGCCGCCGGCGAACGAGCAGGACTATCCGCTGATCGCCGAGACGGTTGCGCATTGGCGGATCGCCTCGTCGGCGATCGGCAAGGCGGTGGCCGCCGGCACTGCACTGCCGGACCTCACCGCCGCCAACCCGATGCAGCGCGCCTCGCTCACGGGCGCCGCCCAGGTCGCTGACGTCGCCTTCACCGCCGACAAGCATCGCCTGTCCTCGGCGCCGGGCAGCATGCAGTTCCTCAACACGACCAAGCAGGGCGCCGGCCGCTTCAGCTGGTTCACGACCGCGGCCAACGCGCCGATCAACGCGGCAACGTTCGCATCCGGCTATACCGTCGAAGCCTTCATCAAGATCGATCCGAACTGGAAAGCCAGCGACCACGCCTGGTGCAACATCCTCACCCGCTTCGGCAACCGCGGCTGGCTGCCCGGCTATGCCGGCGGCGACCCGGAATCGCCGCCGATCCTGTTTGCGATCTCGAACCTGCGCGAGGTGCAGTGGGAGATCGTGCCGTCGAGTTCGACCCAGCAGCCGCAGACCGACTGGTCCGGCGAGATCATGCTGAACACCTGGTACCACCTCGCGATCGTCAACGATCCCAAGGACAATTCGACCGTGCTCTACATCGAGGGCGCGCCGGTCGTGCGCAGCGTCATCGGCGGCAACGGCCTCGCGAGCGTTGCGGCGAGCCAGCCCTGGGCACTCGGCTGCGGCTGGTGGGATCGCTCACCGGCGGACGGCTTCATCGGCAGCATCGGCGAGGTCCGCGTGGTGTCGAAGCCGCTGGCACCGAACCAATGGCTGACGGCGCGCCGCGCCAGCGCCTGATCCGCACAGGCTTCACGCAAAGCAAAACGGGCGCCCGCGAGGGCGCCCGTTCGTATTTGAAGCTGATGGATCCGGACGGAGCCGGAGCCAGGAGATCAGCGCTTCGAGAACTGGAAGGAGCGGCGGGCCTTGGCCTTGCCGTACTTCTTACGCTCGACGACGCGCGAGTCGCGGGTCAGGAAGCCGCCCTTCTTGAGGACGCCGCGCAGCTCCGGCTCGAAATTCGTCAGCGCCTTGGACAGGCCGTGACGGACCGCACCGGCCTGGCCGGACAGGCCGCCGCCGGCGACCGTGCAGATCACGTCGTACTGGCCCTTGCGGGCGGCGACGACCATCGGCTGCTCGATCATCATGCGCAGCACCGGACGAGCGAAGTAGACCTCGATGTCGCGGGTGTTGACGGTGACCTTGCCGGAGCCCGGCTTGATCCAGACGCGGGCGACCGCGTCCTTGCGCTTGCCGGTGGCATAGGCGCGGCCGAACTTGTCGACCTTCTTCTCATACTTCGGAGCGTCCGGAGCCGTGACGGCGCCCTTGAGCTGCGACAGCTGATCGAGAGACTGGATGCTTTCGGCCATCTTATGCGGCCCTCGTGTTCTTGCGGTTCAACTTGGCGATGTCGATCTTCTCGGGGTTCTGCGCCTCGTGCGGATGATCGGGTCCGCCATAGACACGCAGATTGCCCATCTGCACGCGGCCGAGCGGCCCGCGCGGGATCATGCGCTCGATGGCCTTCTCGATCACGCGCTCGGGGAAGCGACCCTCGAGGATCTGGCGCGCGGTGCGCTCCTTGACGTGACCGACATAGCCGGTGTGCTTGTAGTACACCTTCTGCTCGCGCTTGCGGCCGGTCAGGACGGCGTGCGCGGCATTGACGATGATGACGTTGTCGCCGCAGTCGACGTGCGGCGTGTAGATCGGGAGGTGCTTGCCGCGCAGCCGCATGGCGACCAGCGTAGCGAGACGGCCGACGACCAGACCCTTGGCGTCGATCACGACCCACTTCTTCTGGACCTCGGCCGGCTTTGCCGAAAAGGTTTTCATGAGAGATATCCGTGACAGGGAGAATGCGGCGCGGATGACGCGCCGGACTGGTCGCAGCTTCTAGAGAAGCGCCCCGCATTCGTCAACGCCATCGGCGCAAAATTACGCCAACGAAAACATGAGGTTATAAATATGGTGCAATAATACCCTCGAAAACCTCACGCATTCGGAATGGAATAGGTGGCCGTGACGTGGGCGATCGGATCAGGCGATTCCCCTGACAATAGCGTGACTTCGCCGACCGCCAGCCGCTTGCCGAGCTTGAGCAGCCGCGCCTCGGCCAGCACGTCGGCGCCGGCCGCGCCCTTGCGCAGGAAGTTGATGTTGAGATTCGTGGTCACGGCAAGACCGACCGGGCCGATCGCCGACAGCAGCACCACGTACATCGCGAAGTCGGCCAGCGCCATCAGGGTGGGCCCGGAGACCGTGCCGCCGGGACGCAGCATGCGCTCGTTGAAGCGCTGGCGCATCCGGCAGCTCCGGCCGTCGGCGCTCTCGATGCTGATGTCGCCGCCGGTGCGGAAGGCCTGGGGAAATTCCGCGTGCAGGAACGCTTCGAGTTCCGCGATGCTCATCTTCGCCGTCATGTCTCCCCCTGCTCTGTCGCGTTGCCTTCTGTTACATTAGCCGCGATCCAGCGCCCAAACGGAAATCGCCAACCGGAAATCGCAATGTCCGCCCCTGCCCTCGCCAATGCTGCCGACGCGCCGATCCTTATGCGCGAGATGGTCGGCCCCGTTGTCGTGCTGACGCTGAACCGCCCGGCGCAGCGTAACAGCCTGTCGGAGCCGCTGATCGCGGAGCTGCATCAGGCCCTGGCCGAGATCGGTGCCGACAAGGCCGTGCGCGCCGTGGTGATCGCGGCCAACGGCCCGGCGTTCTGCGCCGGCCATGACCTCAAGGAGCTCACCGCCCGTCGCAGCGATGCCGATCGCGGCCGCGCCTTCTTCGCCAAGCTCATGAACGCCTGCAGCGCGATGATGCAGGCCATCGTGCATCTGCCGAAACCCGTCGTCGCCTCCGTGCAGGGCATCGCCACCGCAGCCGGCTGCCAGCTGGTCGCCAGCTGCGATCTCGCCGTCGCCTCCGAGCGCGCGTCGTTCGCGACGCCCGGCGTCGACATCGGCCTGTTCTGCTCGACGCCGATGGTGGCCTTGTCGCGCAACGTGCCCCGCAAGCAGGCGATGGAGATGCTGCTGACCGGCGAGCCGGTTCCGGCGGAACGCGCCCGCGACATCGGCCTCGTCAACCGCGTGGTCGCAGCCGGAACGGAACGCGACGCGGCGATTGCGCTGGCACAACAAGTGGCGCGCAAATCCGCCTATACAATCAAGCTCGGCAAGGAAGCATTCTACCGCCAGGCTGAGATGAGCCTTGCCGACGCCTATCGTTATGCGGCAGAGGTGATGACGCAGAACATGCTCGCCCGCGACGCGGAAGAAGGCATCGGCGCCTTCATCGAGAAGCGGACTCCGACCTGGCGGGATGAGTGACGCCCGCCGCTCTCTCCTCCGTCATTGCGAGCGCAGCGGCGTGTCGGCCGAAGCCTGCAAGGCGAAGGCGGACGCAATCCAGAGTTCCACCCGAGCCCCTGGATTGCTTCGTCGCGGAGCCTGTCATCGGGCCGCGCGTTCGCGCGGACCCGTTGGCTCCCTCGCAATGACGGCATCAATAACTTCGTCATTCCGGGGCGATGCGAAGCATCGAACCCGGAATCTCGAGATTGCTGAACTCAGCTCGGGATTCCGGGTTCGCCCTTCGGGCGCCCCGGAATGACGATGCCCGATATAACTAATAGAAACGTGCCCCCATGAATCACGACACCTATCCCGACGACTACATCCGCGGCATCCTCAACGGCGTGAAGGTCATCGCGATGGTCGGCGCCTCGCCGTCCGAGATCAGGCCGAGCTTCTTCGCCTTCAAATATCTGGTGCAGCGCGGCTACGACATGATCCCGGTCAATCCCGGCCATGTCGGCAAGAGCCTGATGGGCCGGCCGTTCGTCGCCTCGCTCGCCGACATCGGCCGTCCCATCGACATGGTCGACATCTTCCGCAGCTCGCAGCACATCATGCCCGTGGTCGACGAGGCGCTGAAGCTGCAGCCCTTGCCGAAGGTGATCTGGATGCAGCTCGGCGCGCGTGACGATGCGGCGGCCGAAAAGGCCGAGGCCGCTGGGCTGAAGGTCGTCATGAATCGCTGCCCCAAGATCGAATATGGCCGGCTGTCGTCGGAGATCTCCTGGATGGGTGTCAACTCGCGCACCATCAGCGCCAAGCGCGCGCCGATCCCGACCCAGGGCATGCGGCTGTCGCTAAACCGCACCAGCGTCGGCGGCGGCACGACGGCAGCGGCCGACCGCGCCGCGAAGGACAGAAGCGATCCCTCCTGACGCATCTGCGAAAGGATCGTGTCGCGACGACGGCGCGACACAGCAACGCATTTCAAATCCGACTGATTATCGCCGCCAGCCTTGACGGCATCTTGCCCGGTGGCAAATGTCCTCCGCCGGGATGACGCGGAGGCGCACGACGGCGCGCTATCGACACCGTCTCCCATCATCGATCCCTGCATCAGCCGGCGCCGCTGCGCGAGGGATCAAGCCAAGAGGAAACATCATGACCGACCGTGCCCCGGGATTTGCCACCCTCGCCGTTCACGCCGGCGCCCAGCCTGATCCCACCACCGGCGCGCGGGCGACGCCGATCTATCAGACCACGTCGTTCGTGTTCAACGATGCCGACCACGCCGCCTCGCTGTTCGGGCTGCAGGCGTTCGGCAACATCTATACCCGCATCGGCAACCCCACCAACGCCGTGCTCGAGGAGCGCGTCGCAGCTCTCGAGGGCGGCACCGCCGCGCTGGCCGTGGCCTCTGGCCATGCCGCGCAGGTCGTGGCGCTGCAGCAGCTGCTGTCCCCCGGCGACGAGTTCATCGCCGCGCGAAAACTCTATGGCGGCTCGATCAACCAGTTCACGCATGCGTTCAAGAGCTTTGGCTGGAACGTGGTGTGGGCCGACACCGATGACGTCGCGAGCTTCGAGGCGGCGGTGAGCCCACGCACCAAGGCTGTATTCATCGAGTCGATCGCCAATCCCGGCGGCACCATCACCGACATCGAGGCGGTCGCGCAGGTGGCGCGCAAGGCGGGCGTGCCGCTGATCGTCGACAACACGCTGGCCTCGCCCTATCTGATCCGCCCGATCGATCACGGCGCCGACATCGTGCTGCACTCGCTGACCAAGTTCTTGGGCGGCCACGGCAACTCGATCGGCGGTGTCATCGTCGATGCCGGCACCTTCGACTGGGCCGGCAGCGGCGACAAATATCCGATGCTGACGCAGCCGCGACCCGAATATCACGGCATCCGGCTCCACGAGACGTTCGGCAATTTCGCCTTCGCCATCGCCTGCCGCGTGCTGGGCTTGCGTGATCTCGGACCGGCGCTGTCGCCGTTCAACGCCTTCATGATCCTGACCGGCATCGAGACCCTGCCGCTGCGCATGCAGAAGCATTGCGACAACGCCAAGGCGGTCGCAGAATTTCTCAACCGCCATCCGGCGGTCGCCTCGGTGAACTACGCCGGCCTGCCCGAGGACAAGTATTATACGCTGGCGCGCAAATACTGCCCGAAGGGCGCCGGCGCCGTGTTCACCTTCTCGCTCAAGGGCGGCTACGACGCCGGCGTCAAGCTGGTGTCGAACCTGAAGCTGTTCTCGCATCTCGCCAATGTCGGCGACACCCGCTCGCTGGTGATCCACCCGGCCTCGACCACGCACAGCCAGCTCGACGACGCCGCCAAGATCAAGGCCGGCGCCGGCCCCGACATCGTCCGCATCTCCGTCGGCATCGAGGACAAGGAAGACCTGATCGCCGACCTCGAGCAGGCGCTGAGCGCGTAAGGCGCGTTTCGCTCTACGGATCGCGCCGCGCATCGGCGTGCGGCGTGACGAGCGCATCTCTCACCACGTCATGGCCGGGCTTGTCCCGGCCATCCACGTCTTCGCCCCGGCAATGACGACGTGGATGCGCGGGCCGTCGCCGCGCCGAAGGGGCTTCGGCCCCGCAGGCGGGACAAGCCCGCGCATGACGAGTAACTGACGGCTGAGACAGCAAGCGGCCCCGAAAACAAAGAGAGCGCGGGCGGCCCCCTGGGCTTCCGCGCTCTCCTTCGTCCCACGGCCGGGCCGTTGCCGGCTTCTCGGACCGCGCCCTCGTTAACTCCAGGTGATCATCTCATCAGCTGCAACAGGCGCGCGTGCATCTGGCGGGCCAGAGGCAGCGCGGAGGCCGCGATCAGCCGGCTTGCCGACAGCGCCTGCAGTCCTGCGGCGCCCTCGTCGATGGCAGCGAGTTCAGCGTTGACTGAGCCGGTCCGTGATTGGAGATTTTGGCGCGCCGACGCCGAAAACATGATCACCGACATGCTCGAAACCTTCTGGTCTGAGACTCTGATGAAATGCAGCAGAGATTTTCGCGCCCGGACGCAGCGGCCGGGCTGCATTCGGCCGACCTTCAAAATCGCCGGCAGCAGTAAGCTTGCACCCGCAGAACTTAACAAAAGCTGAAAATGCCCGTCCTTCTACGGATGATTGCAGCCAACTGTCGGATGCCGGAAGGATTTCGTTAACCATACCCGGCTCATCCTGCCGCCCGTGGAATCGCCTTCCGGACCCGCGTGAAAGCAGCGGTGGATGTATCGCGAAGCGCCGACGCCACCCGAACAGAAGTCGAGGAGAGCAGGATGCGAACGTTGGTGATCATGATGCTGCTGGCGGCCATCGCGGCGAACGGCGTCGTGCTCGCAGCCGACCTGCCGGCCGTCCACGACAAGATCGTGCACATCAAGGCCCGCCGCGCCGTGAGAGCGCCGCCGCCGACGGTCGTCGTCGTCAGGGACCAGGACTCGCTGATCTCCCCGATGTGGCCCTCGACGCCGCTGCTGTTCGGCCGCCAGGAGCTGCCCGGCTATTACGGCCGCGCCTTCTCCTACGACTACCAGGGCCCCTATTACGGCGGCGAAGGCTACACCAACTACATGTTCCGCCTGCCTTATGCCTGCGGCGTGTATGGGTATTGCTGAGCGGGGTGCCGTTGGCATGCAAGTAGCCCGGATGAGCGAAACGACATCCGGGACGACAAGGACGAGGTCCGCATACCGCCAAGGCTCGTACGGATGACCGCAATAGACGCCTATTTTGCGTAGGCACCGCCATAGCGCCCCGCGCGGATGCTCGCCAGGATTTCGGCTTCACGCTGCTCCTGCGCGCGGGCGGACTCGAGCAGTTCGGATGCGATCGCCGGCGCGAAAGCGACCACTCCGTCGGCGTCGGCAACCACGATATCGCCTGGCGTGACGATCATGCCGCCAATCGACACCGGCACGTTGATCGTACCCGGACCGTTCTTGTAGGGGCCACGGTGATTGACCGCACGCGCGAACACGGGGAAGTCGGAATTCATCAGCACGCCGGAATCCCTGATCGCACCGTCGACGACAATCCCGGCCGCGCCGCGTTCCCTCGCGATGGCGGCGATGATCTCGCCGACCAATGCCCGCGTCTCGTTGCCGCCGCCATTGACGACGAGGACGTCGCCAGGCGTAATAAGATCGAGCGCGCGATGAATGAAGAGATTATCCCCCGGCGCCGTATTCACGGTCAGCGCGATCCCGGCCATCGGCGAGCCCGTATAGAATGGCCGTAGACTGGCTGCACCAGGCAACCGCTGAAGGTTGTCGCTGATCACGGCCGTGGAAACGCTCTTGAACGCGGCGACGACCGCCGCATCGATCGGCGCACCAGGCTGCGCTTGTCCCTCACCCATTCTCGCTCCCCGTCTTGCACAGTCCAGAGCGTCGCTCGATGGCGCCCCGCCTCGGCGGTGTAGGACTCGTCTTGAATTCAGAAAACCGATAAATGGAGATATCGATCCATCTCTTTTTTGAATGCGAACATGGTCACCCTGAAGCAGCTAGAAGCTTTGAACTGGATCGCGGAGCTCGGCACGTTCGAACGCGCCGCAGCCAAGCTGAACACGACGCAATCGGCGATCTCGAAGCGCATCCAGGAGCTCGAGGCCTCAGCGCGCGTTCCGCTGTTCGATCGCAGCCAGCGCGGGGCTCGTCTGACCGAACGTGGCGAGCAGATCCTTGCTCTTGGCCGACAGATGTTGGCGTTGCAGGACCAGATCCTGGAGTTGAAGGACGGCCGGCAGTCACCGGCGCGCCGTCTGCGGCTTGGGGCGACGGAGCTGTCAGCGCTGACATGGCTGCCGCGTCTGGTTTCGGCCATTCGCGAAGCCCATCCGGCGGTGATGATCGAGCCTGAAGTCGAAACCTCCCGAAGCCTCTACGATCGGCTGATCGAGGGCAGCCTCGATCTCGTCGTCATCCCGGACGTCTTCTCTGACCCGGAGGTGACGTCGCTGCGGCTTGCCGAAGTGCAGAACGTGTGGACGGCGCGCCCCGGCCTGGTCAGAACGCGCCGGAGCCTCGATTTCGACGAGCTTGGTCATCATACGATTCTGATGCAGGGCCGTCGCTCGGGCTCCGGCCTCTTCGTCAACAAATGGCTCGCGGCCAACGGCGTCTCCTTCAAGCGCGCCATCTCGGTCGACAATCTGACTGCGCTGGTCGGGCTCGCCGTGGCCGGCCTCGGCATCAGCTATCTTCCGCAACGCTGTTTTCGTCCTCTCTTCGAGCAGAAGAAGCTGGTCATCCTGCCGGTCAAGCCGACGCTGCCGGCCGTGCCCTATGCGGCCATGTATCGCAACGACAGACCCTCGGCCTTCGCGGCCGCCGTAGCGGATCTGGCGCGCCAGACCTGCGATTTCGGCCGTCAACTCGAAGGTTAGACAGGGCAGGTGAACCCGGCGACGACGCCCGGCGCGGCGATCCATCACCTCCAGGAATGAGAAAGAAGGCGGTTTTATCCCTTTTCATCCAGGCCGGACGCAGCGAGGCTGCATCGCCGCTGCGCGTGCAACGCTGCACGCGCAAAGAGGATTGCTGCGAGGAGAGGCTTTGATGCGCATTTGGGGACTTCTGCTGACGGCAGCGCTCGCTGCAAACGCCGCCGGCGCCGAGGAACTGACGGGCACGCTCCAGAAGGTCAAGGAGACGAACAGGATATCGATCGGCTTCCAGGAATCGTCGGTGCCGTTCAGCTATCTCGACGGCAACCAGAAGCCGGTGGGCTACGCGCTCGACATCTGCGCCCGGATCGCGGATGCGGTCAAAAAGGAGCTTGGGCTTCCTAACCTCACGATCGAAACCGTTCCGGTGACGTCATCCAATCGCATACCGCTGATGACGAATGGCACGATCGACCTCTTGTGCGCCTCCACTACCAACAACGCCGAACGCCAGAAACTCGTGACCTTTGCCAATACGCACTTTCTCAGCGCCACACGCTTTGCGGCCAAGAAGTCGCTCTCGCTCCAGACGATCGACGACCTCAGGGGAAAGACGGCCGTCGCGATCGCTGGATCGACCAACATCGCACAGCTGAACAAGGTCAATGTCGAACGCAAGCTCGGCATCAACATCGTGCCGGCCAAGGACCAGGCCGAAGCGTTCCTGATGCTGGAGACCGACCGGGCTCAGGCCTATGTGCTCGATGACGTCCAGCTCGCGGTCGCCATCGCGCGGTCGAAGGACCCGGCGGCGTACATGATCAGCAGCGACGCATTCTCCAAGCCCGAACCTTTCGGCATCATGCTGCGCAAGGACGATGCGCCGTTCAAGGCCATCGCCGATCGCGTCACGGCCGAGCTCTATCAGAGCCCCGCCATCGAGGCGCTCTACAAGAAGTGGTTCGAGTCACCCGTGCCGCCGACCGGGATCAACTTCAACTACCCGATGCCGGCCCCCTTACGCGCCGCGTTCAAGTCGCCCAGCAGCAGTCCCGACCCGGACGCGTATGCGCCCGATTGAAGCTCGCGATATCCGTGCCAACAGCAACGGCGGAGATAGCCTCATCCGCCGCAGTCGCCTGCGACGGACGGCCCTCGGCTATTGCCAAGATCAGCGGCGGCGGCGCTCCTGATATCTATTTCGCCGCCTTGATCCGCGCGATCTCCTCCTTGAGGAGCGTCGCGACCAGTTCGTCCAACGACGAGCCGCACTCGGCGTTCGAGAAGTCGTATTCGTTCTTCATTGGTTGAGAGCAGCTGTGATCTTGTTGATCCGCGCGCCAGTAACTCACTCCGCGGCCACGACGCGCACGTCGAGCTGCACGCCTGTCTCTGCCTGCAACACGCCGATCACGCCAAGCAGGTTCTCGGCCGTGGGATTGCCGGATGGCCCTAACATGCGCATCAGGCTCTTCGACGGCCGCCCGAGCGCGTTGCTCAACGCCTCGAAGCCGATCGTTGCGTCGATTTACGCACGCAGGCCGGCGCGGCCGTCATCGGCCTCTCCGCGCAGCAGCGCACTCACGGCTTCCTGGAACAACGCCTCGCGAACGCCGGATCACGGTCCGCGCGCGCCCGAACCGTGTCGCGGAAGTCTGGTCGCGAAGGCATCACGAGGTGCTCGCAGAAGCTCCCAAAGAGCTATTTCGCAGCCTCGATCCGCTCAATATCCTCCTTGAGAAGCGTGTTGACCAATTCGGTCAACGATACGCCCCGCGCGCTGGCCAGCCCGGTCAGGTGATCGAGCACATCAGGCTCGAGATGCACCGGAGGCAGCATTCGCGCGCCCTTGCGAAAGAACTTGCCGCGTTCGGCGTTCGAGAAATCGTATTCATCCTTCATCGGATCACCCATTCTCGTAGGAGCGGATTTCGCGCCGGGTCGGGCGACGGACAGAAATGATGCGGATCGCTGCGCGGTCTGCCGATAGCTCCGTGTACGTATGCACGACCAGCAGTAGCTCGTGCGCAATATTGCGTCCCATCGTAACCCATCGTTCCTCGCCTGCGCCAGATCCGTCATCGAGACGCGAGAGCGCCAACGGATCGCTGAAGATGCTCATCGCCCGCTCAAAGGCAACGCCATGCTTGCGCAGATTGCTCTCTGCCTTGGCCGGATCCCAATCGAACTCGAATTGCATGGTCCGCCCCACCCGGCGATGTCCGCGACACGCCACGCTTGCCAAACGACGCAAATCAGTTTATGTTCTCTTTTTGTTCCTGTCCGGCCGAGGGGCGCTTCCGGATCGTCCAGTTGCGTAGGGCAGGAATGCGGTGGACGTGGCGGGCCGTGCGCGGACGAAAGTTCGCGCGGACGAGCGATCCGTCACGGACGGCGAAGTCGCGTGGTCCTGGCGCCCCGACGCTGGCGCTAAGTCTCGTGTCGGTGCTCAACGCATCGCGCGAGATGACGGGGGCAAGACAGCCCGGTCCCCGGGGAGATCGCGTATAAGCGTTAAAACCATCGCGCGGGGAAGGCCGGGTGGTGGATTCAATTGGTCGTCGCAACACTCGATGAGGAGGTTGCGATGGGCATTCGAAAGAAACGGTCAACGCGGGGC
>NZ_JAUHJJ010000005.1:0-481775 GCF_032381175.1 Bradyrhizobium sp. SZCCHNR1093
GCCCCGCGTTGACCGTTTCTTTCGAATGCCCATCGCAACCTCCTCATCGAGTGTTGCGACGACCAATTGAATCCACCTCCGGCATTCCCTGCGCGATGGGCTTCCGTCTTATACGTGATCTCCCTGGTGCGCCGGGCTTTCTGGCCACCATCCCCGCGCGAAGCGAAGCCTCAACGCGAGTTGACATCAGCATCGGGATGCCAGGACCACACGATTTCAACGTCCGCGAAAGGCCCCGCACGCGCGCCACGCCGGCAAGCCGCCGCAGCCCTGCACGAGGCCGGTCGACGTCGCTCGTCCTGACGACGCCGTCGCAGCCACCGCATCCCGCCCCGCGTGTCGTGACGACGCGTACGCCCCTCCTGCCGGGACGGAACGGGGCGGATATAGCCATTGATTTGGGGGCGGAGTCAAGACAAATTCCGAAAAACGGAAGACGCGTCCTGGAACGGAACGGAGCGACGGATCGGAATGACGTGCAATGTCGGCGCATGCTGCGCCGTCGATGCGATCAGCGCCGACCGGTATGCAGCCGTCTCGTCGGGGCAGCGCGCCACGACAAGTTTCATGCAGCGTCACCGTAATACGTATTACTCAACGAAATACTGGAATCCGCCGCCCGGCGTGCTACTGCCACCGACAAAGCGTGGGGCGTGACTTCGCTTTAGTTTCGCGGCATGCTGTCGATTAGCTCGCGGGATGGGTGGAGCAACGCGAAACCCATCAATTGGTCTACGAGACAACAATGGTATCGCTTCGCTCCAACCAGTCCACGCGCTGGCGGGTTTGTCCTATCTGGTGACGCAGCGGAAGTCTTTAAGCCTGACCTCATACGCTCGCGGAAGGCGTCACCATATTCATGTTCATCCTCCGACGGATTGCCTCGCGGCCGATCGCCGGTATGACGATGAACTCACACCGGGTGCTTCCGCTCGAGTTTCCCAACAATGCGCTCGCCAAGTCTACGCACAATCGATGGTACGAGTCGCAAGCCGAGGACGGCCAGCCGGGCGCGGCCACCCGGAACGATGAAATACCGGTCGCGCCGGATTCCCCGCAATGTGTCCGCAACCACGATTTCCAAGGGAGTTCTCGGGATGGTCAGCGTATGTCGCCGGTTCTCCGGTGTCCGATAGGAATCAAGCTCCGCCACCATAGGCGTCTCGAACTCCGCTGGGCAGACGAGGTGAACCTTGATACCTTGGCGCAGCAGTTCGTAGTGCAGGCATTCGGTGAAGCCGACCAAGGCGTGTTTCGCAGATCCATAGGCGGTGAAACCGAAGATTCCGGTCAGACCAGCGATCGATGCTATGTTGATCAACCGCCCGCCAGCGGCGCGTAGATGGGGTAAAGCAGCCCTGGTGACATTTACCGGACCAAAGAAATTGGTTTGCATCACGGCCTGGAAGTCATTGTCGGTGAGGGTCTCGAACCGCCCCTCGCGCATCACACCTGCATTGTTGAACAGCATGTCGATCCCTCCACGGCGCCGAGCAACCTCCTCGATAGCCTGAGACGTTGCAATCGGATCGCCAACATCGACGGGCTGCACCTCGATATCGGCGCCGGCGTGTCGCCGACGAAGTTCATGAACCGCGAGATCCAGATTATCGGTTCGCCGCGAGAGGAGCGTCAGCCGAGCACCTTGGGGGGTAAGCGCGTTCGCTATCGCAAAGCCTAGGCCCGTCGCCCCCCCGGTGATGACAATGCTACGTGAATGGAACATATGAGAGTCCTAAGCCAGAATCCACTTCGGGAAGCCGGGAGAAAGGACGAGCCCCAGCTTCGCCCAATCGCGCGGTCGAGTGCTGCCCACTGACCGCCGTTGCCTCAGAAACACCTATTTTCATTTTGTCGACCTTGCTGAGCTTCCTAGGTGCAGTTGCTGAGCAGGACTTCGTACAAACTCCGCCAGCGGTTGAAGCCTCCGGTGATACCCCCGCAGGGCGACGGCGCGTTCGCCGCAAGGCATGGCTACATCGTTTTCGTGCAGTCACATCGGAGCTTTTCCGATTGCTATTTGAGCGGCAGCAGACCGCATGCCGGGCTGCGGTCAATCAAGCGCAGTGGCGATGCGGTCGGCGAGGGCGAGCAGGGTTTCTGGTTTGCCCATCGGCGCCTGCCCGTGGCCCTTCATCGGAACGTCCGCCCAGCGAGGTATGATATGGAAATGCAGGTGGAAGACGGTCTGACCGCTGGCCGCACCGTTCAACTGAACGATCAGGAAACCCTCGGGTGCCAGCGCCTTGACCACTGCCCGGGCGGTGCGTCGGGTGGCTGCGACCAGCCGAACGAGCACGTCCGGCTCCACGTCCAGCAGGGTGCGCGAGGTCGAGGTCTTCGAGATCACCAGTACATGCCCTTCGGACTGGGGAAAGGCGTCCATGAACGCGAGGACGTGATCGTCCTCCCAGACCTTGGCGGCGGGGACTTCGCCGCGAAGGATTCGGCCAAAGATGTTGTCGGGGTCGTAGGGGGCGGCGAGGGTCATCTGGTGCTCCGGAGTATGGGCGAGGCTAGAAACCGCGGTGCGGTGGGGTGTTTTGGGTGACGGCGCAGTGCTTCCCTAGTTTTGGCGGCCCGGGCTCCATCGGCCGAGGACGTGCGGTCCCCGGCACGGCGGCTCAATCGCTGAGGGGTCTCGTGTGCCGGGCGCGGCGCCCGTGACATGGACTGTCGTCTCTTAGTCCGGCTGAGGCTGACCGGGCGCCTGTTGCAAGTGGGCTATATCGCGTAGCCCGCTTGAACTCCTCGTGTGACAGGCCTTCAGATTCGGCTGTTCGGGTGATCGTTGAAAGCTACCAGCCATCGCGAGGAAGGTGATCGCGTGCTGACGGCGATCACGCTGACGCCCGGTGGCCAGCTCAGCCGCGCGAATTCTGCAAGAACCAAGCAAACAGGTGAATACATTGGCGCTGCGATGGCAGGGGTCGGCGTAAACAGACGCCCGCACTTCGGGCGACGCAACCATGCGGCGGCATTTCCAGATGCCGCCCACCGGAAGAAGCCGCCACAACTCAATATTCGCAATCAAGAAAGCGTTCGACATTATTTCCCCAAACAAATCTTTCCGCTATGGACGCCGGGTACAAGAGCTTGCGCGCCAAGGTCGCTGGATGCCGTCGGCGTGACCTTCTCGAAGCATAGACGTGTGGAGGAATGGCCGCTTGCCAGAATCGGCTACCAATTTCGACGAGAGAGCTTTGTTGTGCCTCTGGCCTCAACGAATGATGTTCATCGGGCGTCTGGGTACGCTGCCGCTGCACCGGCATCCAATATCGGTCTGCCTGGTGGCGCTTCAGGCCCCTCTGCGGATCGGCACCACAATGGCCGGGGAGAGCCTGGCCTGCCTTACCGCCATCGTCCCCGCAGGCTTGGCGCATACCCTTGATCTAAGCGGGGCGCCGGTCGCCGTGATATACAACGACCCTGACGATCCTTACTATCGGCGCCTCTCGCCCCGTCAGAGATGTGGCCTAAGCTCACTGGACCCTGACATCGAAAGTTCGCTTATCGTCGCTGTGCGGAATCTCTACGCGCTGCATCAGACAGGTGATAAGCTACGCTTCGACGATTTCGATTTCGCTGCTGAACAGGCATTGGGAATCGAACCGCGCCCACCACGGTTCGATGCGCGGGTTGAACGTGTCGTAGCTATCATAAGGGCTGACATCGCCCGCAATCACTCGATCCAGGAACTGGCCCGGCGAGTCGACCTTTCCCCTGGTCGCCTGCAGCATCTGTTCGTCCAAGAGATTGGGGTGCCACTTAGGACGTTTAGGATTTGGATTCGTTTCCGGCACGCTGTGGAGCGTGTGGGAAATGGCGATTCTATCACGTCGGCGGCGCTCGATGCAGGCTTTTCGAGCTCCAGCCATTTCAGCCACGCCTTCAAGGCAACCTTTGGCGCTACTGCCGCCAGCGTGCTCAAGGACGCTCCGTCTAGGGTCCGGATTCAGTTGATCGAATAACTACGATGGCCGCGATGGGCGCCGGAAACTGACGGTTTTTCCCTCTTGCTGCCACACGTCATCCTCGAAATGCCTGTCGCAGAAATTATCTGCGTCTCACTTGAGGGGTGCAGTCCAGAGATGTCACCGTAATTGTCTCATGACGTCGTCGGCGGCGGACCGAGTGCGGTCTCGATCAGCAGCGTGTCGCAATATTCGATCCATTCCAGGATACGGCCGTTCTCCAGGCGAAGGACGTTGCAATAGCTGTTGTTGTAGACCTTGCCGTCGCTCGTCGTATTGCGGCCACGCGCCTCGACCACGACACGGTCATCCTCGGCCGTCAGCCGGATCGGGATGGTGGTGATGCGGCCGAGCCGCGCCCGCAGCGGCGCGAACAACTCGGCGAGAACGGTCGCCTTGCCGTCATAGCTGCGCGACCAGGATCCGCTGCCCATGATGACGAAGCGGACATCATCCGCAAGATGCGCGAGCAGCGGCTGCGGATTGCTCTTCGCCAGTTCGTCGAACACATGCTGCACGATCCGCTTGTTGTCATGACCCGTGGCTTCTACGGCGCTCATCGGCAAACTCTCCTTGAATTCGGTCATCGTCGCATCAACCGGTCTGCTTGAGCGCAGCCGGAAACGGTCCCAGCACCGCTTCCGTCAGCGCCGAGTCGCAGTATTCACGGATCTCGACGATGCGCCCCTCGTGCAGCCGATAGATCAGGCAGTAGTCGTTGTTGTAGGGCCGTCCGGCCCTGGTGCGCATCTCGCCCTTGGCCTCGACCACGACGAGGTCGTCATCCGCGATGAAGCGCAGCGGAATGGCGCGGCGTCCCTCCGCCAGCAGGCTGTTGAGATGGCCATGGAGATTGCGCAGCAGCGTCTCCTTGCTTCTGATCGTCTGCGACCACGAATATTGTCCCGTGATCACCATCGTGACGTCGTCGGCGATGGCCGCGACATAGGCCGCGCGGTCGCCGGCGGCGGCCTTGGCGAGCAGCTCTTGCATCAATCGCTTGTTGGCGCTGGCGGTCATGACATCTGTCTCCCGATCTCCTCTGCGACAGGGCGAAGCATGACGGGTGGCGGCGCATTCTTCCAATCGATATCGGATATGATATCAATTCGGCCCATGAATTTGGCCGCGCTCGACCTCAATCTGCTGGTGGCGCTCGACGCACTGCTCCGCGAGAGCAGCGTCAGCCGGGCTGCGCTGCGGATCGGACTGTCCCAGCCGGCCACCAGCCACGCCCTGCAGCGGCTGCGCGACTTGCTCGGCGATCCCCTGCTGGTCCGCACCGGCGCGCGGATGGAGCTGACCCCGCGCGCCCTTGCGCTGCAGGCTCCGCTCGCCCAGGCGCTGGATCAGGTGCGCGGCCTGTTCACGCCCGACGCGTTCGACGCTGCACGGAGCGAACGCCAATTTCGCCTGATGATGCCTGATCTCGCGGTCGAGCTGCTGATGCCGTCGTTGATGGCCAAGGTGACGCGCGCCGCGCCAACCTCCGCATCGACGTTGTGCCTTGGCGAGGCCCTGCGATCTTCCACGCCGAGTTCGCCCGCACCATCGACATGGTGATCTCGATCGGCAACGCCTTCAAGGGCTTCCATCGCCAGTTGCTCTACACCGACAGCGATGCGCTGGCGGTGCGGCGCGGTCACCCGGTCGGCAGGCGACTGAGCCGGCGAGACGGCTTCCTGGCCGCCCGGCATGTCGCGGTGGTGCTGCGCGGCCAAAGCGAGGACCTGATCGACGGCTGGCTGCGCAGCAAGGGCTGGGAGCGGCGGATCGCACTGGTCGTGCCGAGCTACATCGAGGCGCTGCATGTCGCCGCGCGCACCGATCTCGTCGCCTTCGTGCCGCGCCGCCTGATCGCGGCGCTGGCGCAGCCCCTGTCGCTGTCGACCGTCGCGCCGCCGCTCGATCCTGGCATCGACGAACAATACATGTTCTATCCGACCAGGGCGCAGGTCGAGCCGGGGTCGATCTGGCTGCGCACGCTGATGCTGGAAACGGGCCGCGAGCTCGGCGGCGCGCCAGGACGTGCGACGAAACCGACATGAGCGGACGCCGGCGGGCGCCCGCGCGTTCTCCTCCGTCAGGCCGCCAACAGCAAAATGCGTTGATACAGTTGAGGTCGCGCAGGGTAGGCAAAGCAGCCGCCCGGCAGGGCGGCTGCGTGCCCACCGTGACGCTGCGTACTCCGCGTCAGATGGTGGGCACGGCGCGCGATCGAGCGCAGTCTGCGGTGAATACGGTGATGCGCGCCTTTGCCCACCCTACCCTCCAAACCGGCTAGCGCAGCAGCGGCATGAATTCCGGCTCGTTCAGATTTTTGGCTGGCGTCCGCCTTGTTGTCAGGCTATCAGACGCACGCTGCGCGGATGCGCACCGTAAGCGTCTCACGTCAGGCAACGCATTCAACGGATCGGCTCGATCCGGAGGAATGCAGGATGCGTTGCCCGTGATCGACCGATCGAATTCCGGAACTGCCATCATGAATCCACCTGGTGAACGGCGCGCGCGCAGAAAACTGCCCGCGCGCTATGCAGCCGTCGTCATGCCGCTGACACTCTCGGTGCTGATGACGTTCGTCGTGTCGGCGATCGCCACGCTGAAGAGTCTTGGACCGACGCCGGCGTTCATCGCGACCTGGCCCGCAGCGTGGGGCATCTCCTGGCTCGTCGCGTTCCCCACGCTGCTCGCTGTTCTGCCGCTGGTGCGGCGGATCGTGGCGCTCGTGGTGGAGACGCCCAAGCCGAATTAAGCGAAAGCAGCGGGGCCGCTCAACTGCGGCCCCGCTTCAACGGGTATCACGCAAGCCGCTGTTTGAGCCGTGAATCCGCCTCATCTACCGCTGTCGTCCCGGACAAGCCGCGACGCGCACCAGCGCGGCACGGCGCCGATCCGGGACCCATACTCCGCGGCCGTCGTGATGGGCAGAATGCCAATGACCGGTGTGCCTCAAACCACTCCCTGTGGGTATGGGTCCCGGCTTTCGCCGGGACGACAATGGAGCATATTGATATGCGCGGCCGTAGGGTGGGCAAAGCGGTCGCCGAAGGCGGCAGCGTGCCCACCGTCTCGCTGCGCACTCGCAGCCTCGATGGTGGGCACGGCGCGGGTAACATCTCGCTGAACTCATCAGCAGCGTGGCGCGCCTTTGCCCACCCTACAAACTACACGCTCAGCGCGCCCTCACTGCCCCAGCCCGTGCGCGACGACCTTGCGCATGACGTTGGGCAACGCCTCGCCGTCAAGGGTCGCGATCGGAACCCAGCGCATGCCGTCCGGCGCGCGTGTCCGCGCCGGCACCCGCGCGGTATAGACCACGAGCTCCAGCGGGAAATGCGTGAAGACGTGCGTCACGACGCCGAGCTTGCGGTGCCAGCGTTTCACGCCGGCCAGCTCCGGCGCTTGCGCCAGCGCTTCGGCGTCGCCCTGCCCGGCCAGCCATTCCGAGCCGGGGACCTCGGTCATGCCGCCGAGCAGGCCCTTTGCGGGGCGCGAGCGCACCAGCAGCTCGTCGCCTCGGACGACGACGAAGGCGGCGCCGCGCCTGAGCGTACCGGTCTTCTTGGCGGCCTTGCGCGGGAACGTGTCCTGGTCGCCGCGCTCGCGTGCGGCGCAGTCCTCGCTCAAGGGACACAGCGCGCAGGCCGGCTTCTTCGGCGTGCAGATGGTGGCGCCGAGATCCATCAGTGCCTGCGCGCTGTCGCCGGCGCGGGACGGCCCGAGCAGGGTCGCCGCGAGCGCCTGGATCTGCGGCTTGGCCTGCGGCAACGCCTCCTCCACCGCGAACAGCCGCGACACCACGCGCTCGATGTTGCCGTCGACCGGCATGGTCAGCCGATCGAACGCGATCGCGGCGATGGCGGCCGCGGTGTACGGACCGACGCCGGGCAGCGCGCGCAGCCCCTCCTCGGTGTCCGGGAACGCGCCGCCATGCTCGCGCAGCACGGCGACGGCGCAGGCATGCAGGTTGCGCGCCCGCGAATAATAGCCGAGGCCGGCCCACATCCTGAGCACGTCGTCGAGCTCGGCGCCGCCGAGCGCCGAGACATCCGGCCAGCGCGCCAGGAATTTCTCGAAATACGGCCCGACCGCCTTCACCGTGGTCTGCTGCAGCATGATCTCGGACAGCCAGACGCGATAGGGATCGGAGCGCTGCCCGGCCGGCGCGCGCCACGGCAGCCGCCGGCGGTGGCGGTCGTACCAGGCGAGCAGTTGTGCGGGGCGCTCGGCGGAGCCGCGATTCTCTGGTCGGCTCTTGCGCTTGGAAGGAAGGGCTGATGACACCATTGGCTTAATCTAGTACGTCAGGAGCCATCGTCGCCCGCTGGACCGCAGTCTCGTCTGCGGCATCCACGGCTTTCTTCGAGCCTCGGCGGCTCGGACGGGCGGCAGACCACGAGAAGCCTGTATCGATGGCAAAGCCCGGCCGCCTCACCGCAAAGCCATTGTCGCTGATGATGGGCGACGTGCTGTCGGCTGCCTATGCCAAGCAGGGCTTTGCCGCGCGCGAGCTGGTGACGCGCTGGCCGGAGATCGCCGGGCGCGAGATCGCCGAGCACGCCCAGCCGCTGAAGATGCAATGGCCGCGGCCGGTCGAGGGCCAGCCGCAGGAGCCGGCGACCTTGATCCTGCGCGTCGAGGGGCCGATGGCGCTGGAGATCCAGCATTCGTCGGACGTGATCCTGGAGCGGGTCAACCGCTTCTTCGGCTGGCACGCGGTGGGCAAGCTGGCGCTGCGCCAGGGGCCGCTGTTGCGCCCCCCGGTGAAGCGCCGCCCGGTGCCGCCCGATCCGAACACGGTGGCGAAAGTCGCGCAGACCCTGACCGCCATCGAGGACGACGCCCTGCGCGACGCCCTCGCCCGGCTGGGCGCCGCCATCAAGCGAAATTGACGCTTCCCGTTTGATCCCGGTTTGCGGCCCGGCATTGCCTCAAGCTGGGTTTCAAGCTAGCGAAAAGCCGAGTTACGAGTGTTTCAGGCGCGAGATGCGCCCATTCCGGAGCAGAGCCTTGATCATCACCCGCCGCGCCTTCACCGCAGCCTTGTCGCTGACCGGCCTCGCCGCTCTGGCGGGCCTGTCCCCGCTGCGGCTGATCTCGGACGCCATGGCCCAGAGCGCCACCGATGTCGCCAAGCCGGTGTCGCTGCCGGACATGGCGATCGGGCCGGCCGACGCCGCCGTCACCATCACCGAATATGCCTCGATGACCTGCCCGCATTGCGCCGCATTCAACGCGACCGTGTTCCCGAAGCTGAAGGCCGAATACATTGATACCGGCAAGGTGCGCTACATCTTCCGCGAGTTCCCGCTCGACATCAAAGCCGCGGCCGGCTCGATGCTGACGCGCTGCATCGCCAATGGCGATGCGCAGAAGTATTTTGCGGTCACCGACATGCTGTTCCGCTCGCAGAACGACTGGGTGGTGAAGAACACCACCGAGACGCTGACCCGGATCGGCAAGCAGGCCGGCCTCAGCCAGCAGCAGGTCGAGGCCTGCCTGAAGGACCAGGCGCTGCTCGACAAGATCGCCGCCGACCAGAAATACGCGAGCGACATTCTTAAAGTCGATTCGACGCCGACCTTTTTCATCAACGGCGAGAAGATCAAGGGCGAGACTTCGATCGAGGAGTTTCAGAAGAAGATCAACCCGCTTCTGAAGAGCTGATTCGAATCACTGAGTCCTCAGAGACACAGCGCGGCCCCTCAATGGGGCCGCTTCTGTTTCGTGGGCCGTTCGCCACGAGAAAGCCTTGGAAAAGCAGGGCCGGCGGGTTGCCCTGGGGACCGGCCCTCGCCATTGTCCCGCCCTCAGAATGGGGCGCCAGGGCGACTCAGTCCACATTGACATTGCCTTCCATGGTATTGTCGGGGCTGGGAGATTCGTCTCCCGCCAACAGAGAATCTGTGCATGAAACTCACCCGTCTTCGTCTTCACGGTTTCAAGACGTTCGTCGAACCGACTGACTTCGTGATCGAACCCGGCCTCACCGGCGTCGTCGGTCCGAATGGCTGCGGCAAGTCGAATCTGGTCGAAGCGCTGCGCTGGGCGATGGGCGAGACCTCGCACAAATCGCTGCGCGCCGCCGACATGGACGCGGTGATCTTCTCCGGCTCGAACACGCGTCCGTCGCGCAACCACGCCGAAGTGGTGATGACGATCGACAACAGCGATCGCACCGCGCCAGCCGCCGTGAACGATCGCGACATTCTCGAAATCTCGCGTCGCATCGAGCGCGAGGCCGGCTCGGTCTATCGCATCAACGGCCGCGACGTGCGCGCCCGCGACGTGCAGATCCTGTTCGCCGACGCCGCCACCGGCGCGCGTTCGCCGGCGCTGGTCCACCAGGGCAAGATCGGCGAAATCATTCAAGCGAAACCTGAGCAGCGCCGCCGCGTGCTGGAAGACGCCGCCGGCGTCGCCGGCCTGCATGCGCGCCGCCACGAGGCCGAGCTGCGATTGAAGGCGGCCGAGACCAATCTGCTGCGCGTCGAGGACGTCATCGGCCAGCTCTCCGGCCAGATGGAAGGCCTGCGCAAGCAGGCGCGGCAGGCGATCCGCTACCGCGAGGTCGCGGCCAAGGTGCGCAAGGCGGAAGCCACCCTCTATCACATGCGCTGGATGGGCGCGCATGCCGATCTCAACGACGCCGCCCATGTGCACGACGTCGCCGTGCGCGAGATGGCCGAGCGGACCCGCGAGCAGGCCGAGTCGGCCCGCATCCAGGCCATCCGCTCCTCGCATCTGCCGGCGCTGCGCGAAGCCGAGGCCCGCGCCGCGGCGACGATGCAGCGGCTGAAGAACGCCCGCGACCTGCTCGACCGCGAGGAGCTGCGCGCCAAGGAGCGCGCCGGCGAGCTCGATCGCCGCCTGATGCAGCTCACCGCCGACGTCGCGCGCGAACAGCAGCAGAACCAGGACGCGCAGGTCGCGTTGCAGCGGCTGGAAACCGAAGACGCGGAGCTGAAGGAAGAGATCAAGGCGCGCGTCGAGATGCGCAGTGGCGTCGACGAGCGCGTCGCCGAGGCGGAGGCGCTGCTTGCCGAGACCGAGCGCCAGTTCACCGAGCTGACGACGCAGCTTGCGGACCTCACCGCCCGCCGCAACCAGCTCGAAGCCAACGTCCGCAGCCACCGCGACCGGCTCGCCCGGCTCGACCAGGACATCGCCAATGTCCGCGCCGACGAGGAGCGGCTGGCGCAGGAGACCGCCCATCTCGGCGATCTCGACACGCTCGCCGCCTCGCTCGAAGCGGCCGAGGAGGCCGAGGCGCAGGCTGAGGCCGCGGTGCAGACCAACGAGTCGGCGCAGGCCAATGCACGGCAGAAGCTCGAAGCCTCGCGCGCCCCGCTCGCCGAGGCCGAGAAGCGCGCGCAGCGGCTCGAGACCGAGGCCCGCACCATCTCCAAGATGGTCAACAGCGAGACCAAGAATCTGTGGCCGCCGATCATCGACGGCGTCACGGTCGCCAAGGGCTATGAGAAGGCGCTCGGCGCCGTGCTCGGCGACGACCTTGATGCGCCGGTCGACGCGTCCGCGCCGATGCATTGGACCGTGGCCGGCGCCGAGGTCATCGACCCCGCGCTGCCGGATGGCGTCGAGCCGCTCGCGGCCTATGTCCAGGCACCGCCGGAGCTGTCGCGACGTCTGGCGCAGATCGGCGTGGTGTCGCGTGATCGCGGCGCCCAGCTGGTGTCGCAGCTCAAGACCGGCCAGCGGCTGGTGTCCTCCGAAGGCGACGTCTGGCGCTGGGATGGCTTCATCGCCGCGGCGCATGCGCCAACCGGCGCGGCACGGCGTCTGGCCGAGCGCGCCCGCCTGATCGACATCGAGGCCGAGCTAGAGCTGGCGCGCATCGATGCGACGAGCAAGCGCCAGGCGCTGGAGAGCGCCGAGGCCGAGGTGAGGGCCGCGACCGCCGCCGAGAGCGCCGCGCGCGAAGCCTGGCGCGCCGCCCAGCGCGAGGTGAACTCCGCGCGTGAGCGCCACGCCAATGCCGAGCGCGAGATCAACCGCCATTCGGCGCGCAAATCGGCGCTGGTCGAAGCCTCGACCCGCCTCGCCCACGACCGCGCCGAGATCGCCGAGCTGCACCAGAATGCGCTGGAGGCGATCGAGGAGCTGCCGGCGACCAACGAAGCCGACGGCCGTCTTGCCGCCGTGCGGGCCGAGATCGAGACCAAGCGCCGCGCCGCGGCGCAGGTCCGGGCCGAAGCGCAGGCGCTGGCCCGCGAGGCCGAGCTCGCCGACCGCCGCGTGCAGGCAATCATCAGCGAGCGCAACGACTGGTTCAACCGCATCCGCGGCGCCGGCTCGCAGATCGCCACCATCGAGGCGCGCATCGCCGAGGTGAAGGACGAACGCGCCGAGCTCGAAAACGCGCCGGAGATCTTTGCCGAGAAGCGCAGCGCGCTGATCGACGAGCTCGCCATCGCCGAAGGCGAGCGCCAGGTCGCCGCCGACGCGCTGGCCGAAGCCGAGACCGCGATGGGCGACACCGACCGTGCCGCCAAGGCGTCGCTGGAAGCCCTGTCGAAGTCGCGCGAGGCCGCGGCCCGCGCCGAGGAGCGGCTCGAAAGCGCCAAGCGCCGCGTCGGCGACGTCGAGCGCGAGATCCACGACATGCTCGAATGCGAGCCGCAGGCGGTTGCCGCCATGGCCGAGATCGGCCCGGACACGCAACTGCCGCCGCTGCATGAGATCGAAGAGAGCCTGGAGAAGCTGCGCCGCGATCGCGAGCGGCTCGGCGCCGTCAACCTGCGCGCCGAGGAGGAGCTCACCGAGGTCGAGGGCTCGCACACCGCGCTGACCACCGAGCGCGACGACCTGGTCGAGGCCATCAAGCGGCTGCGCCAGGGCATCCAGAGCCTGAACAAGGAGGCGCGCGAGCGCCTGCAGGCGTCATTCGAGACCGTCAACGATCACTTCAAGCGTCTCTTCACCGAGCTGTTCGGCGGCGGCGAGGCCGCGCTGCATCTGATCGAGAGCGACGATCCGCTCGAGGCCGGCCTCGAGATCATCGCCAAGCCGCCGGGCAAGAAGCCGCAGACGCTGTCGCTGCTGTCGGGCGGCGAACAGGCGCTGACGGCGATGGCGCTGATCTTCGCGGTGTTCCTCACCAACCCCTCGCCGATCTGCGTGCTGGACGAGGTCGACGCGCCGCTCGACGACCACAACGTCGAACGCTTCTGCAACCTGCTGCACGAGATGAAGGGCTCGACCGAGACCCGCTTCATCATCATCACCCACAACCCGATCACCATGGCGCGCATGAACCGGCTGTTCGGCGTCACCATGGCCGAGCGCGGCGTGTCGCAGCTGGTGTCGGTCGCACTCGACGAGGCCGTGAAGATCCTCGACCAGCAGGTGGCGTGATCTTGCTCCGTCATTCCGGATCGCCGCCTGCGCGGCGCCCGGACTGACGCGTGGAGAGGATCGATGATCTCTCCTGATTTGCCCGCAGCGCTGAAGGCATCCCTCGAAGCCAGGCTGCACGGGCAGTCGCGGCAGGATGCCGCCGCTCGCGCGGCCCGCATCTCGGATTCCTATCGCAGCGGCGGCAATTCGGGGACGATCACGAGCGAAGCCGACGCAATCGCCTATGCCACTGTGCGGATGCCGGCGACGTATGCTGCGGTGGTGGCCAGCCTGAATGCCTTGATGCAGGCCAGCCCGGACTTCGCCCCGGCCTCGCTGCTCGATGTCGGTGCCGGTCCGGGCACCGCAAGCTTCGCTGCGGCGGACGCATTCCCGTCGCTGGCGTCTTTCGCCGCCATCGATTCCAATCCCGCCTTGCGCACGCTCGCGCTGGCGCTCGCTGGCGACGCGACACGCATCCGCGACCTCGACTACGCGCTGGGCCCGGCGCGAGCGCTGCTCGAGCGCAGCACGGGCGCCGATCTCGTCATCGCCAGCTACATGATTGGCGAACTGAGCGACGCCGAACGCCCGGGCATCATTGATGCGCTGTGGACGAGGACCGGCGATACGCTCCTGATCGTCGAACCCGGCACGCCCGCCGGCTATCAGCGCATCATCGCGGCGCGCGACCGCCTGATCGCGTCCGGAGCCCACATCGCCGCCCCCTGCCCGCACGCCGCGGCGTGTCCACTGATCGCACCGGATTGGTGCCATTTCGCCCAGCGGCTGGCGCGCTCGCGGGCGCATCGCGAGCTCAAGGGCGCGGACGTTCCGTTCGAGGACGAGAAGTTCAGCTTCATTGCCCTCACCCGCAAGCCCGCGACGCATCGGCCCGCCGCACGCGTGCTGGCGCCGCCGGCGGTCACCAAGGTCGGGGCAACCGCGAAGCTGTGCCAGGCGGATGGTGCCGCCAGGGTCGTCAGCATCCCCCGCCGCGACAAGCCCGCCTTTGCCGCCGCGCGGCGCTGGGACTGGGGCGACGGCGTGGAGCCGCCAGGTTCGTAGATGCCTCGGCCGACGGCCCATGGTTAACGGCGGGTCGTATTCGTCTCTCATTTTCGCGATTTCGCGAAACCGGCGAGAAATCCGCGCTTGCTACGGTGAGCTGTAACAGGCGCTGAAGGCGCTACTCACAAGGGAACGCGTTTCGATGTTCAGGACGATGATGATCACCGCCGCGCTGCTGGCTTCGGCAGGAACGGCCCTGGCAAACAGCCACGGTGGTGGATCCTCGGCACCGCCCCCGCCGAAGCAGGAAGGCCCGCCGGCCAAGGCCATCGTCGGCAAGAACGGCCCCGTCCTGGTCGATCCCAAGGGGATGACGCTGTACTACACCGAGCGCGACAACACCGGGAACAAATCGACCTGCGACGGTGCCTGCGCCGAGAAGCGGCCGCCCCTGATCGCACCCGACAACGCGACCGCCAGCGGCGACTTCACCGTCATCACCCGCAGCGACGGCAAGAAGATGTGGGCCTACCGCTACCGTCCGCTCTACACCTCGCAGCTCGACAGCGCCCCGGGCGATATCAAGGGCAACGATCCCACGCAGCAATGGCGGGTTGCCCGTCCCTATTGAGCCCTGCGCATCACTGCCTCCGGCGCCCATTCGGTCGCCTGGGCGACCATCGAACGGACCAGTCAGCCTCAAGCGACTTGAACGAGCATCCCCCCTAATGCGACCAATGCACGCCGGTCCACCTGCGGACCGGCGGCGCCGTCGCGTGGCGGCGCCTCGTCCTCCTGCCCTCTCCCTCGGAGCCCGTCATGTCCGGCTGGATCGTCCTCGGCATCATCGTCATCCTCGTACTGTTCGCCCTTGGCGCCTACAACCGGCTGGTCGCCCTCAGCCAGCGGGTCGGCCAGGCCTTTGCCGACATCGACGTCCAGCTCAAGCTGCGCCACGACCTGATTCCGAACCTGGTCGAGACCGTGAAGGGCTACGCCGCGCATGAGCGCGGCACCCTCGACGAGGTGATCAAGGCCCGCAATGCGGCGATGTCGGCGCAGGGCCCGGCCCAGGTCTCGGCCGCCGAAGGCCAGCTCTCCGGCGCGCTCGGGCGCCTGATCGCGCTGTCCGAGGCCTATCCGGACCTCAAGGCCAACGCCAACTTCCAGCAACTCGCCGGCGAGCTCTCCGACATCGAGAACAAGATCGCCGCCAGCCGCCGCTTCTTCAACAACGCTGTGCAGGAATACAATACCAGCATCCAGCAGATGCCGGCCGCGCTGTTCGCCGGCACCTTCGGCTTCACCCGCAAGGAATTCTTCGATCTCGGTACCAGCCGGGCCGAGGTCGAGGCCACGCCGAGCGTGAAGTTCTGAGCCAGCGCCTTCGCGCCTGAAGGGCCCGAAATCATGGCCGCCTATGGTCTCTACACCCACATCGCATCGAACAAGACCCGTTCGATGCTGCTGCTCGGCGGCCTGTTCCTGCTGATCTACGTGCTGGTGTTCGCCGGCGCGCTGATCGCGGAGGTCATGATCAACGGCAATGGCAGCGTCGCCTATTACATGCAGGCCGCTACGCGCGACCTGATCAAGGCGTTGCCCTGGGCCACGATCGGCGCCGCGGCCTGGATCGTCATCGCCTATTTTTTCCATCAGAAGATGATCGACGCCGTGACCGGCGGGACGGCCGTGACCCGCCAGGAGCAGCCGCGGCTGTACAATCTGCTCGAGAATCTCTGCATCTCGCGCGGCATCACCATGCCGCAGCTGAAGGTCATGGACAGCCCGGCGCTGAACGCCTTCGCCACCGGCCTGAATCCGCGGCAATACGCCGTCACCGTCACGAGCGGTCTTCTGAACGCACTCGATGACCAGGAGATCGAGGCGGTGCTGGGCCACGAACTCACCCATATCCGCAACGGCGACGTGCAGCTGATGGTCGTGGCCGTGATCATCGCCGGCGTGGTCGGCTTCTTCGGCGAACTGTTCTTCCGCCTGTTCACCAACATGAGCTGGGGCGGCGGCTGGGGCCGCTCGTCGTCGTCCTCCTCCTCCTCGTCCGACTCCGACCGCAAGGGCTCCGGCGGCGGGGCCATCATCGTCGTGATCATCGCGGTGGTGCTGATCGTGGTGGCCTGGCTGCTGTCCCAGGTGGTCAAGCTGGCGCTGTCGCGCACCCGCGAATACCTTGCCGATGCCGGTTCGGTCGAGCTGACCAAGAATCCGGACGCCATGATCAGCGCCCTGCGCAAGATCGAAGGGCGGGGCGAACTGCCCGGCGCCACCTCCGCCGTCATGGAATTGTGCGTCGACAATCCGCGCGAGGGCTTTGCCGATTTGTTCGCCACCCACCCCTCGGTCGACTCCCGCGTCCAGGCGCTGATCAAGTTCGCCGGCGGCCATGATCCCGGCCCGCTAGCGCTGCCGTCCGACGGGAGGGATAACGATACCGGTGACGAGCCAGCCGACGGCACTGCGCCACCGCCGCTGCCCCCGGCCGGCCCCTGGAGCGATGCCGATGGAGGGGGTAAGTCACCCGGCAGCGGGCAAGCCGCCCCGGAAGGCCCCTGGACGACACCTGCTGCAGGCCCATGGGGCCGGCATTAGGACCAGCAGCTGCGGCGCTGTTCGAGCCCCGATCGCGCGCAGCGCGCAATCATCCCGGCATTCGCTCTCAAGTGTTTCGGCGCGAACCGGACGTTTCGGCTGGAACGGGTCCGATTGCGCCGATCTGTTGCAGCGAAGGCGCAAATTTCCCCGGTCTCGTGCTGCAATGAATTTGAATTCTCCAGCGTTTCTGCCATGTTCGCGCCCAAAGCAGAATGCAAAGCGCCGGCCCCCTGGCCGGCCTCAGGGCTGAAGGACTTTCCATGGCGAAACCGGCAGTGGTTGTGGTGGGTGCGGACAAGGGCGGGGTCGGCAAGACCACGGTGTCGCGGACGTTGCTCGATTATTTCAGCGCCAACAACGTCCCGACCCGGGCGTTCGACACCGAGCATCCGCGCGGCACCCTGAAGCGCTTCCACCCGGAAATCACCGAGATCGTCGACATGAATTCGACGCCGGACCAGATGAAGATCTTCGACACCTTGAGCGCGGTGGCGCCCTCGGTGACCGTGATCGACGTCCGCGCCGGCCTGATGTCGCCGACGCTCGCGGCACTGCGCGACATCGGCTTCCTCGACGCCGCCCGCTCCGGCCAGATCACCTTCGCGGTGTTCCACATCCTGGGCTCGTCGATCGCCTCGCTGGACGAGATCGCGGAGACGGCAAGCTACATGATCGGCGCGAAGTACTTCCTGGTGAAGAACTTCATCAACAACACCAGCTTCTTCGAGTGGGACCAGTCGACCTACAATTCCTACTTCCACCGCATCAAGGATGCGACCGAGCTGACCATCCCCAAGCTCAACGAGATGGCGTTCGAGCAGGTCGAGGTCGCCTCGGTGCCGTTCCTGAAGTTCGTCGCCAACAAGGGCCCGCGCGACGAGGCCGCCAACTACTCCTTCGTGCTGCGCGGCTATGTCCGGCATTGGCTCGCCAATGTCTGGAGCGAGTACGACCGCATCAAGCTGACCGACATCGTCGGTTCGACCAAGGCGGCGGCGCCGCGGCCGGCCGGGGAAAAATAGCAGCCCCGTGAAGGATGGGACTTTATCGCAACCGCATTTGACCTGATATAGGTCTGATGCCCGCAACGCCCGTCTACATCGTCTGCTCGCCCCGGCCGCAGTCCGGGAAGACGCTGCTTGCGCGGGTGCTGAGCGAGTTCCTGCTGCTCAAGAACGGCCAGGTGCTCGCCTTCGACGTCACCTTGCGCGAGCCGTCGCTGCTCGACTTCCTGCCGCAGATCACCGAGACCGCGACGATCGAGGACACCTACGGCAAGATCCAATTGATGGATCGCGTCATCCTCAACGACGGCATCGCCAAGGTGATCGACCTCGGCTACTACTCGTTCGACGAGTTTTTCAAGATGTCCGAGGAGATCGGCTTTTTGAAGGAGGCCTCACGGCGGAACGTGGTCCCGATCGTTCTGTACTGCGCCGAGGGCGACCGGGTGTCGATGCGCGCCTACGACGCCCTGCGGCGACAGATCCCGCGACCTCAGCTGATCGTGGTCGAAAACGACCACGTCCTGCGCGAGGAGCTCCCCGACCTCTACAGCCGCGGCAAGCATCTGCGCATTGCCGCCCTGCCCGCGTTCCTGAGGACCTATATCGAGCGCTTCTCGTTCTCCTTTACCGGCTATCTGCGCCAGGAGAAGGACCCGTCCACCGAGCTCTATCAATGGATCCGGCGCAACTACTATGCGCTGCGCGAGATCGAGAACGAGCTCCTGATGCAGCGGTCCTGACGCCGCCGCGCGTTCCTCAGTGCCCCTCGAAGGAGATCAGCGTGCGCACGGGCACGTCGAGCGCGCGCAGCTTGGCGGCGCCGCCGAGATCCGGCAGGTCGATGATGAAGCAGGCCGCCACCACCGTGGCGCCGATCTGGCGGAGCAGCTTCACCGCCCCCTCGGCCGTGCCGCCGGTGGCGATGAGGTCGTCGACCAGGATCACGCGCTCGCCGGGCTCGACCGCGTCGACATGCATCTCCATCTCGTCGGTGCCGTATTCCAGCGCATAGGACATGCTGACCGTCTTGTGCGGCAGCTTGCCCTTCTTGCGGATCGGCACGAAGCCGGCCGAGAGCTGATGCGCCACCGCGCCACCGAGGATGAAGCCGCGCGCCTCGATGCCGGCGACCTTGTCGATCTTGGAGCCGGCCCAGGGATGCACCAGCTCGTCCACCGCGCGACGGAACGCGCGCGCGTCCGCCAGCAGCGTCGTGATATCCCGGAACAGGATGCCCGGCTTCGGATAGTCCGGAATGGTGCGGACCGTATTCTTGATGTCCAGATCGAACGTCATCGTGCTCTCATCCACTCTGTTTATGTGCCGTCATTGCGAGCGAAGCGACGTGTCCGCCGAAGCCCACTCGGGCGAAGGCGGAAGCAATCCAGGGTCGCGAAAACAACTCTGGATCGCTTCGTCGCTCACGCTCCTCGCGATGACGGCAACCACCTTTCACCCCGGCTGATTGAGCCGGAACGCATTCTCCACGATCCTCAAACCCACGGCATCGCCGAGCGACATCAGCGACTCCGGGTGGAACTGCACGCCGCCGACCGGCAGCGTCTTGTGCTCGATCGCCATCGCCACGCCGTCCTCGGTCGCTGCGGTGACGGTCAGCACCTCCGGCATGCTGTCGCGCTCGACGAACAGCGAATGGTAGCGGCCGATGACGATCTCGTTCGGCAACCCCTGCATCAGGCGTCCGCCGCGCACCTGGACCCGCGACGGCCTGCCATGCGCCGGTTGGGCGAGCTGGCCGAGCTGACCGCCAAAATATTCGCCCATCGCCTGCACGCCGAGGCACACGCCGAAGATCGGCAGCTTCTTCGCGAGCGCCGCATCGATCGTCGTCGAGATCTTGAAGTCCTCGGGGCGGCCCGGTCCGGGCGACAGCACGATGAGATCCCAGCTGCGCTCGGCCAGCATCTTCAAGGCATGGACGTAACGCACCACGGTGACGTTGGCGCCGACCTGGCGGAAATAGTCCGCCAGCATGTGCACGAACGAATCGTCGTGGTCGATCAAGAGCACGTTCTTGCCGGAGCCGGTGGCGTCCGGCGCGGTCGAGGACAGCGGCTTCGGCGGATCGCCGCGCAGCGCCTGGAAGAGGGCCGCGGCCTTGACCTGGCACTCGCGATCCTCGGCCGCGGGGTCGGAATCGAACAGGCAGGTCGCGCCGACGCGGACCTCGGCGAGCCCGTCCTTCATGCGGATGGTGCGGATGGTGAGGCCGGTGTTGATCGAGCCGTCGAAATTCACCGCGCCGATGGCGCCGGCATACCAGCGCCGCGGCGAGCGCTCATTGTCCTCGACGAACTGCATCGCCCACAGCTTCGGCGCACCGGTCACGGTGACCGCCCAGGCGTGCGTCAGGAATGCGTCGAGCGCGTCGAAGCCCGGCCGCAGCATGCCCTCGACGTGATCGACGGTGTGGAACAGCTTGGAGTAGGTCTCGATCTGCCGGCGCGCGAGCACCTTGATGGTGCCGGGGACGCAGATGCGCGCCTTGTCGTTGCGGTCGACGTCGGTGCACATGTTGAGCTCGAACTCGTCCTTCTCCGAGTTCAGGAGCTGGCGGATCTGCTCGGCATCGCCGATGGCGTCGCGGCCGCGGGCGATGGTGCCGGAGATCGGACAGGTCTCGACGCGGCGGCCATCGGAGCGGACGAACATCTCGGGTGACGCCGACACCAGAAACTCGCCGTCGCCGAGATTCATCAGCGCCCCATAGGGCGACGGATTGATCCGGCAGAGCCGCTGGAACACTTCCGCCGGCGAGCGCTCACAGGGCTCGGCAAACAGTTGGCCGGGCACCGCCTCGAACAGGTCGCCGCGGGCAAACGCCGCGCGGGCCTTCTCGACCGTCGCCTGGTACTCGCCGGGCGCGTGATCGGCAAAACCCTGGCGCGGCTCCTTGAGATAGACGCTGGCGTCGGTGTCGCGCGGCAGGCCTGATGTCGACTGGCCATTCCAGGAAAAATCATACGACAGCACCACGCCGCGGCCGGTGGCGCGGTCATAGGCCAGCAGGCGATCCGGCACGTAGAGCACGATGTCGCGCTGGTCCTTCTCGCGCGGCCGCTTCTGCAAGAGGTCCTCGATCTGGAACACGAGGTCATAGGCGAAGGCGCCGAACAGGCCGAGCAGCGGATCGTCATTGGCCGACAGCACAGCGATCATCGCCCGCACCAGCGACATCACGCTGGCGCGGCGGGTGCGCTGGTCCTCCTCGACCGGGGCAGGCCCGCGGACGATGTGCCCGGCGAGCCGCGCAGGCGAGGCCTCGGTGATGACCACGCAGGGCTCGCGCAGCGTGTCCTTGAGGAACGCGATCAGCACCTCGCCGCGACGATTCAGCGCCTGCAGGGTGAAGGTGGTGCCCTTGGTCTCCAGCACGAGCGGCGGATCGGCAAAGCCGAGGTCAAAACTCTCGTAGCGGCCGGGCACGGTCGTGCCCGAGGACAGCACCACGCCGCGGCGGCGGTCGAGCAGGTCGATCAGATCGTCGAGCCGGCTGGCGCCACCGGAAAACTGCTCGACGGCGCGCGTGATCGCGAGCCCGCCACGAGTGCGGTAGTCGCTGACAGCTGGAAGGGCGAAAACGGTCCTGTTCATGGGGTCCTCTCAGGCGTCCTCTTACGAAACTTGCCGAGGAAACGCCACACAGGACCAACCGGAAGCCGCCGCTGCGTGGCGGCCCCTCTGCGATTGGATGTCAATAAAATCGCACCGGCCACCTTTTACAAGGTGCGCCACCAGAGACGGGCTGGGCGGACAAGGGTGCTCATGGCGCGGACCTGACCATGCGGGACGGCTGCGGTCAAGTGCGGCGGGGCCACAAATGGGGGTGGGATGCGTCAGCAAATCAACAGAGGCGCCGCGGGGCGGCTGCCAGATACAGCGCCCTCGCCCCTTGCGGGAGAGGGCATGCACGGCCCATCCGCGGGCGCGGTTGGGTGAGGGGTATCTCTCCGCGAGTCCTGCTTGCAGAGGCATACCCCTCACCCAATCGCGTTTGCCGCTCTGTCCTACATGCCCTCTCCCACAAGGGGCGAGGGCGCAATAACGGGCAGCGGCGAGGCCAAGGCAAGAGCGGAAACTGAGATGACGATCAAACATGGAAAAGCATTCTCGCGACACGATCTGCCCGAGGGATGATCATCGACACCGCCCTCTCCAAGTCGAGGGCGCAGGGAAGGCCGGGCATCGGCTGATGCCCGTGGCCCGCCTGCAGCAAAAAAAGCAGGCGGCAGTCACCACAGGTCAGCCGGACGACCGGCCTTCCCTGCGCGATGGTTTGACGGATTATACGCATTCTCCCCGGGGACCGGGCTGTCTTGCCCCCGTGACTGGCGGATCATCCACCAGCGTAGCCTCAGCGTCGGGAGGCCAGGACCATGCGACTTCACCGTGCGCGCCCGCCGTTCGTCCGCACGACCTGAGCCATGCTGCGACGTGACGCGCCCACCGCATCTCCACCCCGCGTCTCGTGACGATCGCGATACGCCCCTCGTGCCGGGGTGGGACGCGCACATCCAAGCATGAATTCTGAAAAAGAGAAACAAGAATATTTTTCGAGGCCGGACTGGACAGGGCAAATCAGCTTGAGACGGCTGATGAATTTGGCGTACCGGCGCATGCTCGACCAGCCCGGCTCAGATCTCACCGGCAGAGCGGCTATCCGAATTGCCGGGCCTGCGGCGCCCGGTCTATGCTGCATCGTCTCCCTTGCAGAAGGCATTCGTCCGTTGCAACGCCATTCCCTGGCCCTGCCCGCCATGCTCCTTTTTGCCCTGGCGACGGCGCCCGACGCTGTTGCACAGAGCGAGCCGCCACCGGCCTGGTGCCTGGACCGCCGTTTCCCGGCCGACCAGCGTATCGAGAGCTGCACCTTCGCATTGCAGTCCGATCGATGGTCCGGACAGGAGGAGATCCAAGGCTATTTCAATCGTGGCAATGCGTACTATGAGAAACAGGACTATGACCGCGCCATTGCCGATCTCACCGAAGCAATCAGGCTCGATCCCTCTTACCCGGCAGCTCGCAACAATCGTGGGTTCGCCTACGCGGCCAAAGCCGACTACGACCGCGCGATTGCCGACTATGACGAGGCGATCAAGCTCGATTCGAAAAAGCCGCTCTACTACTACAATCGCGGCTTGGCCTACTTCTCGAAAGAAAATTATGATCAGGCGCTCTCGGACTTCAATCGAACGTTGGCGCTGGATCCCGAGCAAGCCAAGCCCTACGTTGATCGCGGCGCAGTCCATGTTATCAGGAACGACTTCGATCGCGGACTCGCAGATATAGACGAGGGGATCCGACGCGACCCGACTGACGCCACCGGATACACCCTTCGCGCCATCGTGCATAAACACAAGAAGCAGTTCGACCGCGCCATTGCCGACTACAGCGCTGCGATCAAATTTGGCCTGACGCCCGCGAAAGCCCTTAATGCCCATTTCAACCGAGGGATCGCGTATTTCGAAACAGGTGACATCGATCAGGCCATCGCCGATTTCGACGAAACGATCAGGCGCGATCCGGGTCACGTTCTTGCCCATGTCAATCGCGGTATTGCATATGACGACAAGGGCGATCACGACCGGGCCATCGTGGATTTCGGCGTGGCGATCAAGCTCGAGCCGCAGCACGCGAAAGCATACATGAACCGCGGCGCGGCCTACGACAAGAAAGGCGATCATGATCGCGCCATCGCCGATTATGACGAGGCCTTGAGGCTCGATGGCAAGCTGGCAGAGGCCTTCAACCGTCGCGGCATCGCCTACGACGACAAAGGGGATCACGACCGGGCCATCGTCGACTTCGACCAAGCCATCAGGCTCGATCCGAGCTATGCCGATGCCTACAACAATCGCGGCCTCGCCTATAAGGAGAAGGCGGACTACGATCGCGCGATCGCCGACTTCGATGCGGCCATCGCCCTGGAGCCGGATTTCGCCGAGGCCCAAGGCAACCGGGACGCGGCTCGCGAGCTGAAGAAGAGCCGCGAAGCTGCCATACCGCCCCCGCAACGATAGGCGTTTCCGCAGCGAATCCGGTCGGGGCGCCGCTTTCGGTCAACCCGACTCTTCCGCGCACCTCATGCGCCGCCACTCGGCAACCGCAACGCGCTGCGATGCATATCAAGCAAATCGCCACGACACTCCAGGCGGCCAGCCGCAACCAGTGCGCGGACACGCGCGAACAACTGCAGATCACCTGTCTGCATGCCCTCGGTCCAGCTCTCGCAGAGCGCCTCGCCGATGATCCTCGCCGTCTTCGTCCATTCGGCGGTGGCGCAGGACAGCAGCAGGGGATCAAAATGCGTGATCGGGGCTGAGACGAGCTCGCCGTCGCGGAGAATGCGGAACGGCGCGTTATCCGCTTTGAGGCGCGCCCATTGTTCGCGGCAGGCCGCGCGCATATCCGATGTGAGGTGCTGCCCAAAACTCCAGAGTTGATTGTCGCTGATGATGGAGGGCTTTAGCTCGCCGAGGCTGAACACCCGGCGCGGATTGGGCGCGCCATGATCCCCTGCCCTCGCGACAGCGTCAGCGAGATCAACGATCTCGATCGGCTCGTCGCCGAGCCGCCACAGGAATTCGAGGAAGCCGGCATATTCCTGGGTCGACCGCCGCGTGAGCCAGGCGATCCTGCTATGCGTGCGCGAGAGCGCCTCGTCCCAGAATGATGTGGCCCGTCCGCCCACCTCGTCCCAACCTGACACTTCAAATTCCTGGTCCACCCAGGCGGTTCGCAACGCTGGATCGGGCGGGTCGATCGGACCGAAGCTCAGGCTGTCGCCAAGACCAATGACGCGGTCGTCGCGGCCAGCGTGCTGGAGCGCAGCGCGCAACATGCCGGCGGCAGACATGTTGAAGACGACATGAAGAATGGAGCGGGGAATCATGATCTCCTTTGCCAGACGTGCGTTCAGCCGGGGCGAGGCATGCCGCTTCCCTCGCGCCTCATCGCCACGCGAGCCTGCTGAAGCGCACCGATGACCCGATCGAGCTCTTCGGCCGCCAAGAACACCTCGATGTCTCCTTCAGTCCTCAACGACAGCGCTAAACCGATGCTGTCGCCGACGACGCGAACCAGCACGCATGCCTCGTCACCGGAGGATGTGTCGACGAACCTGATCGGGTCGATGGTCATGCGGGATCCTGGATTGGCTGATAGGCCACTCTAGCAGTATCGACGCGTCGTGAGAGCCGCCGTGCCGCCAAGATGACGGTGGGCTCCCCTCCCCCTTGCGGGGAGGGGAGCCCACCGATGTCGGGGTGAGAGGCCCATTCACGCTTGCGAAGATGACCCCGCTCGCGGCGCGCGCCGTCACATCAGCCTCCCGGCTTCACCAGCCCGAGCTCCCTGAACTTCATCTCCGTCGCCACCACGGCATTCTCATACACCTCGCCGCGCTCGACGAAGTAGTTGAAATAGCCGGCCGGCGTTTCCGGCTGGATCTCAACCAGATCGACGGTCTTGTATTTGGGATCGGTGATCACGCCGCCCGCGATCAGATCGTTGATGCGCTTGAGCGCGTCGACCTCGGCCTTGTAGCCGACCGAGAACCACATCTCAGTGGTCCAGTCCTGCACCTCGAACCAGTTGGCGGGCGCCTGGCCCTGCCACCCCTGGGCGAGCGGGCGGACGGCGAAGATGCGGTCGAAGCCGTGCAGCTCGGAGATGATGCTGGCGCGGTGATAGGCGCCGTCCATCTGTCCCTGCGGCAGCTTGGTGAAACCGTAGAGCGACAGCCACAGCGCAGCCTTGACCGCCTCTGGCGTGATCGGGCGGATGGCGCGCTCGGCCAGCACCTCGGAGGCGTAGCGCAGATCGCGCTTGGCCGCCGATTCCCGCGCCTTGACGGCATGGGCGTTGGGAACCGACTTCTCCGCCGGCAGCATCGCCCGCGCCGCCTCGTTGCCATAGAGATAGCCCGTGCCCGCCTCGGGATCATAGGTGTTGAACACAACGCCGATCGGCGTGGCATTGAGCGTCTCCGCCGCGTGCGCGAAGTCAGCCTCGCTGCGCACCGGGACATATTGCTGCGCCGGCCACAGCCGGTCCGCGAGGGCGTTGAACGGGCCGTCGCGCCAATCCGGCCAGGAGACGAATCGCGCCAGCGCCTCGGCATAGGCGGGACGAAACACGCCGGGATAGCCGAACAGCACTGTGCGCAGCTGCGACGCCGGATCTCTGAGGCGGTCGGAGGACATCAGCTCGTTGCGCAGATCGAGACCCTGAAGCCACGCCGACAGCACCAGGATCTGGCCGGACGTCGCGGTGACGAGATCCGGCGTGACGCCCCAGGCGCGGGCGGTGTCGAGGAAGCCGGCGCCATGGGCGTTCAAGCCGCCCAGCCCAGCCAGCGCAAAGGCCACACGCACGGCTTTCTCCATCAGCAGAGGAACCGGAGAACGCTACCTCAGATTGTTTCGGCGACGCAACCGACGGCGAGGCACGGCGAATTCGACCATCGAACGAAGCGACGCGTTGCGAACATGATCAATGCTCAGATCCCCACAAAATCCCGGTGATTCGCGGAAGCGTACGGCGGCAAGCGGCGAAAAGCTGCAGCCGGCGGCTGTGAGCCCCCTCCACAACCTCATGTTGCGCGCGTGCAGAATGCTCCACTTATCGACCAATGATTGTCGCAACCCCAAAAAAGTTACATAACTTGGCTGTGCGCGAGGGCAACACTGTTGTCTAGCTGCAATAGTGTGGCAATGATTGGTTAACCATATTGAATTACCTTGGTTAACATGGCCCGCGGCAAACAGCCTTCAGTGTCGCATGCGCTCCCGAAGCAGCCGACGCTGCTCGATTGCTTCCTCGAAGCGCAGGCGAAGCGGACGAAGCGTCGGCGACGCCCCGCCGACGCGGTGACCAGCGCCGATCCCTTGGATCCTGCAAACGACGCTTCGGCTCTCGATGAGGCCGAACAGCCGTCGGCCGAGACCAAGACCGCCCGCGCGGTTTGAGTCCGCGCGGCACGGTTGAGGACCGACACGCCGGCCCTCTCGGCTCAGCCGAGGTGCTTGTGGAAGAACGCCGTGGCGCGGCCCCAGGCGAGCTCGGCGGCCCTGCGATCGTGCACGGTCATGCGCTGCTCGTTCACGAAGGCATGCTCGGCATCGTAGCGATAGAGCTCGAGCGACTTGCCGGCGGCCTTCATCGCCTTCTCGAAGCCGTCCACCAGCGCCGGCGTGCACCAATCATCCTTGTTGGCAAAGTGGGCCTGCAGCGGGATCTTGACGTCGGCCGGCTTCGCCGCCTGCTCCGGCGGAATGCCATAGAACACGACGCCGGCGGCGAGCTCGTCGATCTTGGTCGCGCCGATGATCGTCACCGCGCCACCGAGGCAGAAGCCGGTGAGGCCAACCTTGGCGCCGTTGCGCGCCAGATATTGCGCGGCCCCGCGCACGGTCTGCGTGGTCGCGTCCATGAAGTCGAGCGAGTTCATCTCCCGGCCCGCCGCATCCGTGTCGTGATAGGGCACCACCGTGCCCTTGTAGAGATCGGGCGCCAGCGCGTTGAAGCCGGCGAGCGCAAAACGATCGCACATCCCCTTGATCTGGTCCTGCAGGCCCCACCATTCCTGGATGACGACGACACCCGGCGCATCGGCCTGCGCGGCCTTGGCGAGATAGCCCTTGGCCTCCTGGCCGTCGGGGCGCTTGAAGCTGATGAGTGTGCCCATGTGTTCCTCCGCATTTTCTGATTGGGATGCTCAGGAGCGCGGTTTACCGCAAATCCGTGTCCGGCGCGACGGGAGCAATCGGGTTCGTTTCAACGTGACTCCCGTAGCCCGGATGAGCGCAGCGACATCCGGGACCACAACCGGCGCCGCGACGATCCCGGATATCCGGGCGATGGCCCTCGACCAGCCAGCCCCACAGCAGCGCCGCGGTGATATCGATGCCGCCATAGGCGGCATAGGCGCGGCCGGCGAGCGGGCTGTCGGCCAGGGTCAGCAGATAGGCAAAGCCGGCAAGCGCGGCCAGCCCCGGCAGCAGCCATAGCGGCGACTGGCCGAGCCGCAGCTAGGCCCAGAACGCGAAGCAGCCGCCGATTTCGAGCACGGCGGCGCCTGCGAAGGCCAACGATGAAGTCATGCGTCCCCTCCTCTGCCGTGCCTCGCCAATGGCGCGACGGCCAGACCGGCCAAAAGCAAAAAAGCCCCCGAAGGGGCTTTTTCAATCTCATGCCGTGATGGCCCGCACACCGCTCAATGCGCGGCGGCCCAGACCCGCTTCTTGGTGAAGTACATCAGGCCGGCGAAGATGATCAGGAAGATGAACACCTGGTAGCCGAGGCGCTTGCGCGCCTCCATGTGCGGCTCGGCGGTCCACATCAGGAAGGTCGCGACGTCGTGGGCATACTGCTTCACGGTGGCCGGCGAGCCGTCGTCGAACGTCACCTGGCCGTCGGACAGCGGCGGCGGCATCTTGATCGCATGCCCGGGGAAGTACTTGTTGTAGTACGAGCCCTCCGGGATGGTGACGCCGTGCGGCGGGGTTTCTTCATAGCCCTGCAGCAGCGCGTTGATGTAGTTCGGGCCCTGCTCCTGGAACTGGGTGAAGAAGTCGATCAGGAACCAGGGGAAGCCGCGCTTGTACGAGCGCGCCTTGGCCATCAGCGACAGGTCCGGCGGGGCCGCACCGCCATTGGCGGCCCGTGCGGCCTGTTCGTTCGGGAACGGCGACGGGAAGTAGTCGGCCGGCCGGCCCGGACGCTCGAACATGTCGCCGGCGTCGTTGGGACCGTCCTTGATCTTGTACTCGGCCGCGAAGGCGGCGGCCTGCGCCGCCGAGTAGCCGGGGCCACCGGGCTCGGCGAGGTTGCGGAACGCCACGTATTGCAGCGAATGGCAGTTCGAGCAGACTTCCTTGTAGACCTTGAGGCCGCGCTGCACGGCGCCGCGATCGAAGGTACCGAACGGACCGGCGAACGACCAGCTCGCCGACGGCGGGTTCTCCTGGCCTTCGCTGGCACGGGCGTCGCCCATGCTGCCGGCGAGCAGCGACACCGCAGCGACCAGCGCGATCGCGGTCGAGACCATCGGCGCCGCCTTGCGGCCGGACTTGGCCAGCACGTCGTCAGCGATCGAGTTCGGCAGCGGGCGCGGCCGCTCGATGCGCGCGAGCAGCGGCAGCACGATCAGGAAGTAGGCGAAATACAGCATCGTCAGGATGCGGCCGAGCACGACATAGACGCCCTCCGGCGGCTGCGCGCCGAGATAGCCAAGGCCGATGCAGACGACGACGAAGATCCAGAAGAACTGCTTGCCGAGCGGACGGTACTTGTTGGAGCGGGTCTTGGCCGAGTCGAGCCAGGGCAGGAACACCAGCACGATGATCGCCGCGAACATCGCCACGACGCCGGCGAGCTTGTTCGGGATCGAGCGCAGGATGGCGTAGAACGGCAGGTAGTACCATTCGGGCACGATATGCGCCGGCGTCACCGCCGGGTTGGCCGGGATGTAGTTGTCGGCCTCGCCGAGATAGTTCGGCATGTAGAAGATGAACCAGGAATAGAAGATCAGGAAGCAGGTGGCGCCGAAGAAGTCCTTGATGGTGGCGTAGGGCGTGAACGGCACCATGTCCTTCTCGGTCTTCGGCTCGACGCCGGCCGGGTTGTTCTGGCCGGCGACGTGCAGCGCCCAGACGTGCAGCACGACCACGCCGGCGATCAGGAACGGCAGCAGGTAGTGAAGCGCGAAGAAGCGGTTCAGGGTCGGGTTGCCGACCGAATAGCCGCCCCACAGCAGGGTCACGATGCTCTCGCCGAAATACGGCACGGCCGAGAACAAATTGGTGATGACGGTGGCGCCCCAGAAGCTCATCTGGCCCCACGGCAGCACATAGCCCATGAAGCCCGTCGCCATCATCAAGAGATAGATGATGACGCCGAGGATCCAGAGCACCTCGCGCGGCGCCTTGTATGACCCGTAATAGAGGCCGCGGAACATGTGGATGTAGACGGCGAGGAAGAACATCGACGCGCCGCAGGCATGCATGTTGCGCAGCAGCCAGCCGTAGTTCACGTCGCGCACGATCAGCTCGACCGACTTGAAGGCCAGGTCGGCATGCGGCGTGTAGTGCATCGCCAGGATGACGCCGGTGACGATCTGGACACCCAGCATCATCGAGAGGATGGCGCCGAACGTCCACCAATAGTTCAGGTTCCGCGGCGTCGGATAGGCAACGAAGGACGAGTGGACCAGGCCGATGATCGGAAGTCTTTGCTCGAGCCACTTCAAGGCGGGGTGGCTCGGCTGGTAGTCAGAAGGTCCACTCATGATGCGTTCCTGAAGAAATTATCTTGCACGATCGAGCGTGAGCTGAAGACGAACGTCCGCTCAGCCGATCTGGATCTTGGTGTCGGAAACGAACTGATAGGGCGGGACGGGAAGGTTGAGCGGCGCCGGCCCCTGGCGCACGCGGCCGGAAGCATCGTACTGGGAGCCGTGGCACGGGCAGAAGAAGCCGTCGTAGTTGCCTTCATGGGCGATCGGGATGCAGCCGAGATGGGTGCAGATGCCGATCACGACCAGCCACTGCTCGTGGCCGTCCTTGGTGCGCGACTGGTCGGTCGCCGGATCGATCAGGCTCGACACGGGAACCTTACGGACCTCCTCGACCTGCTTCTTGGTGCGGTGGGAGATGTAGATCGGCTTGCCGCGCCAGAACACCTTGATGTCCTGACCTTCGGCGACCGGAGAGAGGTCGACCTCGATCGGCGCACCGGCCGCGATGGTCGAGGCATCGGGATTCATCTGGGAGATGAAGGGCCACAGGGCGGCCACACCACCGACCGCCGCGGTCGCGCCCGTGGCGACGAAAAGAAAATCCCGGCGTGTCGGATGATCCGCAGTAGACGCTGTCACGATTCCAACCCTTTCTTCGTTGCAGCCGGTGGAACCGCCCCGCTCGACGTCTTGGATCTCGGCGTTGGAGATCACGTGACCGGGAGATCCTGCCGGCGCCCGCGTCCCCCGCGGCGGCAGAAAACGGCTCGCTCCACCGCCCCTGGGGAACAAGCCGTCCAGAATCGTTCTATTGGCACCCTTGCGATACGAGCGCAAGCCCGCTATCGGCCCTGCAGCACGCCATGCACCAATTCCCGCGCAGGAAGCGGACTTTCCGCCTCAGTCTTAAGACCAATTCGCATGCAGATCGCGCTCTATCAACCCGACATTCCGCAGAACACCGGAACGATCCTGCGGCTGTGCGCCTGCCTCGGGCTCGCGGCCCACATCATCGAGCCGGCCGGCTTTCCGGTGTCGGACCGGCAGTTCCGCCGCGCCGGCATGGACTATCTGGACCAGTTGAATTGGCGGCGTCACGATTCATGGCACGCGTTCGAGGCCTGGCGGGCGGCGGCGGGCCATCGCCTGCTGCTGCTGACGACCAAGGCCGCGATCTGCTATCTCGACTTCAGCTACGGCGCGGACGACATCCTGCTGCTCGGGCGCGAGAGCGCCGGCGTGCCGGAGGCCGTGGCGGAGGTCGCCGATGCGCGGCTGCGGATTCCGCTGCAGCCCGGGCTGCGCTCGCTGAACGTGGCGATGGCGGCGGCGATGGCCGCCGGCGAGGCGCTGCGCCAAACCGGACAATTCGTCCAAATGCAATCTGCGCAAGGAGCCGAAGGGTGAGCTACGCGGTGAAGGAAATCTTCATGACCCTGCAGGGCGAAGGCGCCCAGGCGGGCCGCGCTGCGGTGTTCTGCCGCTTCGCCGGCTGCAACCTGTGGAGCGGACGCGAGGCCGACCGCGCAACCGCGACGTGCCGGTTCTGTGACACCGATTTCGTCGGCACCGACGGCACGCTCGGGGGCCGCTATGACAGCGCCGATCTCGCCGAGGCGATTGCCGGGCAATGGACAGGCGGTGCCGCCGACCGCTATACGATCCTCACCGGCGGCGAGCCGCTGCTGCAGGTCGATGCCGACCTGATCACGGCGCTTCACGCCCGCGGCTTCGCGGTCGGGATCGAGACCAACGGCACGCTCATTCCGCCCGACGGCATCGACTGGATCTGCGTCAGCCCGAAAGCGGGCACCGAGCTGAAGCTGCGGCAGGGCCATGAGCTGAAGCTGGTCTATCCGCAGGACGGCGCCGGGCCGGAGCGGTTCGAAGGCCTCGCCTTCGAGCGTTTCTCGCTGCAGCCGATGGACGGGCCCGACGCGGCCGCGAACACGGCGCGCGCGATTCAATACTGCCAGCATCATCCGCAATGGCGGCTCAGCCTGCAGACGCACAAGATGATCGGCATCAGATAGGGATTGTGACTGACACGATGTGGGAATTGACCAAGTCGTTCACCTTCGAGGCCGCGCATACGCTGCCGATTACGACGCTCGGCGAAGCCAGCCAGGAAATCCACGGCCATTCCTTCCGCGCCGAGGTGACGGTGCGCGGCGATGCGACCAATCCCGAGACCGGCATGGTGGTGGATTTCGGCGTGCTGACGCAGCGCTTGAGCGAGATCCAGGCCATGCTCGACCACAAGTTCCTGAACAAGATCGAGGCGATCGGGCTGCCGACGCTCGAGAACCTGTCGCGCTTCATCTATGAGCGCGTCCGCTCCATCGGCCATGTCACCAAGGTCAGCGTCCACCGCGACAGCTGCCGCGAGACCTGCACCTATTTTGGCCCGCAGGGCTGATCGCTTATGGTAGTAGCCAGGTGTAGCGACATGAGCGGTCCCACCCTCCCCTCCAGGGGAGGGTGAAAGAAACGCGCCCCGGGGAAAACTGCCATGACCACTGCCGCCATCGAGGATCGCAAGGCCCGCGCCCGCGCCTGGTTCGAGAGCCTGCGCGACCAGATCTGCGCGGCGTTCGAGCGGCTCGAGGACGAGGCGCCGGCCGCCCTCTATCCACGTCAGGCCAGCCGCTTCGTGCGCACGCCGTGGGAGCGCACCGATCATGCCGGCGGCCCGGGCGGCGGCGGCGTCATGAGCATGATGCACGGCCGGCTGTTCGAGAAAGTCGGCGTGCACTGCTCCACCGTGCATGGCGAGTTCGCGCCCGAATTCCGCAGCCAGATCCCTGGCGCCGCCGAGGATCCGCGGTTCTGGGCCTCGGGCATCTCGCTGATCGCGCATCTGTGGTCGCCGCACGTGCCGGCGGTGCACATGAACACCCGCTTCGTCGTGACCACGAAGGCCTGGTTCGGCGGCGGCGCCGACCTGACGCCGGTGCTCGACCGCCGCCGCACTCAGGAAGACCCGGATACGCTCGCCTTCCACGCCGCGATGAAGAGCGCCTGCGATGCGCATGCGGCGGTCGCGTCGTACGACAAGTACAAGCGCTGGTGCGACGAGTACTTCTACCTGCCCCATCGCAAGGAGCCGCGCGGCATCGGCGGCATCTTCTACGACCATCACGATTCCGGCGACTGGGAGGCCGATCTCGCCTTCACCCAGGATGTTGGCCGCGCCTTCCTGAAGGTCTATCCGGAGCTGGTCCGCCGCAATTTCGGCGCGCCTTGGACCGACGCGGACCGCGAGGAGCAGTTGATCCGGCGCGGCCGCTATGTCGAATTCAACCTGCTTTATGACCGTGGCACCACATTTGGGCTGAAAACCGGCGGCAATGTCGACTCGATCCTGTCCTCGATGCCGCCCGAAGTGAAATGGCCCTGAAACCTTCAGCCCCGCCGCCGCGTACCCAGGAGATGACCGCTCCCCTGCCCCGCGCCATGCTGATCGACATGGACGACACCATCCTGTCGGCCTATGGCCGGCCCGAGATCGCGTGGAACATCGTCGCCACCGAATTTGCCGACGAGCTGGCGCCGCATACCTCGCAGGAGGTGGCGGCCGCGATCCTCTCCTCGGCGCGCAGCTTCTGGTCGGTCGCCGGCGCCGAATGGCGGATGAAGCTGATCCAGGCCCGCCAGGAGGTGGTCAAGGGCGGCTTCGCGGCGTTGATCGCCGCAGGCCCGGCGCTGCCGATCGAGCTTGCGATCCGCATCGCCGACCGCTTCACCGCCTATCGCGACGAGCAGATGTTCATCTTTCCCGGCGCGCATGAGGCGATCGACGCATTCAAGGCGCGCGGCGTCCGGCTGGCGCTCGTGACCAACGGCGAGGCCGGCCAGCAGCGCGCCAAGATCGAGCGCTTCGCGCTGGCGCACCGCTTCGACCACATCCAGATCGAGGGCGAGCACGGCTTCGGCAAACCCGAGGAGCGCGCCTATTGGCACGCGATGGAGCGGCTCGGCGTCGGCCCCGAAGACACCTGGATGATCGGCGACAATCTCGAATGGGAGATCGTGGCGCCACAGCGGCTCGGCATCTATTCGATCTGGATCGACGTCCATGGCGACGGCCTGCCGGAAGGCACCGACGTCAAGCCCGACCGCATCATCCGCTCGCTGACCGAGCTCGTGCCGGCCTGAAGCCTGGTGATCAATGCAAGAGCGCCGGCCCGTCAGGACCGGCGCTCTGTCGTATCCGGATCAGGCCGGACGCTCGGCGACGTTGGGACGCCATTTGATCAGGCGGCTCTCCACGAGGTCGAGCAGCGCGTCGATGCACAGCACGAAGATCGCCAGGATGAAGATGCCGGCGAACACGCCGACCGCATCGAAATTGCCTTCGGCCTGCGCGATCAGATGGCCGAGCCCGGCGGACGAGCCGAGATATTCGCCGATGATGGCGCCGACCACCGCAAAGCCGACCGAGGTTCGCAGCGACGACAGGATCCAGCTCGCAGCCGCCGGGAAGTAGACGTGACGCAGCAGCTCCGAGCGCCGGGCGCCGAGGATGCGGGCATTCGCCAGCACCACCGGGTTGACCTCGCGCACGCCCTGCAGCGCGTTGAAGAAGGTGACGAAGAACACCAGGGTCACCGCAAGCGCCACCTTCGACCACAGGCCAAGGCCGAGCCATAGCACGAAGATCGGCGCCAGCACCACGCGCGGCACGGCGTTGAGCGCCTTGATGAAGGGATCGAGGATGCGCGCCGCGGAATGGTTGAGGCCGAGCCAGACGCCGGCGGTGACGCCGAGTCCGGTGCCGATGATGTAGCCGAGGATCGTCTCGGTCAGCGTCGTCGAGACATGCGCGTAGAAGCTCTGCGCCGACAGCCAGGCAAACACCTGCTTGAGCACCGCCAGCGGCGCCGGGAAGAAGAACGGATCGATGACGCCATAGGTGACGCCGGCCTGCCAGCCGCCGACGATGACGATCAGCAACGCGAGCTGGATGAGGCGTTCAGTCATGGCGGGCATAGCTCTTCTCCACTTCCCCGCGCAGCGAGGCCCAGATGTTGCGATAGAGATCGGTGAAGCGCGGATCGAGCTTGATCTCGGCCACGTCGCGCGGCCGCTCCAGGTCGACTGGGAAGCTGTCGATGACCCGCGAGGCCGGTCCCGAGGCCAGAACGACGACGCGATCCCCCAGCGCGATGGCCTCCTCGAGATCGTGGGTGATCATGACCACCGCGCGCTTCTCCTCCTGCCACAGCCGCAGCAGCTCGTTCTGCATCAGGTGGCGGGTGTGGATGTCGAGCGCCGAGAACGGCTCGTCCATCAGGATGACCTTCGGCCCATGGATGAGCGCCTGAGCCATCTGCACGCGCTTGCGCTGGCCGCCGGAGAGCTGGTGCGGATAGCGGTGCTCGAAGCCCTTCAGCCCGACCTTGACGAGCCAGGCCATTGCGCGCTCATGGCGCTCACGGGCCGACACGCCGCGGAACAGCGGGCCGAGCTCGACATTCTCGATCGCGGTCTTCCACGGCAGCAAGGCATCCTGCTGGAACAGATAGCCGATGTTGCCCTGGACACCGCGCACCGGCTGGCCATCGATGGCGATGCTGCCGGCGCTCGGCTTCAAGAGGCCCGCGATCGCGTTGAGGATGGTGCTCTTGCCGCAGCCGGTCGGACCGGCAATGGCGAGAAACTCGCCATCGGCGACCGTCAGATTCACGTCCCTGACGGCGGTGTAGCTGCCGAAGGACATGGTGACCTGATTGATCTCCACCATGCTCCTGGCGCTGCGGGACTGAACCATCGGGTCCGGGTCCTTGACGACGGCGAGTGCCATTGTTTTCCTCCCGATCAGTTCGAGACGCTCTGCGCCTTCACGGCGAAGGCGTTGGTGTAGGTCTTGGCGAGGTCGATCGACGCCGCCTCCACCTTGTCATTGAAGCTCTTGAGCACATGCAGCGGCGTCTGCACATCGGTCTCGTCGAACTGCCCATCTCTGGAGAAGATCGCCTTGGCGTTCTCAACCGCCTTCGTATAGGTCTCCTTCTCGCCGGAGATGAAATCGTTCGGCAGCACCGCGACGATCTCCTCGGCGCTGTGCGTGGCGATCCAGCGCAGTGCCTTGACCGTGGCGTTGGTGATCTTCTGGACCGTTGCCGGGTTCTTCGCGATGTACTGCTGGGTCGCGTAGAGCACGGAGGTCGGATAGATGCCGCCATAGACCTGCTTGGCGCCCTCGTCGCTTCGCGCATCGATCAGGATCTTGCCGATCCCCTTCTGCTCGACATAGGTCGCGGCCGGATCGTAGTTCACCAGCAGATCGATCTTGCCCTGCTCCAGCGCGGCCACGGCAGCGGCCCCTGATCCGACGCCGATCAGATACACGCTCTCGGCGGGGATCTTGTTCTGCTTGAGATAATAGCGGACGAAGAAGTCCGAGGATGATCCGGGGGCGGTGATGCCGATCTTGGCGCCCTTGATGGTCTCCGGCCTGGCCGGGTCGAACGTCGCAGCCTTGCCACCGGCCAGCACCAGACCGGAATTGCGCGACAGCAGCACGAAGCCGACGACCGACTTGTTCTGCGACTGCATCTGGATGGTGTGGTCGTAGAAGCCGACGGCGACATCGGTCGATCCGGCGACCAGCGCCTGCAGCGTCTTGGAGCCGCCGGAGGCGAAATTCTCCACGGTGATGTCGAGCCCTTCCTTCTGGAACAGGCCAAGGCCCACCGCGACCGGAAACGGCAGGTTGTTCAGATTGTACGAGCCGACGCTGATGCGCACGGGCTCGGCGGCGGCCGAGCCGCAGATTGCGACAGCCGCAGTGATGGCGAGCATGAGACGACGCATGTGACTTCCTCCCTTGTTATCGATGTCGATTGAGTCCGGACGCCGCGTGCGCTCAGGCGGCGTGTACCATCCGTGTCGCGGGCTTTGCGAACACGCAGCCTTCGAACAGCCTGCGGGCGGTCCGCAAAATCCCAGCCACGATCCGGCCATCGCGCTCCTGCAGCTTGACGTCGATATGGCCCATCGGGTGCTCGATGCCGATGACCGCAGGCGCGACCTGCAGCCCAGCGAGACGCGCACTCACCGTGTCCGCCACGATCAGCGAGGTGGCGATGCCGACGGCGCCGGTGGTGGCAAGCGACGGGTGGCAATCGTGCGGCATGAAATAGCGGGCCGACACGTGGCCGCCGTGCACCGCGGGGGCGAGCAGCACCGGCTTGGGAATGACACGGTCGCGAACGTCGCCGAGTCCCATGCGCCCGCCGGCCGCCACGCGCAGCCGCTCGAGCCGCTCCAGCAGCGCCGTGTTCGCACTCAACGCGGCGGCGCTCTCATAACCGGTCACGCCGAGATCCTCCGCACGCACGATCATCATCGGCATCGCGCAGTCGATCAGCGTGACGTCGACATCGTCGATCGTCTCATTGGCCTCGCCGGTCGGAAACATCTCGTCCATCCGGTTGGCAGCATCGAGAAAGGTGAGCGCAATCGGCGCCGCTCGCCCTGGGACACCGTCGATCGACGCGTCGCCGAGATACGACACTTTGCCGTTGGGGGTCGGCACCTCGGCCTCGATCAACTGGCGCGTATTGACGTTGTGAATGCGGACCAGCGTCGCCGGACCTTTCGCCGGCACCAGCCCCGCCTCGATGGCGAAAGGTCCGACCGCGGCAAGCATGTTGCCGCAATTGGGCGAGGTATCGACCAGTTGCTGATCGATCCGCACCTGCGCGAACAGATAATCCACGTCGGCGCCGGGCACGCTGGCCGGCCCGACGATGGCGACCTTGCTCGTGACCGGATTGCCGCCGCCGATGCCGTCGATCTGCAGCGGATGACCGGAGCCCATGACCGAGAGCAGAATCTCATCGCGCCGGACCGGATCGCTCGGCAGGTCCGACGCCAGGAAAAAGGGCCCCTTCGACGTTCCGCCTCGCATCAGGACGCACGGTATCGAGATCAGATCGTTCATGCCGGCCTCAGTTATGTCAATTTCGTATCAATCTACGTTACTGTTGCGTATACTGAGCTGAGATCGATCTTTGAAATGCAAAGAATTGCGGTATTGATGCATGATTAACATCAATTGTGAGATCCTAGACCTCCGGGCCTTCCTGAGCGTCTCGGATCTGGAGAGCTTTCATCGGGCCGCCGAGGCCCTGAACCTCTCGCAGCCGGCATTGAGCCGGCGCATCCAGAAGCTGGAGGGCGCGATCGGCGCACCGCTCCTGGAGCGCACGACGCGTCACGTCGCGCTGACGGCGCTCGGCGCCGAGCTGGTGCCGCTCGTGCGGCGTATGATCGAGGAGTTCGACGGCTCGCTGTTTGCTGTGCGCGACAGCGGCCTCAATCGCGGAGGCCTCGTCACCATCGCCTGCCTGCCGACCGCGGCGTTCTACTTCCTGCCGTCGGTCATCCGCGAGTTCAACGATCAATATCCCAACATCCGCTTTCGCATTCTCGACCTGCCTGCCACCGATGGGCTGCAGGCCGTCGAGCGTGGCGAGGTCGAGTTCGGCATCAACCTGATGGGAGCATCGGACCCCGAGCTGATCTTCGACCGTCTGGTCGAGGATCCCTTCGTGCTCGCCGCGCGCAAGGATCACCCGCTCGCCGCGATGGCGACGGTCGGCTGGGGCGATCTCGAGCCCTACCCTCTGATCACCGTACACCGGTCCAGCGGCAACCGGACCCTGCTCGATGCCGCGCTCGCCAAATCAGCGATCAAGCTGCGCTGGTTCTACGAGGTGACGCATCTCTCCACGTCGCTTGGACTCGTCGAGGCTGGGCTTGGCATCTCGGTTCTTCCGAAGATGGCGACACCGCAGAGCGATCATCCCTTCCTCGTCACGCGCCCCATCCTCAATCCCGAGATCTCACGCACCATCGGCGTCGTGCGCCGCAGAACCGGCACGATGTCGCCTGCGGCGGAGCGTTTCCTGAAGATGCTGATCGGCCGCTGGGGGCGGACGTAGAGGCCGAGCAGCACAGCAGGTAGCCTGACGCCGAAGGGCTATCCCGCCGGCAGCAGGTGCCGCAGCGCCGACGCGATCATCACGCCGCCGCCGGTGATCACGGCGGCGTCGAGGATGGCGGCGTGGATGTGCACCGGCATGCAGGCGACGAAGGCCTTGGCGAGGAACGCGCCCGGCACCGCAACCGCGCCGATCAGGAGCGCGAAGGCCAGCACCTGCGCCGTGACCACGCCGGCCAAACCAAACACCGAGATCTTGATGACGCCCGTCGCCACCGAGATCATCGCGTCGGTGGCGATGACCGCGGCGCCTTCCAGGCCCGCCGCCATCAGCAGCGACAGCAGGATCACGCCGGAGCCGGAGGTGCCGCCGACCAGCACGCCATAACCGACTGCTCCGGCGGCAAGCCCGCCATTGCCGATCCTGACCTCGCGCTTGCGCAGGATCCGCCGCAGCGGGACGCTCATGATCAGCATGGTGCCGATCACGAACGCCGCGCCGGCATTGGTCAGTCGCGTGTAGCCGTAGGCACCGAGCGCCGTCGTGAGCGCCGCCGCGGCGATGACGATGCCGGCCCGGGTGCGATCGGCATGCTGGAGGTAGGCGGCGACGCGGCTGAGGTTGGTGAGGATCGCCGAGATAGCGATGATCGGCACGACGGGTTCGGCGCCGACCATTGGCACCAGCACGAGCGGCATGAGAGCGCCGGTGCCGTAGCCGGCAAGACCACCGATGATCGAAGCGAATAGAGCGACGGAAGCGACGAGCAGGAGTTGCAGGAGCGAGATGTCGGCAAAGCCTGCCAGAAAATTCATGAACGTCCGTCGCGGTTGACACGCGCCGCCGCCTGATCGGCGATCGCGTTCAGCGATGCCTCGTCGAGCGGAAAGTCCGCAGCTAACCAGGCATCCTCTGCGAGGGTGAGCACATGACCGAGAAGCGGTCCCTCCGCAACCCCGCGCGCGATGAAATCGGCCGCCTTCAACGGCAATTTCGGCGGCGTGAAGCGCTGCGGCAACAGCGCACGCTCGCGCCAGCGCCGGTCGTCGCGATCGCGCGCCCGCGCCCAGCCGAGCATCAGGCGGTCGCGATAGACGGTCTCGCCGAGACGATACAGCAGACGCCGGACTCGCGCCTCGTCGGCGGATGCGAACCGCCACCAGCGATGGCCCATGCCGTCCAGCGCCTTGGTCTCGGCATTGGAGAGCTTCAGTCTGACGCCGAGACGGCGCGCATCCTCGGTCACGGCGACCGCGAGCGCCGCGAGACGGCGGACCGCGCTCGGCGAAAGCTCCAGTTCGCGCTCGATGCCGATCATCGCGGCGAACGGACCGAGATAGGCGACGCCGCCGAGGATCGCCGTCAGCAACCCGCCATCCGCCATCGCCGTGACCGCGCCGACCGCGCCGTCGGTGACGAGCAGTTTCAGCATCTCCATGCGCACCCGCTCGGCGGACAATGCGGCGAGGCCGGCGCGGCCGGCGATGCAGGCCAGATAGCCCTCGCGGTCGGGGACGCCGTGGCCGAATGCCGAATGGATGCGGAAGAAGCGCAGGATGCGCAGATAATCCTCGGCGATGCGCTGGGCGGGATCGCCGATGAAGCGCACGCGGCGTTGGGCGATGTCGGCGAGACCACCGACGTGATCATGCACCACGCCGTCCGGCCCGACGGACAGCGCATTGATGGTGAAGTCGCGCCGGTGCGCGTCGCCGACCCAGTCGCGGCCGAACTCGACCTTGGCCTTGCGGCCGAAGGTCTCGGTGTCCTCGCGCAGGGTCGTGACCTCGAATGGATGCCCCTCGAGCACGAGGGTCACGGTGCCATGGTCGATGCCGGTCGGCACGCTCTTGATCGACGCCGCCTTGGCGCGCCGGAGCACCTCCGCCGGCAGCGCCGTGGTCGCGATGTCGATGTCGCCGATGGCGATGCCGAGCAGCGCATTGCGCACGGCGCCGCCGACCACCCGCGCCTCCTCGCCGTCGCAATTGAGCAGCGCGAGCACGCGCGCGGCGGGACCGGACGAGAGCCAGGGCGCATGCAGCACCCGCGCGCCGATCATTTCTCGACCCCTGGAACGAGCCTGCCGTTCTCGACATGAGCGGGGATATAGGTCGAACGCGGCGGCGCGCCGGAGAACTCGGCGATCAGGACCAGACTTGCAATCACCAACACCAGCGCCGCCACCGTCAATTTTGTGATCAGATGAAAGGGCCAGTTGACAGGCACCAACAGCCCCGATTTGGTCGCGAGCAAGAACAACACATAAACCGCAAAAGGAATGAGGAAAATTCCGATTTCCGTCAACACGCCACGGATCATGGCTGACAGACCCGCTCGTACAAGACCCGAAGGATGCCCGCTGTAGCGCCCCATATGTAGCGCTCGGCGAACGGCATCGCGTAATACAAACGCTCCATGCCGCGAAACTCCTTGGAATGCAGCTGATGATTGGCGGGGTCCATCAGGAAGGCCAGCGGCACCTCGAAGGCGTCGTCGACCTCGCCCTCGTTGATCTTGAGCGTGAATCCGGGCCGCACCCGCGCCACCGTGGGCAGGATGCGGAAGCCGAAGGCGGTGCCGTAGACGTCGAGATAGCCGATCGGGTCGACGAAGCTGCGGTCGAGCCCGACCTCCTCTTCGGCCTCGCGCAGGGCGGCATCGAGCGGCGAGGCATCGGTGACGTCGATCTTGCCGCCGGGAAAGGCGATCTGCCCGGCATGGCTCGAGAGGTTCGGCGAGCGCTGGGTCAAAAGGACCGTCGGCTCGGGACGGTCGACCACCGGGATCAGCACCGCCGCGGGGCGGATGGGCTGCTCGCGGGAGATGATCTCGAGCATGCGGTCGGTGCCGGAATCTCCGCTGGCCGGAATGACATCCGGATCGAGCAGGGCCTGCGGAACGTCGAAGCGCAACCGCGCGCGGCCCCGCGCGAAGAAATCGGCTGAACTGAGCCCAGCGGTCCCGTTCCTCACCATGGGCTGGTTCAAAGCGCCGCCCTCACCTGTTCTGCATCGGCCATGGGGAAGAACGCGCCGCCCGACCCCACGCCGAACATGACACGCCCATCGATCATCCGCTCCTCACCCATGTCAACAAGCTCGTAGTAGAGCGCCCGCGTCACCTTGGCCCAGAGATCGGCTCGCACATGCAGATAGGGCCTCAGGCCGCCGCTCTCGCCAGGCTCGAAGCGCAGCCGGTGCTCGGCATCGCACGCGACCCAGTCGTCGACATTGGTGCGGAAATGCAGCAGCGGTCCGCGCGCATCGCTCTCCGTCCGCATTTCTACGGCTGTGAAGGGGGCATCATCGACGCGGATGCCGACCTTCTCCACCGGCGTGACCAGGAAATAGCGATCACCCTCGCGCTTGAGGATCGTCGAGAACAGCCGCACCAGCGCAGGCCGCCCGATTGGCGTGCCCATGTAGTACCAGCTACCATCACCGGCGATTCGCATGTCGAGATCGCCGCAGAATGGCGGATTCCACAAATGCACCGGCGGCAGTCCCTTTGCGGATGTGCCAGCCTGCGTTGCCGCCGACGTCAGCCGATCGAGTCCGTTGTCGGTGGTCTGCCCTTGCTTCGCCATGGTTTGCCTTGAGTTTGCGTCCACCTTGGCACGATTGGTGCAAGATTCCATCGTCGTCGTCTGTGCAAAAGTTCCTGGCGGCCCTGCAGGTCATGTAAGGTCGCCATAACGTGATGCCGTCAATACCCCGTAATGCCGATAATATGGGGATAGTTTAACTCAACGAATACAGCGCCTTCGCATAGGTTGGCATCCGTGTCCCGGCAAACTGGAGCGGAACGTCCGTCCGAAAGTTCAAGATGCGGGGCAGAAGGAGCGATGGGAATGGCTGAGAGTGCCGAGAAGCTCGAGGATGCGATCGTCCGGTCGGCCGAACAGGTCTCCGGCCAGATCCGAGCGGCAAAGGATGCGATCTCCAGCGTCATCTTCGGCCAGGACCGCGTGGTGGAAAACACGCTGGTGACCATCCTGTCCGGTGGCCACGCGCTGCTGATCGGCGTCCCCGGCCTCGCCAAGACCAAGCTGGTCGAGACCTTGGGCGTGACGCTCGGCCTCGATGCCAAGCGCATCCAGTTCACGCCGGACCTGATGCCGTCGGACATTCTCGGCGCCGAGGTGCTCGACGAGAGCGCCGGCGGCAAGCGCTCGTTCCGCTTCATCGCCGGCCCGGTGTTCGCGCAACTGCTGATGGCGGATGAGATCAACCGCGCCAGCCCGCGCACGCAGTCGGCATTGCTGCAAGCCATGCAGGAGCAGCACATCACCGTCGCAGGCGCCCGTCATGACCTGCCGAAGCCCTTCCACGTGCTCGCGACCCAGAATCCGCTGGAGCAGGAAGGAACCTATCCGCTTCCCGAGGCCCAGCTCGACCGCTTCCTGATGGAGATCGACGTCGACTATCCCGATCGCGACGCCGAGCGCCGCATCCTGTTCGAGACCACCGGTGCCGAAGAGAGCGGCGCCAAGGCCGCGATGACCGCAGACGCGCTGATCGCTGCGCAGCGGCTGGTGCGCCGGCTGCCGGTCGGCGATTCCGTGGTCGAGGCGATCCTGTCGCTGGTGCGGTCCGCCCGCCCCGGCCCGGAGGCCGGCGACGCCGGCAAGCTGATCGCCTGGGGCCCGGGTCCGCGCGCCAGTCAATCATTGATGCTCGCGGTGCGCGCCCGCGCCTTGCTCGACGGCCGCCTCGCTCCCTCGATCGACGACGTGCTCGATCTCGCCGAGCCCGTGCTCAAGCACCGCATGGCGCTCACCTTCCCGGCCCGCGCCGAGGGACGCACCATTCCGGACGTGATCCGGCAACTGAAGAGCCGGATTGGCTGATGGCCGCAGCGACAGGGCACGCCGACACGGAGATTCTCGCAATCCGGCGTGCCGATGGCGAAAGCCGGACGCTGGCGTCGTCGCTGCCGCGGCTGGTGCTCGAAGCGCGCCAGATCGCCGCCAACGTGATCCATGGTCTGCATGGCCGTCGCCGCGCCGGCTCCGGCGAAAGCTTCTGGCAGTACCGCCGCTTCGTCTCCGGTGAGCCGTCGCAGCGCGTCGACTGGCGCCGCTCCGCGCGCGACGATCATCTCTACGTCCGTGAGCAGGAATGGGAGGCCGCGCACACCGTGTGGATCTGGCCGGACCGCTCGCCGTCGATGGCGTTCGCGTCGAAGGGCGCCCGCGACAGCAAGCTCGAGCGCGCCCTGATCGTGACCTTCGCCCTGGCCGAGTTGCTGGTGGCCGGCGGCGAACGCGTCGGGATTCCCGGCCTGATCAATCCGACCGGGAGCCGCAACGTGATCGACCGCATCGCGCAGGCGATGCTGCATGATGAGACGATCAGGCCGAGCCTGCCGCCCTCCTTCGTGCCGTCCGCGCTCGCCGAGATCGTCGTGCTGTCGGATTTCTGGTCGCCGATCTCCGAGATCAGCACCATGCTCGCCGGCCTGTCCGCGTCGGGCGCGCACGGCACGATGGTCCAGGTCGTCGATCCCGCCGAGGAGACCTTCCCCTATTCCGGCCGCGTCGAGTTCGTCGAGCCGGAGGGCGGCGAGGTCATCACGGCCGGCCGCGCCGAGAGCTGGGCGCAGGACTACGTCGCCCGCGTGGCGCTGCATCGCGACCAGATCCGCGCCGAGACCGGCAAGCTCGACTGGCTGTTCACCACCCACACCACCAGCCGCTCGGCTGCCGAGCTGCTGCTGTTCCTGCATGCCGGCATGACCACGGCCAAAGGTAGCGCGCGCGGCGGCGTCAAAGTGGGCGCTGGCCCCGGAGGGCTCGGCGCATGATGGGCCTGCCGCTGTCGTTCGCCGAACCCTTGCTGCTGACCGGGCTCATCAGCCTGCCGGTGCTGTGGTGGCTGCTGCGGGTGATGCCGCCGCGGCCGCGCCGCATCGAGTTTCCGCCGACCCGGCTGTTGTTCGACATCACGCCCAAGGAAGAGACGCCGTCGCGCTCGCCCTGGTGGCTCACCCTGCTGCGGCTGATCGCGGCGGCGCTGGTGATCTTCGCTGCGGCCGGCCCGATCTGGAATCCGCGCACCGAAGCCGTCGGCAGCAAGGCGCCGCTTGTGCTTTTGCTCGACGACAGCTGGAGCGCGGCGGCGAGCTGGGACACGCGTATCAGGGCCGCCGACGAGATCATCGCCAATGCCGATGCCGACCGCCGCGGCGTCGCGCTGATGCCGCTGTCGGAGCCCGCACGCGACCTCACCTTGATGCCAGCCGGCGCGGCGCGCGTCGCGCTGCGCCAGATCGCGCCCAAGGCCTACACGACCGAGCGCGCCGATGCGCTGCCGCAGCTCGATCGCTTCCTGAAAGCGACGGGCGATGCCGAGATCATGTGGTTCTCCGACGGCGTCGATCCCGGCCGCGGCAGCGAGTTTGTCACCGGCCTTGCCAAGACCATCGGCGATCGCAGCCTGACGGTGTTCGAAGGCGGCACCCTGTCGCCGCTGGCGCTTGCGGGCGCCGAGAACGCCGCGGCCAAGATGACCGTGAAGGTGCTGCGCGCCGATCTCTCGGTTCCGGGCGGCATTGTGCGCGCGCTCGACGCCAAGGGCTCGCCGCTCGGCGAAGCGCAGTTCGGCTTCGCCGCCGGTGCGCACGACGCCGAGGCGAGCTTCGATCTTCCGGTCGAGCTGCGCAATGACATCACCCGGCTCGAGATCGCCGGCGAGCGCTCCGCAGGCGCCGTGCAACTGCTCGACAAGCGCTGGCGGCGGCGTGCGGTCGGCATCGTCTCCGGCGCCACCAGCGACACCGCGCAACCGCTGCTCGCGCCGACCTTCTATCTGACGCGCGCGCTGGCGCCGTTCGCCGATCTCCGCCTCGGTGATCGCGGCGCTCCGCAGCAGGTCATCACGCAGTTCCTCGACCAGAAGGTGCCGATGATCGTGATGGCCGACGTCGGCACGCTGTCGCCGGAGCTGCGCGACCGTCTCAACGGCTGGATCGAGAATGGCGGCGTGCTGGTGCGCTTCGCCGGCCCGCGCCTGGCGCAGGGCGACGACGATCTCGTGCCGGTCAAGCTGCGCCGCGGCGGCCGCACCCTGGGCGGCAGCCTGACCTGGGAGAAGCCGCAACACCTGGCCGCGTTCGCCGCCGACGGCCCGTTCGCCGGCATCACCGTCCCGAAGGACGTGACGGTCAATCGCCAGGTCCTCGCCGAGCCCGACGCCGTGCTGGCGACCAAGAGCTGGGCCTCGCTGGAGGACGGCACGCCGCTCGTCACGGGCGAGCATCGCGGCAAGGGCCTGATCGCGCTGTTCCATGTCAGCGCCGACATGCGCTGGTCCGATCTGCCGATGTCGGGCGCGATGGTCGAGATGCTCCGCCGCATCGTCGACATGTCCGGCTACACTTCGACGCCGGGCCCTGGTCCCGCGGGTGAGACCGCCAAGGCCACGCTGGCGCCGCTGCACATCCTCGACGGCTTCGGCGCCTTCGGACCGCCGCCTTCGACCGCCAAGCCGCTGCCGGCGGATTTCAACGACCGGGCTTCGCTGGATCATCCACCCGGATTCTATGGCCCAGCCGAGGGACCCACCGCAGTGAACACGCTCAGCCCCGCCGATCGCATTCTGCAGCTCGACACGTCGACGCTGCGCGCCAAGCGTGCCAGCTACACCACGGCGGAGCCGCGCGATCTCCGGGGCATCCTGCTGTCGACCGCACTGCTGCTGTTCCTGATCGACGCGGTCATCGTCGCCCTGCTCGGCGGCGTGCTGGCCTCGCTCGCGCGGTGGCGGCGTGCAGCGCCCGCGTCCATCGTGCTTGCGGTGCTTGCAACCGGCGCCCTGCTCGCGGTCGCGATGCCGACGGCCGCGCGCGCCGACGCCGCCAGCGACGATTTCGCCATGCGCGCGGTGTCGCAGACGCGGCTTGCCTATGTCGTGACCGGCAATGCCGACGTCGATTCCATCGTCAAGGCCGGCCTGACCGGACTGACCTTGTTCCTGGCCCAGCGCACGGCGCTCGAAGCCGGCGACCCCGTCGGCATCGATCCTGCGCATGACGAGCTCGCCTTCTTCCCGCTGATCTACTGGCCGATCGTGCCGGGCACGCCGAAGCCGCCGCAGGACGCGATCAACAAGATCGACGCCTACATGAAGCAGGGCGGCACGGTGATCTTCGATACCCGCGATGCAGTCGAGGCGCCCCCGGGCGAGAACGGCGCGCAGCAGACCCCGGGCATGCAGTCGCTGCGCGAGATTCTGTCGTCGCTCGACGTCCCCGAGCTCGAGCCGGTGCCGCGCGAGCACGTGCTGACCAAGACGTTCTACCTGCTGCGCGACTTCCCCGGTCGCTTCACCGCAGGCCAGACCTGGGTCGAGGCGCTGCCGAAAGACGAGGACGAGGACAGCGCCTCGCGTCCGGCGCGCGGCGGCGACGGCGTCTCACCGATCATCATCACCTCCAACGACCTCGCAGGCGCCTGGGCCATCCGCCCCGACGGCCAGGCCATGCTGCCGATGGTTCCCGGCGAGCCGCGGCAGCGCGAATTCGCCTTCCGCGCCGGCGTCAACATCGTGATGTACACGCTGACCGGCAACTACAAGGCCGACCAGGTGCACGCGCCGGCACTGATCGAACGGCTTGGGCAGTGATGACAATAGCCACGCGCAGCCGCGCCAAAACCTCCGTCGTCACGCCCGGCCTTGAGCCGGGCATCCACGCCCCTCTTTTCCGAGGGAATGACGTGGATGGCCGGGACAAGCCCGGCCATGACGAAGCCAGCGAGTTTGCCTCATGAATTACGGCATCGCATTCACGCCTCTGGTCCCAACGGTCGTGCTGTGGCTCGCGATCGGCGCGATCGTCGTCATCGCCGCGCTCCTGTTGCTCGGCCGCTCGCGCTCGGCCTGGATCCGCGTCACCGCGCTCGCCTTGATCGCGCTCGCGCTGGCCAATCCGCAGTTCACGCGCGAGGACCGCGAGCCGCTGAGCTCGGTCGCCGCCGTCGTGGTCGACAAGAGCCCGAGCCAGAATTTCGGTGACCGCAACAAGCAGACCCAGGCGGCCCAGGAGTCGCTGGTCGACAGCTTGAAGAAGATCAAGGGCCTCGAGGTCCGCGTGGTCGATGCCGGCCAGGCCGATGGCGAGACCGACGGCACGCATCTGTTCAGCGCGTTGACCTCGGCGCTGTCGGACGTTCCCGTCGATCGGGTCGCCGGCGCCTTCCTGATCACGGATGGACGCGTCCACGACATTCCCGGCAACGTCGCCGCGCTCGGCTTCCAGGCTCCGCTGCAGGCCCTGATCACGGGCCAGAAGGCCGAGCGCGACCGCCGCGTCGCGATCACGGCCGCGCCTCGCTTCGGCATCGTCGGCCAGCCGCAGACCATCAGCTTCCGGCTCGACGACCAGGGCGTCAGCGGCGCCAGCGCCAAGGTCGTGATCCGGCGCGACGGCGAGGTCATCAGCGAGCGCACCTTGACCAGCGGCCAAGCCGCCAATGTCGACGTCGACATCAAGCACGAAGGCCAGAACATCGTCGAGATCGAGGCATCGCCGCTCGACAACGAGCTGACCCTCGTCAACAACCGCGCCGTGGTCTCGATCGATGGCGTCCGCGACAAGCTGCGCGTGCTGCTGGTGTCGGGCGAGCCGCATTCGGGCGAACGCACCTGGCGCAACCTGCTGAAGTCGGACGCCAGCATCGATCTCGTCCACTTCACCATCCTGCGGCCGCCGGAGAAGCAGGACGGCACCCCGATCAACGAATTGTCGCTGATCGCGTTTCCGACCCGCGAGCTGTTCCAGCAGAAGATCAACGAATTCCAGTTGATCATCTTCGACCGCTACGCCCGCCAGGGCGTGTTGCCGATCGCCTATTTCGACAACATCGCGCGCTACGTGCGCAATGGCGGCGCGGTGCTGGTCTCGGCCGGGCCGGACTACGCCTCCAACACCAGCATCTGGCGCACACCGCTCGATTCGGTGCTGCCCGCCGAGCCGGTCGGTGTCACCGAGAAGCCCTTCTATGCGCATCTATCTGACGCCGGCAAACGCCATCCGGTTACGCGCGGCCTCGAGGGCTCGGGCTCCGAGCCGCCGCGCTGGAGCCGCTTCTTCCGCACCGTCGAGACGCGTAATGCGGTCAGTCCGCCGGTCATGACCGGCGCCGATGGCAAGCCGCTCCTGCTGCTGTCGCGCTTCGGCGCCGGCCGCGTCGCTCTGCTGCTGTCCGACCACATCTGGCTGTGGGCACGCGGCTACGAAGGCGGCGGACCGCATCTCGATCTGCTCAGGCGGATGTCGCACTGGCTGATGCAGCAGCCTGATCTCGACGAGGAAGCGCTGCGGCTCCAGATTCAAGGCAAGGATCTCGCCGTCATCCGCCAGACCATGGGCGACACCGTCCCGCCGGTGACCGTGACCTCGCCGTCCGGCACCACGCGCGAGCTCACTCTGAGCCAGGGCGATCCCGGCGAATGGCGCGCGACCCTGCCCGCCAACGAGCTCGGCCTGTGGCAGGCGACCGACGGCACGCTGAAGGCGCTGATCAATGTCGGCCCGACCAATCCGAAGGAATTCTCCGAGGTCACCTCGACCACCGAAACCCTGAAGCCGCTGGCACAGGCGACCGGCGGCGACGCCCGCCGCATCGCCGACGGCTCGGGCATCGACCTGCCGCGTATCGTCCCCGTCAGGTCATCGACGCTGTTCAGCGGCGACGGCTGGATGGGCGTGCGGATGCGCGACGCCAGCGTGGTCAAGGGCGTCGGCGTGCTGCCGATGTTCGCCGGCGTGATCGGCCTGCTGCTGCTGCTCGGCGCGCTCGCCGCAACCTGGGTGCGCGAGGGACGCTGACACGAAGACACACGCGCACCACGGCGGCGCGCGACGTGGCGCGAAGGGCACAGCGAGCCGGTTTCCATCCGTTGCCGCGGCGCTCTGATTGACAGCTAAGAGGCGCCTCTGCGATGTTACATTGTAACAAAGGCTGAGCCTCTCAGCCGAACGGGGTGGCCTACTCACATGAGCCAGATCACATGAGCCAGAGCTGGCGATGAGCTGGTTTCGCGCGAACATCAAAGATGTCTCGCGGCTCGCGCTGTTGGCGCTGGTGCTGCAATTCGCGCTCGCGTTCGGCCATGTTCATTGGCTCTCCACGCAGAGCCTGGACGGCAGTCGTATCACGACCGCACAGGCCCATACCGGCTCCTCTCCCGCAAGCCAGGACCCCGACCAGCAGCCCTCCGCTGATGGCTGCGCCATCTGCGCCGTCATGGCGATGGCGCAATCGATCCTGCTGTCACCGACGCCCGTTCTGACGCCTCCTGAAGCGGTCGCATTTCGTCTGCCCGATGCGATCACCGCCACTGTCGCGGCCGTCGTCGTCGACACCGCCTTCCAGCCGCGCGCTCCTCCCATCGCCTGATCTGAACCGCTCGAAACGCCGCCACGGCTGCGCTCACGCGCACGGCGGCAGCGTGCAGGAATGGGTCCGTCGCAAGCCGACGGCAGGCGCATCCCGCCAGCAACGAAAGACGTGGGACGCCTGATCAGGATCAGGAATTGAAGGATGTTGTCGAGAGCCTTGATGTCGGGCTGCAGCGCCGCAGCCATGTTGTGCGTTTTGAGCGCGCCCGCGCGCGCTGACGATCCGAAGCCGGCGGCCGAGTTGCCCGAGGTCAACGTGACAGCACCAAGCCCGATACGGGCACGGAAACCGGTGGTGCCGCGGCCCAATCCTACCACGCGCGTCGCGCGCGGGCCCCGTGCGCCGACGCCAGCGCGAGAAGCACAATCAGCGCCACCGCCGCCGCAACAGGGCGTGCTGCCTGTCGTCACCGACCAGTTCGCAACCGTCACCGTGGTGCCGAACGAGGAGCTTCGCCGCTCCGGCGCCGCCACGCTCGGCGACCTTCTCAATTCGAAACCCGGCATCACCGGATCGAGCTTCGCGCCGGGCGCCTCGAGCCGGCCGATCATCCGCGGCCTCGACGTCAACCGCGTCGGTATCGTCGAGAACGGCATCGGCGGCGGCGGTGCGTCCGATCTCGGCGAAGATCATTTCGTGCCGATCGATCCGCTCACCAGCGACCAGATCGAGGTCGTCCGCGGCCCCGCGGCGCTGCGCTACGGCTCCACCTCGATCGGCGGCGTCGTCAGCGCCACCAACAACCGCATTCCGCAGGCCCTGCCGACCTGTTCGACCGCGCCGTTCCAGACCTATGGCCTGTCGGCGAGCGCGCCGGCCGCGGGCAGCGCGCCTTGCGTCACCGCGGAAACGCGCACCTCGTTCAGCTCGGTCGACCGCGGCGTCGAGGCCGGCGTGCTGCTCGATGCCGGCGGCGGCAACTTCGCACTTCATGCCGATGCCTACGGCCGCAAGACCGGCGACTATTCGATTCCGGGCTACCCGTACCTGTTCGACCAGACCCGCCCGGTGAACGGCCGGCAGCCGAACTCCGCCGTGCAGAACGATGGCGCCTCGATCGGCGGCAGCTACTTCTTCACCGGCGGCTTCATCGGCGCGGCGATCCAGCAGACCGACGCGCTCTACCACATCCCCGGCATCGACGGCGCCGACAGCCGGACCCGGATCGACGCACACCAGACCAAGATCACCGCCAAGGGCGAGTATCGCCCGGACTCCGCGGCGATCGATGCGATCCGATTCTGGGCCGGCGCGACAGACTATCGGCACAATGAGCTCGGCCTTGCAGCCGTCACCGACCCGACCACCGATGGCGTGCGCCAGACCTTCACCAATCGCGAGCAGGAAGCGCGCGTCGAGATGCAGATGATGCCCGTCAATCTGCGCTTCGCCACGCTGACGACCGCCTATGGCGTGCAGGCCGGGCACCAGGAGCTGAATGCGCCGAGCCCCGACAACCCCGGCTCGGTGTTCAACGGCCTGTTCGGCCCCAACACCAACAATCGCGTCGCCGGCTATGTCTTCAATGAGCTCGCCTTCTCGCCCTCGACCAAGGCGCAGGTCGCTGGCCGGATCGAGCACGTCGCGCTGAACGGCTCCACACCGAACTTTCCGGTCGACTATCTGCCGGACGGTACGCCGCAGGCCAACATCGCCCGCAATCCGTCGTACACGCCGAAGAGCGCGAGCGTCGGCCTGTTGCAGAACCTGCCGGGCGATCTGGTGGCGAGCGTGACCGCGCAATATGTCGAGCGCGCGCCGAAGCCAGCCGAGCTGTTCTCGCGCGGCGGCCACGATGCGACCGCAACCTTCGACATCGGTAATCCGAACCTGACCATCGAGACGGCCAAGACCGTCGAGGCCGGGCTGCGCAAGGCCACTGGCCCGTTCCGCTTCGAAGCCACGGCCTACTACACGCAGTTCAGCAACTTCATCTATCGCCGGCTGACCGGCGTGATGTGCGACGACGATTTCGCGTCCTGCGGCACCACGGGCACCGCGCTGAACCAAGCGGTCTACTCGCAGCGCAACGCGCTGTTCCGCGGCTTCGAGTTCCAGAGCCAGTTCGATGTCGCTCCGCTCGGCAGCGGCATCTGGGGCATCGAGAACCAGTTCGACGTCGTCCGCGCCACCTTCTCCGACGGCACCAACGTGCCGCGGATTCCGCCGATGCGCGTCGGCGGCGGCCTGTTCTGGCGCGATGCCAACTGGCTGACCCGCATCAACCTGCTGCACGCCTTCGCCCAGAACGACATCGCGCCGATCGCGGAGACTCCGACGCCGGGCTACAACCTGTTGAAGGCGGAGGTCAGCTACCGCACCAAGCTCAATCCGAACATGTTCGGCGCGCGCGAGATGCTGGTCGGCCTCGTCGGCAACAATCTGTTGAACGAGAAGATCCGCAACTCAGTCTCCTACACCAAGGACGAGGTGCTGCTGCCCGGCATCGGCGTGCGGATCTTTGCCAATCTCAAGTTCTGATTGCGAGCTCAGGGGGGCGTGAAACGCGACAACCCCCTTCCTTCGTCATTGCGAGGAGCGAAGCGACGAAGCAATCCAGACTTCTCTTGGGGCTCTGGATTGCTTCGCTTCGCCGCTTCGCTCGCAATGACGACCTACCTGGCGTAGTCCCAGTCAGGACGGATCGCGCCCTCGACGTCCTCGAACGCGTCGTCGACGAGCTCGTTCACCAGCAGCCGGTTGTAGTCGACCGGGCCCGGCATGATCGCCCGGCCTTTCGGCACCGGCTTGAACCCGACACGGCTGTAGTAGGCGGCGTCGCCGACCAGCAGGATCAAGCGATGGCCCTGCGCCCGCGCGTCCGCGATCGAGCGCTCCATCAGCATGCGGCCGATGCCGTGCTTGCGGAACGGCGGCTCGACCGTCAGCGGCCCGAGCATCAGCGCCTTGGTGTCGCCGACGCAGATCGGGAGCTGCCGCACCGAGCCGACCAGCAAAGTGCCGATATGGGCGGTGAACGATAGCGCGAGCAGATGATCGACATGCTCGCGCAGTCGATAGGCACTCAGCACGAAGCGGCCGGGGCCGAAGGTGCGCTCATGCAGCCGCTCGATCGCCTGCGCGTCGCCCGGCTTTTCGGCGGAGATCGTAATGGACAGGTCACTCATGTGGGGTGGCGAGATAGCATTCTGGAGCGGCGCGGTCCATGGCGTGCCGTCCGCGCGTTGACAGCATTCGCTCGCCCCGGGGTCGCCAATGCCAATTTTCTGAGCACTCGCGTGGCGTGACCGAAGATTGTGCTAAAATGTCAAGTTTCCGGAGCCGCCCTCGCTTAACCTGCCCCAGGTCATGAGCGTTGTGGTCGCTGTCGCGGCCGCTGGGACCGCTCTGACGCAGCACGAGCGGCAGGTCGAAGATGACGGGTGCGTTCCGGTCGCGCCATCGCGGCGAAACTCATGTGTTCGATGATCTCAAGACGCTGTTGGCCTGCGCCTCGCCGCGCCGGTCCGGCGATGAGCTGGCTGGCCTCGCAGCCGACAGCGCCGCGCGGCGGGTGGCGGCGCGGATGGCGCTCGCTGACGTGCCGCTGCGGCGTTTCCTCGACGAGCCGCTGATTCCCTATGAGAGCGACGAGGTCACGCGCCTCATCCTCGACAGCCACGATGCCGCCGCATTCGCGCCCGTCGCGTCGCTGACCGTCGGCGAATTGCGCGAATGGCTGATGTCCTGGGAGGCGGACGCTGACCGGCTGGCCGCCCTCGCGCCGGGCCTGACGCCGGAGATGGTGGCCGCGGTCTCCAAGCTCTGCGGCAATGGCGATCTCGTCGCTGTCGCCGCCAAATGCCGGGTCGTGACCCGCTTCCGCTCCACGATCGGCTTGGAGGGGCGGCTGTCGTCGCGGCTGCAGCCGAACGATCCGACCGACGATCCCCGGGCGATCGCCGCAGGCACGCTCGATGGCCTGCTGTTCGGCATGGGCGATGCGGTGATCGGCATCAATCCCGCGACCGACAATGTCGAGGCCTGCATCCGCCTGCTCACGATGCTCGATGATCTCAGGCTCAAATTCGAGGTGCCGACGCAGTCCTGCGTGCTGAGCCACGTCACGACCTCGATCCAGGCGATCGGGAAAGGCGCGCCGCTCGATCTCGTCTTCCAGTCGATCGCCGGCACCGAGGCTGCCAATGCCGGCTTCGGCGTGACCCTGGCGCTGCTGGCCGAGGCGCAGGACGCGGCCTTGTCGCTGAAGCGCGGCACGATCGGCAACAACGTCATGTATTTCGAGACCGGCCAGGGCGCGGCGCTGTCGGCCGAGGCTCATCACGGCCTCGATCAGCAGACCGTCGAGGCCCGCGCCTACGCGGTGGCGCGCGCCTTCTCGCCGCTGCTGGTCAACACCGTGGTCGGCTTCATCGGTCCCGAATACCTCTACGACGCGAAGGAGATCATCCGCGCCGGGCTGGAGGATCATTTCTGCGCCAAGCTGCTCGGCGTGCCCATGGGCTGCGATGTCTGCTACACCAACCATGCCGAGGCCGATCAGGACGACATGGACGATCTGGCGCTGCTGCTTGCGGCGGCCAACGTCAACTTCCTGATCGCCGTGCCCGGCGCCGACGACATCATGCTGAACTATCAGAGCCTGTCGCATCACGACGTGATGCGGCTGCGGCATCTGCTCGGCCGCCGCCCGGCGCCGGAGTTCGAGGCGTGGCTGGCACGGATGGGCCTGCTCGACAGCAGCGGCCGCATGCCGCCGCTGCCCGGCAGCGCGCCGGCCGTGGCCCGGCTGATCGGCCATGGAGCGCGCGCGTGAGGGACGATGCGTTCGACATGTTACGCCGGATGACGCGCGCCCGCGTCGCGCTCGGCCGCTCCGGCGACGGGCTGCCGACGCAGGCCAAGCTCGCATTCCAGATGGCGCATGCGCTCGCCCGCGATGCTGTCTGGGGCCGCGTCAATTTCGACGGCATCGCCGACGCGCTCGCGCCGCGCGAGGTGATCAAGGTCGCGAGCGCAGCGCCGGACCGCGCCAGCTATCTGCGCCGGCCCGACCTTGGGCGTCGCCTGGCCGCGCAGGAAGCCGCCGGGCTAACATCCGGTCCGTACGATCTCGTCTTCATCATTGTCGACGGGCTGTCGGCGGATGCGGTCGAAAGCCATGCCGCCGCTGTCGTGATCGCCACCGAGGCGCGTCTGACGGGCCTGTCTATCGGCCCGATCGTGCTGGCTTCGCAGGCGCGCGTGGCGCTGGGTGACGCTGTCGGCGCCGCGATGCGCGCCCGGCTGGTGGCGGTCCTGATCGGCGAGCGTCCGGGTCTGTCGGCGGCGGATTCCCTGGGTGTGTATCTGACACTGCACCCAGCCCCTGGCCTGCGCGACAGCGCGCGCAACTGCATCTCCAACATTCACCACCATGGGCTGTCGGCCGAGCGCGCCGCCGACAAGCTGGCCTGGCTGGTGCGCGAGGCGCTGCGGATCGGCGTCACCGGCATCGGCCTCAAGGAGGCGGCGCCGGACGCCGCGATCGAGACGACCACACCGTCATCACAAATCACCCATCACAAACAGACAGGAGCGACTGGACATGAGTGACGAGACCAAACCGACGCTTTCGAAGAGCCTGACCGGACTCCATCTCTGGGGCATCGCGGTCGGGCTCGTCATCTCCGGCGAATATTTCGGCTGGAGCTATGGTTGGGACAAGGCCGGCACGCTCGGCTTCCTCGTCACCACGATCTTCATCGCGGTGATGTATACGACCTTCATCTTCTCCTTCACCGAGCTCACCACCGCGATCCCGCATGCCGGTGGTCCATTCGCCTATTCCTACCGTGCCTTCGGCCCGCTCGGCGGCTTCGTCGCCGGCTTTGCGACGCTGATCGAATTCGTGTTCGCACCGCCTGCCATCGCGCTCGCCATCGGCGCCTATCTCAACGTCCAGTTTCCGGCGCTGTCACCCAAGACCGCCGCGCTCGGCGCCTATGTGGTGTTCATGGCCCTCAACATCGCGGGCGTATCGATCGCAGCGACGTTCGAGCTGTTCGTCACGGTCCTGGCGATTGCCGAGCTCCTGGTGTTCATGGGCGTCGTGTCGCCCGGTTTTTCCTTCGCCAATTTCACCGCCAACGGCTGGGCCGGTGAGAATTCGTTCTCGCTGGCGAGCATCGGCGGCATCGTCGCAGCGATCCCCTTCGCGATCTGGTTCTTCCTGGCGATCGAAGGTGCCGCCATGGCCGCGGAGGAGACCAGGAATCCGACGAGGACCGTTCCTCGCGCCTACATTGCCGGCATCCTGACGCTCGTCGTGCTCGCCTTCGGCACCATGATCATGGCCGGCGGCGTCGGCGACTGGGCGAAGCTCGCCAACATCAACGATCCCTTGCCGCAGGCGATGAAGATCGTGGTCGGCGAGAACTCCGGCTGGCTGCACATGCTGGTGTGGATCGGCCTGTTCGGTCTGATCGCCTCGTTCCACGGCATCATCATGGGCTATTCGCGGCAGATCTTCGCACTGTCGCGCGCCGGCTTCCTGCCGGCCAAGCTCGCCGCACTGCATCCGACCTGCCGCACGCCGCATTGGGCGATCCTGGCCGGCGGCGTGATCGGCATCGCCGCGATCTACTCCGACGAGCTCATCCAGTTCGCCGGACAGACGCTGACGGCGAACATCGTCACCATGAGCGTATTCGGCGCGCTCGTGATGTACATCATGAGCATGGCCGCTCTCTTCCGCCTGCGCGCCACCGAGCCCAATCTTATCAGGCCGTTCAAGGCGCCGCTCTATCCGGTGCTCCCGGCCGTGGCGCTGGTGTGCGCGACGCTCTCGCTGCTCACGATGATTTGGTTCAACCTGCAGGTGTTCGCCGCCTTCGTGGTGCTGTTCGCCGCCGGTCTGCTGCTCTATCGTCTGACGGCCGGCAAGCGCGGCAACGCGGCGAATGACGATCTGCTCGACATCGCTTTGACCGAGGCCCGCGCCATGGCCGACTGATCCGCCAGGGCCGGCGAGATCCAGGATCGAGGCAAGCCCTCCGCGTCCCTGCGCGGAGGGCTTTATCGATAGCCCGCTTCGGCAGGCACGTGACTTGCATAACTACGAGGTGTCAACCGACGGCGTACGTCCTCAAAGGCGAGGATTTCATGGCACAGCCTCTTGCAGCCGAACGCGAGCATCCGCGCGACCGCAGCCGGAACATTCTGGCCGCTGCTGCGACCGGTGTCGCTGATTTCATCGCCCTGACGGGAGGCCGTCCGGAAGCGGTATTCGAACGGGTGGGCATCGATGCCGAATGCCTCGGCCAGACCCGCCGCGCGCTCGACCTCGCCGACTATGTCGCGATGATGGAAGACGCCGCGCAGGAGACCGGCAACGACAATTTCGGACTGTGGTTCGGCCAGCGCTACCAGCCGCAGATGCTCGGCCTGATCGGCGAGATCGCGCTGTGCGCGCCGACGCTCGGTTCGGCGATCGAGCATCTCGCGCTGTGGTTTCCCTGGCATCAGCAGGCCACCGAGACCCGCCTCGCCCGCAAGGACGGCTTTCTCCACCTCGAATATCGCATCCTCGACGGCTCGATCGTCGATCGCCGGCAGGATGCCGAATTGACCATGGGCATGTTCGCGAACGTCTTCCGCGCGTGCCTGCCATCGGGCTGGGCGCCTGACATGGTGCTGTTCGAGCATGCCCGGCCGGCCGCCTGGCGCGATCATGAGGCAGCCTTCGATGCCGACGTCGGATGGTCGCAAGGCACCAATGCGCTGGTGTTTCGCGACCGCGGCCTGGACCGCGCCATGCCAGGGGCCGATCTGTCACGCCTGCAGCGGCTCACGACCGATCTTGCCAGTGTCGCCGGCTCGTGCGGCACGCCGGCGTTCCTCGATCTGGTCCGCGGCGAGATCAGGCGGCGGCTGTCAGCCGGCGCGCTGCATCTCGAGGAGGTCGCCGACGCGCTGTCGACCACGCCGTGGACGTTGCAGCGCCGGCTTGCCGAGTTCGGCGCCACCTTCTCCGACCTCGTCGAGGCGACCCGGCTCGACCTCGCCCGCCACTATCTGCGCCAAGCGCATCTGCCGCTCGGCGACGTCGCCTTCCTGCTCGGCTATTCCGAGGCGTCCGCGTTCTCCCGTGCCTTCGCGCGCTGGAGCGGCTGTAGCCCGCGGCAGTGGCGCCAACGGTCATTGCAAGCGACGGCTCGCAGCTAGCGCCACGCCGCCGGCATCAATCAGCCGGCATCGTCTTCTCGACCAGCCGCACCCAATAGGAGGCGCCATGGCCGAGAATGTTGTCGTTGAAGCGATAGGCCGGGTGGTGGCAATCCTTGCCGTCGCCCATGCCGAGGAAGACGAAGGCGCCGGGACGGGCCTGCAGCATGAAGGCGAAATCCTCGGCCCCCATCAGCGGCGGCGCATTGTCGACCACCCGCTCCGCGCCGACAACGTCGCGGGCGACATCAGCTGCGACGCCGGTCTCGCGCGCATGGTTCATCGTGATCGGGTAGAGCCGCGTGTATTTCGTCGTCGCCTCACCGCCATAGGTGCGGGCGATGCCGTCGGCGACCTCGGCAATTCGGCGCTCCACCAGGTCCTGCACCTCGGGATCGAGCGTGCGCACGGTCCCCTTCAATTCGACGGTCTCCGGAATGACGTTCATCGCCTTGCCGGCCTCGACGACGCAGATCGAGATCACCGCTGACTTGATCGGATCGACGTTGCGCGACACGATCGACTGCAGCGCCGTGATGATGTGCGCAGCGATCAGCACGCTGTCGACCGCCTTGTGAACCCCGGCGCCGGCATGACCGCCCTTGCCGCGGACGGTGATCTCGAGCTGGTCCGATGACGCCAGCATCGGGCCCGGCCGCAGCGCGAAGACGCCTTCGGGCACGCCCGGCGCATTGTGCAGACCGTAGACCTCCTGGATGCCCCAGCGGGTCATCAATCCATCGTCGACCATCGCCTTGCCGCCGGCGCCGCCCTCCTCGGCGGGCTGGAAGATCACGATCGCGGTGCCGTCGAAATTGCGCGTGTCGGCGAGATGCTTGGCGGCACCCAGCAGCATCGCGGTATGGCCGTCATGGCCGCAGGCATGCATCAGGCCCGGCGTCTTCGACGCATAGGGCACCCCCGAGGCTTCCTCGATCGGCAGCGCATCCATGTCGGCGCGCAGGCCGACGGTGCGACCTGAACTCGTCCGACGGCCGCGGATGACACCGACCACGCCGGTGCGCCCGATGCCCGTCACCACCTCGTCACAACCGAATTCGCGCAAGCGCTCGGCGACGATGCCGGCGGTGCGATGCACCTCGTACATCAATTCCGGATGTTCGTGGAAATCATGGCGCCAGGCGGCCATGTCGTCGGCGAGCGCGGCGATGCTGTTGAGGATGGGCATGGAGGCGGTGTTCTCGTTCAGGACGTTGGCGCCCGAACCATGACCGGAACGGTGGACGGACACAAGCTTTCGCCTGCATCACCCCTCGATCGGCGCGTGTGACAGATAGGCCAGCAGCTTCATCTCGCGGCGACCGCGGGTGACGGTGTCGAGCACGAGGCCAGACGAGGCCGACAGCAGCGCCATGATCATCAGGCCCATCGACAGCACGGCGGTCGGCAGCCGCGGCACCAACCCGGTCTCGATATAGGTGACGAAGATGGGAATCGCGAAGCCGATCGAGACCAGCGCGAGGAAGATGCCGATCGCGCTGAAAAAGCGCAGCGGCTTCTCCGAGCGGTACAGCTTCAGGATCGTGCCGAGGATGCGGAAGCCGTCGCGCCAGGTGTTGAGCTTGGAGACGGACCCTTCGGGCCGCGCGTAGTATGGCGTCGCGACCTCGGCCACCGGCAGCGCCAGCTCCAGCGCATGCACGGTGAGCTCGGTCTCGATCTCGAAGCCGTCGGAGAGGACGGGGAAGGATTTGACGAAACGGCGCGAGAATACGCGGTAGCCGGACAGGATGTCCTTGAAGGCCTGGCCGAACACCTCGGCGAGGAAGCTCGTCAGCATCCAGTTGCCGGTGCGATGACCCATGCGATAGGCGGCCTGCTCCTGGTCGACGCGTAGGCCCACCACCATGTCGAGCCGCTCGCTGACGAGACGCGCGATCATGCCGGGCGCACTCGGCGCGTCATAGGTCGCGTCGCCATCGACCAGGACGTAGATGTCAGCATCGACATCGGCGAACATGCGCCGGACGACGTGGCCCTTGCCCTGCCGCCGCTCAGAGCGCACCTCGGCGCCGGCCGCGCGCGCGACCTCGATGGTGCGGTCCTTGGAATTGTTGTCGTAGACATAGACCGTGGCCGTCGGCAACGCCTGCTTGAAATCGCGGACCACGGTGGCGACCGCGGCCTCCTCATTGTAGCAGGGCACCAGCACGGCGATCCGCATCGAAGGTGATATCATCGACCCCTCTCCCACGGCCGGGAGACTGCCCTCATTCGGTGCAGAAATTCATAATGATCCGGCGGCAACGTGCTGTTCCGGCCGCCAGGTGGGAATGACCTTAACGCCGTCTAGCACCTCGCGCAGGCGGGACAGCGTGCCGAGCGTGGTTCCCTCCGGCAGCGCATCATTTGCGAAGAATCCGGTCTCCACGATCTCGAGGTTCGGCTCCGGCGGCCGGTCCTGCGTGAACCTTTTGATAACGAAGACGGCGACGTGGTCGCGCGACGAGACGTGGCTGTTGAGGAAGATGCCGTGCAGCTCCGGCTCGCCTTCGAGCGCGATCCGGCCCTCCTCGAACAGCTCCCGCGTCAGCGCCTCAATGAACGTCTCGCCGACCTCGACGCCGCCGCCCGGCAGGTGCCAACCCGAGACATAGCCATGCCGGACCAGGAACACGCGGTTCTCGGCATCCAGCACCACGCCGCGGACGCCGAGCGTCATGCCGCGGGCGAAGCGCCAATAGAGATGGAAGCCGCGGCGGAGCACGGGCTCGAACCGGATCCGCAGCCGGCTCAGATGTGTCGTCATCGCTGTCGTCGTCCTGGTTGTTCTTGCGCTCGCTGGCAGGGCTTGTCATGAGAGCCGGGCACCACGAGGGATAGCACGAGATGACATCTGGGCGCGCTTGCATCCGCCATCGGCACCGAGGGGCATAATGGCCGCCTTCACGCTCGCCCATCTGTCCGACCCGCATCTCGCGCCACAGCACAAGCCGCGCCTGTCGGAGCTCGCCGGCAAGCGCGCGCTCGGCTATCTCAACTGGACGCGCAATCGCTACAAATACCATCGCAGCGATATCCTCGATCTGCTCATCTCCGACCTGCACACGCAGATGCCGGACCAGATCGCCGTCACCGGCGATCTGGTCAATTTCGCCCTGGAATCCGAATTCCCCATCGCCCAGGCCTGGCTGCGGACGGTGGGGCCGCCGGACAGGGTCACCGCGATCCCGGGCAATCACGACGCGTATGTGCGCTCGACCCGGCTGCGCTTCGCCGAGAGCTTTGCCGACTATTTCGGCGGCGATGCCGCGGGACCGGCAACGTTCCCCTCGCTGCGCCGGCGCGGGCCGCTGGCGCTGATCAGCCTGTCCTCGGCCGTGCCCTCGGCGCCGTTCATGGCGACGGGACGGATCGGCAGCGCGCAACTCGCCGCGCTTGAGCTGCTGCTCGAATCGCTGGCGCACGAGCAGCTGTTCCGCGTGCTGCTGGTGCATCATCCGCTGCGCTCGGCCCACCGGATGAAGCGGCTGACCGACGCCAAGAAGCTGATCGCGCTGCTCGCGCGCCATGGCGTCGAGCTGATCCTGCACGGCCATGACCACGTGCATTCGACCATCTGGATCGACGGCCCGGAGCGCAAGATCCCGGTCGTCGGCGTGCCCTCGGCCTCCTCGATCGCGCATGGCCACTATCCAGCCGCGGCCTACAACATGCTTGCCATCAGCAGCGACGGCAATCACTGGCGCTGCGACATGACCGTGCGCGCGGTCAACGAGGCGCTGCGCGTGCGCGAAATCCGCGAGGTCCGCCTGCTTTGAGTCGCGGCCAAGTCCTCAGATCTGCTGCAGGCTCGCATAGAACGCGACCCCGAACAGCGACAGCGCGCCAAGCACGAAGCCGAGCACGAACGGCCAGAACCCGCCGCGCCGCCGCGGCGCCTCGCTGGTCTCCTTCGCCTGAGCCCGGGCGACGCTGAAGGCACGCTCGCGCTCGACCATGCGGCGGGCGACGTAGTCGGTGACGGCTTTCACGATCGCACCGATGTCGTGCGACTCGACGAGCACGATGCGGCCGTTGCGGGTGTCCTGCACGAAGCGATACTGCCGCTTGTCACGCCCCATCACGACATGGGCGACGACGTCGATCCACAGCCGCGGCGTCTCGCCCTGGCTGATGCCACGGTCGAACAGATCGAGCTGGCTCGGGATCTCTGCGAACAGGGGGTCGAGCGCGTCGTTGAGGATCTCCAGCCGAGCCACCTCGGCGTCGCGCAGGTCGACCACCACGCCCGTTCGGTCCGCGGCCTCGATCCGGGCCTGGCGCAGCGCTTCGCGCAGGCGCACGGGGCGGGAGTCTGTGCTGCTATCGGCGGCCTCGGACATCGCTCACGCTTTCACGGTTCGGCCCTGGTTTCGCCAGGTTCCCACCGTGTAAACCTAGCAGTAACCCAGTATTCTGCAATCCCCTTTCATCTTCAATGGGTTATAAGCACGCCGTCGTAACCACGAAAAGGACGTGGGCGGCCCCCGCCGATGTGATCCGGCTGAGACCGCCCCGTCCTTGGGCTCTTCCTTGAGCTTATTGAAATACCCGGCAATGCATTCCTTGCGCGGCCGCGTCAGGCGGCCGGAGCGCGCTGCGGTTCCTCGACGATCGAGAACCGCACGCCAGCCTTGTGGCGGTTCTCCTCGGACACCTCGCGCCAGCAATCCTCGGCTTCCTTGCGCGACTTGAACGGACCCTTCACCTGGGCCGAGCCTTCCACCAGCTTGTGGAAATTCATCGAGCCGAACTCGCCGCCGATCACCCAGAAATTGCTGCTCATGAGACTCTCCTTCAACCGTCACAATTTTGACAGTGCATTGCGAATTGCGTGACAGGAGATAAACGCGAGTCCGGCTGTTTCGTATAGAGCCCTTGTTTTCGAATGGTGATGTCATGTAACATCATCACTTGTCATAAATGTCATTTTGTAAATTTTGTCACAAAGGCGGGCCGGCCGGCCCGAAGGGGGATCGCGATGCCCGGCGAATCCGGAAAGAAGCTGTTCGTCGGCCCGCGCTTCAGGCGCATCCGCCAGCAATTGGGGCTGTCGCAGACCCAGCTCGCCGAGGGCCTCGGGATCTCGCCGAGCTATGTCAACCTGATCGAGCGCAACCAGCGCCCGGTCTCTGCCCAGATCCTGCTGCGGCTGGCCGAAACTTACGACCTCGACCTGCGCGACCTCGCCAGCGCCGACGAGGACCGCTTCTTCGCCGAGCTCAACGAGATCTTCTCCGATCCGCTGTTCCGCCAGATCGAGCTGCCCAAGCAGGAGCTGCGCGATCTCGCCGAGCTCTGCCCCGGCGTCACCCACGCGCTGCAGCGGCTGTACGCGGCCTACACCGAGGCGCGCCGCGGCGAGACCCTGGTGGCGGCGCAGATGGCCGACCGCAACGAGGGCGCCCGTTTCGAGGCCAACCCGATCGAGCGCGTGCGGGACCTGATCGAAGCCAACCGCAACTATTTCGCCGAGCTCGAGCAGCAGGCCGAAAGCCTGCGCGACGCGCTCGACGTGCCGGCCGAGGGGCTCTATGCGGCGCTCGCGGCGCGGCTGCGCGAAAAGCATTCGGTGCAGACGCGGGTGATGCCGGTCGACGTGATGCGCGAGACCTTGCGCCGCTACGACCGCCATCGCCGCCAGCTGCTGATCTCCGAACTGGTCGACGGCCCCGGACGCACCTTCCAGCTCGCGGTGCAGCTCGGCATGGCCGAATGCCTGCCGCAGTTCGAGCTCATCATCGGCCGCGCCGGCGCGCTCGACGACACCTCGCGGCGGCTGTACCGCATGACGCTGGCGAGCTACTTCGCCGCCGCCGTGATGATGCCCTACGCCCCGTTTCTCGCCGCGGCCGAAGCGCTCAACTACGACATCAACGTGCTGGCGCAGCGCTTCAACACCGGCTTCGAGCAGGTCTGCCACCGCCTCACCACCCTGTCGCGGCCGAACGCGCGCGGCATTCCCTTCTTCATGCTGCGCGTCGACAATGCCGGCAACGTCTCCAAGCGCTTCTCGTCGGGCACCTTCCCGTTCTCCAAGTTCGGCGGCACCTGCCCGCTGTGGAACGTGCATTCGACCTTCGACACGCCGGACCGCCTTCTGAAGCAGATCATCGAGCTGCCGGACGGTTCGCGCTATTTCTCGATCGCCCAGATGGTCCGCCGCCCGGTCGCGCCGCATCCGCTGCCGCAGCCACGCTTCGCCATCGGCCTCGGCTGCGAGATCAGGCATGCGTCGCGCTTGGTCTATGCCGCCGGCATCGATCTGGAGAAAACAGAGGGCACTCCGATCGGCGTCAACTGCCGGCTGTGCGAGCGGGAGAACTGCGCCCAGCGCGCCGAGCCGCCGATCACGCGGACGCTGATCCTGGATGAGACGACGCGGCGCGTCAGCTCGTTCGCGTTCAGCAATGCAAGGGAGCTTTGAGACCACGGCTCTCTCCTCCGTCATTCCGGGGCGCGCGAAGCGCAAACCAGGAATCCATCCAACGACACCGCCTGCGGCCCTGATTCCGGGCTCGCGCTTCGCGCGCCCCGGACTGACACCGGGTTTTTAGCCCCATCTATCCACGTCATTTGGGCACGGCGCGCAGAGAGCAGCGCCAGATGCAGACAGCGCCGCATGCGCGCCTTTGCCCACCCTACGAACTGCAATCGCTAAGAGAGCTTTCGTTTGGAAGAACCTCGCGTTGCCAAAGAATGAACCGACCTAATCCGAGGCCAGCCGCGAGAAGCGGAAGTTGCAGTGGCTTGCCCCACCGGCCAGCGTCTGCGTCCGCTCGAGCCGGACGCCGCGCGTCGCATAGGCGTCGACGTCCAGCCCGCAGATGTTCGGCAGGATGTCCTTGTCACCATGACGAGCGGCGAATTTGCAAAAGCCGCAAGCCTTGTAGTCGATGCCGAATTCGAAGGTGTCACTCGGGCCGGGCTCGACGACATCGTAGACGAAGTCGTCAGGAAATTCGCGCCGATGGCTTTCCGATGTACTCAACGCCGCCTGTTGACGCAACAAGCTCCGGTTCTCGGGCGACATGAATCGGCGGCCCGCTTCGAGACGCTGCGCTTCAGGCTCCGTGAGCAGCTGCGCCTTGTGGACCTCTCGTTCGATGTCGCCGATCACGGCGGATGGCAAGCCGTGTCGCCGGAGCACACGGCTCATGGCCATGAAGCCGATGAGCTGCATGAAGAACGCGGTCATGCGGCTTGCGGCGCCTCCGACATATGGAAGCTGATTGAGCACGACGTCGAACTCCTTCATGACGTCGGCCCTGATTGCATCGATGTCAGACAGCTCAGCCCGCTGGCTCAGGAAGGGACCGGCAAGGTCGAGGCGCTGGCGCATGGCGTCCTGCATGGCGCCGATGTGCGTCTGGTAGAAGAGATGGATATCGGACATCGAACCTCCTTCGTTGCCGGACCTGTCCGGCCAGCACGTTGAGCAAGCAACCCTACCCGCGACCATCCGCGCGCCTCAAAGCAGAGTTTCTGCGGCTCAGCGAAAGAAAATCTATTGCAGGCCTACGGACCTGCCGTGCCAGAGTGCCTGACGATGACCTACAGCCTCCCTCCCCTGAACGCGCTCCGAGCCTTCGAAGCTGCGGCGCGACATCTCAGCTTCAAGCTGGCTGCGCATGAGCTGCATGTGACGCCCGCCGCTATCGGGCAGCACGTGAAGGCCCTCGAACTGCGCCTCGGGGTACGTCTGTTCGAGCGGCTGCACAAGCAACTCGTCCTGACGGCGGAGGGAAAGTCCTATCTGGTCGGGATCTCCGACGGCTTTCGCCGCATCGCAGATGCGACCTCGCAGCTCAAACCCCGATGCGCGGTGCTGCTGCAACTGGGCGTCCACGACGGCTTCGATTTGCGTCGCCTCGCGCTGGAGCATTTCCGCGGCACACATCCCGACATCGGATTGCGGGTCGTGCAGCCGGCCGGCTTGCATGAGTTGGTCGAAGGGAAGGTCGACATGTTGATCGACCGTGGCCTTAGCAACCATCCCGGCTATCGCTGCGACAGGATCGAAGGGAGCAGCGGCTTGGGAGACTGGCTCATCGCACCTGAAGGGACGGCGGAGTGTCCGGAAGTGACGGGCCTGCGCGTATGGTTGCGTTCCAGATCGGCTGACGCCTTGCCGATCGACCGTCGACCAGGTCGGATCGGACTCGTCCGACGTTGAAGCCTCCCCCCTCGCCTTTGCCAATATAGAGCCGTGCGAGCAACGACCGGTCAGCGGCGTCATGATCGTCGTTCATGTGCCGTTCGGACACGACGATCGATTGTTCGGGCTGAAAGGTCGCGCCTCCCGATGGAACCCGACGCCTTCAGAAATGTTGCTCCGCAGTTCCATGCAGCAAAGCGAGAGTAAGTTGAATCGTCGTCAGTTCATTCAATCTGCGGCTGCGATCCCGGTCGCCGCATCGCTGGCGCGGAGTGCGTCGGCAGCGGCGCAGCCGTTCAGTGCAGCCACTGTCCGCGACCTCGCGCGCAATCTCGCGGCTAAGCCATTCGCCGCGCCGGACGACAAGCTGCCGGACGCGCTGGCCAAGCTCGACTACGACGCCTATCGCTCGATCCGCTTCCTGCCGGACCATGCGCTGTGGCGCGGCGATAACCTGCCGTTCCAGGCGCAGTTCTTCCACCGCGGCTCCATCTACAAGGACCGGGTCGACATCTACGAGATTGCCGACGGGCAGGCCAAGCCCGTGGCCTATCGTCCGGAGGACTTTGCATTCGGTCAGCAGGTCGCGGCGTTCCCGGCCGCCGATCTCGGCTTTGCCGGCTTCCGCATCCACGCGCCGATGAACCGGCCGAACTACTACGACGAGGTCTGTGTGTTTCTTGGCGCGAGCTATTTTCGCGCGGTCGCCAAGGGCGAGATCTACGGGCTCTCCGCGCGGGGGCTGTCGATCGACACCGGCGAGGCCAAGGGCGAGGAATTTCCGGTGTTCAAGGCGTTCTGGCTGGAGAAGCCGACGGGCGGCGCCACCGCGATGGTGGTGCACGCGCTGCTCGACAGCAAGAGCGCCACCGGCTCCTACCGGTTCACCATCCGTCCCGGCGAGACGACCGTGTTCGACGTCGAGGCCTCGCTGTATCCGCGCGTCGAGATCGCTCACGCCGGGCTTGCGCCGATGACCAGCATGTTCTTCTTCGGATCCAACGACCGCAACGACGTCGACGACTTCCGCCCCGCCGTGCACGATTCCGACGGGCTGGCGATGTTCAACGGCAAGGGCGAGCAGTTGTGGCGCCCCCTGAGCAATCCGCGAGACCTGCAGGTCAGCGTGTTCAACGATCTCAACCCGCGCGGCTTCGGCTTGATGCAGCGGGAGCGAAAATACGCCGCCTACCAGGATCTGGAATCGCATTTCGAACGGCGGCCGAGCCTGTGGATCGAGCCGATCGGCGACTGGGGTGAAGGCGCGGTGGTGCTGTTCGAGATTCCGACCAAGCAGGAGATCCACGACAACATCGCCGCATTCTGGCGACCGAAGGCGCCGCTCGCCGCCAAGGGCGAGCACAACATGACCTACCGCCTGCATTGGGGCCAGGATGCGCCGAAGCCGCATGCGCTCGCGCGCGTCACTCGCACCGGCGTCGGCGTTCACGGCGAAGGACGGCTGTTCGTGCTCGAGCTCGAGGGAGACGCCTTGAAGGAACTCGATTCGGGCCAGGTCAAGGGCGTGGTCAGCGCCGACAAAGCGGAGGTGACCAACATCGTCACGCAGCCCAACCCCGAGACGGGCGGATGGCGGCTGAGCTTCCAATGTGCCGTGAATGGCGCACCGGTCGAGCTGCGCGCCGAGCTCACCGCCAATGACAAGCTCGTCTCCGAGAGCTGGATCTATCGATGGACGCCGTAACCTCAAGGCAGATGCGCGCGCCTCATCGCGCGGTGATCAACGGCTTCCTTCCCGCAGAAGCGCCGCTCGCGATGGAGCCGTCGCCGCTGCATCAGGCTCCGGCGGCGCAACAGGCGATCACGAGCGGGCCACGCATCGCGTTGCGGCGCGCGCTGATCTTCGCCGGCACGGCCGCATTGACGTTGGCCGGCTGCTACAAGATGTACGAAGTGGTCGAGGTCGGCGGGGTGACCGTGCTGGAAGGCATGGTGCTGGTGCTGTTCTCGATCCTGCTTGCGTGGATCGCCTTCGCTTTCGTGTGCGCGCTGGCCGGCTTCTATGCCTTGCTGGGGCGGCGGCGCGATACGATCGCGATCGACATCGACGGCCCTCTGCCCGATCTCGCAAGCCGCACGGCGATGCTGCTGCCGACCTACAACGAGGATCCGCATGCGGTGATGGTGCGGCTGCGGGCCATGATCGAGTCCGTCGCCGAGACCGGTCAGGCCGAGCGCTTCGACTGGTTTCTGCTGAGCGACACCACCGATCCCGACATCTGGATCGGCGAGGAAGCCGCGTTTCTGGCGCTGCGCGAGGCCTGCGGCACCGATCGCGTGTTCTACCGGCACCGCGCCGACAATGTCGCCCGCAAGGCGGGCAACATCGCCGAATGGGTGCGGCGCTTCGGCGCGGCTTATGATCACATGATCATCCTCGACGCCGACAGCCTGATGAGCGGCCCGACCGTGGTGCGGCTGGCGCATGCGATGGAGCACGCCCCGGAAGCGGCGCTGATCCAGACCCTGCCCGTGATCGTCAACGGCACCAGTCTCTTCGCTCGCCTTCAGCAGTTCGCCGGCCGACTCTACGGGCCGGTCATCGCCGCCGGCAATGCCTGGTGGTACGGCGCCGAAGGCAACTATTGGGGCCACAACGCCATCATTCGCGTCGCGGCGTTCGCGCAGGACGCGGCCCTGCCGGAGTTGCGCGGCCGCAAGCCGTTCGGCGGGCATATTCTCAGCCACGACTTCATAGAAGCCGCCCTGATGCGCCGCGCCGGCTGGGGCATCTACATGACGGTCGACCTCGACGGCAGCTTCGAGGAAGTCCCGCCATCGCTGATCGACCATGCCGCGCGCGACCGGCGCTGGTGCCAGGGCAATCTGCAGCATCTGGCGGTGCTGCCGGCGCGCGGCCTGCATTGGGTATCGCGGCTGCACCTGTTGATCGGCATCGGCGCCTACATCACCGCGCCGCTATGGTTCGCCTTCCTCGCGCTCGGCATCCTGATTTCGCTGCAGGCCAATTTCGTCCGGCCGGAATACTTTCCGAAGGGCTTTGCGCTGTTTCCGACCTGGCCGGCCCAGGACCCGGTGCTCGCCGCCCAGGTCTTCGCGGCGACGCTCGGCCTGCTGATGGTGCCGAAGCTGCTCGCCTGCCTCGTCACGTTGTTCACGCCGACGCGCCGCCGAGGCTTTGGCGGCGCGTTGCGCCTCTGCGTCGCCGTGCTGGCGGAGGCCGTGCTGGCTGCGCTGATCGCGCCCTCGATGATGATCTTCCAGTCGGTCGCGGTGATCGAGATCCTGCTGGGACGCGACGCCGGCTGGCAGGTACAGCGCCGCAGCGACGGCGGCGTGAGCCGGCAGGAGATCTATCGAAAGTTCGCGCTGCCCACCCTGTGCGGCCTCGCAATGGCTGCCAGCGCCTATGCGGTCTCACTGCCTCTGCTCGCCTGGATGTCGCCGGTCATTGCCGGCCTCGTGCTGTCGATTCCGATCGGACTTCTGACGGGCGGCCGCAGCACCGGCACCGCCCTGTTCGTGACGCCCGAGGACCGGACGCCACCGCGCGTGCTGATCCGGGCGCGGGAGCTTGCCGATGAACCCGAGCCCCGCCGCGAGGCCGCGCTGGTCGCGCTGCAGCGGAATGCCGAGCTGCGGCGACAGCATGTCGATGCCCTGCCCGCGCCACAGCGGCGCGAGCCGGGCGACATCGATGTCGACCTCGCCACCGCCAAAGCGCGCATCGCGGGGGCCGGCTCGTTCACGCAGGCGATCCGCTTCCTGTCGCGCCGTGAGATCCTGGCCGTCCTCAGGGATGGCGCGACGCTGGAGCAGCTCGTCGCACTTCCCGCATGAGCGCCTGGACGACCTGCCCTATTTGGTCAGATGCGCCGATGCGATCGCCTGCTGGAACAGCGCGGTAAGCGCTGCGCCGATGCTGCCACTCGAATCGACTTCGTAGTAGTAGCCCGGGCTGGCGCACGATTTCATGATGCCGCTGATCGAATCCCGCCATGGCGCGATATAGGTCGTGTACCAGCTGTTGTTGGTGATCGCGAGATAGGTGGTGTAGAGCACGGCGATCTTGATGCCACGAGCCTTCAACGCATCACAGGTCGTCGTGTTCAGCGGTTCCTGGCAGCGGCCGCCCGAGAGAACTGTCTTGCTGCAGGTGGTCGGATAGGAATAGTCGGCGACGCCGTCGGAGACGAAGAACAGCCATTTCTGCGGCTTGGTCGACGAGCCATCGCCCTGGGTCGGGATGACGCCGTTCATCGCGGACATCGCACCGTCGAAATCGCTGCACATGTCGTTGTTGTAGCCGCTGTAGGGGATCGTCATCAGGTCGAGCGAACCGACCGACGACTTCACCGAGGACATGCTCGAGGACAGGCTGGCGATGGTCGTGAGGCCGAGCGAGCCGCAGTCGCTGCCCAGGCTGTAGACCGCCATCCGGTACTGGTTGCTGACGACCTGGCTGGCGGTCGCCGTGTCCGTGAGCGACTGCGTCGCGCTCCGGACGACGTCGATGCGCATCGTCACGCCCTTCTTCTTGGCGATGGAATAATAGCTGTTGGTCTGCAGCGTCTTCTTCGAGCTCGACGTATAGGTGTCGTGGCAGGCGAAGGCGCACTTGTCGGACGTCGCATTCTGCAGCGTCGTCATGTCGGCCGTGGTTGCGCCGAGGCCCTGCGATGGCGAGTTGTCGAGCAGGACGTAAAAGTCCATGTAGGTCGGGAACGAGGCCGAAGCAGACGACGAGGCCGAGACCGTCATGGTCGGGTAGCCGAACATGTGCATGAAGGCCGTCTTGACCACCACGGTGGCGCTGCCGGTCACGGTCCGCGCGGTGACGCTATCGCTGATATCGATGTTTAGCGAGTCCGCCGCCAGATTGTGCGCCGCCATCTGGCCGTTGAACATGTTGGTCGCCGCCGTCTTGGCGTCCGACGCGGCGCCGCGCATGGCGGTGTAGCCGGTCGCAGCCAGCATCGCGGCGTCGATCGAAGCCGACAGCTTCGCCTTGGCGCGCACGGCCATCGAATAGTCGATCGCCGAGCCGACGAAGGCGAGGATCGGGAGCAAAGCGAGCGCGAAGATGATCGCGATGTTGCCGCTCTGGTCGCGACGGAAACGCGACAATAGCCTGAGGTATCTATTTCCGGCCAGCACGGCCACACTCCAACGAACACGGTGATGTTGCCGGGAATGTTGCGGATCAAGCGTTGCATTGGAATTGATGGAATTGCCGAGAATTGGTTACGTTGCGTTTCCGATTGTCGTAAGCGGCCTTCCGGCGGTGTCGATGCACCACTCAGAGTGACATGACTGCCATGCGGACAGTGTTTTTGGCGGGCCCAACACGGAATGCCGGACGGGTCTCATCCGCCCGCCCCCCTGATCTGCGCGGCACCCCTCCTCTGGTACCCCGATTGCAAAGCGGCGGCGCCGATTGCATAGTCCGCGCGGTTTGCAGCGCCGGGGCGCGCTGATTCTCTGGGGGAGTTGGGGACGACGATGGCGGATGCCGATCTTGATGCCGTGATCCGGCAACTGGCCAAGCAGCAGAACAAGGCCATTCTGGCGGCGGCGAAGAAGCGCAAGGACCGCTTCAACGGCATGGCCGTCAAGGCCAAGGACAAGGACGCCAAGGAGCGCTTCAAGCTGCTCGCTCGCGAGGCGGTCGAGCAGGCCAATGCCGCCGCCCGACGGCTCCTGATCTCCGCCGACAACGTCGCCGACAGCTACGCCCGCGCGATGCGCCAGGCCGCCGCCGCGGAGCTGCCCAGGAAGGCGGAGTCCAAGCCTCCGGAGAAAAAGGCCGACGCCGCGGCAGCCAAGCCGCAAGCTGGCAAGGCGGCCAGGAAGGCTCCTGCGAGGGCCACGGCGAAGAAGGCCGCCAAGTCCGCCTGAGCCGGGCTCCGAGCGGACGCCTCGCCACCTCCGAAAATTGCGCCTTCGATAGCAACCATCGACGCGCCCTTCGACTTGCCTCCGCAACATTCTGCCCGGAGGACTGTATGAAGGCGCTGGTTTGGCATGGCAAAGAGGACATTCGCTGCGACACGGTGAGCGATCCCGAGATCGAGCATGACAGGGATGCCATCATCAAGGTGACGAGCTGCGCGATCTGCGGCTCCGACCTGCATCTGTTCCACAACTACATCCCGGCGATGATGCCCGGCGACATCATGGGCCACGAGACCATGGGCGAGGTCGTCGAGGTCGGCTCCGGCGTCAACGGCAAGCTCAAGAAGGGCGACCGCATCGTCGTGCCCTTCACCATCATCTGCGGCGAATGCGAGCAGTGCCGGCGCGGCAATTTCTCGGTCTGTGAGACCACCAACCGCAACAAGCATCTTGCCGAGAAGGTGTTCGGACACACCACCGCAGGCCTGTTCGGCTACACGCATCTCACCGGCGGCTATCCGGGCGGCCAGGCCGAGTATCTGCGCGTGCCGTTCGCCGACGCCACGCACATCAAGGTTCCGGACAGCATGACGGACGAGCAGGCGCTGTTTCTCAGCGACATCTTCCCAACCGGATGGCAGGCGGCCGCGCAATGCGACATCGAGCCGGACGATACGGTCGCGGTGTGGGGTTGCGGCCCGGTGGGACAGATGGCGATCCGCAGCGCCGTCCTGCTCGGCGCCGCCAAGGTGATTGCGATCGACCGCATTCCGGAGCGGCTGGCGATGGCCGAAGCCGGCGGCGCCATCCCCATCAATTTCGACAAGGAGAGCGTGGTCGGACGGCTGAACGAGCTGACCGACAACAAGGGCCCGGAGAAGTGCATCGATTGCGTCGGCTTCGAGAGCCATGTCACCCTCGCACAGCCCGATAGCGTGATCGATCGCGCCAAGCAGATGTTGATGCTCGAGAACGACCGGCCGCACGTGCTGCGCGAGATCATCTATGTCTGCCGTCCCGGCGGCATCGTCTCGATCCCCGGCGTCTACAGCGGACTGTCCGACATGGTGCCGATGGGGGCGCTGATGAACAAGGGCCTGACGATCCGCACCGGCCAGACCCACGTCAACCGCTGGACCGACGACCTCGTGCAGCGCATCGAGGATGGCCAGATCGACCCATCCTTCGTCATCACCCACACCGTTCCGCTTGCACAGGGGCCCGAGATGTATCGCGCCTTCCGTGACAAGCAGGACAGCTGCGTCAAGGTCGTGCTGAAGCCATAAGGGATCGCATCGCATGTTTCATGTCTCGAATCTCGTGAGGTCGAAAGGCGACCCCAAGATCATCTCGACCGGCCCGAGCTCGCTGACGCCGGCCGATCGACTGGCCCGCGGGCTCGGCTGGTTCAGCATTGCGCTCGGCACGCTGGAGCTGCTGGCGCCGCACCGCGTCACCCATGCGCTCGGCATGGAGGGCCGCGAGGGATTGGTGCGCGCCTATGGCGTGCGCGAGCTGTTCGCCGGCGTGCTCACGCTGTCGGTGGAGAAGCGGGCCGGCCTGCTGAGCCGCGTCGCCGGCGATGGGCTCGACATGATGACGCTGGTCGGTGAGCTCAGGCCGAGCAATCCGCGCGTGGGCAGCGTGCTGGCGGCGCTGGTCATGGTCGGAGGCATCACGGCGCTGGACTACATGTGCGCCCAGGACGTCAAGAGCCAGCACGATCCGCGACGCGGCCGCAAGCGCCTCTACAGCGACCGCAGCGGCTTCCCCAAGGGCATCGCCGCCGCAAAAGGCGCGGCGTTGCCGCGGCCGGCGCGCAGCACCGCCGCGACCTAGCCGGTCTGTGACAAAGCGTCCTGAAGCTACGGCTTCAGGACGACAGAGAACCGGCGAAAGCCCGCGATCTTCGGAAACGCCTCCGCGGCCTCCGGCGAGACCAGGGCCACCACGGCTGCGCTCACCTCGCCATTGTTCAGCCGGGTGATCGCGGTGGCCTGTCCTTCCAGCAGCAGCACCTCCGTCGCACCGGCCGCATTCATGGCCGCGGTGATCTTCGCGTTGGACTTGGCATAGCGCTCGTCGATCGCGATCACCTTGCCGCTGAGATCGGCGACTCCGCGCACGGTGGGACGCGTCAGCAGCACCGCGACGAGATGACTGTCGGCGGGCCCCTCGGGGACACGCAGCGCGGTCATCCGCTCGGCCAGCTCGGCCGCCACCGTCACCGCAGCCACCATGACGTCGCTCTGGACCTTGGCCGGATTCGGCATATCCGTCGTGGCGGAGGGGGTCTTGATCACCGGCGCGGGCGCGCCGTCAGCTGGCGCGACCGGATCGGGCCGCGGCGTTTGCGCCGGCGCCGCGAGCGGCTTTTCGATCGGTTTATCAATCGCCTTTTCAATCGGCTTTTCAGTCGTCTTGGCGGTGACGACTTGCGGCTTGACCCGGCGCTTTGCGGCGTGGGCGTGCTTGCGCTGCAGGGCCGCGCGGCGCGCGACCGCGGCTGCAGGCTTACGGATCGTCTTGGCAGGCTCCAATGATTGCGGCGGCTGGTCGGCGACGGGACCGTCCACGCAGGGCCTTCCGCTCAGATCGACGCAAGGCGAGGCCACCTGCGGCGTCACCTGGTGGCTGCAGCCGGCCAGGGCCAAGGTTGAAACGACGGCCAACGCGCCGAGACAAAGCGCTCTCACTTTTCCGCTCCTGACGACTCTCCTGCGCACGGGACGCGCCTCTGCTTTGGCCTGCTATTTCAAGGGCCATCCGTTAAACTCAGGCTTAAGCGCCGGTCCCGGCACGCGGACTCAGTGAGGCGTGGTTAATGTCGCGCGCACAAGGCGGCGGCATTGGCCGGCCTCGACCGCGAGAACCCGGCATTCCCTCAGCGGATATCAAATAGGCTTCACGCCGCCGCGGGGGGCGTGCACGAATTCCGTTGATCGGATCACCGCACGCCGCCATGTTGCGGCAGGTTCGTCGCGACGCCCCGCGTTCCCTGCGCCCGCCGCGGCGGAACGAAGCGCCGCCGCAGATGTTTCTCGAACTTGCGAAGGATGCTCCATGGCCAAGACAGACCCCGCAGCCGGCAAGCCGATCGCCAATGCCGCGCTCGCCAACATTCCGCGGCTGATCACGGCCTATTATGCGCTGAAGCCCGACCCGCACCAGCCGACCCAGCGCGTCGCGTTCGGCACGTCGGGCCATCGCGGCTCGTCGTTGAAGACCGGCTTCAACGAGAACCACATTCTCGCCACCAGCCAGGCGCTCTGCGACTACCGGCGCCAGCAGGGCCTCGACGGCCCCCTCTTCGTCGGCATCGACACCCACGCGCTGGCCGAGCCGGCGCTCGCCAGCGCGCTCGAAGTGTTCGGCGCCAATGGCGTCGAGGTGATGGTCGACAAGGACGGTGGCTACACGCCGACACCGGTGATCTCGCACGCCATCATCTCCTACAACAAGGGCCGCACGGCGCATCTCGCCGACGGCGTCGTCATCACGCCGTCGCACAATCCGCCGGAGGATGGCGGCTACAAATATAATCCGCCGCATGGCGGTCCCGCCGACACCGACGCGACCACCGAGATCGAGCGGCAGGCCAATGTCTATCTCGCCAACGACCTCGATGGCGTGTCGCGCATCAGCTACAGCCATGCCAAGCAGCGCGCCTCGGTGCACGCTTACGACTACATCACGCCCTACGTCGCCGATCTCGCCAACACCGTCGATCTCGACGCCGTCAAGGCGGCCGGCATCAAGATCGGCATCGATCCGCTCGGCGGCGCGGCGATCGCCTATTGGGCGCCGATCATCGAGCGCTACGGCCTCAATGCCACCATCGTGAACGAGCTCGTCGATCCCACCTTCCGCTTCATGACCGCGGACTGGGACGGCAAGATCCGGATGGACTGCTCATCGCCCTACGCGATGGCGAGCCTGATCGGCATGCGCGAGCGCTTCGATGTCGCGTTTGCCAACGACACCGACGCCGACCGCCATGGCATCGTCACGCGTTCGGGCGGGCTGATGAATCCGAACCACTATCTGGCGACGGCCATCTCCTATCTGTTCGCGCACCGGCCCGATTGGCGAAGCGACGCCGCGATCGGCAAGACCATCGTATCGAGCTCGATGATCGACCGCGTCGCGCGCAAGCTCGGCCGCAAGCTCGTCGAAACCCCCGTCGGCTTCAAATGGTTCGTCGAGGGCCTCGGCTCCGGCAGCTTCGGCTTCGCCGGCGAGGAGAGCGCGGGCGCGTCGTTCCTGAAGCGCGACGGCACGGTGTGGACCACCGACAAGGACGGCCTGATCCTCGGACTGCTCGCGGCCGAGATCATGGCCAATCGCGGCCGCGACCCGAGCGAGCTCTACAAGGAGCTGACGGCAGAGCTCGGCGCGCCAGTCTATGAGCGCATCGACGTACCGGCGAGCCCGTCGGCAAAGGCGGCGCTGAAGGCCCTGACGCCGGAAATGCTGAACCTGAAGGAGCTCGCCGGCGATCCCGTCCGCATGGTGCATACGAAGGCTCCGGGCAACGGCCAGTCGTTCGGCGGCATCAAGGTCGAGACCGACTACGGCTGGTTCGCGGCGCGCCCCTCCGGCACCGAGGACGTCAACAAGCTCTATGCCGAGAGCTTTCGCGACGCCGAGCATCTCAAGCGGATCCAGAGCGAGGCCCAGGCGGCGCTGGCGAAGGTGGGGTGAAAGGGCGAGTAGCGAATAGGGTTCTTGCCGTTCCCCATTCGCCATTCGCCCCTGCCCCCTTCCCTCCCGCCCCCCGCATCGGATATCGATGGCTGGACAACGACCTGACAGCCATCGGTGAGACCGGATGCGAAGCTCTTCGACTGCCTTGCGCGTCATCTTCAGCGCGCTCGCAACCTCGTTCATGCTGGTTGTCAGCGCCGCGGCGCAAATGGCGCCGGAAGCGGCCGCGCCGCGTCCGAGGCCGGCGCCTTCCTTGCGCGCCGCAGCCTGCCATAGCGGCCAGAGCTTCGACCGGTTTCTCGCCGAGCTGAAGCAGCGTGCCATTGCCGACGGCGTGTCGCAGAGCGCGATCGCGGCTGCCTCGCCATACCTCACCTACAACCAGGGCATCGTCAACCGCGACCGCGGCCAGCGGGTGTTCGGCCAGCTGTTCACCGAGTTCGCCGGCCGCATGGCCGCAAGCTACCGGATGCAGAACGGCCAGCAGCACATCCGGATGCATGCGGCGGCGTTCGCGCGCGCCGAGAAGGAGTATGGCGTGCCCCCGGCGGTCATCGCCGCATTCTGGGGCCTGGAGAGCGATTTCGGCGCCAACATGGGCAACCTGCCGGTGCTGCCCTCGCTGGTGTCGCTGGCCTACGACTGCCGCCGCAGCGAGCGCTTCCAGAACGAGACCATCGCCGCGTTGAAGGTCATCGACCGGGGCGACCTCGCGCCGTCCGAGATGATCGGCTCCTGGGCCGGCGAGCTCGGCCAGACTCAGTTCCTGCCGACCCACTACGTCACCTATGCCGTCGATTATGACGGCGACGGCCGTCGCGATCTGCTGCGCAGCGCGCCCGACGTGATCGGCTCGACGGCGAACTATATCGCGACCGGGCTGAAATGGCGCCGCGGCGAACCCTGGCTGGAGGAGATCCGCGTGCCCCAGACCTTCCCCTGGGAGCAGGCCGATCTCACCGTCAAGGCGCCGCGCAGCAAATGGGCCGGCCTCGGCGTGACCTATGCCGACGGCCGGTCGCTGCCGAACGATCCGCTCGAAGCCTCCGTGCTGCTGCCGATGGGCCGCAACGGCCCGGCATTCCTGGCCTATGCCAATTTCGCCGCCTATACCGAGTGGAACAACTCGCTGATCTATTCGACCACCGCGGCCTATCTCGCCACCCGCATCGCCGGCGCGGCGCCGATGCGCAAAGCCAGCGGCCCGGTCGCGCAACTGCCATTCAACGAGATCAAGGAGCTGCAGCAGCTCCTGGTGAAGGCCGGTTTCGACGTCGGCAAGGTCGACGGCGTGCTCGGCCAGCAGAGCCGTATCGCGGTCAAAACGATGCAGTTGCGGCTCGGGCTGCCGGCCGATTCCTGGCCAACGGCGGAACTGCTCGTAGGCATGCGCGGCACACCGCGGGCGCAGGCGGCGCCGGCTTCAGCGACAGCGACACGGTAGGTGAGCCGACATCATCGCGCGACGCTCCTCGTCTCTCAATTGCTGATGACTTATTGTCCGACTTCATGCGACCGTGTCGTCCGCTCTTGGCTATTCCAATTTATCACCTTGGAATTGGACCGCCAGACGATCGCTCAGGACAAAAGCGCGAGCAGACGGACAATTGAAGCCCAATTTGGCTTGTAGCGCCGATCTTCATCCTGACCATGTTCGGCCACGCAGGCTCGTCGTTCTCCACGACCTCGATCCGGCATTTCGTCCACGGCTTGGCGAAATCCTCTAGGGAACGCGTCCACAATCGCCGTGACCTCAGCGTGAACGACTGGAATGCACGGCGACCGCAAAACCAGAAAGATGCAGTTGCATTCTCTTGGACGCAGCCCCATCTCCGAGGGCGCGCGCTTTCGTCGCGACGTCTCCTGCCAAAAGAGAGCATCATGTCCTTTTACGATTCGACCGTGCCGGCCTACCTCCAGATCCTCGGCAGCCTGTCCGGCCTGCTCAGCAAGGCCGAGGCCCATTGCGAAGCCAAAAAGATCGCCCCCGAGGTCCTGCTCGGCGCGCGCCTGTATCCGGACATGCTGCCGCTCTCCAAACAGATCCAGCTCGCCTGCGACTTCGCCGCCAAAGGCTGCGCCCGGCTTTCCCACAGCGAGGTGCCCAGCACACCCGACACCGAGACGACGTTCGCCGAGCTTCGCCAGCGGCTTGCCAGAACCATCGATTACCTGAAGACGTTCCAGCCGGCGCAGTTCGAGGGCGCCGATAGCCGCGACGTGACCTTTCCAAGCGGGCCCAACACCACGCTGACCCTGAAGGGGCAGGACTTCGTTAACCGCGTCTCGTTTCCGAACTTCTATTTCCACGCTGCAATCGCGCACGGCATTCTCCGCCACAACGGCGTCGAAATCGGCAAGCGGGACTTCCTCGGGGTTGCCTGACCCCCTGTCGTTGTCTGCCGCAGGCTCCCCAAATCGGATGGCCTGTTCGGGCAGCCGTTGATCGCGCAGCTCGTCTGCGTCCGACGGATACCTGCCGGCATTGCGCTGTCCGCCGCAATGCACAATTGACCACAACCCCCTCCTCTCTCCTGGAAAGACCCGATGAGTGCATCCAAACTGTTCGAGCCGCATAAGCTCGGTCCGATCACCCTGGCCAATCGCGTCGTAATGGCGCCGCTGACCCGCAACCGCGCGGTGGACGGCCTTGCGCCGGGCCCGCTGACGGCCGAATATTACAGCCAGCGCGCCTCCGCCGGCCTGCTGATCTCCGAGGCCAGCCAGGTCTCGCAGCAGGGCCAAGGCTACCAGGACACGCCCGGCATCTATTCCAAGGAGCAGATCGCCGGCTGGCGCAAGGTGACCGACGCGGTGCACGCCAAGGGCGGCCGCATCTTCGTCCAGCTCTGGCACGTCGGCCGCATCTCCCATGTCTCGCTGCAACCGAACGGCGGCGCCCCGGTCGCGCCCTCGGCGATTCCTGCCAAGACCAAGACCTTCGTCGGCGGCACCTTCACCGACGTCTCGACGCCGCGCGCGCTCGAGCTCAGTGAGATTCCCGGCATCGTCGCGGCGTTCAAGCAGGCCGCGCTCAATGCGATCGAGGCCGGCTTCGACGGCGTCGAGATCCACGGCGCCAACGGCTATCTGCTCGACCAGTTCGCCAAGGACGGCGCCAACAAGCGCACCGACGCCTATGGCGGGTCGATCGAGAACCGCGCAAAGCTGATGCTCGAGGTCGCCAAGGCCGTCTCGGAGGCGATCGGCGCCGACAAGACCGGCATCCGGCTGTCGCCGGTGACGCCCGCGAACGACATCTCCGATTCCAATCCGCAGGCGCTGTTCGACTACATCGTCGACCAGCTCGCTGCGCTGAAGCTCGTCTACATCCACGTCATCGAGGGTGCGACCGGCGGTCCGCGCGACGTCGCGCCGTTCGACTACGCGTCGCTGCGCAAGCGCTTCAAGGGCACCTATATCGCCAACAACGGCTACGACCTCGCGCTCGCCAACAAGCAGCTCGACGCCGGCGCCGCCGACCTGATCGCCTTCGGCCGGCCCTTCATCGCCAACCCGGATCTTGTCGAGCGCCTCAAGGCCAACGCCCCGCTCAACGAGCTCGACCGCGCCACGCTCTATGGTGGCGGCGAGAAGGGCTACACCGACTATCCAACGCTGAAAGCGGCGCAAGCGGCGGAGTAGTCGCCATCACGTAAAGCAGCCGCCCGCAGGGCGGCCGCTTGCCCACCATGCCTCCGCGAGAGCGGAGGGAGTGGTGGGCACGGCGCACGAGAGGCCGCGCCTGTCGCGACATCTCGCTTCGCGCCTTTGCCCACCCTGCGCTTCTGCGGTCCGGCACATCCCCACCTATATCATGCTGCCCGGCAGGAAGCACCGCACATCGATGCGCAGGCCCGTATTCAGCTCGCGATAATACACGGGCCATACCATCGTCCGGCCGGCGCGATTGGGTTCGGTCACCACGGCCTCTTCCGGAACGACCCACCATTGGCCTTCAATGCGAACACGGTAGCGGCCATCCTTCGTGTCCCAATCCGTGTCCGAGAGCGCGGTGCCATCCGCATCCGAGCAGCACGGCCCCTTGCCCGAACGTAAACTCTCGAACCAGCCCTTGAGCGGAGAATTGGCGTAACGCCCATCGAGATCGCGCGCCGCCGCATCGCCAAGCAGCAGAGAATGCGCCCCCAGACTGCCGGCGAGAAGCACGACAGAGATTGTCGCTCGTACCCAAGGAGGCACGCGGGGCCGGTGAACGGCATCCATCGATGACGTGATGATCGATACAAGGCTTGAAGATCTACGACTCACGTGCACCACCTCGCTGCTCGATACGATGCGCAATAGCTGGTCGGGTTCTGTGGCGGAAGTTCGTAGTTGGCAGAGGCCGGCAGCAACTAATCGCGATGCTTCGCAAATTCCAGAAGCGCGCAGCGATCTCGTTCACGAGGTCAGCGGGATAATTGCCCAAAATCCATCGTGAGCAGACTCATCGACGATTCATACCGGCTGCGTAGGGTGGGCAAAGCAGCCGCCCGCAGGGCGGTCGCGTGCCCACCGTGCATCCGCGCAAGCGGAAGGAATGGTGGGCACGGCGCGCGGTGGAGTTGAGCTCGTGGCATGCAGTGTCGCACGCGCGCCTTTGCCTACCCTACGACAGCGGAGACACCTCACGCTTTGGTCAAGCAACAACAAGGCCGGGATTGCTCCCGGCCTTTGACGTCGTGCTTCGCAGGTCCTGCCCGAGGCAGCCGCTTCAGAACTCCGCGCGCACCTTCAGCAGCGCCGACTGCTCGAGATACTGGCTGCCGACCACGGCGTTGTAGCCCAGCGAGATCGACTGACGCTCACCGAACGCCACCAGCTTGAGTGCTGCGCCGAGCTCGGCGAGGTTACGCTCGGGCGACGGTCCGGCGGCGAAGAAGGTCGCGCCACCACCGGCGAAGGCCGCCGTGACGTTCTGCGCGGTATTGCCGAACTCGTGCCGCCACGCCGCCAGCGTCTCCAGGCCGAAGCCGTAGGTCGATGTCACCAGCAGCGGAACGGTCGAACGGAAGCCGAGGTTCGAACGCACCGAGTTGGTGGTCTGCCTGGCGATCGCGAGCGCGGCACCTGCGGTGCTGGTCTCGGTGTAGGCCTGCTGATCGAGATGGCCGTAGGTCACGCCGGCGAACGGCGTCAGCACGGCCTCGCCGAGCTTCACCGGGACACCGAACTCGCCACGCACCAGCGTAAGCCAGCCCTTGTGGCTGCCCGAGACGGTGTCGGTAAAGCCCGCGAAGTTGACGCGGCGCGTGGTGGTGTAGTCGACCAGCGCGATGCCTGCGGAGCCGTTGACGTACCAGGACGGCTGAACATAGGCGGCGTACACCGTGCCCTGATAGTGCTGCATGCCGACCGCATCGCCGGCGGCGGTCCGATCGTCGATGCTGCTGGTGGCGTAGCCAAACGCAGCACCGACGCGGAACGCATTGTCGATCCGCTGATCGATGCCGGCGACGAGGCCCCCGGTGTTGCCGCTGTAGCCGGCAACACCCGCCACGTCACGCTGCGACGCATTGGTGCCGATCAGGCTGCCCCAGACGGTGCGCTCCGGCTCGGGCGCGATGGCCGACGCCAGCGGCGCCTTCACCGTCGGACGAGCCTTGGTCGGATGGAAGGCCATCAGCATCGAGGCGAGCGGATCGGCGTCGTCGGCGAACGCCGAGGCGACACGCGAATTGGGCGACGCGGCCGCCGCCGTCAGCCGGTTGTCGATCTGGTTCTGGAACAGCGATGCGGTGCTGAGCGGCACCTGGACCTGGGCGCCGTTGACGAGCGGACGCAACTGATCGCCGGCGCCGCGCACCTCCCGGTCGGTGCTGAGGCTCTGCACCGCGCCGCCCAGCGTCTGCAGCTGCGCATTGCTGCCGTTGTAGCCAAGCAGGCCGTTGAGCGCGGCAAGGCTGCTGGGCGAGACGCCGGCGATGGTCGCGGGCGACCGCACGGACGCGTTCAGCAGCAGAGCCCCCGTCGAGGTATCGGCAGTGAAGCCGACCAGCGCGCTGGAGAAATCGACGTCGAGCGGCGTCGCCGACACCGCCGTCGCGACACGATAGAAGTCGCCATTGCGCACGATGCCCTGAAGCGTCGGCGCAACCGTCCCCGCGCCGGCGAAGGTCACCGCGCCGGTGATGTTGCCGATCTTCGTCGACGGCGCTGCGGCGGTGCCGCCCGACCCGAAGATCGTCGTGCGCAACACCGCGCCATCGACGAGCTGCACGCCGGCCCCGCCGCTCATGGTGAGCTGCGACTTCATCAGGTCGAGCATGCCGAAATTGACGATGCTGGCGAGGCTGGTCACGCCGTCGAGCGTCAGCGAATTGCTGCCGAGGCCGCTCTGCGCGACGACGTTGCCGCTGAAGCCGGTGCCCTTCAGCAGGATGGTATTGGTCGCACCATCCTGGTCGTTGATAATGATGTCGCCGCCGAGCGCGCCGGTGTTAACCAGATTGAAGGTGCGCGCGCCGAAAAACGTCGCCGCCTGGGTGGTGCTGGCGGCGCAGAGCGGATCGGTCGTGTTCGCGCCCGCCGTCGGACAGGCATTGCCGTTGACGTCCGTGCCCGAGCCGGAGCTGCTATAGGTGCCCGCGACGGTGCCTGCGGTCGCCTTCGCAAACGAGCCGCGCGAGGCGCTCTGGTCGACCGAAATCGATCCCAAGATCGTGCCGCTGTTGGCGATGTCGTGCTCGCCCGAGCCCAGATAGAGGTTGCCCTGGATCAGGCCGGCATTGCTGATGACGCTGTCGCGCGGGCCCGAGTTCGAGCCGCTGCCGGTCAGCGGGAGGGTCGATCCCGCCGCAAGCCCCGCGGCCGTGGTCAGCGGATTGGTGTCGAGCGCCAGGATATCGCCCTTGATCACGCCGCCGGCAGTGTTGGTCAGCGTCAGCGCCTTGGTTTCGGTCACAGTCACGTTGCCGCCGGCGTCGAACTTGTAGAGCGGCGAATCCGGATTGCTGCCGGGGATCGTATCGAACTCGGCGCCGGCGAAGGCGCCGATGGCCCAGTGCCCATCATAGAAGCGGCTCGCCGCCGTCCAGCTGGTGTTGGCGATGGTGCCGGAGTTGGTGATCGTGGTGTCGGCCCGGCCGTAATAGGCGGCGGCATAGTTGCCGGTCGCCGAGATCGTGCCGCCGGCGCGGTTGTTCACCACGAAGCTGTTGGTGTTGTCGTCGGAATACAGCGCCGAGATGATGGCGAGGTTGGTGCCGTTGTAACGGCCCGTCGCGGTCGCACCGACCGAAACGCTCAGCTTGGTGGGATCGAACGCGCCGAAGAAATTCTGGGTGGCGGCGAGCGTCCCGGTGTTGTTGACGGTGAACCTGTTGACCTGGCTGTCGGCGACGATGACGTGAAGCCGGCCAGCGCTGAGCTGGCTGGTGGTGAGGCTGAGCCAGCCGGCGTTGTTGATGACGACGTTGTTGACGGCCGGATCCTCGGCATTGGAAAAATTGGCCGCGATCATGCCGCGATCGGCCAGACCGGCCTGGGTGTTGGTGGTGAGATTGCGAACGGCCGTCGAATCCAGCGTGACAATCGTCGTCGGCGGATTGGGATTGTAGCCGGTCACCGGAAAGGCCGGGTTCGCCGGCGTATAGGAATTGCTGCCGCTCGAGGGCGTCGCCGTCGCCGCAGCGGCGTCGTACACGGTGATTGCCGTGCTGATGGTCCCGCTGCAGGCGACGGTGACGCCTGGCGTCGTACATTCGGCCCTTGCCTCGCCGGCAACCATCCACGTCGACAACAACACGAAACTTGCGGCAGCCGCCTCGCTGCGCTTTCTGTTCTTTGACTTCACCTGACGCCCCACGGTACGCAATACACGGCTTCTTGTTGATGACCGATTGTATCGAAACGTGGGCAGGAGCCAGCAAGGCGAAAGTTTCTAGGAGCGCCCGGGACATTGTCAAACTAACAACTGAATTAGTCCCATAAGTCCCGGACTATTTATCATCATCCACTTCATTTGAAACACCACTCTTCCGCCAGATCTGAAATTTTAACGACAAGGACGGCGGACCGCTCCACCGTGGAGGACAGCGCAGAGATGAACTCGCGCTCCCGGTTCCGACCCCTACTGGCTCCGATCAACAAATGAAAAGGCCGGGATCTCTCCCGGCCTTCTTGCCACGGTGGGGGCTGCCGTGGCGCGGCGCGGATGCGCCTATGGTCGTGAGGATGCGAAGCTCAGAACTTCGCCCGGATGCCGGCATAGGCCGCGAGCGGCATCCCCGGAACCATGCTGCGCGGATCGTTCAGCGCGAACGCCGTTCCGCCGCCGGCGGTGTTGAAGCCGGCGGGGTCGAACACGGTACCTGCCGAGTAATAGCGCTGATTGAACAGGTTCTGGATCAGGCCGAACACCTCGACGTTCTTGGTCACCTGATAAGATGTGTTGACGTTCACGACCCAGTAGGCCGGGACCTTCGGGTAGACGTTGGTCTCGTCGTGCAGCAGGTACTGGCTCCCGACATAGTTGACGCTGGCGCCCACCTTCCAGGCATCGGTCACGGCATATTCGGCGCCGAGCTTCAGGCGATGCGCCGGAATGCCGGGAATGTGGTTGCCGGAGACGACGCCGAGCGGCACCCGGAGGAACGGATCGTTGACGTCGAAGGCGCTGCGGAAGGTGGCGTCGATGAAGGTGTAGTTGGCGTAGGCGGTCCACCGGTTCCAAGCCAGGTCGACCTTGGCCTCGACGCCCTGGCGCAGGGTGGTGCCGGCGTTCTTGAAGTAGCCGCGCACCGGGTTGAGCGGATCGACCACCTGCAGGATGTCGTCGGAATTCTCGGTACGGAACAGGCTGAGGCCCCAGCGCAGCCGCCAGCCGTCATCGACCGCCACCGATTTGATCGGCGCCTTGCGGTAGGCCGGCAGGTCGGCAGCGTAGGCTGAGCGGCCGCCGGAAATCTCGCCGCGCAGGCCGCCTTCGACGGTGCGCGACACCACCTGCTTGAGCGGCGGATCGGCGATCAGGAAGTTGTCGATCAGGCAGGGATTGGCCGGATCGGAGCAGCCTAGCTCGAGCGGCGTCGGCGCGCGGTTGGCTTCGGAGTAGCCGGCATAAGCGGTCATATCAGGCGTGATCTTGTAGGTCAGGCCGACCACCGGGTTGAAGCGCTGAAAGTTGTTGTTGCTGTTCAGGAGTGGCGCGAAGCCGGTCTGGTCGCGCAGGTTGATCTGCGCCCAGTTGAAGCGGCCGCCAGCCGTCAGCGCCAGCTGCGAGGTGATGTCGAAGGTGTTGGTCGCGTAGATGCCGAGATAGGTGTTCTTGGCATTCAGGTTGACCGGAGCAAGGCCGGCGTTGGGCTGGTCGATATAGACGCCGAGGCCGGTGACGAACAGGTTGTTGTCGAGGGTGCCGAGCTCGGAGGTCGCCTGGAAGTTGGTGTTGCCGTGATCGACGCTGGCGCCGACGACGAAATGGTTGTCATGACCGAATAGCTGCGTGGTCGAGGTCGCCTGCAGCGAGCCACCATAGCTGTCGGTCTTGACCGTGTTGCGGTCGATCTGGCCGAGCGCCGCATCGGCGGCCAGCGTGTTGGCGGTTGGGCCGTTGCGGTTGATGTCCCACGGGGTCCCGGCGGCGTCCTCAAGGACGAACACGCCGCCGCCGTCCTGCACTTCGGTGCCATTGCCGTCGACGCGCGCCGACTTGTAGTTACGGTAGTAGCCGTTGGCCTGGATCGACAGCGTGTCGGTCGGTGTCCACTTCGCGCTCGCCTGCACCATCTGCATCTGCAGATGCAGCGACTGCGGCCAAGTATAGACGCTAGACCAGCGCTGGTTCAGCATCTCGATCGGCGTCGCGGCCACCGAGCCGAGCTTGTTGTCGGCGCCGGTGAAGGACAGGTGGAATTCGGTATTGTCGCCGCGCGCGCCGAAATCGGCATACATGCGCCGGATCTGCGAGGCCGACGAGTAGTCGCGCCAGCCGCGGTCGTAGGCGCCCTCCGCCGCGATATAGGCCGAATAGGCGCCGTTGTTCCAGCCGTATTGCGCGCCCGACTGGACCCGGCCGAACGATCCGCCGAACAGCTGGGCTTCTCCGCCCTGGTAGGTGAAGCCGTTCTTCATCTCGATCGACATGGCCCCGCCGGTGGCGTTGAGGCCGAACAGCGGGTTGTTCGGCATCAGCGTCATGCGCGCAATCGCCATTTCCGGGATCAGGTCCCAGTTCACGACGTCGCCGAAGGCCTCATTGATGCGGGCGCCGTTCTGGTAGACGGCGATGCCCTGCGGCGTCCCGAGCACGGGCGAGGCAGTCTGACCGCGATAATTCAAGTCGCGCTGGAACGCGTTCCCGGTCTGGTCGCTGAGGGAGACCCCGGGCACCGATTGCAGGATGCTGTCGAGCAGCGTCGGCGCGCGGCTGTGGTCGAGCTCCCGCGCCCCGATGGTTTCGACATTGGAAGGAATCTTGTCCTTCGCGATCTCGCTGCCCTGAACGGGCGAGACGCCGACCACCTCGATGGTCTGCAGGGTTTGCTGCGCGAACGCAGCCGTAGGCAGTAACGCACACGTCGCGAGAAGCGCGCTCTTCAGCGCCGACAGTCTGGTCAAGACGTCCCCCAGTTTCTTGTCGACCGGTTCCGGCAACAGCCCACGCCCCTGAGCCTTTACCCGCACCAGAACCGGCCGATTTACCTGATACGAACGTTAACATTCGTAAACAGCCCGCCAGTTCGTCGCAACGGGCAATATTCTTCGGCCTCTAGGGACAATCTTCCCGGATCCGGAAAGTGGCGATCAATTCGCCGACGTATCTCCCAGACTCGGCCGTACTGCTGCACCCGGTTCTGGTTTGCAAGGGAACCTACATGATAGAAGAAGCATCGGCGCCACCAGCGCCCATAAGGGCAAGACCTTCATCGGATGTATCGCGTTCTGCTCGTCGATGACCACCCGGTCGTGATCACGGCCTGCCGCTGGCTGCTGAACGAAGCCGGGATCCGTGCGCTGTCCGAGGCACACGATGCCGACAGCGGGTACGACGCCTATGTTCGTGACCGGCCGGACGTCACGATCGTCGATCTGCGCCTGCACGGGCAGGAGCTCGGCGGCATCAGTCTGATCGAACGCATGCGGTCGCACGATCCCCGCGCCCGAATCCTGGTCTTCAGCATGCACGCCGATCCGCGTATCGTCCGCTCCGCGATCGACGCCGGCGCCAACGGCTATTTGCTCAAGGACGCCCCGCCGCACGAGCTGCCAAAGGCATTGGAACAGGTTCGAACCGGCGGCACCTATCTCGACCCGCAGCTCGCCACCCGCATCGCCCTGCTCCGCGCCGATCCGGACGGCATGGCGACCGCGGCATTGACCCCGCGCGAGCGCCAGGCACTTGCGCTGCTGGCTCAGGCGAAATCCTATCAGGCGATCGCCGACCATCTCGGCATCAGCTACAAGACCGTCATCAACCTGACCTACCGGCTGCGACAGAAGCTCGGGGCGCGCAGCCTGCCCGACCTGGTTCGTCTCGCAGTGGAAATGTCCCGCCCAAGCATGTGAGGGCCAATCGCCCTCCCTGCCGGCCCGCCACGAGCATCCGCCTGAAAGACGAGGGCCTGCGACGGTCTCCCATCACAGGCCCTCGAGCTCATGTCTGTGTCGCGTTGGTCCAGTGCGGACCGATGTCTCACTTCAGCAGCTTGGCCACCGACTTCAGCTCCTTGGAATCGAGCGTGCCGTCATGGTCAGGATCGGCCGCCTTGAAGCGGCCTTCCACCAGCGCGAGATACTCGTCCTTGGTCAGCGTGCCGTCATTGTCGGGATCAGCGGCCTTGAGATCCTTGGCCGAAACGCGGCCGCGCAGCTCCTTGGCGTCGAGCGTGCCGTCGTGGTCGCGATCGAGACGATCGAACAGCGCGCCGGCGGCCGTGCGGACCTCGTTCATGTCGGCGGTGCCGTCCTTGTCGGGGTCGATCGAGGTCAGCAGCTTGGAAGGGGCCGGTGCACTGACAGCGATCGTCGACGTGCCGACGATCGCTGTCATGCCGACGGCAGCGGCCGTCATCATCAGTTTCCAATTCATCGAATTGATCCTTTGTCTCCGCCGTCCGAGGGGCGGCGATGAAGGGCACGAAAACAACGTATGCGAGCGTCGGCGGTTCACCGGCAACGCGCCACACATCGCTTTGACCTATGGGAGGCCTTGTCATTTCGCAAGTGCAAGAACGCGACGCCCGGGAAATTCCCGCAAGAGCGTCGGGACTAGAACCTCGGTCCGTGCAGGAAATATCTCCCCGGACGGTCGCGACGCGGACCGCTATCGTGGTCGAAGACACCTCCTCCTGCCTCGGCCCGGGCATTGGCTATGTGGCGTCCGCGCTTGGCGACAAGCCTTGCGGTTCTGGCACCGCTCCCCGATGACGCCTGTCGCACTTGCCCAACCTGACCTCTCTTGCCGGCCTGGGTTTGATTCCACCACGCTTCCAACTGGTCCCGCAGCGACTCCTCCGCGAAGGCGCGTCCATCCGGCAGCAGCGTGGACAGAAGGAGTGTGAGCACCAGTCCGAGCCGCATCGGCTGAGCGGACAAGCGGCGACGATGACCGGGTGTGTCAAGCACGGGCGTGTCCATTCTCTGGCTGATCCGGCGATCAGCAATGCATGCTGCAGCACATGTTTTCCTCGCTCTATGACCTCAATGTGTTTGCAACACGCCACATTCATCGCCGCCCTGAGATTCACTCGCGAAATGGCCGCCATATTGTCCCGGTCAAAATGTCCCGTTCGACTTGCCAAAACATCCCTATTCCTCATCGAAACAGGAAGGGCCGGAGCAATTGCGGCATTCAACGACTGATCGTTTCCCGATCGCGTCATCTTTCAGCCGACAGGCCCGCATGTTTTCGCCCCGCCGACTCGTTAGCTCATCAGTTGAAGGGAGCGCGGGGACATGCAGCCGAACGGCATCGCCAGGAGTGCAAGAAGACGATCGCGATTGTACATGGCTGCCGGTGCTCTCGTTCTCGCGCCGTTCGGTGCAGCGGCCGAGGAGATCCAGGGCAATGACCCCGCCTCGCCCGGGCATTTCCAGGTCGAACAGCGCTTCGGCTATCTGACAACCTTCAATCCGCAACAGAACGGCGGACGCCGCGTGCCGCAGCGTGCGGTCACCGGCGAGACCGAGATCGGCTACTCGCCGACCGAATGGTACGAGATCGCGTTGACCTCGCCTTACGCCTTTGCCCGCACCAATGTGCCGATGGCGCTGGGCAATGTGATGGACAATGGCGTGCCCGGCTATTCATTTCAGTCCGGCGGCGTCACCATTCGCCAGACCTTCATCCAGGGCGACCGGCTTGAGCGCACCGTCTTCCTCGGCCTGGTGTCACGCACCATCCTGGCGCCGCAGGGCGGCCTGACGCCGGACCTGTGGGTCGCCAACAAGGCCGGAGCCGGCCAGCCCGGCGCGCCGCGCTTCGTGCAGGAGGCCACGCCGCGCGTCGCGCAGATGTTCACGCCGATCATCGGCGTCAACCTGCCCAACGACTATCAGCTGATCTTCAACGCCAACATGACGTTCGGCATCGACGGCGCCGGCTCGGCCTTCGAGCCATCCGTGCGCTTCGTCAAGCGCCTCAGCGACCGCTGGACGGTCGGCATCGAGCATTTCTCCAATCTCGGGCCGTTCGGCTACGTCCTGCCCTGGAATCAGCAGATGCAGACGCTCTACGCAGTCGCCGACACCCGCTTCAAGGGCTTCGAGCTCAGCTTCGGCGTCGGCTACGGCCTGACCAACGCCTCGCGCGGCCTTGCCGTCAAGACCAGCATCGGCAAGGATTTCTGATCCGCGCGCCTTCATCCCATGACCAATCATAAGAAAAGGACACTCGTCATGCGTCGCCTCGTCACTGCCTGCGCGCTTCTCATGCTTGCCGGCTCCGCCGCGTCCGCCGAGGACGGCCCGCGCTTCCTCAACCGCACCGGCCAGACCATCGTGAAAATGTACCTGGCGGCCGCCGGCACCAAAACCTGGGGCGCCGACCAGTGCAAGAACGACGACGAGGGCGAGGTCGACCACAATGAGCGCATGACGCTGGTCGGCGTGAAGTCCGGCCGCTACGACATCAAGCTGTCCGAAAAGGGCGGCCGCACCTGCGTCGCCAAGAACATCGAACTCAAGGAAGGCGCGCAGTTCGTCGTGCGCGATACGGATCTGACCGAGTGCAGCAAATAAGCGGCACGCGGCGGCACCGATATCGCCCTGGATGGCGCCGCGTTCAGCGCGGCCTCAGATGGAGGGGGACCGTGCGCGAGACCTGCGCCTGAGCCATCGCCGGCGGAAAGCGCGGGAACGGCGCGGCGCGTTCGATGATGCCCATCGCCGCGCGGTCCAGCGCCGGCGAGCCCGAGCTTCCAGCGAGCCGTCGCGACAGCAGCCGTCCGTTGCGATCGATCACGACGTTCAGCATGACGGTGCCGCTCGCGCCATTGCCGTCGGAGGGATAGGCTGCGGCGCGGCGGATCTGCGCCACCACCTCGGCGTTCCAACTGGCCTGGCCCTCGCGCGCCCCGACGCTGTCCTCGCCGGGATTGGGCGCCGACGCGACACGTGAAGGCCGGGCCGCCGGCGCCGCAGCCGGCTTCGGCGGTGCGGGCTTCCTCTCGGCCCTCTCCTTCGTCTCCTTCTTCTCCACTGGCTTGCGCTCGACACGCTCGGGCACGGGAACGGGCTTCGGCTCCGGCGGTATCGCCTCGATCGGTTTCGGTGGTGGCGGCGGCGGCAAAACGACATCGTCTGCACGCGGCGGCTCGGGCGCGAGCGCGACCTGTGGCGCGGGCTCCGGCGAGGGAATGACATCCGGCACCGGCTCCGGCTCGGAGGAAGCCGGCGGGACAGGCTCAGCGACGGCCTCGCGCGCGACCGGGTCGTCCTTCACCGGCTCGTCCTTCGGCGGCTCCACCGGCGGCGGCTCGGACGCCGGTGCATCCTGCGCCGTCGGCGCCGGCTCGCTCACCACCGCCGGGGTGAACACGACGTCGAAGGCCGGCGCCTGGGCACGCCCCTGCGGCGCGGGACGCAGCAGCAGATAGCCGACGGCGAGCCCGACATGCAGCCCGCCCACCACCAGCGCGGCGATGGTCCACAGCGTCCGCTCCCGGCGCTGCTCGTATTCGAACGGATCGAGCGTCAGGACGCTCACTGCGCGCCCCGGTCTTCCAGGGCGACGAGCGCCACCTTGGTGTAGCCGGCACGGCGCAACGTGTTCATCAGCGCCATCACCTCGCCATAGGGCAGCGTCTGATCGGCGCGCAGCAGCACGCGCTGCTCGTGATCGGACTTGGTGGCGGCATCGAGCGAGGCGGCGATGTCGGCCTGCGCCACGCTCTGGTCGCCAACGGCGAGCGAGCGGTCGGCCTTGAAGGTGACGAAGACCGGCGTCTCCGCGCGCGGCTGCGGCTCGGCCGAGATCGCCGGCAGGTTGACCGGGACGTCGACCGTGGCGAGCGGCGCGGCGACCATGAAGATGATCAGGAGCACCAGCATGACGTCGATGAACGGCGTCACGTTGATGTCGTGCGTCTCCTCGAACTCGTCGGGGCGCCGGGCAAGCTTGACGGCCATGACTCACTCCGCCGGATTGGCGATCGACAGCATCGGCGCCTCGACGGCGCGGATGACGCTGCGCCGCGTTTCGGCGGGCCCGGCGTGCTGACGATCGAGATCGCGGCTGAGCAGGCGCATCACCGCCACCGACGCATCGGCGATGACGGCGCGATAGCCGCCGGTGGCGCGCGCGAACAGGTTGTAGATCACGACCGCGGGAATCGCGGCGGCGAGGCCGAAGGCGGTTGCGAGCAGCGCTTCCGCAATGCCCGGCGCCACCACCGCGAGGTTGGTCGTATGTGCATGCGAGATGCCGATGAAGCTGTTCATGATGCCCCAGACCGTGCCGAACAGGCCGACGAACGGCCCGACCGCGCCGACCGTGGCGAGAATGCCGATGCCGCGGCCGATGCGCGCCACCGCCGCCGCCTCGATCCGCTCGAACTGCCAGGAGACACGCTCCTTGATGCCATCGGCGGGGAGGCCACGCGACTTGTCGATTTCGTCATCGGCGACGGCCAGCAGCCGGCCGACCACACCGTCGTCGGCGGAAATGCGCCCCGTCGCATCCGACAGCGCGCGCGCGGCCATCGCGATGCCGAGCGCGCTGCGCGAGGTGCGCAGTGCCGCGCGGAGTTGGATCGTCTTCACCACCAGAACGGTCCAGGTTACGACTGAAGCCAGCGCCAGCCCGATCATCACCGCCTTCACGACGATGTCGGCCTGCATGAACATGGTCCAGGGCGACAACGCCTCCGGCAGCGTGCTCGCGATATTGGCGATGTGCGCCTGATCCATGGCCGTACTCCCTCGGTGGCCCCGTGGTTGGTGATCACGATCCCGGCGTGGATCGCATGGGGCCATGCCGGATCGTGTCGGAGCCTTGTTGTTTCGTGTCGTTGGGGCAAAGTCACGGCGAAGATCGCGACAATCCCGATCGTCAAAGAGTGCCGCCTGTTCCCACCGGCTTCAAGGCACTTGCTGCGTGGAAGTTGTCCCAGGCGACACGGGAATAATTCCCGAATGGAACGGGAAGCCCCTCACCTCTGGGCCAAAAGAAAAGGCCGGGATTGCTCCCGGCCTTCGTGATGGGATTGCCCGGTCGAGCCGGACGACGCCTTCAGAGCGTGGGCTCACTTCGCCTCTGCGCGCTTCGGCGGGGTCGCCGGCCACGACTTGATCAGGGTGTCGTAGTCGATCGTCTCGCCCTTCGGCTTCTCGTTCGCGAGCTTGCGCTGCGGAGCGATGTTGCCGTCCTTGGCCGACTTGTTGAACCAGAACTCGGCCGATTCCTTCTTGTTCAGCTTCGGACCGCATTCGCCCTGGACCTTGGACTTCTCGAGACGCTCGAGGACGGAGTCCTGGGCGGCTGCGAGCGCATCCATCGCGGCCTGCGGCGTCTTCGCACCGGACGACGCATCGCCGATGTTCTGCCACCACAGTTGCGCCAGCTTCGGATAGTCGGGCACGTTGTTGCCGGTCGGGGTCCACTGCACGCGCGCGGGCGAGCGGTAGAACTCGACGAGGCCGCCGAGCTTCGGCGCACGCTCGGTGAACGACTTGTCCCAGATGTCGGATTCACGGATGAAGGTGAGACCGACATGGCTCTTCTTCAAGCTGACCGTCTTGGAGACGATGAACTGCAGGTACAGCCAGGCGGCCTTGCGGCGATCCGGCGGGGTCGACTTCAGCAGCGTGAGCGAGCCCGCGTCCTGATAGCCGAGCTTCATGCCTTCCTTCCAGTAGGCGCCGTGCGGCGACGGAGCCATGCGCCACTTCGGCGTGCCGTCAGCGTTCACGACCGGCAGACCCGGCTTCACCATGTCGGCGGTGAAGGCGGTGTACCAGAAGATCTGCTGGGCGACGTTGCCCTGCGCGGGCACCGGGCCAGCCTCGGAGAAGGTCATGCCCTGCGCCTGCGGCGGCGCGTACTTCTTCATCCAGTCGAGATATTTGGTGATCGAGTAGACCGCCGCCGGGCCGTTGGTGTCGCCACCGCGCTCGACCGAGGAGCCGACCGGACGGCAGCCTTCCATGCGGATGCCCCATTCGTCGACCGGCAGGCCGTTCGGGATGCCCTTGTCGCCGTTGCCGGCCATCGACAGCCAGGCGTCGGTGAAGCGCCAGCCGAGCGAGGGATCCTTCTTGCCATAGTCCATGTGGCCATAGACCTTGACGCCGTTGATCTCCTTGATGTCGTTGGTGAAGAACTCGGCGATGTCCTCATAGGCCGACCAGTTCACGGGCACGCCGAGGTCGTAGCCATACTTGGCCTTGAACTTGGCCTTGTAGTCCGGATTGGTGAACCAGTCGTAGCGGAACCAATACAGGTTCGCGAACTGCTGGTCGGGCAGCTGATAGAGCTTGCCGTCCGGAGCGGTCGTGAACGACTTGCCGATGAAGTCGTTGACGTCGAGATAGGGGTCGGTGACGTCCTTGCCCTCGCCCTTCATGTAGTCCGACAGCGCGATGGTCTGGCCGTAGCGGAAGTGGGTGCCGATCAGGTCGGAGTCGTTGATCCAGCCGTCATAGACGTTCTTGCCGGACTGCATCTGGGTCTGCAGCTTCTCGACGACGTCACCTTCCTGGATGATGTCGTGCTTGAGCTTGATGCCGGTGATCTCGCTGAACGCCTTGGCGAGTGTTTTGGCTTCGTACTCATGCGTGGTGATGGTCTCGGAGACGACGTTGATCTCCATGCCCTTGAAGGGCTCGGCGGCCTTGGCCAGCCACTGCAGCTCCTTCAGCTGCTCTTCTTTCGAGAGCGTCGAGGGCTGGAATTCGCTGTCGATCCACTTCTGGATCGTGGCGTCGTCGGCAAGCGCCGGCACGGACAGCGTCATGGTCGCGGCGAACAGCGCGGCAGCGCTGGTCATCGCGAGATAGCTTGCCTTGGTCAGGTGATGCTTCCTAGGTTTCAAGTGTCGCATGCTTTCCTCCTTGAGCGACGTATCCAGGTCCGGGTTGCCCCCGGATCTGCCCTTCCTCGCCTGCCTCAGACGGTGCGAAAGATCGCAACGGCGGATGCAAGCGAAATTGCGGTCGCGAGCCACAGGCTCGAAACCTCAAAACTGTCCTCGCCGACCGGCAGGGTCGCGATCGTGTCGGTGCCGACAAGCCCGATCCAGACGAGGTGAATGACGGCGGCCGAGATCAGCGAGATGAACAGGCGGTCGCCGCGTGTGGTCGGAATGCGCAGCACGCCGACGCGCTCGGCCTCGGGATAGCGCGCGGCGAGTAGCGTCATGACGCCAAGGGTGCAGGCCAGCGCGGCGAAGAAGATCGCCGTCGGCGCAGTCCAGGCCATCCATGCGATGCTGTCCATGGCTATCAGCTCCAGGCGATAATGGACCCCCTCCCCCGCTTGCGGGGGAGGGTTGGGGTGGGGGCGCCGCGAGTCCGACTGCCCAAGAGGAGAGATGCCCCTACCCGCATCGCATCTGACGATGCGATGCGACCTCCCCCGCAAGCGGGGGAGGCGGAACGGAGGCCGTCGCGGATCGTCTGCATCATCACACTCGCCCCAGCGCGAAGCCGCGCGCGATGTAGTTGCGGACGAACCAGATGACGAGCGCGCCCGGGATGATGGTCAGCACGCCGGCAGCCGCGAGCAGGCCCCAATCCATGCCGGACGCCGACACGGTCCGGGTCATCACCGCCGAGATCGGCTTGGCATAGACCGAGGTCAGCGTGCGCGCGAGCAGCAGCTCGACCCAGGAGAACATGAAGCAGAAGAAGGCGGCGACGCCGATGCCGCTGGCGATCAGCGGCACCAGGATCTTCACGAAGAAGCGCGGGAACGAATAGCCGTCGAGGAACGCCGTCTCGTCGATCTCGCGCGGGACGGAGGACACGAAGCCCTCGAGGATCCAGACCGCGAGCGGGATGTTGAAGATGCAATGCGCCAGCGCGACCGCCCACGGCGTATCGAACAGGCCGATCGCCGAGTACAGATTGAAGAACGGCAGCGCGTAGACCGCGGCCGGCGCCATGCGGTTCGACAGCAGCCAGAAGAACAGGTGCTTGTCGCCGAGGAAGCGGTAGCGCGAGAACGCATAGGCCGCCGGCAGCGCCACGAGGATCGAGATCACCGTGTTGATGATCACGTATTTCAGCGAGTTGATGTAGCCGGAATACCAGCTCTCGTCGGTGAAGATGCGCATGTAGTTGGCCAGCGTCGGCTGATGCGGCCAGAGCGTCATCGTTGTGACGATCTCGTTGTTGGTCTTGAAGCTCATGTTGACGAGCCAGTAGATCGGCAACAGCAGGAAGACCAGGAACAGCGAGATGATGATGCGACGGCCCGGGGTGTTCATCACGCGCCCCCCTTCACCGGCCGGCGCTCGGCGCCGGCATTGGTCATGATGGTGTAGAACACCCAGCACACGATGAGGATGATCAGATTGTAGACCAGCGATAGCGCCGCCGCCTTGCCGAGGTCGAACTGGCCGAGCGCGATCTTGACGAGCTCGATCGAGATGAAGGTCGTCGAATTGCCCGGTCCGCCGCCGGTGACGACGAACGGCTCGGTGTAGATCATGAAGCTGTCCATGAAGCGCAGCAGCACGGCGATCAGCAGCACGCGATGCATCTTTGGCAGCTGGATTGCGGTAAACACCGCCCAGCGCGAGGCGCCGTCGATCTGCGCAGCCTGATAATAGGCGTCGGGGATCGACTTCAGGCCGGCATAGCACAGCAGCGCCACCAGGCTGGTCCAGTGCCACACGTCCATCACGATGACGGTGGCCCAGGCATCGAGATCGTTGGACACGTAATTGTAGTCGATGCCTACGCTCGTCAACGCATAGCCAAGCAGGCCGATGTCGGGCCGGCCGAAAATCTGCCAGATGGTGCCGACCACGTTCCACGGAATCAAGAGCGGCAGCGCCAGCACGACGAGGCAGAAGGCCACGGTCCATCCGCCCCGCGGCATCGACAGCGCCACGACGATGCCGAGCGGCACCTCGATGGCCAGAATTGCGAGCGAGAAGATCAGGTTGCGCCCGAGCGAGGCGAGGAAGCGGCCGCCGAGATCGGTCGAGGGATCGAGCAGCTCCTTGAACCAGCCGACGCCGTTCCAGAAGAACTGGTTGTTGCCGAACGTGTCCTGCATCGAATAGTTCACGACCGTCATCAGCGGCAGGATGGCGGAGAACGCCACCAGCAGGAACACCGGCAGCACCAGGAACCAGGCCTTGTTGTTGATGGTCTTGTCCATCACTCAGGCTCCCTCGACGAGACGGCTGTCGGCGTAGACATGGACATAGGCTGGATTGAACTTCAGCCCGATCGCCGAGCCCTGCGGCGAGAAGCCGGCCGGCAGTCGCGCGGCGAACTTGACGTCGCCGACACGAACGCGCGCGAAGCGGATGCGGCCGAGATCGTCGACGCGCTCGATATTGGCATCGAGCAGGCCGGGTCCGGGCTGAGCGACATCGACGAATTCCGGACGGACGCCGATCTCGATCTTGGCTCCGGCCGGCAGCGCGTCGTAGCTGCGCGCCAGCGTCAGGGTGTGACCGTCGATGCGGGCTTCACGTCCATTCACCTCGGCCGAGAGGATGTTCATGCCGGGCGAGCCGATGAAGTAGCCGACGAAGGTATGGGCCGGCTTGTCGAACAGCTCAGCGGGCGTGCCGCTCTGCACCACGCGGCCGTCATGCATCACGACGACGGTGTCGGCGAAGGTCAGCGCCTCGGTCTGATCGTGGGTGACGTAGATCATCGTCAGATCGAGCTCGCGATGCAGCGCCTTCAGCTTGGAGCGCAACTGCCATTTCAGCTCGGGATCGATCACGGTCAGCGGCTCGTCGAACAAGACGGCGGCGACGTCGGAGCGCACCAGGCCGCGGCCGAGCGAGATCTTCTGCTTGGCGTCGGCGGTCAAGCGCGTGGCCTTGCGGTTGAGGTCCGGCGTGAGATCGAGCAGACGTGCGATCTCTGCAACGCGCTTGTCGATCTCGGCCCTTGGCACGCCGCGGTTCTTCAGAGGAAACGCAAGATTTTCGCCCACCGTCATCGTGTCGTAGATGACCGGAAACTGGAACACCTGCGCGATGTTGCGTTCGCGGGTCGAGGCTTTGGTGATGTCCTTGCCGTCGAACAGGATCTTGCCGTGCGAGGGCGTCAGGATGCCGGAGATCAGGTTGAGCAGCGTGGTCTTTCCGCAGCCGGACGGGCCGAGCAGCGCATAGGCGCCGCCCTGGCGCCAGGTCATCGTCACCGGCTTCAGCGCGTAGCTCTCGATATCGCCGCTGTTGCCGTTGTAGGCGTGGGCGAGATCGACGAGGTCAATGCGGGCCATGCGGCATCTCCCTCAGATCGCCGGCGCGGCGACCAGGCGGTCGCCGGCGTCGAACACGAACACATTGGACGGATCGAGCACCGCGTCGAGGATCTCGCCGGGCTCGTATTCATGGACGCCGTGCAGCACGGAGACCCAGTTCATGCCGTCGCGCGTCAGATGCACGAAGCTCTCCGATCCCGTGATCTCGGTGACCGAGACGGTCGCAGGAAAGGCATGGCGGCCGTGGCTGCCGTCGCCTTTGCCAAGCCCGAGTTGATGCGGGCGGAAGCCGACGCGGTAGGCGCCATCGGGCAGATCAGCATAGAGGCCGACCGCCGGCGCCTTGACCCCGCCGGCATACTCCACGCTCTCGCCGCGCTTCTGGATCTCGACCGTGTTCATCGGCGGATCCGAGAATACCTGGCCGACACGTAAGGTGTCGGGTCGGCGATACACGGCCGCGGTATCGCCGGCCTGTAGCGCCTGCCCTTCCCACATGCAGATGGTGCGGCCACCGAGCAGCAGCGCCTCCGACGGCTCGGTGGTGGCGTAGACGAAGATCGCGCCCGAGGCCTCGAAGATGCGCGGCAGCTCGGTCCGCAGTTCCTCGCGCAGCTTGTAGTCGAGATTGGCGAGCGGCTCGTCCAGCAGCACGAGGTCCGCCCCCTTCACCAGTGCGCGCGCAATCGCCGTGCGCTGCTGCTGGCCGCCGGAGAGCTGCAGCGGCGTGCGCTTCAGATAGGGCTCGAGCCGCAGCAGCCGGGCGGCTTCCGCCACGCGCTTCTCGATCTCCTGGCGCGACTTGCCTTGCACGCGCAGCGGCGAGGCGATGTTCTCATAGACCGAGAGCGAGGGATAGTTGATGAACTGCTGATAGACCATCGCGACCGAGCGCTGCCGCACGTCGGCGCCGGTGACGTCCTTGCCGTCGACCAGCACCCGCCCCGTGGTCGGCCGGTCGAGGCCGGCGAGCAGCCGCATGATCGAGGTCTTGCCGGACAGCGTCGGCCCGAGCAGCACGCTCAGCGTGCCGCGCTGCAACGTCAGCGAGACGTCGCGAATGGTGGTCACGCCGTCGACGATTCGGGAGACGTGATCGAGCGTGACGCTCATGCGCGCCCTCCCGCCTCACGCGCCGGCACGGCGGAGCGCTCGCGATTGGCTGTGATCCACGCATCGAGCGCGGCGATCTCAGCCGCCGACATCCGCAACCCCAGCTTCGATCGACGCCACACGATGTCCTCGGCCGTCAACGCCCACTCGTTCGTCATCAGGTACCTGACTTCACGCTCCGTCAAGGTGCCACCGAAATCCTGGCCGAGATCGGCCAAAGATGTCGCACCGGCGAGCATGGCCGCAGCCCGCGTGCCATAGGCATGGGCGATCCGCTTCGCATGTGCATCCGACAGGAACGGATAGGTCTTGCGGAGATCCGCAATCAACGGCGCAACGGCCGAAACCTTCATGTCGCCGCCGGGCAGCGGCGCCTTGCCGGTCCACCCCTCCTCCGCCTTGCCACCTTTCACATAGGGCGCGAGACGCTCCAGCGCCTCTTCCGACAGGCGCCGGTAGGTGGTGATCTTGCCGCCATAGATCGACAGCAGCGGCAAGCCGCCGGGCGTATCGAGCTCGAACACGTAGTCGCGGGTCGCCGCCTTGGCCTCGCTGGCGCCATCGTCATAGAGCGGACGCACGCCGGAATAGCTCCACACCACGTCGGCCGGCGTCACCGGCTTGGCGAGATATTCCCCGAGCGCGGCGCAGAGATAGGCGATCTCCTCGTCGGTCGCCTTCACCTTGGCCGGATCGCCCTGATAGTCGCGATCGGTGGTGCCGATCAGCGTGAAATCCTGCTGATAGGGAATGGCGAAGATGATGCGGCCGTCGGCGTTCTGGAAGATGTAGGCGCGGTCGTGGTCATAGAGCTTGCGCACCACGATGTGCGACCCCTGCACCAGCCGCACTTTCGCTTTCGCATTGACGCCGGCGCCGGTCGCCAGCACCTGCTCGACCCAGGGACCGGCGGCATTGACCAGCGCGCGCGCCTTGATGGTCTCGCGCTCGCCGGTCTGCGTGTTCTCGGTGGTGACCAGCCAATGGCTGCCATCCTGCCGGATTTCGATCGCGCGCGTGCGGGTGCGGATGACGGCGCCGCGATCGACGGCATCGCGCGCGGTCAGCACGACCAGACGCGCATCGTCGACGAAGCAGTCGGAATATTCGAAGCCCTTGCTGTAGCGCCCGGGGATCAAGGGGCGGCCGACCTCGTCGCTGCGCAGGTTCACCGACCGCGTCGGCGGCAGCAGCTTGCGGCCGCCGAGATGATCATAAAGGAACAGGCCGAGGCGCAGCAGCCAGGCCGGGCGCAGGCCCGAATGATGCGGTAGCACGAAACGCAACGGGCGGATGATGTGGGGCGCGATCTGCCACAGGATTTCGCGCTCGATCAGCGCCTCGCGGACCAGCCGGAACTCGTAATATTCGAGATAGCGCAGGCCGCCATGCACGAGCTTGGTGGACCAGGACGAGGTTCCGCTCGCCAGATCGTTCATTTCACAAAGGAAAACGGAATTTCCGCGTCCGGCCGCATCGCGCGCGATGCCGCAACCGTTCACGCCGCCTCCGATAATGGCGAGGTCGTAGATCCGCTCCAACAGACGCATCCCCCGGCAATCGCCTTGACTGTGGCGATTTCACTTTCGGTTTCGAGTTAAACACAAACGAAAGTGAAAGCAAATCGAAATTCGCATGTTGGGCCGCGATTGGGCAAAACCTGCCCAAACCGGGATCAAGGAGCCTGCGAGAGTGGCGGAAAGTCAGGCGCGGCGGAGCACGGCGGACCCCGCCGTTTCGGTTGCCTCCGCGACGTCGTCGGCGTCGGCGGCGGGCATCGCCGAGACCACCTCGATGCCGCGGCTATGGCAGAGGCTGGCCAGTCCGTCCGGCAGCGGCCGGTCGGTGACGAAGGTCTGGATCTGGCTGAGATGGGCGATGCGCACCGGCGCGCTGCGATGAAGCTTGGTGGAATCGGCGACCAGCATCACGCTGCGGGCATTGGCGATGATGGCCTGGGCTACCTGCACCTCGCGATAGTCGAAGTCGAGCAGCGCGCCCTCCTCGTCGATCGCGGATGCGCCGATGATCGCGTAGTCGACCTTGAACTGGCCGATCAGCTGCGTCGCCGTCGATCCGATCACGCCGCCATCCGAGCGCCGCACCGTGCCGCCGGCCACGATCACCTCGATGCGCGGATGCGGATAGAGCAGCATCGCGACGTTGAGATTGTTGGTGATGACGAGCAGGTCCTGGTGCGACGACAGCGCGCTCGCCACCTCCTCCGTCGTGGTGCCGATGTTGATGAAGAGCGAGGAGCCGTTCGGAATCCGCGCGGCGGCGACCGCGCCGATCGCCTTCTTCTCGTCGGCAGCGACGAAGCGCCGCGCCTCGTAGGCGAGATTCTCGACGCCGGAGGCGATGATGGCGCCGCCATGGATGCGCGTCAGCGCGCGCTGCTCGCACAGATCATTGAGGTCCTTGCGGATGGTCTGGGCCGAGACTTCGAAGCGGCGCGCGAGATCCTCCACCATGACGCGGCCGGAGGCGCGGGCGATGTTGAGGATGTCGGTCTGGCGTTGGGAAAGGACGGCCATGGCAAGCTTTCAGGACAAGCTGCACCATGGTGATGCTGATCGAGTCAAGCGTCAATCGGCGAAGCATTGGGCGCATCGCAGCAATCGCCGGCTCGGAGCACGTCCGGCGCGGCACGGTCCGGCTGACGTGCGCCGGCGGCCGCGTGCGCCAAGCTCGCTCAGGCGGCTGCGCTCAGCTCGCCGGTCACGAGCCGAAGCGCGGCGCGTTCGGCTTCGCGGGCATTGCGAAACACCTGGCCCTCGAGGGCATTGAAGCGATGGGACGCCGCGAAGAAGCGGAAGCCGCCACGATCGCGGACGACGATCCCCGCCGCCTGGGAGCTGACCTCGATGATATAGGTGTCGGACATTGCGAAATCCCGTCGTTCATTCCGGGGCGTATAACGGGGCTCTATGACGAACGTTCCGGTCCTGGAGCCGCCGGCTATCCGATCTGCATGCCAACAGGAAATTGTGTGGATGTTATGTTGGCTGCGCTGCACGCGCCTTCACCGTCACGACACGGCCGAATCAGCGTGGATCATTCGGGACGAGCGTCGGCCTGCGCAGCGACGCATCGGCCCCGCCGATGCGGTCGTGATGCTGACCGAGCAACTGATAGATGGTGCGCAGATCCTTCAACACCTCGACTTGATCTTCACGAAACGCACTGAGCTGATTCTCGTAGACGCAAATCCTGCGCTCGGCGTGGAGAAGCCGCTGCTGCAGCTTCTTCAGGACCTGCAAGATCAGTTTCTCGTCGACGTCCGACATGGACTTCCTCCCACCCTGTTCGCGCACCGCGCCCCGCCATTTCCCTGTGCCGGCAATTTTTTCCGGCTGGCCCTTTTGGCCTTGTTGATCGGAAGCGGACTACCAACCTCGATGCCCGTCCGATGCGCCACTCGAAGCGCGCAATGAGGCAGAGACGCGGCATCGCACCTCCAAGCAACCAGAACTTGCAAATATCGTAAACACGCCTGCCCTGTGGACAAGACCTACATCGCGCGAGATTGATCGGCACAGACGCCGCAAACGCGTGCTCGAATGAACGCGCACCGCCGGATCACGGTTCCTATGCCGAGCAAGTGGCATATGCCGGGCATTAACTGATGTTATTTTGGCGGGAGACCAAGATTGCGATCAGGCCGTGGTCGCCCCGTCGCGCCGGATCGGCTGCGGCCGGCCGTCGTCGTCGATCGAGACGTAGGTGAAGTTGCCGTCGGTGACGAGGATCGGCTGCTCCTCCTTCCGGCGCAGCACCCAGGCTTCGAGACGCACCGTCATCGAGGTGCGGCCGACGCGGACGAGATGCGCATAGACCGAAACGAGATCGCCGACATAGACCGCCTTGCGGAAGTTCATCGCCTCGATCGCGACCGTCACCGTGCGCGACTTCGCGACCTTGGCGGCGTACACGCCGCCGCCGACATCCATCTGGCTGAGCAGCCAGCCGCCGAAGATGTCGCCATTGGCATTGGTGTCGGCCGGCATCGCCAGAGTGCGGATGCAGAGATCGCCGCGGGGCTCGGTCGGCGCGGACAGCGCGGCATGGATGGTCGCTTCGGTCACGTCGGATGGTCTCCAATTGCGGGAGCGTTCAAGAGGCGTCGAGCAAGGCTGTCAGTCTGGCCTCGCCATTTCGAACATCGCCTCCTGCATGATCTCGAAATAGTCGCCGCGCCGGCCGGCGCGGACGATCGGATGCGCCAGCGCAGTCTGATAGACCCCTTCCTTGATCAGCGTCTTGTCGATATGCACGCCGACCACCTCGCCGAGCGTCAGCCAGGCCTGCGCCTTGGCGCCATCGGCGCCCTGCAGCTGGATGATCTGCGTCACCTTGCACTCGAACGCCACAGGGCTTTCGCCGACGCGCGGCACATTGACGAACTTGCACGGCACCGGCGTCACGCCCGCAAGCTTGAACTCGTCGACCTCGCGCGCGACATGCGCGGCGGTCGCATTCATCTGCGTGGCCAGGCCGCGCGTCACCAGGTTCCAGACGAACTCGCCGGTGTCCTGGATGTTGGCGACCGAGTCCTTCCACTGCGTCGAGGAGAAGCCGATGATCGGCGGGGTGTAGTTGAAGGCGTTGAAAAAGCTGTAGGGGGCGAGATTGACGTGACCGTCCGGATCGCGCGACGAGATCCAGCCGATCGGACGGGGGGCGACGATGGCATTGAAGGGATCGTGGCGGAGGCCGTGGCCGTTCTTCGGTTCGTAGAAATGCAGATCCCGTTCAGTCACGCGGCCGTCCCTTCCGTCATTGCGCGGAGCGCAAGCGAGAGCCGCACACGCCGCCCTGGATTGCTTCCGCCGTCGCCCTTTGGGCTATGGCGGACAGGTCGCTTCGCTCGAATGACTGCGAACTTAGCTTGCAGCGCCCCTGGAACCAAGCCCTGCCAGCACGAAATCGATCATCTCGTCGACCGTCGGGCCCGGCTTGGTCGCGCATTGCGCGATCATCTGCGGATGGAAGAAGCGCATCATCGCGGTCGTCGCACATTTTGCCGCCAGCAGCAGATCGGTGACCGCGAATTCGCCGGAGGCCGCGCCCTGCCCGATCACGCGGCCGATGATCTCGGTGATCAGCAGCATGTGCGCCTCGCAGACGTCCCAGCTCTCCTCCATCGCCACCGCGACCATCTCGTGCAGCTTGTTGTCGCCGACATAGCGCTCGGTGTTCATGCGATGAATAGTGCCGAGCAGCTCGCGCAGCCGTGGCGCCGCAGGCCCCGCCCGCTCCGCGATCGCGATGGCAGCCGCCTCGACCTGCGCCATCAGCGTGCGGGCGACCCCCCGGTGGATCGCCTTCTTGGAATCGAAGAACCGGTAGACATTCGCCGGGCTCATGCGGAGCTCCTTGGCGATGTCGGCGACGGTCGTCTTCTGGTAGCCGATCTGTCGAAACAGACGCTCAGCAACGACGAGAATGCGTTCGTGCGTATCGGATTCGATATGGTCGGAAACCAGGGTCATCATGCCTGCGATCTTGTTGGTCCTTCATTCGGCGGCCTCGGCCAAAGGAAGCGCGGGCCTCGGCACGTCAACGTGCTGCGTTGCGGAATGATCCGCGTCCTTCGCTCCGCGCTCGTCCAGGCTCTTGCGGAACCATAGGGCATACAATCCTGGCAAGTACAGCAGCGTGAGAAAGGTTGCAACGAACAACCCGCCCATGATGGTGATCGCCATCGGGCCCCAGAACGCCGAGCGCGACAGCGGGATCATGGCGAGGATCGCGGCCAGCGCGGTGAGCACCACGGGCCGGGCGCGGCGCACCGTGGCCTCGATGATCGCGTCCTTGCGGGTCAGACCATGGGCGACGTCGGTCTCGATCTGATCGACCAGGATCACCGCGTTGCGCATGATCATGCCGGCAAGCGCAATCAGGCCAAGCAGCGCCACGAAGCCGAACGGCGCGTTGGCGACATTGAGCCCGAGCGAGGCACCGACAATGCCGAGCGGCGCGGTCAGGAACACCAGGATCAGCCGCGAGAAGCTCTGCAGCTGGATCATCAGCAGGGTCAGCATCACGATGACCATCAGCGGAAACAGCACGAAGATCGAGGCATTGCCCTTGGCGGATTCCTCGAACGCGCCGCCGGCCTCGATCCGGTAGGCGGGCTCGAGGTGGTTGCGGATATCCTGTAGCTTCGGCGAGATCTGGTTGGTGACATCGGGCGCCTGGACCCCGTCCGCCACGTCGGCGCGCACGGTGATCGCCATGTCGCGGTTGCGCCGCCACAGGATCGGCTCCTCGTGGGAATACTCGATCCTGGCGATCTGCTGCAGCGGCACCGCGATGCCGTTCTTTGAGGTGATGGTGAGATCGCCGACATGGGCGAGATCCAGCCGCTCGGACGGCGCCGCACGCGCGACGACGCCGACCTTCTCGATGCCGTCGCGGATGGTCGTGACCTGCACGCCGGAGATCAGCATCGCCAGCGACTGCGACACGTCCTGCGGGGTCAGGCCAAGTGCGCGGGCACGATCCTGGTCGACGACCAGCTTGAGGTAGGGCGACTGCTCGTTCCAGTCGAGCTGCGGATCCCTGACGTTCGGGTTCTGGCGCATGACGTCGCGCACCTGGTAGGCGGTCTCGCGCACCTTGGCCGCATCGGGGCCGATGATGCGGAACTGGACGGGGAAGCCGACCGGCGGACCGAAATTGAAGCGATCGACCCGGACGCGCGCTTCGTTCAGCTCGCCATTCGCAGCCGCGGTCTCGATCTTGGCCTTGATGCGCTCGCGCGCGGCGACGTCCTTGGCGACGATCACGATCTCGGCGAAGGCTTCGTTCGGCAGTTGCGGGTTAAGACCGAGCCAGAAGCGCGGCGAGCCCTGCCCGACATAGGCGGTGTAGGTCTCGATGTCCTTGTCGTCCTTCAAGAGCGCTTCGGCCTTGCGTGCCGCCTTCTCGGTGACGTTGAAGGCGGTGCCCTCCGGCAGCCGCAGCTGCAAGAACAGCTCGGGCCGCTCCGACAGCGGAAAGAACTGCTGCTGGACATGGCCGAAGGCCACGATCGATGCCGCGAAGACGCCGACCGTCGCGGCAACGGTGGTGATGCGATGCGTGACGCACCAGCGCACGATGGCGCGCAGGCCGCGATACATGCGCGTGTCGTAGACCGCGTGCTCGTCATGGCCGTGATGGGCCTTCATGTCGGGCAGCAGCTTGACACCGATATAGGGCGTGAAGATCACGGCGACGAACCAGGACGCGACCAGCGCGATGGCGACGATCCAGAAGATGCTGCCGGCATATTCGCCGACGGCCGAATTGGCGAAGCCGATCGGCAGGAAGCCGGCGGCCGTGACCAGGGTTCCGGTCAGCATCGGGAACGCGGTGGATTCCCAGGCAAAGGACGCGGCGCGCATCCGGTCCCAGCCCTGCTCCATCTTCACCACCATCATCTCGACCGCGATGATGGCATCGTCCACCAGGAGGCCGAGCGCGATGATGAGGGCTCCGAGCGAGATGCGATGCAGGTTGAGCCCCATGATGTTCATGACGATGAAGACGAGCCCGAGCACCAGCGGCACCGACAATGCCACGACGATGCCGGTGCGCCAGCCGAGCGCCAGGAACGACACGAACAGCACGATCACCAGCGCTTCGACGAACGAGTGCACGAACTCGCTGACGGCGTGCTCGACCACCTTGGGCTGGTCGGCGATCTGCTCGATCTCGATGCCCTGCGGCACCGCCTTCATGAAATCCGCGGCGGCGGCGTGCACCTCCTTGCCGAGCTCCAGGATGTTGGCCTCCTTGGCGGTGACGACGCCGATGCCGAGCGCGGGCTTGCCCTCCTGCCGCACCTTGAAGCTCGGCGGATCGACGAAGCCGTGGCTGACGGTGGCGATATCGCCGAGCCGGAACACGCGTCCGTTGCTTTCGACCGGCGTCTCCGCGACCGCCTTGGCGCCGTCGAGCGCGCCGGTGACACGCAGCGGCACGCGCTGCGACGAAGTTTCGACCGTGCCGGCCGGGGTCACATTGTTCTGCTTGGCAAGCGAATCGAACAGCGCCTGCGGCGTGATGCCGAGGGTGGCGAGCTTGGCATGGCTGAACTCGACATAGATGCGCTCGTCCTGGGTGCCGTAGAGATTGACCTTGGTAACGCCGGCGACCTTCAGCAGGCGCTGGCGCAGGCCTTCGGCGGTCTTCTTCAGCTGCGCATAGTCGGCGCCGTCGCCGGTCATCATGAACAGGATGGAATCGACGTCGGAGAACTCGTCATTGACGAACGGACCGATGATGCCCGACGGCAGCGACGACTGCACGTCGTCGAGCTTCTTGCGGATCAGATAGAACAGGTGCGGCACCTGGGCCGGCGGGGTCGAATCGCGGAAGGTCACCTGCATCGCGGTGAAGGCCGGCTTCGAATAGGTCTGCACCTTCTCGAAGTAAGGCAGCTCCTGCAGCTTCTTCTCGATGGGGTCGGCGACCTGGCTCTGCATCTCAGTCGCCGTGGCGCCGGGCCACATCACCGAGACGTTGACGACCTTGACGGTGAAGAACGGATCTTCGGCGCGGCCGAGCTTCTGATAGGAGAAGAAGCCGGCGACGCCGAGCGCGACGATCAGGAACAGCACCAGCGGCGGATGATTGACCGCCCAGGCCGACAGGTTGAACCGCTTCATGGGTGCTCTCCGAGATTCGATATCACTGGTCCGAGCCGTTGCTGTTAGTCACCGTCATTGCGAAAGAAGCGACCTGTCCGCCATAGCCCAAAGGGCGACGGCGGAAGCAATCCAGAATCCGCCTGCAGAAAAAACAGTCTGGATTGCGCCGTCGCTTCACTCCTCGCGATGACGACCGTTACGTCCGTCATTCCGGGGCGATGCGAACGCATCGAACCCGGAATCTCGAGGTTCCGGGTTCGCACTACGTGCGCCCCGGAACGACGGCAGAGCTAGAACGTCAGCGCCGACACGACGCGCACCCTCTGGCTGGGATCGATCTTCTGCACGCCGAGCGCCACGACCTTGTCGCCTTCGTCAACGCCTGACGTGACGAGCACGTCCTTGCTGTCATAGGCCTTCACCTTCACCGGCTTCAGCGTCACCTCGCCCTTGTCGTTGACGACGTAGAGCGACGGATCGCGGCCATCGCTGAACAGCGCCGACAGCGGCAGCCGCGCGACGCGCGTGGTGGCGGGATCGGCGAGCGTCAACGTCGCGGTCATGCCGAGCGAGACGGCGTCGCCAGCGTCCGGCAGCGAGAACTTGGCGAGATAGGTGCGCGTCGCGGAATCGGCGGTGGGCGCGATCTCGCGCAGCTTCGCCGCATATTGCTTGTTTGCCTCCGACCACAATGTGACGTAGGCGCTGCCGGTCTTGGCGCGCTCGAGCAGGGTCTCAGGGATCGCGACCACGGCCTCCTTCTCGGCAAAGCGCGCGACACGGATCGCGGCCTGGCCGGCGGCAACGACCACGCCTGGTTCGATCATGCTCGCTGTGACGACGCCGCGCGCGTCGGCAACCAGTGTCGCATAGGACAGCGAGTTGCGCGTCAGCTCGACCGAGCGCTCGGCGCGATTGAGCCGCGCCCTCGCCTCGTCGGCGGACGCCCTGGCCTGGTCCATCTGGGCATCCGTGGTCCAGCCCTTGGCGCGCAGCTCCTTGGCGCGGGTCTCGGCAGCGGAGGCCTGCGCCAGCACGCCGGTGGCGGCGCGGAATTCGGCTTCGGCCTGCTCGGCCTGCAGCTTCAGGTCGACCTCGTCGAGCGTGGCGAGCGGCTGGCCGACCTCCACGGTCTGGCCGACCTCGACCAGGCGCTTGGCGACCTTGCCGGCGACGCGGAAGCCGATATCGGCCTCGATGCGCGGCCGGATGGTGCCGACGAAGCTGCGCTCGGGCGTCTCGGCCTCGTAATGGACGGGCGCGACCAGAACCGGCCGGACCGGCTCGGCCTTCTGGGCGACGGTTTCATTGCACCCGGCCAGGGCGACGGCCATCGTGGCCAGCGCAAGGCCAGTCAACAGCTTGGAATAGCTCGCGAAAATCAGGCGGATCAACATGGGGCACCCTCGCTGCTCTTACGAGGAAGTGTCGAATGTCGAATGACGATTGTCAATATTCGTCAGCAATCATGACTTCGTGATCATCTGGACATGTTGCCGCAGGTGCTCAGTGGAGCGGCAGGCCGGTTCGGAACTCCGCCGTGCGCTCAACCGCCACCGATTCCGGGGCCGTCCGCCGCCGCGGTCGAGCCCGGCCCCGCAATCAGGGCATGCACCGTGCGCTTCACTCCGCGGGCGCCTGCCCGGCGAATTCGACCTTGCTCTCATGGCCGCCGAAGAACGCGAGCAGCCCGGCGATCAGCGGCAGCACCGACAGCGCGAGCAGGCCGTGGGTGGTGGAACCGGTCGTGTCCTTGATCCAGCCGACCAGATAGGGGCCGCCGAAGCCGGCGAGATTGCCGATCGAGTTGATCAGCGCGATGGCGCCGGCCGCGGCCGTACCCGACAGCCACGCCGTCGGCAGCGTCCAGAACACGCCGAAGACACAGAACACGCCGATCGCCGCGACCGTGAGCGCAACCATGGTGAGCGTGGGATCGCCGATCATGCTCGATGCGGCCAGCGCCACCGCGATCAGGATCAGCGGCGCGCCGACATGCATCACGCGCTCGCGTGTCGCATCGGAATGCCGCGCCCACAGGATCATCGCGACGGTGCCGAACGCATAGGGGATCGCGGTGACGAAGCCTGTCTGCACATTGGTCAGGCCGAATGCCTTGACGATCTGCGGCAGCCAGAACTGCATGCCGTAGAGCGCGCCGACGAAGCCGAAATAGATCAGGCTGAGCACGATCACCTTCGGCGACGACAGCGCCTCGCCGAGCGTCATGTGTCCGGCGGCCTGCTTCGCCGCAGTCTCGGCCTCGAGCTTCGCCGCGAGCCAGGCCTTCTGCTCCGCGGACAGCCAGGTCGCATGCTCCGGCCGGTCGGTCAGGTAGAACCAGGTGACGACGCCGAGGATGACGGAGGGGATGCCCTCGATGATGAACAGCCACTGCCAGCCCTGCAGTCCCATCAGGCCGTGCATGCCGAGCAGCAGGCCGGAGACCGGCGCGCCGATCACGGTCGAAATCGGCACGGCAACCGCGAAGGCGGCGAGGAAGCGCGCGCGATACTGGGCGGGGTACCAATAAGTGAGATAGAGGATGATGCCGGGAAAGAAGCCGGCCTCGGCGACGCCGAGCAGGAAACGCAGCGTGTAGAAGCTCCACGGGCCCGAGACCAGCGCCATGAGCGCCGAGATGATGCCCCAAGTCACCATGATGCGCGCGATCCAGCGGCTGGCGCCGAACTTCTCCAGCGCCAGATTGCTCGGCACCTCGAAGATGAAATAGCCGATGAAGAAGATGCCCGCACCCCAGGCGAACACCAGCGGTGAAAATTTCAGCTCCGCATTCATGGTCAGCGCGGCGAAGCCGAGATTGACCCGGTCGAGATAGGAGAAGAAATAGGCCAGCACCAGAAACGGAATCAGGCGCCAGGAGATGGCGCGGATGGTCGCGGACTCGATATCGGAGCGGCCAAGCGCGGCCGGACTGGTGGCGGACGGACTCATCGATCTCCTCCCCGGAGCTTTCTGGACATTGATAGTTGAAGGCGGTGTTGAGCATCGGTCGTGGCAAGTCAATCGGAAAACCTGAAATCCCACAGCCCGTCGGCGCATCGCGGGGGCGCGGCCCGCGCATGACGCCCTCCTCGCCCGAGATGCTCATCCGCGTCGTCGGCATCTGGATCGACCGGATCGCGACGCGGCCTGCTTGGGCATAGGCCTGCCAACGGCAAGCCGCGATATCAACCGAAAGCTCAGATCGGCCCCGCGCCGGCGCGGCTGAAGAAGGCGTTGAGCTCCTCGGCCAGAACGGCAGGCTGCTCTTCCGGAATGTAGTGGCCGCACGAGGAGATGGTGATGCCCTCGACGTGATCGGCGACCTCCCTGAGCGGCGCGGCCATGTCCACGATCGATCCCTGGTCGGCACCGACGGCGAGCACCGGCGGCTTCAGCTTGCCCCTTTGTTTCAGCTCGCGGTTCTGACGCGCGGACAGTGCGGCGGCACGATAATAAGCGAGCCCGGCGCGCAAGCCGCCGGCCTTGGTCAGCACGCGGGCGTATTCGTCGAGATCGCGTTCGGAGAACGCTTCGGGATTGGCACCCTTCCGGCGCAGGAACCAAGCGAGATAGTCGCGTTCGCGGCCGTGGATCAGCATCTCCGGGAGATCCGCGACGGCGTGGAACGCGAAGTGCCAAGTGCGCCACGCGCGGTCTGGCGCGAAGGGCAGCGCCTCGGGCAGGGTGACGCCGGGAATTCCTGCATCGAGCAGGGCCAGGCTGCGCACCTCGGCTTCGAACAGCGCCGCATAGGGATAAGCCACCCACGCACCGATATCGTGGGCCACCAGATGATAGCTGGTGACGCCGAGTTGCTGCAGCAGGCGATGCACCGCCGTGGCCAGGGTCAGAGTGTCGTAGCCGTCGGCTGGCCGGTCCGAATCGCCCTGCCCGGGGAGATCCGGCGCAATGACCCGATAGCGCGACGCGAGCAGCGGCATGACCTTGCGCCAGGCAAACCAGCTTTCGGGAAAGCCGGCGAGCAGCACCACGACCTCGCCAGCCGGCGGGCCACCGCTGACATAGTGCAGCCGAAGGCCATCGACGGTCTCGAAGCGGTGGGTAAAGCCCGGCAGCGACGCATCGGCGCGACCGAACGGCTCGGCCGCGACCAGCCGCGACGGACTTTCGGCAGAGATGGCACTCATCAACTCAGTCATGGATCATCCTCCTAATTATAGAACAATCGTTTCCTATTTAGACACGACATCACGCGAACAAGGCGGCAGCTTGGTCTGCCACGGCCATCATCTCGCTCCTCGTGCGCCCTGTCTTGCCGACCACCCGAAATCCCTGGATCACGCAGAACAAGGCTCGGGCCACGACTTCCGCGTCGAGATCCGGCCGGATCGATCCATCCGCCTGGCCCAGCCTGATCAGGTCGCGCAACAGGGTCTCGACCCGCCGTAACGCTCCGCGGACCTTGGCGGCGGCCTCCGCATCCAAGGTGGCGAGTTCGGCCGCGCTGGTCACGACGAGGCAGCCGCGCCGGCCTTCGCTGTCGCTGGCGGATTCCGCGTAGAACTGCAGCAAGGCCTCCAGCTTGTCGCGGCCGCTGGGCTGCGCATCGATGCGCTCGCGCACCTGCTGGTCGCGGCGCGCGATGTAATGATCCAACGTCGCCAGGAAGATCGCGCGCTTGTCCGCGAAGGCCTTGTAGAGGCTGCCGGTGGCGAGCTTCATGGCCGCGCGCAGTTCTGCCAAGGACGCCGCGTGATAACCGCGCTCGCTGAAGACCACCAGAGCCCTGTTCAGGGCGGTGTCCATATCGAACTCGCGCGGCCGACCGGGCCCGCGGCGCTCGGATGAATCCTGTTGCGACCTCGTCATTCCTCCTTTTAGGAAACATTCGTTTCCAAATCAAGAGCGCTGAGCGGATCTCCGACGACCAGGTCAGTCTCCAAGCTGAAAGCGCTGGAACCGGTGCAGCTCGTCCTCGATGGTCCGCTTCAGCGCCTTGCGTCCGTCGCCACGCGCGGCCTTGCCCTGGCCGACCCAGCTCCATTTCTGCATCAGGAGCTTGCCGTTCTGGCGGTCGGTCTTGAGGTCGAGCGCGGCGACGATCTCGTCGCCGACCAGGACGGGCAGCGCGAAATAGCCGAACAGGCGCTTGTCCTTCGGGACATAGGCCTCGAAGCGATGATCATAGTCGAAGATCGCCTGCGTCCGCTTGCGCTGGATGATGAGCGGATCGAACGGCGACAGGATGTGCACGCGCTCAGTGCTGACTTCGATCGGCTCCTCCAGCACGGCCGGCGTCGCCCAGTGCTCCTGCCTGCCGGCGCCCTCCAGCGTCACCGGCACAAGCTCGCCGCGCCGAACCCTGGCATCGATGATCCGGCGCACCGCGGCCTTGCTCGGCGCATTGAGATGACAGAGCGAATCGAGGCTCACGACGCCTTGGGCGCGCAAGCCGCGGTCGAGCAGATAGACTGCGATCTCGCGATCGTTGGCGCCCTTCGGCAGCCGTTGCCAGCCGAAATGCCGGGTGGTGAGGTCGTAGGTCTTGAGCATGCCGTCGCGGCCCGACACCGTCAGCACGCCCTCGTAGAAGCCGAGCTGCAGCGCGCGCTTCGACGGCTTGCGGCTGGCCCAGGCGTGGTCCTTCTCGCGCAGCACATCGTCGTCGATGTCGCGAATCGTCAGCGCGCCGCCTTGGCGGATCAGCCGCATGACCTTGCGCGTATCCTCGGGCTTCACGGTCTGCAGCCAGCGATGGCCCTCGCGGCGGTAGCGGCGCATCGCCGGAACGAAGTAGCGGAAGTCGTGCAGCGGGATGTAGGACAGCGCGTGGGTCCAATATTCGAAGACGGTCTTGTCGGTGCTCTGCGCCTGCCTGAGATCGGCGCGGCGATAGGCGGGAATGCGGCTGAACAGGATGTGGTGATGGCAGCGCTCGATCACGTTGATGGTGTCGATCTGCACATAGCCGAGATGAGCAATGGCGGCGGCGACCGCCTCGGGGCCCGCGCCGAACGGCGCCTCGGCATCGAGCCGCTGCGCGCGCAGCCAGATGCGGCGCGCCTGCGGCTTGGAGAGCGGGATGGGCGTGGGGACAGCGGGCATGCCGCGCAATGGTGCGAGATTCGCCCCCGCTCCCGCAACGGCAAATCAGGCCGGCGAGATCCCCTTGCGGAACCTCACGGCTTGGCCTTGTCCGGAATGCTGCCGGTGGCGATCTCGGCCTTGCAGCTGGCGCGGCCGGGATCGGGCGCACGGCACTTGTAGATGCGGCCGGTCAGGCGGTCGACCAGCCAGGCCGTATCCTCGGCCGGACTTTCCAGGCCGACATAGCGGTTGCCGACCGCGGTGATCAGCGTCGACAGCAGGATCGATGCCGCAATGATGCCAGCCCCGATCAGCGTCGACATGGAACCGGCTGATCCCGTCTGATCCTGACTGCTCGCCCGATGGGACTGATAGTCGCGCCTGTGCGATGGGTTGAACACGGCTCTGCTTTTCTGTTTGCGTTTCTTAGACTACGAATCCAGTCGCCGTTCGCGTCCTTCACGTTTGCGATTTTTTCCCGGCGAACGCTATCCGGTAGAGGCGCATCTGGCCGATTTGTTGTTCGCGGACCGGCCACCTGCCGATCGCTTTGCGGCAGCGCGCGGCGCGTCCCGCGGACCACTCGCTTCGCCCCGCAAGGGCCGCCCAGTCCGGCAACGTGACGTCGATCACATTTGATGCTTTGAACCCGTTCTATCGTTCACGCATCCAATGACCATAGGGCATGACGACCCGAGGATAACGACAATGACCCCATATTTTGGACGCTTTGCAGTTCAGGCGGCGGCGTTCTCCGCCATGCTGGCGATCGGCGCAGGCACCGCCCTCGCCGGCGAGGCCGTGTCGGCCGACAAGATCCTCAACGCGCTGAAGCCGAAGGCCGTGACGCGCGGCATTTCGGTCGGACCGCAGGCAACCCCGCAGGCCGACGCGGCAGCGCAGGCGAAGCAGGCGGCCTTCATCGACAGCATGCGCAACCGCAAGACCCGCTCGCTGTCGCTCGGCGAGCGCGAGCAGATCGCCGAGATCGCGGCGACCAAGCCCAAGATCGATCTCGAGATCCAGTTCGACTACAACTCGGCCGAAATCAGCAAGGCCTCGATGCCGGCCGTGCAGGAGCTCGGCAAGGCGCTGTCCGATCCGAACCTGAAGGGCTCGACCTTCGTGGTTGCCGGCCACACCGATGGCATCGGCAGCGACGGCTTCAACCAGGATCTCTCCGAGCGCCGTGCCGACACCATCAAGCGCTATCTGGTCGAGAAGTTCGCCCTCGCCGGCCAGGACCTCGTCACGGTCGGCTATGGCAAGACCAAGCTCAAGGACGCGGCCAACCCGGCCGATCCGCTCAACCGGCGGGTCCAGGTCGTCAACATGGACACCAAGACCGCGGCGAAGTGAGCGCTCCGCCGCGCATCGCCCCGCCTGCCCACGGTCCCTGGCAGGCGGGGCGCTTTTTGTCCGGATTCAGATCCAGCTCTGGAACAGCATCAGCCGGGTGAAGGTCTGCATCGTCGTGCCGATGAAGGCGGCGCTGACCGGCAGCATCGCGACGAAGCCCAGGATCGCGACGGCGACATAACTCAACAGCACCCAGCGCGGCCAGCGGGTCAGCGCATGGACGAGCGCGAGGCTCGCCAGCGTCGCCGACGGCAGGTAGTAGTAGATGAAGCTCAGCGCGCGCGGCAGCAGCGCCCAGGGCAGATAGCAGCCGAGATAGAACGCCAGGATCAGGAACGCCGCCGCGCTGCGCGTCGCGATGAAATCCCGGATGCAGATCGCGAGCGCCGCAAGCGCCGGCCACAGCACCAGCGGATTGCCGAGCAGCACCACCGCGGCGATGTCGGTGTCGCCCGTCTTGTCGAACAGGAACCAGACCGGACGGACCAGCAACGGCCAGGTCGGCCACGCGCTCATGTAGGTATGGCCGGCGATCGCTGTGGTGACGCTGTCGGCGAAGATGCGCCGCTGCGCCTCGAGGATACCGATGACGGACAGGCCATGCAGCGGGACGAAGGTCGCGAGATAGCAAACAGCCGGCATTGCGACGAGGCACAGCACGATCTGCAGCCAGCTCAGTTGCGGCCATTGCTCGGGCTGATACCAGTCGGTCGGCTCGCCATCGCCGAACGAGGTCTGCCAGTGCTGCAACAGCTTGATGAGACCGATGATGAGAAGCGCCGTCAGCAGCGGAAACAGCCCGCTCCATTTGCAGGCGATCGCAAGGCCGAACAACGCGCCCGCCAGCGCGAACACGACCTGCGGCCGGCGCTGCCTGAACGAAAACAGAAAGGCCGCGATCCCGAGCAGGCTGAAGGCGAGCGCGCCGATGTCGAGCATCGCGATGCGCGCCTGCACGAACAGCATCTGGTTGAAGGCCGCGAGCAGCGCCGCCGCGATGGCGGGCCATTGCGCCGCGAACAGCGCCAGGCCGCACAGATAGATCGCGGCCACGGCGAGCCCGCCGAGCACGGTACCGGGATAGCGCCATGCGAAGGCGTTGTCGCCGAACGTCCTGATCGACAGTGCAATCAGCTCCTTGGCGAGCGGCGGATGCATCGGATTGAGCTGCGGCGTCGCCGGCGCCAGTCCCAGCATCTGCCGCGCCGCCGGGACGTAATGCACCTCGTCGAAGACGAATTTCGGCGGCGAGGCGAGCCCGATCATCAGCACGACGTGCGCGATCGCGAAGATCAGCAATGCCGTCATCACACAGCGGCGGACCGACAGAGCGCCATCCTGCGCAACCTCGCCGTCCTCGTCGTCGTCATCCCGGCGAGCAGCAGATACCTTCATGGGCCTCCGCGTTGAACTGATCTCACGGTGGCGGCAACTAACCACCGAACGGTCATCGAGGCAAACTTGTGCCCATTTTACAACAACCCCGCGCGCCGTCTTCGGCTAGATTGAGCAGGAAACAATCTTCGGTGTGGATATGAGTCTGCGTCGCCGAATCTCTGTCGCTGCGATCTCGGCGGCCGCCCTGCTGGGCGTCGCGGGCGGCGCAAGCGCCGACGGCCGCATCGGCGAAGCCGTGCTGGTGCAGAAGGACGTGCTGCGCGTGGCAGGCGCCTCGAGCAGCCCGATCAGCGTCGGCGACGGCGTCGCGCGCAACGAAACGGTGCGCACCGGCAATGACAGTGCCGCGCGGCTCGTCATGATCGACAGCACCAATCTCTCGCTCGGCGCCAACGCCACCCTGACGCTCGACCGCACCGTCTTCAACGACGAGACCAGCTATCGCGACATCGCGATCCGGCTCGGCACCGGCGCGTTCCGCTTCGTCACCGGCCATTCCGAGAAAACCGCCTACAAGATCAACACGCCGCTCGCGACCATCGGCGTGCGCGGCACCATCCTCGACATCCGCTCGCAGCGCGGCCAGACCATGGTCGTGCTGCAGGAAGGCGCCTCGCGGGTCTGCACCCTCACCTTCCAATGCCTCGAGCTGACGCAGCCGGGCGACACCGCGATCATCACCGCGACCGGCAACGGCAGAAGCGCGATCAAAAAGACCGGCAATCCGTCCTGGAGCTTTGCCGCAATCTGCGCGTCGACATCGGGCCTCTGCACGGTCACCGATCTCGCCAGTAATGCGCCGCCGCAGGACTTCACCGGCATCCTGTGCGGGCGGTGACGATGAGAACGCGCCGCGGTCAGCTTGCTCTCCTGATGACCGCCATCGCCGGCGGGCTGCTCGCGCTCGCCCTGCAGGCCGCGCCGGCCGCCGCGCAGAGCAGTTGCGGGGCCGACAATTTCGCGGCGGCGCTGTGCCCGACCCCGTCGCCGTCGCCGACCTCCTCGCCCACCGCAACGCCCACGCCGTCGGCCACGCCGACATCGACCTCCAGCCCGACGCCCTCGCCCTCGATCTCGCCGCCCCCGTCGCCGACGCCCACCGGCGCGGGAAACAGCGCGAACGCGATCAACGGCCTCGCCGACCAGCGCTTCAACCAGATGATCACCAACCGCGTGCTCGGGCTGGTGCTGCTCGGCGTCAACGAGCAGGTCAACTGCAGCGACTGCGTCAGCGCGTTCGGCTCGGCCGGCTCGTTCTCGGCCGGCATCCATGGCCGCAAGCAGCTCACCAACAATCTGGCGCTGCTTGCCGGCCTCGCCTACACGCACTACGACGAGGACGGCTACCACGTGACCTCGGCGCCGATCGGCGCCTTCGCGCTGCGCTACGACTTCACCGATTGGGGCTCGTCGCGGCCGTTCTTCGACATCGGCACGATCCTGACGCCGTATGAGCGCGTGCGCTACGGCCGGAGCTATGCGACGAGCCTCGGCAACGTCACGGCGGACGGCACCACCACGGCGTCGAACTACGCGGTCTATGGCCGCGCCGGCTGGATCAGCCGGTTGTCGCCGCGCGACGAGCTCGCGGCGTCGGTCGAGCTGTGGCAATTGTGGCAGCACGTCGCCGGCTATCGCGATCCCGCGCTCGCCTTCAACCCGTTCGATGCGACGATCGCCGGCGGCACCGACCGCACCAGCCTGGTCAAGGTCGGCGGCCAATGGACCCACCTGTTCGGCTCCAGCATCGAAGCCAACATCAATGGCGGCTACGTCCAGTCGTTCGCGACCAGCTCCGGCATCGTCGCCACCGTCACCGGCAACGGCACGGTGACGCCGATCATGGGCAACCAGGGCTGGTTCGAATATGGCGGCCGGCTCGGCTTCCGCCTGCCGCAAGGCTGGATCGCCGATCTGTTCGTCAACGGCACGCTCGGCCCGCAGCCGGTCGGCAACACCATCCACGGCGGCGTCGGCCTGCGCGTCCATTATTAGCGGCTGGCCCGGCGCCGAGCGGATCACCCTCGCTCCGTCAAAATTTCATGATCGGCCTGCGCTCGGGTCGCCTTGACCCGCGCCCGCCGGCGGACCTATTGAATGATAATCATCATTTAAATGCGATGGTTCGCCAGGCGCGCGGAGATCCGATGGACGTTTCCACCCAGGCGACCGCCGAAGCCCTGCCCGGTGTTGCGGCGGCGCCGTTCGAGCCGGCCCCGGAGCCGCCGCGCGCCAAGGCCGCGTCGGTCCGCACGGCATTGCTCTCCGGCCCGGTGCTGCCGGCGCTGTTCCGGTTGGCGCTGCCGACCATGACCGTGCTGGTGGCGCAAACCGCGGTCAACGTCGCCGAAGCGTATTACGTCGGCTTCCTCGGCACCGATGCGCTAGCCGGCGTCGCACTGGTGTTCCCGATCTTCATGCTGATGACGATGATGTCCAATGGCGGCATCGGCAGCGGCGTCTCCTCGGCGGTGGCGCGCGCGGTCGGCGCCGGGCACAACGCCGATGCCGATGCCATCGCCTTCCATGCCATCGTGCTGGCGGTGATCGCCGGCGGCCTGTTCACGCTTGCGACCGCCCTGTTCGGCCCGGCGCTGTACCATGCGCTCGGCGGGCGAGCCGGCGCTCTGGAGGCGGCGCTGCGCTACTCCAACTATCTGTTCGCCTGCGCCGTCCCGGTGTGGATCGTCAATCTGCAGGCGGCGGCGCTGCGCGGCGCCGGCAATGTGCGGGTGCCGGCGCTGGTCACCCTGGTCGGCGCGCTGGTGATGATTCCCGCCTCGCCGCTGCTGATCTTCGGCATCGGCCCGCTGCCGGGGCTCGGGATCGCCGGCGCGGGCATCGCCTTCGGCCTGTATTACTGCGGCGCCATGCTGGTGCTGGTGCGCTACATGACCTCTGGCCGCTCCAGCCTGCATGTGCGCGTTGCGCGGCTACAGGGCCGGCTGTTCGCCGACATCCTGAAAGTCGGGCTGCCGACCGCGCTCAACGCGGTCATGGTCAATCTCACCGTCATCCTGGTGACCGCGCTCGCCGGGCGCTTCGGGACCTCCGAGCTCGCCGCCTACGGCATCGCCTCGCGGCTCGACTACATCATGATCCCGATCCTGTTCGGGCTGTGCACGGCCACCCTGACGATGGTCGGCATCAATGTCGGCGCCGGCCAGCGCGGCCGTGCGCGCCGCATCGCCTGGATCAGTGCCCTGGCGGGCGCAGCCCTGGTCGGGACCATCGGCCTGATCGTGGCGCTGCATCCGCCGCTCTGGCTCGGCCTGTTCAGCCGCGACGCCGAGGTTCTGCGCGAGGGCGCGACCTATCTGCGCACCGTGGCGCCGGCCTACGCCGCGCTCGGCTTCGGGTTCGTGCTGGCTTTTGCCGGCCAAGGCGCGGGGCACGTGCTGTGGCCGTTCGTCGGCTCCGCCCTGCGCGTGCTGATCGCGGCGGGCGGCGGCTACATCGCAATCATCATGCTCGGCGGCGGCATGGCCTCGCTCGCCGCGATGGTCACGCTGTCGCTCGTCGCCTACGCATTGGTGTGCAGCCTCGTTCTCTCGCCCCGGATCTGGCGCTCACCTCGTTAGCGCGACGTCCACCGACGGGCGCAATCCAACCGCCTGCAACTCACGACAGTCACCGCCAAATACAAGCAATTCACGCGGCTACTACCAGTGAGTGGTGCGAACGGGCACCTCTCGCTGATCCGGCAAACAGACTGATAACCTTCGGTTCCCACGACCCCGTCCACGGGTTCCTTTATGGAACCGGATTCAGCATGCGGTAATCTCTGACCGCCACTTCCTTGCAGCAGGGGCTCGCATCCGCCGGCGTCGAGCCTCGGACAGCCATCAGCAGGAAGCGTTGCACATGACCGCATCGATTTCGTCGAAGACTCTTCGCGATCTGGCATGGAGATTTGGCCGCGCGAAGGATGGCCAGATCAGCATGATCTTCGCCATCACCATCATCCCCATCCTGGTGTCGGTCGGCGCCGCCGTCGATTTCGCCAAGTCCAGCGACACCAGGGCGCAGTTGCAGAAGTCGGTCGACGCCGCGGTCCTCGCCGGCGTGACCCAGGCCAGCGCGCAGCAGGTCTCGACCGCGAGCGCGGTGTTCTCGGGCAGCTTCAAAGGCCGGTTCGGCACCGGCACAACGGCGACCTTCACGCCCAACAGCGACGGCTCGCTGTCGGGCACCGCGACGACCTCGGTGAAGACCTCGTTCCTCAACGTGATGGGCACGACATCGCTCGGCGTGACGGCGTCCGCAACGGCCAAGGCCGGCGCGCAGACTACGTCGCCCGTGTGCATCCTGCTGGTCAGCACCATCAACGCGCAATCATTGCTGGTGAATTCCGGGGCCCAGCTCAATGCGCCGAGCTGCGAGATCCACGTGCTGTCGACGCAGAGCCCGGCCGCGATGTTCAACGCCACGCTCAACGTCAAGCGCATCTGCATCAAGGGCACCAATATCACCAAGAACGGCGGCGCCACTCCGCCGGCCGAGACCGGCTGCGCGGCGATCTCCGACCCATTTGCCGGCAAGCTGCCCGCCGTCACGGTGGGCGCGTGCACCACCAACAACAAAGTCTATGATCCCGGCTCGGTCACGCTCAGCCCCGGCGTCTATTGCGGCGCGACCAACTTCAACGGCTCCGGCACGCTGACGCTCAATCCGGGCCTCTACATCATCAAGGGCGGCGCGATGACCTTCAACTCGGGATGGACGGTGACCGGCAGCGGCGTCACCTTCTACCTCGTCGACCAGAACGCGACGCTCACCTTCAACGGCAACGTCAATGCGACGCTGTCGGCGCCGACCAGCGGCACCTACGCCAATATCCTGATGTACGAGCCGAGCGGCCTGTCGACGACGAACCTTCCGATCAACGGCACCAGCAGCTCGTCCTACACCGGCCTGATGTATCTGCCGAGCCGCAACGTCACCATCAACTCGGTCTCGACCATGAGCAGCAACAGCGTCACGATGGTGTTCAACACGCTGATCCTGAACCAGACCAACTGGGCGATCGCGCCCGGCGCGCTGTCGATGTCGGCGGCCAGTGGTCCGGCCGGCACGGCGTTCCTGTCGAGGTAGTTGCCATAGCTGAGCCAATTCTCGTGAGTGCTGTTTCAGCGGCTGGTCGCCGGGACTGACGACCCGGCCAAAAGATATCAGCTCCTCTCTTCCGAGATGAAACGGAGCTGCATCCCGCCACCGATACTGCTTCCCTCTCCCCGTTCTTCACGGCAGAGGGAACGCGGTGTCGCTGGCGGCTGCAGCGTCGTTTCAGCAGTGCAAGGACTTCACCAGCTCACCAGAGCCGCTCGCGCCCTGCGTCTCGGCCGCCGCCTCTGCCGACTCCCCAAGCCGCCGCCGGCCCGCCCACTCACCTTCGTCGCCACTCCCTCCCCTTGACACCCTCCCCCGTTTCAGATGATGTTACGTTATAACATTGCATAAAGAGACTACATGCCCGCTCGCCGGCACCGACCCCTCCCCCTGAAGAGGCTGTTCGACCTCGATGCGCAAACTCCCCGTCACGGTCTTGTCCGGCTTCCTCGGGGCTGGGAAGACCACTTTGCTCAACCAAATCCTGAACAACCGCCAGCGACTGAAGGTCGCGCCGCGCCAACGAGGCGGCCCGACCAGCCCGCATCCGAACCGAAAGTCCCCGGGTGCAACGAACCGCGAGACACACGCGCGACAGTCGCCCCTGCTTCGCGTGTGAGAGGGAAGGCGGTATAGCCGCTCCCTGCCCGGCGGAGCCGTCGCGAGACGGCTCCGCCATTTCCTTGATGGCTACGACTTCGACTCGGCGGGATCGCGGTGCACCGGGTCGATCCACAGCACCGTCTCGGGCTTCTCGACCGGCTCGATATCGATGTTGATCGCGACCGCCTCGCCGTCGCTGCGCACCAGCACGCATTCGAGCACTTCGTCCGGGCTCGCATTGATCTCCTGGTGCGGCACGTAGGGCGGCACGAAGATGAAATCGCCGGGACCGGCCTCCGCGGTGAACTGCAGCCGATCGCCCCAGCGCATACGCGCCTTGCCCTTCACGACGTAGATCACGCTCTCGAGATGACCGTGATGATGCGCCCCGGTCTTGGCGTCAGGCCTGATCGTGACCGTGCCCGCCCACAATTTCTGCGCTCCGACGCGCGCGAAGTTGATCGCCGCCTTGCGGTCCATGCCCGGCGTCGACGGCACGTTGGAATCGAGCTGATTGCCCGGAATGACGCGGACGCCGTCGTGCTTCCAGCGCTCGTCGCCGTGATCGTGGGAATGGCCGTGCGCGTGATCGTGAGAGCCTGACATGATTTCTTCTCGGGATTTCATCTGTTCGAGGGAACCAAGCCATTGTTAGCCGAAATGCCGCAGCGAAGCTATTCGCAGTTCCCCACGAACCTTTCTGCATCGCGTGCGTTGGATCGGTGGAGTTCACACAAACAGCGGAGGACGAAGTCATGGGTGCCACCACCGACAAGATCAAGGGCGTCGCCAACGAGACCATCGGCAAGGCCAAGCAGGGCATCGGCGAAGCCACCGGCTCCGAGCGCCTGCAGGGCGAGGGTGCCGTGCAGGAAATCAAGGGCAAGGGCCAGCAGGCGCTGGGCGATGCCAAGAAGGCGACCAAGGACGCGGTGAACACCGCCGCCGGCGCCGCCAACAAGAATCTCTGAGCAGGATCGGCGCGGTCGCGGAGATCGCGCGAAGACGCTATCAACTACAAGACCGGCCCCTCACGGGGCCGGTCTTTGCATCGTCGTTAGTTGACGATAGATGGCAACTATCAGCCAGATCATTACAGCGCTCCAGCCGGCGCCCATGAATGCGCCCTCTCCCCTTGTGGGAGAGGGCATGTAGGACAGCGCCACGAGCTCGGTCGGGTGAGGGGTCTCTCTCCATGAGCGTCGCTCGCCGAGAGAAACTCCTCACCCCATTGTGTTCGCGGTTGGGCCCGTGATGCCCTCTCCCACAAGGGGAGAGGGCGCTGTATCGCGCAGCACGCTTGGTTGCCCTCCCGGCATCATTCGCGCGCCTTACTTCACGCCGAGCAGTTCGACGTCGAACATCAGCGTCGCGTTCGGCGGAATCACGCCGCCGGCGCCGCGGGCGCCGTAGCCCAGCTCGGGCGGAATGATCAGGGTACGCTTGCCGCCGACCTTCATGGTGGCAACGCCCTCGTCCCAGCCGGCGATCACGCGCTTCATGCCGATCGGGAATTCGAACGGCTCGTTGCGATCCACCGACGAGTCGAATTTCTTGCCCTTCTGGCCGTTCTCATAGAGCCAGCCCGTATAATGCATCACGCAGGTCTGACCGCGCGTCGGCGTGGCGCCGGTGCCTTCCTTGGTGTCGATGATCTGCAGTCCGGAGGGAGTGGTCATGGTCTTTCCTGTGGGTTTGGCGGAACTGGTCTGTGCCGAGACCGCGCGGGAGCCCAGCAAGACACCGGCCGCGGCCGATGCCGCCGCCATCAGCGCAACTCTTCTGTTCATCGGACGCCGCATGCTCCAGACCGCCTCTGCTCGTTCACGGGAGCCGCGGTTTAGCTCATGCGGGAGCGGCTGACCAGCCCGGCATCGACTTCCGAAAAAAATAATCTACTTGCGTATAATCGGAAATCATGATTTTCTCCGCGCATCCCGCCTCACCGCAGAGGGGCGTAGCGCGCGATCGTCACGACACGCGAGGTGGGGAGCGATGGCCGCGATGTTGCCGCAGCATGCTTATCGAGCGTGCGGACGAACGGCAATGCGCGGACGTGAAGTCGCAGCGTCCTGATACCCCGATGCTGGTATCACGCGCAGTGCGCGCAAGCGCATTGTCGCAATGGTGGCCAACAAGCCCGGCGCACCAGGGAGACTGCGTATAAGCGTGAAGACCGTCGCGCAGGGAATGCCGGTTGAATCGGCTTTGCCTGTGGTACCTGCCGCCTGCATTTTTTTCGCAGGCGGGCCATGGGTGAGGCCTTCACCCGGCATTCCCTGCGCCCTCTGCATTTCAAGAGGGATGAACTGATTGGACAACTCGGGCGTCATCAGCCGCGAGAACGCTCTTTCATGCTCATCGCCGTTAGAGCCGTGAATTCGCCAACTCCACCGCCGTCGTTCCGGACAAGCCGGGACGCGCGACAGCGCGTCGCGGCGCCGATCCGGGACCCATACGCCGCGGCCGTCGTAATGGGCAAACGGCCAATGACCAGCCTGCCTCAAACCGCTCCCTGGAGGTATGGGTCCCGGCTCAAGGCCGGGACGACAGTGGAGTGTGCAACTGCCGTAGGGTGGGCACGGCGCGCGAGAAAACGAAGCGGGGTCGATACAGCGCGGCACGCCTTTGCCCACCCTACGAGTTGGCGCGCAAGCACAACAGACGCACGAACGCCTACGGCCTCAATAGCCCAGCGCACAGCCGTCCTTGCGCGGATCGGAGCCGCCGGTGAGCGTGCCCTTGTCCCAGTCGATCCAGATCGCCTGACCGCCGCCGAGCGGCGACACCACCTTGGCGGTCTTGTGGCCGATCTTCTGCAGGCCCTCGACCACCTCGGCCGGCACGCCGTCCTCGAGCTGATAGACGCCCTCGTAGTGCAGACCGCGCGCCATATCGATCGCTTCCTGCACGTCGCAGCCATAGTCGAGGATGTTGGTCAGCACGTGGGTCTGGCCGACCGGCTGATACTGGCCGCCCATGACGCCGTACGACATCTGGGCGCGGCCGGCCTTGGTGGCGAGCGCCGGGATGATCGTGTGCAGCGGACGCTTGCCCGGGCCGATGCAGTTCGGATGGCCCGGCTGGATGCGGAAGCCGCCGGCGCGGTTCTGCAGCAGCACGCCGGTCTCGTTGGAGACGATGGCCGAGCCGAACGAATGCGCGATCGAATTGATGAAGGAGCAGACGTTGCGGTCGCGGTCGACGACCGTGATGTAGACCGTCTCCGGATTCATCGGCGGCGCGACGTTCGGCAGGTCGAGCAGCTTGTCGAGGCTGATCTGCGAGATGTACTCGTCGGCGAACTCCTTGGCGAGGATGCTGGCGACCTCCGTCGTCATGTGCGCGGGATCGCCGATGTGCTGCTCGCGCATCATGTAGGCGATACGGGCGGCCTCGGCCTCGAGGTGGAAGCGCTCGACGCTGAGCGGATCGATGCGCGTGAGGTCGAAGCGCGAGAGGATGTTGAGCATCACCAGCATGGTGATGCCCGGACCGTTGGGCGGGCACTGCCAGACGTCGTAGTCCTTGTAGGTGGTGCCGATCGGCGAGGTCACCTCGGTCTGGTGGTTGGCGAAATCCTCCAAGGTGTGCAGGCCGCCGATGCCACGCAGCGTCTGCACCATGTCCTCGGCGACCGCGCCGGTGTAGAAGCCCTTCGGCCCGTCCTTGGCGATGACGCGCAGGGTCTGCGCCAGCTCCGGCTGGCGGATCACGTCACCCACGGCAGCCGCCTTGCCATGCGGCAGAAAGTAGCGCGCGGTGTTGGTGCCGTTCTTGAGCTTCTCGAACTGGTTGTTCCAGTCGAACGCGACACGCGGCGCCACCACATAGCCGTCCTCCGCGGCGCGGATCGCGGGCTGCAGCAGCCGGTCGAGCCCGAGCCGGCCATGGTCGCGCAGGATGCGGTCCCAGGCATCGATCGCGCCGGGCACGGAGACGGCATGAGCCGAGGTCAGAGGGACCGAATGGATCTTGCGCTCGAGAAACCAGTCCACGGTCGCGGCGGCGGGCGCCCGGCCCGAGCCGTTATAGGCCATGATCCGGCCTTCGCCCCTGGGCTGGACCAAGGCGAAGCAGTCGCCGCCGATGCCGGTCGATTGCGGCTCGATCACCCCGAGCAGAGCGCAGGCCGCCACCGCCGCGTCGGCTGCGGTGCCGCCGGCCCGCAGCACCTCGATCCCGGCCAGCGCCGCCTGCGGGTGCGAGGTGGCGATCATTCCGTTCTGGGCGTGGACCGTCGACCTGCCGGGGAAATGGAAGCTTCTCATCGTTGCTCGCTGCGTGATCGTGTGGTGGCTGGAATACCAGCGCTGACCGGCTACATCGCACATTCCTTCCAGGCTCGGCAATGCCCGGGGATACCAGCTTTTCTATGGTCAGCTCTGCTGGTAAACGGCCGCATGCCCCTCGCCGTCGCCGCCTTCTATCAGTTCGTCGCCCTGCCGGATTTTCGCGACCTGCGCGCGCCGCTCCACGCCTTTTGCGCCGAGCGCGGCATCAAGGGCAGCGTCCTGCTGGCCGAGGAGGGCATCAACGGCACCGTGGCCGGGACCGAGCCGGCAATTGCCGCCCTGGTAGGCGAGTTTCGCGACGGAACGCTGTTCGCCGGCCGGCTGGACAATCTGGAGCTGAAATACTCGCGCGCCACGGCCATGCCGTTCCGGCGCCTCAAGGTGCGGCTGAAGCGGGAGATCGTGACGCTCGGCGATCCCGCCGCCGATCCGACCCGGCAGGTCGGGACCTATGTCAGTCCCGCCGATTGGAACGCGCTGATCGCCGCGCCGGATACCGTCGTGCTCGACACAAGGAATGCGTTCGAGGTGGCGATGGGGACGTTCGAAGGCGCGGTCGATCCAGGCCTGCAGAGCTTCGGGCAGTTCAAGGATTTTGCGGAACGCGCACTCGATCCTGCGAGGCACAAGCGGATCGCGATGTTCTGCACCGGCGGCATCCGCTGCGAGAAGGCGAGCGCGCTGCTGCTGGCGCGCGGCTTTTCCGAGGTCTACCACCTCAAGGGCGGCATCCTGAAGTATCTCGAGGAGATCCCGGAAGCCGAGAGCCGCTGGCGCGGCGGCTGCTTCGTGTTCGACGAACGGGTGGCGCTCGGTCACGGGCTGCGGGAGCACAGCGCGGCCACGATCAAGGCAGTTCCGGAGGGCGCACGCGATGAGCAGCTCTGATCCATCCAACGCGGAGCTCGGCGAGCGGATCGACACGCTGGAGATGCGCCTCACCTTTCAGGACGACACGATCGAGACGCTGAACCAGACCATCACCGCGCAGTGGCGCGAGATCGATGCGCTGAAGCGCAAGATCGCCCTGCTGGTCGAGCGGCTCGAGGACGCGCAAAGCAATGCCGAGGGGCCGCGCAATGAGCAGCCGCCGCACTACTGATCGTGCGGCGATCTCAGGCCGGGACGGTCGCCGGCGCCTTGCCGGCGGGCCGATCGATCACCTCTCCGGCCACGATCAGGCGGTCGCGGCCGGCGTCCTTCGCGGCATAGAGCGCGCGGTCGGCCGCCTCGATCAGCGAGGCCGGTCCGGCCGATCGCTCGAAGCCCGGCCGGCACACCGCGCCGCCGATGCTCGCGGTGACGATGCCCGCCGGGTTGTGATCGTGGACGATGCGGGCCTCGTGCAGTGCCCGCCTGATCCGCTCGCCGAGCCTGGCGCAGCCCTCGGCATCGGTGTTCGGCAGCAGGATGGCGAACTCCTCGCCGCCGTAGCGGGCCGCCAGATCCGAGCTGCGCTGCGCCTCGTCGGCGAGAATGCCGGCCACGGTGTGCAGGCATTCGTCGCCGGCCGGGTGGCCATAGGCGTCGTTGAAGGCCTTGAAGTGGTCGATGTCGATCATCAGCAGCGCCAGCGAAGTCTTGTCGCGGTAGGCCCTGCCCCACTCCTCCAGCAGCCGCTCGTCGAACCGGCGGCGGTTGGCGAGCCCGGTGAGTCCGTCCTCGATCGCAAGCGTCTCGAGCCGTCCTTGCAGCGTCTTCTGCTGCGTCACGTCGCGGGTGACGGCGACGAAGCCGTCGAGCGCGCCGTCCGGCTGACGGGTGGCGCGGATCGTGGCCTCGACCCAGATCTCCGACTTGTCGCGGCGGCGCATGCGATAGGTTGCGCGTGCTTCGTCGACGGCCCCCCTCCTGAGCTGATCGAGGATCTCCTGCAACTGCGGGCGATCCAGCGGATGCACGCCGGAGAGCGCGCGCTTGCCAGGAGCTGCGACGGGTGCCAGCCCAGCACGCGCATGGTCGAGGGCGAGACGTAGCCGATGCATTCGTCCAGCTCGATCCGCGTCACGATGTCGCTGGAGCCTTCGGCGAGCAGCCGGAAGTTCTCCTCCTTTGCCGCCAGCGCCGCGGCAAGCTGCTGCCGCTGCAGCAACTGCTTCGCGAGGAAGATGCCGATCGCAATGACGAGCGCGACCAGACAGACCAGCACCGTGAGCCGAATCAGCGCATCACGCTTCCATTCGGCCAGGACCTCCGCCTCCGTGCGCGTCACCAGAATGAGGAACGGATAGCGCTGCGCGTGCTGATAGAACCCGATGCGTTCGGATGTTTCGCCGAGCCTTCGGAACTGCAACGGCCCCGACGCCGGATGATAGGGGATCGCTTCAAGTACGGGGCGCCCGACCGTCTGCGGGTCCGGTTCCGCATTGTCGGCGAGGACGGCTCCGTCACGGCTCATCAGGCTGATCGTCCCCTCACGACCGACGGCAAACTGACGGTAGGACTGAGCGAAATAGGCAACGTCGACGGTTGCCAGCACGACGCCGCCGAACCGGCCATCCGCGTGATTCCAGCGCCTCGACAGGGTGATGACCCATTGACCGCCGGCCCTGCTCTGCACCGGACGACCGATCAGCAGCGAGCGATCGGCCGAAATCCTGTGGTGTGCGAAGTAGTCACGATCGGCATTGTTGTAGTTGGTGAGCGTGACGTCCTCGGTGGTGGCAAGCCAGTCGCCGTTTTCGCCATAGGCGAAGATGCCCCGGATGCGGCCGAGATTGGCCTTCCTCGTCTTCAGGATCGTCTGCAGTCGGGCGATCGCACCGGGCTTGCCGTCATCGGTCTCGAGCGCGGCGACGACGCCGCGCAACAGCGAATCCGCAAGCTCGAAGGTATCCTCGACGTGCTGGGTGAGCGAGTGAGCGAGGTTGCCGAGATCGGTTTCGGCATTGCGTACCTCCGCCTGTCGGGACGTCCATTCGCCCCAGACGCTGTAAGCGAGAATCGCGACCGACACGAGCGCAAGCACGCCAGCCGCCCACATCGGCAGGCGGCTTCGATCAACTCTGGTCGCACCAACGTCCATTCCGCGGGACTCTCCGGACGCCGGGAGAGTCCCATGGACATCTTATCTAACCCTGAAATGCGGCGGGTCCGAAGGCGTCCGCAGCGCCCCGTAAGATTACGGCATCTCCCGTACGACTACGGACAAACAGCGGCGGCGCCGCGGTCAAGGCGGGCGTTCGGCCTGTTAGTTCAGCGAACGAACACCGATCGCACCTTGTCCCAAAGCGATGGCGAATGGTCTCGGTCAACGTCGGCGTCGTCCTTCACACGGGTCGTCGAGGGCTGCTGCAGGCTCACCGGATCCGATGCCGGAAACGTGTCCATCAGTCCCTTGTCGAGCTGCGTTGCAGTCTTGCGGTCGAGACGCGCGGCTTCGCGGGGATCGACGGCGTGCTTGTCGTGCGGCGCAGGATTGAATTTCTCAGCCATGACCAATCTCCCTGTGGGACGACAACGCAGGGGCGAAGGACGTGTTCCCCTCGATGTGACGCCCTGCGACTGCGGGGACGCTCGCATCTCCCGCGACGCCCGAGCGGATATGACCTTGGCCGGAACCGCTTGGGCATGTATCACGGACGGTAAACTGTTCCCGAAGGTTGCGGAGCCCGAGCGTGAGTAAGACTGCCGTGAACAAGCCTTTCATCGACGTGCTGTCCGGTCAGCGCCAGAGCGGACCGCCGATCTGGATGATGCGGCAGGCCGGCCGCTATTTGCCGGAGTATCGCGAGGTCCGCGCCAAGGCCGGGGGCTTTCTCGATCTCTGCTTCAATCCTGAGCTCGCGGCCGAAGTCACGCTGCAGCCGATCCGGCGCTTCGGCTTCGATGCGGCGATCATCTTTTCGGACATTCTGGTGATCCCGCATGCGCTCGGCCGCAGCGTCCGCTTCGAGGTCGGCGAAGGCCCGCGGCTCGATCCGCTCGATACGCCGGAGAAGATCGCGACGCTGTCGGCGAAGGCAGACCTGTCGACGCTGGAAGCGGTGTTCGAGGCGCTGCGCCGTGTGCGGGCCGAACTGGCACCGAGCACCGCCCTGATCGGCTTTTGCGGCGCCCCGTGGACGGTTGCGACCTACATGGTCGCGGGCCAAGGCACACCTGATCAGGCGCCGGCGCGGCTGCTCGCCTATCGGCATCCCGATGCGTTCGGCAGAATCATCGATGCGCTGGTCGACAGCTCGATCGCCTATCTCTTGAAGCAGCTGGAGGCCGGTGCCGACGCGCTGCAGATCTTCGACACCTGGGCCGGGGTGCTGTCACCGCGCGAGTTCGCGCGCTGGTCGGTCGCGCCGACGCGACGCATCGTCGACGGCGTCCGCAAGGCGCGGCCCGACGCCAGGATCATCGGCTTTCCGCGTGGCGCCGGCGCGCTGTTGCCGGGCTACGTCACCGAAACCGGAATCGATGCGGTCAGCATCGACTGGACGGCGGAGCCCGCCTTTATCCGCGAACGGGTGCAGAGCAAGGTGGCCGTTCAGGGCAATCTCGATCCGCTGGCGCTGATCACCGGTGGCGCGGCGCTCGACCAGGCGGTCGACGACGTGCTGGCGAGCTATGCCGGGGGACGTCACATCTTCAACCTCGGCCACGGCATCCTGCCGGAGACGCCGATCGCCCATGTCGAACAGATGCTCGCGCGCGTCCGCGCCTACAGGGGATGACCGATCAACGCGGCCGGCTGCGCTCGATCAGCTCGGCCGCGCCGTTGGCAAGCAGCTCGAGCCCGACCGCACGGCCGAGCTCGCGCGGACGATCCGCCGGCGCGGAGCGTTGCGCCTCGATGAAGCGGCCGCCGTCCTCGTCGAGCACCGAGGCGGTCAGCGTCAACTGTCCACCGTCGATGGTCGAAAAGCCTGCGATCGGCGAGTTGCAATGGCCGTTGAGCACCCAAAGCACCTCGCGCTCGGCGTCGGCGCAGGTCCGCGCCGCCGCATCGTCGATGGTCGCTAGGATGCGCCGGGTTTCCCAATCCGACGCGGGGCACTCGACGGCGACGATGCCCTGCCCGACCGCCGGCAGCATGTCGGCGACCGGAAACTCGTAGGAGGCGCGGTCGGACAAGCCGACCCGCTCCAGCCCGGAGCGGGCCATGATCAGGGCGTCGGCCGGCCCCACGGCGCCGCCGTCCGGCAGCCGCTGCAGCTCGCCATTGTCGAGCTTGCGGATGCGGGTGTCGGCCGCGCCGCGGAAATGGATCAGCTCGGCCTGCGGAAACAGCCGCCGCGCATAGGCGGCCCGGCGCACGGCATTGGTGCCGATCTTGAAGCCCCGGCCGCCATCCTTGCGAAATTCGTCAAGCGACAGCCCGCGCCGCAGCACCAGCACGTCGCCCGGCGGATCGCGCGACAGCAGCGCTGCAACCACCAGACCGGGCGTCTCCTCGTTGCCCGGCATGTCCTTCAGCGAGTGCATCGCTGCATGCAGCCGGCCGTCCAGCATGGCACGGCGGATTTCGGCCACGAACGCCCCACCCTTGCCGCCATGCGAGAGCAGCTTGCTGGTCTGGTCGGAATCGCCCGTTGTCTCGAACTTGACGATCTCGATGTCGAGCGACGGAATCGCAGCCTGCAGCCGGCGGGCGATCTCCTCCGTCTGCGCCAAGGCCATCGTGCTCTTGCGGGTGCCGATCCGGAAACGTGTCACGAACTCATTCCTGCGTCAGCGCGCGTCCTGCAAGATCATGTCGGAGGCCTTCTCCGCGATCATGATGACCGGCGCGTTGGTGTTGCCCGAAACCAGATCCGGCATGATCGAGGCATCGACCACGCGCAGGCCGTCGACGCCGCGCACGCGCAGGCGTTGATCGACCACGGCGGCAGCATCGGTCCCCATCCGGCAGGTCGAGGTCGGATGGTAGATCGTGCTGCCGGTCTGCCGGCAATAGGCCAGGATGTCGTCATCGCTCACGATCTTGGACCCGGGATAGGCTTCATCCGAGACATACGGCTTCAGCGCCGGTGCCGCCAGGATTTTCCGCAGGATCCGGAGACCCTCGATGTTGGCCCGCCGGTCGGTTTCACTGGCGAGATAATTGATGCGGATTTCCGGCGGCACCGTCGGATCCGCGCTCCTGATCCGCAGCGAACCTCGGCTTTCGGGCCTGAGCTGGCAGACCGAGGCGGTGAAGCCGGAGAAGGTGTGCAGCTTCTCGCCCATCTTGTCGGTCGAGAACGGGATGAAGTGGATCTGGATGTCCGGGCTCGCAAGCCGCGGATCGGTCTTGAAGAACGCGCCGGCCGTACCCGCCGCGATCGTCAGCGGACCGTTGCGGAAGGCCGCATAGCGTGCGCCGGCCAGCACCTTGCGCACGGGGTTGTTGACGATGTCGTTGAGCGTGATGCGCTGGCTGCAGCGCATCACGATGCGGACCTGCAGATGGTCCTGCAGATCACTCCCGACACCGGGCGCATCAAGGACCACGTCGAGGCCGTGCTGCTTCAGCAGCTCGCCCGGACCGACACCGGACAACTGCAGCAGTTGCGGCGAGTTATAGGCACCGCTCGACACTAGGATCTCTTTGCGAGCGCGGGCCGTCCGCATCCGGCCGCGCTGGCTGAACGTCACGCCGCACGCCCGGCGTCCCTCGAACAGGATGCGCTGGGCCAGCGCGTCGGTCTCGACGTGGAGGTTGCTGCGGCCGAGCGCCGGCCGCAGGTAGGAGACTGCGCTGCTGGCGCGCCGGCCATGGCGTGTGGTGGTCTGGAAGAAGCCCGCGCCCTCCTGGCTCTGGCCGTTGAAGTCGCCATTGAAGGGCAAACCGGCTTCGACCGCCGCCTTCACGAACGCTTCGGACAACGGGTCCTCGTGTCGCCAGTCGGACACCGGCAGCGGGCCGTCGACGCCATGATAGTCGTCGCCGCCGCGGGACTGATTTTCCGCCCGCTTGAAATAGGGCAGCACGTCGTCATAGCCCCAGCCGACATTGCCGCGCTGGCGCCAGCGGTCGTAATCTTCGTGCTGGCCGCGCACATAGAGCAGGCCGTTGATCGAGCTGGAGCCACCGAGCACCTTGCCGCGCGGCTGGAACACAGAGCGGCCGTCGAGCCCGGGCTCCGGCTCGGTCTGGTACATCCAGTTGACGGATTTTTCCTTGAATAGCTTGCCGTAGCCGAGCGGAACGTGGATCCAGATGTTGCTGTCCTTCGGACCGGCCTCGAGCAGCAGCACCGTGTGCTTGCCGTCGCTGCTGAGCCTGTTGGCGAGAACGCAGCCGGCCGAGCCGGCACCGACCACGACGTAGTCGAACTCCATGTCCGCCTCACGCAACGCCGCGCTGCCTTCCATCGCTTCCCCACCGGCCTTGTTGTTCTTTCATCCTCGATGATACCAAAACGCAAGGACATGCAAGCGGCAAATCAGCAGGTCTGGTCGGCCATCTCAGTCATTGCTGCCTAAGCAGGCGCGCGGCGTGCCGCGCGATCATCATTTCCTCATTGGTATTGACCACGCGCACGCGCACCCGCGACCGGTCCGAAGAGATCAAGGAATGGCTCGCACGATTGCGGCCGTCGTCCAACGCGATCCCGAGCCATTCGAAGCCTTCGCAGACGCGCTGGCGAATGCGCCATGCGTGCTCGCCGATGCCGCCGCAGAACACCACCGCGTCGATGCCCGAGAGGATCGCGGCCATGGCGCCGAGCTCGCGCCTGATGCGGTCGACAAAGTAGTCGATCGCCTGCCGGGCTTCCGGCGTGCCGGCTGCCTCCAATTCGCGCATGTCCTGCGACAGTCCCGACAATCCCTTGAGGCCCGAATGATTGTAGAGGAGATCGGTGACCGCCTCGGCCGTCATCCGCTTCTCCTGAAGCAGATAGAGAACGACGCCCGGGTCCAGCTGACCGCAGCGCGTGCCCATCGGCAGACCGTCGAGCGCCGTGAATCCCATCGACGAACCGATGCTCTGCCCATCCCGGATCGCACACATCGAGGCGCCGTTGCCGAGATGCATCACGACCACCCGGCCCTTCTCGTCGAGCGGAGCGATCTCCTTCAGCCGCGAAACGACGTATTCGTAGGACAGGCCGTGAAAGCCGTAGCGGCGGACACCTTGATCATAGAGCTCGCGCGGCAAGGCATAGGTATCATTGACCCAGGGGTGCGAGCGATGGAACGCGGTGTCGAAACATGCGACCTGCACGGCATCGGGAAAGGCGCGATGCGCGGCGCGGACGCCGGAGAGATTGTGAGGCTGGTGCAATGGTGCCAGCGGAATGAGCTTTTGCAGATCATTCAGAACATCGTCATTGACGACGATCGGCTGCGTGAAAGCGAGCCCGCCATGGACGACGCGATGACCGACGGCGTCGACTTCGGTGCGGCCGATGGCGCGTTGCAGTACCTCGAGCACGACACCGAGAGCCGCCTCGTGATCGGTGGCGCTCGCTGCATCGAGCCGTTCGTCAGCCAGCGCACCGTCCCTCAGCTTTGCTTCGAGATGCGGCGCCGCACTGCCAAGCCCTTCGATCTGGCCATGCACGGCCTCGACAAGCGCGGCATCTTCCTCGAACAAGGCGAACTTGATCGAGGATGAGCCGGAGTTGAGGGTCAGGATGTGTTGCATCGATGATGCCGCCTCGTGGAGAATGATGAACTGATAAACCGCAGAAAATACGAACTATTTCCGTGACGATCCGAAGACGAATAAAACGCTAGGTTGCATTCTGCCCTGAGCTTACTGCCTGCTATCATATCAAAGGTTGAGTCGGACCCGCGGGAGAGCATTGCGTGAATATGCCTCGACATCTCCTGCCGACCACCGTGGTCGGAAGCTACCCGCAGCCGGATTGGCTGGTCGATCGCGCAATGCTGTCGAAGTCCGTTCCCCGCATTCGCATGCAGGGCATGTGGCGCATCCCCCGGCCGCTGCTCGACGACGCCCAGGACGATGCGACCATTGTCGCGATCCACGACATGGAACAGGCCGGGATCGACATCGTGTCGGATGGCGAGATCCGGCGCGAAAGCTACTCCAACCGGTTCGCGACTGCGCTCGACGGCGTCGATGCCGACAATCCCGCCATCATCATCTCGCCGTCCGGGATCAAGACGCCGGTGCCGCGCGTCGTCGGCCCGATCCGGCGGACACAGCCGGTCGAGCTGCGTGACATGGAGTTCCTCCGCCGTAACACCAAGCATGCCGCCAAGATCACCCTGCCCGGGCCGTTCACATTGAGCCAGCAAGCCCAGGACGACTTCTACGGTGACGACGAGGCGCTCGCGATGGCCTTCGCCGACGTCGTCAATGCCGAGGCCCGCGACCTGCAACGCGCCGGCGCCGACGTCATCCAGCTCGACGAGCCCTGGGTCCGCAACAATCCGCAGGCGGCGCGGCGCTATGCCGTCAAGGCGATCAACCGGGCGCTCGATCATATTACGGTGCCCACCATCGTTCACGTTTGCTTCGGTTATGCCGCCATCGTGCCGGGCTCCAGCAAGCCGAGCGGATATGCGTTCCTGGCCGAGCTTGCCGATTGCCACGCCGCGCAGATCGCGATCGAGGCGGCGCAGCCGCGTCTCGACCTCGGCGTTCTCAAAGATCTCTCGACCAAGACCATCGTGCTCGGCGTCATCGATCTCGGCGATGCCGAGGTCGAGCCGGTCGCGGTCGTCGCCGAGCGCATCCGCAACGGCCTCAAAGTGGTGGCGCCGGAGCGGCTGGTCGTGGCGCCGGACTGTGGCATGAAATATCTGCCGCGTGCGACCGCCTTCGGGAAATTGAAGGCGATGTGTGGGGCGGCGGCGCGGGTGCGCGAAGAGCTCGCCTGAAAGCCCAATGTGGCAGATGCGGCGCATGTCGGGCGCGACGCTCCACGATGGCGCCACCCTGCAAACCCATTTCCGGAATAAGGCAGCCCGCGAGCGCGAGGGGTCGGCTGGCCCGATCTCGTCGCAAGGGAGGCTCCGATGGCCGTCTGCATCACGTCGAGACATGTCGCCGGTGCGATCGGCATGCTTGCCGGCGCAGCGTTGAGCGGGACCGCGATGGCCGATCCGCTCGACGACATCATGGGCGGCCTGATGCGCGACGCGCGCAGCTCGTTTGCGCGGATGGTGCCGATCGGGCTCGTACCGACCATGCCATCGCTCCAGCCCCCTCCCATCCAGCAGCCAACGGCACTCCCACCATCCTCTCCGCCCGCGCTCCCGCCACAGGCTCAGACCGTCAAGCCGCAGGCCACGGCGAAACCACTGCGCCCCCGGCCGCCGCTCAGTCCCGCTGCGGCGACGCTGGCGGCTGCCCATGCTGCCGAGACGGTCGCCGACGCCAATCTCGATGCGGCGCTGGCGGCCAACGAGAAGGCCATTTCCGACCGCGACGCGGCGGAGACGCTGGCGAAGGCCAATCCCACCGCTACCAACATCGCGGCGGCCAAGGCCGCGGCCGAGGCCGCCTACATCGCGGAGGCCAACCTCACCGACGCGCTGCTCGCCGACAAGGACGCCGACGCGCGCCTCAAGGCGGCACGGGCCGCTCTTGCCGCGGAGCAGAGCGGCCGGAGACCGGCCGCCAAGCCGCAGGAAGCGATGCCGGTCAGCCTCGCCGACAAGTAGCCGGCATCGCGCTCACAGCGCGTCGGCTCGTTCCATCGTATCGATCGTGACCACGCCATGGGCGCGCGACACGCAGGCGCAGAGCTTGCGGTTGTCGTGCTTCTGCTCGGCGCTGAAGAACACGTCGCGATGATCGATCTCGCCCTCGACCTCGACCACGTCGACCGCGCAGACGCCGCACTCGCCGCGCCGGCAATCCGCCATGACCTCATGGCCGGCGACATTCAGCACGTCGAGCATCGAGCGATCGCGCGGCACCACGATTTCCTCGCCGCTGCCACGCAGCCGGACCTTGAACGGCTCGGTCGACAGCCGGCCGCTCGATCCGAACGTCTCATAGCTGAGATCGGCCGGCGCGCGGCCGCACGCCGCCCACGCGCTGCGCGCGGCATCCAGCATCCGCATCGGTCCGCAGAACAGCACGGCTGCTCCGGACGGCAGACTCGAAAACAGACCGGGCAAGTCCAGCCGCTGCGACTGGTCTGCGGCATACACCGCGAGCCGGTCGCCGAGCAGCGCCGAGAGCTCATCGACATAGGCCGCCTCGCCCTGCGATCGCACCGCGTAATGCAACGAGACGTTCGGCGTCTTGCGGAGCAGCGCGTGCGCGGCCCCAACCAGCGGCGTGATGCCGATGCCGCCGGCGACCAGACAATAATGCGGCCGCTGCCAGTCGATCTGCAGCAGCGAGGTCGGGCTCGCCACATCCAGCCGCGCACCGGGCTGCAGCGACCACAGATAGCGCGACCCGCCGCGGGAATCCTCGGCGAAGCGCACGGCGATCCGGTAGCCACGCGGATCCGCCTCGCCGACCAGCGAATAGGAGCGGACATCGGGCTGGCCGGCGGCGAGAACGCCGACCTTGATGTGGCTGCCAACCGCATAGGGCGCGCAGACATAGCCGTCGGGCCGCAGAATGAATTCGCGGATGCCCGGCGCGACGTCGCGTGTCGAGACCAGGGTCGCAGGCGACCAATTGTCCTGGAATCGCATGATCGCCTCCTCAGCCGTTGGTCTGCGTCTTGATCAGCACCGCCGCCGGCACGAGGTCCATCGGACCACGCGCCTTCACGGCCAGCCGCAGGTTGCGGGCGGCAAGCCGGGCATGCTCGCGCATGATCCCCTCGGCGCGCGCGCCCTCGCGGTTCTCGATCGCGTCGATGACGATGCGGTGATGCTCCTGTGCGACCACCAGGATGTGACGCGCCTCGGGGAGCGCCGATTGCGCCATCACGAAGCCGCTTGGCGAGGCGAACGGCAGCGCGCTGGCGCGGTCGACCTGGCGGATCACGGGCGGACTGCGCGACAATTCGGCCAGCAAGGCATGAAAGCGCGCATTCAGCGCCACATAGGCCGAGAACCCATCGAACGAGAGCTCGGCGGGCGCGATGAGCTCGTCGATCTGGGCGAGGCATTCGCGCATCGGCTCGGTGTCGCGCACGGACACGCCGCGCTCGGCGGCGAGCCGCGCCGCCAGTCCTTCCATCGTGCCGCGCACCTCGATGGAGTCGAGCACGTCACGCTCGGAGAACGACTTCACCATGAAGCCGCCGGACGGAATGGCCTCGAGCAGCCCCTCCTCCTCCAGCCGCACCAGCGCCATCCGCACCGGCGTGCGCGAGACGCCGGCGGCCTCGACCGCCTGCAGCTCGGAGATGCGCTCGCCAGGGCGCAAGCCGCCGGTGAGAATCAGGTCGCGCAAAGTGAGCTGCGCACGGACGGTCTGCGAGATCGAGCGCTCGCTGTCACGCTCAGCCATTCCATTTACTCCGCGGCTTCGCGCAGCGGCGTTTCGCGCGCGATCATCCGATCGATGATCCGTCGTGCCCACATTGCGCCTGCATCGATGTTGAGGTTGTAGAAAACGCGTCCTGGATTCTCGTCCATCGCACGCTGCTGCGCTTCCAGGATCAGCTCGTCCTCGCGGAAGATGCCTGACACGCCCTCGCGAATCTCCGTCGTCAGCCGCTGCTCGGAAAGCTGGTAGTTGCGGGCGAACGCCCAGAAATAATGGCAGGTCTTGTCGGTCTCCGGCGTGATGGTGTTGAGCACCATGCCGTTGACGCCCTGCGAGCGGTCGCCCTCCGGCGCGCCCGTCCCGGTCGGGGCGACGCCGACGTCGATCGTCACCGTGCATGGCGCCTCGAAACGGATGATCTGCCAGCGGTCGACGAGACCGGGCTTGCCGAGCTGCTTGGCCCAGAACGGCGGCGGCTCGATGCCGCGCATCCAGCGCGTCACGGTCGCGGTGCGCTCGCCATGGGTGACGTCGAACGGCGCTTCCGCCACCGCGTCGTTGCCGATCGACGAGCCGTGCACGAAGGTCTCGTGCGTGAGATCCATCAGATTGTCGACCACCAGCCGGTAGTCGCATTTGACGTGGATGGTCTTGCCATCGCCGGCCCAGGCCGGATCGTGATTCCAGTGCATGTCGGGAATGGTCGCGGGATCGGCCAGCGCCGGATCGCCCATCCACAGCCAGATGAACCGATGCCGCTCGACCGCCGGATAGGCCCGCACGCAGGCCGAGGGGTTGATGGTCTCCTGCGAGGGCATGAACGTGCAGCGGCCCTGCGGGCTGAACTTCAAGCCGTGATAGCCGCAAACGACAGTGTCGCCTTCCAGCCGCCCCTTGGACAGCGGCACCAGCCGGTGCCAGCAGGCATCTTCGAGCGCGGCGATGGTGCCGTCGGCCTTACGGTACATCACGACGTGCTTGCCGCAGATCGTCCGCGGCAGCAGGGCCTGCTTGACCTCGGCGTCCCAGGCAGCGGCGTACCAGGCATTCATCGGAAAAGAAGCGGCCATGGCGTGTCCTCGTGTCGGTATACGTCCAACTGACCGCTGTATACAATAAATGGGAGACAAGGCGCAAGTTCCGCCTGTTCCATGTCCACATCTGCCATTTCTGTATACAAAACACCTTCTCAGCCGCGCGGCGGTTCCGCCAGAAGGAACGAAGCTGACAGACAATCCTTTCTGATTCAGTGACTTGCGTTGATTCCTCGCCGGTCCTCGACCAGATGTCACCCGTTCGGCTTCGGCCTTCGCCGCCCAGCGAGCGCTCGATCCCTTGGCATCTTTGCCTGGCAACGGGACCACAGGCACGAGGGATCAGCCGCCCCACGGCGAGAGCAGATTCCGCAGGCAGCGCGGCGCTAGCGAGGCAGGGTTCGACGATCACGAGTGCTCGCCCCGAAGCCACGCGGCGCCGCGTGCATAGAGCGCTTCGACTTCCGGCCCCTTCAGCCCGGGCATGTCGCGCTTCACCGTGTAGCCGATGCGCGTCTGCAGATAGGCGAGATGCCGATACCCCACGGGAAACTGCTCGAGCAGCGCACGATCCAGCGCCGGCACCGCGCCGGGTGTCACCGGGTCCATGCGATCCTTCTCATAGATCGGCTGGCGCAGCACGATGCCCCATTTGCCCGCGCGCTTCTCGAGAAAGTCGTAGAAGCGGCCGGTGCAGAGCACGTCGCAAACGACGCCTTCGACTTCGGCGCGCTGTGAGATCGTCATCTTGGTCTGCGCGATCGCGCGCTGGCCGGCGAGATCGACCGAGATGCCGCCGAGAAAGTGCAGGATGTTCACACCCTTGGCCCAGGCCGCCTTGCTGATCTCGATGAACTCGTCGCCGGTGCCCTGCGTCCACGTCGCCATCATCCGCCCATCCGGATGCCACACCGTGCGGAAACGCTCCCAATCGCCGGCATCGCGCCAGATCGCCCAATTCTGCAACAGCTCGCGGATCTGACGGTCGTCCTCGATTTCGGCGGCGGTCTTGGTCATGTGCATTTCCTCTGTGTTGTGCGGCTGCTGGATACATGGATCGGAGCAGCGCTGCAAAACTCACATTGCTGGTGATGAAGTCCAAGACGCGCCAAGCATTCAGTGTCGTCCCGGGCAAGTCCGACAACGCGGAGCGTTGCCGGACGCCGACCCGGGATCCATACGCCGCGGCGGATGCGGCTGGGCGAGAATGGTCGACCATCGTGCCTCGCACATCTCCTTGGGGTTATGATCCCGGATCGGCGCGCGCGTTGCGCGCTTGTCCGGGACGACAGTTGAGTAAATGTCGACACCTTCGGCCTCATCACGGAGGCGAAGTGATAAGCATCTTTCATCCCGCGGCACGTCGTGCCCGGGTGATGCAGCATTCGTGTCCCTCTGAACAAAGAGAGGGCGCGAGGAAGGCCGGACCTCGGCTGAGGCCCGTGGCCCGCCTGCTCAAAAGAATGCAGGCGGCAGGTACCACAGGTACAGCCGGACAGACCCGGCCTTCCCCGCGCGACGGTGTTAACGGTGTCCTTCGTGCTCTCCCTGGGGATCGGCTTTCTTGCCCCCATCGCCCGCGCGTGCCGTCAAGCAACGCTCACGGACTTGACCTCAGCGTCGAGAGGCCAGGACCACACGACTTCGCCGTACGTAACCACTGCGCTCGTCGGCACAGCCATCACGTCCATCGCAGCCCACCTCCACGTTCGTGACGACGCGTACGTCCCTCTGCTCGAGGCGGGATGCGCCGACATAAGCACAGTTTCTGAAAAACAGCAACCAAAATCTTTCCAATCGGCAGGCCGCCTGCCCCCGAAACAGCGCGAGAAGCTCATCGTTCGGCCGTTCGGTCGCTCCTAAGGCCTTTCCCCTGAACGACCAAAGCGATCGCATTTGCGTCGTTGATGTCTGCAGCCGTTGCTGAGCTCTCATGGTCCGAGGGCCGCGGCAAGCGGCGGTCTCAGAGGACGGCCGCAGGCGCCGCCAGCACTGCGCTCTTGTCCATCTGCGATCCCCCTCCCCCACAGCCGTGCATGATGGCCTACGAATCGTCGGGTCACCTCGCCGGCCTTGCCATCGTGCGCCAGCTCTCTGACCGCCTATTCCGGAATCCGTGCGATCAGCTGATGATGGGCATTGACGCCGATGTCGCCGCGCTGCGCGCCATGAGCCGCACCGTCGCTGTGATAGACGAGCAGTACGGCGTTGTCGTGGGTCAGAGGCTGCGGCGCCATGATCGTCAGCTTGGCCTTGCCATCTGCGCTGGCCACGAAGTCGTTGGTCGTGGCAGTGCCGTCGAGCGGCGTGAAGCCGACAGGCTTCTGGTCGAAATGGTTTTCGAACAGGCTGTAATGGCCGCCCGGCTTCAGATGATCGAAGCTCATGGCAATCTCGACCTTGCCGCCAGCCGCCGGCGTGAGCGTCACGCTGCCGCTCGCCGCCAGCCAGTCGCCGAGCGTGAAGCCGATCGCCTCTCCCTTGGCATTGGAGATTGCAACGGTCATCGCATCCTGATCGATGAACGCTGGCCGGAAGCCGGCGACATGCGAGATGTTCTGCGGCCCGACGGCGACCGGCGCTGCCGCGTCCGCGACGAAGGCATGGGGATCGACCGACTTCGGCTGCTTTGTCTCGGCCGAGAAGAATGCAGCATGCGTGACGAAGGTCAGATGGCTTGCATCGGCCGCCATGCTGGGGCCGGAGGCAGCGAATGACGCGAGCAGCAGCACCGGGCCGGCCCACGAGATCAGATTCTTCGATCGTTGCATCGTCCTATTCTCCTGGCGCCGCGTGCATGTCGACGCGCGCGATGCGCGTCCTGGCGGGCCTGCCCGCGCCGAAGCCCTGCTGGCTGTTCGCTTCGAACGCGACAAAGGTTACGCCCGCTGCCGCCCATGTTCGTGGCGCGCAGCACTGCGAGCTCAGTCCTGGGCAAAGACGCGTGGCGCGATCGAGAGGAACATGCGGCGGCCAAACAGGGCGGCCACCCCCATGAGCAGGACCGCCGTTCCGACGTTCCACATCAGGATCATCACCGAGGCGTCGATGGTATGGAACAGCGCGAGCGCCGTCGACGTGATCGCAGAGACGGCGAGGCTTCCCATCAGAGCGACCATGGTGGGACGAAGCCGCGCGGCATAGCGCAGCATCACCAGCAAGGCCAGCGACAGCGGCAGACTCGTCACCGCGAGCGTCGTGAAGCAGCGCGCCGCTTCGCCCGGACTCATGCCGTCGGGACCGATCGAGACCCAGTCCGTCAGACACTGATAGCCGATGTTGGACAGCCAGAGCGCAAGCGCCGGCAGCGGCAGGAGCATCCAGAGTCGCGAGCGGTCGGGAAGACTGATCAGGAACGCCGCGATCACCGCCAGCACGCCGGTCAGGATCGATCCCAGCAGGCTGGTGACGAAGGGCGCATCGTGCAGGCGCTGCGCCAGATCCGGACGGATCCCCTGGTTGACGGCGAGCAACGCCACGATGGCGGCTGCTCCCAGCAGCCAGCCGCAGGCGCGCAGCAGCGGCGGCCGCAGCCGTCTCACCGGCCGCATGTCGGTCGCAAGAGAGTCGATCAGGTCATCGGTCTTGATCATGGCTCGTTCCGCGGAATGAGCAGTTTCTGAAGGCTCTTCAGAGCGCGGTGCATGTTGACTTTCAAGGAGGTCGTGGACATTCCGGTCGCCGCCGACGCCTCCCTGAGCGACAGCTCCTTGAGCTTGAGCAGCCGCACGGCCTGTTGCTGGGCCGGCGGAAGGTTGCCGATCGCCCGCTCCAGTTCGCGGCGGTCAGGGGCCGCCTCCGCACTGGTCTCGGGCTCGGCTGCAATCTCGTGCTCCGGCGCCAGCGCGATCTCTCGCCCACGCTGGCGGACCTGCCGCCGCACCCGATCGATCAGCCGGCGGTTGGCGATGGTCACCAGCCACGGCGCGAACGGGCGCGTCGGATCATAGGTGTGGCGGATCGAATGAATGGTCAACAGCACGTCCTGCACCGCGTCCTCGATGTCGCTGCGGTCGTTGCAGCGCCGGGCCGCGAGCGAGCGCAGATACGGCGTGATCTCCTGCAGCAGTCGCTGATAGGCGACGCGGTCACCCTCCTGGGCATGCGCCATCAGGATCGCCCAATCGAGCGCCCGCCGCCCCGGCCTGACCTCGGCACGCGCCTGATGGCCGGCCGCGACGAGCCTCAGCCGCGGTGCGGGACCGCCCGGATCACCGCTCATCGGCGCCCTCCGCCTTTCGACCGAACGACGCCGCGAGATGATCGAGACTGACAGGCCCCGGCCCCAGGGCGATGATCGCAACGGCCATCGCAGCCCATGGCAGATGAAAATTGGCCCAGCCGTCGGGGACCACGAGCTGAATGATTGCGGTCATCACTAGAAGCCCGAGCGCGCTCAGCCGGGTCGCGAGCCCGGCCACGAGAAGCACGGGCAGCACGATCTCGGCCACGCCATCGAAGAACGCGAAGGCCGTAGGCCAGGGAAAATCGTAGGCCTGCCCGAACACATGCAGCTTGAACTCATCCTCGAACAGATAGGAAGCGGCCGGCGACAGCGACAGCAACCCATCCCACTTGGTCAGGCCGGATCTGAAGAACGGGACCGCCAGCGCGATCCGCAGCACCGGCGGCGCCACGGTCCCCGCCAGGCGAGCGAGCCGATCCGCGACGTCACGCACGACGACGGCGAGGGCTGGAATGGTTGCGGCCGTTCTCATGCCGTCCCCGCCATCGGCGCGAGGTCGAAGCCGATCACGGCTCCGCTGTGGATCAGGTCGTGGAGAGTTCCGGCCAGCTCGAACCGGACGTCGGCGCGCAGCGCATTCTCGAGCGCCGTCAGAACCGATCGGCCAGCCAGGAGGGCCTCGACGAAAGCGAGGCTGCCCGCGGGGATCGAGCGGACCACGACATCAGCGTCCGGACGGACGATCAGCGCGGCCTCTCGGGCGTCGAGATCTACTGGGCCAGGAATTCCTCCCGCCGCATTCATCTGCCAAATCGTGAGCGCAGGAAACGATGAGCCGACGAGCCGCAACGACGGATGAAACCGCAGGCGAAGCCCGGGCAGATCGGCCGGCGCAACGGCTGCGAAGGCCGCCGGTGTGACCGACCCGGCCTCGGCGGCGTGATAGGCCTCCGTCCAGGCGCGCTCGATCCGCGCGACATCCGCCAGATAGGGCAGCGCCGATGCCGGCGCGAAGCCGTGGATGAACGCGGCGAAGCCGGCGCCGTAATCGAGCAGGATGGGAGAGCGCGGAAGCTCGGAGACGACATAGCGGCGCGCCATGGCCTGGAAGAACTCCGCTCCGACGATGCGATGCACTGCGGGATAGGCGTCCTTCAGCGTGGCCGTCAAGCCGACCACGACGTTGTTGCGGTAGACGCCGAACCGTCGCCGGCTCGGCGTGCCGTCCGGCCCGACCAGGCCGGCGGGCACCAGCTGCTCGGGGTCGAGCAGCGCCCGCGCAAAGCTGCCAAGACGTTCAGCAGGCGGCGGCATCACGCCACCTCCGTCACTTGCATGCGCATGATCGCCTCGGCGCGGCTGGCGTCTTCCGCGAGCACCGGCCAGGGTGGCACCTCGGCGTCCCACTCGATCAGCGTCGGCACGGGGCCGATCGACCGGATGGCGCGCGCATACAGCGCCCAGACCACGTCGTCGACCGGACGGTCATGGGTATCGATAAGGAGCGGCTGTCCGTGCTCGTCGGCCTCGCGCGCGTGACCGGCGAGATGGATCTGCAGCACATGCCCAAGCGGAAATGCGTCGAGATAGGAATACGGATCCCACTGTTGATTAGTTGCGGCGACGTGCACGTTGTTGACGTCGAGCAGGAGTCCGCAGCCGGTGCGGCGCGCGATCTCGGCAATGAAGGCGGGCTCGGACCAGTTGCTCTCCGCGAACGCGACATAGGTGGACGGATTTTCGAGCAGCATGCGGCGGCCGAGCGCGCTCTGCACCTCGTCGATATTGGCGCAGATGCGGTTCAGGGTTTCCGTCGTGTAAGGGACCGGAAGCAGATCGTTGAAGAACCCGGACTCGTGCGACGACCACGCGAGGTGTTCCGAGAACAATCCGGGCTCGTAGCGCGCGATCAATTGGCGGAGGCGGCCGAGATGGGCTTGGTCGAGCGGGCGATCGGCGCCGATCGACAATCCGACGCCGTGAAGCGACAGCGGATAGCGCTCGCGAATAGCCATGAGGTAGCGGTGCGGCGGTCCGCCCGCGCCCATGTAGTTCTCGGCATGCACTTCGAAGAAGCCGATGTCGGGCGATGTTTCGACGATGCAGCGGTAGTGCTCGGCCTTCAGGCCGACGCCCCCCCGTGCAGGGATCCCTGCAGCCGTCGAGAATTGCGAGCGTGACACGTGCAGTCTCCGATCAAGAAGTGAGGCGGGCCGCGCGCAGCCCGCCCGCGGCATCAGGCCTTCGGCGTGAGGCTTCCCGATCCCTTCGGGGTCTGCATCGTCGTGCAGGTGCCCTTGGGTTCGAGCTTGAAGGCATTGCCCTGATAGTCCGCCGTGCTCGTGCCCGCGCAGGTCGTGCCGGCGCCTGCGAAGCAATCGTTCTGGCCCTTCAGCGCGACGCCGAAGCACTTCTCCATCTTGCCGTCCTTCATGGCCTTCATGGTCTCGGCCTGCTTGGCCTTCATCATCTTTTCCATGTCGCCCTTGGCCATCATCTCCGCCGAGGCGGACGTCACGGCAAGCGTGCCGGCGGCGACCGCGAATGCGCCGACAATCATTGCGGACAGCGTGCGATTGGACATGCGTGTTCCTCCATTCTCAGGGTTCAGCCTGCGGACATTGCAGGCGTCTGGCGGCCATCGGCACGCCTGCACATCGGTTCGTTCGGATGCGGCGGAAGGTTACGTCGCCGCGTTCGAGATGACGTCCCTCAATTGCGCCTGAGATAGACGAATAGATCGGCGGCCGCCGACGACGACCAATCGGCGGCGCCCTGGAGGTATCCGATGACAAGGCCCGAAGCGGAGATCAGGTAGGTGATCGGCATTCCATGGAGGATGAACGGCGCGGTCCTGCCGCTGCCGTCGCCCTGCTGGGCCACATATCCGTTCGGATCGAGGCAGATCGGCAGCGTCTTCAGCCCAAGCGACCCGACGAAACGACCGACACGGTCGCGATCGCTCCGGTCTTCGGACACCGCGACGACCTGCAGGCGATCATGGGCGACGCTGCGCGCGAGTTGATCCAGCACCGGCAGTTCGGTGCGGCAGGCCGCGCACCATGAGGCGAAGAAGTTCAGCAGGATCGGCGTGCCGCGCAGCGCGGCCAGATCGAGCGTCCCGCCCTCGAGGCGAAACAGCCTCACCGGCGGCAGGCTCTGTTGCGGCCGCAGCAAGATGAGCTGATGGCGCCCGTCCGCGAAGGCCGGCACGTCATCGTGAGGCGGCGCAGCCAGGGCGGATCCCGCGCCCGCCATGAGGACCGACAGCAGGCCGCCGGTCACATCGCGCCGGCTCGCCACGCTCATTCCGTCACCTCCTCGACGACGAGAACGGGCGACGACTGCGGCACGGCGGGACGGAATGCGATGAAGAAGAACAGCGGATTGGGTAGCCAGTACAGCCAGCCGATCGACAGCTCACGACGGCCATCCGGAAGCCGAAGGTCCAGCCAAACGTACAAGAACTTGTAGATGCACAGCCCGGGGATCCAGTTCAGCCGAAGATGGCCCGTCTTCAGGTAGCGCCGCCGGATGTAGAGATTTCCTTCGAACGGCGTGATGCCCCAGAGTCCGACCGGCCCTTCGGCAATCACCTCGCCGCTCGGCCGGTGCGTGATGCGCACGATGCGCGGGCGTGTGATCTGCAATCGGATACCTCCGCTGATCGCTCCGGACCATGTTGTTCCGACGGTTCGATCGCGGACCTGGAAAGGTTACCTGGCAGCTTGTCACGACGGAGCGGATATCCGCGGCGCAAATCCGGCTACGGCGGCCCGAGCCTCGACTGGCCTCACGGCTGACGAATCCGGATCGAGATCACACGCCCTGCCCGATCGCAGCGTCGCCGATCACGAGCGGACCGAGACGAAGGCAGGTTCGCGTGATCAGACTCTCCAGCTTGGCCGACGTGAGCTGCTGCGACATCTTCGCGACGCAGGTGAACCCGACCGCCTCGGCGGCGCTCCCGGCTGCGAAAACGAATGCCAGCAGGAGGAGCGCGTCCGATATCACGGACGGCGTGATGGCTTTCATGCAATTCCCCCTGCCGCAGGACCCGCGGCGGCAAGCCTCACGACACGTCCATACGATATGACTGCGCCAAGACCACAACCGTTGGCGGAACCGACCCGCTGCAGACCACCTGAAAAAAATCTGCTGGAAACGCCGGCCGTCGTGTCGGCATGTGCGCATGCGGACCGTCCTTGGGTCAGCCGTATCGATACGAGCTGGCTTGAGCACTCCCAAATGGCCGCCTATCCAAGGTTGAAGCGTGGCCTGCACCCGGACCGGAGAGGACCCCTGCGATGCCGACGAACAAAAACACGATCTGCCTGTGGTTCGACAAGGACGCCGAGGCGGCCGCGCGGTTCTATGCCGAGGTGTTTCCCGACAGCCACGTGGCCTCGGTGCACCGCGCGCCGGGCGACTATCCATCCGGCAAGGCCGGCGACGTGCTGACGGTGCAATTCACGGTGTGTGGCATCCCCTGCCTCGGCCTCAATGGCGGCCCCGTGTTCACCCACAACGAATCGTTCTCGTTCCAGATCGCCACCGACGATCAGGCCGAGACCGACCGCTACTGGAACGCCATCGTCGGCCATGGCGGCCAGGAAAGCCAGTGCGGCTGGTGCAAGGACAAATGGGGCATCTCCTGGCAGATCACGCCGCGCGCGCTCACCGACGCGATGGCAGCCGGCGGCGCCGAGGCCAAGCGCGTGTTCGCCGCGATGATGACGATGAAGAAGATCGACGTCGCCGCCATCGAGGCGGCGCGGCGGGGATGACCTTGCCAGCCGGAGCGCAGCATCGCCGCGCTCCGGCGTCACGGGCGCAGGCTGCCGCCACGATGGCGCGCAGGCAGCCGTTCGACGCCAGAGCCTCGGGACGAAACAAATGACGCCGCCGGGGGAACCATGGGATGGCCAGCAGATTGGTTCCATGACGCAATCCCCCCACCCGGAGACATCTCATCACCATGAAGATTCTTACGATCACTCTCGCAGTAGCCGCGAGCACATTGATGGCTGCAGCCGCCTCCGCTGCCCCGCTCACGGCCAGTATATCGGTCCTCCCGGAGAGCAGCATCCAGCAGGTTCGCCTGGTCTGCAACGAGAACGGCCGCTGCTGGCGCCAAAGCCGCGAACGCCGTGTCATCATCCGCGAAGACCGCGGCGCCTACGGCTATGGCCGGCACGAGCGGCGTGACTATGAAGGGCGTGGCTATGAAGATCGTGACGGCATCGGCATCCGCGCGCCCGGCGTGAGCGTCGGAATCGGCCGATAACACGTCCGACGTTCCGACTCATGCCAAGGCATCGTGATCAGAACTGCAAATGATCCACAAATGAGCCAGGCGTCCGACGTTCGCATGTCGATGCAACGATGCTACGAACGTCGGATGAGCCGTCAGGCCAGACTCGCTCTCGCTTCAGGCGATGGCGGCGACCAGATCCTCACGACAAATAGTTTCGGGCTGGACCTCGCTATTGCGCGCGCACACACCATATGTTGATGATCACCGCGCGTCCCCCGGCTGCCATCGGTGACTGAGAGCCATGCGCTCCCGCCGCGACCAGAAGGCGGACAGCATGTCGAAAACCTCGAACACCTCTTCGAACACCACCACGTCCAGTGCGCGCGTGGTTGGTGCGACCGCTCCTGGCGCCGCCATTCTTTGGGCTGCTGATCGTCGCCGCGATTCTGATCCGGTGGCCGCCGTTCGCAGCGGGGCGCTTGCGCCAGTTCATCCCGACAAGCCCTCCGAGCCGGCCAAGCGAGAGCGGTCATCGCTGCACGCGACACTCGCCACCAGGGCGGAGAATGCGTTGGAGACGGCGGGCCTGATGCAGCAGGGCGGCGAGCGCGCTGCCGCGATCAGGAAGGCGACCATCCTCGCAAACGCCGCCGAGATACTCGGGCATTTCAACGGAAGTGTCCGCTCGCGAACGAAGTGACGCTGGGGCGGCCTGCTCCTGCGTACCATCGTGCCCTCCGAGGGCGGCATCCGGTACAAGGACATGTCAGCCAATGCTCGAGATCAACCTCACCACAGAGCCTCCTCACGGCACGGTCGTGGATCCCGACTTTCTGCTGACGGAAATCATCGGGCTGAAGCGCCTGCTCGTCGAGGCCGAGAGCAATGCCAAGACCCGGTCCGAGCAGGCCGAAATCGAGGCGAGAGAACGCGAGACGGCGAGCAGGCTGCAAAAGCTCATTCTCGAGGAGCTGCACCATCGCATCAAGAATACGCTCGCGACCGTCACCGCCATCGTCTCCCAGAGCCTCCGCAACGTGCCGGCGACCAAGGATGCACAGCATGCCATCTCCGGGCGGCTCCTGGCCCTCGGACGGGCACACGATCTCCTCCTGCAAGCGAAATTGTCCAGCGGCGATCTCCGCACGGTGATCCGTACGTCCGTCCAGGCCTTCGACACGCCCGACGACTCACGCTTTGCGATCACCGGGCCCGACGTGCTGGTGACGCCGGATGCCGTCATCGCCATCGCGATGACGCTCAACGAGCTGTGCACGAACGCCCTGAAGTTCGGTGCGCTGTCCGTGCCGGAAGGACGCGTCGATCTGCTGTGGACTGTCGACCAACGCCGGGTCCGCTTCGCCTGGACCGAAAGACACGGCCCGGTCGTTCAACAGCCCGCCAGCCGAAGCTTCGGAACCCGGCTGATCGAAACGCTCGGCGTGCAGCTCGGCGGCGAGGTTCAGTTGACCTATGCGCCGTCAGGGCTCTCCTACACGTTCGACGCGCCGATCGCCGTTCTCGACTCTCCCGTGAGACCGCCGATGCACGCAACAGAAAGGGATCTCCGATGTCGCTGAGCCAATTTAGCGTCGATGAGCAGCCGCATACGATGGACGGATTGCGCCTGCTCGCCCAGGATGGCGCCGTCGGCGTCGAGGCCTTCGTCAGCCGCAAGGTGATGGACATCTGGGCCGAGTCGATCGAGCACACGGGCGGCCGGCAGAGCCTGTTTCGTGTCCAATACAATGCGCTGGGAAAATTGAACCTTGCTGCGATCGAGCGGATCGTGAGCAGGAAATATCGGCGCGGCGCCGCATCCAACCGTCAGCATCCCTTCATCGAGGTGTTGTTCTCGGATATCGCTGACAGCGGTGAAACGCTCGATCTGAGCGAGCTGGTGCGAGAGCCATTGCCGCCGTCATTCCATCGGCTTGCGTGAGGCAGACGGACGGCGCACCTCAGGTCTGACCGATCAGGGTGTGCGCGGACGCGGCGCAGATCTCCTCGAGGAAGTCGAGGAAGGCGCGGGCGCGCGAGGAGATCAGCTTGCGGCTCGGAAAGATCGCGGTCAGCTGGGCGGCGCGAGTGTCGAACGCGACCCCCCTGCCGATCTCGACCAGCCGGCCCTCGCCGAGCAGCTCGACGCAATAGTGCTCCGGCAGAAAGGAAATGCCGGCGCCGTGGGCGACGGCGCGGCGCACCGCCAGCGGATTGTTGATGCGGGCGACATGCGCACCGACGTCGAAGCGGACGAGATGGCCGTGCTGCTTGATCATCAGGGTGCGGTCGCCATAGCGCCGCTCGCAGATCATGAGATGGCGCTCCAGCGCGCGGACGTCGTCGCCGATGTCGTGCGCGGCGAGATAAGCGGGGCTGGTCACCCAGATCAGGCGGCCGCCGATCAGCACCTTCTGCGCCAGTTCGGAATTCTCCTGCACGCCGACCACGACCGCGATGTCGAAGCGGTCGGCCAGCATGTCGATCGCCCGCGTGGTCGCCTCGACATCGAGCTCGATGCGCGGATAGCGGCGGTGGAATTCGGCGAGCTGCGGCGCCAGGATCTCCTCGCAGAATGCCGGCGGCAGCGCCACGGACAGTCGGCCGCTGGGCACGCCGACCAGCCCGGTCATGACCGCGTCGGCCTCAGAGACCTGATCCAGGATCTTCTGACATTGCTGGAAGAACAGCTCGCCCTCGCGGGTCACCCGGACGCGCCGCGAGTTGCGGTCGAACAGCCGGATGCCGAGATCCTGCTCGAGCCGGGCGACCGATTTGCTGACCGAGGATTTCGGCATGCCCAGCGACCGCGAGGCGCCGGTCATGCCGCCGGTCGCGACCACCGCATGGAACACCGGAATGTCCTCGATCCGCCATTTCATCCTAGAGCCGCTCGTTCATCGAGAGAAACGATCCGTGCACGTTAGCATGATTGTCTAGCATGGGAAACTTCGTAAGGTCCGTCCCAGCACGGCCGCGGGTCACAGTCCACGGCGGCCCATTTCGCGGAGGGACACTTGGCCCGGATCATCGGCGGCATCGGCGCCTCGCACTCGCCCACCATCGGCTTCGCACTCGACACCAACAAGCAGAACGACCCGGCCTGGAAGCCGATCTTCGACGGCTTCGCAGTCGTGCGCGACTGGGTGAAGCAGAAGGACATCGACGTCCTGTTCATGATCTACAACGATCACATCACCTCGTTCTTCTTCGATCACTACTCCGCCTTCGCGCTCGGCATTGACGACCGGTATATCGCCGCCGACGAAGGCGGCGGACCGCGCGACGTGCCGCCGGCGAAGGGCCACCTCGGCCTGTCGCAGCACATCGCGATGGCGATGATGGCGGACGAGTTCGACATGTCGTTCTTCCAGGGCAAGCCGGTCGATCACGGCCTGTTGTCGCCGCTGTCGATGATGGGCGATGCCAGCGGCCCGTGGCCGGGCATGGTGGTGCCGCTGCAAGTCGGCGTGCTGCAATTGCCGATTCCCAATGCGAAGCGGATGTGGAAGCTCGGCAAGACGCTGCGCAAGGCGATCGAGAGCTATCCGGAAGACCTGAAGGTCGCCATCTTCGCCACCGGCGGGCTGTCGCACCAGGTTCACGGCGAGCGCGCCGGCTTTCTCAACGAAGACTGGGACAACGAATTCCTCGATCTGCTGGAGAACGACCCGGAGCAGCTGACGGCGATGCGCATCGCCGACTACGCGGTCAAGGGCGGCATGGAAGGTGCCGAGGTCATCATGTGGCTGATCATGCGCGGTGCGCTCTCGGACAGTGTGAGGCTCGTGCACAAGCAGACCTACGCACCGTCGGTGACCAACATCGCCACGCTGGTGTTCGAGGATCTCGGCGGCGCGCCCGAACCGCAGGAGGTCGCGGCCTATCGCGCACACATCGGCCATGAACTCGCGGGCGCGGAGATGCTGACCGGCACCTACCCGTTCACCCATGGCCGCAGCCAGGCCAATTTCCGCATCAACGACTTCCTGCACCGGCTCGTCATCCCCGCGCATCGCAAGAGATTCGTTGCGGAATTCGACGCACTGGCGGACGAGCACCGTCTCACGGACGAGGAGCGCGAGCTCATCAAGAACCGCCGCTGGATCGAGATGATCCGACGCGGCGTCAGCTTCTTCGTGCTGGAGAAGATGGCCGCCGTGATCGGCGTCTCCAACCCGGAGGTCTATGCGGCGTTTCGCGGCGAGACGCTGGAAGCCTTTCTGAAGACCCGCAAGGTGCCGATGCGCTACTCCGTCGCCGGCGGCGCCAAGGCGGACGCGATCGACGCCCATTGACATTGGCACGCACGACCCGCGCCGCCGCCCCGCAGCGGCGACGCAGGTCATGTCTCCGGCGTTGATGCCGCGCGCCTTGGCCCAGCGCTCCAGGACCTTGCGCTCGTCGCAGCGTGCACAAGCCGAAAAGCCGCCGCGCCCCGCGGCGAACGCCGCTTGGCCCTCCCCTTGCATCGGCCTCTCATGAGCCGGTTCGCAAGATGGAGTTGTCAGATGTCCGACAGCCTGCACACCGTCGTCGTGGCCAGGAAGGCCATCGAGGCGCACAACATGGCGTCATTCGAACTTGTCCCGGCGGACGATCAGCCGCTGCCGGGCTTCACCCCCGGCAGCCATATCGACGTCACCCTTCCCAACGGACTCACACGGCAATATTCGCTGCTGAACAGCGCCGCCGAACGCAATCGCTACTGCATCGGCGTGTGGAAGGATGCCAACAGCCGCGGCGGCTCCAAGGCGCTGCATCTCGATATCAACGAAGGCGACAAGCTGCAGGTCAGCCGCCCACGCAACCGCTTCAAGATCCCGAAGGACACCAAGCGCGCGCTGCTCGTGGCGCGCGGCATCGGCGTCACGCCGATCCTGTCGATCGCGGATACGCTGAAGGCGAAGAACATCCCGTTCGAGCTGCACTACGTGTTCGCGCTGATGTCGCCGGATTCGTTCCGTAGCACCATCGAGGCCTCGGCCTTCGCCGAAGATACGACATACTACAAGGAAGCCACCGAGGACAATCAGCTGCTGAAGGCCGCCGAGCTGCTGGCGGACCGGCCCGACGACACCCAGCTGTTCATCTGCGGCGTCGACTGGTGGATGGATCCGATCGTCGCGCTGGCCAAGCAGAAGGGATTTGCCGAGGAGCGCATCCATGCCGAGCGCTTCACCGCGAAGGCGGCCGCGGCGCTGCTCGACAAGGTGTTCGACGTCACCATCAAGAGCACCGGCGCGACCTTCAAGATCCCCGGCGACAAGACCGTGACCGCGTTCCTCGAGGAGAACGGCGTCAAGATCGCGACCTCCTGCGAGCAGGGCCTATGCGGCACCTGCAAGACCAGGGTCGTCGAGGGCGAGGTCGACCATCGCGACAAGCGCCTGTCGGCGGCGCAACGTGCCGAAGGTTACTTCCTGCCTTGTGTATCGCGCGGCAAGGGCGACCGGCTGGTGCTGGATCTCTAGCACCGTGACGACCGAGACCGATCTGTGGCAGACCGCGTGGATCATCGCGCAACAGCATGGGACCGACGGGCCTGCGTTCGCGGCCCGCATGGCCGACGGCTTCAGGCTCGGCCACAAGATCGCCGCGCATCGGGCGTGGCTGTCGATCGCGGCCAAGGTCGCCGTGCTGATCGACGACAGCGCATCGGGCACCACGCACCGGCATTGATATGTCGAGAAGCGGACAGTTCTGATCGCGCTGTTCGGAATCGGACACGCTGTGTCGGCGTGTCATTCCGGGGCGACGCGCAGCGGCAAGCCCAGAATCCATATCCGCCGGCCGTGGCTCTGAATTCCGGGCCTGCGCCCAACGGGCTCAGAACGACGGGGAAGCAGTTGCGGCTGTTCGGAACGTTTTTTGCTCCGCCTGACGCAGTCACCAAGCGACCGTCCAACATGCGCGAACGCGCAGGTCGCGCCTTGTGAGGAAGCATGTCCGTGTCACAGTCCGGCACGGCGGACGTTCCAGCCGCCGCCGACATCGCGTTGGCCTATCACGCCCGCACCAAGCACAGCCTCAAGCGCTATGCGGCGGGGCCGGAGACGCTGGACTGGGACGCGCAGCCCAATCCGTTCCGCGAGTTCGCCGGCAGCCCGCGCACCGATCTGCCGCTGACCTCGGACCGTCTCGCCGTGAGCTTCGCCGATGCCTGCGACGCCACGGCGCCGGTCCAGCCGTTGACGATCGACGGCGTCGCGCTGCTGCTGGAATTGTCGTTCGGGCTGGCGGCCTGGAAGGAGTACGGCCCGGACCGCTGGGCGTTGCGCTGCAATCCCTCCAGCGGCAATCTGCATCCGACCGAGGCCTATGTCATCGCGGAGAATGTGACAGGGCTCAGCGACGGTCTTCATCACTATGTCAGCCGCGATCACGTGCTGGAGCAACGTTGCCGCCGCGGCAGGCCATCGCATGGCGAGCCGCGGCTTTGGCTCGCGCTGTCCTCGATCCATTGGCGCGAGGCGTGGAAATATGGCGAGCGCGCGTTCCGCTACTGCCAGCTCGACCTCGGACATGCGATCGGCGCCGTCAGCTACGCCGCCGCTGCGCTCGGCTGGTACGCGCGCGTGATCGACGGCATCGACAGTGCGAGACTCGCAGCGCTGATGGGACTCGATCGCGCGGATGATTTCGCCGGCGTCGAGACCGAGAATGCCGATGTGCTGCTCGCGATCGCGCCGCGCGATGCGAGCTCGCGATCGCCTGCCGGTTTGCCATCACTCGCCACGATCGACGACACGTGGAAAGGTCAGGCGAACCGGCTCGATCGCCATCCGCTCTACCGCTGGCCCATCATCCCCGAGGTGAGCGCGGCCACGGCCGGCGCGGCGCAGGATGCGATCTCCACTCCGTGGCGGTGCCCGCCGCTGACGCGGCAATCACAGGCGCGTGCGGCCGAGCTCATTCTCGGTCGTCGCAGCGCGCAACGCTTCGACGCCAGGTTCACGATGGATCTCGCAACGTTGCTTCACCTTCTCGACGCGCTGCTGCCGCGCGCTACGCCGCCATGGACCATCTGGCCGTTCGCGTCGCGGCTGCATCCGCTGCTATTCGTCCATCGCGTCGAGGGGCTCACGCCCGGGCTCTATGCGCTGCCGCGCGGCAGCGAGGCGGAGACCAGCCTGCGGCGCGCGCTGCGTCCCGACTTCGACTGGCAGCCGGTCGAGCGCGTGCCTGATCATCTGCCGTTGTTCCGGCTGCTGCCGACCGACAGCCGCGGCGTGATCCGCACCGCTAGCTGTCACCAGGCGATCGCGGGCGACGGCTGCTTTGCGATGGCGATGCTCGCCGAGTTCACGCCGGCCGTCAGCGACCATCCGTGGCGCTATCGGCAACTGCATTGGGAGGCTGGCCTGATCGGCCACGTGCTCTACCTCGAAGCCGAGGCGGCGGGCCTGCGCGGCACCGGCATCGGCTGCTTCTTCGACGACTCCGTGCACGAGATGCTCGGCGTGGTCGGAGAGCAGTTCCAGGTGCTCTATCACTTCACGGTCGGCCGTCCCCTGACCGATGATCGCATCACGACGCTGGCGGCCTATCCCGGCCGAACGCGCAATGAAGCGGGAGTCCTGCCATGAGACCGCGTATTCCGTTTCAGCGCATCGATGTCGACCACGCAGCCGAGCTGCTGCAGCGCGACGATGTGTTGCGCTTCGACGTCCGCGACACCGCCTCGTTCGACACCGCGCATATGGCCGGCGCGCGGCATCTCACCCAGCGCAATCTCGCCGAGATGATCGCCGGCACGAGCAGGCGCGCGCCGATCCTGATCTACTGCTATCACGGCAACGCCAGCCAGGACTACGCGCAGACCTTCTCCGATTTCGGCTTCACTGAGGTCTATAGCCTCGACGGCGGCTATGAGGCGTGGCGCCAGCGTTGTCCCGCGCGGAGCGGCGCGGCGAACGTCAGTCCGGTCCTGGCGGCGTGGCTCGCCGCCCAGGGCTTTCCCGCTGACGACATCGACGCCATCATCGCCAATCGGACCACGCCGCTGATGAAGGCGGCGCATCTCGGCAATGTCGGCGTCATCCGCGAGCTGCTCTCTGCCGGCGCCGACATCGCCGCCAGGAACGCGGACGGCAATAACGCACTGTGGCTCGCCTGCGTCGGCCGGCATCTCGACGCCATCGACGCGCTGGTCGAGGCCGGCATCGATCTCGACAACAGCAACGACAATGGTGCGACAGCGCTGATGTATGCGTCCTCCTCCGGCAAGGCCGATGTGGTCGCGCATCTCCTGGCCAAGGGCGCGGACATCCGCACCGAGACGCTCGACGGTTTTTCCGCGCTCGACATGGCCGCTTCGCTCGAATGCCTGAACCTGCTGCGGAATGCGGCCAAGGCGGCGGCTTCAAAGGCGCCCGCGCCCGAGGTCCGGCCGTGACCGTCATCGAGCACGATTTCGGCATGCAGCAGCGCCAGGTCGAGCGCCGCTTCCGGACGCTGCTCAGCCTCGATGCGCTGCACGAGGCCAATGTCCACGCCAATCCCATTCCTTATCTGGAACGCGCCAGCGAGCGCATCTACCAGCTCGAGAAGGCGCTGTTCGATGCGCTGCAGGCGGCGACGGCTGCAGCCGACGATCATGGCGAGACGGTGAGCATCGGCAAGGCCGAACATCAGCGCCTGCTGCATTGCTGGGCCATCGTCGAGAGCGCCTATGCGCAGCTCGTCGCCGATCAGCCCGAGACCTGACTGAACGAGGTTGGAGAAAGAGATGAGTGAAGGATTCTTCGTAGACTGGGATGGCAACCTGCGCAGTGCCGCCGATCCCGGCGGCGGATATCTGTGCGACATCGACACTGTCGCGCGCTATGTCGCGGTGACGACCAAGAACGGCACGCTGGTGCACGAGGCGACCTTTTTCAGAACCCGGGCCGATGTCGACAAGGCCGGCATCAAGGCACAGCTTGTGTCGGGTACCCATCCGTGGGGCAAGAAGGCGGATGGGTTCTGAGGGTCCGCCGAACGACATCACGTAGTGAGTGTCATTGCGAGCGAAGCGAAGCAATCCAGGGCTCAGGTAGGATTCTGGATTTCTTCGTCGCTTCGCTCCTCGCAATGACGTTGGAAACCCCATCCGTCAATCCGGGTGGATCATGATCTCCATGGTCTCGTCGAGGTCGTCGAACGGGTCGGGAATATCTTCCACCAGCGCGACGCCGCACAGGCAGACCTCGCCGTCGATGACAGCGAGCGCAATCGGCTCCAGGCTCTGCCCTGCGCAGGCACCGGCGTTGCACAGCCCGGTGTCGATCTCGAACGTTGCGCCATGCCGTCCGCAGCGCAGCAGCGTCCGATCCGGATTGAAGAACTGGCCGCTACCGATGTTCAGCCATTTGCCCTCGTGTGGGCAGCAGTTGACGTAGCCGACAAAGCCACCGGACACAGTGTGGATGATCACGATAGGAAACGGCCGCGCCTCGCCATTGTCGCCGATCCGCGACAGGCTGAACGCCTTGGCTTCACCCGGCGCGATGCCGGCGGTCGGACAGATCACGAAGATTTCCGGCTCACGTTCCGTCATGCGCGGCGCTCCCTGACCGGCGCGACGGAGATACGGGACCGCGATGACGTCTCCTGTCGCAAACCTGACGGCAGCAGCCCGACGTGTCGAGCCACGGCGCATCATTCTCGATCTGTCCCGATCCTTGCATGAAGCATGCCGTAGGCATCGAAGACACGCGCGATGTCGGCTTGGAGACAATGATGGCCGCGATGAAATTCTACATGACGCCGGGATCGTGCTCGACCGGCATCCACATCATTCTGGAAGAGCTCGAGGAGGTGTTCGAGGCCCATATCGTCAACCTGCCGGCCGGCGACAATTTCAAACCGGACTATGTGGCCATCAACCCGAAATCGACGATTCCGGCGCTGGTGCGCAGCGAGGGCAGCGTGCTGACGGAAGTGCCGGCGATTGCCTATTGGCTCGGCCGCTCCAGGCCGCGCGCCAGATTGTGGCCTTCGGATATCGAGACCGAAACGCGGCTGCTCGAAGCCATGAGCTACATTGCCGGAACGGTGCATGGCCACGGCTTCGCGCGCATCTTCGCCACGCCGACCTTCAGCCGCAACGAGGCCGACCAGGAGTCGGTGCGCGCGCTCGGCCGCAACATCGTCGTGAAGGGCTTTGCGATCCTGAACAAGATGCTCGACGGGCAGTCCTATCTCGGCGGCGAATTCTCGGTCGCCGATCCGATCCTGTTCTATGTCGAGTTCTGGGCCGACAAGACCGGCATTGCGCTGCCGGCCAACCTGCTCGCGCACTACCGCCGCATGCTCGCGCGCCCGGTCGTGCAGCGGGTGCTGCGCGAGGAAGGGTACAATCCGGCGACCTTGGGGCAGGCCAGCCAGTTGTAGCCGATCTACTCCGCGGCCTCCGGCAGCAGCTCGTGGTCGCCAAGATCGATGCCGCGGAAGATGGCGCAGCGGCGGAAGACCTCGATGGTCGGGCGGACGCTCTTGTGGTGGCAATATTTGGCGACCAGCTTTGCCAGCCCCTTGATGTCGCGGCCTGACGCGCCCGGGAACGTGTCCACCAGCAGCTCCACCAAGCCGGCATCGACGTTCAAGCCGAACTGCGCGCACATCACCCGCCAGATCCGGCCGCGCGCTTGCGCGTCCGGCGCCTGGAACTTGATCAGCGCGATGCAGCGCGACACGATCGCTTCATCGATGTCGTCGATGCGATTGGTGGTCAGGAACAAGAGCCCGTTGAAATATTCCAGCACACGCAGGAATACGCCGACGACGGCATTCATCGTCATGTCGTCCTCGCGCCGCTTGATGTAGACGTCGGCCTCGTCGATCAGCATGACCGCGCCCCAACGCTGCGCGCGCGTCAGCGCATCCTTCAGCGCACTCTCCATCGCCGCGACGTTCAGCCCGAGCTGACCGGAATGCACGCGGTACAGCGGCCGGCCGATGATCTCGGCGTAGACCTCCGCCGTCAGCGTCTTGCCGACGCCGGGCGGCCCCGCGCACAGCACGGTGGTGCCGCCGGACTTGCCGGCGACGATGTCGTCCATCAAGAGGTCCATCTCGGCAGTGAGGATGTCGATCAGGTCGGTCTGCTCCTCCGGCAGCACCAGCTTCTGCTTGAGCTCGGGCTGATAGGCGTAGGGCACCATGTCGTCGGCATGCACCCAGAGATAATGGTGCAGGTCGAGATGGAACATCAGCATATAGGGATGGACGGGAATGCGGCAGAAGATGCCCTTCGGGATCGCCGCCCTGGATTCTTCGACCTCCTGCTCGGCGTCATAGAGATTGCTCTTGGCAGCCTTGCGCAGGTACTGCCCGAGTATGTCGCCCGTGACCTCGAGCGTCAGCGCCCGCTCGGTGAGAATGCCTTCGTCGTTGACGAGCCGCGCGCTGCCGCCGCCGGACGACAGCACGATCACGTCCTTGCGCGACCAGTCCATGTCGCGATGCGAGGAGTTCGGATCATCGGCGAAGAAGCCGATGCCGCGGCCGGAGAACTGCGCTCCGTAGCGGCCGCGCCAGGCGAAATAGCGCTCGGCCGTCTCGTCATAGGCGGATATCAGCTCGGGTGTTTCCTTGAGGAAGCCCTTGGCGGCGAAGATTTCGGCGACCGTCCTGCCGACGATGTCGCCGGCGGAGATGCGCAGAGTGGACGTGGTGATCGCGCCCTTGGCGTTGGCCTTGAGCTCGATGAAGACGCGGCCGGCCTCGTCATTCGACGGTGCGGTGTAGTCGAGTCGCGTCACGACATAGGGCAGCGGCCGGCTGGCGACGTTGGCCGTGAACATCCAGCCGCGGATGGCGTCCGAGATCAGGTAGCGCGCAATCGCCGGCAGCACCGATTCCAGTTCGTGCTCGGAGAAGCGGGCGCCGGAATCGGCAAAGGCGCGCTGGAGAGTGGCGATCTGCGCCGCACGGGCGTGCCATTCGGGACCGGCCTTCTGGTAGCTGTCGCGCAGGAAGTCGAGCTCGGCGGTCGCGAGTTGCGCCATATTGACCTCGACCTTGTCGCCGAAACGCAGCTGCTCCGTCAACGAGGCCAGACGCGGGAAGGCCGCCGCCATCGCCAGGATGGTCGGACGTTCGATCTGCAGCTTCATCGGTCGCACCTCGACGCTGTCGGACTCACGACGACATTCTCGTCGGCGTGCGCATCACATCTTCCGCCTTTGCCAGCAGCAGGCGGTTGGCGGCGAGCGAGAACTCCTGCCAGGCGGCGGCGATGTCGCGCAGGATCGTCTGCACGTAGTCCTTCGACGGCTTGTGCTCGAACGGAAAGTTCGACAGCGCGCAGGAGGTGCGATTGAAGGCTATGGCATCGTCGAGCAGCGACTGCATGACATCGCGGAACGGTTTCTGGATCTCCGGCATCAGGGCGGAGCGCCCGCGTTCGACGGCGACGTCGCGCATGTCGAAGGTCAGTGCGTCCAGCACCTGCAGCGCCGCCGCGAACACCCCCTCGGTGGCTCCGAGAACAGCGAGCTGGGTCAGTTGCTCGCGCTGCTGCGTAGCGAGGCTGCGGTTGAGCCGCTGCCGATAATCGTCGAACGCGGCATCACGCTGCGCGGCGACCCAGGCGCCGAACCAGGCGAGGCTCGCTGCGTTGCCCGACAGCCCGTCGCCGATCGCCACGGCCGGCCGCGGCCCGGCGATCTCGCCCATGCTCCGGGCCATCGCACGCTCGATGCGCTTGGCGGCGTTCAGGGCACCTTCGAGATAACCGGCCGCGTGGCTTGCGGTCTCGGCGCCACCGAGGTGCAGCCGCCCGTCCCATAGCGCCCGCCGCAGCATCGGATTGGCGATCTCGCTGTGCTCGCCGCGCGGCGTGGTGCGATCCAATGCGCCGCAGGTGAAGCGCTCGGCCGCCCAGTCCTGATAGTGCTGCTCGCCGCCTTCCAGCGCGGAGCCGAACAGCTGCACCATCTGGCTGTCCATCAGCAGCGGCAGCCCGACACTGAAGGTCGCGCGCAGATCGGGCGAGAAGGCGAGGAAGCCGCCGAGCGCAGCACGGTCGCCGCCGGCATCGCAGGCGTCGAAGATCTCGCCGATCACGGCCTGCTCGTGGCTGACGAACGCATTGCCGGACCGCCCCTGGTCGCGCCAATGCGCCTGGTCGTAGGCGATCACGACCTTGGCCTGCGCCGCCATCCAGGTCTCGGCACCGCGCATCGCATCGAAGGTCGCGTCGTCCAGCTCGGGAAAGAAGCCGACGTGATCGATCAGCAGCCGCGGCGGCAGCGCGAGCACGGCGCGCTTGGCCTCGATCGCGACCGATTCCGTTGATGTGGCAAAGATCAGCCGCACATGCGTGCCGCAATCGACGATGCGCACCAGCTCATGGCCGAGATGGATGAAGGGCTGCGGCAGATCACGCGCCAGCGCCTCGACCAGCTTCGTCATGCCGCCGGAGAGCCGGCGCGCGCCCTGGTGGACCGGCGGCCCGCCGATCTGCTCGGCCGACTTGTCCGCCTCCTTCAGATGAAGAACCGTGCCGTCATCGTGCTGGGCAAAGTCGGACAGGCCGAGCTCCGCGATCAGGCCGGTCAGCAGCGGCTGGGTGTCCGGCCAGAACCAGGTCGGGCCGAGGTCCAGCGCAAGCCCCGCCTTGCTCCTGACCGACAGCACACGTCCGCCCAGGCGATGTCGGGCTTCGAACAAAGCGAACGTGCTGCCGCGCTGCTGCAGGCTGCGCGCGAGTGCCATTCCGCACAATCCACCTCCGACAATGGCCGTTTCGAGCATGGCAGGACCTCGGCTGATGCGTTGCGATCGCGTCTCGACCGGGTCCTGCAAGAAGCTTGCAAGTTTTTGCGCACCAGTGGATGTGCGTTTCCAAACATTGCTTGATTTTCGCACCGGCTTGGCTCACGCCATCACAATGAGCGACGAGCGCGAGATCCTGGCCGCCAATGCGGCCTTCTATGCTGCCTTCACGGCCGGCGATTTCGCGGCACTCGTTGCCCTCTGGGCCGATCGCGACGGCATCTCCTGCATTCATCCGGGCTGGCCGGCGATCGTTGGCCGCGCCGCCGTGATCGGCAGCTGGCGCGACATCCTCGCCAACCCAGGCCGGCCGAACATCGTCTGCGCGGACCCGCACGCGATCGCCGACGGCGATCATGGCCACGTGCTCTGCATCGAGCTGGTGGACGGCGCGGCGCTCGCGGCGGCCAATCACTTCGCCCGCATCGACGGCGCCTGGCGGATGATCCACCACCAATCCAGCCCGATCGCGCAGCTCGCGACGCCGGAACACGACGCCGACGGCCATCGTCTCCACTGATCGCCGCATCTGGCACGAAATTTGATCTACCCTCCCTGACCGGCAGCAATGTCGGGGATTGTTGATTTTCGTCGCGTCGGATTCGGGTCGAATGTCCGTCTCCGCGCAAGGCGATCTGCGCAGGCTGAGACCAGCAACGTGCAGATGCCGACGGGAGGCAGGGATGGCACGCGTTCTGACCGCCTATCTGAAACGCAGCGATGTGCCGACGCGCACAGCGTTGCAGCACGCCATCGACCTCGCGCTCGGACAGGCGCAGGGAGCACTGGTATGAACATCGCGGCTCCACTTCAGCCGACGGCGATCCATGCCGTGCCTGCCGAGCTCTGCGACTGCGGCTTCCGCCTGCTGATGATCCGCCAGTTCAATGTCGGCGCGGTGCCGCCGGCCTTCGCCATCATCGATCAGCGCGTCATGCGCATGCCGCAGCGGCTCGGCCGCCATGGCGTGTCGTTTGCCGCCACGTTCCTGCCCGAGGTGATGTCATGGCTGATCGATCATCTCGGCCGGCCATCGCTGCATGATGAGACCGGCCGCTCCTACCGCAATCCGCGCTGGCCTGTCGTGTGCTGGCATGACCAGGAACGCTACTGGCCGAGCGGCGCCGTCACGGTCGAGTGGTTCGCCGAGGTTGCCTTCCAGGATCACGCATCATGGATGGCATTCCGCACCCATTGGCACGAAAGCCTGACGGGCCGGAATGCCGGCGCAGACGCGACCGATGGAGAAGCAGAGCAGCGCGACGCGTACGATGCGGAAAAGGAATTTGCCGGCGAGGCGCTTCAGCAGGCATGATCTGCCAAAGTGATGCGGAGCCGTGCCGGGCTCTGTTCGATGCCGGTCGAGGCATGATATCAAGGACGTAATCAATCCGCGCGGAGACTCTCATGCGCTACGTCTCATGGTTCGGAGGCTGGCTCGGTCATTTGCTGCCGCAAGGGCGCGCTGACAGCCGTCTCAAAGCGCACGACATCCTCACCCGGCGCCCGGCCGCCGAGTTGTCCAATGAGGACCTGTTCTACATCGCGATGCTCGGCCCTCACGTCTGAGTGGGACCAGATCCCTCGCCCATCGCGCCGCCCATCGGCGGCCTCCCGCCTCGATACGACACGAGCCCGACATGACTGACATTGCGCGCTTCCGCGACTTCGTCGCCGATACGGCACGCCTCGTCGCAAGCACGACAAACGAGCCGGAGCTGCTCGCCGCGCTCGCACCGAAACTGAAGGAGCTGGTCGCGCATGACGACTGGCTGCCTCAGGCCTTTGCGGTCGCCGACGGCGGCCGCTACCGACAATATCTGCTGTATGCCGATCCGCTCGATCGGTTCTCCATCGTGAGCTTCGTGTGGGGCCCCGGCCAGGGCACGCCGGTGCACGACCATCGCGTCTGGGGCCTCGTCGGCGTGCTGCGCGGCGAGGAACTCTCGGTCAGCTATGCGCGGCAGCCGGACGGCACGTTGCGCGAGGCTGCGCCGGAGCGGCTGCGGGCTGGACAAACGGCCGCGGTATCGCCACACATTGGCGACATCCACGCGATCTCCAACGGTCTGGCGGACCGCTCCTCGATCAGCATCCACGTCTATGGCGGCAATATCGGCCGCATCCGCCGCACGGTGTACGATGCGGAGACCAGCGCCGCCCGAGACTTCATTTCCGGATATTCGAATGACACCGTCCCCAACCTCTGGCCCGACCGCACCGCCGCCTGACGGTCTCCGCATCATCACACCGACCGAGTTGCGGCGGCGCTGGCGCGCCGGCGAGGAGGTGGCACTGCTCGACGTCCGCGAGGAAGGCCCCTATTCGCTGTCGCACCCGTTCTTCGCGGTGTCGCTGCCACTGTCGCAGATCGAGCTGCGCATCCTCGACCTCGTGCCGCGTCTGAATGTAGCCGTCGTCGTTTATGATGATGGCGAAGGCTATGCCGCCCGCGCGGTGCCGCGCATTCATGCACTGGGCTACACCGACGTCGCGATGCTCGCTGGCGGGCTGTCGGGCTATGCGCGCCATGGCGAGGTGTTCCGGGACGTCAACGTGCCGAGCAAGGCGTTCGGCGAATTGGTCGAGGCCATCCGGCACACGCCGTCGCTGTCGGCCGACGACGCCAAGGCGCTGATCGAGCGCGAGTCGAACCTGGTCGTGCTCGATGCCCGCCGCTTCGAGGAATATCGCACCATGAGCATTCCGCGCGGGGTCAGCGTCCCCGGCGGCGAGCTGGCGTTTCGGGCGCGCGAGGTCGCGCCGTCGCCCGACACCACGATCATCGTCAACTGCGCCGGACGCACGCGCTCGATCATCGGCACGCAGTCGCTGATCAATGCCGGGCTGCCGAACAAGATCTATGCGTTGCGCAACGGCACGATCGGCTGGACACTTGCCGGCCATCAGGTCGAGCGCGGCAAGACCGCGCGCGTCCTGGAGCGGCCACGGACGAGCTACGCGACCGCGCTGGCTGATGCCAAGGCCTGGGCCGAGCGCGTCGGCGTCGGCGTGCTCGATGCCGCGACATTCGCGCGCCATCAGGCCGAAGCCGGGGTGCGCACGCTGTATTGCCTCGACGTCCGCACGCCCGAGGAACATGCCGCCGGCCATCCGACCGGCTTCGCGTCGGCACCGGGCGGCCAGCTGGTGCAGGCGACCGACGAGTGGGTGGGCGTGCGCGGCGCCCGTCTGGTGCTGTTCGACGATGACGGCGTGCGCGCACGCATGACGGCGTCATGGCTGAAGCAGATGGGCTGGGACGTGGCGGTCGTGGGACCGGATGTCGTTGGAGCGACCGAAACGGAAATCCGCGCCGCACGCCGACCGCCGCTGCCGCAGCTTGGCGACGCGGCAATCAGCGCCGAGCAACTCGCGGCCGATCCCGCTGCGTGGACGATCGTCGATCTCACGCGCAGTCCGAGCTACAAGGCCGGACACATTCCGGGCGCACATTTCGTGCTGGCGTCGCGCTTTGCGGATGATCTCGCCAAGCTGCCCGGCGACGGTCCGATCGTGCTGACCAGCAACGACGGCAGCGAAGCCGCGTTTGCGCTTGCGGATGCACGTGCCGCGACGACGCGTGAGCTCCGAGTGCTCACCGGCGGCACGCGCGCCTGGACGGCTGCCGGGCATGTGCTGGAGAGCGATCGGTCCTCATGGATCTCGCTTGCCGACGACGTCTACAAGCGTCCCTATGAGGGCACCGACAACGCCGCCGAAGCGATGCAGGCCTATATCGACTGGGAGCTGCAACTCGTCGCTCAGCTCGCCAATGACAGCGTGTCGAATTTCCACGTGGTGTAGTTCTGGTGAATGCGCAGGGTGGGCAAAGCCGCATTCGCGACGCGAATGCCGCGTGCCCACCGCTTTCACGCGGGTCGCGAGACGTGGTGGGCAGGCGCCGCCTTCGGCGTCGCTTTGCTCCCTAGGTCGTTACAGCTTCACCGGGAGCTGCGCGCCGAACTCAACGGCGCTGGTTGTAGACGTCGATGCAGACGGCGCCGAGCAGCACCAGGCCCTTGATGACCTGCTGATAGTCGATGCCGACGCCGAGAATGGACATGCCGTTATTCATCACGCCCATGATCATGGCGCCGATGACAGCGCCGCCGACCCGTCCGACGCCGCCATAGGCCGAGGCACCGCCGATGAAGCAGGCCGCGATGACGTCGAGCTCGAAGCCGAGGCCGGCCTTCGGCGTCGCGGTGTTGAGCCGGGCGGCGAAGATCAGGCCGGCCAGCGCCGCCAGCACACCCATGTTGACGAAGGTCATGAACACGAGCCGCTCGGTCTTGATGCCCGACAGCTTGGCGGCCTTGGCGTTGCCGCCGACCGCATAGATCTGCCGGCCGACCACGGTGCGGCGCGTCATGAAGCCGTACAGCGCGATCAGCGCGGTCATGATGACCAGCACGTTGGGCAGGCCGCGATGCGAGGCGATCAGATAGGTGAAATACATCAGTGCGCCGGCCAGCACGACGTTCTTGGCAGCGAAGAAGCCGAACGGCTCGACCTCGATGCCGTGCTCCACCTCGCGCGCACGGCCCTTGACGCTGGCATAGACCAGAATGAGCGTCAGCACCGCGCCGATCGCGAGCGACGTGGGATAAAGATGCGCCGCGCTCGGCATGAACTCAGGGATGAAGCCGGACGACAGCTTCTGGAACGTACCCGGGAACGGCCCGACCGATTGCCCCTGCAGCAGCGCCAGCGCCAGGCCCTTGAACACCAGCATGCCCGCCAAGGTGACGATGAATGACGGAATGCCGAAATAGGCCACCCAATAACCCTGCGCGGCGCCGATCGCGGCGCCGACGATCAGGCAGGCGATGATCGCAAGCGGGAAGTCGACGTGATAGCGCACCATCAGCACGGCGGCGACGGCGCCGACGAAGCCCGCAACCGAGCCGACCGACAAATCGATGTGCCCGGTCACGATCACCAGCAGCATGCCCAGCGCCATGATGACGATATAGCTGTTCTGCAGCACCAGGTTGGTGAGGTTGAGCGGCTGCAGCAGGGTGCCGTCGGTCATGAACTGGAAGAACAGCATGATCACGAACAGCGACAGCAGCATGCCGTAGCTGCGCAGATTGTTCTTCAGGAAGCCGCTATGCGACTTCTCCTCCGGGAGCGAAACCGTCTTGTCGGTCATTGCTGGCGTCCTCCCGACCGCTTACGCGGCCGTCTCCTGGTTCTTGATGGTTTCATTACGCATGATGGCGCGCATGATCTTTTCCTGCGTCGCCTCCGGCCCGGCGAACTCGCCGACGAAGGCGCCGTCATTCATCACGCAGATGCGGTCGCAGATTCCGAGCAGCTCCGGCATCTCCGATGAGATCACGACAACACCCCGGCCGGCATCCGCGAGCTCCTGGATGATACAGTAAATCTCATACTTTGCGCCAACGTCGATGCCCCGCGTCGGCTCGTCGAGGATCAAGACCTTGGGATCGGTCATCAGCCATTTCGACAGCACGACCTTCTGCTGGTTGCCGCCGGAGAGCTGGCTGGCCTCCTGATAGACGTCGGAGCAGCGGATCCGCATCCGGCCGCGGTAGCCGGACGCCGCCTTGAGCTCGGCGATGTCGTCGATCACGCCGTTCGGCGCGACCTGCGCGAGGCTCGCCAGCGTGATGTTCTTGCGCACGTCGTCGGCCAGAATCAGGCCGAGCTGCTTGCGGTCCTCGGTGACATAGGCGAGGCCAGCGTCGATCGCGGCCGGTACGCTGTTGAGAGTGACGTCGTGGCCTTCGAGGCGGGCGCGGCCCGTGATGTTGACGCCCCAGGAGCGGCCGAACAGGCTCATGGCGAATTCGGTGCGCCCCGCGCCCATCAGGCCGGCGATGCCGACGATCTCGCCACGGCGCACCTGGAAATCGACGTTCTTGATTACCTGGCGGTCGGTATGCTGCGGATGGTAGACTGACCAGTTCTCGACCGTGAACACGGGCTCGCCGATCTTCGGCTGCCGCTCAGGGAAGCGGTGCGCCATGTCGCGATTGACCATGCTCTTGATGATCCGGTCCTCCAGGACCGGCTCGGCGCGGCAATCGATGCTGTCGACGCTGCGTCCGTCGCGCAGCACCGTGATGCGATCGGCGACGCGGGCCACCTCGTTCAGCTTGTGCGTGATCAGGATCGACGAGATGCCCTGCTCGCGGAAGGTGACGAGGCGGTCGAGCAGCGCCTGGCTGTCGGCCTCGTTCAGGCTCGCCGTCGGCTCGTCCAGGATCAAGAGCTTGACGCGCTTGGACAGCGCCTTGGCGATCTCGACCAATTGCTGCTTGCCGACGCCGAGATCGGTGATCAGCGTATCCGGCGATTCCTTCAATCCCACCTGAGCCAGCAATTGCTGGGTGCGCCGGTAGACCTCGTCGCGATCGATGACGCCAAAGCGTGACGGCGCATGCGACAGGAAGATGTTCTCGGCGATCGACATCAGCGGAATCAGCGCGAGCTCCTGGTGGATAATGATGATGCCGAGCGCCTCGGAATCGTTGATGTCACGGAAGCGCCGCTCCTCGCCTTCGAAAATGATCTGGCCCTCATAGCGGCCGTAGGGATAGACGCCGCTCAGCACCTTCATCAGGGTCGACTTGCCGGCGCCATTCTCGCCGACGAGGGCGTGGATCTCGCCCGCCGCGACCGTAAAGCTGACGTCGCGGAGCGCCTGCACGCCCACGAAGCTCTTGCTGACGCTGCGCATCTCGAGGATTGCCGTCATCGCGCTGTATCCCGCAACACTTGAAGTCGTTGAGATAAGAGGAGCCGGCGAGCGCATGGCCGCGCTCGCCGGCCATGAGATCACTCGACCTGCGACTTTTTGTAGTAGCCGCCTTCGATCAGGACCTTCTCCCAGTTGCTCTTGTCGACCACGACCGGCTTGAGCAGATAGGCCGGGACGACCTTGACGCCGTTGTTGTAGGTCTTGGTGTCGTTGACCTTGACTTCCTTGCCGCTCAGCGAAGCATCGACCATGTCGGCGGTCACCTTGGCGAGGTCGCGGGTGTCCTTGAAGATGGTCGAGTACTGGTCGCCGCGCAGGATCGCCTTGACCGACGGCACCTCGGCGTCCTGGCCGGAGATGACCGGCATCGGCTGGTTGCCGCTGCCATAGCCGACGCCCTTCAAGGACGAGATGATGCCGATCGAGAGGCCGTCATAGGGCGACAGCACCGCATCGACACGCTTGTTGCCGTAATAGGCGCTGAGCAAGTTGTCCATGCGGGCCTGGGCGGTGGCACCGTCCCAGCGCAGGGTCGCAACCTTGTCCATGCCCTTCTGGCCGGAGGCGACCACGAGCTTGCCGGAGTCGAGATAGGGCTGCAGCACCGACATGGCGCCATTGTAGAAGAAGTAGGCGTTGTTGTCGTCCGGCGAGCCGCCGAACAGCTCGATGTTGAACGGCCCCTTGCCGTCCTTCAGCCCGAGCTTGTCCACGATCGACTGCGCCTGCAGCACGCCGACCTGGAAGTTGTCGAAGGTCGCGTAGTAGTCGAGGTTCGGCGTGTCGCGGATCAGGCGGTCATAGGCGATCACGGTGATGCCCTTGGCCTTGGCCTGCTTCAGCACGTCCGACAGCGTGGTGCCGTCGATCGCGGCGATCACCAGCACCTTGGCGCCCTTGGTCACCATGTTCTCGATCTGCGAGAGCTGGTTCGGAATATCGTCCTCGGCATATTGCAGGTCGGTGGTGTAGCCGCGCTCCTTCAGCACCTTCACGATGTTGTTGCCGTCGTCGATCCAGCGCGCCGAGGATTTGGTCGGCATCGCGATGCCGACGGTCCCCTTGCTCTGGGCCAGTGCGGCGCTGGACAGCGCGATCGCGCCGAGGCCGGCCAGGGCGGCGGCCATGATGGTCTTCATTCTCGACATGTCTTCACTCCCTTTGGATTTTCGAATTTGGACAAGAGATACCCGATTGCGTATCTTGATACCAGTTAGCTGTTAGGCTGAACGACGCTTGACTGATTGTTCCTCCTCTCAGATCGACAGCTTGACGTCGGGCTCGGCGCGACCGTGAGCGCCGACGTCAAGAAGGAAAGTCTGGCCATGGCCGGGGTCGGCCGCCTTGGCCGGCTCGTCCATGTCCTGCCAGGCCGACGTGACCAGCAAGCGCGACAGATCGGGACCGACGAAGGCCGGGCAGCTCGCCTGGCTGGCTGGCACCGCGATGCAGCGCAGATGCTCGCCCTGCGGGCTGTAGACGTCGACGCAACCACCGCCCCAGCGGGCGTTCCAGATCCGCCCCTCCGCGTCGGCGACGGCGCCATCGAGGCCGCCGGGACCGGCATGGCGCAGCAGCACCTCCGGCGCGCCGCGCGGCAGGCCCGTCTCCGGGTCGAGCGCGACACGGTAGAGGACGTTCTCATCCGTATCGGCGAAATAGCCGATCGCGCCATCCGGCGAGAAGCAGATCGCGTTGGGAATGGTGACGTTGGGGAACAACCGGATGATCTCGCCGCGATGCAGCGCATAGATCGAGCCCAGGCCGCATTCGGCGTTGCGGCCCATGGTGCCGATCCAGAACGTGCCGGAGGGATGGACCCGCGAATCGTTCGACCGCGTCGCCTGATTGTCGGCTTCGAGCGGCAGATGCAGCGACAGCGCGCCGTCGGCGACGCTGCGGATGTAGAGTCCGTCCTCGGCCACGATCAGCTGCCTGTCGGCATCGATGCGGCCGAGCGCGCTCGCCATCCTGCCGAGCCCGTGGCGGCGGACTTCGCCGCTGCCGATCTTGGCCTCGAACAGCAGGCCCTCCCGAATGTCGAACCACCAGGCGGTGTCGGTGTGGGGATCGTAGGTCGGCCCCTCGCCGAGATGGCAGCGCTCGTCGCAGAGGATCGTGGTCGGCACCTGCTCGATCATCTGGGCGCTCCCGCGGTTGAGAAGCGATACACGGTCTCGTGCTCATAGACGTCGTCGGGCCCAAGGCGCGCGCTTGGAAAATCCGGACGGTTCGGACTGTCAGGCCAGACCTGCGGCTCCAGGCAGAGCGCGTCGGATTGACGATAGACACGCCCCTTGCCGCTCACGGTCCCGTCAAGATAGTTGCCTGAATAGACCTGCAAGCCAGGCTGATCGGTGAGCAACTCCATGATCCGCCCGGAGCGCGGCGACTCGAGCCGGGCCGCGAAACGCACGCCAGAGCCGTCGCGCAGACAGAAATTATGATCATAGCCGCGGCCACATTTGATCTGCGCATCGTCGGCACGGATGCGCGCACCAATGGGATGCGCGTCGCGGAAATCGAAAGGCGTCCCCACGACGGAATGCGGCGGCCCCGCCAGCGGGATCGCAGTCTCGTCGATCGCGAGATAGTGGTCGGCTTCGACTGTCAAACGATGATCGAGAATGCCGGTGCCGGCGGCCAGGCCGTCGAGATTGAAGAAGCTGTGGTTGGTCAGGTTGACGATCGTCGTCCGGGTCGTCCGGGCGCTGAAGCTGACGGCCAACTCCGTCGGTCCCGTCAGCTGATAGGTGACACGGACGTCGAGCCGCCCCGGATAGTTGGCCTCGCCGTCGGGACTGACATAGAGCATCGTGACCGAGGGCTGGGCGCCGTCTTCGGTGGCGACGATCTGCCAGAGCTTGCGGTCGAAGCCGTCGGGGCCGCCATGCAATGCATGCGCACCATTATTGGCGTCGAGGCGCAGGTCCTGACCGTCGAGCGAAAAGCGCGCCTTGGCAATACGGTTGGCGTAGCGTCCGACCGTTGCACCGAAAAATTTCCGGAGCTTGAGGTAGCTCAGCAGGTCGTCGTGGCCGAGCACGACGTCGTCGACGCGGCCCTGCGCATCCGGCACCAGCAGCGCCTGCAGCGCCGCGCCGTAAGTGATGATCCGCGCCTCGAAACCGTGAGCGCCACGCAAGGTGACGCGCTCGACCTCGCGGCCGTCCGGCAGCGTGCCGAAGACATCCCGGGTGATCCGTGCCTGCTCCGCCATGGCGTCAGTCCTCGAACGGCTCGACGACGTGGCGGCGACCGAGCAGGAAAGCGTCAGCCACCAGCCGCAGCGGCGTCAGATCGACGTCGCTCGCACCGGTCCTTGTGAGTTCGACGAAGCGACGGTAGAGGCCGGGATACTCCCGCTCCCTTTCGTCGACCATCGGCTGGTCGTCCGCGGTCATCCGCGCGCCGCCCAGCGACAGCTTCAACTGGCCTGCGTCGGTCTCGATCCGGATGTCCCAGCTCTGCGGCCCGGTCTGGCGGAAGTCGAACTCGGCCGCGATCGGCAGGTCGCTCGCCGTCGACAGTGACAGGTTGGCCGCGATCGGAGCCTGGCGGTTGGACGGGAACGACAGTTCCGCCTCGGTCACGAACACCGGCTCTGGCAGAATGCGGGTCAGGATCGACAGCGCGTTGATTCCGGGATCGAACACCCCTAACCCGCCCGGCTCCCAGATCCAGCCCTGCCCCGGATGCCAGACGCGCACGTCCTCCTTCCAGTCAATCCGCACGCTGCGAATCTGGCGGGAAGACAGCCACGCGCGCGCCGGCTCGACGGCGGGCGCGTAACGTGAATGCCAGGTCGCGAACAGCGTGCGCCGCTTCGCGGCGGCAAGCGCGACCAGCGGATCGAGCTCGCTGACGGCGGCGCCCGGCGGCTTCTCCAGCATCACATGCTTGCCGGCTTCCAGCGCGGCGAGCGCCTGCGCACGGCGCACCTGCGGCGGGGTGCACAGCGCGACCGCGTCGATCTCGGGTCCGTCGCGCAGCAGCTCCTCGATCGTGCCGAAATGCGGCAGGCCGGGCAGCGAGGCATTGCGACTCGCCACTGCCGTCAACGTCACGCCCTCGGTGGCGGCGATCGCCGGCACGTGCTGATCCCTGGCGATCTTGCCGAAGCCCACGATGGCGACACGAAGCTCGCGCATCTCTAGCGTCCCCAGCGCAGCACGACTGGGTCGAGCCGGCGCGCGATCTCGATCAGTCCCTTCTGGGTCGCCGGATGAATTGGCGGCTGCGGGCTGCGCAAGGTGTCGTGGCGGATCACGCCGCCCGCCTTCATCAGTATCTTGCAGGTGGCAAGCCCGCACTGCCGGTTCTCGTAGTTGATCAGCGGCAGCCAGCGCTCATAGGCCGCCGCCGCGGCCTCGCGGTCGCCCGCGAAATACGGATCGATGATCTTACGAATGCCGTCGGGATAGCCGCCGCCGGTCATCGCGCCGGTGGCGCCCGCGTCGAGATCGGCCATCAGGGTGATTGCCTCCTCGCCGTCCCACGGACCTTCGATCGCCGTGCCGCCTGCCTCGATCAGCGCGCGCAACTTGTCGGCCGCGCGCGGCACCTCGATCTTGAAATAAGCGAGGTTCTCGATCTCCTTGGCCATGCGCGCCAAGAACGGCACCGATAGCGGCGTGCCGGCGACCGGCGCGTCCTGCACCATGATCGGGATCGAGATCGCGTCCGACACGCCGCGATAGAACTCGTAGATCGAGCTATCAGGCACGCGGAAGGTGGCGCCGTGATAGGGCGGCATCACCATGACCATGGCCGCGCCCTTCTCCTGCGCGCGGCGCGAGCGCTCGGCGCAGACAAAGGTCGAGAAATGCGTCGTGGTGACGATGATCGGCACGCGGCCGGCGACATGATCCAGCACCGTGGTCATCACCAGATCGCGCTCGTCATCGGTCAGCACGAACTGCTCGGAGAAATTGGCGAGGATGCAGATGCCGTGCGAGCCGGCATCGATCATGAAGTCGATCGCGCGCTTCTGGCCCTCGAGATCGAGGCGGCCGTCAGCGTCGAAGATGGTCGGCGCGACCGGGAAGACGCCCTTGTAGAGCTTTTTGGCGGAAGCGGTCATGCGGCACCTCTAGTGATTGTCGCGCGGCACCGGCGAGCCGCTGCGGCCAACGAGAAAATCGAAATCAACGCCGCGATCCGCCTGCAGCACGTGATCGATGTAGAGCTTCTGATAGCCGCGAGCCGCATGCGGCTTCGGCGGCGTCCATGCGGCGCGGCGCGTCGCCAGCTCCTCGTCGCTGACATGCAGATGCAGCGCGCGGGCGGCGACGTCGAGCGTGATCATGTCGCCATTCTTCACCAGCGCCAGCGGTCCACCGACGGTGGCCTCCGGCGCGACGTGCAGGACGACGGTGCCGTAAGCGGTGCCCGACATGCGCGCATCCGAGATGCGGATCATGTCGCGCACGCCCTGGCGCAGGAGCTTCGCCGGGAGCGGCATGTTGCCGACCTCGGCCATGCCCGGATAGCCCTTCGGTCCACAGTTCTTCAGCACCATGATGCAGGACGCATCGATGTCGAGATTGTCGTCGTCGACGGCGTCATGCATCTCCTCGACACTCTCGAACACGACCGCGCGTCCCGTATGGTTCATCAGCTCCGGCGAGGCCGCCGACGGCTTGATGACGGCGCCGTTGGGCGCGAGATTGCCGGTGAGGATCGCGATGCCGGCTTCCGTCTTGAACGGCGAGTCGAACGGGGTGATGACGTCGGCGTTCCAGTTCGGCGCGGCGGCGACGTTGTCCCATAGCGTCTTGCCGTTGACGGTGCGGGCGTCCTTGTGCAGCAGGCCGCGCTCGCCGAGCGCGCGCAACACGGCCGGCAGGCCGCCGGCGTAGTAGAAGTCCTCCATCAGGAAGCGGCCCGACGGCATCAGGTCGACCAGGCAATGCACGTCGCGGCAGAGCCGATCGAAATCATCGAGCGTCAGCTCGACGCCGACACGGCCAGCAATGGCGAGCAGATGCACCACGGCGTTGGTCGAGCCGCCGATCGCGGCCAGCGTGCGGATCGCATTCTCGAACGCCTGCCGCGTGAGGATGTCGGACGGCTTGAGATCCTCAGCAACCATCTCGACGATGCGGCGGCCGGCCATGCGCGCCAGCAGGTTGCGGCGCGCGTCCGCAGCAGGGATCGCTGCATTTTCCGGCAAGCCGATGCCGAGCGCTTCCACCATCGACGCCATGGTCGAGGCCGTGCCCATGGTCATGCAGCTGCCGGCGGAGCGGTTCATGCCGGCCTCGGCCTCGTGGAATTCCTTCAGCGTGATCTCGCCGGCACGCAGTTGCTCGCTCATCGAGATGATGTTGGTGCCGGAGCCGATGATCTGGCCACGATAGACGCCGCGCAGTTGTGGCCCGCCTGAAACACCGATCGCAGGCAGGTTGGCCGAGGCGGCGCCCATCAAGAGCGCCGGCGTGGTCTTGTCGCAGCCCATCAGCAGCACGACGCCGTCGAGCGGGTGCGCGCGGATCGCCTCCTCGACATCCATCGAGGCGAGGTTGCGGAACAGCATCGCGGTGGGACGCATCGTCACCTCGCCGAGCGAGGAGACGGGGAATTCGAGCGGATAGCCGCCGGCGTCGAGCACGCCCTGCCGGACATGCTCGGCGATGACGCGGAAATGCGCGTTGCAGGGCGTCAGCTCCGACCAGGTGTTGCAGATGCCGATGACCGGACGGCCCTCGAACCGGTCCTGCGGCGTGCCGCTGTTCTTCAGGAATGAGCGATAATAGAAGCCCATCTTGTCCTGGCGGCCGAACCACGCCTGGCTCCGCAGCGTCTTCTTCTCGTTGTCGTTGCTCATTCCCGGTCCGTTCGTGCAGCCGACTGGGCATGGCGCCGCCGGCCGTTGTAGATGACTTCGATCATCGCCTCGGAGGCGCCCTCGGCGTCTCGAGCGGCGATCGCGTCGATGATGCGCTGGTGCCAGACCAGCACGGTGTCGCGATCGGCAGTCTCGATCGGGGCGCTCAGGACGAACGAGGCGCGCAAGGCGGCTTCGATGACGGCGCCGATCGAGCGCATGAAGGGATTGCCGGAGGCATTGGCGATCGCGATGTGCAAAGCGAGGTCGGCTTCGGCGAAGGCGACCGAGGTCGACGGCTCGCGCTCCATCTGCGCCATCGCCTTGCTCATCGCGGCAAGATCGTCCTCGCTGCGGCGTTCGGCAGCGAGCGCCGCAGCGCGCGGCTCGATCGCCAGCCGGATCTCGGCAAGGTCGGCGAGGAAGCGCTTGTCTATGCCGGCATCCAGATGCCAGGCGAGCACGTCGGGATCGAACATGTTCCAGTCCGAGCGTCCGCGCACCACGGTGCCGACGCGCGCCTTGGTCGACAGCAGCCCTTTTGCAACGAGCGTCTTCACGCTTTCGCGCAGCACCGGACGCGACACGCCGAACGTCGCCGTCAGTTCGGCATCGCCGGGAAGGCGCGCTCCCTCGGCCAAACGGCCGGAGATGATGTCGATGCCGATGCTGCGGGCGACCTCGGCATGGTTGGAATGCGCGCGCCGTGTCGGAATCGAGACGAGTTGCGAGCTCATGTCCTCGCCCCCGCCGGTTTGACGGACGAGCGGCGCGCCAGCGCCATCAGACCTTGCTGCAGCGCAATGAAAACGAACAACAGAACCCCCGTGGCGATCTTGGTCCACCAGCTCGACAGCGTGCCGTCGAAGTTGATGTAGGTCTGGATCATGCCCTGGATCAGGACGCCAAGGAAGGTGCCGATGACGGAGCCCTGCCCGCCCGTCAACAATGTTCCGCCGATCACCACCGCGGCGATGGTGTCGAGCTCGACACCGACCGCAGAAAGCGAATAGCCGGCCGCGGTGTAGAACGAGAAGACGATGCCGGCGAGGCCGGCAAGCACGCTCGACAGCATATAGATGCGGATCGTCATCGGTCCGACCGGAATGCCCATCAGGGCCGTCGCGGCGCGGCTGCCGCCGAGCGCATAGACGTTCGCGCCGAAACGGGTGAGGTGCAGCAGCAGCGCGCTCAAGACCAGGATGACCAGCATGGCGATCGCAATCGCGGTGAGTCGTCCGCCGCCTGGCAGCCGGATCGCGAAATCGGACACGGCGCTGTAAATCGGCGCGGTGATCGGAATCGACTCGGTCGACAGCAGGAAGCTGACGCCGCGTGCCAGGAACATGCCCGCGAGGGTCACGATGAAAGGCGGCAGGTCGAAGACGTGGATGACGGCGCCCATCGCGGCGCCGAACAGCGCGCACAGCACGAGCACCATTGCGAACGCGGCAAAGGGCGGGATGCCCCAGCGCTCGATCGCGAGCGCCACGAACACCGTGGTGAAGCCGATCACCGAGCCGACCGACAGATCGATGCCGCCGGAGATGATGACGAAGGTCATCCCCGCCGCAACGATGCCGAGGAAGGCGTTGTCGGTGAGCAGATTGGCGACGACGCGGGTGGAGGCGATGTTCGGGAATTGCAACGCGCACAACGCGAAGCCGGCGACCAGCACAAAGGCCGTGATCGCAACCGAGGTCGATGCTCTCATGGCTTCATCCTCCGCCAGCGCGCGGTGAAGCGCGAGAGATCGCCGAGCCGCGGCGACTGCGCCAGCAGCACGGCGAGCACGACGACGGCCTTGACCAGCAGGTTGAGCTCCGGCGGATAGCCCGACAGCAGGATGCCGGTGTTCATGGCCTGGATGATCAGCGCGCCGGCGACCGCCAGCACCAGGCTGAATCGCCCGCCGAACAGCGAGGTGCCGCCGATGACCACGGCGAGGATCGCATCGAGCTCGAGCCACAGCCCGGCATTGTTGGCGTCGGCGCCCATGATATCGGCGGCCGCAATGACGCCCGCGAGCGCGGCGCACAGTCCGCACCAGACATAGACCGACAGGATCATGGCGCGGGTGCCGACGCCGGAGAGCTCGCTCGCGCGTGCATTGCCCCCGGTCGCCTCGATCAGGAGCCCGAGCGCGGTGCCGCGCACGACCGCCCCCGTCACCAGCAGCATGCCGACCGCGATCACGATCGGCGTCGGCAGGTCGAGCACGGCGCCGTTGCCCATCCACACCAGGTCAGGCGACGTGAACGTGACGATGCGCCCCTCGGTGATGAGCTGCGCGATGCCGCGCCCGGCAACCATGAGGATGAGCGTGGCGACGATCGGCTGGATGCGCAGGACGGCGACGAGGATGCCGTTCCACAGCCCGCAGACGAGGCCGACGGCGAGCGCCGAGCCGATCACGACCGGCAGCGGCTGCGTATCGGCGAGGCTCGCCGCGGTGGCGCCCGCGATCGCCATCACGGCGCCGACCGAAAGGTCGATGCCGCCGGTCGCGATCACCAGCACCATGCCGAGCGACAGCAGCGCCACCGGCGTGCCGCGGTTGAGCACGTCGATCACGCTGCCGAACAGCCGGCCATCCTGCAGATGCAGGTTGAAGAACTGCGGCGACACTGCGCGATCGATGATGAAGATCACGATCAGTGCCAGGGCTTGCGCGAGACCACGGCGCGGAATCCGGAGCGTCATGATGCAGCCTCGTGCGCCGGCTCGCCATCGGCGGCGATTGCCGCGAGGATGCTGGAGACTTCGACGGCCTCCCCTTTCAGCTCCTCGACATGGGCGCGATCGCGCAGCACCACGACACGGTTGGAATAGGTGACGATCTCGTCGAGCTCGGAGGAGATCACGAGCAGCGCCAGGCCCTGCTCGCAGAGCTCGCGCACCAGGCGGATGATCTCGGCATGGGCGCCGACGTCGATGCCGCGGGTCGGCTCGTCGAGCACGAGAAGCCTCGGCGAGGTCGCAAGCCAGCGCGCAAGCAATGCCTTCTGCTGATTGCCGCCGGACAGCAGCCCGATCGGCCGTTCCGGATCGGGCGGCCTGATGTCGAGCATGCGAATGTAGCGCATCGCGATCTCATCCTGCTCGCGCCGCGACAGCGGCCGGTGCAGGCCGCGCCGGGCCTGCAGCGCCAGGATGATGTTCTCGCGCACGGTCAGATCGGCGACGATGCCCTCAGTCTTGCGCTCCTCCGGGCAATAGCCGAAGCCGAGCCCGGCGGCGTCGCGCGGCGAATTCAGCCGCACGGTCTCGCCGTTGACGGTGGCCGCGCCGCTGTCGGCACGCTCGGCGCCGAACACCAGTCGCGCCGTCTCGGTGCGGCCGGAGCCGAGCAGGCCGGCAAGCCCAACCACCTCACCGCGGCGCAGCTCGAGATCGAACGGAGCGAGATAACCCTGCTTACCATAGCCCTTGAAGCTGACACAGACCTCGCGGGCAGTCTCGGGCTGGCTGGCGGCGCGCTCGCCGGTGGTCTCGGCGAGCTCGCGGCCCAGCATCATGCGGATGAGGTCGAGCCGCGGCAGACCGGCCATCTCGCGCGAGCCGATCAGCCGGCCGTTGCGCAGCACCGTGACGCGGTCGCAGATCTCATAGACCTGATCGAGGAAGTGGCTGACGAAGATGATGCCGATGCCATCAGCCGCGAGCTTTCGCATCACCTTGAACAGGATTTCGACCTCGTGGCGGTCGAGGCTTGCCGTGGGCTCGTCGAGAATGAGGACGCGCGCCGACAGATCGACGGCGCGCGCGATCGCCGTGATATGCTGGACCGCGACCGAGTAGCTCGAAAGCGGTGCGCCGACGTCGATGTCCAACCCATAATCCAGCAGCAGCGCATGCGCGCGCCGCCGCATCTCGGCCTCGCGCACGACGCCGAACCGAGTCGGCTGCCGGCCAAGATAGAGGTTCTGCGCCACCGAGAGGTTCGGCAGCAGATTCACTTCCTGATAGACGGTCGCGATGCCGGCATCGACGGCGTCCTTGGCCGAGCGCGGCGCGATCTCGCGGTCCGCCAGCCGCACGGTGCCGGCGTCCCGCGCGAACACCCCGGTGACCACCTTGATCAGGGTCGACTTGCCGGCGCCGTTCTCGCCCAGCAGCGCGTGAATCTCGCCCTCACCCAGCGTGAAGTCGACATCATCAAGCGCTTTCAGCGCACCGAAGCTCTTGGCCAGGCCGCGGATTTCCAGCAGGGCTGGACGCATCGCCGGCGGAGCTGAACTATCAGACATGACGAACTACTTGGCGATCACCAGGAAGGTTGACGTCCGCACGATGTGCGGACGCCAGCGACTTGTCGTCCGTCGTCCCGGCGAGCGCCGGGACGACGGCTCAACAGCCAGGCTCAGTAGCCGAGGCCCTTCTTGCTGTCGTAGATCTTCTGCGGCTCGTCAGCGGCCGTGTAGAGCTTCGATTCCGTCTGGATCCACTTCGGCGGCGTGGCGCCCTTTTCCTTGTAGGCAACGATGGCGTCGAAGGCCGGTCCGGCCATGTTCGGCGTCAGCTCGACGGTCGCATTGGCTTCGCCTGCGGCGATCGCCTTGAAGATATCCGGCACGGCGTCGATCGAGACGGTCAGGATATCCTTGCCCGGCTTGAGCCCGGCTTCCTTCATCGCCTGGATCGCGCCGACCATCATGTCGTCGTTATGGGCGTAGACCGCACAGATCGACTTGCCGCCGTTCTCGGCCTTGATGAAGCTCTCCATCACCTCCTTGCCCTTGGCACGGGTGAAGTCGCCGGTCTGGCTGCGCACGACCTTCAGGTTGGCATTCTTGGCGACGACCGCGTCAAAACCCTTCTTGCGGTTGGTGGCGACGCTGGCGCCGACCGTGCCCTGCAGCTCGACGACGTTGCAGGCCTTGCCGCCGACGGTCTTGGCGAGCCACTCGCCGGCGACCTCGCCTTCATGCACGCTGTCGGAGGTGACGGCGGTCAGATAGAGGTCCTTGCCCGACGGATCGATGTCACGGTCGAGCAGCACCACCGGAATCTTGGCTTCCTTGGCTTCCTTCAGCACGGCATCCCAGCCCGAGGCCACGACCGGCGCGAGGAAGATCGCATTCACCCCCTGCGCGATGAAGGAGCGGATCGCCTTGATCTGGTTTTCCTGCTTCTGCTGCGCGTCGGCGATCTTCAGGTTGATCTTGCGCTTGGCGGCTTCCGACTTGGAGACGGAGGTCTCGGCGGCGCGCCAGCCGGACTCGGATCCGATCTGCGAGAAGCCGACGGTCAGTTCGGCAGCGCTGGCGGACGTGGCAAGCAACAAGGCGGCCGTCGCAGAGGCCACAAAGAGGGCTTTCAGGGTCATCAGGCGTTCTCTCCCAAAATGATCTGTTTTGGATGCGCCACCGCTTCGAGCGGTGTCGTCGCACCTTTTCAGCCGGCCTCAACGGCCGACGTGCCCGGTTATTCCACGGAACCTCAGGGCTGACTAGTCATATTATTTGACTGTAATACTTTTTGAAAAGGATGTGCGAGCCCGCGCGCGCACACTGCCCAAGAGCGACAGCATACACCAATGAAATCTTAAGTTGTCAGCAGCGTTCGGCTACCGCAGCTTGGTCGCCTCGCGGGCGCGCAGCTCGATCGCGGCCCAGGCGCCGGCCCTGATGTCCGCCGCTGGCGCGACCCAGGAGCCGCCGATTGCGACGACCTTCTTGTGCGCGAGCCATTGCGCAGCATTGCCGGCATTGATGCCGCCGGTCGGGCAGAAGCGCACGCTCGGGAATGGCCCCGCCAGCGCATCGAGCGCGGCAAGTCCGCCGGCCGGCACCGCGGGAAAGAACTTCACCAGCTCATAGCCGCGCGTCACGCAGGCGATGAGATCCGACGCGGTCTGGACGCCCGGCGCGAACGGCAGCTCGCCGGCTTTCGCCGCATCCAGCAGCTCGATCGACAGCCCCGGACTGATCGCAAACGCCGCGCCAAGCCTGGCCGCGCGCTCGTAGTCCGCTGGTGTCAGCACCGTGCCAATTCCGACCACGGCATCCGGCACCTCGCCAATGATGGCCCGCGCAGCATCGAGACCGGCTTGCGTGCGCAAGGTGATCTCGATCACGCGCAGACCACCGCTCACAAGGGCGCGCGCCAGCGACACGGCGTGCGCCGCATCGTCAATGGTGATCACGGGGATCACCGGCGCCAGCGCGAGCACCGCATCGAGCTTCGCGCGCTTGTCCAGAGTGCTCATCACGCCTCGCTCATCGCCAGAATGTCCCGCGGCATCGCGGTTGCCGGAATCACGGCCCCCGGCGCCATGATCACGGCCCCCGCCAGCCGGTGGCCCGCCAACGCCGCCTTCCGTGGCGGCGCGCCCTTGATGCGCGCGGCGAGATAACCCGCATTGAAGGAATCGCCGGCCGCCGTGGTGTCGATCGGCTTGAGCACCGCGGGCGGCGCAATGTCGACCAGCACGCCATCGGCATGGATCAGACAGCCGCGCGCGCCGCGCTTGACGACGACTTCGCCCACGCCGGCGTCCTTGAAGCGGCGCAGGCTGACCGACGCATCGGAATCGCCGAACAGCATCTGCTCGTCCTCCAGCGTCGGCAGCGCGACGTCGACCAGCGGCAGGATCGCGCGGAATGCGCGTTGCGCCACCTCGCGGCTGGCCCAGCCGCGCGGCCGATAGTTGCCGTCGAAGGCGACCCGCGCGCCGCGCTTGCGCGCCACCGTCAAGAGCTCGCGCAGCTTGGCCTTGCCGGTCTCGCCATAGAGCGAGAGGCTGATGCCGGAGAGATAGATCCAGTCGAAGCGGGAGAGCCTGTCGAGCATGTCGCGGTCGGCGCGATCGAACAGCTCGCGCGCCGGCGCGCGGTCGCGCCAATAGAGGAAGCTGCGCTCGCCCTTGGCATCGCGCTCGATCATGTACAGGCCGGGCACGCGGCCCTCGACCTGCAGCACCTCCGAGGTGTCGATGCCCTCGCCCTGCCAGGCCGTCAGCATCGCAGCGCTCAAGGGATCATCGCCGAGCGCCGTGACGTAGGAGGTGGGCACGCCGAGCCGGGCCAGATAGAGCGCCGTGTTGAGCGTGTCACCGCCGAAGCCGCGCCGGAACAGACTGCCGTCCTCCTGCGCGAACTCCACCATGCACTCTCCGATGCAGGCGACTTTCATCGGCGTCGATCCATCCATCAAAACGTCAAATGAACCTTCATCGACCGGCTTCGATCGCTGGCGAGCTCGAAGGCGGCAACCGCCTGCTCGAATGGCAGCGCGGCCGAGATCAATGGCTTGACGTCGAGCAGCCCCTCGCCCATCAGCCGCACCGCCAGCTCGAATTCGCGGTCGAACCGGAACGTGCCGCGCAATTGCAGCTCCTTCGTGACCAGCGTGTTGACCGGCAGGGTCATCTCGCCGCCGAGCCCGAGCTGGACGATGATGCCGCCGGGCCTGATCACATCCAGTGCGGCCCGCAGCGCGGCCTGGTTGCCGGACGCCTCGAACAGCACGTCGAACGTGCCCTTGCCGGCGCGCCACGGATCGAGCGCGGACGGCCCCGCGCCGACATTGAAGGCGTGGCTGGCCCCGAGGGCGCGCGCGACCACCAGCGGCGCATCGGCGACGTCAGTGGCCACGATCTCGGCGGCGCCGCCGTAACGCGCAACCAGGATCGACAGTGCACCGATCGGGCCGCAGCCGGTCACCAGCACCCGCTTGCCGAGCAGCGAGCCAGCCTGATGCGCCGCATGCAGACACACCGACAGCGGCTCGGCCATCGCCGCTTCACCGAGCGACAGCGACGGCGCGATCGGAACAGCCTGCGCGGCATCGACGGTGACGAACTCGCGGAAGCCGCCCTGCACGTGGGGATCGCGCATCGCGCTGCCCATGAAGCGCATGTCCAGGCACTGGTTGCGCAGCCCCTCGCGGCAATAGACACATCTGCCGCACGGCAGGCTCGGATTGACCGCGACGCGCGCGCCTTCGGCAAGGCCGCTGACGCCGCTGCCCACCGCGGCAACGATGCCGGCGATCTCATGGCCCAGGGCCATCGGCTGCTTGATCCTGACGGTGCCGAAGCCGCCATGATGATAGTAGTGCAGGTCCGAGCCGCAGATGCCGCCGGCTTCGATCTTGACCCGGACCTCACCTGCTCCGGGCGCCGGATCGGGATAGCTGTCGATGCGCAGATCCTTGGGCGCATGAATCACGACGGCTCGCATCGGCTGTTCTCCCTGGCTCGTTGTCCCGGCCGATCCTACATCGACGCCAGCATGCCGCCATCGACATAGATGGTCTGGCCGTTGACGTAGGTGGAGGCCTCGGAGGCCAGGAAGATTGCGGTGCCGACCAGCTCATCCGGACGGCCCCAGCGCTTCGCCGGGACGCGCGACATCAGCCAATTGTTGAAGTCGGGATTGCTCATCAACGCCTGGTTCATGTCGGTCAGCATGTAGCCGGGGCCGATGGCGTTGGCCTGGATGCCATGCGCGGCCCATTCGACCGCCATCGCACGGGTCAGGTTGCGGATGCCGCCCTTGGCCGTGGTGTAGGGTCCGATCGTCGGCCGCGCCAGCTCGCTACCGAGCGAGCCGATGTTGATGATCTTGCCGCTCTTGCGCGGGATCATCCGCTTGGCGGCCTCGCGCCCGATCACGAAGGCGCTGGTGAGATTGGTCTCGATGATCCGACGCCACTCGTCGGTCGTGAACTCGACCAGCGGCTTGCGGTGCTGGATGCCGGCATTGTTGACGAGGATGTCGATCGCAATCCCCTCGTCATCGAAGCGCGCGAAGGCGCGGACGACGGCCTCTTCGTCGGTCACGTCGAACGGACAGGCCTCGGCCTGATGGCCCACGTCGCGGAATTCCTCCACGGCTGCCAGCGTGCGCGCCGGGTCGGTGCCGTTGATGACGAGCCGCGCGCCAGCCTTGGCGAAGCCTTCGGCGATGGCGCGGCCGAGGCCACGCGAGGACCCGGTCACCAGCGCGGTCTTGCCGGAGAGATCGAAGAGCGAGGTCGACATCGGTTCAACTCGTGGAAGGCTTCGGGCCGGCATCCTCGGTCACGCGACGCGCCCTGACAAGCGCGTTATCCTGCCCTGCCGATCAAACCGGGAGACGGTTAATGGCCGCTACCGCGGTCATGACGCCGCGGATCTCGGCAAGACCTTTGAGCCGGCCGACCAGCGGATAGCCTGGATGGGTGCCACGACCGATGTCGTCCGCCAGTTCGTGGCCGTGGTCGGGCCGGAACGGAATCCGCCAGTCCGGCTCACCCTCGGCCTTGCGGCGAGCCTGCTCCTTCAGCAAGGTCGTCACGACCGCAACCATGTCCACGTCGCCGCGCAGATGCTCCGCCTCCATGAACGAGCCGTCGAGCATTTTGGTGACGTTGCGCAGATGCACGAAGCGGATGTGCGGAGCGAAGCGCTCGGCGAGCGCCGGCACGTTGTTCTGTCCGCCGGCGCCGAGCGCGCCGGTGCAGAACGTGATGCCATTGGCCTTGGACGGGGCGGCGTCGACGATGAACTGCAGATCATCGGCTGACGACACCACGCGCGGCAGGCCGAACAGGTCCCGCGGCGGATCGTCCGGATGGACGCACAGGCTGACGCCGCACTCCTCCGCCGTGGGTACCACCTCGCGCAGGAAGCGCGCGTAGTTGGCGCGCAGCTCGGCATGGCCAATGCCGCGATATTTCTCCAGCATGCGGCGCAGGCCGGGCACGTCATAGCGATCATAGGCTCCGGGCAACCCGGCCATGATGGTCGCGAGCAGACGGTCCTTGTCGGATTCCGATGCCTGCGCCACCCACGCGCGGGCACGGTCGAGCACGTCGGAGGAGAACTCGGCCTCAGCGTCCGGCCGCTGCAGGATATAGCAGTCGAACGCCGCCAGGCGATCCTGATCGAAGCGCAGCGCGGTGGCGCCGCCCGGCAGGCGGAAGGCGAGCTCGGTGCGGGTCCAGTCCAGCACGGCCATGAAATTGTAGCAGACGGTGGTGACGCCGCAGGCCGCGAGGTTGCGCAGCGACTGCCGGTAATTGTCGAACAGGTCAGTGAGGTCGTCCTCGCCGAGCTTGATCGCCTCCGACACGGGTAGGCTCTCGACCACGCTCCAGCGCAGCCGCAGCGATGAATCACCCTCGATCATGCCGATGCGCTTGACGATCTCATCCGTGCTCCACGCCACGCCATAGGGAATGTGGTGCAGCGCGGTCACGATGCCGGTCGCGCCGGTCTGGCGGACCTGCGGCAAAGTGATGGGATCATCCGGTCCGAACCAGCGCCACGTCTGTTCCATGTCGTCCACCTTCCAAAACGCGCGCGGTCAGCGCCGCCGCCGCGTCCTTGTGCGCGGCTCGGCCTGCGCCAACTCTTCCTGCCGTGCGAAAATGCCGTCAGCGCGGCGGAACACCTCGCGCAAATGACGGCGCATCGCTGCCACCGCCTGGGCCTCGTTGCAGGCCGCGAGCCCGTCCAGGATCTCCTGATGCTGCGCGATCAGGAGCGGAATGTGGCCGGCATCCTCGATCAAGGTCAGATGCCGGACGCGGTCGAAATGGATCTTGGTCTGGCGGATCACCTGCCAGACATGCGGATGCCGGCTGGTGCGGGCGATGGTCTGGTGGAACGCCTCGTCATGGGCGTAGAACTCCGCGGGAGTCGCGGCCGCCTTCTGCTTGTCGATCAGTTCGTTCAATTCACGCAGCGACGTCGCATCGATGTAGCGCACGGCCTCGGCGACCAGCGCGCATTCGAGATGCTCGCGGATGAACTGGGCTTCTCCGAACGCCTCGCGCGACACCGGCGCGACGACGCTGCCGCTCTGCGGATAGATTCGAACCAGATCGACATCGGCGAGCTTGATCAGCGCCTCGCGCACCGGCGTGCGGCTGACGCCGAGCCGCTCGCACAGATCGAGCTCGGCCATCGGCGTCCCCGGCGGCAGCGCGCCGGAGACGATGTCCTCGAGCAGCCGCTCATAAACCTGGTCGGCGAGCCGCCGCCCGGCCTTGCCGTCCATTCGCGTCAGCGGTGTCAGATCGTCATCCATAACGGCAGTCTATCCGATTCACAGGAAGCCGATCGAGATCCATGGCAGGAACACGATCAGCAGCAGCGCAACCACGAGCGCGGCGAGATGCGGCCAGACATGGCGGATGACCTCGTCGGGCGAGGCGCGGCCGATGGCGCAGGCGAGATAGAAGCCGACGCCGAACGGCGGCGTGAACAGGCCGAGCCCCATCGCGAACACCGCGATGATGGCGTAGTGCACCTCGTGCACGCCCATCATCCGCGCGATCGGGAACAGCAGCGGCCCGAACAGCACCACGGCCGGCACGCCTTCCAGCACGCTGCCGAGCACGACGAAGGCGAGGGCCGAGATCAAGAGGAAGCCCCAGCGGCCGCCGGGTACGGCGACCATGAGATCGACGAGCTGTTGCGAGAAGCCGGACTGGGTCAGCGCCCAGGCCATGCCGGTGGCCGCACCCACCACCAGCAGGATCGCGCCGGACAGCGAGGCGCTATCGACCAGGATCGGATAGACCCGCTTCCAGTCGAACTGGCGATAGATGAAGATGCCGACCAGCACCGTGTAGATGACGCCGATGGCAGCGACCTCCGTCGCGGTGGCGACGCCCTCGACCACCGCCGAGCGGATCACGATCGGCAGGCCGAGGCCGGGGATCGAGATCGCGAACAGCTTCAGCCGCGTCTTGGCATCGAAGCGCTGCGCGCCGCTCATGTCCTCCTTGCGGGTCTGCATGAAGACCACGACGGAGAGCGCGATCAGGCCGACCACCGCCGGCAGCAGCCCGCCGGTGAACAGCGCGGCGATCGATACGCCCGTGACGGATCCTACCGTGATCAGCACGATCGAGGGCGGAATGGTCTCCGACATCACGGCCGAGGCCGACAGCAGCGACACCAGATCGCCCTCCCGGCTGCCGCGCTGCTTCATCTCCGGAAACAGCGCCGGCGCGACCGCCGCCATGTCGGCCGCCTTGGCGCCGGAGATGCCCGAGACCAGGTACATCGCGCCGAGCAGCACATATTGCAGGCCACCGCGGAGATGGCCGATCAGCGACACGAGAAACAGGATCATCGCCCGCGCCAGCCCGGCGATCTCGATCAGCGCTCCCAGCAGCACGAACATCGGCACCGCCAACAGCACCATGTGCGACATGCCCTCGCTGACCCGGCCGGGTACGATCGAGACGGGCACCGTGGTGCTGAAATGCAAGTAGGCGACGGTCGCGAGCAGGAAGGCGAAAGCGATCGGCGCGCCGATCACCATCGCAGCCGCGACGAGGACGAAGAAGAAGATCACGAGATTGTAGTTGCCGAGATCCTCCAGCACGGGCGCGGCGGCATAGAGCACGCCTGCCCCCGCCAGCACCAGCGCCAATGCGCCGACGATCTGAGGCAAGCTCGCCTGCTCGATCAGCCGGTCGACGGCGGTCAGCAGCATCAGCAGCACACCGACCAGCATCGCGGCCTCGCGAAAACCTTCGCTGATCTCGAGCACCGGCATCCGGCTGATCATATGGCTTTCGAGATGATGCCAGGACGGCATCACCAGCGCGACCAGCACGGTGCAGACCAGCATCAGCCCAAGCGCATCGGTGCGTGCCCGCCATGCCGGCGAGAGGTTGCGCACAAAGGCGGTGAGCCGCATGTGCTCGGCGCGGCGCAGCGCGACGACGGCACCGAGCATCGCCAGCCACACGAACAGCACGGTCGCGAGTTCGTCGGACCAGATCAAGGGCGCATTGAAGACGTAGCGCGCGGCCGTCGCAGCACCGAGCAGTACCAGCTCGGCAACGACGAGAGCAGCGGCCAGCGCCTCGACCGTGCGGCCGAGCAGCTGATCGAAACGCGCGAACGCGCCATGCGACGGCACAGGAGTCGTCGCTGTCATGTCAACGGCCATTGCATCCTCCCCGCAGATTGCTTGCGCGTCCGCGCGCGATGCCAGCCTCAGAGCTGGCCGACCGACTTCTCGAGCAGGCCCCAGGCCTCGGCGCCGAACTTGGTCTTCCACTCGGTGTAGAAGCCGGCGGTGCGCAACGCGTCACGGAACGGCTTGGTGTCGACCTTGTTGAACGCGACGCCTCCCGCCTGCATTTCGGCTTGCGCCTTTTCGTTGAAGCTCTGGATGTCCTGCCGCTCCTTCACGGCGGCCTCCGACAGCGCCGCGGTGATGGCGTCGCGCACGTCGGCGGGCAGACCGTTCCAGCGCGTCGCATTGGCGAAGATGTGGTGACCGTCCCAGATATGGCCGGACAGCGCGATGTATTTCTGCACCTCGTAGAGCTTGGCGCTCTGGATCAGCGCCAGCGGATTCTCCTGGCCGTCGACGATGTGCGTCTGCAGCGCCGCATAAAGCTCGCCGAAATTGATCGGCGTCGGCGCAGCACCGAGCGTCTTGAACAGCGTCACCCACAGCGGATTGCCGGGCACGCGGATCTTGAAGCCCTTGAGATCGTCGGGCGAGGCGATCGGCTTGGCGCCGGAGGTGATGTTGCGATAGCCATTGTCGAGGCATTTCGGGAGCACGTGCAGGCCGACCTTGGCGAACTCGCCGCGCACATGATTGCCGAGATCGCCATCCATCGCCGACCACACCTGGTCGTAGCTCTCGAACGCGAAGGCTATGGCATTGATGCCGCCGATCGGCACCACGGTCTGGTTCACGCCGGACGTCGACATGAAGTCGAGCGCGCCGCTGCGCACCTGCGAGAACATGTCGGGCTCGCTGCCGAGCTGGCTGTTCGGATAGACCTGCAGGTCGACCAGACCACTGGTCTGCTTCTTGATGACCTCCGACGCCTCGATGATTCTGATGACGCCGGGATGGGTGGCGGGAAACGCCGTGCCGTAACGCAGGCGATACTTGGCCGATTGTGCCTGGGCTGGCCCGAACGCCAGGGCAGACGCCCCCGCGAGTGCGGTGCCGACGAAGCAGCGACGGGACATGGATGTGGGCAAAGACATTGGCAAACCTCCCCTGCCGGCCCGCTTGGGGGCCTTGTGTATGTCATTCCTATAACGTCAGCCTATAATGGATACCAAATCTGCTTTCAATAGATAACTTGTATCCAAGTATCGAGGTTGGTATATGACGGCGGCTCACTTTCGAGATGAGCACTGAGGGGATGGAGGAACGCGTGAAGAGCCTCGTGGTGGAGCGGCCCGGCCGCCTGTCGATTGAAACCCGCGCCATCCCCGAGCCCGCCGCCGGCGAGATCCGAATCAAGGTCGAGCGCGCCGGCATCTGCGGCTCCGACATCCACATCCTTCACGGCAGCAACCCGTTTGCGCGCTATCCGCGCGTCATCGGCCATGAATTCTTCGGCCGCATCGACAAGCTCGGCGACGGTGTCGACGCACGGCTCGGCGCTCGCGTCGTGGTCGATCCGGTCGTCGCCTGCGGCCACTGCTATCCCTGCTCGGTCGGCCGTCCCAATGTCTGCGCTGAACTCGCCGTGCTCGGCGTCCACCGCGACGGCGGCTTTTCCGAATATGCCTGCGTGCCGGCTGCGAACGCGCATCTGCTGCCGGACAGCGTCGACGACGACAAGGCGCCGCTGGTCGAGCCGTTCTCGATCGCCGCCAACATCACCGACCACACAAGCGTGTTTGCCTCCGATGTCGCGCTGGTCTATGGCGCCGGGCCGATTGGGCTGACCGTGATCCAGGTGCTCAAGCGCGTCTATGGCGTCAAGGAACTGATCGTCACCGACCGCATCGACCAACGCCTCGACGCGGCGCGGCACAATGGCGCCGATCGCGTCATCAACACCGCGCAGACCGCCCTGCCCGCAGCGCTCGCGGACGCCGGCCTGAAGCCGACGCTGATCATCGATGCCGCCTGCCATCCCGCCATTCTCGCTGACGCGATCGAGATCGCCTCGCCCGCCGCGCGGATCGGCCTGCTCGGCTTCTCGGCCGAGCCGTCCACGATCGTGCAGCAGAAGGTCACGGCGAAGGAGCTTTCGATCCACGCCTCGCGGCTGAACAGCGGCAAGTTCGCCAAGGTGATCGACTGGTTCGCCAGCGGCACCTTGCAGCCGGAGCGCCTCATCACCCACCGCTTCAGGCTCGACGCCTACGCCACCGCGTTCGAGACGTTCGAGCACAACCAGACTGAATGCTGCAAAGTGCAGCTGATCTTCTGATGCAAACCATCTGATCCAAAACATGGACCGCCTCGGCACCGCCACGCTCCACCGCCTGCCCGCCGGCATCGTCAGGCCGGACTACGACCGTACGACGGTCGCGACCGGGATCGTCCATCTCGGACTGGGCGCGTTCCATCGCGGCCACCAGGCCGTCTACACCGACGCGCTGCTCAAGGACGATCCGCGCTGGGGCATCCTCGGCGTCTCCTTACGCTCACCCGACACCCGCGATGCGCTCGAACCGCAAGGCGGCCTCTACAGCGTGACGGCCAGCGATGGCGCCGGCCATGCGCGGCGCGTCATCGGCGCGCTCACCGGCGTTGCGGTCGCGCCGGAAGATCCTGCGGGCCTGATCGCACGGCTGGCCGATCCCGCGGTGCGTATCGTCTCGACGACGGTGACCGAGAAGGGCTACAGCCACGATCCGGCCACCGGCGCGCTGCGCGCCGATGACCCCGACATCCGTCATGACGCTCTCAATCTCACGCATCCGCGAAGCACGCTCGGCTTCATCGTCGGCGGCCTGCGGCTGCGGCGGCAGCGGGGCCTGCCGCCCTACACCGTGCTCGCCTGCGACAACCTTCCCGCCAATGGCCACACCTTGCGCGGCCTCGCGATCGCCTTTGCCGAGCTCGTCGACCGTGATCTCGCCCGGTGGATCGCGGACAATGTCCGCTTTCCCTCGACCATGGTCGACCGCATCGTGCCGGCCACCACCGACGCCGACCGCAGTGATGTCAGCGCCGCGCTCGGCCTCGACGACGCTTGGCCTGTCGTCACCGAGCCGTTCAGCCAATGGGTCATCGAGGATGATTTCGGCGGTGGCCGTCCGGCATGGGACGTCAGCGGCGCGCAGTTCGTCCACGACGTCGCCCCGTTCGAGCTGATGAAGCTCCGGCTGCTCAACGGCGCACACTCCACGATCGCCTATCTCGGCTATCTCATGGGATGCGAGACAGTCGCCGCGGCGATGGCCGAGCCTGATCTTGCCGGTCTCGTCGAGGACATGATGCGCGACGAGGTCACGCCGACCCTGCCCGCGCTCGGTGGCTTCGACGTGGCGGCCTATCGCGCCGCGCTGCTCAACCGCTTCCGCAATCCGGCGCTCAAGCATCGCACGGCGCAGATCGCGATGGACGGCTCGCAGAAGCTGCCGCAGCGCCTGCTCGGCACGATCCGTGACCGGCTGGCGCGCGGCGTGCCGATCACCCGGCTCGCGCTCGCCGTTGCGGGATGGATGCGCTACGTCAGCGGCACTGACGAGCACGGCCAGCCGATCGCGCTGCGCGACCCGCTTGCGATACGGCTGCGTGCGCTGGCGGATGACGCCGGCCCGGTCGCGAGCCGGCTCGCGCCGGCGTTGTTGTCGGTTACGTCAGTCTTCGGCCACGGGTTGCCGAACGATCCTCGTTTCGCGCGTGCGGTTGAGACGGCACTCGGTAGCCTCTTCCTGAATGGAACCCGTGCGACTGTCGCGCGGATCCGGCAAGACGTAGGCTGACGTCACGTCGGCTCTGGCCGGACGAACGGGCGACATCAGCATCGAACTAAACGTTCGGCAACAGCTTGCCCGGATTCATCAGCCCGTGCGGATCGAGCGTAGCCTTGAGCTGTCGCATCAGTTCCAGCTCGAGCGGCGGCTTGCACAGCGGCATCTCGGCGATACGGAGCTGGCCGATGCCGTGCTCGGCGCTGATCGAGCCCCTGCGGCGGGTGATCTCGTCGTGGACGATACGGGTGATCCACGCACCGTGCTCGTAGAACTGCGCCTCGCTCATATCGAGCGGACGCATCAGGTTGTAGTGCAGGTTGCCGTCGCCGAGATGGCCGAACACCATGGGCCGGACGCCCGGCAGCGCCGCACGGACTGCTGCATCCATCACATCAACGAAATCGGCGATCTCGGCGACGGGGACGGCGATGTCGTGCTTGACCGCCTTGCCCTCGCGCACCAGCGCCTCCGACACGCTTTCGCGCACGCGCCAGAAAGCCTTCGCCTGCGTGCCGTCCTGAGCAACCACGGCATCTGAGGCGATCCCGTTCGCCATCGCCTCGGCCAGCGCAGTTTCGAGCCGCACGGTCAGCGCGCTCTCGTCACCAATGTCGCTCAGTTCGATCAGCACTGCCGCGCCGGGAAGCGCCGCGAATGGCAGCCGCGTGTCCGGCATCTGGCGCAGGATCATCTCCAGCGTCGCCGCGGTCAGGAACTCGAACGCGGTGAGCCGGTCGCCGCAATGCGCACGCGACAGCCGCAGCAGCGCGAGTGCGGCGGCTGCATCGGCCACGGCGACGAAGGCGGTCGCACGCGCGGTCGGCTGCGGAAACAGCTTGAGCACGGCGCCGGTGATGATACCGAGCGTTCCTTCCGAACCGATGAACAAATCGCGCAGCGCGTAGCCGGTGTTGTCCTTGCGCAAGGAGCGCAGGCCGTCCCAGATCCGGCCGTCCGGGAGCACCACCTCGAGGCCGAGCGTCAGCTCGCGCATCACGCCATAACGCAGCACGGCGACGCCGCCGGCATTGGCCGCGAGATTGCCGCCGACGGTGCAACTGCCCTCGGAGCCCAGGCTGAGCGGAAACAGCAAGCCGGCCGCGCGCGCGGCGTCCTGCACCTTGGCCAGTACGACGCCGGCATCGACCACGATGGTCTGGCCGATGGCATCGACCGCGCGGATACGGTTCATCCGCGCCAGCGACAGCACGACCGCCCTTCCGCCCGCATCCGGCGTCGCACCGCCGGACAGGCTGGTGTGGCCGCCCTGCGGCACCACGGCGGAGCGCGCCTCGGCGCAGGCCACCATGACGGCCGCAACCTCCGCGGTCGAGCCGGGGCGCACCACCGCAATCGCCGCGCCGTGATACTTGCCGAGCCAGTCACGCAGATAAGGCGCCTGATCGTCGGCTGCGACGAGAACATGGGCGTCGCCAACGGCGCTCCGCAGCCTTTCGATCAGCTCCGTCATGATCAGCGCTTTGACCCTTTGATGGCTTGAGAGGCCGATGCCCGCAAACTAACAGGCCAGCCGATCGCGATCCCAATACCAAGTTGTCCGGCGTCCATAATCGATTGTTATGGGTGCGTTCAGGCCGGCGCCAGCGCCACTGGCGGCGCGATGTGCGGCACGGCTTCGACCAGCTCGCGGGTGTAGTCGGTCTGCGGGTTGGCGAACAGCGCCCGGCTCTCGCCCTGCTCGACGATCAGGCCGGTGCGCAGCACGATGGTGCGGTCGCACATCATGCGCACGACGTTGAGATCGTGGCTGACGAACAGGAAGGCGAGATTGTCCTCGCGCCGAAGACGGTTCAGGAGCTGCAGCACCACGGCCTGCACGGAGACGTCGAGCGCCGCGGTCGGCTCGTCCAGCACCAGGAGCCGCGGCCGGCAGGCAATGGCCCGCGCGATGCCGACGCGCGCCTTCTGGCCGCCGGAAAGCTGGTGCGGAAAGCGCGACAACAGCTCGCGCGGCAGCCCGACGCGGTCTGCGCATTCCTCCACGCGCTGGCGCAGCTTGTCGCCGTTGCGCATGTTCATCAGCCGAAACAACGGATGAGCGACGCAGTCGAACGCGGTATAGCGCGGATTGAGGCTGTCGTTCGGATCCTGGAAGACGATCTGAATGTCCTTGCGCAGCTCGCTCGCGTGGAAGTCGCGTGCCGGGATCTGGCCGATCGGCCGCCCGTCGAACAGGATCTCGCCCTCGCTGGGATCGATCAGGCGGCAGATCATGCGCGAGGTCGTGCTCTTGCCCGAGCCGCTCTCGCCGACCAGGCCGACGCTCTCGCCGCCGCGCATCGTCATCGAGAAGTCGGCCACCCCAACGGTGCCGTCGTCGAAGCGCTTGACGATGTTCTTGACGTCGAGCAGCAGCGGCGTGCCGTGCGGCGGAGGCGGCAGCTCGCTTATCTCGACCAACGGAATCCTCTCGCCATCGGGCACCAGATCCTCGACGCGCGAGGTCGCCGTCGGCGATGCCGCGACCAGACGCTTGGTGTAGGGGTGCTGCGGGCGATAGAACAGCGTCAGCGGCTCGGCCTGCTCGACCAGCCTGCCCTGCTCCATCACCACGACGCGCGCGCAGTAGCGCGCGGCCAGCCCGAGATCATGCGTGATCAGGATCGTCGCCATGCCGCGGTCGGCGGCGATATGAGCGAGCAGATCCATCACCACCTTCTGTGTGGTGACGTCGAGGCCGGTGGTCGGCTCGTCGGCGATCAGGAGCTGCGGACTGCAGGAGATCGCGATCGCGATCATCACGCGCTGGCACATGCCGCCGGACAGCTCATGCGGATAGGCGCCCATGCGCCGCTCGGGATCGCGGATCTGCACAGCCTTGAGCAAGCTCAGAGCCTCGGCCTGCGCCTCCTGCCGCGACAGACGGCGATGGGCGAGGATCGCATCCGCAATCTGCTGGCCGACGGTGCGGATCGGGTTGAGCGCGGCGCGCGGGTTCTGGAAGATCATCGCCATGGCTGCGCCATGCAGGCTGCGCAGATCGGCGCCGCCGGCGCGGGTGATGTCCTGGCCCTTGAAGCGGATGCAGCCGTCGGTGATGCGGCCGGCCTTGTCGAGCAGATGGGTGATGGCAAAGCCGGTCACCGATTTGCCGGAGCCGCTCTCGCCGACAAGGCCCAGCATCTCGCCGGGCTGCAGCGACAGCGACACGCCGCGCACCGCCTCGACGAGGCCGCGACGAGTCGAGAAGGTCACCTTGAGGTTCTCGACCTCGAGCAGCGGCGCCGTCACGTGCGCATCCTCGGATGCGCCCGGCTCTGCTTGGTTCTGACGAGACATCACGTGCGCATCCGGGGATCCAGGATGTCGCGCAGGCCGTCGCCGAGCAGATTGAAGCACAGCACCGCGCTCATCAGCGCAAGTCCGGGAAACGCCACCAGCCACCAGCGCCCCGTGGAGATGAAGCGTGCGCCCTCGGCGACCATGATGCCCCATTCCGGCGTCGGCGGCTTGACGCCGAGGCCGATGAAGGAGAGGCCCGCGGCATTGAGAATGGCCCAGCCGAGATTGAGCGATATCTGCACCGCCATCGCCGGCAGCACGTTCGGCAGCAGGAAGCGCAGCACCACGGCGATGTGGCTCTCGCCGCAGGCCCGCGCGGCCTCGACCCAGCCGAGATTACGGCGGATGTTCACTTCGGCGCGGGCGAAGCGGATGTAGAACGGCAGATTGATGATCGCGGTCGCGATCACGATGTTCTCGACGCGGTTGCCGAGCGCGGCCACCATCGCCATCGCCAGCACGAACAGCGGGAACGCCATCAGCACGTCGACGAAACGGCCGACCGCCTTGTCGAGCCGGCCGCCGGCATAGCCGCACAGCGCACCGACGACCGACCCGAGCGCGAAGGACACGGCGACCGCCGTCACCGCGATGGTGAGATCGAGCCGGCTTGCGACGATCAGGCGGCTTAGCACGTCGCGGCCGAGCTGGTCGGTGCCGAACCAGTGCGCGGCGCTCGGCGGCTGCAGCGCGGCGGAGACCTCGGACGCGACCGGATCGTAAGGCGCGAGCCACGGCGCAAAGATCGCGATCAGTGCCAGCAGCAGCGCGCCGCCGGCTGCGACGGCGGTGACCGGATTGCCGCGTAGCACGAACGCGGTATGGCGCAGGGTCGACGCGGTCTCGATCGTGCTCATGCTCACGCCACCGTCGCCCTGGGATCGGCGATGCCATAGAGCAGATCGACCAGCAGATTGACGATCACGAAGATCGTCGCCATCAGCAGCACGAAGCCCTGCACCGGCGCGTAGTCCGACACCAGCAGCGCATCGAGCGCGTAGGAGGCGACGCCCGGCCAGGAGAACACCTTCTCCACCAGCACGTTGGCGCCGAGCATGGTCGAGAATACGATGCCTGCGATGGTGATCACCGGAAGGATCGCGTTGCGCAGCGCATAGGTGACGACGATGCGCCACCACGACAGCCCGACCGAGCGCGCGGTGCGCACGAAGTCGCTGCCGAGCGACACCAGCATCGAGGCGCGGGTGATCCGCGCCAGCGGCGCGATCACGAACAGCGCCATGGTCAGCGCCGGCAGCATCAATTGCCGCGCCGCCGCCCACCAGCCCTCGAGATCGCCGGCGAGCAGGAAGTCGATGATCAGGAAGCCGGTCCGCTGCGGCGGCAGAGTCGCGAAGATGTCGATGCGGCCCGTGGGGTCCGGCGCGAAGCCGAGCAGATAATAGAACACGTAGATCAGCAGCAGACCGGAGACGAAGGTCGGCACGCAGACGCCGAGCGAGCAGAACAGCCGCACGCCATGATCGACCAGCGAGCCGGGCCTGAGCGCCGCGAGCACGCCAAGCGGCACCGCCGAGACCAGCGCGATCAGCAACGCGGTCAACGTCAGCTCCAGCGAGGCCGGCAGCCGCTCCTTGAGGTCCTTGGCAACGGCCTGCCCGGTCATCATCGAGCGGCCGAGATTGCCGCGGCCGACGTCGTACAGATAGATCGCGAGCTGGTTCGGCAGCGGCTTGTCGAGCCCGAGCTGCCGGCGGATCACCTCGATCTCCTCCTGGCCGGCATTGGGACCGGAGGCAAAGAACACGGCCGGGTCCCCCGGCAGCACGCGCATCAAGAGAAAGGTGAACACCAAGACGCCGAACAGCGCCGGCAGCGACGAGACGAAGCGTCGTCCCGCCCGAGCCAAGGTTGCGCCGATCGTGCCCATGGTTATCTGCCGTCCCCGTTACTTGCGGCTCAGGTTACGATAATCGACCTGCCGCGTGAACTGGTAGACATAGCCATCCACCGTCGGCTGCATTACCGCGTCCTGCGCTGCCTGCCAGATCGGGATCTGGAACATCTGGTCGAAATGGACGGCGTTGAGCGCCTTGCCCTGCTCCTCATATTTCGCCTTGTCGGCCTCGAAGCGCGCCTCCTGCGCGATCTTCTCCAGCTCGGCATTGTCAGTCGAGGAATAATTCCAGCGCTGCTTGCCGGTGTAGAAGTTGCGATAGAAGTAGTCGGTCGAGGGCAGCCAGGCGACGATGCCTTCGGTGAAGAACGGCAGCTTCTTCTCGTTGATCGCGGTCGACATCTGCGCATCCGGCAGCTTCTGGATGTCCACCTTGATGCCGATCTTGGCGAGCGATTCCTTGACCAGCGCGGCCATCGGCTCGGCGGTCGCCGCCTGGCCGACATTGAAGCTGAAGGTGGTGGAGAAGCCGTCCGCCATGCCGGCGTCCTTCAGATAGGCCTTGGCCTTTTCCAGATCGAGCTTGATCGGCTGCGGGATCGGATAGCCGCCGCTCGGCGGCTTGCCGTCAGCCCACGTCGCGCCGTAGAGCGGCGCGCCGCGGCCGAACAAGGCCGCCTTGAACATGTCGTCATAGGGCAGCGCAGAGGCGATGGCGCGACGCACATTGACGTTGTCGAACGGCGGAATGGTGTTGTTCATCGAGATGAAGGTCACCGCGTTGTATTGCGGCGTCGAGATCACCTTCAGCTTGCCCTTGCTTTCCAGCGACTGCACGTCGCTCGCCTGCAGATCGATGACCAGATCGGCATCACCGCGCTCGACGAGGTTGGCGCGCGTCGCCGGCTCTGGCACCGACTGGATGATCAGGCGCTTGAACGCCGCCGGCTTGTCCGGCGTGCCGCGGTTCCAGGCCTCGTTGCGCTTGGCGATCACTTGCTCGCCGGGCTTGAAGGTCTCGACGATGTAGGCGCCGCTACCGGCCGCGTTCTCTTTGGTCCAGTTCAGCGCCCACGGATCTTCAGCGGTCACATGCGCCTTGGCTAGCTTGGAGTTGATGATGATCGGATAGACGGTGGCCAGATTCGGCAGCGCCAGCTTGTCCGGCTTCGGCAAGGTCACTTCGAACGTCAGGGGATCAATGACCTTGAACTGATCGGCCGACGTCAGCGAGCCCGTCAGCAGTTGCGCCTTGCCGAGGATCGGCGCGCTGACACAGCGGTCGAGCGACCATTTGACGTCCTCGGCCGTCACCGGCGAGCCGTCCTGGAACTTGGCGTCGGGGCGCAGCTTGAAGGTGATCTTCAAACCGTCAGCGCTGACCTGATAGGATTCAGCGAGCTCGCCGGTGATCGTGTCGAGATCGAACACCCACTTACCATTGAGCTGCTTGCGACCGAACGACACCAGCCGGTCGTAGCTCGACATCGACAGCGCGAAGGCCTCGCGCGTCGAGCCCGGAATGTTCGGATCAAGCGTGTTGACGGTGGCACCGGTGACATAGCGCAGAGTCTCCGCGCGGCTCTGCGCATGCGCCGATGGCGCAGCCAGCATCACCGCGAGCAAGGCGGTCGCAGCGAACAACGAACGTTTGGACATCTCGAAACTCATCGCCCTTGTTCCCTCATTGGTCTCAAAATCCGGGACTGAAATACCCTGCCAGCGGTCACCGGCGACGCAAGCGCATCAGATGGAAGCGCATCAGATGGAAGCGCAGCAGCAATTCACGTGCCACGGCGCACCTCGGCCTGCTTCACATCGTAGGCCTGGAAGTTGGCCCAATGCTTGTCGATGTCGGCCTTGAACAGCCCGCGCGTCAGCCCATGCACGAGCTTCGGCACCGCTGTGGTCATTGCATTGATGGAAGAACCCGACGCGCCGAAGCTCATCGTCGAGGCAATGGCGAAAACATGGACGTCGCAGATCCACGGCGTTGCGCCAGCCACACGCTCGCACAGCGCATAGTCGTCGGCGAGATAGGGAAAGGCGCCAAGCCGGTCGTTGCGCTCGCTGGCATCGGGCGTGTAGCGATCGCACCAGCGCGCGATGTTGGCGGCAAAGCGCTGCAGCTCCGGACGCTTTGCGAAGTCCATCGAGATGCCCGTCGCGCTGATCACGAAGTCGACCGCGACGTCGCCTTGCGGCGTCTGCAGCACGACTCCGTCGGACGATTCGCGCGCGGCCACGATCGGCGCGCCCTCGTGTAGATGGAACGCGGCATGACGAGCGCACCGATCGTAGGTGTGCTGCGGAAAGCCCTCGCGCAATTCGAGGACCGCGCGCATGAAACGCCAGCGCCAGGCGTCGTCGAGTTCGGAGAAATGCCGCAGGAAACCGCGGAACGTCAACCAGCGATAGGGTTGGATCAGTTGGATTTCCGCGCGGCGGCATAGCAGATCGACGCGCGCCGCACCGGCTTCGAGTGCAGCCGCCGCATTGTCGAACGCCGAGGCACCGGCGCCGATCACGGCGACCCCGCGGCCGCGCAAGCTGTCGAAATCGATCTCGGCGCCGGAATGGGCGCCGCGCGTTGCGGGCAGATCGCGCAGCGGCTCCGGAATGCTCCAGTCGCCCATCCCCTCCTGCCCGGTCGCCAGCACGATCTTGCGCGCGTAGATCGTCGCCTCACCATCCTTGCTGCGCACGGTCGCCTGCAGCAGTCCATCAGCGGCCGGCGCGATATCGACGACCTCGCAGCCGTTGCGCACGGGAAGGTCGAGCACCTCGCGATACCAGGCGAGATAGTCTGCCCAATATTCGCGCGGAATCAGGTCAAGATTGCGCCAGCTCTCGCCGCCGAACTTCGCCTCGTGCCACGCCTGATAGGTCAGACAGGGTATGTCGAGATCCGGTCCGGTGAAATCTTTCGGGCTGCGCAGGGTCGGCATGCGCGCATAGCTGAGCCACGGTCCTTCGCGGCCAGCTTCGGCCTTGTCGAGCACGAGAATATTGCTGACGCGTGAGCGCAGCAGGGCGAAGGCGGTGGCAAGACCGGATTGGCCGCCGCCGACGATCAACACATCGCGCGCAGGTCGGCCATCGGGACCGATGATAGGCGTCAGCCATGGCATGCTGGGATGCGCGATCCTGGCAAGATCGCTGCGGACCTGGGCCGTCAGCGCGGCGAGACCGGCGCTCATGCCGGCCACCGGATGAAACACGCGCAATCGCGATCGACACGCTCGCTGTCGCTCACGCTCTCTCCATCAGTCATGTCACCCGGCGAGCGAAACTTAGCAAAGCGAGCCTGGAGCCGACCATACCGATTTGTCCGCCGCCCATAACAGCTTGTTATGGGACGGCAGCGGCAGCTAGAATCGACAGCCATCCGCAGCGAGACAAGAGGTCGCATGCCGCTCAATCTGCGCCAGATCGAGGTGTTCCGCGCCATCATGATGACAGGCTCGATCAGCGGCGCTGCGCGGCTGCTGTCCGTGTCGCAGCCCGCGATCAGCCGGCTGCTGGCCTATACCGAGGATGGCCTCAAGCTCAAGCTGTTCGAGCGCATCAGCGGCCGGGTGCAGCCGACGCCGGAGGCCAGGCGGCTGTTCGCCGAGGTCGAGCAGGTCCATCGCGGCGTCGCGCGCATCAACGATCTCGCCGACGAGTTGCGCGCGGGCGGCACCGGGACGATCCGCGTGGTGGCGAGCCCGAGCGCGGGACACAGCATGGTGCCGGAGGCGCTGGCGCGGCTGCGCGGCCGCTTTCCCGACCTGCGTGTCGAGTTCGAGTCGCTGACCCTGCTGGAGATCGTCAGCCGCGTCGGCACAGCCCGCGCCGATCTCGGCATCACCGTGCTGCCGGTCGACGAGCCGACAGTCGCGGTCGAGACGATCGCGGAGGGCGCGCTGCACGTGATCATGCCGGCCGATCATGCCCTGGCGAAGCTGCGCAGCATCAGGCCGAAGGACATGCTGCCCTATCCGCTGGTCGGCTTCGGCCGGCAGACGCCTTATGGCCACATCGTCACATCGGCCCTCGCCGGCGGCCCGGAGCCGACCACGATCGTGCGCTACACGCCCGACGCCTGCGCCATGGCCCGCGCCGGCGCGGGCCTTGCCGTGGTCGACGAATTCGTGCTGCGCGGCCGCGCCTGGCCCGACCTCGCGGCACGGCCACTCGCACCGAAGATTCCGATGCGCGCGTATCTCCTGACGCCACGCTTCGAGCCACTGTCTCGCAACGCGGCCGCGCTTGCGGACATTTTGCGCGGGCGCGATCGGAAATCCGGCACTGCGAGGCGTTGAGCTACGCCGCCAGCCAGCCGCCATCGACCGGCAGCACGATGCCGGTCGTGAACGACGCCTCGTCGCTGGCGAGGAACAGCGCGGCGGCCGCGACCTCGTCTGCCGCGCCAAAGCGCTTCATGGCGTGGCGCTGGCGCGAGGCCTCGCGCACCGGCTCGGGATCGGCGTGGCGCGCAAAGCTCCGGCGCAGCAGCGGCGTGTCGATCGCGCCCGGCGCCAGCGCATTGACGCGGATGCCATCGGCGGCGAAGTCGACCGCCATGGTGCGGGTCAGGCTGATGATCGCGCCCTTGGCGGCGATATAGGCGCTGTTGCCTTTGCCGCCGGCGACCGCAAGCTGCGACGCCACGGTGATGATCGATCCGGCCTTCTGCTTCTGCATGATCGGCACCGCGACCTTGGCCCACAGCCAGGTGCCGCCGACATTGGCGCGGAACACCGCGTCCCAATCCATAGGATCGGTCGTGACCACGGTGCCGCCGCAGGAGAAGCCGGCCGCGGTCATCAGCACATCCAGCCGGCCGCGCGCGGCTGCCACGCTCTCGACCGTCGCCTTTGCAAAATCCGCTTCGCCGACATCGCCGACATACACGCGGCCCTGGCCTCCGGCCTTGGCCAGGAGCAACAGGGTTTCCTCCGCGCCTGCCGCGTCGCGGTCGACCAGCGCAACATAAGCGCCCTCGCGCGCGAACATGACGGCGCTGGCGCGGCCGATGCCGGAGCCGCCGCCGGTGATGACCGCGACCTTCGCCTTGAGCCTCATCTCAATCTCTCCCGTGCTGATCGAACCAGCGGCCGAAATGCTCCGCCGACGCCGCGCAGTCGAAGCGCGCGCGCCAGCCGAACTCCTCGGCCAGTCGCGTCGTCGACAGCCGGCCGCGGTTCGGAGCAAACACCGGCACCGTCGGCGCCTCGCCCTGCTCCGCGAGCCGGCAGACGAAACCGGAGCGGCCTTGCGCGAAGGCGCGGCCCCAGGCCTCGGCGGTAAACATGGCTGTGCTGGAGATGTTGTAGAGCCTGTGCTGCGGCCTCTCGGCTTCCAGCAACCGGCAGACGGCGTCGGCGACGTCGACCGCATAGACCCAGTCCTTGTCGCCCGGCTCGTTCAGCAGCGCCGGCGCATTGCGCGCGCAACAGGCCGCGATCAGCGCCTGCGGCGATGGCGTGTCGCGCACGCCGCCGGCGCGCTCGAAAGGGCCGAAGACCGCCGACAGGCGCACGCTGATCACGTCGGTTTGCCACAGATCCGACAGCCGCGCGGCGACGCGCTCGGAGGCGAACTTGGTGATCGCATAGAGCGATACCGGCTCGCACGGCATGGTCTCCTCCAGCACGGCAAAGCGCTGACCGCTGTCGCCATAGGACGCCGCCGAGGACAGGTTGATGACGCGGCGGATGCCGCTGCCGCGCGCCGCCTGCAGGATCGGCACCTGCGCAAGCAGATTGACCGCGAGGATGCGCTCCGGGTCAGCCGCATCGCGCTCGGGCCCGGCAGTGATCGCGGCGCCGAGCACGACGGCATCGCAGCCGCTGGCGACGGCGGCCGCGACGGCGCTCGCATCGGTGACGTCGCCCTGCACCAGGTGCAGACGCTCGCGATACGGCGCGAGGGCGCGCTGCGCTGCCGCCGGCAAACCTGCTGCGTCAAAGATCGTCGCGGCATGGCCGCGCTCCAGCAGGCCTTGCGCAATGTTGAGCCCGACGAAGCCGGCGCCGCCGAAGATCAGGACATGCATCAAAGAGTTCCTCGCGTGGACAGCGATCGACGAAGGGCGTTCAGCTCTCTCCCCACGTCATGGCCTAGCGCCGTCCCGGCCATCCACGTCCGGCGGCATCCCGGGAAGCACGTGGATGCCCGGGGCGAGCCCGGGGCATGACGGCGAAGAGCGGAGCGACCGCGTCGACATGATCAGCTACTCCAACAGCTCTTCGCGCCTAGAGCAGCTTCGCCCCAAAATTCTGCTCCGGGTCCATATCCGCGACCAGGCGCCCCGTCGGCTTCGCAGCCTCGCCACCGCTGCGGGCGAGGAACTGGCCGGAGCCGGGCTGGGCCGACAGTCTGCCGCCGTCAACGATGACGCGGCCGCGCGACAGCACGCTCACCGGCCATCCATGCACGCTGCGCCCCGCAAATGGCGTGTAGCCGGCGAGGTCGTGCATGGCGCCATCGCTGATCGTGACGTGCTTGTCCGGATCCCACAGCGCGATATCGGCATCGGCGCCGATCGCGATCGCGCCCTTTCTCGGATGCAGATTGTAGATCCTGGCCGGCGCCGTCGCTGTCAGCTCGACGAACTTGTTGAGGCCCAGCCGCCCCTTCGACACCATCGCGTCGAACAAGAGCGGCAGCCGCAGCTCCAGGCCCGGCAGGCCGTTGGCGATCTGCTTGAAGTTGGGGTTGGGGCCGGCGCGCAGCTTGCCGGTCTCGTCGAACCGATACGGCGCGTGATCGGAAGAGATCGTCTGCAGGTCGCCGAGCGACAGCGCCTGCCACAGCGCCTCCTGATCGGGCGCGCGGCGCGGGGGCGGACTGCACATCCACTTCGCACCCTCGATGCCGGGCTTGTCGAGATCATCAGCCGTCATGAACAGATATTGCGGGCACGTCTCAGCAAACACCTTCAGCCCCTGCCCGCGCGCATCCCGGATCACCTTGGCGCCTTCCGCGGTCGAGACGTGGAAGATCATGATCGGCTGATCGACGAGGGCGGCCATGCCGATCAGCCGGTTGAACGCTTCGGCCTCGGAGAAGCGGGCGTGGCTGATGGCGTGATATTTCGGCGCGGTGTAGCCGCGCGACAGCAGCCGCTTCACCATCCAGGAGATGATGCCATGGTTCTCGGCGTGCGCGCACAGCATGGCGCCGCCTTCGCGCGCGGCGACGAGAATGTCGAGCAGCGGCTCGTCGTCGATCTTGAGCCGGTCGTACGTCATGAAGATCTTGATCGAGCCGTGGCCCTGGCGGATCAGCGCCGGCAGATCGCGCTCCAGCGTCTCCCTGGTCGGATCGGCGACGATCATGTGGAACGCGTAGTCGATCACGGCCCCCTTGCGCGCCAGCGCGTGATAGTCCTCGACCACCTGCGGCAACTGCATGCCGACATGCTGGGCCGCGAAGGAGATCACGGACGTGGTGCCACCGAAGGCGGCCGACGTGGTGGCGCTCTCGAACGTGTCGGCATTGACGATCCCTGCCGCCGAGAGCTGCTCGATATGGCAATGGCTGTCGACGCCGCCGGGCAGCACATACTTGCCGCGCGCATCGATCTCGCGCTTGGCCGGGCCGAGCCCGCGGCCGATCGCCGCGATGGTTTCGCCTGATATCGCGACGTCGGCCTCGAACGTGTCGGTGGTGGTGGCGACGCGCCCTCCCCGGATGATCAGGTCATAGGCCGGCTCGGTCATCGCGATCTCCTAGTTCTGCCAGATGGAACGCCGTGGACGCGAGACGACCGCATCGGCCCCATTGCGTCAGCCATGGCATAGTGGTTGCCTGTCACGCGCCGTCAACACTGAAGAAGCAGGTAGCTCCCATGTCCCGCCCGCGCATCACCGTGATCAATCCGAACTCCAACCAGGTGGTCACCGACGGTCTCACCGCTGCGCTGCAGCCGCTGATGTTTGCGGAGGGACCGGAGATCATCTGCGAGACTTTGAAGGAAGGTCCCTACGGCATCGAGAGCCAGAAGGACGCCGACAGCGTCACCTTGCCGCTGCGGCGCTTCGTCGAGAGCGACAATGCATCGAGCGCCTTCGTGATTGCCTGCTACAGCGACCCCGGCCTGCATGTCTGCCGCGAAGCGACGACACGCCCGGTGCTCGGCATCGCCGAATGCGGCGTGCTGACTGCGCTCACTCGCGCCGACACGTTCGGGGTGCTCGCGATCGCGCAGCGCTCGATCCGTCGCCACCTCCGCTATCTCCGCCAGATGGGACTGATGGACCGGCTCGCCGCGGAGCGGCCGCTCGACATGACCGTGGCCGAGACGGCGTCGGGCGAAGGCACCCTGGCGAAGATGATCGCCGTCGGCCGGGCCCTGAAGGACGAGGACGGTGCCGCCGCGATCGTCATGGGCTGCGCCGGCATGGCGCGGCACCGGAAGAATCTGGAGGATGCGCTGGGCATTCCCGTGATCGATCCGACCCAGGCCGCGGTGACCATGGCGCTGGGCGCGGTGGCGTTTGCGCGGTGAGTGGAGTGTTCAGTATTCCTCGGGGGGGGGGACGCAACGCTCGGGTCTGCCCGACTGGCTGCGTCGCCCTCCGCTGTCGTCCCCGCCTTAAGCCGGGACCCATAACCACCGGCCACCATGTGGCAGGCAACTGCCAATTCCGCTCATCGATAGCTTCCGCGGTATGGGTCACGGCGTTCGCCGGGACGACGCCGTTTCGGTAGCGCCGCTCGTGCCTGACAACGCGCGCGCCAGCAGCCTAGTCCGTCCCAATCTGCCGCCTCACTCCGGCGGCACCGCGCCCGTGCGGCTGGTGATCAGTCCGTAATGCTCGATCCGGCGATGCCGCGCGAAGTCGAAGATCGTCTGCTTGCCGAACCGCGTCGCATCGAGATCGCATGGCGCCACCAGCACCTCGTCGCCCTCGGTCTTGGCCTCGGCGACGATCTCGCCATCTGGATTGACGATCAGGCTGCCGCCGATCAGCGGATGGCCGTCCTCGACGCCGGCCTTGGCCACCGCCACCACCCAGCACGAGTTCTGATAGGCGCCGGCCTGCGCTGACAGGCGATTGTGGAACAGCCGCTGCTGCAGTCCTTCCGCGCTCTTCAACGAGTTCACCGACGGCGTGTTGTAGCCGATCAGCACCATCTCGACATCCTGCAGCCCCATCACGCGATAGGTCTCCGGCCAGCGGCGGTCGTTACAGATCGCCATGCCGATGATGCCGCCGAGATTGCGCCACACCGGAAAGCCGAGATCGCCCGGCTCGAAATAGCGCTTCTCCAGATGCTGGTGGCTGCGCGCGGGCTCGAACTCCTCGTGGCCGGGCAGATGCACCTTGCGGTACTTGCCGACGATGGTGCTGCTGCGATCCGTGAGGATGGCGGTGTTGTAGTGGTGCCCATCCGGCGTCAGCTCGGCATAGCCGAGATACATCGCCATACCATGCTGCGCAGCGCGATCGAACAGCGGCTGCACGGCGGCGTTCGGCATCATCAGCTCGAACCAGCTATCGACCTCCACCTGATTCTCCATGTACCAGCGCGGAAAGAACGTCGTCAGCGCCAGCTCTGGATAGACGATGAGATCGGCCCCCCGGCGCTTGGCCTCGTCCAGCAGTGCGATCATGCGCGCCACCACCGCCTCGCGGCTGTCGGCGCGCTGAATCGGCCCCATCTGGGCGGCGGCAACGTTGATCACGCGCATGGTTGGTCTCCTATTCTAACTCTGGCGTCACCCCGGCCGATACAGCACGGGCCGCGTCCGCGAGAACGATGGGCGGCCGCGCTTGAGGCCCCATAGCGGCTGCGCCAGGGTCGCCACCGTCTCGGTCGGCGTCGACGCATCGATGCAGACCAGATCGGCCGGCGCGCCGACCCTGATGCCATAGTCGGCGAGACGCATCAGCTTCGCCGCATCATGCGTCACCATGTCGAGGCAGCCGGCCAGATGATCGGGACGCGAGACGTGACAGACATTGGCATAGAGATTGGCCATGCGGATCAGCGAGCCGTCGCCATAGGGCGTGAACGGGTTGAGCACGTTGTTGGTCGAAAGCGAGCAGGTCACGCCCGCAGCGCGTAGCGGCTCCAGGGGGACCACGCCGCGTGGGATAGCATGATCCTGCCGGCGACCCATCAGATGCAGGTCGGTCGAGGGCAGCACGGTGACGGCGACCCCGGCATTGGCCAATTGCGCAGCGATGGCTTTGAAGCGCTGCGGCGGCAGCAGCGACAGCTGCGTGACGTGACCGACGGCGACGCGGCCGCCCCAGCCATATTCCTCGGTCTTGCGGCAGACATATTCGATCTGCATGTGATCGAGCGTCTCGGCGAGATCGAGATGCATGTCGATGTCGACGTCGTGCTCGCGCGCGATCGCGAAGATGCGGTCGATCTGCGCCGGCGGGTCGGTGTCGAAATACGGGGCGGCGCCGATGGTTCGCGCGCCGCGGCGCAGGCCTTCGATCAGCAGCTCCTCGGTGCCGGGATAATTGGTGAGACCTTCCTGCGGAAATACGCAGATCTCGAGATCGAGCGCCCAGGCATAGTCCTTTGCGAGCCGCCGGATCGCCTCGAAACCGATGAAGCCGATGCCGGGATCGAGCTCGACATGGGTGCGCATGCGCATCGTGCCATGGCTGACGCAGCGCTCCACCGTCTGCTTCGCTCGCGCGTAGACATCATCAGCGGTGAAGTTGCGCTTCGCGGCCGCGGTCTCGCGCACCGCCTCGGCGACTGTCCCGTCGCGGATGGTGCAGCGGTCGAGGATGCAAGTCTTGTCGAGATGGATGTGCGTCTCGATGAAGCCGGGAACGACGAGGCAATTCTCCGCGTCGCGCTCCGCGCCGTCGGCTGGCAGCGACGGCGCGATCGCAGCGATGACACCATCGGAAATTCCGATATCGGCGCGGCGCAGTTCGCCCTGCTGCGCCAGCACCGCGTTGCGAATGATCAGGTCCATGCTGCCGCCAGGGATTCCATACGCGCGCCAAGCTGGCGGCCCGGCCGCGAAAAGGCAAGCACCATGCCAAGGCCCGTCCGCCGCAACGCGCGGCCAGCGGTCGACACCATTCGTTTACAAATAGACGGCCGCCGGGAACCACTTGTTTGCCGGGGAAAAACTGCTATATTGATGCATGGAAAACGTGAACTCGTTCTGCTCAGGCCCGTCGTCAAGGCGGGCCGTTGCCGTTTTGGGGGTAGCTGTCCGATGACTCGCTCCAACCGTACGGATCACATTCGCCTGACCTCGCACCCGGTGCCAGGCGCCAAGCACAATTTCCCGCTCCACTGGGGCGCCGAGAGCGCGCGCGAGCGCGGCCCGATCATCGGCACGGTGTCGCGTCCGCAGGACCGCAACGTGATCGGCAGCCATGGCGGCTCCTACACGGTCTACCGCGCGCTCGCGGTATCATCTGGTGCGCTCGATCCGATCCGCCGTCCGGATCTCACCAACACCCATCCCGCCGCTACCATCGGCCCGTTCGCGCAGTGGCGCGATCCGGCGAAGATCGTCGCGCTCGATCCCTGGGGCCATCTGGTCGCCGAGAATTTCGGCGGCGAGATCGCGGAAGGAATCGATATCCGGCCGACGATCGCCGTGACCAAGGCGCGCATCGAGCTGCCGGAGTTGCATGCGGCGCTCGCGGCCAAGCGCCTCGTTCATGACGGCGACGTCGTGCATGCCAATGGCAGCGTCTCCGTGGTGAAGATCGCGATCGACCCGGTGTGGTACCTGCCCGGCGTGGCCGCGCGCTTCGGCACCAGCGAGACCAATCTGCGCCGCGGCCTGTTCGAGCAGACCGGCGGCATGTATCCGGAGCTGGTGACCCGACCCGACCTGCAGGTGTTCCTGCCGCCGATCGGCGGCACCACGGTCTATCTGTTCGGCGACGTCGACAAGCTCAATGACAGCCGGACGAAGATCACATGTCGCGTGCATGACGAGTGCAACGGCTCCGACGTGTTCGGCTCCGACATCTGCACCTGCCGCCCCTATCTGATCCATGGCATCGAGGAATGTGTCGCGGCCGGGCAGAACGGCGGCCTCGGCATCATCGTCTACAACCGCAAGGAGGGCCGCGCCCTCGGCGAGGTGACGAAGTTCCTGGTCTACAATGCGCGCAAGCGCCAGGAGGACGGCGACGCCGCCGCCGCCTATTTCGAGCGCACCGAATGCGTCGCCGGCGTGCAGGATGCGCGCTTCCAGCAGTTGATGCCCGACGTCATCCACTGGCTCGGCATCAAACGCATCGACCGCTTCATCTCGATGAGCGACATGAAGCATGACGCGCTGGTGGGCCAAGGCGTCGATATCGTCGAGCGCGTGCCGATCCCGGACGAGCTGATTCCGGCGGATGCCCATGTCGAGATCGCGGCGAAGAAGGCGGCCGGCTATTTCTCGCTGGAGCCGCAGAAGCCCGAGGCGCTCGGCGACACCGTCGGCCGGCCGCTCGAGAAATACTGAGCGAAGCCTGAGATCATGGACGACGTCTCCTATCTCCTCTCGGCCCGCGCAGTGCGCGAGCGCGCGCATCAGATGCTGGCGCTCGGCCTTGCCGACAAGCTGCCGCATTTTCGGGTCGAGATCGGCAAGCTCGATGCGATCGCCGACCTCGTGCTGGACGTCACCAGCAAGGCCTATCCCGATGGCGAGGTGCCGTTCCACTCGCGCTGGCGGCATTTCGTGGTCGGCGGTGTCGATCGCTGGGCCGCGATTGCCGACAAAGTGAATTGGCCGAATGCGGCTTCACGGGCGCGCGCCGAGTTCGATCTCGCCATCACCAGCGTGCTGCTCGACGCGGGCGCCGGCGCGGCGTGGCGTTACCATGATGTCATAGGCGACACGCGTATCGGCCGCTCCGAGGGACTGGCGCTGGCCAGCCTCGACATGTTCGCAAGCGGCGCGTTTTCGGCCGACGCGAGCGATCCGCTGCGGGCCGATGCAGCGAAGCTGAAGCAGCTCACCGTCGGCGATCTCGAACGCGGCTTTCAGGTCGGTGCCGACAATCCACTGGTCGGGCTCGAAGGCCGGGTCGAATTGCTGCGAAGGCTGGGCGCCGTCGTCAATCCCCATTCCGATCGGAGCATCTTCCCAAATCGTGATACGCCAAGACCTGGCGGCTTGTTCGATGACCTCGCCGCGCGTGCTGAGGACGGCCGCATTCAGGCGGACGCGATCCTGCAATCGGTGTTGCGTCAGTTCGGCCGGATCTGGCCCTCGCGCATCCTGCTGAACGGCACCAGTCTCGGGGACTGCTGGCGTCATCCGTCACTGCCGACTGACGATGGCCTCAGCAACCTCGTCCCGCTGCACAAGCTGTCGCAATGGCTGAGCTATTCGCTGATCGAACCGCTGCAGCGCGCGGGCCTGGTGGTCGAGAACATCGACGGCCTCACTGGCCTTGCCGAGTACCGCAATGGCGGTCTGTTCGTCGATGGCGGCGTGCTGCTGCTGCGCGACCCTGCCGATGCCGCGCGCGCCCATGCAGTCGACTCGCCGCTGGTGGTGGAATGGCGCGCGTTGACCGTCGCCCTGCTCGACCGTCTGGCCTTGCTGATCCGTCAGCGCACCGGCCAGACCGCGGAGCAGCTGCCGCTGGCGCGAATCCTCGAAGGCGGCAGCTGGGGCGCCGGCCGCAAGCTCGCCTTCGCTCGCCGCCCGGACGGCTCGCCGCCGCTGACCATCATCAGCGACGGCACGGTGTTTTAAGGGGGGTTTGAGGCTAAACTCATCGATCTTGCGCCTCCGTCATTGCGAGCGAAGCGACTTGTCCGCCATAGCCCGAAGGGCGACGGCGGAAGCAATCCAGGGCCAGGAAGGAAGTCTGGATTGCTTCGTCGTTCCGCTCCTCGCAATGACGAAACTGATCAGTAGCGCGTAGGGTGGGCAAAGCGCAGCGTGCCCACCATTCCAAGCTGAGCTAATATCAGGTGGGCACGGCGCTTCGCGCCTTCGCCCACCCTACGCTTCGGAGATGAAAGCCATGGAAGGCGTCACGGTCGTCGATCATCCCCTGGTGCAGCACAAGCTGACCTTGATCCGCGACAAGTCGATCTCGACCAAGTCGTTTCGCGAGCTGCTCAAGGAGATCGGCATGCTCCTGTGCTACGAGGTCACGCGCGACCTGCCGCTCACGGAGGTCGAAATCGAGACGCCCCTGGCGCGGATGCAGTCGGCCAAGATCGCCGGCAAGAAGCTGGTGTTCGTGCCCGTGCTGCGCGCCGGCGTCACCTTCGTCGACGGCATGCTCGACCTGGTGCCGACCGCGCGCGTTGCCCATATCGGCCTCTACCGCGAGCCGCAGACCTTCACCGCCGTCGAGTACTTCTTCAAGGCGCCGTCCGACCTGCAGGAGCGCCTGGCCGTCGTGGTGACGCCGGTGCTGGCGACCGGCAACAGCGCCGTCGCCGCGGTCGACCGGCTCAAGGAGCGCGGCGCCAAGGACATCCGCATGGTCTGCATGATCGCCGCCCCCGAAGGCGTCGAACGCGTGCGCGGCCTGCATCCTGATGTTGCGCTGTGGACCGCCGCGATCGACGAGGGCCTCGACGACGACGCCTTCATCGTGCCGGGTCTGGGCGATGCCGGCGACCGCGCCTACGGCACGAGGTAGCAGCGGTCAGCCGGCGAACGCGGCCTGCGCCTCCGGCAGCGCCCAGATCCTCTCGATCGCAGCAGTACCTGCGGCCATGATGGCCGCCTCGTTGCCGTGGAGATAGCGACCGTCGTGGATCAGCAGCCGGCCGTCGACCATCACCTGGCCGATGTTGGCGCGGTTGGCGAGGGCGATCAGGCCGCGGCGGGGATCGTGCAGCGGCTGGAGATGCGGATGGGTCATGTCGACGACGGTGAGATCGGCGGTCGCACCCTGTGCTATTGCGCCCAGATCAGGCCGCTTGATCATCGCGGCGGCGGTCGCCGTGACCGCGTCGATCAGTTCCGGCGCGCTCGCGGTCTCGGCGCTTCCCAGCGCGATCTTCGAGATCATCGACGCCGCGTTGAGCTCGCCGAGCAGGTCCATGTTGTAGCCGTCGGTGCCGACCGCCGTGCGTACGCCATGCGCGGCGAAGCGGCCGAAGGCGGCGGTGACGCCGGCGCGTGCGAACACGCGCGGGCAGTTCAGCACGCCGGCACCACGCGTCGCCATCAGCGCAAGGTCCGCATCGGTTGAGGCGTGGCAATGCGCGGCCAGCAGATCTGGACCAAGCAGGCCGAGCCAATCGAGATACTCGGCCGGGGTGCGGCCGTCATAGCGCTGCGCGATGGTCGCGACCTCGCCTGCGCTCTGCGCCATGTGCGTCGTGATGGGAATGTCGAGCTCGCGCGCCCGGCTCGCAGCCGCGCGCAACAGATCCGGTCCGCACGTATCGGTCGCGTGCGGGCTCATCGCGAGACGAATGCGGCCGTCGCCCTGGCCGTGCCAGCGCTGATACAGCGCATTCCAGATCGCCATGTCGGCTTCGCCGTCATTGCCCGCGTAAGTCACGACGCCGGAGGCATCCGCCTTGGCATCTGATGTCGAGAACAGATAGGGCGCCCCGTAGAAGCGCAGGCCCATCTCGAGAGCCGCATCGAACAGCTCCGGGATCGTGTTGCGGAACGGCTCCATGACCGTGGTGGCGCCGCCCTTCAGGAGCTGCAGCACCCCCATGCGGCCGATCGCCAGCCGCTCCTCCACCGAAAGGATCTCGGCCCCGCGCTTGGACAGCGGCAGCAGCACCGTGTAGACGATGCTCTTGTTGTTGCGCCGGCCGTTGCCGTCCTCGGTGAGCGTGCGTGCGATCGCCTCGCTGAAGATGTGGTTGTGCAGGTTCAACAGGCCCGGCAGCACGAAGCGGCCCGGACGATCGAACACCTCGTCCGCCGCCGGCCGATCGCGCGTCACGGCCGCGATGCGCCTGCCCTCGACCAGCACCCAGTGATCACGCAGCACATCCTGGACGCCGTCCTTGCGCGTCAACACGTAGCTGCCGAAGATCGCGGTCGTGCTCATGCGTCCTTCGCTTCCGTCGCCTCATGACGCTGATAGTTCGCCGCGATCTCGGCCCCGGTCGTGATCCACACGTCCCGGCACGACCTCGCGTAGGTCAGGAACTCGCGCAACAGGCGGAAACGCATCGGCCGTCCCGAGACCTGCGGATGCAGCACGGTCGTCACCATCGCGCCCCAGTCGCGGACTTCGTCCAGCTCGTCCTTCCACATCGACAGCACATGCTCTTTCGGAAAGATCGAGCGCGGCGAGAACCGCGCCGACAGGCCGTGCATCCAGTCGTCATAGCTCGCGGTCACCGGGATCTCGATCGTGCCGGGCTTGCCGTCCGCGAGGCGATGGCGATACGGCCTGACGTCGTCGCGGAACGACGAGGTGTAGATGATGCCCTGCCGCACCAGCGCTGTCAGCAGCTCCTCGCAGAACTCGCCGAACGGCGCGCGGTAGCCGATCGGACGGACGCCGAGCCGGCGCTGGATCGCCTCGAAGCCGCGCTCGATTTCCTCGATGATGAAGGGATCGCCGGGATCGGGCAACAGATGGTGATAGCCGTGATGGCCGATCTCGTGCCCGGCCTTCAGCACGGCTTCCGCCATCGCCGGATGCGCGTCGACCGACCAGCCCGTGATGAAGAACGTCGCCTTGAGATCGAGCTCGGCGAGCAGCTCGAGCAGCTTCGGCGTGCCGACGCGCGCCTCATAGCCGCCAAAGCTCATCGTCACCAGACGCGCGGCATGCGCCGGATCCTTCGAGGTCCAGGCGCTCTCGGCGTCGATATCGAACGACAGGAACATGGCCGCGCGATACGGCGCAGGCCATGGATAGTCCGGCGCCGGCGGCGCGGTGTTGGCGGGAATGAGCGGAATGCCTGCGAGCGCCTTACTGTCCAGCATTGATCAGCACCTTCTCGATTCCATTGTCGCTGAGCTTCCACTTGGCCAGCAGCGCCTTGTAGCTGCCGTCGGCGATCAGGCCCTCCAGCGCGTCGCGCAAGGCCTCGCGCAGCTCCTCCGCCTTCACCGGCGTCGCCAGCCCCGTATACTGGTAGGCGATCGGCGCGCCGACCGGCACATAGGTGTTCGGCTCGAGATCCATGATGTAGGGCAAGGTCTCGTTGCCCTGCACGGCGGCGTCAATGCGGCCCTGCTTGAGCTGTGTCCGCGCATCGGCCGAGCCTTCCGTGCCGACGAACTGAATCGGGCTCGCGCCGCAGTTCTTCTCGCTCCAGGCAGCGATGTCCTTGGGGAACATCGTTCGCCTGGAGGCGCCGACCTTCTTGCCGCACAGCGCCGTCGGCTCCTTGAACTCGTTGGCGCGCGAAGCCTGGACGAAGAAGCGCGGACCACTGCGCAGATAGTCGAGGAAGGTCGCGGTGTCCTGCCGGCTCTTGTAGTCGGTCATGCCGGTCAGGATGATGTCGAAGCGTTGCGTGGCGAGGCCCGGCATCAACTGGTCGAAGCTGGTCTCCTGCCACACCGCCTTGACGCCGAGCTTCTTGGCCAAGGCCTCGCCGAGCTCGACATCGAAACCGGTCAGGGTCGCGGTGGCCGGATCCTTGAACTCCATCGGCGGATAGTTCGGCACCACCGCGACGCGCAGGCCGCTCTGCTTGATCTCGGCCGGCAGCTCTGCGGCGAGAGCCGCGCCCGCCACGGCCGCGCTCATGAACCCAGCCAACATGATCGACTTCAAACCCATCACCTCACCCCACTTCAGCTGCCAGGAATGCCTTTGTTCTCGCCTCGCGCGGCGCGCGCAGCACCTCACGGGCCGGGCCGCTCTCCACGATCACACCCTGATCCATGTAGACCACCCGGTCGGCGACCTCCCGCGCGAAGCCGAGCTCATGCGTCACCACCAGCATGGTCATGCCCGATGTCGCGAGTTCCTTCATCACGCTGAGCACCTCGCCGACCAGCTCGGGATCGAGCGCCGAGGTCGGCTCATCGAACAGCACCAGCCGCGGCTTCATGGCGAGCGCGCGCGCAATGGCGACGCGCTGCTGCTGGCCGCCCGACAATTGCGATGGATAGGAGCCCGCCTTGTCGGCGAGGCCCACCCGCCGCAGCAGCGCCATGGCCTCGTCCTTTGCTTCGGCCGATCCACGCTTCTGCACCTGCACCGGCCCCTCGATGACGTTCTCCAGCGCCGTCATGTGCGGAAACAAATTGAAGCGCTGGAACACCATGCCGCAGGCGAGGCGCTGCCGCGCGATCTCGCGCTCCGACAGCCGATGCAGCCGGCCATCCTGCTCGCGGAAACCGAGCAGCGCGCCGTCGAGCCAGATGCCGCCGCTGTCGGCCGTGGTCAGCTGGTTGACGCAACGGAGCAAGGTGGTCTTGCCGGAGCCGGATTGCCCGATCATGCAGACCACCTCGCCCTCGAACACATCGAGCGAGACTTGTTTGAGCGCCTGGAATTCGCCGAAGCGCTTGCTGACCTGACGGATGGCGACGAGCGGCGTCATCAGCGTCCCCGCGCGATGCCGCGGGCAAAACGGCGTTCGAGCAGCATCTGCAGCGGCGTCAGGACCGAGACCACGAGCAGATACCAGAGGCCGGCGACGATCAGGAGCTCGATGACGCGCGAATTGGCGTAGTAGATATTCTCGGCCGAGTGCAGCACCTCCGGATACTGGATCACGCTGGCGAGCGAGGTCGCCTTGACCAGGCCGATGAACTCGTTGCCGAGCGGCGGGATCACCACCCGCATCGCCTGCGGCAGGATGATCCGGCGCAGCGCCTGCAGCCGTCCCATGCCGATCGCCTGCGCCGCCTCGTATTGGCCGATGTCGACCGACAGCAGCCCGGCCCGCATCACCTCCGAGGTGTAGGCGCCCTGGTTGATGCCGAGCCCGAGCAGCGCAGCCAGGAACGGCGTCATCACGTCGACGGCGCGCGCGCTCCACAGGCCGGGAATGCCGATGGTCGGAAACACCAGCGCGAGGTTGAACCACAGCAGCAGCTGCAGGATCAGCGGCGTGCCACGAAACAGCCAAGTGTAGCCGGCGGCGACCGACCGCAGCACCGGATTGGGCGACAGCCGCATGATCGCGACGACCACGCCGAGCGCGATGCCCAGCGCCATCGCCGCGACCGCCATGACCATGGTGTTGACGATGCCGCGCAGGATCACCGGCGCGGTCAGGAAACGTTCGACGTAAGACCATTCGATCTGGCCCCTGGCGAAGGCGCGGCCGATCGCCAGCAGGATCACGACAATGACGGTAGCCGTAAGCCAGCGGCCCCAATGCGCCTTGCGCGCGATCCTGTGCGCCGACAGGTCGGGAAAGCCATCGGCCAGCACATCGGCGCGGCTCATTGCGGCGCCGCGTTGAGCATCGGCTCGCGCACCGCATTGGCGCCGAGACCCCATTTGTCGAGAATGACCTTGTAGCTGCCGTCGGCGATCATCGCCTTGAGCTGCTCGGTCACGACTTCGCGAAGCCCCGCATCGTCCTTGCGGAACATGATGCCCTGGTAGCCCAAGGCGATGGGCTCGCCGACGATGCGATACTTGCCGGCCTCCTGCGACTGCGCATAGGGCAAGGTTTCGCTGCCCTGCACGGCGGCCTCGATGCGGCCCTGCTTCAGCTGGTTGCGGACATCGATCGAGTTCTCCCCCGGCACATATTGCGCCGCCGGCTTGCCGGCCGCCTCGCAGACCGCCTTGCTCCATTTCTCGATCTCCTGCGGGAAGCTGGTCGAGCGCGTGGTGCCGATCTTCCTGCCGCACAGATCGGTCGCGACCTTGGCATCGCTCTCCGCCAGCACGAAGAATTGCGGGCCTGTGACCAGATAGTCGACGAAGTCGGCGGTCTCGCGGCGCGAGGTGCGATCGGAGATGCCGGAGATGATGAAGTCGGCGCGCCTGGTCTGCAGCGATGGGATCAGCTCGGCGAACGGCGTCTCGCTCCAGACGATCTTGACGCCAAGCCGCTTCGCCAGCTCGTTGGCCAGGTCGATGTCGAGTCCCTTCAGCTCGGTGGTGGCGGGGTCGTGATATTCCATCGGCGCGTAGGTCGAGTTGACCGTGAGCTTGAGCACGCCAGCCTGCTTGATCTCGGCGGGCAGCTCCGCGGCCCCCGCCGGAGCAAGCGAGGCGAGGATGACGAAACCTGCGAACGACGAACGGCGCATCCTGCGACACTCCCCCATGTGAATGGCTAATCGACCGCGACCGGCTCGACCACGCCGGCGCGCTCGGTGATGACCTTGTACTGATCCGGCCGGCGATGCGCCGCGAAGTTGAACATCTTGTCCTTGCCCTGGCGGCACAGATCGAGGTCGATGTCGGCGACGATGACCTCATCGGCGAGCGTCGTCGCCTTCGCCACGATGCAGCCATTGGGATCGACGATGCAGGAGCCGCCGATCAGCCCGCTGCCGTCCTCGTCGCCCGCCTTTGCGACCGCGATCGCCCAGGTCGCATTCATGTAGGCGTTGGCCTGCGCCACCAACGTCGAATGGAAGGTGCGCAGCGAGGCATCCTCGGTGTTGCCGCCATTCGGATCATAGGCCGCGGAATTGTAGCCGACGCAGACCAGCTCCACGCCCTGCAGCCCGAGCACGCGCCACGATTCCGGCCAGCGCCGGTCGTTGCAGATCATCATCCCCATGATCGCGCCGCCCCATTCGCTGCCGGCGCGCACCGCTGGAAAGCCGAGATCGCCGTAGCCGAAATAGCGCTTCTCCAACTGCTGATACCTGGCGCCCGGCCGCGGCTCGACCGAGCCCGGCAGATGCACCTTGCGATATTTGCTGATGATCTCGCCGTCGGGATCGACCAGGATGGAGCTGTTGAATCGGCGTCCGTCCGGCGTCAGCTCGGCATAGCCGACATAGAAGCCGACACCCAGCGCTCGCGCCCGGTCGAACAGCGCGGCGACGGCCGGGTTTGGCATCGACCGCTCGAAATGGTCGTCGAGCGCCTCGTCTTCGAGGATCCATCGCGGAAAGAACGTCGTGAAGGCGAGCTCGGGGAAAACCACCAGCTTCGCGCCCTGGCTGGCGGCCTGATCCAGCAGCGCAATCATGCGGGACAGCGTGTGCGTCCGGCTGTCGGCGCGCTGGGTCGGTCCCATCTGGGCGGCGGCGGCGCGGAAGATACGGCTCAATAGTGCCTCCGATCTGTGCGCCATGCCGAACGATCAGGCGGAACGCCGCCTGGATGCGCGCACTGGAAGAAGGGATCATTTGGCGAAAGCGGCGCGGGATTTGCAACCTGCCCACACGGCCGCGCGCTATGATATTTTGGCCAAGACCATCACCGGGGCTTATAGGGCGACCATGTCATGAACCTGCGCCAGCTGGAGATCCTGCGGGCCGTCATCCGCCATCACACCACCGTCGCCGCCGCCGAAGAGCTGGCGCTGTCGCAGCCCGCGATCAGCAACGCGCTCAAGGCGATGGAGGCCCAGGCCGGCTTCACCCTGTTCGAGCGCGTCAACAACCGACTGTTTCCGACGCCGGAGGCAATGACGCTCTATGAGGAAAGCGATCCGATCTTCACCTTGCATGCCCGGCTGGAAAACCGCGTGCGTGACCTGCGCGAGCAGAAGACGGGTCATCTGTCGATCGTCGCCACGCCGCCGCTCGCCTACAGCATCATCCCGCCGACCTTGTCAGGCTTCCTGCGGCGCCGGCCGCAGACGCGAATGTTCTTCGACGTGCGCCGCTACGAGGGCATCATCGAGGGCGTGCTCGGCAATGTCGCCGAGCTCGGTTTCGCGCTCGGACTGTCCGACCATCCCGGGATCGCCCATGAGGTCGTGCACACCGGCGAAATGGTCTGCGTGATGCCGGCCCGGCATCCGCTTGCGGACCACGACGTGATTTCAGCGCGGGATCTCGCCGGGTTCCCGCTGATCGGCCTCGAACGCGGCACCCGCCTCGGCGAAGCCGTGCGCGAGAGCTTCCGGCAAGTCGATGCGGACTTCCAGCCGACCGTCGAAGTGCGTTACTGCAACACGGCCTGCGTGCTGGCTTCGACCGGCGTCGGTGTCGCCGTGGTCGATCCGTTCTCGCCGCGTCAGGGCGGGCATGATCTCGTGGTACGGCCGTTCACGCCCTGCACCACGGTGTCGGCCTATGTGCTGTGGTCCGAGGCAAGGCCGCTGTCGAATCTGGCGAAGACGTTTCGAAACGAGGTGCGCAACGCGAGCCGGAGTCTCGCCGGTTGCGTCGACGCGATCGGGGCTCCGAGTCTCGCCGCTTCCGCGGAACGCGGCTGAGCTTGCCGTCCATGATTAAACCGGTGGACGTATCGTTTGCGGCCCATCATCCGAAACGCCTGCCTGCGGCGGGCTTCCCGGGATGATGCTCTGCGTCGCTGTCATCTTGCGGCTGGCGGCGGAGTTGTTGCAGTCGACCATGGCTCGCCCGCCCGCAGTCGCGCCGCCAGCGCCGCCGCGCAGCCGGCGAGCAGCTTCTCGCCCTTTGCAGCAGATGCCTTGCGCGCGTCGCCTGCGACGCCGGAGGCCGTGATGTCGGCGAACGATCTGAACATTTTCAGCGACGGCACCAGCGAGCCCATGATGTCGAAGCTCGGCCCAAAGGCCGCGTCGAGCCTCGCCGCATCGACGAGGCTGGGATGAACCGCCATCATCATCGAGGTCTCGGCTTCGCAGGCATGCATCACGCCCTCCTGATCCTCGAGGACCTCGGCCATCATCTCCCGCCCTTCCATGAAATAGGTCGTCGTCGCGATCGGCGCATTGAGCTCGCGCGTCAATTCGCCGGTGAGAGTGGCCAGCGCCTGGATGTTGCCGCCGTGGCCGTTGACGATCACGATGCGGCGGAAGCCGGCATTCAGGATCGAGCGACACAGGTCCCTGAGCACGGCGTGGTAGGTGGCGAGACCGAGGGTGAAGGTGCCGCCGAACGGAACGTGATGGTCGGCAAGCCCGCACCAGACGGTCGGCGCGACCACGATGGGATAGTCTGGAGCCAGCTCCAGCGCGGTGCGACGGCAGACCTCGCTGCACAGGAAGTCGTCAACGCCCGTCGGCAGATGCGGGCCGTGCTGCTCGGTCGAGGCCACCGGCAACAACACGATCGCGTCGCGCGCCGCGAGCGCGCGAAGCGCTGCGGCGGAAAGTCTGTTCCAGGCGGTTTCTGTCATGATGGCTGCTCGCATGGTCGGAGATGAGGAAGATTGGCTCATACCACCCGACACCGCAACGGCGCATCTTGCGCGCAGGCCGCGACAGCCGTCTCCGTGCACCCCAGCCACGACGCGGCTGCACGATACAGCGCCCTCTCCCACAACGGGCGAGGGCGCAGCAGCGGGCACCGACCCTCGGCTAGATCAGGAGCACGCTTTCCATACACTCAAACATCGACAACGACTGCGATGACCTCAACAAGGTGCAACGGCCTTGCGTCCTCACGACACCAGGACCCGCACGGCAGGCCGACTCACGCCCGCGCCAACTCGATGTCGTGGGTCTGCTTCGTCTCCGCGTCGTACACCCTGATCTGCAACATCGGAAACCGGCGCTTCAGGTCATGCGCGCCGTTGTGCGCGCCCTCTTTTGTCTTGAACTCGGTCTTGATCTGACCATCGACCACGACGGCATAGCCGGTCAGCGGAAGGTCTTTGCCGGATTTGTCTTGAGCAGGCTTGTTGTGAACAGACTTCTCTTGGGCAGACTTGAGCATTGCGAGCCGACGTCGATTCGTGAGTTGAAGGGGTGTCGAGACGCGATCTCTCCGCCTCGGACGACTCCGATGTAAGGTGAGTCTGTCGCGACGAGCAAGCGAAGACGTGTTCTTCACAAGCAGGACGATTACGGTTCAACCTGACGGCGCAGCGCCGGCCCGCGATGATCTCGGGATGTTCACTGCGAACGAGTCGCGCGAGTTCCAGATTTGCGAGCTTTCCGGACGCTCGGAGTCATGCTCGCCACCGCGAACGACGAGCGCTGTGGTCGCATGTCTCTCAGTGCCCGCAGCGCTCACCTCGCGCCGCCTCGAAGGCATAAGCCCGATTCCAGCGTGAGATGCGCGCTCCAACTGAGCGAGGTCACGCAAAATCCCGGCGCATCGAATGAATGACTCGGCATGACCGCCATGCGCGAATTGCCCGTCGTGCCAGTCTGCCGCAGATAAACCGCTTGCACCGTCGGGCAAATCGGGACGACATTTCGCGCATCCCGCCTCATGAAGAGGGGCGTGTCGCGAACGTCACGAGACGTGGAGTGCGGGATGCGATGGACGCGACGTGTCGCAGCGGGTGTCATGCCTGCGGACGAACGGCACGGCGCGGACGGCGAAATCGCATGGTCCTGGCGCCGCGACGCTGGCGTCAAGCTCGCGACGAGGTTTCAGCCTCACGCGGGTGACGGTGGCAAGACAGCCCGTTCACCGGGGAGATTGCGTATAAGCCGTAACACCGTCGCGCAGGGAAGGCCGGGATGCCTCGGCCGAACCTGTGGTTCCTGCCCCGTGCATTCTTTCCGCACGGGGGCCATGGGGGCGGCGAGCTCCCGGCCTTCCCTGCGCCCTCTCACTTGAAGAGGGTGACGTCATGCAAGCCTCGGGCGTAACCTGCGCCGCGAGATCGCGATGTGCTGTCCTGCTGTTTGTCAGTGTGAACCCCGATCCCCGTGAGATCACGGATGCCGCGCCCGCCGCCCGGTATCCCTGTCGGCGGCTCGGCGCAGATGAGCGGGAACCGTCAACAGCGGCCCGGCGGGGTTGACCCTCCATTTACCTCACGATCGGCCACAACACTCGCGTTGATGCAGATCAACATCCTCGCTGAGAACGCGCCGCCTACTCACAAGGCGTCCTAGCGAATCAGTCGTCGCTGTTGCCTCGTTCGGCGTCCCGCGAACGGTCCTTGTGCAGCATTCATCTTGTGCAGCATTCATGGAGAATCACATGAGCGAGATCGGCGTGACGGCTCTGGATCACACCGTCCAGGAAACCAACATCTGGCTGAAGGCCATCGAGCAGCGCCTCGCGCTCTCGAGCCGACAGCAGGCCTACAACGCGCTGCGCGCGGTGCTGCATGTGCTGCGCGACCGCCTGCCGATGGCGACCGCCGTGAACTTCGGCGCGCAGCTGCCGCTGCTCATTCGCGGCATCTACTACGAAGGCTGGCATCACGCGGCGACGCCGACCAAGGACCGCCATCTCGAATATTTCGTCGATGACATCTTCCGTCAGTTGCCGCCACAATTTCCGGTCGATCCGCTCAGGGCCGCACGCGGCATTTTCGAGATTCTCTGGGAGAAGCTCGACCCCGGCGAGTTCGACAAGCTGATGGGTCATTTGCCGGTGCCGTTGCGGAATCTGCGCGAGCCGGCGACCTGAAGGGGGGGCAAGCTCCTGAAAGGTGAGAAACAGCTCGCAACTCGCAACCAGCGTCCGACCTCAATGGGCAATCTGCCGATAAAGCGCGGGCAGTGCTGCAGGCAGTCGCCTGATGTTGCCGACGATGCCGTAGCCGCCGCGGCCGAACAGGGTGGGAAAATACGACTGCGCTGACGCATCGATGGTCACGCCGAACACCGCGACGCCGCCGCGCCGCGCCTCCAGCACCGCCTTGCGCGTGTCCTCGATCGCGAAACGTCCCTCATAGTGATCGACGTCGTTCGGCTTGCCGTCGGTCAGCACCAGCAGCAGACGCTTGCGCTCGGGTCGCTCGGCGAGCTCGCCGGCGGCGTGACGCACCGCCGTGCCGATGCGCGTGTAGTAGCCGGGCCTGAGCGCACCGATACGGCGCTCGACCCGCCCGCTCATCGGCTCGCCGAATGCCTTCACGGTCTCCAGGCGGACCCATGAGTTGCGCCGCGAGGTGAAGGTGAGAATGCTGTGGCTGTCGCCGCAGGCCGACAGCCCATGCGCCAGCACCAGCAGCGCCTCCTTCTCGACGTCGAGCACGCACACGCCGTCGATCCACGCATCGGTGGACAGGGAGACGTCCACCAGCAGGGTCACCGCGAGATCATGCGCGAGCGGGCGCATCGCCAGATGCACGCGATCAAGTCCGCCATGGCCGGCATTGAGATCGCTGCGCGCGCGCACCAGCGCGTCGATGTCGAGGTCGTGGCCGTCGGCCTGCGCGCGCATCACCTCATGACGCGGCCGCAAGGTCTCGAACCTGCGCCGTACGCTGCGGATGCGCCGACGCATCGCATCGTCCGGAGCCCACGCCTCGCCCGCCTCGGCGGCGTCGCCGGTCACGACGCGGCAATGGTCCGGCAGATAGGCGTCGCTGCGATAATTCCATTCGGGATACAGCCGGCCGCTGTCGAGCCGGGCCGTGTCCACCGCCTCGGGCGGCAGGTCGAGATCGAATTTCAGCTTGCTCGCCGGACGCCCCTTGCGCCTGGCGATCGCGAGCTCATCGAGATCGTCGGCGGCCTTGCGGGCATCGTCATCGTCGGTATCGTCGGAAGGGCGATCGACATTGACCATCTCCGCCATCGCCAGGATCTTCTCGAAGCGGTTGAGAATGAATGGATGGCGCTTGGCCGTGTCGTCGCGCTCGCGCCGCGCGAAGCGCTTGCGGGTGTCGGGTGCCCCCTCCTGCTCCGCGGGCGTCTGCGTCTCGTCGTCCTCGCGCGCCGCGGCAACGGCATCGCGGCTCCAGCAATCGCCCCATAGCGGACACGGCAGCATCGGCCGATAGCCGGGCGGGGCGGCCTCCGGCAACGCGCCCTTGGGCGGCGCGCCGACGCCGAGCAGCGCCATGACGATATGCTCGACCTGCTGCTCGAGCCGAGGCAGCGGCCGCCGCGGCCGCGCCGCAGCCAGCGCTTCGGCGAGTTGCGCATGCGTACGCGCCAGTCCCGGAAAGCGCGCCAGCACCAGCGAGGTCGTCTCACAGGCCCGGCGCAGCGCCAGCAGATCATGCCGCAGCGGATCGCGCTCCGCGATCGGCTCGACCGCCATGGTCGCGAACCACGCCGCGAGCCAGTGATAGAGCTGCGCATTGAGCGCGCGATCGGGCAGCAAAGCGATGGTCTCCGGCAGGAACACGGTGGCGCCGTCGCGCCCGGCCTGATCGAGGCATTCGTCGCCGAGGCCAATGCGCTGGCGCCAGCCGAGCCGATGGCCCGACTTGCGCGCCCTGGCTCCGGCGACCTGCACGCCGCTCTCGCCGCCCAGCGCGCGGAACATCACGGCGATGCGGCCGCTGATCTCGTTCAGCGCGACGGCCTGATCCGGATGGACCGGATAGCTCGAGGTCGTGCCGACCATGCGGTGCCAGGCGCGACCGACGGTCTCCTCCAGTTCGAGAAAGTCGAGCATGGCTCACCCGATCACGGCACGCGCGACCTCGCGCAAAGCGGCCTTGACGTCGGCGTCATCGGTGAGCGGCTCGATCATCGCGGCGAGCACGGCGTCGGCGACGGGCGTGCCAGCCGCAACCAGGGTTGCGCAATAGACCAGGAGCCGCGTGGAGACGCCCTCCTCCAGGTCATGGCCCTGCAGCGCGCGCAGCCGATGCGCGAGCGCCACCAGCGGCCGTACGCGCTCCGGCGGCAGCCCGCTCTCGGCGGCAACCACCGCGATCTCCTCCTCGGCGGGCAGGAAGCCGAATTCGATGGCGATGAAGCGCTGCCGCGTCGATGGCTTGAGCGCCTTGTGCAGCGACTGATAGCCAGGATTGTAGGACACCACGAGCATGAAACCGTCGGGCGCGGTCAGCTCCTCGCCGGTCCGCTCCAAGGGCAGGATCCGGCGGTCGTCGGTGAGGGGATGCAGCACCACGGTCACATCCTTGCGGGCCTCGACCACCTCGTCGAGATAGCAGATGCCGCCCTCGCGCACCGCGCGGGTCAGCGGGCCGTCGGTCCAGACGGTGTCACCGCCCTTGAGCAGATAGCGTCCGGTGAGATCGGCGGCGGTGAGGTCGTCGTGACAGGCCACCGTGTGCAGCGGCAGTTCCAGCCGCGCCGCCATGTGCGCGACGAAGCGGGTCTTGCCGCAGCCGGTCGGGCCCTTCAGGAGCACCGGCAGGCGATGCCGGAACGCATGCTCGAACAGCGCGCATTCATTGCCGGTCGGCGTGTACGAGGGAAACGACGGGGCGGTATCGATCGCGTGCAGCGCGGGCTTCATGATCACTCTCCGAATCGGGGGATGCGGGCGGCGGCATCGAGGCCGCCGCCTGCGGGATTTCACTCCGCCGGCTGCAGCGCGCCGGGGATCACGGGCTCCTTGGCGCGGCCGGGCACCAGCACGGCCCAGACGAACATCAGCGCCGCGATCGCCACGAACACACCGGAGCCGAGCCGCACCCAGTAGAACATCGCGAGCTGGTCCTGGACGTCCATGTAGCTCTGACCAAGCACCCGCTGCAGATGCACCTGGACGACGCCGGCGAAGGTCAGCGCGAAGGTCATCGTCATCATCGCCGTGCACATGATCCAGAAGCTCGCCATCGAGAGCCACTGATTGTAGGGCGCACGCTGGCGCAGTTGCGGCACGGCATAGGCCATTACGGCGAGGTTGAGCATCACATAGGCGCCGAAGAAGGCGAGGTGGCCGTGCGCAGCGGTGACCTGGGTGCCGTGGGTGTAATAGTTCACCGATGACAGCGTGTGCAGGAAGCCCCAGACGCCGGCGCCGAGAAAGGCCATCACCGAGCAGCCGACGGACCACAACAGCGCAGCGCGGTTCGGATGCTTGCGGCCGGCCTTCAAGGTCATCTGCACCGTGAAGATCACCATGGTGAAGAACGGCGCGACCTCGAGGGTGGAGAACAAGGAGCCGATCCACTGCCAGTAGCCGGGGGCGCCGATCCAGTAGAAATGATGGCCGGTGCCGAGGATGCCGGAGAACAGCGCGAGCCCGATGATCACGTAGAGCCACTTCTCGACCACCTCGCGGTCGATGCCGTTGAGCTTGATCATCAGGAAGGCCAGGATAGAGGCCATGATCAGCTCCCAGACCCCCTCGACCCAGAGATGGACGATGTACCACCAATACATCTTGTCGACGGCGAGATTGGCCGGATTGTAGAAGGCGAACAGGAAGAAGATCGCCACGCCCCACAGGCCGAACAGCAGGATGTTGGTTACCGTGGTCTTGCGGCCCTTAAGGGCTGTCATGGTGACGTTGAACAGGAACATCAGGCAAACGACGACGATGCCGACCTTGATGATGAAGGGCTGCTCGAGAAACTCGCGGCCCTCATGGTAGTGGAAGAGATAGCCGACGACGGCAGCCCCCGCCGCGCCGAAGAACATCCAGAACTGGATCTTGGCGAGCAGCGGGCTGTAGAGCTCGGTCTCGGTCTCCTCAGGCAGCAGAAAGTAGGTCGCCCCCATGAAGCCGATCAGCGACCACACGATCAGCGCGTTGGTGTGGATCATGCGGACGATGTTGAAGGGCAGCAGGACCGACAGCGTGTTCGGCAGCACGTAGATGGTGCCGGCGAGCAGGCCGAAAATGACCTGGGCGAGGAAGAGCGTCAGCGCGCCGTAGAAATACAGCATCGCGACCTTCTGGGTCTCATATCTCATCGCGGATCTCTCTCATGACGGGGGGCGGGATGCCGGCTCAGCCGGCCTTGTTCGGCGGCCAGTCCTGACGCTTGATCGTGTCGGCCCATTGCAGGAAGTCGGCGAGGTCGTTGAGCTCCTGGTCGGACAAATTGAACTGCGGCATCTGCCGGCGGCCGGGAGCGCCCGAGGGCTGCGACTGCATCCAGGATTTCAGCATCTCGCGCGCGGCGGCCGGGTCCTGTCTGCCGCCCCAGCGGTCCCAGACATTGCCGACCTCGGGCGCGAAATAGGCGCCCTCGCCGAGCAGGGTATGGCAATTGATGCAGGAGTTCTTCTCCCAGACGTGCTTGCCGCGTGCGACGCCGTCGGACAGCGTCGACGCATTGGTCGAGGTCGTGACCATGTAGTAGTGGCTGTGCGCTGTGAGCCCGAGGAAGATCGCAAAGAAGAAGGCCGAACCGCCGTAAAAGACGTTCCGCGCGGCCGACTTGGTCAGGCGTTCCGCCATGACACGTCCTTTCCGTTTGGTGAAGTTCGATGGTGTGAAAGCAATCTACCGGCAATGCCGAGGGGCTCTTTGTCGGAGCGCAACGAGCGCGGCGATGGCCGATCAGATGAGCGCGCGGATCGCGACCGCGAGCCCGGCAAGCGCAACGAGAGCCGCCAGCCACGTGGTGAGCAGGCCGCGCCACAGCGCGGGCGCATCGCGCAAGCCGAGAAAATCGAGCACGATCACCCTGCCCTTTGCCAATGCGAGCAGCAGTGCGGCCGCATCGACGAGCCATCGGCTCGGCAGCAGCAGCGACGCCGCAAGCGTCGCAATGGCAAGGACCAGCAGTTGAAGCCAGGCCCGATCGAGACGGTCACGGAACATGGCTCAACCGACCAGATAGAGGACCGGAAACATGACGATCCAAACCAGGTCGACCATGTGCCAGAAGGCGGTCCCGGTCTCGACGCCATTGGCGGTGGCGCCGCGGCCGACGACGGCCAGGATGACGATGCCGAGCAGAACATGCAGGAGGTGAAAGCCCGTCAGTAGGAAGTAGAGCGTGAAGAACGGTGATGTCTCCATGCCCGCGCCGGCGGCGATCTCGCCGCCATATTCCGTCAGCTTGACGGCGATGAAAACGGCACCCAGCAACATGGCGAGCCCGAGCCAGCGCCGGGCGCTCCCGGTCGAGGCGTGCCGCGCCGAAGCAGCAGCTCGCGCGGCGGCCCAGCCGCTGGTGACCAGCACGGCCGTGTTCACAGCGGCCAGGCGGCTATCGAGCATCGCCTGCCCGACCGCGAACATGACGGGGTTGAGGGCCCGCGCCACCACGAAACCGCCCAGCAGGAGGCCGAAGGCGACGAGCTCGCTGAGGATCAGCACCCACATCATGGCGTCGCCGGGCAGACCATCCAGCACGCCCCAACGTTCCTCCGGCTCCGGCTCACAAGCGAGCGCCGACATCCCTGCCTCCGAGTTGAACGTCGAGAGGCTAGTCGGACCGTCGGTTGGACTCTTTGTCGGCGCGCAAACAGCGGACCCGCGAGGCACGCTAAGAGCCGGCATCGTCAGGAGCAGATCCCATGACCGAAGCGCAGCTCGGCCTCCTCACCGCGACGCCGATCATCATCGTTTTTGCCGGCGCGCTGTGGCGCATGGGCGTGCTGTCGACCACGGGGACGGTGTCCGCGGTCGCGCTCTCCGTCGCGATCGCCTTGGTCCTGTTCACCACGCAATAACCTCGCCTGGAACCTTTGCCGTCCTCGCACGTCAGATCGTGCGGAGGTGCCGCATGGACGACAAGCGATTCGCAGAGCTGCTCGGAAACGCCGCCATCGGCGTCTGGGGCGACATGCCGCGCGACATCCAGGAGGCGCTGTTCGAGACGGCGATGCGCGGTCACGACGATCTGAGGCACGAGCTCGCCAAGCTGCTTCACGACCGGCATCCGCGTACGCAACATCCGCCGCGTCCAGCTTGAGCGGTCTCAGTCGGGATGATCATCAGCCCGGAACTGTGACGGCTCGTCGTAACCCTTGCGGCTGCTGTAGAACAACAGCACCATCAGCCCAATTCCCACGATGAGCGAAAACACCACGCCGAGCGTGAGCGCGATCCATCCTTCTCGCGGCATCGGATCGCCCGGCAGGGTCAGCCCCTGATAGGCGAAGACGATGGCGGCTGCGAGAATCAGCAGCAATGCGACGGTGATCGCGATCGGTCCTGCACGCATTGGCGATCGTGCTCCTGGCGGCGAGAACCAAGCCCGCCCGCGATCGTTCCTCGGCAATCCCGGTAATGGCGCACGGCGATAGTTCCGAAATGTGAGAACGGGTCGTCGCTTCGCCTGACCTTGCGCTGCCGCAATCACCGCGCTGCATCCAATCGCGGCATCATCTGCTCAAAGGATGACGCGCTCGCCCTCGGCCTGGTGCATGCCGCATGGCTGCTCCCGCCCGGGATCGCTAGGCGCCCGGGAACTTAGCTGATACCTCTATCGGCTTCCCATCGGCAGCAAAGGACAAGGACCGGAGATGGACAACCGCAGCGAGATCTGGCGCGGCGTCGACGCGATCAAGACCCGTTTCATCGAGCTCAGCGACCGGGTGTGGAGCATGCCCGAGGTCTGCTACACTGAGGCCCGCTCGTCCGCCGAACACCTCGCCGAGTTGAAGCACCAGGGTTTTCGCATCACCGAGAAGGTCGCGGGCATCCCGACCGCGCTGATGGGGGAATGGGGCGAAGGCGGCCCGATCATCGCCTTCATGGGCGAATACGACGCCCTGCCCGGCCTCAGCCAGGAGGCCGGCGTTGCGGAGCACCGTCCGGTCGAGACCGGCGGCCATGGCCACGGCTGCGGCCATAATCTCCTGGGCTCGGCGGCGCTGCTCGCGGCCACCGCCGTGAAGGACTGGCTCGCCGCCAACAAGGTTCCCGGTCGCGTGCGCTACTATGGCTGCCCGGCCGAGGAAGGCGGCGCCGCAAAAGCCTTCATGGTGCGCTCGGGCGTGTTCGAGGATGCCGACATCGCGATCACCTGGCATCCGTCGAGCTTCTGGGAAGTGGTGATGACGCCCTCTCTCGCCAACACGCGCGCGGACTTCATCTTCACCGGACGCACCTCGCATGCGGCCGCCTCGCCCCATCTCGGCCGCAGCGCGCTCGACGCGGTCGAGCTGATGAATGTCGGCGTCAACTACATGCGCGAGCACATGCCGAGCGACGCCCGCGTGCACTACGCGCTGCTGGACACCGGCGGCATCGCGCCCAACGTCGTGCAGGCGCATGCACGGGTGCGCTACTCGATCCGTGCCCGAGACCTGCCCGGCATGAACGAGCTGGTCGAGCGTGTGCACAAGATCGCACAAGGTGCGGCGCTGATGACCGAGACCAAGGTGGAGATGAAGATCATCTCCGCGGTCTCCAACATCCTGCCCAACACGCCGCTCGAAGAGGCGCTGTATGGGATCATGGAGGAGCTCGGCCCGCCGCATTTCGACGCGACCGACAAGGATTTCGCCGGACAGATCCAGGCGACCCTGACCGACAAGGACATTGCCTCGGTCTATTACAGCATCGGCTTGGACCCGACCGACAAGCCGCTGGCCGACTTCCTGGTGCCGCTCAATGCCAAGCGCAATCCGCAGATCGGCTCGACCGACGTCGGCGACGTCAGCTGGGTGGTGCCGACGGTGCAGGTGCATGCACCGACGGTAGCGATCGGCACGCCGTTCCACACCTGGCAGGTCGTCGCGCAAGGCAAGACGCCAGCCGCGCACAAGGCCATGGTGCAGGCTGCCAAGGCCATGGCCGGCCTGGGCATCAAGGCGCTCAACGAACCCGCCTTGATTGCAGCTGCCAAGGCCGACCTGAAAAAGCGGACGATGCGCACACCTTATGTCAGCCCGCTGCCTGCCGAAGTGGAGCCTCCGCTGATGATGTCGATCGCCTGAAACATCAACCTTGGGGGGGGAACACAATGGCGAAAACGGCAACAAAGAAGAAGCCGGCGGCGAAGACCGCCAAACCTGCTCCGAAGCGCGCGGCCGTGACCGCCACGGCCAACAAGAAGCCCGTGAAGGCCAAGCCGCAACACAGGCCACAAGCGAAGGCAGCCGCGCCAAGACCGCGGCTGCCGAAAGGACCGGTCTGGCAGTGGTCGGCGGTCGACACGGCAGCTGCGATCCGCGCCGGCGCGGTCTCCTCGGTCGAAGTGACCGAGGCGCATCTCGCGCGCATGCATGAGGTCAATCCGAAGCTCAATGCCGTCGTCGTCGATCTCTCCGAAGACGCCCTGAAGGCTGCGCGTGCGGCCGACAAGGCGCGCGACAAGAGCGGCCTGCTGCATGGCGTGCCGGTCACGATCAAGGAGAACGTCGACTACGAGGGGCGGCCGAATCCCAACGGCGTTCCATCGCAGATGGGGATCATCGCGCCGTCGGACGCCCCGGTCGTGCGCAACCTGAAGCAGGCCGGCGCGATCGTGCTCGGCCTCACCAACACGCCGGAATTCTCGTTCCGCGGCTTCACCGACAACCCGCTGCACGGGCTGACCTTGAACCCGTGGGATCCAGAGATCACCTGCGGCGGCTCGTCGGGCGGCGCCGGAGCCGCGGTCGCGGCGGGCATCGGCACCATCGCGCATGGCAACGACATCGGTGGGTCGCTGCGCTGGCCGGCGCATTGCAATGGCGTCGTGACCATCAAGCCGACGCAGGGCCGCATCCCCGCCTACAACGAGAGCGCTGCTGCCGAGCGGCCGATGCTCGCACATCTCATGTCGTCGCAGGGCCCGCTGGCGCGGAGCGTCGCCGACGTCCGGCTGGCGCTGGAGGTGATGAGCCGGCGCGATCCGCGCGATCCGTGGTGGGTGCCAGCGCCACTGGAAGGCGTGAAGCCCAAGCGGCCGGTCAAGGTCGCGCTCGCCAAGATCCCTGACGACATGGACGTCGATCCGTCCGTGCACGCGGCGCTGCGGCAGGCAGCGGATCATCTGGAGCGGTCGGGCTACCGGGTCAGCGAGGTCGAGGTCCCCGACATCTCCGGCGTCTGGCAAACCTGGTGCGACATCATCACCAACGAGGTGGTGGTGATGCAGGAAGCCAAGATGCTGGCCGTGACGTCGGAGGATTTCCACAAGGCCTGGGGCGGGATGCGCGCCAAGGCCGAGATGCTCGACCTTGCGGGCTGGATGAATGCGACCGCGCAGCGCTCGACGCATATCCGTGCCTGGCAGCTGTTCTTCGAGGACTACCCGATCGTGCTGGCGCCGACCACGGTCAAGCCGACGCCCGGTCCGCGCGACGACACCATCAGCCCCGAGCGTGTGCGCGAGATCTTCTTCAACGAGATCCGCTTCATCTCGGCGATCAACGTGCTCGGCCTGCCCGGCGCCGTCGTGCCGGTCACGGTCCACGACGGCAAGCCCATCGGCGTGCAGCTGATCGCCGGCCGCTATCGCGAGGACCTCGCGCTCGATGCCGCCGCAGCAATCGAGAAGCGTGCAGGAATGCCGGTGCGGCAGCTCTGGGAACGGATGGTTTAGTCCCGCTGCGGCCCGAGGATCGTGGTCCTCGGGCCGTCATGTTTCCGACACTGCCCGGCATCGATTGTCGAAAGTCGAACACTGACGCGCATCGCGTTCGCTCGAGATCGCCTCGGGTTGACGGGAACTGGCCGACCTGTCTATTTTGATGTATACGAATGGATATAGCTCGGCGTCGACACCGGCCCATGCGTCGGAACGGGACTTGCAATTCACCGAAACGAACCCGCCTCGGTGGATATGAACAAGGACAATGCGATGAGATCGACACGCTCCCTCACCGCCGCTCTGTGCGCGGCGGCCATTCTTCTGACCTGCGCGACTGCGTTCGCCGGCAGCGCCAACGTCGCCGTGGCCGCCAACTTCACCGAGCCCGCCAAGGAGATCGCGGCGCTGTTCAAGGCCAAGACCGGGCACGAACTGGTGATGAGCTTCGGCGCGTCCGGACAGTTCTACACCCAGATCAAGGAGAACGCGCCGTTCGCGATCCTGCTCTCCGCCGACGACGAACGGCCGAAGAAGCTGGTCGACGAGGGCCTCGGCGTCGCCGGGAGCCGTTTCACCTACGCCATCGGCAAGCTCGTGCTGTGGAGCAAGGACCCCAACGCGGTGAAAGGCGAGGAAACGCTGAAGGCGAACGCGTTCAACAAGCTGTCGATCGCCAATCCCACCGCGGCGCCCTATGGCGCCGCCGCGGTCGAGACGCTGAAGGCGCTGAAGCTCTATGAGACGATCCAGCCCAAGATCGTCCAGGGCAACACGATCTCGCAGGCGTACCAATTCGTCGACACCGGCAATGCCGAGCTCGGCTTCGTCGCGCTGTCGCAGCTGATGCCGAACGCCGGCGGCTCGCGCTGGCTGGTGCCGCAGAATCTCTACGGCGAGATCCGCCAGGATGCCGTGCTGCTGAAGGCGTCCGCCGGCAACGAGGCCGCCACCGCATTCATGGCCTTCCTCAAGACCCCGGCAGCCCGTGCGGTCATCGAAAAGTTCGGCTATGCTCTGGATCCGAAGTCGGGCACCTGAGCATTAGGATTCATGAACCTCCACGTCTCCGCCGATATCTGGCAACCGATCCGGCTGACGCTCGAACTGGCAGCGCTCGCGACGATCGTCCTGATGATCGTGGGCACGCCGATCGCATGGTGGCTGGCGCGGTCGCGGGCGTGGTGGAAGGAGGCGGTCGCGGCACTGGTGGCGATCCCACTGGTGCTGCCGCCGACCGTTCTCGGATTCTACCTGCTGGTCGTGCTCGGCCCCAGCGGTCCGGGCGGCGCTCTGGCTTCGCTCTGGGGAGCGCGCACGCTGGCCTTCACTTTTCCGGGCCTGGTGATCGGCTCGGTCCTGTTCTCGATGCCGTTCGTCGTCCAGCCGATCCGCAACGCCTTCGAGGCCATGGGCGAAAAACCGCTGGAAGCGGCCGCCACTCTGCGCGCCTCACCCTGGCGCGTGTTCTGGACCATCGCGGTGCCGCTGGCGAGCCCCGGATTTCTCACCGGCGCCATCCTCGGCTTCGCCCATACCGTCGGTGAGTTCGGCGTCGTGCTGATGATCGGCGGCAACATTCCCGGCAAGACCAAGGTGCTCTCGGTTGCGATCTACGACTATGTCGAGACCTCGCAATGGACCGAGGCCTCCGTGCTGGCGCTCGGCATGGTCGTGTTCTCGTTCTGCGTCATTCTGACGATGATGCTGATCGAGAAGAAGATGACGCGCAGCGCGTCATGAGCACGGTCAGGGTCAATTTCCACGGCACGCTCGGTCGCTTCGAGCTGAACGCGCGCTTCGAGGTTCCGGCGCGCGGCGTGACCGCGATCTTCGGTCCGTCCGGTTGCGGCAAGACCGCGGTCATGCGCTGCATTGCCGGCCTCAACCATCTCGCCGGCGGGCTGTGCTCCGTCGCCGGCGAGGTCTGGCAGGACGAAAAGCATTTTCGTCCCGTGCATCAGCGTCCGATCGGCTACGTCTTCCAGGAAGCCAATCTGTTTCCGCACCTCTCGGTCCGCCGCAACCTGATGTACGGCCATCCCGGCTCGAGCAGCGCAGCCGCGATCGGCTTCGACGAGGTCGTCGCGCTGCTCGGCCTTGGACGGCTGCTCGACCGCTCGCCGCGCCACCTGTCCGGCGGCGAGCGGCAGCGCGTCGCGATCGGCCGCGCGCTGCTCAGCCAACCGAAGCTGCTGCTGATGGACGAGCCGCTGTCGGCGCTCGACCAGATGACCAAGGATGAGATCCTGCCGTATCTGGAGCGGCTGCACGCCGCCCTCGACCTGCCGATCCTCTATATCAGCCACGACCTCGCTGAGGTCGAGCGGCTTGCCGATCAGCTGGTGCTGATGCGCAATGGCGCGGTCCTGGCTTCGGGCCCCTTGTCCGTGCTGCAGGCCGACCTGTCGCTGCCGCTCGCGCTGTCGCGCGACGCCGCCGTGAGCCTCGACGCCACCGTCACCGCCCAGGATACGGCCGATGGCATGGCGACACTCGAAGTCCCCGGCGGCCAGTTCCTGCTCCCGGCCGAGCCCCTCACGCCGGGGGCGCGCCGCCGCCTGCGCGTGCTCGCTGACGACGTCAGTCTCGCGCTGGAAACGCCGAGCCGCAGCACCATCGTCAACGTGCTCCGCGCCAGAATACTCGAGATCCGCAGCCAGTCGGACCACCGCGTCACGGCCTTGCTCGGACTCGGCGAGGATGGTCACGGCGCGCGGCTGCTGACGCGTGTCACCCAGCGCTCGTGGAACGAGCTCGGCCTGCGGGCGGGGCTTGCGGTCTATGCCCAGGTCAAGGGTGTCGCGCTCGTCCGCCGCGAAGAGCCTATCGCCTGAATCCAACACCTGGCATTCGGCAACATCGCGCGATGTTGCATACGTGACAATAGCCCCCTCATGTTATATCGTAAACAATACAACTTCGGATGAGACAAAGCGGCAGGCGCTTTGATTTCGTCAATGCAATGAACGAGTTGAGCGGCAGGACATCGTCTGGCCCGGTGCTTGCTACCTGGATCTCGCAACAAGAGGTCATCAGCATGAAAGCCGCCGTCACCCGGCATCCGAACGCGCCCAAGCCGCTTGCGCTGGTGCTGGGCACCAACGAGATCGCCTCCGCCGTCGCGGCCAAGCTCAATCATGCCCGCTTCGCGGTCGTACTATGCCATGACGCCTTCCCGCCGGTGATCCGGCGCGGCATGGCCTTCCATGATGTCCTGTTCGGCGAGACGCGCGACCTCGACGGCGTGATCGGCTCCCGCGCCGAGAGCATCGCCGATGTCGTGCGGATTCACCGTGAGCCAGACCAGGCCGCCGTGACCGGGATGCATCTGACCGACATCATCGCCTTCCGCTATCCGGCCGTCATCGTCGACGCCCGCATGCAAAAGCATCTGATGACGCCGGATCTGCGCGGCGTCGCCGGTATCGCCGTCGGCATCGGGCCGCGTTTCGCGATCGCGCACAATTGCGACGTCGCGATTGAGACTCATCCCCGCGAGACCGGCACGATCTTGGCCCATGGCACGACGCGCAATGCGGACGGCAAGGCACGCGATCTCGGCGGCGCCGGCCGCGAGCGTTTCGTCTATTCGGACCAGGAGGCCGTCTGGCACACCCCGCTCGACATCGGCACCCGGGTCTACAAGGGCCTGCAGCTCGGCTCGCTCGGCGGCACGCCGGTGCTCGCACCGCTCGACGGCGCGCTGCGCGGCATCGCCCGCGACGGCGTACGCGTGCCGGCCAACGTCAAGCTGCTCGAGATCGATCCGCGCGGCCGTCAAGCGGCCTGGACCGGCATGGACGAGCGCGGACAGGCCATCGCGGCGAGCGTCGTCGCGGCCCTTCACCAAATCATGCAAACCGGTCGGAAGGCGGGCCGCGTCTCCGCCAACGTATGAGGAGGACTGCCATGGGTGTCGCTGACGTCGGGACTTGTCAGATCGTGGCGCTGCAGGGCGCAGCGTCCAGCGTGATCCAGGAGATGCTCGGCGATTTCGCCAAGCATCTCTCGGAGAATGGCCTGCGTGTCTCCGGCGTGATCGAGAGCAGCGCCGACAAGGCCAGGCCGTGCAAGGCCATGATGCTGCGCAGCCTCGACGACGGCCGCGTGTTCGCGATCTCTCAGGATCTCGGCCCGGAGTCGCAGGCCTGCAATCTCGACCCGGAGGGCCTCGTGCTCGCCTGCGCCGCCGTGCAGCAGTCGATCTCGCGGGGCACCGACATCGTGATCCTCAGCAAGTTCGGCAAGCAGGAAGCGGCAGGAGGTGGCCTTGCCGATGCCTTCGGCTCCGCCATCGCAGCCGGCCTCCCGGTCATCACGGCGGTCTCACCGGCGATGATGGACGCGTGGACGCGCTTTGCCGGCGCGTTCGCCGAGCACGTTGACGCCGATATCGCGCGCCGGCCGGGCTGGATCGAGGCGCGGTACAGCCGCTGGGTGACATCGCGAGCCACCCGTGACATGGTTGGCTCTCAACGCGAGCGGATCGGAATGGGATGAAGCGCGAAGCTCAGATCGCATTGACCATCAACTTCGGCAATGGCGGCAGCCTGTGCCCGGAGGATCTGCTGCTGATCGATATCATCCGGAGGGAGCGCTCGATCCTCGGCGCCGCGCGCGCGAGCGGCATCTCCTACCGCAAATGCTGGCTGATGGTCGATGCGCTCAACCGCACCTTCGAGACGCCGGTGTTCGAGACTCATCCGGGGCGCCGGGGCGGCGGCGCGGAGATCACGCCGTTCGGCGAGCGGCTGATCGCGCTGTACCGCTCGATGGAGCGGCGCACGCGCACCGCAACGGCTGCCGCACTCGGCGAGCTGCAGAAGGCTACGGATCCCCGCTATCAGAAGCGGGCCAGCGGCGCGGCCGAGGCAGCTCCGAAGGCCGAACCGCGCCGGGTCCGATCGCGACGCTCTTGATCATCGCCCAGGCGGACAGATCCGGCTCCAGCGCCAGCCGCTCGACCGACTCCAGCGTCACCAGCGCATGCAGCCTGGTCGCGCCGAGATCGAAGGTAACGCGTACGTAAGGCGGCTCGAGCGGCAGGATCTGCTCGATCCGGCCCGGCAGCCGGTTGGTGATCGACACGTCCATCGGCCGCGACAGCGCGATCGAGACGTCGCGGGCCTCGATGGTCACCGAGACGCCGGCGTCGATCGCCGCGTCCACCATCGGCACGCGCAACTCGCCATCGGCAAAGAACAGCGTCGACATGCCATATTGCGGATCATGGCGCAGCACGCGCGCGGGAACCGTCGTGCTGAGAACGACGGACGAGGCTGAAGACGATGCAGACTGGCCGGTCATCGCGCAGCAGCCTCCACGGCCTCAAGGCCGGTCGTGATCATACAGCACGCGGACGCGGATCGTGCCTTCCACCGCGCGCAGCTCCGACAGCAGCGCCTCGCCCTCGCCGCCGACCACGTCGGTTTCGAGCACGACATAGCCGACCTCGGGATCGGTCTGAAGATATTGCGCGAGGATGTTGATATTGTGCCGCGCCACCGCCTCGTTGACCTGGCGCAGCACGCCCGGCACGTTGCGGTGGACATGGATGAAGCGCGTGCCGGTCGGGCGTGCCGGCAATTGTACCTGCGGGAAGTTGACGGCGCCGAAGGTCGAACCGACGTCGGAATAGTCGATCAGCTTGCGCGCGACCTCGCCACCAATTCGGTCCTGCGCCTCCTCGGTGGAGCCGCCGACATGCGGGGTCAGGATCACGTTGGGCAGGCCCTGCAGCGGCGAGACGAACGGATCGGCGTTCGATGCCGGCTCCGCCGGGAACACGTCGACCGCGGCGCCGGCGAGCTTGCCCTCGCGCAGCGCGCTGGCCAGCGCTTCGATGTCGACCACGGTGCCGCGCGAATTGTTGATCAGATAGGCCCCGTCCTTCATGTGACGGATCTGGCGCTCGCCGATCATGTTGGCGGTCGCCGGCGTCTCCGGCACGTGCAGCGACACGACGTCGCTCATCGCCAGCAGCTCATCAAGGCTCTCGACCGGCTCGGTGTTGCCGTGGCGGAGCTTGTCGGTGAGATCGAAGAAGATCACCCGCATGCCCATGGCCTCGGCGAGGTTCGACAGCTGCGAGCCGATGTTGCCATAGCCGATGATGCCGAGCGTCTTGCCGCGCACCTCTCGGCTGCCATTGGCCGACTTGTCCCAGCCGCCGGCATGCGCCGACACCGAGCGCGGGAAGATTCGGCGCATCAGCATCACGACTTCGGCGATCGTCAGCTCGGCGACGCTGCGGGTGTTCGAATAGGGCGCATTGAACACGGGGATGCCGAGCCGCTTCGCGGCATCGAGATCGACCTGGTTGGTGCCGACGGAGAAGCAGCCGACCACCATCAGCCGGTCGGCGGCCTGCAGCACGTCGGCGGTGAGATGCGTGCGCGAGCGAATGCCCAGCATGTGCACGCCCGACAGCATACGCTTCAACTCCGCCGAACCGAGCGCCTTCGGCAGCCGTTCGATTTCCGTATAGCCATTGGCCTCGAACATGCGGACGGCCGAGTCGTTCACGCCCTCTAGGAGCAGAACGCGGATCTTTTGCTTGGGCAGCGATAGCGGCATGGGCCTGGCCTGATTCAGTCGTGGATGTGGCGTAGTGTAGCGGTTGTTACAGTCGCGATGCGTTGAAACTTGGTGAATGCGACGCGGCAGGAACGCTTTCTGTCGCTTTCCCAGGGTCTTGTCCACTCCGCACCGGCATTTTGACCGGCGATGCAAAATCAGCGCCTGGCATACCTTCCGCACCGCACGGCCTGCACTGCAACAACCGGAGATCGCTGTTTTGGCTGCTGACAAACCATGCGAGCAGAGCTAGCCTTTCTTCCAATCACAAAATCATCGGGAGGTCAGCATGTCAGACGGGGTTGTCGAGACACGCGCGTCGGAGGTGTCGGCCGGTGAAACGCAGACGGTCGATGTCGCCGTCGTGGGTGCCGGATTTGCGGGGCTTTACCTGCTGCACCGCCTGCGCAAGGCGGGCTTCTCGACCGTGACGCTGGACACCGCAAACGACGTCGGCGGCACCTGGTACTGGAACCGGTATCCCGGCGCGCGCTGCGACATCCAGACCGTCGACTACAGCTACACCTTCGATCCCGAGCTCGAGAAGGCCTGGCAATGGTCGGAGAAATACGCCACCCAGCCGGAGATCCTGCGCTATCTCGGCTTCGTCGCCGACCGCTACGATCTGCGCCGCGACATCCGCTTCGGCACCCGCGTCCTCGGCGCCTCCTGGGATGATGCCAAGGAGCGCTGGCTGCTGACGACCGACAAGGGCCCCGCCGTCTCCTGCCGCCACTACATCATGGCGACCGGCTGCCTGTCGCAGCCGAAGCCGCCGGAAATCGACGGTGTGCACGACTTCAAGGGCGAGATCTACTTCACCAGCCGCTGGCCGCATGACGGCGTCGACCTCCGCGGCAAGCGCGTGGCCGTGATCGGCACCGGCTCCTCCGGCATCCAGTCGATCCCGATCATCGCCGAGCAGGCAGCGCAGCTCACGGTGTTCCAGCGCACGCCGAACTTCGCACTGCCTGCGCACAATGGTCCGCTCCCGGCCGATCGCGCCGCGCAGCTTGCAGAGGATCGCAACGGGCTGCGCCAGCAGGCGCGCTGGTCGATGACCGGCGTGCCGATTCCACCGGCCACCGAGTTCAGCTGGCAGATGAGCGAGGCCGAGCGCCGCGAGCGCTTCGAGAAGCTGTGGGCCTCTGGCGACCTCGTCGGCATGCTGACGCAGCTCTGGGCCGACCAGGGCGTCGACCCCGACGGCAACGCACTGCTCGCCGATCTCATCCGCGAGAAGATCCACGAGATCGTCAAGGATCCCGAGACCGCCGCAGCGCTCACGCCCCATGACCATCCGTTCGGCGCCAAACGCCCCTGCCTCGACACCAACTACTATCAGACGTTCAATCGCCCCAACGTCACGCTGGTCAATCTGCGCCAGGAGCCGATCACATCCATCACCGCTGATGGCATCAAGACCGACAGGCGCAGCTTCGACATCGACGTCATCGTGTTCGCGACCGGCTTCGACGCCATGACCGGTGCGATCCGCGCCGTGCATCCGATCACCGGGCGCGGCGGCAAATCACTTGAGGATGTCTGGGCCAACGGACCGCAAACCTATCTCGGACTCACGGTCGCGGACTTTCCCAATCTGTTTCTGATCACGGGTCCCGGCAGCCCGTCAGTGCTGTCGAACATGGCGGTCTCGATCGAGCAGCATGTCGACTGGGTGGTCGACCGTCTCATCGCCCTTCGCGAGGACGGCTTCACCACCATTGAGCCCACGGAGACCGCGCAGGCCGGCTGGGCGCGCCACATGGCAGACTGCGCGACCGTGACGCTGCATCGGCTCGCCAACACCTGGTACACCGGCGCCAACGTGCCGGGCAAGCCGCAGACGCTGATGCCTTACACCGGCGGCGTCGGCCCCTATCGCGGCATCTGCAACGAGATCGTCAGCCGCGGCATGCTCGGCTTCAAGCTGTCAGGTCCGAACGGCGCGTCCCAATGCAATGACGGCGAGATCGTGCGGCTGCAGCCGGATGTCCGGCTGGTGCTGAACATGCTGGCCGAGATGAACCTGCCGCCGATCGAATCGATGGGCGCGGCCGGCGCCCGTGAATTCGTCGCGCAGTTCAACGCGACGAGGCCGCCTGGACGTCCCGTTGGCGAAGTCAAGGATGGCACATTGCAGGGCGCTGACGGTCCCCTGGCCTACCGGCTCTATCGTCCGGCGACGCCCGGCCCGCATCCGATCGTGGTGTACTTCCATGGCGGCGGCTGGGTCCTCGGCGACGAGCAGTCGGACGATCCGTTCTGCCGCGACATGTGCCGCCGGTCCAACATGATTTTCGTCAGCGTGAACTATCGCCATGCGCCCGAGCACCGCTTCCCGGCGGCGGCTGAGGACGGCTATGCGGCGACGCGCTGGGTGGCCGACCACGCCGCCGAGCTCGGCGGACGCGAGGGACCGGTGCTGGTGGCAGGCTGGAGCGCCGGCGGCAACATCGCGGCGGTCACCTGCCAGCTCGCGCGAGATCGCGGCGGGCCTGATATCGGCGGCCAGCTGCTGCTGTGCCCGGCCACCGACTGCAGCTTCGATCGTCCGTCCTACACGGACAATGCGACCGGCTACTTCCTGACGCGGTCGCTGATCTACTGGTTCTGGGACATCTACTGCTCGCCGGCGGATCGCACCGATCCGCGCGCATCGCCGTTGCGGGGCAAGCTGCAGAGCCTGCCGCCGGCCTACATCGTCACCTGCGAGTTCGATCCGCTGCGCGACGAGGGGATTGCCTATGCGGAAGCCCTCGCCGCCGCGGGCGTGCCGGTCGGACAGCTCAAGGCGCACGGCCACTTCCATTCGTCGTTCATGATGGTCGACGTCGTCATCACCGGCGTCGGCGGCCGCATGCGGATGGCGGAGGCGCTGCAGGCGTTCACCCAGTCTGCAGAAGAAGGCGAATCGCTGGAGATCAACGCCGCCGCGAGCTGACCAGCGGAGGCTGCGGCCGAGCAGTATCGCAACGGCCCGCAGCCTTGCGGGCCGTTGCTGCGACGCGCAGCTTGCGTCGGATCGCCCACGCTGTCACCGAGACGACGAGCCACGCCGTCGCTGCGGCGACGAAGGCGGTCGCGACGCTTAGCTGAACCAGCGTGGAGAATACGGCCGCGAACGCCAGCATGCCGAGGCTGCCGAGCACCGCGCCTACGGTGTCGAGCGCAGCCGCTTCGCGTCCGCGCCGCTCGCCGAAGAATCCCTGTTGGCGCTTGCGCCTGATCTCGTGCGCCTCGATCAGGGTGACGCTGGCGCAGAAGATGGCGGGCAATGCCAGGAAGAGGCCGCCGATCGCAGGACCGAAGGCCTTGGCAATGAGCCCCGCGGCGACTGTCGCGGCGCCGCCCAGCGCGAAGCGGATGACGTATTCGTGCCACTTGCCGTCCTTCAGCGCCGAGGGCGAGATGCGGATCAGCATCACGCGCCTCCGGAGAAGACCGCCTGGAGTCCGAGCGCCGCCACCAGCCAGACGACCGTCGCGAGCAGGCTCGCAGTCAACGCGCGCAGATGCAGCCGCATCAGCAGTTGGCACACGATCATGCTGTAGAGACAGAGCGCGACGGCGCCGAACATCATCGAACGGCTCTGGACCGCCGCGTAGGCGGCGTCATGTGTGACGATCGCAATGCCAAGCGTCGCCAGCGCAACCGAGGGCGCGGCTCCGAACAATCCGGCAAAGCTCTTCGGACGCAGCCCGTCGCCAATCATCGCGAATGCCGAAACGATGACGCCGCCGATCAGGAAGCGGATGATGTATTCGGTCATGTCCGGCTTGCTCCCGGTGGTTCGTAGCCGGTCCACGGGCGCAAGCTGCGCTCGAGGGCAGCGCCGAGCATGAATCCGACAACGACGTCGCTGGCCCAATGCGCAAGCAGCATCACGCGCGTGATGCTGAGCCCGACGGCAGCACTCCTCACCGCAATCCTTGCGCGTGCCGGCAGCGGACCGGCGGCGGAGTAGAGCGCACCCATGTGCAGCGCATGTCCCGAGGGAAAGGCGTCCTGTGCATGGCCGGACGGCGCCACGCCGTGGAGATGGCCGCGCAAGGTGGTGCGATCCGGCCGGTCTGATCGAAGATGGCCTTCAAGGCATGCGGCAGAGCCGAAGCCGCAACCGTGACCAGCAATGCATGAGTGGTCGTCGCGCGAACGCGGCTGCTTTGGCCGCGCGTCACCAGCCAAGCCACCGATGTCAGGGCCAACCACACCTTCTCGTCCGCCCCCCACGCGAGGCCGCGTGCGAGCTTTTGCAGCCACGGTTCCGTGGTTCGTGCAGCTACGTCCGCAATGATGCGGTCCGTCTTGGTCGGCTCGACGTGGATGGCCGTGGCGGAACTTTGCTTGCGAAAGGGCACCGAAATTGCCGGTGTGATCTTCTTCCCGATGGCGCGGATCATGGCACTTGCGAAGGACGAACAATATGTTCACCTACAACGCCGAGCCCTCACAACGGGTTTCGGGAACAGTCACGAAACTGTCACGAGTTACCAGCTCAGCCCTGACCGCGAATAGCCTCGTCATACGCCTCGACCGAGGCTCGAGCTGTCTCCCGCACATCGCTCGCGCTCATGCCCGGCTTGTACAGGCTCGAGCCGAGACCGAAGGCGCACACGCCGACGGCGACGTAGGAGGCGAGCGTCTTGTCCGACACACCGCCGACGGCGCCGACCACGACGCCTTTCGGCAGGACTGCAAGTTGCGCTGCAATCCCCGACGGACCGAGCACCGACGCCGGAAAGTATTTCAGGGCCGAGGCGCCGCAATGCAAAGCCAGAAAGGCCTCGGTCGGCGTGAAGACCCCGGGCATGGTCACCATGTCATAGGCCTGCGCCGTCGCCAGCACTTCGACGTCGACGTTCGGGCTGACCATCAGGCGCCCGCCGGCCTCCGCAACGCGCACGCAATCCGCGGCATTGACGACCGTTCCTGCGCCGATCAGGCAGTCCTTGCCGAACCGAGATGCCAGACGCTCGATCGAGACGAACGGTTCCGGCGAGTTGAGAGGAACCTCGATCAGCTCGAAACCGGCTTCGATCAGGACATCGACGATGGCCTCGGACTCGTCGGGTTTGATACCGCGCAGGATCGCAACGAGCGACCGCTTCACATGCGGCCAGGCGACGGACTGTGTCATTTCAGAAACGCGCTCCCCAGATCTGCCGCGCGGCCTTGAGCAGGCCGCGGCGTGACGCCTGTTCGGCATCGCATTCATTCACGTCGAAACCAGCAGCGGCCAGCGCCTCGCCATAGAGGCGGCCGAGCCGGCCCGCTCCGATCAACCGGAGTGGAAGCTCGGCGCCGAACCGCGCGCGCGCATCGGCGATTTCGCTGCCGATCAGAATCCCGGAGAGCCTTGCAGTTCCATCGGACCGCCGCTCGAAGCCGAGGAGCTGCGCCGCGCGCAGCCGGAACAGCGCGTTCGTCAGTGCCGTCGGCGCGGCCAGCGCCGCCGCGAGGCTCTCGCGGAACGCCGTGTCGTGCTCGACGGTCGAGGCTTCCGGTTCGACGGCATGCATCAGGATGCTATGCTGAGAGACCACCGCGAACAGCTCACCGGTCATGTAGGTGGCGAAGTCGATCACCACGCCGGCATCGATCTGGATCCATTTGCTGTGGGTGCCCGGAATGCAGACGATCCCAGTGAAATCCGGCTCGGTGACTCCGAGCAGCTGGGTTTCCTCGCCGCGCATCACGTCCGGCCGGTCCGCGCGAACCTGCGCCAGTCCCGGCAGAATTCTGACGTCGCGGTCGGCGTCGACACTGATCGCTCCGGCATACAGCGCATCCAGACGGGTGGGCGTGTGCAGATACGGCGCCTCGACCCAGCCTTGCCGCGCGCCGGCCATGCCGCAGATCAGCACCGGAACATCGGCCGGTGCGCCAAGCTTCGCCAGATGATCGCGCAGCACCGGCGCGAAGCCTGATGTCGCGCAATGCAGCATGCCCTCGCCACCACGGCTCTCGGCAAGCTCCGTCCCGTCTCCGGCCATAAGCCAGGCACGGAAACTGGAGGTTCCCCAGTCGACGGCGACAAAGGCCGGCGTTGCTGACGAATAGACGGCGGTCACATCCTGCTCCCGAACACTTCCACATCTGGCAATGGCACGCCGGGCGGGCCACGCAAACAACAAATTGCATCATGCACGATTATGCACGTTGTTATTCTTGTTGATGCATGGTAACAAGCGGCATGTCAGACCTTCCACTGGCGCGCCGCGACCAGATCGCCGGCCGCCTCTCTGCGGGGCAAGCGGTCATCGCGACCGCCCTCGCCGACGAGTTCGGCGTCTCCGAGGATGCGATCCGGCGCGATCTTCGCGCGCTTGCCGCCGAAGGACGCTGCCGCCGCGTGTATGGCGGCGCATTGCCCATCGTCGGCGGCATGGCACCGATGGCGGCGCGTATCGGGCAAGATCGCGAACGCAAGCTGGCGCTCGCCCGGTCGGCCGCCCGCAGCATCGCGCGTGGGGAGTTTCTCTTCCTCGATAGTGGCAGCACCAATCTCGCCCTCGCTGAAGTCCTGCCCGATGATTTCGATCTCACCGTCGCGACCAACGCCATCGACATTGCCGCAACCGTGCTGCATCGGCAGGACCTGCAGTTGATCGTGATCGGCGGCTCCGTTCACCCCGCAGTCGGCGGCTGTGTCGACGCCGACGCCATCATGCAGGTACAGCGCTTGAACATCGACCGCTGCTTCATCGGCGCCTGCGCTGTATCGGCGCAAGGCGGCATCAGCGCGGTTGATCCGACTGACGCAACGTTCAAGCGAACGCTGCTGTCGCTGAGCCGCGTAAGCGTCGCAATGGTCACCAACGAGAAGCTCGAGACCCGAGCCCCCCACCGTATCGCCGGCGCCAAGACGATCAGCCAGCTCACCGTCGAGCATGATGCGCCGGCGGCCCGACTCGCCCTGCTCAGACGGGCGGGAGCTACCATCATGACCGCCACCCCGCCCGGATGACGGCGCCTTCAGAGTTTCAGGAATCTTCCAGATGAGTTCGGATCACCGCGCGGCGCGGCTCGCGACACGCCTGGCTTTTTTCGTCGCCGGCTTCGGCATCGCCTGCTGGGCGCCGCTGGTGCCGTTCGCCAAGCAGCGACTGGGGGTCGACGATGCGACGCTCGGGCTGCTGCTGCTCTCGCTCGGCGTGGGCTCGGTCGCATCGATGTTGGCGGCAGGTCTCCTGAGCGCCCGCTACGGCAGCAAGCCCGTCGTCATCGTCAGCGGCATCGCCTTGAGCATGCTGCTGCCCCCGCTGACGATCGCCTCAACGCCAGCCACGCTCGGGCTTGCGCTGTTCGCCTTTGGCGCGGCGCTCGGCTCGCTCGACGTCGCCGTGAACATCCAGGCGATCGACGTCGAGCGGCTGAGCGAGCGTCCGCTGATGTCCGGCTTCCACGCGCAGTTCAGCATCGGCGGCTTCGCAGGCTCCGGCGTCATGACTGCGCTGCTCGCGTTCGATGTCGCGCCGCTGCTCGGCACGCTCGCCTGCTGTGCGCTCGCCCTGGCCGCGATGACCGTGGCTGCCCCACGACTGATAGCGAGCAAACCGGCGCAATCGGGCCCTCTGCTCGTGCTTCCTCACGGCGCAGTGCTGCTGCTGGCGGCGCTCGCCGCGATCATGTTCCTGGTCGAGGGTGCGATGCTCGATTGGAGCGCGCTGTTGCTTGCCGGGTCGGACCGCCTGCCGGCCGCGCAAGCCGGGCTGGGCTACATCATGTTCTCGATCGCAATGACCGCCGGGCGTCTCGTCGGCGATGCCGTGGTTGCACGGATCGGCGATCGCGCGACGTTGCTGGGGGGCAGCGTCATCGCGATCACCGGCTTCGTCGTGCTGCTCGCGGTTCCCTGGATTGTTGCTGCCATGGCCGGCTTCGCGCTGATCGGCTTGGGTGCATCGAACCTGGTCCCAGTGCTGTTCCGCCGGGCCGGCGCGCAGACAGCGATGCCGGTCGGGCTGGCCGTCGCCGCCGTCACCACCGCCGGCTACTCCGGCGTACTGCTTGGGCCCGCCGGCATCGGCTTCGTCGCCGCGGCCACCAGCCTGCCGGCCGCGTTCTGGATGTTGGCCGCACTGCTCGTCATTGTGCTGCTGAGCGCACCACGCGTCGTAGCTGCGCCAAATTAGGAACGAGCCCGGTGCTTGGCTTTGATACGCATCTCATGCCCCAGCCAAGAGCAGAATCGGACGCGCACCCAATATCGTTACTCTCATTCTCATCATCGTCGGCGCTGCGTAGACGGCAATCCTGGAATCCGCGTTCGCGGCCATCGTAGCCTGCCCGCCTGCCCCGCTTCGTGCGCCGCCCCGCAACGCAGGTTGCAGACATCGCCTCCCTTGCGAAGCTCGTCCGGACGGCTCAGGATCGCCGGACAGACAGCGGAGCAGTCTAGTGGAGATCGATGGCGAGGCCCCTGCGGACGAAGACGGATTTGCCGACACACAGGCGCGCGACGCGCATTTCCTGCGCCACAGCTTCTCTGTCGCCCTCCGCTCGATGTCACACGGCAATCACCCGTTCGCCGCCATTCTCGTCGATGCTGACGGCAGGGTCCTGATCGAAAGTGAAAACGGCTACCTGCCAGCGCGCGATGCCACAGCGCATGCAGAGCGACTGGTCGCGACGCAGGCCTGCACGTCGATTGCCCCTGAGATCAGAGCTGTGGCTACGCTGTATTCGTCGGCAGAGCCGTGCGCGATGTGCGCGGGCGCCATCTACTGGGCCGGCATCGGACGCGTGGTCTACGGCCTCAGCGAGCGGCGGCTACGCGACCTTACCGGCAACCATCCGGAGAACCCGACGCTCGACCTGCCCTGCCGCGAGGTGTTCGCGAGCGGCCAGCGCGCAACCGAGATTGTCGGCCCCTTGTTGGAGGAGGAAGCCGCGGCGCTGCATGAAGGAGCCTGGGACAAATGAAGCAGGCGCCGCGACCGAGCCGCGGCGCCTTCTTCGAGTGCTTCGATCCGTATCAGAACTTCACGGTCACGCCCGAGTAGAGCGACGACTCGGTGCAAGCGCCCGTGGCGACGCGAGTGCCGCCGCCACCGGCGACGGAACAGCCGACCGCGTTGTTGTGGTCGAGGCCGAACTTGTTCTGCCAGTAGCGATAGGCCACCCAGACGTCGATCATGTGGCTCTGCTTCTCACCCCACATCGCCTTCGACGCATCGAAGGTCAGGCGGATCGGCTCGGAGTTGAACTCGACCTTGGTCGGATAGACGCCGTTCGCGACGCTGGCCGGGAGCGGCTCGGTATCGGTGCCCTTCTTGCCGTACCAGCCGGCGCGACCCGAGATCGAGAAGAACTGCATGCTCTCAGGCAGGAAACCGAGATCCATGTAGTAGTTGGTCTCGACCGCCCAGGTTGGCTTGAACGAGGTGTTGCCGTCGGAGATGCAGGGGTTCGACCAGCCGGCGCCGCACTGCGAGAACGAGTTGTGGTTGGCGAACTCCCAGTACATCAAGGGAGCGACGTTGAAGTAGCCCTTGTAAGGCAGGTTGAACGCGAACTGCAGACCGGCGACGACGTCACGCTTGGCCGCGCCGAAGTAGCGGTTCTCGGTATTGGCATCCATGCCCACTTCGAACGAGATGTTCTGCAGCGGCCCCACCGTGAAGGCCTTGGTGTTGAAGATCTGGTTCCAGCCGAAGGTCGAGCGGAACAGGCCGTAGATCTCGGTCGCACCGGCGCAGCTCGCCGGCGTGAACGCGAAGCCCGCGTTGGGCGAGACGATGCCGCCGGTCTGCGTGCAGGGCCCCGCCGGGTCGTTGTGGTCCGACTTGAACAGCGAGATCGTGAAGAAGTTGGTGCCGTAACCCCAGACGTCGAAATGGGTGAACGAATAGACCTGCTTGGCGGTCTTGGCGTTGAACGTGCCGTTGCCGTTGACGCTCCATGCACCAGGCTGGCTGGCATCGAAGATGTAGGAGTAGGTGACGCGATTATCGACGACGAGGAAGAACGGCACCTCGGCCGGAGCCTTCTTCGCGATCGCCTTGGCGGGCAGGTCAGCAGCCCCTGCGACACCGACTGAGCTAAGCGCTACCGCGCCCAGCGCGACGGCCGCCGCGATTGTTTGACGTAACGACATTCAGAACACCCCCAGTTGACAAGCGCCGATTCCCGACTTGCATGCACAGTTGCGCCGTTCGACCGGCTGGAGAAGCCTCAACTTTCTCCAGGACTTGCCCGCAGTTTGATCAAGGTTCCGCCGTATTGCAGCGGCGACGACAGCAGATGCTGGCCTGAACATGGGACGATTGGCCGCGGCCGCGATGCTCCCAAATTCCGATCTTGCCGCTTCACATTGCAGAAGTTTTTCCGAAAGCCCCCGCGTGGCCTTCCGCGCGCTTTCGCGAGCAAGCCTGGGCGCAAGCGCGCCCCTGACGCGTATTGGATGACGCTGCTCATCCAACGTGCAGCTTGCCGCGGCGGATCGATTTCCGGCCAGTGTCTCAAAAGTGCCACAGAGCTTTATCGATCACAGCTGATTGCAGCGTACGCTGCTTGCAACCAAGGGCGCGCTGCATTCGCCGATCGCCGCGCGATGGGCGCTTGGACAAGAGTTGGGCAGAGGATGGCGCTTTTCGCCTCTTACGCGCCGCGGCAAATTAGATCACAATTGAGGCATCTTCGTTCCCCTGCCCACGACGCAGCAAATGCCTGAACCCGCGCCGGCCGATCCGAACCCTACGCCTCCGCTCCTGCAGACGATCGGGTTGACCAAGCGCTATGGCGACTTCCTTGCCAACGACAAGATCGACATCGAGATCCGGCCACGCGAGATTCACGCCTTGCTTGGCGAAAACGGTGCCGGCAAGTCGACGCTGGTGAAGACGATCTACGGACTGGTGCAGCCGAGCGCCGGTGAGTTGCGCTGGCAGGGTGTGCCCATCAAGCTGTCCGGCCCGGCCGAGGCGCGATCTCTCGGCATCGGCATGGTGTTTCAGCATTTCTCCCTGTTCGACAACCTCACCGTGGCTGAGAACGTGGCGCTCGGGCTCGACGGCAAAGAGCCATTCAAGGCCATGTCAGCGCGGCTCGCGGACGTCGCGCGCGACTACGGACTGCCGCTCGATCCGAAGCGCGAGGTCTGGCATTTGTCGGTCGGCGAGCGGCAGCGCATCGAGATCGTGCGGGCGCTGATGCAGAGTCCGAAATTCCTCATCCTGGACGAGCCCACCGCCGTGTTGACGCCGCAGGAGGCCGACCAGCTGTTCGTCGTGCTGGAGCGACTGAAAGCAGAAGGCCGCGCCATCCTCTACATCAGCCACAAGCTCGAGGAGGTGAAGCGGCTGTGCGACACCGCCACCATCCTGCGCAGCGGCAGGAAGGTCGCGACCTGCAATCCGAAGCTGGAGACGGCTGCCTCGCTGGCCCGCATGATGGTGGGAACCGAGATCAAGCAAGTGAAGCCGCCGGCCGAGCGACGCACCACCGTGCCGCGCCTGGTCGTCAATGATCTCACCCTCGCCCCCAGCGAGCTGCATGGCGTGGGCCTCAAGAACATTTCCTTCGAGCTGAAGGGCGGCGAGATCCTCGGCATCGCCGGTGTCGCCGGCAACGGCCAGGACGAGCTGTTTGCTGCGCTGTCCGGCGAACGCCTCGTCAAAGAGCCCGGCACGATCATCATCGAGGGCCTCGCCTGCGGCAATCTCTCGATCAGCCAGCGCCGCAAGATGGGAGCCGCCTTCGTGCCGGAGGAGCGGCTGGGGCACGGCACCGCCCCGCGGATGAAGCTATCGGAGAATGCGCTGCTGACGGGACACGCGGCCAGCGACATGGTCCGGCACGGCTTCATCAACGCGGCAGCGACGCTGCGGACCGTCGATCGCACCACCGAGACATTCGATGTCCGCAAGGCGAAGCGCGATCCGGAAGCGGCGAGCCTGTCCGGCGGCAATCTGCAGAAGTTCGTCGTCGGACGCGAGATCCTGCGCACGCCGGCGGTGCTGGTCGTCAACCAGCCGACCTGGGGCGTCGACGCCGGCGCCGCCGCGATCATCCGCCAGGCGCTGATCGATCTCGCCAGCGCGGGCGCTGCCGTCCTCGTGACCAGCCAGGACCTCGACGAACTCATCGAGATCGCCGACCGCATCGCCGTGATGTTTCACGGGCAGCTTTCGAAGGCGCTGCCACGCGCGGAGGCGACGCGCGAAAAGCTCGGCCTGTTGATGGGCGGCGCCAGCATCGAGAAGGAGGCCGCGCATGCAGCTCGTGCTTGAGAAGCGCGCCGAGCGCTCGCGCATCATTGCGCTGGTTTCGCCACTGATCGCGATCGGGCTGACGCTCGTCACCATGAGCGTGCTGTTCGCCGTGCTCGGTAAGAACCCGATCACTGCGCTCGGCGTCTACTTCATCGCGCCGCTCACCGACGGGTATTCGCTGCAGGAGATCGCGGTGAAGGCCACGCCGCTGGTGATGATCGCGATCGGCCTGTCGCTGTGCTACCTCGCCAACGCCTGGAACATCGGTGCCGAGGGCCAGTTCCTGATCGGGGCCGTAGCCGGCAGCTGGATCGCGGTGAAGACGCAGGGCACCGAGGCGGGACACTGGGTGCTGCCGGCGATGCTGGTCGCAGGTGCCGCGGCCGGCGCCCTCTATGCGCTGATCCCGGCGCTGTGTCGCGTCAAGTTCGGCGCCAGCGAGATCCTCACCAGCCTGATGCTGGTCTACGTCGCCGATCTCCTGCTCGACTATCTCGTCCGTGGTCCGTGGCGTGATCCGGCCGGCTTCAACTTCCCGACCACGGCGGAGTTCGATCCGGTGGCGACCGTGCCGGTGCTGATCGAAGGCGGACGCCTGCATCTTGGAAGCATCATCACGCTGCTCGTCGTTGTGGCCGCCTTCGTGCTGCTCGACCGGACCATCAAGGGGTTCGAGATCCGCGTCGTCGGCGTGGCGCCGCGCGCCGCCCGCTTTGGCGGCTTCAACGCCAATCAACTGGTCCTGCTGACCTTCGCGATTTCCGGCGCGCTCGCCGGCCTCGCCGGCATCATCGAGGTGGCCGGACCGATCGGACATCTGCAGCCCGGCATCTCGCCCGGCTATGGCTTCACCGCGATCATCGTTGCCTTCCTCGGCAGGCTCAATCCGGTTGGAATATTCATTGCAGGGCTTTTCCTCGCGTTGACGTTCATTGGCGGCGAGCAGGCCCAGATCACGATGAAGATTCCACTCGATGTCACCAAGGTGTTCCAGGGCATCCTGCTGTTCTACGTGCTCGCCTGCGATTCGCTCATCCTCTACCGTTTCAAGCTCGTCTTGGCCGCGCGGCAGGTGCAAAGTGGTGCTGGTTGAAGCAATCATCCTGTCGGTGCTCGCCGCATCGACGCCGCTGCTGCTGGCGGCCACCGGTGAGCTGGTCACCGAGCGCTCGGGTGTCCTCAATCTCGGCGTCGAGGGCATGATGATCGTCGGCGCGGCCTGCGGCTTCGGTGGGGCCTGGCTGTCCGGCTCGATCATCGTCGGCGCGCTGTGCGGCATCGTCGCCGGCATGCTGATGTCGTTGATCTTCGCGTTCATGACCCTTGGCCTCGCCGTGAACCAGGTGGCGACGGGCCTCGCGCTGACCATCCTCGGCATCGGTCTGTCCGGCCTGATCGGCGCGCGCTTCGTCGGCGAGCGCATCAGCACCGCGCCGCACCTCTCCATCCCCGGCCTCAGCGACATCCCGCTGGTCGGCCGTATCGTGTTCGGCGAGGACGCGTTCGTCTATCTGTCGCTCGCCTTGATCATCGCCGTCTGGTGGTTCCTGTACCGCACCCGTGCCGGCCTGGTGCTGCGCGCCTGCGGCGACAACCATGTCTCCGCCCACGCGCTCGGCTATCCCGTGCTGCGCATCCGTTTGCTCGCGGTGTTGTTCGGCGGCGGCTGCGCCGGGCTTGCCGGCGCCTATCTGCCGCTCGCCTACACGCCGTTCTTCATTCCTGGAATGACCGCGGGGCGCGGCTGGATCGCGCTGGCGCTGGTCGTGTTCGCATCCTGGCGGCCGGGCCGCCTCGTCATCGGCGCCTATCTGTTCGGTGCGGTGACGATCCTGCAGCTGCATGCGCAAGGCGCCGGCGTCGGCATCCCCTCGCAGTTCATGTCGGCGCTGCCGTACCTCGCCACCGTGATCGTCCTGGTGCTGCTGTCGCGCGCCCGCACCGGCGGCTCCACCGCGCCGGCGGCGCTGGGGACGGTGTTCGTGCCGGATCGCTGAAGCAATCATCCGGAGCGCCAGCGATGGGGCGCGACGCTCTGGCTCACGAGGTATCCCCCCGACTGTTTGGAGATATTGACGATGATGAAAAGGCTTCTGGGGGCTGCCGCCGCGTTGGTGCTGGCGGGAAGCATCGCCGGCGTGGCGCACGCCGCCGACAAGCTGAAGATCGGCTTCATCTACCTCGGGCCGATCGGCGACCTCGGCTGGACCTATCAGCATGAGCTCGCGCGCCAGGCGCTAGTGAAGGAGCTCGGTGACAAGATCGAGACGACCTATCTCGAGAATGTGCCGGAAGGCCCCGACTCCGAGCGCGCCATCGAGCAGTTGGTCCGCGCCGGCAACAAGCTGATCTTCACGACCTCGTTCGGCTACATGGATCCGACCCTGAAGGTCGCCAAGAAATATCCCAACGTGCATTTCGAGCACGCCACTGGCTACAAGCGCGACAAGAACATGTCGACCTATTCGGCGCGCTGGTATCAGGGCCGCTACATTCAGGGCATCATCGCCGGCAAGATATCGAAGGCCGGCGTGCTCGGCTATATCGGCTCGTTCCCGATCCCGGAGGTTATCTCTGGCATCAACGCCACGATCATCGGCGCGCAGACGGTCAACCCGAACATCAAGGTCAAGATCATCTGGGCCAACACCTGGTTCGACCCGGGCAAGGAAGCCGACGCCGCCAAGGCGCTGATCGACCAGGGCGCCGACATCATCATGCAGCACACCGACAGCCCGGCCGCGATGCAGATCGCAGCCGAGCGCGGCAAGCTCGCCTTCGGCCAGGACTCCGAGATGATCAAGTTCGGCCCCAAGGCGCAGCTCACCTCGATCCTCGACACCTGGGGCCCCTACTACATCGCGCGCGTCAAGGCCGAGCTCGACGGCACCTGGAAGTCGGAGGACACCTGGGGCGGCCTCGATTCCAAGATCTTCGAGATGGCGCCCTACACCAACATGCCCGATGACGTGAAGAAGCTGGCGGAGGAGACCCAGGCGGCGATCACCGCCGGCAAGCTGCACCCGTTCAAGTGCCCCGTGCTCGGCCAGGACGGCAAGGAGATCGAGTGCAAGGGCGGCGACCATCTCGCCGACGGCCAGATCCTCGGCATGAACTTCTACGTCAAGGGCGTCGACGACAAGGTGCCGGGCAAGTAATCAAGCTGGAGCTGCCGATCACCCTGCAGCTCTGCTGCGGCAGGGTGATCGGTACTCACATTTGAGTTGGACCTTTTGTTGCGACGGATGATGAGGTAGATCGTTACCCGAATGCATCGTGTGGTACGGCCGCATCGTCTGGGTCGAGTCCAACGATGCTCCACCTTGCGATGCCTTGACAGCCGTAACCGGGAGTTCCAACTGTGAACAGATCTATCCTGCTCGTTGCCGTCTGCACGTCGGCGCTACTGACGACTCCAGCCGCTTTCGCCAAGACCCTGGTTTTCTGCTCGGAAGGCAGCCCGGAGAACTTCTATCCCGGTGTCAACACAACTGGGACATCGTTCGATGGCAATGAGCCAATCTACAACCGCATCGTCGAGTTCGAGCGCGGCAGCACGCAAGTCGTGCCAGGCCTCGCCGAAACATGGACGATCTCGCCCGACGGCACCACCTACACGTTCAACCTCCGCAAGGGCGTGAAGTGGCATTCGACCTCCAAGTCGTTCAAGCCGACACGCGACTTCAATGCCGACGACATTCTGTTCTCGATCGAGCGGCAATGGAAGGAGGATAATCCCTATTTCAAGGTGACGAGCCCGAACCATTCGTATTTCGGCGACATGGCGATGCCGAAACTTTTGAAGTCGGTCGAGAAGATCGACGATTATACGATCAAGGTGACCCTCAATCAGCCGGAAGCCCCTTTCCTCGCGGATCTCGCGATGCCGTTCGCCGCGATCCAGTCGAAGGAATATGCCGACGCGATGCTGAAGGCCGGCACGCCCGAGAAGATCGACCAGGATCCGATCGGCACTGGTCCATTCTACCTCGTACAGTATCAAAAGGACGCCGTGATCCGGTACAAGGCGTTTCCCCAATATTGGGGCGGCAAGGCCAAGATCGACGACCTCGTCTATGCGATCACGCCGGATGCATCCGTTCGCTGGGCCAAGCTGCAGAAGGGCGAATGCGACGTGATGCCCTATCCGAACCCGGCCGATATCGATACGATCAGGAAGGACCCGAACGTCACCGTGCTGGAGCAGCCGGGCCTCAACGTCGGCTATCTCGCCTTCAACACGCAGAAGAAGCCGTTCGATGACGTGCGCGTGCGTAAAGCGCTCAGCATGGCGATCAACAAGCAGGCGATCATCGACGCGGTCTATTTGTCGACCGGCATCGCGGCAAAGAACCCGATCCCGCCGTCGATGTGGTCCTACAACGACGCCGTCAAGGACGATCCCTATGACCCCGACGCGGCCAAGAAGCTTCTCGCCGATGCCGGATTCCCGAACGGCCTGGAGACCGATCTGTGGGCCATGCCGGTGCAGCGTCCCTACAATCCGAATGCCAAGCGCATCGCCGAGCTGATGCAGGCCGATCTCGCCAAGATCGGCGTCAAGGCCGAGATCAAGTCATTCGAATGGGGCGAATACCGCAAGCGGCTGCAGGCCGGCGAGCACCAGATGGGCATGTACGGCTGGACCGGCGACAATGGCGATCCCGATAACTTCCTGCACACCTTGCTGGGCTGCGCCTCGGCACAATCGGCATCGGGGTCGAACATCGCAAAGTTCTGCTACAAGCCGTTCGACGAACTGGTCGTGAAGGCCAAGACCGTCAGCGACCAGGCCGAGCGTGCCAAGCACTACGAACAGGCCCAGGTGGTCTTCAAGGAGCAGGCACCGTGGTTCACGATCGCGCATGCGGTGCAGTTGAAGCCTGTCAGCAAACGCGTGATCGACTTCAAGCTATCGCCGTTCGGACGCCACAGCTTCTATGGCGTCGACGTCAAGGATTAGCGGACCTCAGGGCGAAGCAGCTTTCGCTGCTTCGCCGCTTCCGCTTCGCTGCCCTCCCGAAGACCTTCCGGGGAAAGTTGACAGAGCTCTGCATGTTGCGGTTCGTCTTTACCCGGCTCAGCCTCGTGGTCCCGACCTTCATCGGCATCACGTTGCTCGTGTTCGTGCTGATCCGCCTGATCCCCGGCGACCCTATCGAGACGATGGCGGGCGAACGCGGCATCGATCCGGCCCGCCTCGCGCAATTGCGCAAGGACTACGGTTTCGATCAGCCCGTGCTGGTGCAGTATGGTCTCTATCTGTCGCGGCTGGCGCACGGAGATTTCGGCCGCTCGATCGTCACCCATGAGCCGGTGATTGCCGAATTCCAGACCTTGTTCCCCGCGACGGTCGAACTGTCGGTCTGCGCGATCCTGTTTGCGCTGTGCGTGGGGCTGCCGGCCGGCATCATCGCCGCGGTCAGGCGCAATTCGATCTTCGACCACGGCGTGATGGGGATCTCGCTCACCGGCTATTCGATGCCGATTTTCTGGTGGGGACTGCTGCTGATCCTGCTGTTTTCGGTGCAGCTCGGATGGACGCCGGTGTCGGGCCGGATCGCGGTGCAGTATTTCATCGAGCCGGTGACCGGCTTCCTGCTGATCGATACGCTCCTGGCCGGTGATGTCGGCGCGTTTCGTTCGGCCCTGTCGCATCTCGTCCTGCCGACGATCGTGCTCGGCACGGTACCGCTCGCGGTGATCGCCCGCATGACGCGATCGGCCATGCTGGAGGTCCTCGGCGAGGACTACATCCGCACCGCCCGCGCCAAGGGGCTGCCGCCGTTCCGCGTGATCGCGATTCACGCCTTGCGCAATGCGCTGATCCCGGTGGTGACGGTGATCGGGTTGCAGGTCGGCGTACTGTTCACCGGCGCCATCCTTACCGAAACCATCTTTTCCTGGCCGGGCGTGGGCAAATGGCTGATCGAGGGCATCAACCGCCGCGACTATCCGGTGCTGCAGGGCGGCACGCTGCTGATCGGCGCGATCGTCATGACCGTCAATCTGCTGGTTGATATCGCCTATGGGCTGATCAATCCCCGCATCCGGTACACGCGATGAGCGCCGAGAACCTCCCAACCCGCATCGTTGTCGCGCAAGCGGACGCGCCACCGTCTCCATTGCTGGAGTTCTGGCAAGACTTCCGGAAAAATGCCGGGGCCGTCGCGGGCCTGGTCGTCATCGCGGTCCTGATCCTGCTCGCGCTGTCGGCCGATGTCGTCGCGCCGCATTCGCCTGTGCTCACCAACAATGCGGCGTTCCTGAAGCCTCCGTTCTGGCAACAGGGTGGATCGCTGTCCTATCCGCTCGGCACCGACGCGATCGGGCGCGATATTCTGTCCCGTCTCATCCACGGCGCGCGGCTGTCGCTTCTGATCGGCATCGCGGTGGTGACGTTGTCGGTGATATCGGGCACGATTCTCGGCCTGATCGCCGGTTTTTTCCGCGGCGTGACCGAGGTCGCGATCATGCGGCTGATGGACATCACGTTGACGCTGCCGAGCCTTCTGCTCGCGATCGTCATCGTCGCGATCCTCGGGCCGGGCCTGATGAATGCGATGCTGGCGGTCGCGATCGTGCTGCTGCCGCACTACGTGCGGATCGCGCGTGCCGCCGTGATCAGCGAGGTCTCGAAGGACTACGTCATCGCGGCCAAGGTCGCGGGCGCCGGCCGGCTCCGCCTGATGTTCAAAGAAGTGCTGCCGAACTGCGCGGCGCCGCTGATCGTGCAGGCGACGCTCGGAATTTCCACCGCGATCCTTGACGCCGCCGCGCTCGGCTTTCTCGGTCTCGGCGCGCAACCGCCCTTGCCCGAATGGGGAACCATGCTGGCGGACGCGCGCGAATTCGTGCTGCGGGCCTGGTGGGTCGTCACGCTGCCGGGCCTGGCAATCCTGCTGACCGTGCTGGCCTTCAACCTGCTCGGTGACGGGCTGCGCGACGCGCTTGATCCCAAGCTCAAACGATAATCTGCGCAAGAGAGTGAAGGCGATCCGATGCCGCTTCTCGAGATCGAAAATCTGTCGGTCGCATTTCCATCGCGGAACGGGATGGTCCGTGCCGTGGATGGCGTCAGCATCGCGCTCGACAAAGGCGAGGTGCTGGGCATCGTCGGCGAGTCCGGATCCGGCAAGAGCGTCGGCATGCTGGCCCTGATGGGACTGGTGCCCTACCCCGGCCAAGTCCAGGCCGACAAAATGTTGTTCGAGGGACGGGATCTGCAGACCCTGTCCGACCGCGAGCGGCGCGCCCTCACCGGCAAGGACGTCGCGATGATCTTCCAGGAGCCGACGACGTCGCTCAACCCGTCGTTCACGATCGGCTATCAGCTGGCCGAGACGCTGCGCATTCACGAGGGGATGAACCGCAAGGCCGCGCGGCGGCGGGTGATCGAGTTGCTGGAGCAGGTCGGCATTCCCGCCGCCGAGAGCCGGCTCTCGTCCTATCCGCACCAGCTCTCGGGCGGCATGAACCAGCGCATCATGATCGCGATGGCGATCGCCTGCAATCCGAAGCTCCTGATTGCCGACGAGCCGACGACGGCGCTCGATGTCACCATCCAGGCCCAGATCCTGGATCTGCTGCTGTCGCTGCAGCGCGACCGCGGCATGGCGCTGATCCTCATCACCCACAACATGGGCGTAGTCTCGGACACGACCGAGCGCGTCGCGGTGATGTATGCGGGACAGATCATGGAGCAGCGCCCGACCTCGAGCCTGTTCGCCTCGCCCCAGCATCCCTACACGGCCGCCTTGCTGGCGGCGCGCCCGGAAGCGAGCGACGGGGGACGGCTCGCCACCATCCCTGGCGTGGTGCCCGGAGCTTACGACCGGCCGCCCGGGTGCCTGTTCAGCCCGCGTTGCATCTATGCGACGCCGCTGACCGATGCGGTGCGTCCCGAGTTGCGTCCCTGGAGCGATGGCCTGGTGCGTTGTCATTACCCGCTCGGCGATCCCACGCGCGAAGAGCGAATCGAGGCCGACCGGCATGGCGCCGGTGCGCCGAGCCAGGCCCACGAGGCCCTGTCATGACGGCGCTCGTCACCGCGGACGGTCTCAAGCGCAGCTACGAGGTCAAGCAGGGCCTGTTCCGCGCCCCGGCGCATCTGCAGGCGGTCGGCGGCGTGTCCTTTGCCATTGAGGCCGGCAAGACGCTGGCGGTCGTCGGCGAATCCGGTTGCGGCAAATCAACTCTCGCGCGACTCGTCACGCTCATCGAGAAGCCGAACGCCGGCACACTCATGCTCGACGGCCTCGACGCCGTCGATCCTCCGGCCGGCGCCGCGAGGACCTTGCGGCGTACCGTGCAGATCGTGTTTCAAAATCCATATGGCTCGCTCAACCCGCGCAAGCGCGTCGGCGCCATCCTCGAGGAGCCGCTGGTCATCAACACCGACCTCACCAAGCAGGAGCGGCGCGCGCAGGCGCTCGACATGATGGCGAAGGTCGGGCTGCGTCCGGAGCATCATGGCCGCTATCCGCACATGTTCTCCGGCGGCCAGCGGCAGCGCATCGCGATCGCGCGCGCCCTGATGTTGCGGCCGAAGCTCTTGGTCGCCGACGAGCCGGTCTCCGCGCTCGACATGTCGGTGCAGGCCCAGGTGCTCAACCTGCTGGCCGATCTGCAGCGTGAGCTGGGGCTCGCTTATCTCTTCATCTCGCACGACCTCGGTGTTGTCAGGCACATCGCCGACGACGTGCTGATCATGTATCTGGGACTGGTCATGGAGCACGGACCGAAGGAGCGCATTTTCGCGCGGCCACTTCATCCCTATGCGCAGGCCCTGGTCGACGCCACGCCGGGCCTTGGCCGCAAACGTCAGCGGATCGTGCCCAAGGGCGAGTTGCCGTCGCCGCTGGACCCACCGGCCGGCTGCGTGTTTTCGACCCGCTGTCCCTACGTGACGGATCTCTGCCGCGCGCAGCGCCCGCCGCTGCGCCCGCTCGACGGCCGCCTCGTCGCCTGCCATTACGCAGAGCGCTTCCTGGACCCACAGCCGGCCTGACAATCGTCTTCACCCCGCCTGCATCTGACCTGCCGCCGCGCTGTGGCGCCGGATCAGCCGGGTGACATCGAGCCCCGGAATGGCGCCGTCGATCACGGTCCAGCGGCCGCCGACCATCACGCGATCGGCGCGATGCGCGCCGCACAGCACCAGCGCCGCGATCGGATCCCCTGAACCCGAGAAGCGCAGCTCGTCGAGCTTGAACAGTGCGAGGTCGGCGGCCTTGCCGACCGCAATCTCGCCGAGCTCAGGCCGGCCGACGCAGGCGGCCGAGCCCTTCGTCGCCCAGCGCAGCGCATCCTTGTGGCTGATCCGGCTAACGCCGTAGCGCGCCCGCTGCAGCAGGAAAGCGGAGCGCACCTCCTGCATCAGGTTGGAGCCGTCGTTCGACGCCGAGCCGTCGACGCCGAGGCCGATCCCGACGCCCGCCTCCTCCATCTCGCACACCGGGCAGCAGCCGGAGGCGAGCAACTGGTTCGAGCAGGCGCAGTGCGTGATCGTCGTCCTCGCCTTGCCGAGCCGCTTCATCTCCTCGGCATTGAAGAAGATGCCGTGCGCAAGCCAGGTGCGCGGACCAAGCCAACCCTGCTCTTCGAGATAGTCCAGCGGACGACAGCCGAACATCGCCTCGCAGAAGCGGTTCTCATCCTCGGTCTCGGCGAGATGCGTGTGCAGCCGCACGTCGAGCTTGTCGGCGAGCGCAGCCGTCTTCTGCATCAGCGATCCCGTCACCGAGAACGGCGAGCACGGCGCCAGCGCGATCTGCACCATCGCATCCGGCCCGCGCTCGTGATAGGTGGCGACCACGCGCTCACTGTCGGCAAGGATCGTGTCCTCGTCCTGCACCACGCTGTCCGGCGGCAGCCCGCCGTCGCGCTCGGACAAGTTCATCGAGCCGCGGGTCAATAGCACCCGAATGCCGAGCCGCTTCGCCACCGCGACCTCGATGCCAACTGCATCTTCGAGCCCGGCGGGGAAGACGTAGTGATGATCTGTCGTGGTCGTACAACCCGACAGCATCAGTTCGGCCATCGCGACCGTGACCGCTGCATCCAGTGCCTCCGGCGTCAGCTTCGCCCAGACCGGATAGAGCGCCTTCAGCCAGGGGAACAGCTCGCGGTCCATCGCGGCCGGCAGCGCGCGCGTCAGCGTCTGGTAGAAGTGATGATGGGTATTGATCAGCCCGGGGATCACGACATGCGCGCTGGCATCATAGGTCGCCGCACCAGCGGTGGCCGGCTCGGCACCGGCAGGCACCAGCTCGACGATGCGGCCGTCCTTGACGACGACACCGCGCGCAGCATCCTCGGCGAGAATGGCGAGCGGGTCCTTGATCCAGATCGGCGTCGTGCTCATGGCTGCCTCGTCTCGTTGATTGGGCGTTTGCGTGTGCCGGTAACTTGCAAGCGGAAGGCCAGCGTCATCCTATTGCCAGTTGGCGCTGGTCTTGCAAGGATTCCACCCGCGATAGGCTGCGCCCACGAGCTGGCATCACCATGGATCTGAACACCATCACGGAGGTCGTGCGCCCGAGAACGCGGGCCGAGCTGCCCAGCTGGCAGGCAGGCGATGCCTGGCTGGCCGGCGGCACGTGGCTGTTCTCCGAACCGCAGGCGCAGCTGTCGCGGCTGATCGATCTCAGCGAGCTCGCCTGGCCGCCACTCACCATCAGCGATCAGGGCCTGTGCATCGCCGCGACCTGCAGCGTCGCCGCGCTGGACGCGCTGCCCTGCCCGGCCGACTGGATCGCAGCGCCCCTGATCGATCAATGCTGCCGCGCGTTCCTCGCTTCCTTCAAGATCTGGAAGACGGCGACCGTCGGCGGCAATCTCTGCATGTCGCTGCCGGCCGGGCCGATGATCTCGCTGCTCGCCGCGCTCGAGGGCGTCTGCACGATCTGGAGGAGCGACGGCAGCGAGCAGCGCATAGAGGTCACCGACTTCGTCACCGGCAACAACAGCAACGTGCTCGCGCCTGGAGACCTGTTGCGCCAGATCGACATTCCGCTGCCCGCGCTCAAGCGCCGCACCGCCTTCCGCCAGATCGCACTCACTCCGGTCGGACGCTCCGGCGCGCTGCTGATCGGAACCTCGGGCCGCAACGGCGACCTGCTGCTCACCGTAACCGGATCGACCGTCAAGCCGCTGCAGCTGCGCTTTGCCAGCATGCCCGACGCAACCTTGCTGCGCGCGAGCATCTTCGGCGACATCCCCGATACGTCGTATCATGATGATGTTCATGGCAAGCCCGCCTGGCGCAAGGCAATGACCCTGCGCCTCGCCGAGGAGATTCGCGCCGAGCTCGCTGGCGGCGCGCTGTCATGAGCGTGATCGTCGATGGCAAGGAAGTCGATGCTGCCCCGCGCCCCGGACAGTGCCTGCGGACCTTTCTGCGCGACGCCGGCCATTTCGGCGTCAAGAAGGGCTGCGACGCCGGTGATTGCGGCGCCTGCACCGTGCTGCTCGATGGCGAGCCGGTGCACAGCTGCCTGATCCCCGCCTTTCGCGCCGAGGGCAAGGCGGTCACGACTGTCGAAGGTCTCGCCGCCGATGACGGCCTGCATCCGATGCAGCAGGCCTTCCTCGATGCGCAGGCGTTCCAATGCGGCTTCTGCACCGCCGGCATGATCGTCACCTGCGCCTCGCTGAACCAGGCGCAGAAGAAGGATCTCGGCGCGGCGCTGAAGGGCAATCTGTGCCGCTGCACCGGCTATCGCGCCATCGAGGACGCGCTGCTCGGCCTCACCCATGTCGAGGATGTCACGGCCGGCGAAGCCTTCGGACGCAGCCTGCCGGCCCCCGCCGGCCCCGACGTCGTGCGCGGCCGGGCACGCTACACCTTCGACACGACGGTCGAAGGCCTGCTGCACGTCAAGCTCGCGCGCTCCCCGCACGCGCATGCGCGCATCGTCGGCATCGACAAGAGGGCTGCGCTGGCGGTGCCCGGCGTGCATGCAGTGCTGACGCATGAGGATGCGCCGGCGACGCTGTTCTCCACCGCGCGCCATGAGCAGGCCTGGATGGATCCGGCCGACACCCGCGTGCTCGACGACGTCGTCCGCTTCATCGGCCAGAAGGTCGCCGCCGTGGTCGCCGACAGCGAGGCCGCCGCTGAGGAAGGTTGCCGACGACTCGTCGTCGACTACGAGATCCTGCCTGCCGTGGTCGATCCCGAAGCCGCGATCGCGCCCGGCGCGCCCGTCATTCACGCCGGCCGCACAGCTGCGCATCGCATCGCGGACGTCAGCCGCAACATCGTCGCCGAGACCCACGGCGAGCTTGGCAACGTCGCCGCCGCGCTCGCGTCTGCCGCCGCGACCTATGAAGGCACCTTCACCACGCAGCGGGTGCAGCACGCCGCCCTGGAAACGCACGGCGGTCTCGCCTGGCTCGACGACCACGGCGTGCTCACCGTCCGTTCCAGCACGCAAGTGCCGTTCCTGACACGGCGGGCGCTGTGCGAAATCTTCGACCTGCCTTCCGACCAAGTCCGCGTGTTCTGCGAGCGCGTCGGCGGCGGCTTCGGCGGCAAACAGGAGATGTTCGTCGAGGATATCCTCGCGCTCGCCGCGCTGAAGACCAACCGTCCCGTCAAGCTCGAATTCACCCGAGAGGAGCAGTTCATCGCGACCTCGACGCGACATCCGATGCGTGTCACGATCAAAGCGGGCGCCGACAGCGACGGCAAGCTGACCGCGCTGCAGCTCGATGTAGTCTCCAACACCGGCGCTTACGGCAATCACGCCGGGCCCGTGCTGTTCCATGCCTGCGGCGAGTCGATCTCGGTCTACAATTGTCCCAACAAGAAGGTCGACGCGATCGCCGTCTACACCAACACGGTGCCGGCCGGCGCCTATCGCGGCTACGGCCTGCCGCAAACCACCTTCGCGGTCGAAGCCGCAATCGACGAGCTCGCGCGGCAGCTCGGCATCGACGCTGTCGAGATGCGACGCCGCAATATCGTCAGGCCCGGCGATCCCATGCTGGCGCCGCCGGCATCGGAGCACAGCGACGTGCTGTACGGCTCCTACGGGCTCGACCAGTGCCTCGATCTGGTCGAGCGCGCGATGGCCGAGACGACGCCGACGCCGGAGCTGTCGGCCGAGTGGCTGACGGGCGATGGCATCGCGCTGACGATGATCGATACGGTGCCGCCTGACGGCCACTTCGCCGACGCCGCCATCAGCCTGCGCGACGACGGCGGCTTCGTGCTCACCGTCGGCACCGCCGAGTTCGGCAATGGCACCAGCACCGTGCATCGCCAGATCGCGGCGACCGTGCTCGGCACCACGCCCGACCGCATCACCCTCGAGCAGTCCGACACCGCCCATGGCGGCCACGACACCGGCGCCTACGGCTCGACCGGCACGTTCGTGGCCGGCCGCGCCACGCAGGCCGCGGCGGAGGCGCTCGCCGAGACGCTCAAGCGCTTCGCCGCCGATCATTGGAACCTGGATCCGGACGGCTGCCGGATCGCTGACAATGCGATCAGTTGCGGCGCTCGGCGCCTGTCCTTTTCCGAGATTGCCAAGCTCAGCGGATCGCCGCTCACGGCAAGCGGCAACTCGCAGGGCACGCCGCGCTCGGTCGCGTTCAACGTCCAGGGCTTTCGCGTCGCCGTGAACAAGCACACCGGCGAGGTCAAGATCCTCAAGAGCGTGCAGGCCGCGGATGCTGGCCGCGTCGCCAATCCGATGCAGTGCCGCGGCCAGATCGAGGGCGGCGTCGCGCAGTCGCTCGGTGCTGCGCTCTACGAGGAGATCGTGATCGACGAGACGGGCCGCGTGATCAATCCGCGCTTCCGCGACTACCATGTGCCGTCCTATGCCGACGTCCCGCGCACCGAAGTGCTGTTTGCCGACACCAGCGATACGATCGGCCCATTGGGGGCGAAGTCGATGAGCGAGAGCCCCTACAATCCGGTCGCCGCCGCGCTCGGCAACGCGCTGCGCGCCGCCACCGGCATCCGCTTCACCGCCGTGCCGTTCAAGCCGGACCGGCTGTTTCCGCAGTTGCAGGAGACATTCGGCGAATGAGCCAATGATGGCGACGATCCGGGGACGGGCATGAGCGAGACATTTCGTCCGGTCGACGAGCGTCCGGCGGCCACCAGCTCCTCTGCGCAGCACGTCCGGGGTGGGAGATGGCTGCGCTAGGGCTTCGACCGGCGATCGTAGGACCAGCCGAACAGGCCGCTTCGCTCGGTCTCGGGCTCCGGCTCGGCTGCCGGAGCAGATTGCGTCGGCTGCGCGGCCGCCTGTGGCGCGGCAGGCGCGACCGGCTTTGGAATGATCTCGCACTTCATCGAATAGACCAGCTTGCCGTCCTCGGTGCGCCCGATCGGCGCGCAGGCATCGGCGCGCCTGGCGGCTGCCGGCTTCGGCGCGGGCGCTGTCTGCGCCAAGGCGGATTGCACCAAGGCGGGCTGCGCCATCACCAGAATGATCAGGACCGGTCTCTTCATCGCGTCCGCCATGCGTCGTTACCGGATGCATTGAACGCAATCGCGCGGCCGAAGTCCACCAGATCAAGCGCGCATGAAGGCCTGTCTCCTGTGCACGGCCTGCCAAAGCGATGCGCTGGAAATCACACGGGATCGATGCAACAGATGGGGCGCAGGCGGCCGTCCTTCGGCGCGTGCTGCACAAGGAGATGAGCGCACGATGTGGGCCTCGATCATATCGGAATGGCTGAGCCTGATCTTCCGCTGGCTGCACGTGGTCGCGGCGGTGGCGTGGATCGGGAGTTCGTTCTACTTCATCGCGCTCGATCTCAGCCTGAAGCCGCGTGAGGGCCTGCCGACGGGCGTGATGGGCGAAGCCTGGCAGGTCCATGGCGGCGGCTTCTACCACATCGTCAAATATCTGGTGGCGCCGGCGCAGATGCCGCGCGAGCTGACCTGGTTCAAATGGGAGGCCTACACCACCTGGCTGTCCGGCTTCGTGCTGATGATCGTGGTGTATTATCTCAACGCCGACCTGTTCCTGGTCGACAAGTCGATCCTCGATCTCACGCCCGTTCAGGCCGGCCTGTTCAGCTTCGGCTCGCTGGCGCTGGCGTGGCTGCTGTACGAGGGCGCCTGCCGCAGCGGCCTTGCCAGGCACGAGCTGCCGTTCGCGATCGGCGGCTACATCTTCCTCGTCGCGCTCACCTACGCCTTCACCCACGTGCTGAGCGGCCGCGGCGCCTTCAACCAGATCGGCGCGATCATCGGCACCATCATGGTCGCCAACGTGTTCGCGGTGATCATCCCCAACCAGAAGAAGATCGTTGCCGCGTTGATCGCAGGTCAGGCCCCGGACCCCAGGCTCGGCAAGACCGGCAAGGAGCGATCGGTCCACAACAACTATCTGACCCTGCCGGTCGTGGTGCTGATGATCAGCAATCACTATCCGCTGCTGTTCGGCACCCGCTACAATTGGGCGATCGTCGCCATCGTGCTTGCGCTCGGGCCGGTGATCCGCCACTTCTTCAACGCGCGTCACAAGGGTCATCCGTCGCCATGGTGGGTGTGGGGCGTTGCGGCCGCGGGCATGATCGGCATCCTGCTGTTGTCCGCGGCGGGCCCTCGCGACGCCAAGACGACGATGAGCGCGCCGCCAACATTCGCGCAGGTCGAGGAGATCGTGACCTCCCGCTGCAGCATGTGCCACGCCGCCGAGCCCGTATGGGACGGCATCGTCGCAGCCCCCAAGGGCGTGCGGCTCGACACCGCCGACAACATCCGGCGCAATGCACGGCTGATCGTGCGCAACGCCGCGTGGTCGAGCGCCATGCCGCCCGGCAACATCACCGAGATCACCGGCGAGGAGCGCGCCGTGCTCGCGGCGTGGGCGGGCGCGCAATAGCCGCTCACCTTCACTGTCCTCTTCACCTGTCAAACAGCTCGTTCGCCGAGCCCACGCACCCGCGCGAGCTCATGCGCCCTGGCAACGGTTCGACTTTCAATCATCGCGGTTCTCTAGGAGAAGACGTGCCACGGCGCTCCCGCGGCGCGATCGGCCCGGGTTGCGTATATCGTTCGCCCTCACGGGCGCGGGGCATGTTCTCGGCGCGCAACAAGCACTCGACCCATCGTTCCGGCATTCGCCGACAACGCAGCCGTCGGCTCGGTCATTGCGCGACGGCGTGCTTGCAGATGCTCGCTTCGGTTCCCCACGACGCATGCGTGAAGCCGACGCTGGGACAACCGGATTTTCACAACGCGCAGTTGAGCTGATATCCGAGCAACGACGATTGAGTTGGAGCGCATCCGATTGTCGTCATGACCTTGCGGCAAAATTTACCACCCATTGGGACGCGGCTTGGCTGCAGAAAACATGGCGCTAGAGTGGCGCCCACAATCAGCTATCAGCGAAACGCTCCATCATGTCGATCTCCGTCAAAGGCCGGCTGGCCATTGTCGCGCTCATCGCGCTTGCCTGCTTCGCAAGCTCGGTGCTGAAGCTCTATCTAGGGCTGCTGTGCATCTCGCTGCTCGTGAGCTTTGCCGTGGTCGGCGTCGTGGCCCGGCTGGTCGAAGGGATCGCCAGCAGACGCAATCGGAGCGGCGAGCACCGGCTGGCCCATCGCCGCGATCGCCCTGCTCTCGTCGAGGGCCCGCAGCCGCTGTCGATGACGACGATGGATCATGTCGACACGCCATCGCCAGCGGGGCCCGTGCGATGAGCGGGATGCATACGGCCGCGCCTGCCTCGTCGTTCCGTCTGATCTGCAGCATCGTCGGCGGCACCGAACGACCCTCGCGGTCGTCGATCATCCGTCTCGCGATCGAGCGCTGAAGGACTGGCATTATCGGACACCGGAGACTGGCAAATGGTGCTACGAGTTCGACCGCTGGAACGGCGAGGACCAGATCATCCTCTCGGCCAAGCCGATCGAGGACACAGCGACGCCGCGCTCGGTGGCGATCCATCGGAAAAGGAGCGAGTGGCCGTTCAGGTCGCCGCACTGATCGCGTCGATACGGCGTCTGTACCTCACCCCTTCGGCCGCTTCCGCTTCGCCTCCAGCGCCGTGAGATAGGTTGCCATCATCTCCGGCAGCGCGGCGACCACGACGTCGCGACTGCGCGGATCCTGCTCGCGCGTGAACAGCAGGGTACCGAGCACGACGGCATCGAGCGTGGTGGCCGCCTGTTGGCCCAGTTCATCGCCGAGCCTGGCACGCATGACGCGGTCGATGAGGGCCCTGAACTCGGCATGCATGGTCTGATCGTGCAGATCCAGCGTCGCCAGCGCATCTGGATGGCGAACGAAGTAGCGAATCGCCCAGCCTATCAACTGCTCGATGACCTGCGGCGGCGACATCGCTGTCCATTCCGCATCGCTTCGCTGCAGCACGCGATCGAACGCCGGCTGCAGCTCGGCATCGTGACGCTCGGCGAGCGCATCGAGCATCTGATCCTTGTCACGGAAGAAGTGATAGACCGAGCCGATCGACGCGCCGGCGCGCTGGGCTGCGGCGTGCATGCCGACGGCGCCGATCCCGGCCTCGGCGATGATGGCGGCCGCCGCGTCGAGCAACTGCTCGCGGCGCTCACGGCCGCGCGCCTGGCGGGGCGCACGAGCCGCAGTGCGCGCGGGGTCATTCAGGTCGGTCGCAGCTTTCCGTCGCACGTTCGCGTCATGCCTTCGTTCATCGCGGCGGCAGCGATGCCGATGTCCCCAACGGGAGCGCCCGGCAAGCCGCATAGGGGTAATTGGAAACCGCCACGAGAATGTTACTAGACGATATATTCTAGATTTGATTGTCTAATTCACGCACTGTCAAGAGGATGGTGTTCAACTCTCGCGTGAACCTGCTTCCTTGCAACGGCGGGCGGCTGAGCGAATTCTGCGGGCTGCTTGCGACCGACTAGGCGCTTCTGATCCGGCGCGCATGCGCGGCGGGACAGGGACGACCGTCACCACCCAACCGAGCCGAAGATACGACCATGTCTCCATTCGCAGGATTCCCCTTCCTTCGGACGTCGGGCTCACGCCTGCTGGCCGTGACCGGCTGTGCTGCCATTGGCCTGCTGCTGGCCGGCTGCGAGCAGAAGACGGCCGCAACGGCGCCGCCATCCCGGCTGGTGCGGACCGAGGTGGTCAAGCTGTCGGAGCGGCGACAATCGATCACGCTGACCGGCGACGTCCAGGCGCGCGTGCTCGCGGACCTGTCGTTCCGGGTCAGTGGCCGCGTCACCGAGCGGCTGGTCGAGGTCGGCGCGCACGTCAAGGCCGGCCAGTTGCTGGCCAAGATCGACCCGGCCGAGCAGCAGGCCGATCTCGATTCCGCGGAGGCCGCCGTGACGGCTGCGGAGTCGCAGGTCAAGGTCGCGACCTCCAACTTCAACCGGCAGCAGACCTTGTTGTCGAGCGGCTTCACGACACGGGCGACCTTCGACCAGGCCCAGGAGACGCTGCGCACGGCGGAGGGTTCGCTGGAGTCCGCCAAGGCGCAGCTGGGCACGGCCAAGGACGCCCTGACCTATACCGAGCTGCGCGCCGATGCCGACGGCACCATCACCGCGCGCAACATCGAGGTCGGCCAGGTTGCCCAGGCCGCGCAGTCGGTGTTCACGCTGGCCCATGACGGCGCCCGCGACGCCGTGATTGACGTCTACGAGGCCGCGCTGTCGCTCAAGTTCGACGACAGCAAGGTGGCGCTTTCGCTGCTGTCGGATCCCTCGGTCACCGCCAAGGGCACGGTGCGCGAGGTCTCGCCGACCATCGATCCGAAGTCCGGCACGGTCCGCGTCAAGATCGCGATCGAGACTCCGCCACCTGAGATGACCCTCGGCAGCGCCGTCAGCGCCACCGGCTTCATCAAGCCGGAGCAGCGCATCGTGCTGCCATGGAGCGCGCTGACGGCCGCAGGCAAGACGCCGGCGGTCTGGCTGGTCAATGCCGCCGACAAGTCCGTGTCGCTGAAGCGGATCACGATCGAGGATTACGAGACCGGCGCGATCGTCGTCTCGGCCGGATTGAAGCCCGGCGATCGCGTCGTGACCGATGGCGGCAAGCTGCTCAGCGTCGGACAACAGATCACATTCAACGAGGAGAAGCGGTCGTGATGACGCCGATGCGTTGTGTTCTTCCGCTCGGCGCGCTCGCCCTGCTCGCCGGCTGCAACCAAAAGGCCGCCGCTCCCGAGCCGGTCCGGCCAGTGCTGTCGATGAAGATTGAGCCGCAGGCGGCCAACGGCTCGGCCGTCACCGGCACGATCGAGCCGCGCTACAAGGCCGATCTCAGTTTCCGCGTGCTCGGACGGCTGATCGCACGGCCCGTCTATGTCGGCGACATGGTCAAGCAGGACCAGGTCGTCGCGGCGATCGATCCCGCCGCGCTCGAGCTCGCCGTGCGTGCCTCGGCCGCCGAGGTCTCGCGCAGCCAGGCGCAACTGACCAATGCGACCGGCACCGAAGGCCGGCAGCGCACCTTGCTGGAAACCGACGCTACCACCAAGGCGACCTTGGAGAGCGCGGAGCAGTCGCGTGCAGCCGCCCAGGCCTCCGTCGTCAAGGCGCAGTCCAACCTCGCCAAGGCGCGCGAGCAGCTCGGCTACGCGCAGCTCAAGGCTGATTTCGCCGGCATCGTCACCGCGGTCGGCGCGGAAGTCGGACAGGTCGTCTCGCCGGGCGTGAGCGTCGTCACCGTCGCGCGGCCCGACGTCCGCGAAGCCGTCATCGATGTCGGCGACGACATCGCCGGCGGCCTGCAGGCCGGCACGCCGTTCACCGTGCGGCTCCAGGTCGATCCCGGCGTCAGCGCGGCAGGCAAGGTCCGCGAGATCGCGCCGCGCGCCGATGCCACGACGCGCACGCGCCGCATCCGCATCACGCTCGACAACCCGCCGGAGATCATGCGCCTCGGCACCACCGTGACCGCCACGCTGGACACCGAGCAGAAGACCGTCATCCGGCTGCCGCGCTCGGCCGTGCTGGAGCAGAACGACAAGAGCTTCGTCTGGCTGATCGATGCGGCCAGTAAGACCGTCAAGCGACAGGAAATCACGATCGCCAGGAACGAGGACGGCAGCGTCCGCGTCACCGGCGGCCTCGACGCCGGACAGCGCGTCGTCACCGCCGGCGTGCACAGTCTCAAGGATGGCCAGTCCGTCCGCATCGATCAGGAATCTCAGCCGTGAAGTCCTTCAACCTCTCCGACTGGGCGCTCGAGCACCGCTCGCTCGTCTGGTATTTCATGATCGCGTTCATGGCCGCGGGTCTCTACTCCTACCTGCATCTCGGCCGTGAGGAGGATCCGTCATTCACCATCAAGACGATGCTGATCCAGGCCAAGTGGCCCGGCGCCTCCGCCGAGGAGATGACACGCCAGGTCACCGACCGCATCGAGAAGAAGCTCGAGGAGCTGCCGGCGCTCGACTATACCAAGAGCTTGACCGTGCCCGGCCAGACTACCGTGTTCGTCAACCTGCGCGACACGACCAAGGCGCGCGATGTCGTTCCGACCTGGCTGCAGGTGCGCAACCTGATCAACGACATCAAGGGCGACTTTCCGTCCGGCGTGATCGGGCCGGGATTCAACGACCGCTTCGGCGACGTGTTCGGCAACATCTACGCCTTCACCAGCGACGGGCTGAGCCAGCGCCAGCTCCGTGACCGCGTCGAAGAGGTCCGCGCCAAGGTGCTGACCGTGCCCAATGTCGGCCGCGTCGACATCGTCGGCGCGCAGAACGAGGTGATCTATCTCGAATTCTCGCCACGCAAGGTGGCCGCGCTCGGTATCGACCAGCGCACCATCCTGACCGCGCTGCAGGCGCAGAACGCGGTGTCGCCGTCCGGCGTGCTGCAGGCCGGCCCCGAGCGCGTCGCCGTGCGCGTCTCCGGCCAGTTCACCTCCGAGGAAAGCCTCAAGGCGATCAACCTGCGCATCAACGACCGCTTCTTTCCGCTCACCGACGTCGCCACCATCACCCGCGGCTATGAGGACCCGCCGACGTCGCTGTTCCGCTTCAACGGCCAGCCGGCGATCGGGCTTGCCATCGGCATGAAGGCGGGCGCCAACCTGCTCGACTTCGGCGAGGCGCTGAAGGAGGAGATGGCGAAGGTCGTGGCCGACCTGCCGGTCGGCGTCGGCGTGCATCTCGTCTCGGACCAGCCCAAGATCGTCGAGGAAGCCGTCGGCGGCTTCACCAAGGCACTGTACGAAGCCGTCATCATCGTGCTGGCGATCAGCTTCGTCAGCCTCGGCGTGCGCGCGGGCCTCGTCGTCGCGATCTCGATCCCGCTGGTGCTCGCGATCACCTTCCTGTTCATGAACTACACGGGCATATCCCTGCAGCGCATCTCGCTGGGCGCGCTGATCATTGCGCTCGGCCTCCTGGTCGACGACGCCATGATCGCGGTCGAGATGATGGTGGCGAGGCTCGAAGTGGGCGACAGCCTGCGCAAGGCAGCGACCTATGTCTACACCTCGACCGCGTTCCCGATGCTGACGGGAACGCTGGTCACGGTCGCCGGCTTCATTCCGATCGGCCTCAACAACAGCGCCGCCGGCGAGTTCACCTTCACGCTGTTCGTCGTGATCGCGGTGTCGCTGGTCGTGTCGTGGATCGTCGCCGTGCTGTTCACGCCGCTGCTCGGCGTCTCCATTCTGCCCGCGACCTTGCCGAGTCATCATGCCGAAGGCGGCCGGCTGACGCGGATCTTCCGCGCCATGCTCAATGCCTGCATGCGGCACCGCTGGATCACGATCATCGCCACGGTGCTGATCTTCGGCCTCTCCGTGTTCGGCATGCGCTTCGTGCAGCAGCAGTTCTTCCCCTCCTCCGACCGCAATGAGCTCGTCATCGACTTCAACCTGCCGCAGAACTCCTCGATCGCCGAGACCAATGCGCAGATGGCGCAGTTCGAGCAGGAGGCGCTGAAGGGCGATCCCGACATCGACCATTGGTCGACCTATGTCGGCTCCGGCGCGCAGCGCTTCGTGCTGTCGTTCGACGTGCAGCCGGCCGACGTGTCGTTCGGCCAGATCATCATCGTCACCAAGAGCCTCGAGGCGCGCGACCGTGCCCGCGCCAAGCTGCAGGCCTATCTGACCAAGACGTTCCCCGGCACCGACGCCTATGTGCATCTGCTCGACATCGGCCCGCCGGTCGGCCGCCCGGTGCAGTATCGCGTCAGCGGGCCCGATGTGGCCAAGGTGCGCGAGATCGCGCAGGAATTGGCCGGCGTCCTGCGCGGCAACAGCCATCTCGGGGCCGTCATCTTCGACTGGATGGAGCCGGCGCGCGTCGTGAAAGTCGACGTGCTGCAGGACAAGGCGCGCCAGCTCGGCGTCACCTCGGAGGACATCGCCAACGCGCTGAACGGCGTGCTCGACGGCACCTCGATCACCCAGGTGCGCGACGACATCTATCTGATCGACGTTCGCGGCCGCGCCCAGGCCAAGGAACGACAGTCGCTGGAGACGCTGCGCGATCTGCAGCTGTCCGGATCGAACGGCCAGTCGATCCCGCTCGCGGCGCTGGCGACCCTGCGCTACCAGATCGAGCAGCCGGAGATCTGGCGCCGCTCGCGGCAGCCGACGCTGACCCTGAAGGCCAGCGTGATCGATCAGGTGCAGCCCAACACAGTCGTCGATCAGCTCAAGCCGGCGATCGCGGCCTTCGACGCCAAGCTTCCGGCCGGCTACAAGGTCGTCACCGGCGGCAGCGTCGAGGAGAGCGCCAAGAGCCAGGCGCCGATCATCGCGGTCGTCCCGATCATGCTGTTCACGATGGCCACCATCCTGATGCTGCAGTTGCAGAGCTTCCAGCGTCTGTTCCTGGTGTTCGCGGTGGCGCCGCTGGCCCTGATCGGCGTCGTCGCGGCGCTGCTGCCGAGCGGCGCGCCGCTCGGCTTCGTCGCCATCCTCGGCGTGCTCGCGCTGATCGGCATCCTGATCAGAAACTCGGTAATCCTGATCGTGCAGATCGAGCATCTGCGCGAAGAAGGACGGCCGCCGTGGGAGGCCGTGATGGAGGCGACCGAGCACCGCATGCGGCCGATCATGCTGACGGCGGCCGCAGCCTCGCTGGCGCTGATCCCGATCGCGCGCGAGGTGTTCTGGGGCCCGATGGCCTATGCGATGATGGGCGGCATCATCGTCGGCACAGTGCTGACCTTGCTGTTCCTGCCGGCGCTCTACGTCGCCTGGTTCCGCATCAAGGCGCCGGACAACACCGCGGCTCCGGAGGCCACGCCGCACGGCGCGTAAGACGCCGAATGGCGGGGAATCGCAGATAATTGCATGGGATAAGCCGTCCGCGTGGGTTAAACGCCACGCGGCGGCCGGTTAGATTCGGCCTTCATGGAAGGATGCGAATCATGACCGATCCTCAGATCGTCTGCCCCTCCTGCCGCACCGAGATCAAGCTGACCGAGCAGCTCGCAGCGCCCTTGATCGCGGAGACGCGCCGGCAGTTCGAAAAGCAGCTGCAGGCGAAGGAAGCCGATTTCGGCCGCCGCGAGGCGCAGCTCAAGGCGGCGCAGGAGCAGATCGCGCAGGCCAAGGCCGCGATCGATCAGCAGGTCGCTGTCAAGCTGAAGGCCGAGCGCGCCGCGATCGCGCAAGCCGAGGCGGCGAAGGCGCGCCAGGCCGTTGCGGACGAAATGGGCAACCGCGACCGCCAGCTCGCCGAGCTGCATGAGGCCATCGTCAGCAAGGACGCCAAGCTCGCCGACGCCCAGAAGGCGCAGGCCGAGATGATGCGCAAGCAGCGCGAGCTCGACGAGGCCCGCCGCGAACTCGATCTCACCATCGAGACCAAGGTGCAGGAGAGTCTCGTCGCCGTGCGCGACAAGGCGCGGCTCGAGGCCGAGGAAGGACTGAAGGCGAAGGTCGCCGAGAAGGAAACCCAGATCGCCGGCATGCAGCGCCAGATCGAGGAGCTCCGCCGCAAGGCCGAGCAGGGCTCGCAGCAGCTGCAGGGCGAGGCGCTCGAGATCGAGCTAGAGTCACAACTGCGCGCGCGCTTCCCCCGCGACCTGGTCGAGCCGGTGCCGAAGGGCGAGTTCGGCGGCGACGTGATCCATCGGGTCGTGGCCCCCAGCGGCCAGGTCTGCGGGGCGATCCTGTGGGAATCCAAGCGCACCAAGAACTGGAGCGATGGCTGGCTGGTGAAGCTGCGCGACGACCTGCGCGCCGCCAAGGCCGACATCGCGCTGATCGTCTCGAGCGCGCTGCCCAAGGGGGTCGACGGCTTCGACCTGATCGACGGCGTCTGGGTCGCCGAGCCGCGCTTCGCGCTGCCACTGTCGCTGGCACTGCGGCAGTCGCTGATCGACGTCGCCTGCAGCAAGCTCGCGCAGGAGGGCCAGCAGACCAAGATGGAGATGGTCTACGCCTATCTCACGGGCCCCCGCTTCCGCCACCGCATCGACGCCATCGTCGAGCGCTTCACCGAGATGCAATCGGACCTCGACCGCGAGCGCAAGACGATGATGCGGCTCTGGGCCAAGCGCGAGGAGCAACTGCGCGGCGTGCTGGATTCGACGGCGGGACTGTATGGCGACCTGCAGGGCATCGCCGGCCGGGCGATGCAGGAGATCGAGAGCCTCGACGTGCTGCTGATCGAGGGCAAGAGCGAGGCGGCGGAGTAGCGCGCGCCGGCCGCGCCGATCCGAGGTGTGCCAGCACCGCACCGCGCCTATGCTTTCCTACGCGGCCGCGTCTCGCATTCCCATGGCATGCGGATGCAGATGGCCGCTACTGCTTCGCCATCTGTGTGCTCGCCTGCGCGTCCCTTTGCACAGCACCCTTGTCGACCCATTCCGGCGGTGCGCCCAGACGGTTGGCGACCATGCCGATGACTCCAGGATCCCTGCCGAACGCCTCACATGCCGCATTCTTCGGCTTGCCGCCGAGCGCCGCGCCGATCCGTTCGATCGACGGCAGCTTCGGCACCTTGCCGAACGGGGTCTCGCCGGTCACCAGCATCTGGCCGAAATCGGCGCTGAACGAACCTGCCAAATCGTAGGCATCGCCGGCCTGCGACAGCACCGGCGAGTTGGTGAACGAATTGGCGCCGCGCGCCCATACCATTGCGGCCTGCTGCCGGCCCTTGCGGTCGAGCGCCTCAGCCTCGATCGTGAGACTGCCGAGCCCGATCGGCAGCCGCGGCACCGGAACGGGAACGCCGAGCGCGCCCGGCACGGCCGACACGACCTTGGAGGCCCCGGCGGCAACCGGATCGGTCGGCGTCGCCTGGGTGATGAAGGTGCGCGTCGTCAAATCGGCCCTCTGATTGGGCGCCACGACCGTGAAGCGTTCGCTCAGGTTGAGACACAGCGCGCGGTCGACGGCGTTGGCGACGAGCTGCCGCTGCTGGTCCGTCAGCACCGCGCCGGCCTGGCCCGAGAAGGTTGTCGGCATGATACGCACGGTCTGCGCCGCGAGCACATTGTCCTTGTCGACGTTGAGCAGCGACTTGGCGAGCACGCCGTTCGATTCCGCCAGCGACTGATAGGATGCGAGCGCGCCGCTCTGCGTCATCGGCGCGGTGGCGCAGCCCGACAGGCCGAGGGCCGCGCACAGCATCGCCAGGCGGATGGTGGCCGGGGTGCATGATCTCACGAAAGCCGCGACGTCGATTTCGACCATGCCCGGACCGCCTCACGCCGACCAATCTGCGCGCCCCTCGCGAGCGGCGCCATGTTTCTCCTAGGAAAATCCGGACAGCGTGGGGCGGAAGCATGGAGAGATGTTACGCAACGCCACCAACCAAGGAGAGAGTGCGGCAAGCGCGTCCGCGGTCCGCCACCTGCGCCGGCGGACTCAAAATCCGCTGGTGATGGCGACGACGCCCGACACGGCCAGGACGGCGCCCAGCCAGGCGGCCGGCGCGGGCCTGAGCCCGGTGCTCCACCACAGCAGCGGCAGGATCATGACAGGGGTCGTCGACGACAGGCTGGAGACGATCCCGACGGGCCGGCTGGTCAGCGCAAACAAGACGAGTGTCATGCCGACGCCCATCCCGAGCACACCGCTCAGCGCGGACCGCATGACGACCGATCGATCCACTGCGAACGAGCTGCGGAAACGCGGCATGACGGACAAGGCGACCAAAGCAGCCAATCCGATCGCAGCGCGAATTGACGTGGCCAATGCCGGATCCAGACCCGCGGCCATCACAGGACGCGCCATCAGGACAGCGGCCGCCGCGAACAGCGCGGCCGCCAGACCGAACAACAAACCTGCTCCGACCGAGCCGTGCGCTTCCTGAGCGACCGCGACAGGCTGTCGAAAGACGATCGCGACCCACACGCCGCTCACGATACACCCCACGCCCGTCATCTTGATCGTGGACAGCGTCTCACCGAGCAGGAGATAGCCGAGCACGGCCGCGAATGCGGCCCAGCTGGCGTAGACGACGGCGGTCAGGCGCGGCCCCAGCCGGGCCAGCGCCGCATAGAAACAGGAATCCGCGACGACGACGCCGAGCAGGCTCGATGCTGCCAGCATCAGCAGCTGATCACCGGACGGCGCGGCCCAGTGGCCTCGCAGCGTCACCAAGGCCAGCATGCTCAAGAGCGCCGCCGCAAGGCGGATCGCGTTGAACCTGACGGGACCGAGTTGGCGGACGGCCGACGGCGCGATGATGTTGCTGACGGCGATGCTGAAAGCGGCCGCCAGCGCGGCCAGATCGTGAAGCATCATCGGCGGCACGCCGGTCGGCCGAACACCTCACGCGGCACGGCCAAGCCAGGCGCGCATCTTCTGGGCCAAGGTGAGGCGCGGCTCTCCCGCCGATGTCCCGTTGCCGACCGGATCATCGGCAGCTTCGCGATCCGCATCGGAAGGCTGCGGCTCGGAGATGCCCGTCTCTCGTGTCGGCACGGCGCCGGCTGCGCCGCCACGCGTCGCCGGACGGTCCGGAACAAGCGATTTGATCGCGGCCACGACAGCTTCCACCCGCTCGACATCCTCGGGCACGCGCTCCGCCTCGGCGGGCTGCGGCGCGATCGTCGCGCCGACCTCGGACAGCACCTCCGTCTCCGACCGGTCCGGCCGAGCCTCCGGCGCCGCCGCTGCCGGCGTTGGTGCGATCTCCGGCGCGGGCGCGTCGTGCTCGGCTGCGGTGACGACGGCGATCTCTGCAGGCGGCGCAGGCGGCTCGCTGACGCGGCTGCGGCGCTTCTTCGCCACGGCAGACTTTTCGGCGACGGCGGCCTTCTCCGCCACGATCTTTTCAGCTGCCGCCGGGGTCTTTTCCACCGTTCTGGCCACCTCCGGCGCCGGCTTCGCCCTGGTCTTGCGGATCAGTCCGGCCAGCGCGTAGGGCCCGACCATCTCCAGGAACGTCCTTTCATGATCGCGCGACAGCCGCGCGACCGCGGCATCGAGCAGCAGCCAGTCGACGGCGCGGACGTCGTCCATCAGCGGCTGCGACGGCTCGTCGGCCGCTTCCATGCGCCAGTAATGCACGACCTTGGAACGCGTGCCGGTGTCGACGACCAACGTGCCGAGGAACTCGTGCACGGTGACCTTGTGGCCGGTTTCCTCCAGCACCTCGCGCTTGGCAGCGTCGCGCGGCGTCTCGCCGTCGTCGAGCTTGCCCTTGGGCAGCACCCATTCGTCGCGCTTGCGCAGGCGCACGACCGCGATGCGCGGCGGCTGTTCCCGCCGCAGCACGATGCCACCTGCCGCCATGATCGGCGCTCTCGCCATCGCCTCTCCCGAGCCGCAACGACCGCAACTCCCGCGGTCCGATTCGCCAGTTGAACGCTCCGATATAGGACTGCGCAACGACGAAATCGAGATTCCGCAAGCGTGGACCTGACATTCATCCGGCGGCGACGCGCCTGCGCCACAGTGGCTGTCCGGCGCGGATGCGGGCGCCTTCCGTCACATTGGGGCAGAACGTGAAGTCGCCGGGCGCGAGCAGGATGATCGTCGAGCCATGCTCGAACCAGCCGAGCTCGTCGCCCTTGCGCACATTGTTGTTACAGGTGTAGGCGAGCGGCCGCTCGGTCTGCGCGTTCAATACGCGGTCCAGCGCATGCAGGCGGATGCTCGCCACCAGGATCGCGGCGACCGGCACGATCGTGAGCGGCTCGCCGGAAGCGAGATGGGTGCGGATCACCGCGCGCTCGTTCTTGCAGAACAGCCGCTCGACCCGCTTCAGCGCGATCGGATTGACGTTCCAGACGTCGCCATGGATCAGGCTGACATGCTCGATCGTCATGTCGGCCGGCGCGTGGAAGCGGTGATACATGCTCGAGGTGAGGCGCAAGGTGACGAAGCAGCCGTTGCGATGGGTCTCGACCACGGCGGGATCGGCGACCAGATCACGCAGCGAATAAGGCGCGCCCTTGATCTGATAGAGTTCGCCGTCCTTGATCAGGCCGTGGGCGCCGATGATGCCGTCGGACGGGCTGGTGACCATGGCGGGATCGGGATCGAACGGCCGCAGGCCCGGCTTCAGCTCGCGCGTGAAGCAGGCGTGCAGGCTCTTGAAGCGGCTCTCCTTGGCCTCGGAGAGATCGAGGTCGGAGAACAGCTTCCACAGCGCGATCGAGGCGTCGCGGACGAGCGGAGTCTCGATCTTGGAGAACCAGCCCATGAAGCGGGTCAGCGCGGCGCGCGGCACGCGGTTGGTGAGCAGGAAGTTGAGGTCTTCCTGTTGGGTGACGGAGGCGATCAGGCTTTTGACTGTCATGAATCTGTCAGCAGGAGGGGTTAGCGCTGGTGGACATGATGGAAAACTCGATTCCTTATGTATCGCTCGCCGTTGGCGCTGCCGTGACGGCCGCCGTCGCCCCGAAGGTCAAGGCCCGCATCGAATTGTCGCGCGCCAAGCACCGCTCGCTGGCCGGCCATTCCAAGATGTCGCGCCGGATCTCGAAGCTGATCCCGCGCTATGAGTTCGACATCGACGACTTCTTCCGCTCCGACGGCGCTCCGCCGGATGTCGCGACCCGGCGGCAGGATGGCTTCTTCCGGCTCGGCACGCTGTTCCAGGAGAAGTTCGCCAAGAGCCGCGCGCTGACGGCGGAAGCCGCGAGCCGCATCTCCGATCTGCAGTTCACGCAGTCCTACCGCGTGCCGTTCCAGTACAGCCGGCTGGTCAAGGAGCAGCTCGGCGCCGGCTCGTTCATGCAGGCCTCCTCCGGCGTGACCCTGACCGATCTCGACGGCAACCGGTTCTACGATCTCACCGGCTCCTACGGAGTCAACATCTTCGGCTACGACTTCTACAAGGAGTGCATCGCGGCCGCCGAGCGGCGGGCGAGCGCGCTCGGCCCGGTGCTCGGGCTCTATCATCCGGTCGTCGCGGACAACGTGAAGCGCCTGACCGAGCTGTCCGGCATGGATGAGGTCTCGTTCCACATGTCCGGCACCGAGGCGGTGATGCAAGCCGTGCGGCTCGCCCGCTACCACACCGGCCGCAGCCATCTGGTGCGCTTCGCCGGCGCCTACCACGGCTGGTGGGGCGACGTGCAGCCCGGCGTCGGCAATCCGATCGCGCCGCACGAGACCTACACCTTGGCCGAGATGTCCGAGCGCACCCTGCACGTCCTGCGCACGCGGCGCGACATCGCCTGCGTGCTGGTCAATCCGCTGCAGGCGCTGCATCCGAACGGCAATGCGCCTGGCGATTCCGCGCTGGTCGACTCCTCGCGCAAGGGCCGCTACGACCGCGCGGCCTACACCGCCTGGCTGAAGCAGCTGCGCGAGGTCTGCACGGAGCGCGGCATCGTGCTGCTGTTCGACGAGGTGTTCCTCGGCTTCCGGCTCGCGCCGGGCGGCGCCCAGGAGTATTTCGGCGTCGCAGCCGACATGGTGACCTACGGCAAGAGCCTCGGCGGCGGCCTGCCGATCGGCGTGGTCTGCGGCAAGCGCGAGCTGATGCGCCGCTTCCGCGACGACCGCCCGGCCGACATCTGCTTCGCCCGCGGCACCTTCAACTCGCATCCTTACGTGATGGCGGCAATGGACGAGTTCCTGAGCCGGCTCGACAGCCCGAACTTCCGTGCCATCTACGACGGCCTCGACGAGACCTGGAACGGCCGCGCCGCGCAACTCAACGCCGCACTGGCCGAGCACGAGCTGCCGGTGCGCGTCTCCAATATGCATTCGATCTGGCTGGTCGAGTACACCGTGCCGTCGCGCTACAATTGGATGCTGCAATACTACCTGCGTGCCGAGGGCCTGGCGCTGAGCTGGGTCGGTACCGGCCGCTTCATCTTCAGCCTGAACTACACCGACGCCGATTTTGCCGAGGTGACCAGGCGCTTCGTCACGGCAGCCGAGAAGATGAAGCAGGACGGCTGGTGGTGGAACGACGGCACCCTCACCAACAAGGCGATCAAGCGCCAGATCCTGAAAGAGATGCTCGGCGCCGTGGTCAGACGCTGAGCTCGCTGCCACCCTCCCCTGGAGGGGGAGGGTCGCTTCACGGGGCGCGCAGCGGCGCGTGAGGCGGGGTGGGGTGATCTCTCGACGCAGTTCAGTGCTCGTGGAGAGATCACCCCACCCCGACGCCCGCTGCGCGCGCGTCGACCCTCCCCCTCCAGGGGAGGGTGGCACCGCCGCTTCGGCTTCGGGCGCGATCGATCTCACTTTGGCCTTCCCACAAACACCGATGCCCGGGACCGGCCCGGGCATCGCGCAACTCAAACGCAGCGTCCGGCTCAGGCGTGCTGCTCCTCGAGGCTCTCGCCCATCAGGTGCAGGCCGGGGTCGATCAGCTCGCCGCGCAGCAGCGCCAGCGGGGCCGAGCGATACTGCACGAAATCGTTGAACGGGTCGGTGATGATCTTGGTCATCCAGACGAGGCCGGTTTCGACGTCACGGATGAAGAACAGGTGCACGGTGCGGAACAGCAGCCCGCCGATGCCGATCACGAGCCACAGCTTGGCGGTCTCGCGCACGAAATCCATCGCCGAGGTCCAGGGCGACAGCAGGCCGAACAGGGTCGGCTGAAGATAGAGCACCACGGGGGCCGCGGCCCAGATCGACATCAGCACGACCTTGCGCTGCAGATTGTAGCCGACCTTGATCTCTTCCTTGTGCTCGTGGGTCGCCTGGTTGACGTGGTCGTAGCCCTTCGGCTCGAAGAAGAAGTGGCCCGCCTGGCGCGAGGTCATCGACACCAGCCAACCGATCAGCGCCGAGGCCAGCGGATCGAACATCATCATCACGTAGGCGATCATGAAGCTGAGCGCACTGACGAAGTGGAGGCTCTGGTTGATACGGCTGTGATGATAATAGCGGTGGTCGTCCCAGCGCTGGATCCGCAGCTGCTCCAGGAAATGCTTGATCATGGTTGCTCCGAAGAATGAGTTGCAGGTCGTGTACAGGGATTCGGTGTAGATCGTGTGACATCATCAAGATGTCACACGATCGGACGCAGCGAGACGTTGGGGACTACGGAGAACGCCGCGGCGGCGGCAGAGGGCTGCCGCGGCTCAGGCCGCGGCGGCACGCTCCAGCTTGCGGAAACGGACCAGCGAGAAATGGCCGAGCGGCGGGATCAGGCGGCGTTCGACCAGCTCCATGCGCTCGGCGCCGGCGAGCCAGCGGAGATAGCGCGACCAGCCGAACTCGGCGGTGCGGAAGCCGAGACGGCGGACCACCGGCTGCAACGCCTGCTCGATGACGCGGCGCAGGCCGTCGTCGGCGCTGACGCGGGTCAGGATGATCAGCTCGCCGCCCGGGCGCAGCACGCGCGCGAACTCGTCGAGCGCGACCTCCGGGTTGGGAACGGCAGTGACGACATATTGCGCCATCACGACGTCGAAGGAGTCGTCGGGGAAGTCGAGCTGCTCCGCGTCCATCACCGCAAGGCCCTCGACGTTCTTGAGCCGCTGGTCGGCGACGCGGCGCATCGCCTTGCCGAGCATCGCCTCGGAGATGTCGGTGCCGAACACGCGCACATGCGGCGCATAGAGCGGCAGCGAGATGCCGGTGCCGACGCCGACCTCGAGCACACGGCCGCCGAGCTTGTTGGTGGCGCTGATCGCGGCCTTGCGACCCTTCTCGAACACGCCGCCGAACACGAGGTCGTAGATCGGTGCCCAGCGGTCATAGGCCTGCTCGACCTGCTCGCGATCGAAGTCGAGCTCCCGCGCGCCGTCGAGCTTCATGGTTTCTGCCATCGTTACATCTCACTTGGTTTGGAATTGATGGAGTGACGCAACATCTGCCGTCAGCCGCGCACGGCGCTCTGACCGGCCAGCACCGGGGTCGGACGCACGACGCGGGACGGCTGCAGCACGGCGAGATTGCCGATGAACTGGCGCGCGCTGTTCTCCCAGGAGCGGTCGAGCGCAAATGCCCGGCAGGTCTCCCGCGACATCGTCAGCGCCTTCAAACATGCTGCGCGCAGATCCCAGTCGATCGCCCCGATCGGATGATCGGCGATGACGTCGAGCGGACCGGTCACGGGGAAGGCCGCGACCGGCGTGCCGCAGGCCAGCGACTCCAGTTGCACCACGCCGAACGTATCGGTCAGGCTCGGAAACACGAACACGTCGGCGGCGGCTATGTGCGCGGTCAGATCCTTGCCGGTCTTCTCGCCGAGGAAATGCGCCGTCGGAAACCGGCGCTCCAGCTCCGCCTTCTGCGGGCCGTTGCCGATCACGACCTTCGAGCCCGGCAGATCGAGCGACAGGAACGCCTCGAGGTTCTTCTCGACCGCAACGCGGCCGACCGTCATGAACACCGGACGCGGCAGATCGAGCGTGACAGGCTCATCCGGATTGAACAGTCTCGTATCGACACCGCGCGTCCAGAAGCCCAGCTTCTTGAAGCCGCGCGAAGCGAGATCCTGCTTCAGCGAATTGGTCGCCACCATGGTCATCGCAGCCGCATCATGGAAGCGGCGCATCACCCAGTAGCCGACGGCATCGGGGATGCCGGTGCGCACCGAGACATATTCCGGAAAGCGCGTCGTGTAGGACGTCGTGAACGGCAGGCCGTGGCGCAGACAGTAGCGGCGCACCGCCCAGCCGATCGTGCCTTCGGTGGCGATATGAATCGCATCCGGCGCGGCGGCCTCGATGCGCCGGGCGATCTCGCGGCCGTTGGTCACGGCGAGCCGCAGGCCCGGATAGGTGGGCACACCGAACGATGGAAAGCCTTCCGGCGTAAGGAAGGTGATGTCGGCGCCGAGGCCGGCGGCCGCGCGCGCCAGCGAGGTGAGCGTGCGCACCACGCCATTGACCTGCGGGTGCCAGGCGTCGGTTGCGATTAAGATCCGCATAAGGCGATCCGGAAAGTTGCAGCGATTCTGAACGGCCGCAAATTCCGACATTGTTATTTCAGGCGTGTGACGTCATCGAACTGTCGAGGGTCTTTTTGCCCGCCCGCCGCTATTTTCCCCGCGATCCGTGGCGGCGTCGCACAGGCGCTGTCGTGAAACCGTCATGAAACAAACGGTTAAGCCGACGAAACCGTTTTGCGTGCAGCGCGCAAACGCAACGAAACTTTTCTCCCCTATGAGTTGCAGCATCAGGCGTGGGTCGAAGCGCCACAAAGAATGATGACAGGCAGCCGATTTTGACGACGCCGGCCGAGATAATGGCAGCGCGCACCAAGCGATCAAACAAGGGGACGTCCATGTTCACGCCAGGCACAGTCCGTTCGCCATCCCGCATCCTGTTCGGTGCGCTGATCGTCGGCACGATCGTTGCCACAACGCCGACGCTGGCCGCGCCCCCGGCCCCGCTCCCCTTCCCTTTCCTGCTGCAGCCGCCAGTGGCGACCTACGAGCCGCCGGCAACGACGCCGCAACTGATCACGCCGCGCGAGGACGAGGCGACCGCCTATGAGTTGCCCCCGCGCCTGCGCCGCCAGGTCGTGAGCTACGCGGCCCGCGAAGCGCCCGGCACGATCATCATCGACACACCAAACAAGTATTTGTACTACGTTCTCGGCAACGGCCAGGCGATGCGCTACGGCATCGGCGTCGGCCGTGACGGATTCACCTGGTCGGGCGTGCAGTCGGTGACCAGGAAGGCCGAATGGCCGGACTGGACGCCTCCGCCGGAGATGATCGCGCGTCAGCCCTATCTGCCGCGTCACATGGCCGGCGGTCCCGGCAATCCGCTCGGCGCCCGCGCGATGTATCTCGGCGGCACCGTCTACCGCATTCACGGCACCAACGCGCCCGAGACGATCGGCACGCATGTGTCGTCGGGCTGCATCCGCCTGACCAATCAGGACGTGATCGACCTCTATTCCCGCGTCGGCGTCGGCGCCAAGGTGATCGTGCTGCCGATGGAGCGCCGCGCCGATCTCGGCCGCATGACCCGCTGACCTGCGCGGGCCGCACTGCTCGTTCCTTCTCCCGGATCCTCCCTGACTGGACCGCCGAGGCCCGAAAGCCGCGGCGGTCATTTCTTTGCGCACATTTCGCCATTCACCATCACGGCCGATTGATGGTGGCCTGCTTCATCGGCTGCCCTGGCGCGCCTCCGTCCGGCCCTGTAAGCTCGGCAATCTTGCATTAACCGCGATCTCGCCGCTTCCGGCACGAGCCGGCCCGTGGCAACTGGAGTCCGTGGATCCGACATGAATCTTCCGACGCCGCGACCGGATTGGCAAAGCAGACCTCATCCGCTCGCTCCGAGACCGCAGCAGCCACGGCGGCGCTCGCCGCCCCGGCTGCGGATGATCCTGATCGGCGCCGCCGGCCTTGCCGCCGTCGTGCTGATCGGCATCATCATCGCGGAGGTGTTTCTGTTCTCGGGCAGCACGCCGGCGCCGCAACTGACCCAACTGCCGCCGCTGCCGCCGGCCACGCGCAACTCGATCATCATGACGCCTGTGTCGATCTCGCTCGGCGCGATTCGTGACGCCGCCGAAAAGGCCGCGCCGCGCAACTTCTCCGGCAAGGCCGACAACCCCGTCAACCAGATCCTGCAGAACGCCGACATCGGCTGGACCGTCACCCGCGGCGTCATCGCCGCCACCGGCACCCAGGACACATTGTCCCTGGCGACGCCGCTCTCGGGCCGGCTGAACGTCACCGGATCGCTGTCCGCCAAGGCGACCGGCGCGCTCGGCGATGCCATCGGCGGCCTGCTCGGCTCGGATGCCGCCAAGCAGATCGGCGGCATCAACATCAAGAATCTGAACGCCACCGCCGACATCAAGGGCAACGTCCTGATCGCGATGCGGCCGCGGCTCGCCGCCTCATGGTATGTCGAGCCGAATTTCGCCGCCCAGGTCAATCTCGGCGACACCGCGCTGACCGTGGCGGGTGCCCGCGTCAACGTGCCGGCGCAGATGAAGCCGATCATCGACAAGACCGTCAATGAGCAACTCAGCGCGCTCAGCGACAGGCTGCGCAAGGACCCGACCATCCGACGCGTGGCGCAGGCGCAATGGGCCCGCGCCTGTCGCTCGGTGCCGCTGCAGGGCACCGCGCCCGGACTGCCCGCCGTCTGGCTCGAGATCAAGCCGACGCGCGCGTTGGCCGCGCAGCCCGCGATCGATGCCAACGCAGTCAGCGTCACCATGGGAATCGAAGCGGAGACCCGGGTCACGGCGGCCGAGACCAAGCCGGAGTGTCCGTTCCCCGATAAGATTACGATCATTCCGCCCACCGCCGGAACTATCAATGTCGCGGTTCCGATCGACGTCCCCTTCACCGAGCTCAGCAAGCTCGTCGATTCGCAACTTGCGGGGCGGACGTTCCCTGAGGACGGCTCCGGCCCGGTCGCGGTCACCGTCAAGCATGCGACCGTCGTGCCCTCGGGCGACCGGCTGCTGATCTCGCTGCAGGTCAAGGGCAAGGAGAAGGAGAGCCTCTTCGGCTTCGGCGCCGATGCGACCGTGCACATCTGGGGACGCCCCATGGTGGATCAGGCGCAGCAGATTCTGCGGCTGTCCGACCTGCAGCTCGCCGTCGAATCCGACGCGGCATTCGGCCTGCTCGGCGCCGCCGCTCGCGCCGTGGTGCCGCATCTGCAACGCGCGCTGCTGGAACGTTCGGTGGTCGATCTCAAGCCTTTCGCCGACAACGTCCGCGACAAGATCGCCACGGCGGTCGCCGAGCTGCAGAAGAACGAGAACGGCATCCGCGTCGATACCGACATCAACAATCTCGCTTTGACCGACATCGCCTTCGACGCCACCGTGCTGCGCGTGATCGCCTCGGCGGAGGGCACGATGTCGGTTCGAGTCAATACATTGCCAGGACTGTAACGGCCCGTTGCTACGCCTGGACGACGACGCCTTGCCGAAGCCGGCGGCAATTCGTGATCCTCGACGGCCGAGGCCACTTCAGGAGCAGGACATGGGAAGCCAAATGGATGGCGCCGTTAGTCTGGCGATCGACAAATAGACGGACGCGAGGCATCGACGGCTTCGTCATCATTCCGCTTCACGACCGATCTGGTATTATCATCCGCAAGCGCATAGCCGGGCCGTCATGCGCGGCGCGGACGCGAGACGGGACCGTGGCGCTCCCGCCACTGCGCGGGCTTGACGCGCTCTCACGAAAGCCGCAACACGGCGCAGAGAGATGTCGTCGGGCCCTTTCCGCGCGCCCGTCGCAGGAAACATTCCGTAACAAAATTCTTCGCAAAACGCCGCGATTCTAGGTCACTTGTCGGTATGGCCCAGACACAACCACACATTCTTGTCGTCGAGGACGACCGCGAGACGCGGACGCTGATCGCAAAATATCTGCGCAACAATGCCTGCAACGTGACCACCGCGACCGACGGCCGCGAGATGACCCGCATCATGGGCGACCACCGTGTCGATCTCCTGATCCTCGACGTGATGCTGCCCGGCGAGGACGGCCTGACCTTGTGCCGCAAGCTGCGCGCGGAGTCGCAAGTGCCGATCATCATGCTCACCGCGCGCGGCGAGGACGTCGATCGCATCCTCGGACTGGAGATGGGCGCCGACGACTATCTGCCGAAACCGTTCAATCCGCGCGAGCTGCTCGCCCGCATCAACGCGGTGCTGCGCCGGCAGGCGGCCGCGATGACGGCGAGCGCAACCGAAGGCGCGACCGCGCTGAGCTTCCTCGGCTGGACGATCGACTTCCGGCTGCGCGAGCTGCGCAATCCCGAGGGCGCGCGCGTGGCGATGACCAGCGCCGAGTTCGATCTGCTCCGCACCTTCTGCGAGCGGCCGGGCCGCGTGCTGTCACGCGACAGCCTGCTCGACCTGACGCAGGGCCGCAGCGCCGGCTCGTTCGAGCGCTCGATCGACGTGCTGGTCAGCCGCATCCGCCGCAAGATCGAGCCAGACCCGCAGGAGGCCACCATGATCAAGACCGTGCGCTCCGGCGGCTACATGTTCACGCCCGTCGTCGAGGTGGTGACCGGCCCGCAAAGCCATTGACCATCGGATCGAATGGCGATGTCATGATGTCGTTCGGCTTTCTCAACCTCAAGGGAATCCGCGGCCAGATCACGGCGCTGGTGGCCATTTCGATCGTGGCGCTCCATGCCATCATCACGGCGACGTTCCTGATCTATCGTGCCGAGCAGCCCGACCCCGAAAACGAGGTCGGGCCGTTTCAGCTCGCGACGGCCATCCGCATTCTTGGCCGCGCCCCTGCTGCCGAACGACCTCGGCTGATCTCCGACATCGCTCGTGCCTATCCTGAGTTCGAGCTCAAGCCTCACGCGGGACCTCTGCCGGGTGATCCCGGTCGCCTGCACGAGCCGGCCGGCCCCGACGTCGGCGCCGGGAGCGGTGGCGACGAGCGCCGCCCGGCCCCTCCGGAGATGGCTGACGGACGGCCTCACGGTCCAGGCGGCTTTCACGGCCTTGGCCCAGGCTATCGCATCTTCATGCCGCCGCCCGGCTCCCAGACGCGCACCGTCATCTTCGCTCTGCCCGATGGCAACATGGTCTCGGCCCGAATGGTCGACCGGCCGCACCGGCCGCCGTTCTGGGGTGCGCCCTGGCTGACGACGATCATGTTCGCGCTGATCAGCATGACGCTGCTCGGCCTGTGGGCCGCGCGCGCACTGACATCGCCGCTGTCGGGCTTCGCGAAGGCCGCCGAGAATTTCAGCCTCGACGGCGATGCGCCGGAATTGCCCGAGCGCGGACCGGAGGAGATCCGATCGTTGGCGCGCGCTCTCAACCGGATGCGCCAACGCATCACGGCGCTGATGAACGACCGCACCAAGATGCTGGCGGCCATCAGCCACGATCTGCGGACACCGCTGACCCGCATGCGGCTGCGCTGTGAGTTCGTCGAGGACGAGCTGCAGCGCAGCCGCATGCTGGCCGATCTCGATCAGATGCATGCGATGCTGGGCTCGGTGCTGTCGTTCCTGCGCAACGGCCGCAAGCTCGAGCCGATGACGCTGGTCGATATCGCGAGCATCCTGCAGCTCGTCGCCGACCAGTTCGCCGACGTCGGCCACAGCGTCACCTACATCGGCCCGGCGCACGCAATGGCGACGGTGCGGCCCGACGACCTGATGCGCTCGGTCACCAATCTGGTCGAGAACGCCGTGAAGTACGGCAAGGAAACGGTCATCAGGTTAACTGCGTCGGGGAAGCGCCTGACGATCGATGTGGAGGATGACGGACCCGGGATCGCCGATGCGCGCAAGCCCGACATGCTGGAGCCGTTCGTGCGCGGCGACGATGCCCGCAACATGGACGAGGCCACCGGCTTCGGGCTTGGCCTGTCGATCGCGAAGGCGATCGTCCAGGCTCATGGCGGCGAACTGTCGCTGCACGATCGCAGGCCGCACGGGCTGATCGCCCGCATCGAGCTGCCGCTCGGCCAGACCACCTTGCGCCCCGCAGCATGACGCGCGAACGCGCCCGGACAAGCCGGGCGCGCCGCGATCGAGACGAGCAGCTATTTTCGTCGGCGATGCCGTTACTGGGAGTACTTGAACTCGGGCATCGACTTCAGCTGGTCCTTGGTCGCGTTGATCATCGCGTGATCGGGATACCAGCGGTTCTTCGTGGAGCTCATCGACGAGGACGAAGTGCCGGTGGCCGCACCAGTCGTGGTCGTGGCCGGCGGCGTGGTCGACGACGTGGTGCCGGAGGCCGGGGCATTCGACGCAGTGCTTGCCTGAACCGGCTGATCCGAGAACTTGATCTGATCGAACGAGACGGCGACGAGGTGCTCGCCCATGCCGAGGAAGCCGCCGACGCCGATCACGACACCCTTGACCGCGCCGCTCTTGTCGACCAGCAGGTCGTCGATCGAGCCGACATTCTCGTTGTTGTTGTTGTAGACCTTCACGCCAACGAGCTTCGAGCTGCGCCAGTCGCCCTGATACGACGCCGCGGTCGTATCGGCGCGGATCGTGGTGCTGGTCGTCGTGGTGGTGCTCTCCGCAGCAAACGCCGCGGTCGCGAGCAACAGGGAACCGGCGAGGCCGGCCGCAACAGTTTTCATCACCATGTGGTGTCTCCTCTCAATGTGTATGGTGACGAGAGAACTGCAACCGCCCCCCAGCGTTCCGTGGGAACTACGATTTCGTCATTTTGCGCGACAAGCCGCCTCGGTGCAGCGCGACAACGTCGCTTTGTGACACTCGGGAGCGCCGGGCCGGCGAGCTGAAGCTGGAATCGCGTTTGAGGAGAGCGTTCGACTGGGAGCCCGTGCAACCGGAGGAGCCGCCCCTCACGGCAGAGGACTGCGAGTCGGTGGTCTTCGTTGAGCTGCGCGCGTCGAGCACGGATCCCGCAACGCGGTTCGATGCTCACCTCCCGCAGGTCAATCGCATCTGGAAGAGGCTGGCAGCCCGATACGCCCGCCTGCGGCGGGCTCCTCGGGACGAGGGCTGCTTGGCAAGATCCAAGCCCTCACAAATCCAAGCCCTCGTGGTGAGCGTCTCGAACCAGGGGGCCACGACGGCTCAACCCATAGGAGATTGCCCTGTCCGCCGACTGTGTCAGGGCCATCTCATTCGGGACGTCAATCGACGAAAACTCCGAGCTTCGATATTTCCGAGAGAGCGGCGCATTCTGAATCAGCTACGCGGCCATCGCGCCGTCCTCATCGACGGCCTCGGCATAGAACGCGATGGTCTCGTAGCGATAGTCGCAGAGACGGCAGTGCCAGAGATAGGCGGTGCGCCGCCCATCCTTCTCGACCCAGGCCGGCAGCGCGATCGGCTCGCCACATTGGGCGCAGGGATTGTTGCGCGGCAGGTCGAGGACGCGCATCGCGGATTGCGCGTTGTCGGAATTGCGAAACTGGATGTCGGCTGCCTTCACGGCCATGACGCGCTCCCTCTCTGTTCAGTCTTCTTGAATGAGTCAGGCATGCTGTCGAACTGACGGGCGGGATCATAGCCGCGCAGCGGCTGATTTGCACGCGCCGGGATGCCGCGCGACATCCGACCTCACGAGGATGGGATCCGAGGATGGGATCAATCCGTTTGATTCAATTGCCTCCGGAAGTGACCGCCGGTTCCGCGACATGGCGGGCGCCTGGATTACGCAGATGGATGGTGGCGATATCGTCGGCATAAACCTTCTGCCAGCCGTCGACGTGATCGAGCAGCTTGGTCGCCGCACTCTGCGTGCGCAGCAGGGTCGCCTCGATGTCGTAGTCCTTGAGCAGGCGGAACAGATTGTCCGGCTCCATCAGTCCGGAGGCGGCATTGTGATCGACGAAGAACTTTTCGCCGTAGAGCTCGGTGCGGCCGTCTATGAACGGCGCGACACCGGCTGAGATCAGGTAGCCGCCGAAATCATAGTCGTTGAGGACCCGCGTGAGGTTGAGCTTCTTCAGCTCGGTCACGGCTGCGACCGGGGTGCCGCGCATGTTCGGCGTGTAGTTCAGGATCGAGGCCGATGCGATGGTGCCGGCGCCGAGCGCGAGCATCACCGCCGCCGTCAGCGCGGCTCCCGACGCGCGCGCCTGCGGCAGCACGGGCAGCGCGCCCGCCTGCCGGGCCAGCGGCGCGGCGAGCACCAGCGGGCCGACCAGCGCCAGGATCTCCGCCGCGCGCGCCTGCGCCAGCGCCATGTGCAGCAGGCCGAGCAGCATCAGGATGCGCACCGGCGGCAGCCTGAGGCCGTGGAACAGCGCGACCCCGATCGCGATCAGCAGGCAGATCTCGAACGGGCCGAGGCCCTGGAAATCGGTCGCCTTCCATTCCACGATCAGCGGCAGCGCCTGTCCCAGCGACAGGATCTTCTGCGACGCCAGCAGCGCGTTCCAGCCATAGGGCGTGCAGCAGCTCGCCGCCAGCGCGAGCGCCGCAAACCCCGCCCAGCGCAGCGCCAGGCCGCGGCGGGCCGGGGCATCGGCATCGACCAGCGAGTCGAGTGCGGCGGGCGCGATGAAGAACAGGCCGAACACGAAGCCGCCATGCAGATTGGCCCATAGCGCGATCAGCAGCGCCAGCGGCCATGGCGGCGCGTCCTTGCGATCGGCGGCGTCGATCAGACCGGCGATCCAGGCGACCAGGATGGGAAACGCCAGCACATGCGGCCGCGCCAATAGATGCGGCAGGCAGAGCAGGAACGCCGCGACCACGAACACCAATGTCGTGCTGTCGCGCAGATGCCGGCCGAGCGCACGCGCGAACAGCGCAAAGGACAGCGCAATCACCGACGCCGCCAGCACCACCGGTCCGGTCCAGCCGGCCGCCTTGTAGGCTGCGGCATAGGCGACCTGCGCCAGCCACTGCGTGGAGATCCACGGCGCGCCGCGCATGGTGAAGGAATAGACGTCGACCTCGGGCACCGCGCGGTGGTCGATGATCCACTGCCCCACCGTGATCTGCCACAACGTGTCGGGATCGTTGAGCAGCCGGTTGCCGGAGATCAGCAGCAGCGCATAGACGCCGGCGCCGACCCATAGTGGCAGCAGCGCCTGCGCGCGCCCGGCGGTCGCTTCGGTATGGGTGACGGACAGCGTCATCGCGGCATGGCCCCATTGGCGGAATTGCTCCGCCAGCCAAGCATGCACGGTATAATTCGCGGTAAACCGCCGGCGCATCCGGACTCGACCCGGCGTCTTCGCCCCATTCCTGCCACATTATCGCCCGGCGTTTGCGCCAATTACGGTGTGCAAAGTGTAAAGCGCGTGCTGGGGGGCTACTCGGCATGCGTGTGGTTCCCGGGGGATCCTGACACATGAGACGTCTCGTGCTGACGGCCTGCATTGCAGGCTTCGCGATGGCTGGTCCCGTGCCGTTCGCCATGGCTGCCGATGATGCGAGCACCGCATCGGACAGTGCAGCCAAACCGAAGGCCGGCAAGGTCAAGCTCGCCCATGTCCGCTCTGACGGCACCAGGGAGCTGGCCGTACGCAGCGCGGTGACCAAGGCCGCGCGCGAGGTCGAGGCGATCGAGGCCGTCAGCAGCGCCGACACCTCGCCGCCGATGGACGCCAATGCCTCAGCGCCAGCCGACACCGATGCCGCTGCGGCCGAGCCCCGCGAGGCCGAGCGCAAGGCGGCCGAGGCCAAGCCGCGCCACATCGACACCGGCCATCCGCATATCGACGCGCTGGTAGCGGTGCACGCCGCCGCCAACAACATTCCGGAATCGCTGATCCACCGCGTCATCGTGCGCGAGAGCAAATACCAGAAGGACCTGGTCGGCCGCTGCGGCTGCATCGGCCTGATGCAGATCAAGCTCGGCACCGCGCGCGGCCTCGGCTACACCGGCGACGCGCAGGGCCTGCACGATCCGAACACCAACCTCACCTATGGCGTGCGCTATCTCGCCGGCGCCTACCGTGCCGCCCGCGGCGACCACGACCGCGCCGTGCTCTACTTCGCCAGGGGCTATTACGAGGAGGCCAAGCGGCAGCGCCTGGCCGACGCGCGGCCCGCCGGCCGCTCCGAGCGGACGAGCGCCCCGCTCGACATCACCCCGAAGATTGCAACCGGCCGCCACGCGCGGGCGCACTGATCGCCATTGGTTCCAAGGGCCATCGGCATTGTCTTTCCGTGACACTCCGTTGACACGGAGGGATATCGGTCTATTTTAAGCGCGTTCCGAGGGGAGCTCCGAGGGGAGCTGAGATACCGCAGCGATGTGCGGTGACCCTTTGAACCTGATCCGGGTCATGCCGGCGAAGGGACAGGGATGCAGCAGATAACCACGCGCGGGGATGTCCCCGTTTCCATCATCGGTGCGGGCATCGCGGGTGCCTGGCAAGCCTTGCTGCTCGCGCGGGCCGGCCATCACGTCACCTTGCACGAGCGCAGCGACGCCGATCTGATGCTCTCCACCAGCCATTGGGCCGGCGGCATGCTCGCGCCCTATTGCGAGAGCGAGGTCGCCGAGCCGATCATCAGCCGGCTCGGGCTCGCCTCGCTCGACATCTGGCGGCGCGAGCTGCCGGACACGCCGTTCAACGGTTCGCTGGTGATCGCGCATGCCCGCGACCGCGCCGACTACGACCGCTTCGCCCGCCGCACCTCCGGCTATCAGCGGCTGGACGCGCAGCAGCTTGCAGCGTTGGAGCCGTCGCTGGAGGGCCGCTTCCGCGAGGGCCTGTTCTACCCGACTGAGGGCCATGTCGAGCCGCGCCGCGTGCTGCCGAAGCTGCATCAGCGCATCGTCGAGGCCGGCGGCCGGGTGCTGTTCAACAGCGACGTCACGGCTGATGATCTCGACGGCCTCGTGATCGACTGCCGCGGGCTGGAGGCGCGCGACGCCGAGCCCGAGCTGCGCGGCGTCAAGGGCGAGATGATCCTGATCGAGACCGCCGAGGTGCAGCTCGCGCGGCCCGTGCGGCTGATGCATCCGCGCTTCCCGCTCTATCTGATCCCGCGCGAGGACAATTTGTTCATGCTGGGGGCGACCTCGCTCGAGGCCGAGGACACCGGCGTCAGCTTGCGCTCGGCGCTGGAATTGCTCGGTGCCGCCTACTCCGTGCATCCCGCATTCGGCGAGGCCCGCATCCTCGAATTCGGCTCAGGGCTCAGGCCGGCCTATCCCGACAATCTGCCGCGCATCACCATCAAGGGCGAGCGCGAGATCCGCGTCAACGGCCTCTATCGCCACGGCTTCCTGGTCGCCCCCGCGCTGGCGCAGGCGACGCTGAACTACATCTCGCACGGCCAGATCGACAATGAGGTGATGCGATGCGCGTGACCGTCAATGGCGAGGCCCGCGACATCGCCGCGAGCTCCGTCGCCGCGCTGCTCTCCGAGCTCGACTACGAGGGCACCCATTTCGCGATCGCGCTGAACTACGACGTCGTGCCGAGGAGCCGCTGGGCCGAGACGCAGCTCAAGACCGGCGACGAGATCGAGATCATCACGCCCCGGCAGGGAGGGTGAAGTTCATGGAGCGCTCGCTTGCGCCACGCACTCCGCTGTCGTCCCGGCGAACGCCGGGACCCATAGCCACCGGCTTTTGTCTTGAAGCTCGATCTCTCCCACCGAGGTCCCACGCCAGATCACGCGGTATGGGTCCCGGCGTTCGCCGGGACGACGTGGGGAGGGAGGTCGCGCCCCACGCACACCTGTCATCGCCCGGCGAAAGCGCGAAGCGCGTCTCGGCGAAAACGACCGGGCGATCCAGTACGCCGCGGCCTATCTGCGTGTCCGAGCCGCCTCTGGAATACTGGATCCCCGCTTTCGCGGGGATGACAGGCTTCATTGCGGCGACCACCGTCCGACATGACGGAGACCATTGATGCCCACCTTCTACGACAAGACCTTCACCTCCCGCCTGCTCATCGGCACCGCGCTCTACCCCTCGCCCGCGATCATGCAGGACGCGATCCGCGCCTCGGGCGCGCAGATCGTCACCGTGTCGCTGCGGCGCGAGGCGGCCGGCGGCAAGACCGGCGACGCGTTCTGGAAGCTGATCAACGAGCTGAATGTCACGGTGCTGCCGAACACCGCCGGCTGCCGCAGCGTGCGCGAGGCGGTGACGACCGCCAAGCTCGCGCGCGAATTGTTCGGCACGAGCTGGATCAAGCTCGAGGTGATCGGCGACAACGACACCTTGCAGCCCGACGTGGTCGGGCTCGTCGAAGCCGCGACCATCCTGATCAAGGACGGTTTCGAGGTCTTCCCCTATTGCACCGAGGATCTCACGGTCGCGATGCGCTTGGTCGATGCCGGCTGCAAGGTCGTGATGCCCTGGGCGGCGCCGATCGGCTCGGCCAAGGGCATCACCAATCGCGATGCGCTCAAGCTCCTACGCGACCGCCTGCCCGACATCACCCTCGTCGTCGACGCCGGCCTCGGCGCGCCCTCACACGCGGCGGAAGCGCTCGAGCTCGGCTACGACGCCGTGCTGCTCAACACCGCGGTGGCAAAAGCCGCCGACCCGGTCGCGATGGCGCGCGCCTTCCGGCTCGGCTGCGAGGCCGGCCGCACCGCTTACGAGGCCGGGCTGATGGACGCCCGCGATTTCGCCTCGCCCTCCACCCCTGTCGTTGGGACACCGTTCTGGCATGCCGTATCCTGACCGCTTCTATCCCGTCGTCGACAGCCTCGCCTGGGTCGAGCGCCTGACCAGGCTCGGCGTCGGCACGGTGCAGTTGCGCGCGAAAGACCTCAACGACGGCGAGGCGCTGCAGATCGTCACCGACGCGCTCGCCATCACCAAGGGCACCGCGACCAGGCTGATCGTCAACGACTATTGGCGCGCCGCGATCGTCGCCGGCGCCCAGCACGTCCATCTCGGCCAGGAGGATCTCGCCGACGCCGACGTCGCCGCGATCAAGGAGGCCGGCCTGACGCTCGGCCTCTCGACGCATGACGATGCCGAGCTGGAGACCGCGCTCGCCGCCAAGCCCGACTACGTCGCACTCGGTCCGATCTTCCCGACCACGTTGAAGGCGATGCGCTTCGCGCCGCAGGGCGTCGCGAAGATCAGCGACTGGAAGAAGCGCGTCGGCGCCATCCCGCTGGTCGCGATCGGCGGCATCAAGCTGGAGCAGGCCGCGGAGATCTTTGCCGCCGGCGCCGATTCCATCGCGGTCGTCAGCGACGTCACGCAGAACGTAGACCCCGACGCCCGCGTCCGCGCCTGGCTCGATGCGACGAAGGAGCCGGCCTGATGCGCGCCACTATTGCGAATGCGTCTGAGAGCGATTGGGCCCCGACCTCGCCCCACGCGAGCTCGTTCCCTCCCCCCTTGTGGGGGAGGGCTAGGGAGGGGGGTGAGCCACGAGCACCGAACGCGGGGTTACCCCCCTCCCCAACCCTCCCCCACAAGGGGGGAGGGAGCCTGAACAACATCCGCCCCTTACGTCGACAACTCATTTTCGCCCTCGGCTCGGTACGAGCGAGCAACTGGCATGAGGCTCAACTCTCTCCACCGTCATTGCGAGCGAAGCGACGCAATCCAGAGCGACGTGAGCAGCCCTGGATTGCTTCGTCGCAAGTGCTCCTCGCAGTGACGTCCCCCATTCACTCCGACAACAACGATTGAGAAGGAGGATCCCATGAACATCCGCTCCAATCCCGACACGACGCTTCCCGCCGTCACCACCGGCCCGCTGCCCTCCTCGCGCAAGATCTACGCGACCCCGGAGTCCGCGCCCGACCTGCGCGTGCCGCTGCGCGAGATCATCCTCTCCGAAGGCGCCGGCGAGCCGAACCTGCCGGTCTACGACACCTCCGGCCCCTACACCGATCCCTCCGTGACGATCGACGTCAACGCCGGCCTGTCGCGCGCCCGCATTGCCTGGGTGCGCGAGCGCGGCGGCGTCGAGGAATATGTCGGCCGCGACATCAAGCCGGAGGACAACGGCAATGTCGGCGCCGACAAGGCCGCCAAGGCCTTCACCGCGCATCACAAGCCGCTGCGCGGCCTCGACGGCCACAAGATCACCCAGCTCGAATTCGCCCGCGCCGGCATCATCACCAAGGAGATGATCTACGTCGCCGAGCGCGAGAATCTCGGCCGCAAAAAGCAGCTCGACCGCGCCGAGGCCGCGCTCGCCGACGGCGAGAGCTTCGGCGCCGAGGTCCCGGCCTTCATCACCCCGGAATTCGTCCGCTCCGAGATCGCGCGCGGCCGCGCCATCATCCCCTGCAACATCAATCACGCCGAGCTCGAGCCGATGATCATCGGCCGCAACTTCCTGACCAAGATCAACGCCAATATCGGCAACTCGGCGGTGACCTCCTCGGTCGAGGAGGAGGTGGACAAGATGGTGTGGGCGATTCGCTGGGGCGCCGACACCGTGATGGACCTATCGACGGGCCGCAACATCCACACCACCCGCGAATGGATTTTGCGCAACTCGCCGGTGCCGATCGGCACCGTGCCGATCTACCAGGCGCTGGAGAAGTGCAACGGCGATCCGGTCGCGCTGACCTGGGAGCTCTACAAGGACACGCTGATCGAGCAGTGCGAGCAGGGCGTCGACTACTTCACCATCCACGCCGGCGTGCGCCTCGCCTATATCCACCTCACCGCGAACCGCGTCACCGGCATCGTCTCGCGCGGCGGCTCGATCATGGCCAAGTGGTGCCTCGCGCATCACAAGGAGAGCTTCCTCTACACCCATTTCGAGGAGATCTGCGACATCATGCGCAAGTATGACGTCTCGTTCTCGCTCGGCGACGGCCTGCGCCCGGGCTCGATCGCGGATGCCAACGACCGCGCCCAGTTCGCGGAGCTGGAGACGCTGGGCGAGCTCACCAAGATCGCCTGGGACAAGGGTTGCCAGGTCATGATCGAGGGCCCCGGCCACGTGCCGATGCACAAGATCAAGATCAACATGGACAAGCAGCTCAAGGAGTGCGGCGAGGCGCCGTTCTACACCTTGGGGCCGCTGACCACCGACATCGCGCCGGGCTACGACCACATCACTTCGGGCATCGGTGCGGCGATGATCGGCTGGTTCGGCTGCGCCATGCTGTGCTACGTGACGCCGAAGGAGCATCTCGGCCTGCCCGATCGCAACGACGTCAAGGTCGGCGTCATCACCTACAAGATCGCCGCCCACGCCGCCGATCTCGCCAAGGGCCATCCCGCAGCGCAGCTCCGCGACGACGCGCTGTCCCGCGCCCGCTTCGACTTCCGCTGGACCGACCAGTTCAACCTCGGCCTCGATCCGGAGACCGCAAAGCACTTCCACGACGAGACCCTGCCGAAGGAAGCCCACAAGGTCGCGCATTTCTGCTCGATGTGCGGCCCGAAATTCTGCTCGATGAAGATCACCCAGGACGTCCGCGACTACGCCGCCACGCTGAATGATCCGACCACCGTTGGCATGACCATCAGCGGCACCATCGAGGACGGCATGGCCCAGATGAGCGCCAAGTTCAAGGAAATGGGCGGCAACGTGTATCTCGATGCGGAGAAGGTGAAGGAGAGCAACAAGGCGTTGTCCTGAAGCCGCGCCCCGCTCTCTCCATCGTCATGGCCGGGCGCAGACCCGGCCAACCATTTGGCCGGGCGCAAGCCCGGCTTTTCTTTTGCGAGATTTCTTGCAAAAGAAATCGGGCCTCGATGAACTCCAGAGACAACTCGCCGACGCGGGAGCCAGAATGGATGAAGCTGAGCTGAGGCCCACGCCTGCTGCGATACGCTATCTACTTGCTGGTCTTCGTGACGTATTCGGAGGTCCCATGCCCATCCACCACATCCCGGCCCCACCCCACATCAAGGCCCCACCGCTGTCGTTCGGCACCCGTGTCGGCGACCTCCTCTTCATCTCCGGCATTCCCGGCTTCGACGCCCACGGCAACCTGCCCGACAATTTCGAGGCGCAGTTCGCCAACGTCGTGACGAACTTCACCCGCGTCCTGACCGAAGGCGGCGCTGATATTCGCGACCTCGTCAAGGTCAACGTGCTGCTGACGCGCGCAGCGGATGTTGCGACCATGAACCGGCTTTACGCCGCGGCGTTCGGGCCGGCGCCGTATCCGGCGCGCACCACCTGCGTGGTGGTGGCGCTGCCTGATCCGAAGATGCTGATCGAGATCGAGGGCGTCGCGGCGGTCGTGAAACGGTAGGGTGGGTTAGCGGACGGCAACCGACGATCTCTCCACGCTCGCACATGGCTGAACGCCGTTCGCGTAACCCACCATTCCGCGCAGGCGGCGGGTTACGCGCCCTGGCAAACATTCCCTCCGCGGTGAAATCGTCCCGCGGGCGCTAACCCGCCCTACGTTCTCCGTGCAGGAAGCAACCGCTCCGTCTGCAGAATTCGCCGGCCTCAGCTACTCGCCGTCGCCCAAGCGCAGTTCAACCGCGAGGTCCCCTTCATCCACCGCAATGATGCCGAGCCGCGCCGCCGTTTGCCACCGCCACAGGCGGCCTGCCTCATTCTGCTGCAACCCTGCGTCGTGATGGCCCCCGCTCCGCGATTTTCGTCTCTTGCGGACGATTTAAATTTTAAATAGGATTTAATGGTCCGAAACATTATCTCCGAAAATTTCACGATAGATGTTTTATTCATGGCCGTTCCATGCCCTGTTCCGCCTCGTCGGCGCCGCCACGGCGCCATTGCGGGAGGCGATCCGGGAGGCCTTCCAGGCTCAGGTCTATCCGCTCGGCTACGTTCCCTCGCATGACGGCATGCGCGGGCTGATGACCCTGGGCGTCGTTACGGCCCATGTCTCGCACACGCTCGTGCCGGGCGCGGTGCTCTATATCGACCTGTTCTTCGTGGCGAGCGCCTATTACATCACCGGCCTGCTGCTGCGGGACATCGATAAGCACGGCCACATCAGGTTCCGGCAGTTCTATGCGCGGCGCTTCGCCCGGATCGTGCCGCCGCTGCTGCTGATGCTCGCCGCCTATCTGCTGTTCACCTGGCTGCTGCGGCCGCCGTTCCTGCCGGCGCTGGAACGCGCCGCGATCGCGCTCTCCTACATCGCCAACTACTGGTATGTGTTCGACCCGAAGACGATCGAGGACATCGGCCACACCTGGACGCTGTCGACCGAGGAGCAGTTCTATCTGCTGTGGCCGCTGACCTTCGCAGTCCTGGTCAAGCGCCTCGGCGTCACCTGGCGATTGGTCGGCGCCATCTGCGCCATTGCGGCCGCGATCTGGGCCTGGCGCGTGGCGCTGGTGCTCGATGGGGCCGAGTGGCGCCGGCTCTACACCGCGTTCGACACCCGCGCCGATGCACTGATGGCGGGATGCGCGATGGCCGTCGTGCTCAGGATGGTGCCGCATGGCACCTCACCCGCTCTCGACCGGCTCTGGCCGAAGCTGGCGTGGCCGCTCCTGATCTATTGGGGCACGGTCACCTTCCTGTTCTGGCCGGCGGACGGGCCGAGCATGAACTACTATCTGTTCGGCAGCATGGTGTGCGGCGTGCTTCCCGGCATCCTCGCGTTGACCATGCTGATGCGCAGCCGCGGCACGATCTGCCACCGCATCTTCGAATGGCCGGTCGCGATCTTCCTCGGCCGGATCTTCTACGGCATCTATCTCTGGCACCTGCCGGTCCTGAATTTCCTGGACAGCTACGGCGTCTGGTGGCCGCTGCGGCTCGCGATCGGGCTGCCGCTGTCGGTCGTGGCGGCCACGCTGTCCTACGCCTATCTCGAGCGCCACTTCCTGCGCCGACGCGCGGGGCCGGTGGCCTCGCAGCCGCTCCTCGCCGGCGCGGGTCCGGCGCTGGTTCCGACCGCGAGCTTCAGCGGCGATCTCCGGTTCTCGTCCCGACCGAGCGCCGGAGGCATCCACTCCTGACGCCTGCGCGACGCGCTGCGCACGCCGAGAGGCCTCTCGCTCCGCCACCTCATCGCGCCTCATCATCGGCCGGGGGCATCGCGCGCTTTTGCCGCACGATTCGCGCGCGGCTGCCTTCAAATTGATCGAGACCGCTCCGACATAGGGCCGGCCGCGGGCTGGGCCAGTTTGTTGCCGGAGTTTTCACGATGCCTCGTTTCACCACAGTCTGTCTTGCCGCAGGCCTCGCCGCGGCCGCGCTGCTCGCCGCTGCGCCGGCGCAGGCCGGCTACTACATCATCCGCTGGGACAACACCGGCATCTGCCAGGTCTGGAGCGAGGCCTTCGCCTTCAAGCCGATCGCATGGCCGTCCGGCTATCAGGTCATCAGCCGGCCGGTGCCGACGTTCAACGACGCCGTGACCCGCCAGATCAGGCTGCGCCAGCAGGGCCGCTGCACGCTGTAAGCCGGCGCGCGCCTGACGCGCGTCCATGTGACGGCTGCATGTCGTCATTCACATCCCGGACATCGCTGTGAACGACGGCACGGGCGGCTTGCGTTGCGCGCGCTTTTGTCGCACCACTTGGGCCTTGGTCCGGCCGCAAGGCCGGTGGCCCGCGCAGGCGGGCGATTGTCGTTGTTTCGTTTGAGGAGATTGATGATGCGTCGCCTGACCACGTTCGCTGCCGCCACGGCCATTGCAGCCGCCTCGATCGTGCCCACCGCCTTCGCCGCGCCTGCGCCCAAGTCCGGCTACTACGTGATCCGCTGGGACAACACCGGCATCTGCCAGATCTGGAACACCGAGTTGCAGTCGAAGCCGGTGGAGTGGCCGTCGACCTACAAGATCGTTTCCAAGCCGGTGCCGACCTTCGTCGAGGCGACCAACATCCAGCTCAAGCTGCGCGACGAGCGCCGCTGCTTCCTGTAAGCGGCGTTCGCACGCATTCATGCATGGCGGCGGTCAGGCGGCGCTGACCGCGCTCGCCTGCATCGGCACGAATCCGGGCAGATCAGTGATCCGCGCCAGCCACGCCTGCACGCTCGGGTACGGCGTCAGCGACACGCCGCCTTCGGGCGCGTGCGCGGTGTAGCTGTAGAGCGCGACGTCGGCGATGGTCGGCGCCGCGCCGGTGAGGAACGGCCGCGCGGCGAGTTCGCGCTCCATCACCGTGAACAGGCTGTTGGCGAGCAGATGCGCCCTCGCCATGTCCAGCGGGGCGCCGAACAAGGTCGCCACCCGCGCCGCTGCCGGGCCGAACGCGAGCGGACCGGCCGCGGCCGACAGCCAGCGCTGGACCTGCGCCTGGCCGAGCGGATCGCGCGGCAGCCATTTGCCCGAGCCGTCATAGCGGCCGGCGAGATAGACCAGGATCGCATTGGAGTCCGGGATGACGGCGTCGCCGTCGACCAGCACCGGCACCTGGCCGAACGAATTGAGCGCGAGAAAGTCCGGCCGCTTGTGCGCGCCGCCCTTGAGGTCGACCTCGACGAGCTCGCAAGGCAGGTCAAGCAGGCTCAACATGAGCCGCACGCGATGCGCGTGGCCGGAAAGGACGAAATGATACAGACGACGTTGCGACATGCTGTGCTCCTGTTGCTCGCCGTCACCTAGACCACGGCCGCCGCAGCAACAATGCAGCATCGCGTCAACAGCCTGTTGCAACGACTGCAACAATGCGACAACGGCGCCATGGATCGCCTGCCCGACCAACTCCAGCCCGGCCTGCGCCTCGTCTTCGTCGGCACCGCCGCGAGCGAGCGCTCGGCGGCGACCGGGCACTATTACGCCCACCCCGGCAACCGCTTCTGGCCGACGCTGTTCGCCGTCGGCCTGACGCCGCGGCTGTACCAGCCGCACGAGTTTCCAGCGCTGCGCGCGCTCGGCATCGGCTTCACCGATCTGTGCAAGCAGGGCGCGGGCATGGACCATGTCGCGCTGAAGGCCGGCGTCGACGTCGCCGGTTTCATTGCGAAGATCCGACAGCATCGACCAGCCACGGTCGCCTTCACCAGCAAGAAGGCCGCGAGCCTGTTCTATGGCCAGCCGACCGGCGCGACCGCGCTCGGGCTGCAGCCGGAGCAGGCCGACTTCCCGACCACGTTCGTGCTCGCCTCGCCCTCCGGCGCGGCGTCGGGTGCGTGGACATTGGCGCCGTGGCGGGAGCTGGCGATGCATTTGGCCCAGACCTCAGACGCGCAGCCGACTCGCGTGCGGTGATGATGGGTAGTAAGCCCATCATCATTGCGGCAAGCGACTCGCTGACGACGATCCGCGCTATGCCGATGACTGCGCCCTCTCCCCTTGTGGGAGAGGGCATGTAGTATAGAGCGGCAAACGCGCTCGGGTGAGGGGTCCCTCTCCGAGCGTAGTTTGCTGAGAGAGACCCCTCACCCAAGCGAGCGGGCTGATCGGCCGGAGATGCCCTCTCCCACAAGGGGAGAGGGCGCTGCATCGCAGAGCGCAATGCTGGCAATCCGACGCGCGGTTGTGGCTATCCACGTCACCGAGGTGAAGCATCCTATCTCTGCCCGACGGGCAATCCGCGCATGCGCATCATGCGCAAACTGCCCGTCGTGTTAGTTTGTCGCAGGCCTGCACACTTGCCATGTCGGGCAAATCAGGACGATCGTCTCGCTCAACCCGCCTCATGCAGAGGGACGTACGCGTCGTCACGATACGTGGAGGTGGGCCGCGGTGGACGTGGTGGCTGCGCCCGACGAGCGCCGGCTGTCACGTACGGTGAAGTCGTGATGTCCTGACACCCCGAAGCTGGTGTCACGTGCGTGCTCATGCGAAAGCGTAGCGCGCGCAATGGTGGCCAACAAGCCCGGCGCACCAGGGAGACCACGTATAAGCCGTCAGACCATGCGCGCAGGGAAGGCCGGGATGTCTCCGCCGAACCTGTGGTTCTGCCGCGTGCTTTTTTGTTGCACGCGGACCATGGGAGCGGCGAGCTCCCGGCCTTCCCTGCCCCTCTCGATTTTCGACGGGGCTCTCACGATGCATCCCTCGCGCACGCGGTGCGGCGAGAGCGCGGACTTATGAGCAGAAGAGAGGGAGAGAGATGGTGTTGGCAATGCTCAGCACGCAACAACGGTCGTCGCCCACGCAAGCGGGCGATGACACTTGTTGTGAGTTGCTAGGCGTCCACGATGACGCAACTACCTGATCGTAATCGCAAGACCCGACAGATCGACGTTCGCCAAGAGGCCGATCTGCTCACCCGAGAGCTCCAGCACCGCGCCCTTCTGGTTGGTCAGCACGATGCCGCGCACGCCGCGGCCGACGGCAAGGCCCGCGCCGGCGGCGCCATAGACGCCCTCGACGTCGGACGGACGCCAGATGTTGCTGACGCGGCCGCGCAGCACCGTGCGCGAGCCGCCGAACACCAGACCCCAGTCGAGGCCGCCGGTCGACAGCGGATAGGCGCGGCCATGAAAGTTCAACACGCCGCTGCCGCCGGAGCCGCCGATGATCCACCCCGCTTTGTAGATGGTCAGCGTGATGAAGCCGCCATCTGCGTGCGCCGTGGCCGGAATGACAGCGCCGCAAGCAGCTGTCAGTGCCACCAGCAGACCGCGAAGCGAGGATGCAATTGTCATGGATGAAGTCTCCAGCGAAGTGAATTTGGGCTTGAGGTAATTCGATGGCCGTGTGCGACGATCGTGCCCCACTAAGCGAATCGATCGGGCCGAATTTAGCCCTTTGCACGGCACCGTGCATGCGCAGCCGCCGGTGTGTTCGATATGATGCGCTCGCAGCGCAGGAACTGTGGCGGTCCGACGATTAGTCCTCTGCACCCCCATCGTGGACGCGCGTCGACGCCGGCCAAATGGGTCGAGACCCGCGCGAAACCAAGGCCATTTCGGGGTATTCGGCACCGGTGCAACAACAGGACGCCCGCGTTAAGGCCCCATTAACCTTGTCGGACCACGGTGATCTACGGGCTGGATGTTTAGTTGGTCTCGATGTTTGCGCGTCGTTTCAGTGTCGGCGTGGGCGTTGATCGGGAGGAGTTATGTCGCAAGAATTGTCATCCGAAGCCGCAAGTCCGTCACTCGTGCCGCTTGCCATGCCACCGTCGCGCTCCGCGGCGGAGATCCTGCCGCTGTTGATCGGCACGCCGTTGTCCGAGATCGAGCGCGAGCTCATCGTGCAGACCCTGGCGCGCTGCAACGGCAACCGTACCCACGCCGCAAGGCTGCTCGGCATGCCCGTGCGCACTTTGCGCAACAAGATCCGCATCTACACAGCCGACGGCATCGCGGTGCCGGCCTATTCGGCCTGATCCAACGGCGGCCACGCGATATCCCATCGCGTGGAACTCATCAGGATGCGACGCCGATTGATGTTGATCAATCGGCCTCGCAGCCCTGCTGCAATTGCTGCCATCATCGCGGCTCTGTTACGCTTCGCCGCGAATCAGAGGTGTGTAGCGGAGTTGCGGTAGTGGCAAAGAATCCGGCCGGACGCGGCCTGCAGGGCCCCGTGGGTCCACGTGGCCCGCAGGGGCAACCCGGGCGGCGCGGGCCAGATGGTCAGCGCGGCAAGCCGGGTTCCGACGGCAAGGCAGGTGCGCAAGGCAAGCCCGGCCCGCAAGGGCCGCGCGGCGAGCAAGGCCCGCCCGGCAAGCCGGGACCGCAGGGGCCTCAAGGTCCGCAGGGTGAACCGGGACCGCCGGGCACGCTGCCGACGATCGATCAGCTGATGCCGTGGCTCGAGCAGATCTTCGCGGCCTATGACGACTACAAGCGCGCGCGCGATCGCGAGGCGCATGAGCGCGAGGCCGAGCTGGTCGCGGTGCGCGACATCTTCGCCGCGACGACCCATGACGATGCGCTGGACGAGGCCTTCGAGGACGACGATCCGCACGACATCGACATCCCGAAGAAGAAGAAAAAGAAAAAGGGCAAGAAAAAGAAGAAGCACGACAAGCGGGCCCAGGACCGCCACGACCACGACGACGATGGGTTCTGAGCTTCGCCTTCTGTCAGGGCACGATGGGCCTCAGCGCGGGCCGAACCTGGCCGCCGAACGCTCCCGCGCCTTGGCCGCCTCGATCTCGCGGTCGCGCGGCGGGGCCTGGGTCTGCAGCGAGGTCAAGAGCCGCCGCGCGGCGTCGGCCACCTCCTCGACGGCGCGGGCGAAGGCGGCCTCGTTGGCCTGCGACGGCGCGTTGAAGCCGGACAGCTTGCGCACGAATTGCAGGGCCGAGGCCTGAATTTCAGCCTCCGTCGCCGGCGGCTCGAAATTGAACAGCGTCTTGATGTTGCGGCACATGATGAGTCCCATCAATCCGGTACTGAACCAAGTCGCAGATCGTGCTATCATGTCCCCGACGCGGCCGGAAGAGTCGCGCATGATCAGGGGGAGTCCATGGTTCGACCGCTTGCCGCCGTTTTTGCCGCCGTCGTCGTTTTTTGCGCGCCGGCCCGCGCCGCCGACTATCCCGCCCCGAAGCAGGGCGACTTCGTCGTCAAGGATTTCAAGTTTCACACCGGCGAGACGCTGCCGGAGCTGAGGCTGCACTATACGACCGTCGGCGAGCCGACCGGGCAGCCGGTGCTGGTGCTGCATGGCACCGGCGGCTCAGGCGGAAGCATGCTGGTGCCGACCTTCGCCGGCGAATTGTTCGGCAAGGGCCAGCCGCTCGATGCGACCAGGTACTACATCATCATTCCCGACAGCATCGGCCACGGCAAATCGTCGAAGCCCTCCGACGGGCTGAAGACCAGGTTTCCCGCCTATGACTATGCCGACATGGTCGATGCGCAGCACCGCCTGCTGACCGAGGGCCTCGGCATCAAGCACCTGAGGCTTGTCATCGGCAACTCGATGGGCGGCATGCATAGCTGGGTGTGGGCCACGCGCTATCCGGACTTCATGGACGCCGCGGTGCCGATGGCCTCGCAGCCGACCGAAATGGCGGCCCGCAACTGGATGCTGCGCCGGCTGATGCTGGAGACGATCCGCAACGATCCCGACTACAATGGCGGCAACTACACCACACAGCCGCGCATGATGAAATATGCCGTCGCGGCCTATGCCACCGCCACGGCCGGCGGCACCATCGCCTATCAGCTCGCGGCACCGACCGCGGCCAAGGCCGACAAGCTGGTCGAGGAGCGGCTCGCCACGCCCATTCCCACCGACGCCAACGACTTCATCTATCAGTGGGACTCGTCGCACGACTACAATCCGTCTGCCGATCTCGACAGGATCAAGGCGACCGTGATGCTGATCAACTCGGCCGACGACGAGCGCAACCCGCCGGAGACCGGCGTGACGGTCGACGCCATGAAGCGCGTCGCCAACGGCAAGCTCCTGCTCATCCCGACCTCGGCCGAGACGCGCGGCCACCTGACCACCGGAAATGCGAAGTTCTACGCCGAGCCGCTGCGCGAATTGCTGGCGACGGCGCCGCAGCGCGGCATGTAGGTCCGCAGAAGGGAGCGTTGAATGCGCAGGATGGTGCTGGCCGGTCTCACGATGGGCTCGCTCGGCTGCGCGACCGTCGCCGCCGCCTTCGACAACGGGCAGTTCGACAACGTCCCGCCTGACATTCGCGCGTGGTTCAAGAGCGTGATCGCGCCCAACGGCGTGCCATGCTGCGATGTCTCCGACGGCCACCGCACGACCTATGACGTGCGTGACGGCACCTATTGGGTGCCGATCGAAGGCCGGTGGATGGCGGTGCCGGAACGCGCCATCATCCGCGACCGCGGCAACCCGATCGGCGAGGCCGTGGTGTGGTACGTCCATCACCGCGGCGACATCATCATCAGCTGTTTCGTTCCCGCCGATGCCGTATGAGGCGCCGGCGCGTGCGGCTACCACTCATGCGACTCATTGGCGGCACGAGGAAGTGACCTCCGGTTTCGTGACTAGCTCCGATTGACCTAAGTCAACAGTCGCGGAAACCGGCCGAAATAGTGTACAGAATGTGTCATGCATGAACCTGAAGATTCTTGATCGAGATGCCCAAGCGATTGTTTCACTGGTCCGCAGGCCGTCTGGCCCGGGCGTCTCTCGGGCTGGCTCTCGTTGTGGCGCCCTGCGCCGCGTCGGCCGATGATGAGCTGAAGCTCACGCCAAGCCAGGCGCAGAACCTCGGCGTGCGCGTGACGCATCCGATCTCCAGCCGGATGGACAAAACGCTGCCCTATCCCGCGCAGATCGTCATTCCCACGCCTCAACTGTGGGTCGTCAGCGCGCCGGTCGCGGGGATGATCACCAACCTCGCCGTTGCCCGCGGCGATCGCGTGACCGTCGGACAACCGCTGCTCACGCTGGAGAGTCCGAGCTTCGTCTCGCTCCAGCGCGATTACCTGCATGCGCTGGCCCAGGAGGTTCTCGCGGTTCAGCAGTTGAAGCGCAATGCCGACCTGTTCGAAGGCAAGGCCATCCCGCAACGCGTGCTGGAGTCGAGCCAGACCGAAGCGCGCCAGGCCAGCATCGTCGTCGCCGAACGTCGGCAGATGCTGCACATCAGCGGGCTGTCCGACGAAGCCATCGCCCGGCTCAGCAGCGAGGCGGCGATCAGCGCGGCGCTCACTGTGACGGCCCCGCGCACGGCGTCCGTGGTCGAGCTCGCGGTATCGCCGGGCCAGCGCCTGGAACAGGCCGCGTCACTGGTGAAGCTCGCCCGGCTGTCGCCGCTATGGGCCGAGATCGCGATTCCCGCAACCAACATCGGCGCCATCAAGACCGGCGCCAAGGTCGACATCGAAGGCTATGCGACACCGGGCCAGGTCATCCTGGTGTCCGAGACGACCGATGCCGCCACGCAGACAATTCTCGTCCGCGCCGAGATTCCCAACAACGGCGAACTGCATTCCGGACAAATGGCGGCGGCCCGCATCGGCTTTGTCTCGGCAGGAGAAAGCGCGTGGGAAATTCCCTATAGCGGCCTCGTCCGGCGCGGTGAGCAGACCGCGGTGTTCGTTGCCACGGAAGGCGGCTTCCGGCTCGTTGCGGTCACCCTGCTCGCGGAGGATCAGGATCACGTCGTCATCGCAGGCCCCCTCACGGACAAGAACGAGATCGCCATCGGCGGCATCTCGGCGTTGCGCGGCATCCTCTCGCGACTGGGGCAGTAGATGCTGCAACGGCTGGTCGCATTCGCGCTGTCACAGCGGCTCTTCGTCATCCTCAGCACGCTGCTGGTGATCGGCGCAGGCGCCGTTGTCTTGCCGAGCCTGCCGATCGACGCCTTTCCAGACGTCTCGCCGGTCCAGGTGAAGATCATCATGAAGGCTCCCGGCCTGACGCCGGAAGAGGTCGAGCAGCGCATCACGGTACCGATCGAGCTGGAGCTGCTCGGGTTGCCGAACAAGAAGATCCTTCGCTCGACCACGAAATACGCGCTGGCCGACATCACCGTCGATTTCGAGGACGGCACCGACATCTACTGGGCCCGCAATCAAGTGTCGGAGCGGCTGTCCAACATCTCGCGCGACTTTCCCGAGGGCGTGAACGGGGGCCTCGCCCCGATCACGAGCCCTCTGGGCGAGATGTTCATGTTCACGATCGACAGTCCCGAACTGTCGCTGGCCGAACGCCGGACCTTGCTCGACTGGGTCATCCGCCCAGCGCTGCGTACGGTGCCCGGAGTAGCCGACGTCAACGCGCTCGGCGGCTATGTCCGCGCCTTCGAAATCGTGCCGAGGAACGACGCGCTGGCGGCGCGCGGCATCTCGTCCGAGCTGTTTCGCAAGGCCATCGAGGCCAACAGCCGCAACGACGGTGCCGGGCGGGTCAACCAGGGCGAAGACAGCGCGCTGGTCCGCATCGAAGGCAGCATCCGCGGCATCGACGACATCCGGGCGATCATCGTCGACACCCGCGACGGAATCCCGATCCGGGTCAGCGACGTCGCAAGGGTCAAGATCGGCGCACTCACCCGCTATGGCGCCGTCACGACGGACGGCAAGGGCGAGACGGTCGAGGGGCTCGTGCTCGGTCTGCGCGGCGCCAACGCCGGACAATTGGTGCGCGACGTTCGGGCCCGGTTGGACGAACTGAAGCCGTCGCTGCCGAGCAGCGTCTCCATCAACGTGTTCTACGACCGCAGCCGGCTGGTCAACCGCGCCGTCGGCACGGTGGTCCGGGCGCTGGGCGAAGCCACGGTGCTCGTCGTCGTGCTGCTGCTGCTGTTCCTCGGCAATTGGCGCGCCTCGCTGGTGATCGCGCTCAGCCTGCCGCTCGCGATCGTGATGGCGCTGATCGTGATGCGGGCGGTCGGCATGTCCGCTAACCTGATGAGTCTGGGGGGCCTTGCAATCGCGATCGGCATGCTGATCGACGCGCTGGTCGTGGTGGTCGAGAACATCGTCGGCAATCTCGCCAAGCACGATCACGGAAGCGCCACGCCGCTGATCCACGTCGTCTACCGCTCGGTTTGCGAAGTCCTGCAGCCGGTCGCCTCGGGCGTCCTGATCATCATCATCGTGTTCGTTCCGCTGCTGACCTTGCAGGGGCTGGAGGGAAAGCTCTTCATTCCGGTCGCGCTGGCGATCATTTTCGCTCTGGCCGCATCGCTGCTGCTTGCGCTGACGGTGCTTCCGGTCGCGACGTCCTTCGTGCTCACATCCGCATCGCATGACGATCCAATGCTGATCCGGGCAGCGCAGCGCGTCTACGCGCCCGCGCTCGACTGGGCGCTCGGGAACGAGCGCAAGGTGATCATCGCGGCGCTGGTCAGCCTCGTTGCCGCGGGATACGGCTACACCCAGCTGGGCAAGACCTTCATGCCGACGATGGACGAAGGCGACGTCATCGTCAGCGTGGAAACGCTGCCGTCCGTCAATCTCGACGAGTCCCTCGCCATCAATGCCCGGCTGCAGACGGCGTTGATGAAGGTGCCAGACGTCGCCGGCATCATCGCGCGCACCGGCTCGGACGAGCTCGGGCTCGATCCGATGGGACCCAATCAGACCGACACGTTCCTGGTGCTCAAGCCGGCAGACCAGCGGCAGACCAGCGACCGCGATGTCCTGCTCGAGAAGCTTCGCGAGGTCCTGACCGGCTTCCCCGGCGTCTCGCTCAGCTTCACGCAACCCATCGACATGCGCGTGCAGGAAATGATCAGCGGCGTGCGCGGCGACGTCGCGGTCAAGATCTTCGGCCCGGACATCACCAAGCTCAACGAGATCGCAGCGAAGCTGTCGGCGATCATGTCCGACATCGATGGGGCCCAAGACGTCTACACGACGCTCAACGAGGGCGCGCAATACTACACGATCGCCGTCAACCGGATGGAGGCGGGCCGCCTTGGGCTCACCGTGGACTCGATCTCGGCCGCCTTGCGCACGCAGATCGAAGGCCGAACGATCGGCACCGCGCTCGAGGAGGGACGCCGGACGCCGATCCTGGTCCGCGGCGGTGAGGCCACGCGGCAGGCCCCGACGATGCTGGCGGCGCTGCCGCTGACGCTTGCGTCAGGCCAGCATGTTGCGCTCTCGCAGGTCGCCCGCATCCAGAGGGTCGACGGCCCGGTGAAGATCGATCGTGAGGACGGCAACCGCATGAGCGTGGTTCGCAGCAACGTCCGCGGCCGTGACATGGTCGGCTTCGTCCAGGCGGCCCAGCAAAGGGTCGCAGCCGAGCTGCCGCTGCCGTCCGGCTATCGGCTGACATGGGGCGGGCAGTTCGAGAACCAGCAGCGTGCAGCCGCGCGTCTGTCCGTCGTGGTGCCGGTCGCGATCGGCCTGATCTTCGTGCTGCTCTTCACGACGTTCGGCTCGGTGCGCCAGGCCCTGCTCGTCCTCGTCAACATTCCCTTTGCGCTGATCGGCGGCGTGTTCGCGCTGGTCTCGACCGGCGAATACCTCTCCGTCCCGGCCTCCGTCGGCTTCATCGCACTGCTTGGAATCGCCGTGCTCAACGGCGTCGTGCTGGTGTCTCATTTCAACCAGTTGCGCGCTCACGGGCTCTCCGAGCAGCGCATCGTGGTCGAAGGCGCAAAGCGCAGGCTGCGGCCGGTGCTGATGACGGCGAGCATCACGGCGCTCGGATTGATCCCACTGCTGTTTGCATCCGGACCTGGATCGGAGGTCCAGCGTCCGCTTGCGATCGTCGTGATCGGCGGCCTGTTGTCGTCTACGCTGCTGACGCTGATCCTGTTGCCGATCCTGTATCGCCGCTACGGCGCCGCTGCGAAGGACGCGACATGACCGGCCAAGCCGTCTGCGTGACACTGATCGTGCCGGATGCGCTTCGTGCCGAGGTGCTCGACCATCTGAGCGAGCAGACCGATCTGGTGAGCGGCTTTACGGCCTCTGATGCGTCCGGACATGGCGTCCGCGTCCGGCTGCGCAGCGCGGCGGAGCGGGTCAAGGGACATGCCGACGAGGTCGTCGTGCGGATCGTGCTGCAGGGACAGGATCTCGAGCACCTGCTGGAACGGCTCAGGAACGCATTTGCAGGGACGAAGCTCGTCTATTGGGTCATGCCCGTGACGGACTTCGGCATTATCGACTGAGCACGACTCTGGGCGCCCCTCACGTCACAGGGGCGGTCGATTCAAGGCATGAAACACCAACCGTGAATCGACCCTGTACCGAAAGCGGACGACCGCCTCACCGTCGACGTCAGTGCTCGCTCTCGAGGCCGCCGACGTGCTTCTGCGTGTAAAGTTCGAGACCGATCCGGTTGATCAGGTCGAGCTGGGTCTCGAGGAAATCGATGTGATGCTCCTCGTCCTTCATCAGTTGCTCGAACAGGTCGCGCGACACGTAGTCCTTCACGCCGTGACAATAGGTTGCGGCTTCCTGATACAGCGTCCGCGCGCCGATCTCGGCGGCGAGATCGCACTCGATGATCTCCTTGACGTTCTGGCCGATGCGCAGCGGATCGAGCACCTGCATGTTGGGGAAGCCGTCGAGGAAGAGAATGCGGTCGGTGAACTTGTCGGCGTGCTCCATCTCCTCGATGGATTCCTTGCGCCAGACCTTCGCCATGTCGAGAAGGCCCCAATTGTTCAACAGGCGATAGTGCAGCCAATATTGGTTGATGGCAGTCAGCTCGCTGCGCAATCCCTTGTTGAGATATTCGATGACCTTGGGGTCGCCCTGCATGGATAAGCTCCGAAAAAGTTAGAGGCCGCAGGCGCTCAATAACAGGTTCGAAGTGCGGAGACGACCCCCGTTCATGTGCATTTTTAGGGCGGAAAGCACGCGACCGAGGGCAAACGCCTGTCAGCAGGCGGCGAGCGCGAACCGGCTCTGAAGGTCGTCATCGATCGCCTGCACCGGCGCCGCCCCATGATGGTGGCCGTGCTGACAGCCAACCTGGCAGGAGCGGGCGCAAGGACCCAGCGCCTCGTCGATGATCGTCTTGATCGTGCGCGCACAGCGGCCGCATTCCGCGCTGCACCCCAGGCAACCGTAGACCTGCTTGGGGTTCCGCGGCAGTTCGTCCGCAGACTTCACCGCGTTGCGGATGTCGTGATCGCTGATGACGTTGCAGGAACAAACAATCATGAGAAACCGGCCAATCGTCCTTGGTCAGGTATCGATAGTCATCCGCAGCTACCCGCGCAAAGGGAAAACGGCGCTTTTGAAGCGATTCCAATTTCCAGATCAATCTAGAACGACTCCAACTATGCGAGCTTGCCGCAGATCAAAGTCGTCGCCGGACGACCATCGAGTGGCGATCGAGCAGCCGGAACTCAGTCGCCCCCACCCCCGTCGCCTCCACCACTGTCACCACCGTCACCCCCGCCATCGATCGGGTTTCCCACGACGTCTGACGAGGTATTGGAAAACCAACTCGCAAGTTCGATCCCCTGGCCGTCGTGCGATGAGCTGCCGGAATCGCTGATGGTGGTGTCGGTGGAAGAGCGGCGGCGGTTGGGCCCGCGGTCGGCGCGAACCAGCAGCGCGTAGCAGATGGCCGAGGTCAGTCCGATCGCCACGACGATCGTCATCGTGGGAGTCATGCCTGCTCCGAACCGGCGTCAAATTTTGTGCACTGCAGCATTGAACGCATCCTTGAGATGGGTCGTCCAATGGAACGCGCCCGTTCATTGATCATTCAAGCGGGATATGTGAACCTGCCGTATCGCTTGATGCGCGATCCGCCGACTTGGAGTGAGAGAGGTTAAGGTCATGAAGAAGACTCTTGCGGCCCTGGCCGCCGTCGCGACGCTGTCGACCGCAGCGCTGGCCCCTGCTCCTGCTGAAGCGCGCAATGGTCGTGTCGCCGCCGGTGTCGCTGCCGGCCTGCTCGGCGGCGCCCTCATCGGTGGCGCCATCGCTGCGGGCAGCAATCCCTATTATTACGGGCCGGGCTACTCCTACTCGCCAGGATATTCTTACGGGCCGGGCTACTCCTATTACGGCGGGCCTGCCTACGTCGCCGATCCCGGCTATGCCTGCTATTGGCAACGCCAGCGCTTCTGGGACGGCTACGGCTGGCGGCTTCGCCGCGTCCGCGTTTGCGAGTGATCGTTCACCTTCATTAATTCCATGACCTTGCACCGGAATTTTGAGAACGGCGGCCTCCACGGCCAGAAAAAACCGTTTTTCCGTCGCATCAGGTCGGACAGAGTTTACGAAGGGTTGACGGATTGTCGTGTTTTCTCACGATACTGACGGCCCCTGATCGTGCGTGAATCACCAACCTGGTGCCCGCGAGGGCGCCTTCCAGGAGATCTCGGAACATGAAGAAGATCCTGACCGCAGTGCTTGCGGTTGCGACCATCGCCGGGTCGCTGAGCGTGACGGCACCAGCCGCCAAGGCTGGCGACGTGGGTGCCGGCGTGGCTGCCGGCCTGATCGGCGGCGCCCTGATCGGCGGCGCGATCGCGTCCAGCCGCCCGGCCTATGGTGGTCCGGTCTATGTCGAAGCCCCTCCGCCGGGCCCGCCGCCGTGCGTGTGGCGCCGTGAGCGCTATTGGGACGGCTACGGCTGGGTGTCGCGCCCGGTTCGCGTCTGCTACTGATCCTGACGACGCATAGCGTTGCAGCAAGCCCGGCCCTGCGGCCGGGCTTTTTGCTGCCGGCCAACCCGCTGAATTCGGTCGATCAGCGCGCGGCGTTGATCGCCTGCAGCACCGACTCGCTCGGCCAGCAGTCGACCTTCAGGCCCGCCTTCTTCTGAAATGCGCCGAGCGCGGCGCGGGTCTGCATGCCGGCCTTGCCGTCCAGCTTGTCGCCGTAGAGACCGAGCCGCGTCAGGCCCTTCTGCATCGCCTCGACGTCCTTGCTCCGAAGCTGCTTCGACGCCGCCCACGGCGTCGCGAACGGGGCCGAACTCGTCATGCGGTCCGCGAGGTGGCCGACGAACAGCACGTAGAGATCGGAGAAATTGTACTCCTTGATGACGAAGTAGTTCGCCGTCGTCAGGAAAGCCGGACCATAGATGCCCTCAGGCTGCAGCAGCGACGCTGGCTGCCGCTGCTCGGCGGCGCTCAGCCGCTGGCCACGCACCGGGACGAAGCCGGCCCGCAGCCATTCGCCGATCGGCTTCTTCACCTCCGGCACACCCATCGCGCAATCGACATTGGCAGGCGGCTTGACCTCGTAGGCCCAGCGCACGCCGCGCTGCCAGCCCTTGTTCGCAAGCTGCAGCGCCGCCGAGCCCAGCGCGTCCGGCACCGAATGCCAGAGATCGACCTTGCCGTCGCCATCGAGATCGACGCCGTGCTTGTAGTACTCCGACGGCAGGAACTGGGTGAGCCCGACCGCCCCGCCCCATGAGGCCCTGAGATCGCCGCGCGACACGACACCGTCGCTCAGCATCTTCAGCGCCATGATGAACTCGGTGCGGTACTGGTCCTTGCGCCGGCCGACATAGGCCTGCGTCGCCAGCACGCGCAGCGCATCGTAGGGCAGCGCATAGCGGCCGAAATCGGTTTCGCGGCCCCAGATCGCGAGCACAACCGGCCCCGGCACGCCGAAGCGGCGTTCGATCTCGGCGAGCGCCGAACGATATTTCTGGATCAGCTTCTCACCATGCGCGGCCAGCCGCGCGATCGACGCTTCCTTGATGTAGTCGGCTGGCACCTGCACGAACTCGGCCTGCGCCGGCGCCCCCGTCGCGGGCCGGCCGGGCAGCAGCAGATCGGGAAGCTTGTAGTCAGGCTCCAACCCGCGCGTCTCGGCCTCGAACGTCGCGCGGGAGACGCCCTGCTCCTTGGCTTCGGGCCAGAGCGAGTTGACGAACTCCGTGAAGGCGGCGTCGGTCGCGCTCGCTTGGCCATCGCCAAACATGCAGAGCACCAGACCGACGAGAACGAGCCTGCGCAAACGGATTAGCAGCTGCCGAGCCATCCGATACGGCTAGCACAGCCCGCGGCCGTTGTGAACGTCAGCAGACCGCGCGGCGGAACTCGAGGCTGCCGCTCAATGCCCCGCCTGCTTCGCCTCTTCGATCGCGGCATTCGACAATTTGTCGACCACGGCGATGCCGATCGCGGAGAGGATGAAGACCGTGTGGATGATCGTCTGCCACATCACGCCGGTCTCGGTGTAGTTCGACTTGCCCGACGAGAGCGCGCCGGCCTCGATGAAGGTACGGAGCAGATGAATGGAAGAGATGCCGATGATGGCCATCGCCAGCTTGATCTTCAGCACGCTGGCATTGACGTGGCTGAGCCATTCGGGTTCGTCGGGATGGCCCTGCAGATTCAGCCGCGACACGAAGGTCTCGTAGCCGCCGACGATCACCATCACGAGCAGGTTCGAGATCATGACCACGTCGATCAGGCCGAGCACCGCGAGCATGATCTGCTGCTCGGAGAAATCGAAGGCGTGAGCGAACAGGTGCCAGAGCTCCTTCAGGAACAGCACGACATAGACGCCCTGTGCGATGATCAGCCCGACATAGAGCGGTAGCTGCAGCCAGCGCGAGCCGAAGATCAGCATTGGAATGGGGCGCAGCGCTCCGCCCTTGGAGGACAGGGTCGCGTCGGGGGAAGACATGATGGGATTTTCTCGCGGCTGGATGGGATTGCGGAACGACTATCTACGCAATCACGTCGCACATGGAAGCGACAACTGGCCGCAGCCTGGGCGCGACGCTTTGTCCCGGAACGAAGACAGCGTCGCGCCTTGCGATGTCCTGAGATCAGCGCGTCAGCTTCTTGTACTTGACCCGGTGCGGAATCACGCTGTCCTGGCCGAGCCGGCGCATCTTGTCCTTCTCATAGTCCTGGAAGTTTCCTTCGAACCATTCGACATGGCTGTCGCCCTCGAAGGCCAGCATGTGGGTCGCGATACGGTCGAGGAACCAGCGATCGTGGCTGATGATGACGGCGCAGCCGGCGAAGTCTTCCAGGGCCTCTTCGAGCGCACGCAGGGTATCGACGTCGAGATCGTTGGTCGGCTCGTCGAGCAGCAGCACGTTGGACCCGGACTTCAGCATCTTGGCGAGATGCACGCGATTGCGCTCACCACCCGACAGCGCGCCGACCTTCTTCTGCTGGTCGGCGCCCTTGAAGTTGAACGACGAGCAATAACCGCGCGAGTTGACTTCCTTCTTGCCGAGCAGGATCAGCTCGTTGCCGCCGGAGATCTCTTCCCACACTGTCTTGTTGCCATCGAGCGCGTCGCGCGACTGGTCGACATAGCCGAGATGCACGGTCTCGCCGATGGTGATGGTGCCGGCGTCCGGCTTCTCTTGTCCCGTGATCATGCGGAACAGCGTGGTCTTGCCGGCGCCGTTCGGGCCGATGACGCCGACGATGCCGCCGGGCGGCAGCTTGAAGGTGAGATTGTCGATCAGCAGGCGATCGCCGAAGCTCTTGGTCAGCCCCTCGAAATCGATGACGTTGTTACCGAGCCGCTCGGCCACGGGAATGATGATCTGCGCGGTCTGGGTCTGCTTCTCGCTCGCCTTCTTGAGCAGCTCCTCGTAGCGCTGATAGCGCGCCTTGGATTTCGCCTGGCGGGCCTTCGGCGACGCCGCGATCCACTCCTGCTCGCGCGCCAAAGTGCGCTGGTGCGCCGCGTCCTCGCGGCCTTCCTGCTCCAGCCGCTTCTGCTTCTGCTGCAGCCAGGACGAGTAGTTGCCCTCGTAGGGGATGCCCTTGCCGCGATCGAGCTCGAGGATCCAGCTGGTGACGTTGTCGAGGAAGTAGCGGTCGTGGGTGACGATCAGGATCGCGCCCGGATAGTTGCGCAGATGGCCTTCGAGCCACGACACCGATTCGGCGTCGAGATGGTTGGTCGGCTCGTCGAGCAGCAGCAGCTCGGGCTGGTCGAGCAGAAGCCGGCACAGCGCGACGCGGCGACGCTCGCCGCCGGACAGCTTGGCGACGTCGGCATCGTCGGGCGGACAGCGCAGCGCATCCATCGCCTGGTCGACCTTGCTGTCGAGATCCCACAGGCCCTGCGCCTCGATCTCGTCCTGCAGCTTGGTCATCTCGTCAGCGGTCTCTTCGGAGTAGTTCATCGCCAGCTCGTTGTAGCGATCGAGAATCGCCTTCTGCTTGCCGACGCCGAGCATGACATTCTCGCGCACCGTGAGCTTTGGATCGAGCTGCGGCTCTTGCTCGAGATAGCCGACGCGGGCGCCCTCGGCGACCCACGCCTCGCCGGTATAGTCCTTGTCGATGCCGGCCATGATCTTGAGCAGGGTGGACTTACCGGAGCCGTTGACGCCGAGCACACCGATCTTGGCGTCCGGATAGAACGACAGATGGATGTTATCGAGCACCTTGCGGGTCGGGTAGGCCTTGGACAGACCCTGCATGAAGTAGACGAACTGGCGCGCCATCGCGTGTCCCTTGAAGCCTGCCGGAATTTTCGGAAAATGGTTGCCGCTGATGTAACCGCGCGGTCCCCAAAGGGCAACCGGCGAGCCGGTCCTGACCGGAACAAATGCCGGGAGAATCACGGTCGTTCCTGCGCCGGGACGGGCCTCCCGCCCACGGACGAATACGGGTCCGTCACCTTGTGTGTGGCGGATCACGACAATTGCAACCATCTTTTAATTAATTCGGCGGGACACTCGGTCTCGGCCCGCAAGACCCCGCGCGCCCAAGCGGCAAAAGCCGCGACCGACAACAGCGAGAGCCCGTCATGGCAGCCTTCACCTCAGCCTCCCTGCCCGCTCCGGCGGCCCACCGCAACGACCGATCCGGGATCGTCGACGAGATCCGCGGCTTCTGGCGCGACTTCGTCACGCGAGCGTTCAACCCGTACCGACCGGAGCTGCATTACATGCGTGGCCCCGGCCCCGCCTGGCGCGCCAAATACGGCCATGACGCCGCGTTCCGGCTGAAGACCCGCCTCGACTGATATCGCCTGGTTCCGCGTCACAGCGGACGACGCCTTGCGCACCCAGCCCTTTGCGCGCAAGCATGGCTCCATTCCCGACGGCATTCATGATTGCCGCCGTTTCCCGATGAATGGACCTTGCCGATGACACGGCTGCGCTGTGCGATCCTCGACGACTATTACGATACGGCCCTCTCATTGGCCGACTGGCCCCGGCTGGCCGACAGAGTGGATGTGACGGCTTTCACACAGCCATTCGGCAACGAGGAAGCGGCCGCCGGCGCGCTCACCGATGCCGACATCATCTGTGCGATGCGCGAGCGGACGCCATTGCCGCGCTCCCTGATCGAGCGGTTGCCGAAGCTGAAGCTCCTGATCACCTCGGGCATGCGCAACGCCGCCATCGACATGGAGGCCGCCAAGGCGCGCGGCATCATGGTCTGCGGCACGCAATATGGTCGTGACCCCACCGCACCGCTCACCATGGGCCTGATCCTGGAGCTGACCCGCAGGATCGGCCAGGAGAACGCCCGCATGCATGCCGGCGAGCCTTGGCAGGCGCTGGGCGGCGTGGAGATCGAGGGCAAGACGCTGGGCGTGATCGGGCTGGGCAAGCTCGGCACCAAGGTGGCGGAGCTCGGCAAGGCGTTCGGCATGAACGTGATCGCCTGGAGCCCCAACCTGACGCCAGACCGCTGCAACGCGGCGGGCGTCGGCTACGCCACCAAGGAGGAGCTGTTCGCGACCGCCGATGTCATCACCATCCATGTCGTGCTCAGCGACCGCTCACGCGGGCTGGTCGGCCCCGCCGACCTCGCGCGGATGAAGCCAACCGCCTACCTCGTCAACACCTCGCGCGCACCGATCGTCGACGAGGCCGCGCTGCTGCAGGCGCTGCGCGACAAGCGCATCGCCGGCGCCGGGCTCGACGTGTTCTCGGTCGAGCCGCTGCCGGTCGCCCATCCGCTGCGCGGGCTCGGCAACGTCGTGATCACGCCGCATCTCGGCTACGTCACCGAGGAGAGCTTTCGGGCCCATTACGGTCAGATGGTCGATTGCATCGCCGCCTGGCTCGCCGGGTCCGAGCCGCCGCGCCGGCTGGCTTGAGGCAGGCGAGAGCAGCTCACAAAGCAAAACACCCTCCGCGAGGAGGGTGTTTCCAACGGGCTCAGCTCGGGCAAACGCGCCTCAGCGGATCGTGACCGGCGGCGGCAGTGGCTGCATGTTGGCCGGCTGGCTAGCCGGCACGGCCGCCTGCGCCTGGACAGGCGCCTGAGCCGGTGAGGCCGCGGCGGCAGCCATGTTCTTGCCGGAGCCCGGAGGTGCACCGCCCGGCATCACGACCACGCGGGTGCCGACCTTGACCCGGTCGAACAGGTCGGCGACGTCGTCGTTCAGCATGCCGATGCATCCTGACGACACGAACTTGCCGATGGTCGACGGCTGGTTGGTGCCGTGGATGCGGTACACGGTCGAGCCCAGATACATCGCGCGGGCGCCGAGCGGATTGCCGGGACCGCCGGCCATGAAGCGCGGCAGATAGGGCTGGCGCTCGATCATCTCGCTCGGCGGATACCAGTCCGGCCACTCGGTCTTCTTGGTGATCTTCTGCACGCCGGTCCAGGTGAAGCCTTCGCGGCCGACACGGACGCCGTAGCGCATCGCCCGGCCGTTGCCGAGCACCAGATAGAGATAGGTGTTGGGCGTATCGACGACGATCGTTCCCGGCGGCTCCTTGGTGACGAAGTCGACCTCCTGGCGGCGCAGGTTCGCCGGCAGCGGCGCCGGCGCCGCATCGGGTTGTTCCTCAGGCGGCAGGGCTGCCACCGTCATCGGCCTATCGCCGGCGGCCGGAGCCTGTGCGGCGCCCGCGACGGCGGGAGCGCCACCGACGGCGCCGGGCGGCCGCGGCGCGCCGGAGTCGCCACCGGGCGCGCTGTTGCCGTAGGCGCCACCATAAGCCTGTTGGCCGGAGGCGGGACGATCACCGTAGATCACCGAGGGCGGACCAGCCGGGCGGCCGTAACGCGGATCATCCGGGGACATCACGGGGCCGTTCGGAGCTGCTCCATAGACCGCCGCACCGGCCGGACGCCCATATCGGGGATCGTCGGGGGACAGGATGGGGCCGGTCGGAGCAGCAGCGCCATAGACCGGCGCATTGGCTGGACGACCGTAGCGCGGATCGTCCGGCGAGATCACCGGGCCGGGCGGCGGCAGGGCCGCGGAATTGCCAGGCGCATCCTCGTCGTCGAGCGCGTCGAAATCCTGCCCCTGCCCGCGCGCATCGGCCGGGTAAGGCGTCGGCGCCGGTGAATACGCTCCAGGCGCGGTCTGATAGACCTGCTGTGCCTCGGCAAACGAAGCTGCCGTCACGCCCGCTGCCGCGACCGCGCAAACCGTCAGGATTTGTCTGATCATCATCGCCCTTGCAGTATCCCCAAGCCGCCGATTGGGACCTTTGCTGTGCCAGATGGCCGAAGATAGCGGCGCATTCAAGACAATTCCGGCCAGAGCGGCCCGACTTCGGCAATTTGTGATCATGTCTCCGTCGTTGCACGGAAGTCTCACGCCGCCGAAAAAGTGCAGCGGAGCCCCCGCAGGCCCTATCGATGCCGTGATTTGCCGAGCGGGCGGGAACACTTCCGGTATTCTGACTTGAGCCTGATTCGCGATGCACGGCAGAAGCCGGCCTCGTCGCGGACGCGGCTATTCCCTGTGATCACCGCGTTCCCTACTGGCTCGAATGTCTCGGCAGTCCCGCTGCCGTGGCGAGAGTTACCGTCAATGCTTCCCGGCTTTCGTTTTCTGGTCGCCGCGATCGTCTGTTCCATTTCTCTCACCATCTTCGGCATGGGCGCTGCGGCTCTGTTGCGCGCCGCCCATGAGCAGTTCGCCAGCAACGCGTCCTGGCGCACGACTCAGGCGTCGGGCTTCACGACGTTCCTACCGCCGGCCGAACCCACGCCGGTGCTCGCGGTGCTGCGGGTGGATTCGATTCCGACACCGCCGGTGACGCCGCCGCCGGTCGTGGCCGATGCTGCCCCGGCCACGTCCGAACAGCCGAGCGCGCCGTCGACGGCGGCGCCGCTCACAGAAGCGCCCGAAGTGACGCCCGTTGCGGTGGCCACCGATCTGCCGACGCCCTCGCTGCCGGCGGAAACGGTCGACACGTCCCGCACCTCCGCCATTGTCGCGACCGCGTCCGCGACGAATGACCGGATCGAGAGCATCAAGCCGGAGCGCCCCATTCCGGACACGACCGCTTCGATCGTCGTTCCGGTCGAAAAAGCGTTCGACAAGCCGAGCATGGACAGCTCGCCCGAGATTGCAGCGACCGCCCCGCCGCGGGCGTCGCGTGAAGCTGCGGCCGCCGTGGTGGCACCGCCGCCGCCAGCTCGTCAGATCCTCGCCAGCGCCGATCCGATGATGACGACCGCAGCCGCCGCTTCAACCGCGCTCGCGCCCGTTCCGGCGGTGCTCGACCCGATCGCCGCCAAGCTCGCCGCACTGGCCGAACAGCCGGCTCATCAGGAGCGGCCCGCCGCCGGCGAGCATCGTGCCTCGGTGAAGGTCGCGAGCATTCAGTTGCGCCGAAGCATCCTCAAGAAGCGCCAGGCCCGCGAGAAGCAGATCGCGGCGCGCCGCGCCAACCAGCGGCGCATCGCACAGCGGCTCCGGTCGGCACGGCAAGCTGCTGCTGCTGCTGCTCAGCAGCAACAGGCCGCATTCCCCGATCCGTTCGGACAGCAGCCGTTCGGTCAACCGCAGGCGGTCAGCCAGCAGGCGGCCGGGCCGCGCACACGGTAAAGAGGAGCCGCCGATCAGGCTGGCCCGGTCGCAACCGGCGGTCCGTTCTCGATGCCCCACTCCGACCACGAGCCGTCGTAGAGCGCGGTGTCGCAGATGCCGAGACGATAGAGCGCCAGCGTGAGCACCGCCGCCGACACGCCGGAGCCGCAGGAGGTCACGATCGGCTTGGCGAGATCGACTCCAGCGGCGCCGAATGCCTCGCGCAACTGGTCGAGCGGCCTCATCACGCCGGTCGTCGCGTCGAACAACTCCGCATAGGGCAGATTGCGGCTGCCGGGGATATGGCCGGATCGGAGGCCGGGCCGCGGCTCGGCGACCTCGCCCGCGAAGCGCGGCGCCTGCCGTGCATCGATCACCTGCTCGGCATTGCCAGCGAGATTGGCAACCATCTGCTCGATCCGGCGCACGCGCGCGGCATCGAATTTCGCGCTGTAGGTGCCGAGCGCCGCCGTGACCTGTCCGCTCTCGACCGGGCGTCCCTCCGCCATCCACTTCTTCAGCCCGCCGTCGAGCACGCGCACATCCGTGTGGCCGAATGACAGGAACATCCACCAGGCGCGCGGCGCGGCGACCCAGCCGCCGGAATCATAGACCACTACCGTATCGCCATTGCTGACGCCGAGCCGGCCTGCGTCGCGGCCGAACTGCTCGGCGCTCGGATACATGTGCGGCAGCGGATTGGAATGGTCGGAGACCTCGTCGACGTCGAAGAACACGGCGCCGGAGATGTGCTCCTTCAGATAATCGTCCTTCGGCAGCGGCAGCACACCCGGCATCTTGAAGGTCGCGTCGAGCACCTTGACCCTGGGATCGCCCAGATGCGCAGCGAGCCAGTCGGTGGAGACGAGAGGGTCGTTGGGGGTGGTCATGCGTGGCTCCGGGGTCACTTTCGGTCCTCATGGCCGGACTTGATCCGGTCATCCATCTTCTTCAAGCGATGGACACGCGGGTCAAGCCCGCGCGTGATGGGCAGCGATCAATCCCTCTTCTTGGGCGCCCAGGCCTCGACCGGCCCGCCGGCGTCCCGCCACGCCGCGAAGCCGCCGCCGATATGGGCGACCGGTTTCAGGCCCATGTCCTGCGCGGTCTTGGCAGCGAGCGCTGAGCGCAGGCCGCCAGCGCAGTGGAAAATGAACGTCTTGTCCTCTTGGAAGATCGCCTTGGCATAGGGGCTCTGCGGATCGATCCAGAACTCCAGCATGCCGCGCGTACAGGAGAACGCGCCGGGGATCCTGCCCTCGCGCTCGATCTCGCGCGGATCGCGGATATCGACGATGACGACGTCATCGCGCTTGGCGGCCTCGATTGCCTCAGCCGCAGAGAGCGTGGCGATCTCGGCATTGGCTTCGTCGAGCAGCGCCTTGATGCCGCGGGTGATGGTCTGGGGCATTCTCTCGTTTCCTCTTGGCGTCATTCCGGGCCGATGCGAAGCATCGAACCCGGAATCTCGAAGTGGCAACGCAATGTCGGGATTCCGGGTTCGCCCTTCGGGCGCCCCGGAATGACAGCATCACCGCACCAGCTCCTTCATCGCTGCTTCCAGACCCTCGATCGTGATCGGATACATGCGCTCGGAGAAGATGCGGCGGATGAGGGTGGTGGACTCCGAATAGTCCCAATGCTTCTGCGCTACCGGATTGAGCCACACCGCGTGTGGATAGGTGCGAATGACGCGGTCGAGCCACACCGAGCCCGGCTCTTCGTTGACGTGCTCGACCGAGCCGCCGGGCACCATGATCTCATAGGGCGACATCGACGCGTCGCCGACGAACACGACCTTGTAGTCGTGCGGGTACTTATGCAGCACATCCCAGGTCGGCGTGCGATCGGTGAAACGCCGCTTGTTCTGCTTCCACACGCCCTCATAGAGGCAGTTGTGGAAGTAGAAATATTCCATGTGCTTGAATTCGCTCTTGGCGGCCGAGAACAGCTCCTCGACCTGCGCGACGTGGGAATCCATCGAGCCGCCGATGTCGAAGAACACCAGCACCTTCACCGCATTGCGCCGCTCAGGGCGCATATGCACGTCGAGATAGCCGTGGTTGGCGGTCTCGCGGATCGTGGTGTCCAAGTCGAGCTCGTCGGGCGCACCGGTGCGGGCGAACTTGCGCAGCCGGCGCAGCGCCACCTTGATGTTGCGGATGCCGAGCTCGACATTGCCGTCGAGATCCTTGAACTCGCGGCGGTCCCACACCTTCACGGCGCGATTGTTGCGGTTCTTCTCCTGGCCGATGCGGACGCCTTCGGGATTGTAGCCATAGGCGCCGAATGGCGAGGTGCCGGCGGTGCCGATCCACTTGCTGCCGCCCTGGTGACGGCCCTTCTGCTCTTCCAGACGCTTCTTCAAGGTCTCCATGAGCTTGTCCCAGCCCATGGCCTCGATCTCTTTCTTCTCTTCCTCGGTGAGGTATTTCTCGGCCAGCTTCCTCAGCCATTCCTCGGGGATTTCGGCCTTCTCCATCGCATCGAGCAGGTTCTCCAGCCCCTTGAATACGGTGCCGAACACGCGATCGAACTTGTCGAGATTTCGCTCGTCCTTCACCAGCGCGGTGCGCGAGAGATAGTAGAAGTTCTCGACCGAATGCTCGGCGAGGTCGGCGTCGACAGCCTCCATCAGCGTGAGATATTCACGCAAGGAGACCGGGACCTGCGCGTCGCGCAGCGCTGTGAAGAATTGCAGGAACATGCCCATTAGATCGCGCGGCCGGGAGGGCACGTCAAGGGCCGCTCCACGCCCCGCGCTGGACCCGCCCGCATTTTGCTCTACAATCCCTGGAACAACAGGCGAAATGGGGGCTTTCATGGGTATCATCGCAGCGCTGATCATCGGCGCCATCGCAGGCTGGCTGGCAGGACTGATCGTGCGCGGCGCCGGTTTCGGCCTGATCGGCAACATGGTCATCGGCATCATCGGCGCGCTGGTCGCAAGCTACGTGCTGCCGGCACTGCACATTGCGCTCGCCAGCGGCACGCTGGGGACGATCCTGGACGCCACGATCGGCGCCGTCATCGTGCTCGTGATCCTCTCATTGATCAGGCGCGCTTGATTATTTCTGCTTCCGATGGCAGCCATCATCTCAAGGCCGCAGCGGCGTTGCCGCTGCGTAGCCACTCAACACAAGTTCGAACGATGAGCGAGACGCGATGAAATTTACCGGCACCCAGGACTACGTCGCCACCGACGACCTCAAAGTGGCCGTCAACGCGGCGATCGTGCTCGAGCGCCCGCTGCTGGTGAAGGGCGAGCCGGGGACGGGCAAGACCGTGCTGGCCGAGGAAGTCGCAAAGGCCGTCAACGCGCCGCTGCTCACCTGGCACATCAAGTCGACCACCAAGGCGCAGCAGGGCCTTTATGAATACGACGCGGTGTCGCGGCTGCGCGACAGCCAGCTCGGCGACAGCAGGGTGTCCGACATCAAGAACTACATTAAGCGCGGCAAGCTGTGGGAGGCCTTCACGGCCGAGCAGCGGCCGGTGCTCTTGATCGACGAGATCGACAAGGCCGACATCGAGTTCCCGAACGACCTGCTGCTCGAGCTCGACCGGATGGAATTCCACGTCTACGAGACCAACGAGACCATCAAGGCGAAACTGCGCCCGATCGTCATCATCACCTCCAACAACGAGAAGGAGCTGCCGGACGCGTTCCTACGCCGCTGCTTCTTCCACTACATCAAGTTCCCCGATCCGGATACGATGGGCCGCATCGTCGACGTGCACTTCCCGAACATCAAGAAGCGTCTGGTCGAGGAGGCCCTGCGCATCTTCTTCGAGGTCCGCGACGTGCCCGGCCTGAAGAAGAAGCCGTCGACCTCCGAGCTCCTGGACTGGCTCAAGCTGCTGCTCAACGAGGACATCGGACCCGAGCAGTTGCGCGAGCGCGATCCGCGCAAGCTGATCCCGCCGCTGCACGGTGCGCTGCTCAAGAACGAGCAGGACGTGCACCTGTTCGAGCGGCTCGCCTTCCTCAGCCGGCGCGAGGTGTGAGGCGCCCGGCTCAATCCGACGGGGCCGAACGCGTCATTGCGGCGCCGTCCTCTCGATCAGGCGTCCGAGCGCGCGCATGATCCCATCGACAGCAATCGGCTTCTCGCAGCGGAGGATCTTCGAGAAGCGGTCCGGGATGACCGATTCGTCATAACCGGTGGTGAAGACGAAGGGCACGCCGCGCTCGACAAGCAGATCGGCGACCGGAAACGCCATGTCGCCGCGCAGGTTCACGTCGAGAACGGCGCCTTCGATCCGCCCCTCGCGTTTGATCAACGCGAGCGCGTCAGGGACGGTTCCGACCGGGCCCAGGATCGTGCCACCGGCGCCGCCGAAGGCGCAGCGCAGCTCGTCGGCAAGCATGTATTCGTCCTCGACGATGAGGATATGACGGTCGCGAAGCGAGCGTTCAGGCATGCTCATCGAGCTCCAGTGTGGTGAGCGAAACGGGAATCGATATCGTGCAACGGACACCGTCGGATTCGAAAGTGTATGAGGTCCTCGCGCTGAGCTGATAGGGCAAGGCCTGTTCGATCAGCTCGCGCCCTTGTCCGGTGCCGCGGGGCATCGTGGCTGGCGGCGGCATGTCGACGCCGCTCTCGCGCCACTCGATGTGCAGCCAGGGTCGTCCCTCCGCGCCTTCGCACTCGAGCGACCAGCCCACGCAGAGCCGGCCGGACGGCTGCGCCAGCGCACCATACTTGACCGCGTTGGTGGCGAGCTCGTGCAGCGCCATGGCAAGGGTCTGAACCGTCGACGACCGCAGCCGAACGCCGGACGGCCCCGAAAGCTCGATGCGCTCGGAACCGCCGGCGACAGCAGACAGCTCGCTGCGGATCAGATCGTCGAAGGTGACGCGATCATGCTCCTTGAGGCGCGACAGCAGGCCCTGGGCGCGCGACAGCGTATCCAGCCTATCACGGAAGCGGGCGCGAAAATCGCCGAGATCGGTGCTCGCGCGCGCCGTCTTGTCGGCCATCGAGCGGACCACGCCGAGCAGGTTGCGGGTGCGATGCTGCAGTTCGGCGACCAACACCTTCTGCCGCTCCTCCCATTCGCGCCGCTCGGTCACGTCGACCATGGCGCCGGTCATGCGGATCGGTCGTCCTGCATCGTCATAGAAGAAGCGCCCACGGCCGTACAGGCAGCGAATTGCGCCGCCCGGATGCACAACACGAAACTCGCTGACATATTCCTGGTGCGCCTCCATCGCGCGGTGAAGCGCGGCTTCGGCTGCGGGACGATCGTCGGGATGGATGCGCGCGGCCCAGACCTCGTAGCTCGGGGTCAGTTCGCCAACACCATAGCCTTCCATGCGAAAGTGCTCGTCCGACCAATACACCTCGCCGGTCGCGACGTTCCAGTCCCACAGGCCGAGCCGCCCCACCTCGACCGCGCTGCGCAGGCGCTCCTCGCTCTTGCGCAACTCCCGTTCGGCCTTGTTCTGCTCGGAGATGTCGCGCGCCGTTCCGAACCACTCGATGATCTCGCCGTTGCGCCCGAGAATGGGGATGGCGCGCGAATGAATCCAACCGAGGCTGCCATCGATCCGGATGACACGGTGCTCCAGCTCGAACATGCTCTTCGTCGCAACGACCCTGCTGATCGCCGCCATCACCTGCGGCTGATCGTCCTGATGAATGTATTTCGCGAGCCAGCCCTGGCTCGGCTTCATCGTATCGGCAATGAAGTCCTTGCCCTGCAACTGGCGCATCTCCCGCCAGTCAGGACTCATGCGATAGACGACGTCGGAGCTCGCCGTCACGAAAGCGCGATAGCGCTCCTCGCTGGCACGCAGCCGCTCCGTCGCCTCGGCACGCAGCCGGGCCATCTTGAGATGCGCCTCGACGCGCGCCAGCAGTTCACGCGCACTGAACGGCTTGATGAGATAATCATCCGCACCGGCCTCCATGCCTTCGACGCGGCTCTCTTCTGCGGCCCGGGCCGACAGCAGGATCACCGGGATGGTGCCGACCTGTTCATCGGCGCGCAGCCGGGCGAGCAACTGCATGCCATCGATGCGCGGCATCATCACGTCCGACAAAACGAGGTCGGGTTTGTCGCGGGCGATGGCCGCGAGCGCGGCTTCACCATCGGCGACGGTCTCGACATCGTAGCGCGCTGCGAGCAGGCGGCGGACATAGTCGCGCATGTCGGCATTGTCGTCGGCCAGGAGGATGCGGGGGCGCGGCCCGTCCCTGTTGGCGGAGGGGGCGGGGACGTCGATGTCCCGAACGGCGTGCGCATCGAGCGGCGGCGTATCCGGCAGCCAGCGCAACGCCTCCTCGATGAAGGGGCGCTCACCGCGGAGCATCGGCTCCTGCGCTGGCGCCGCGTCGACCTGGTCGGACGGCAGATGGCTTCGTCCCCTGGGAATTCTGACTACGAACGTGCTGCCCTGCCCGGCTTCGCTGGTCGCTGCGACGGATCCACCGTGCAGCTCGGCGAGCTCATGCACAAGCGCGAGCCCGATGCCCGAGCCTTCATGGGTGCGGCCGCGCGCGCCGGCGACGCGATGGAAACGGTCGAAAAGTCGCGGCAGCTCGTGCTGCGGGATGCCGGTTCCGGTGTCCTTCACGCTCAGCTCGAAATGACGATCGCAGGGGACGAGCCGGACCTCGATGTCGCCCGTGAAGGTGAACTTGAACGCGTTGGACAGCAGGTTGAGGACGATCTTCTCCCACATTTCGCGATCGACATAGGCCGGCTCCGGCAGCGGCGGGCAATCCACGATCAGCCTGAGGCCGGCGGCCTCGATCGCCGAGCGGAAGGTGCTGGCGATCTCCGCGGTCAGGCTCGCGAGGTCGACCGGCGCGTAGACTGCCTGCATCCTGCCGGCCTCGATCCGCGAGAAATCCAGCAGCGTGTTGACCAGCTTGAGCAGCCGCAAGGCATTGCGCTGGGCGATTTCCAACCGGTCGCGATCCACCGGCGGCAAGCTCTGCGACCGCAGCAGGACATCTTCGAGCGGACCGAGCATCAGCGTCAGCGGCGTGCGAAACTCGTGGCTGACATTGGCGAAGAACGCGGTCTTGGCCCGATCGATCTCGGCGAGCGTCTCGGCGCGGCGCCGCTCCTGCTCGTAGGCCAGCGTCTCGGCGAAGGCGCTGCCGAGTTGAGCGGCCATCAGATCGAAGAAGCCCTGGTGCTCGGCATCGAGGGCGCGGCGCGGATTGACGCCACAGATCAGGATCGCCGTCGCCTGCTCCCGGCCCGTGGCAACCGGCAGCGCAAGCGCCAGCTGTGGCGGCTCGGGCCATGCGCCGGTCGGCACGCCGGCAAATTTCGCACGATCCAGCACGACGCGAATCGGTGCCGCCGCACGCGCCGCCTCCCGGATCGGCCACAGCGCGCCTCCGTTGCCGTCGAGGGCAATCTGCGCCGGCGCGATCGCGCTGTCCGGCTGCACCCCCGCAGCGCTCAACAGCCGTGCCGATCGCTGATCCTCGCTGAGCTGGTAGATCACCGCAAATGGGACGTCATGCGGATTCTCGGCGAGGACATCGGTGGCTTCGCGACAAGCATGGGCCAGACTGTCGGCACGGCCGCGCGCGGCGAGATCGCGCAAGGTCCGCATGCGGCGCTCGCCCACGACCCGGGCCGTCGTCTCGATGACGGGGGTGAATACGCCGCCGACGCCGCCGGTCTCATCGCGAATCGGCGAATAGGAGAACGAAAAATAGGTCTCTTCGAGGTAGCCATGGCGGTCGATGAACAGCGGCATGTCGCGTGAGCGGGTCGCTTCGCCAAGCCCAACGACCTGCCGCAACATCGGGCTGATGACCTCCCAGATCTCGGACCATACCGCGCGCCCCGGTGCCCCCAGCGCGGCGGGATGCTTCTGCGAGCCGAGGATCGGGCGATACTCGTCATTGTAGAGCATGACGAGCTCCTGGCCCCACCAGATCAGGATCGGGAACGCGCAGTCCAGGCAGGTGCTGACCGACGTGCGCAACGACTGAGGCCAGCTCTCGGGCGGCCCCAACGGCGTTCGTGACCAATCATGGATGCGCATGAGCGCTCCCATCTCGCCGCCACCCTGCAGGAAGTCGGCCCCGCGCGCGAACGCCTGAAACGTTGCGCGACCGGCATCCGAATGCTGGTTCACTCCTGGTCCCTTTTGGCCCCTTTTTCGCCGCACAGTATCGCGAAATGCGCGCGGGCGCCAAGCACGGGCCCGAACGAGCGACAAGCGCATCGACGGGGAACTCGGCGGCGAGGCGGGTTCCATCTGTCCATCCACAGCCGATCTCGCAATTTGGGACAGTCCACCGCAAACGCTCGACGTGCGCGCCTGCGCTTGTTAAGCGCCAGCCTCTGCGTGAGGCGGGGTTGAGTCGGGGCACATGACGGTTGCGATCGAGATGGGGCAGACGGCGGCGGGATCGCCTGCAGCTCTCGACCTCGAGGAACTCCTGGCGACCCGGCTCCTGGTGCAGGGCAATTCCGGCTCCGGCAAGTCGCATCTCTTGCGCCGCCTGCTGGAGCAGAGCGCGCCCTGGGTGCAGCAGACGATCATCGATCCGGAGGGCGACTTCGTCACGCTCGCCGAGCGATTCGGCCATCTCGTGATCGCGGCCGAGGATCACACCGAGCGCGCGCTGCAGGTCGCCGGCGAACGGGCGCGGATGCATCGCGTCTCGACGGTCCTCAACCTCGAAGGCCTCGATGCCGAGAATCAGATGCGGCGCGCGGCCGCCTTTCTCAACGGCCTGTTCGAGATCTCCCGCGACCACTGGTACCCGATGCTCGTCGTGGTCGACGAGGCCCAGCTGTTCGCACCGGCCGTCGCGGGCGAAGTCTCCGACGAGGCCCGCAAGGCTTCGCTCGGCGCGATGACCAACCTGATGTGCCGCGGCCGCAAGCGCGGCTTGGCGGGCGTGATCGCGACGCAACGACTGGCGAAGCTCGCCAAGAACGTCGCGGCCGAGGCCTCGAACTTCCTCATGGGCCGCACCTTCCTCGACATCGACATGGCCCGCGCTGCCGACCTGCTCGGCATGGAGCGGCGCCAGGCCGAGGCGTTCCGCGACCTCGAGCGCGGCCAGTTCATGGCGCTGGGCCCCGCGCTGTCGCGCCGGCCGCTGGGCCTGCGCATCGGCCCGACTGACACCAAGCCGCGCAACGCGACGCCGCGGCTGATGCCGCTGCCGGAGGCCTCGCTCGAGGACGCCCGCGCGGTGATTCTCGCCGCACCGCCGCCCGAGACGAACGCGAGGCCGCAGCGCAAGCCGCAGCCCGAGCTGCTCGACCAGTTGATGGCGGCGAAGTCCGCCGCGCTCGAGCTGCGCCCCGAACCGCCGGCGCCCGCCGTCAGCGAGGAGGAGCTCGCCGAGCGCCGCGCCCGCGTCGAGCGCGTGCTGCGCGCCGTGCTGGCCGAGCCCGACGCCGGCTTTCGCGCCGTCGGCGTGCTCTATCAGGAGTTCGTCGTCCGCTGCCGCATCGAGGGGCTGGGCACGGCGGTGCCAGACCTCAACGAGTTCCGCCGCATGCTGACGCGCGCCCGCGCGGGGCTCGGCGGCGACGAGACGGCCGACGACGCCGGCTGGCGGGACGTCACGCTGCGCGCCTCGCTGCTCCCAGAGGACATGCAGGGCGTGTTCATGATGATCGCCCGCGCCGCCAAGGACGGCCGCCCCTGCCCGAGCGATGCCGCGATCGCCCGCGCCTATGGCTCGCACTCGTTGCGGCGGGCGCAGCGCCTGCTGACCTATATCGAGGACCAGGGCCTCATCGTCTGCCAGCTCGATGGCGCCGGCCGCCGCATCGTCACTTTGGTCGAACTCGCCTGGGCCACCGCGCCGGGTGATCCCAATGCCGACGACGCCGAGCAAAGTCTCGTCACCTCATCATCTTGAGGATGCGCCCGGATCGCTCCGGGCGCATCCCGATATCGTTCGCGATCAGGTCGCGGCGATCCTGCCCATCGCCGGGTCGCTGATGCTGGGCCGGCCGTTCTCGACATGACCCGCGAGCTGCCAGTTGAAGTTGGCATCGGTATCAGTCGTGACCGTCAGATCGTACCAGCCATGGGTCTGCTGCAGGCGAACCCGCGTCTCGAGCCGCTGTCCGCGCTGCAGGCGGTGCCGCTCGCTGCGTCCGGTGTAGTTGTCGGCCAGCGTCACGACGCAGCTCGCCCCCTTGTTGGTGAGCGCGATCGCGAGGCTGCGCGAATCGTCGCCGTCGTCCCAATCGCAGAGATGGACGGTGTCGACATCGACCAGCGCCGCGGTGGTGGCGACGCCGCCCTTGAAGTGGCGGAAGAAGCCGTTCGGCCCGTACACCGACAGATCGTACTGGCCGGCGCTGGCCGCAAGGTCCCATGCGCCCCGCAGCGACTTGCCTGCCTCGACGGTGTAGCTCCACGGTCCGGCCGCGGTGTTGCCGGAGCGGACGTGGAAGCAGACGCCCGCCTGCCCCGGATTGACGAAGCGGATCGCAAACGTCCTGTGCGCGGCGTCGGCATCGCCGTCGACGCGGAGATCGTAGGGCAGCGCGCGCGCCGGGCGGATGCCTGGTTCCTGCAGCGGCAATACCTGCTTGGCCGGCGGAACCGGGTGATAGTCGTCGAAGCGGGCACCGGAGGTGATGTCGGCGGCCGGCGGCTTGTAGCCGGCCGTGCTCGGCAGCGGCGCCATGCCTTCGTTGGGCGAGGTGAAGTTGAACGCCGAGGTGAGATCGCCGCACACCGCGCGCCGCCAGGCCGGGATGTTGCTCTCGAACAAATCAGGCGCCTTGTGATGGAAGCGGCGCTCGATGAAGCGGATCACCGAGGTGTGATCGAACACTTCCGAGCACACGAAGCCGCCGCGCGACCACGGTGACACCACCAGCATCGGCACGCGCACGCCAAGGCCGTAGGGACCAGCCACGTGGCTGCCGTCGCCGGCGAAGAGGTCCGTGCTGACATCGACGGTCGACTGGCCCCAGGCCTGCGACATCGCCGGATACGGGCCGACGGCATGGTCGAAGAATCCGCCGCCCTCGTCGTAGTTGATGATCAGCGCGGTCTTGCTCCACAGTTCCGGATTCGACGTCAGGATGTCGAGCACCTTGGAGATGTACCAGGCGCCCGGCCCCGGCAGCCAGTTCGGATGCTCGCTGAACGCTTCGGGAGCTGCGATCCACGACACCTGCGGCAGCGTGCCGTTGCGCACGTCGTTGCGCAGCCCGTCGAACAGGTTCTCGAACGTGCCGCCCTTGGCGATGTTGCTGCCGCGCAGCGCCTTCTCGTACAGCGGACTGCCCGGCTGCGAGTTCTGATACTGGTGGAAATACAGCAGCGAGTTGTCGCCGTAATTGCCGATCCACGGATTCTGGGTCCAGCCCCAGAAGCCTTCCGCCGTCAGGCCGAGACCGATGTCCTGGTAGACCTTCCAGGAGATGCCCGCCTTCTCCAGCCGCTCCGGGAACGTGGTCCAGTCGTAGCCGGCTTCCGCATTGGTGATGACCGGGCCGCCGCCCTTGCCGTCGTTGCCGTCCCAGCCGGTCCACAAGTAGTAGCGGTTCGGATCGGTCGGGCCCATCACCGAGCAGAAATACGAATCGCACACCGTGAAGGCGTCCGCGAGCGCATAGTGCCAGGGCAGATCCTGCCGATTCATGCAGGTCATCGTCGTGGTGCCCTTGTTGGCGATCCACTTGTCGTAGTTGCCGTTGTTCCAGGCCTTCTGGCCGTCGTTCCAGCCATGCGCCACGTCCTCGACATAGACCTGGCCGGCATTGTCGACGCGGAACGGCATCACCGATCCCGTGCCGCCCGGCTGCTGCCACACCGGGTTGCCGTTCGGCAGCTTCACGGCGCGCGGATCGTTGAAGCCGCGCACGCCGCGCATCGCGCCGAAGTAATGATCGAAGGCGCGGTTCTCCTGCATCAGCACAACGATGTGCTTGACGTCCTCGATGCTGCCGTGGCGGTTGAACGCCGGAATGGCATGCGCGCGCTCGATGCTCTGGCCGAGGGCCGCGGTCGCAGCCGACGCTCCGAGCAGCCGCAGGAACTCGCGCCGGTTGTGCGCGATCGTGTTCGACATCTCGTTCATTCCCCATGGTGATGACGGTGTCGAGCGACTTAGGTCGGCGCGTTAACAGCCGCGTGACCGGCCGGTAAAGGATGTGTGGCAGGCTTTTGACGCCGCGCGGCGGTGCGGCATTCGCGGCGGCGCGAAGGCGCCCTGCCGCGATCCGCGTCGAAGCCGCCATTGCCCTTGCGCCAGAGGCGAAAAGCTGAATGATCCGTTCGGGTTGAGACGACGACAGGCCGGGCCGCCCCCGGGTTTGGCGCGTTGCGTTTTTGAGGATGATTTGCATATGCCGACGTTGACGGTGCAAGCGGCGGGTCTGCAGGGAGCGCCGGTATGGATATGGCTGCAGGTCGTGTCCAACGGACTGGTCGCCAGCGCCTTCTTCACCATCGCCTTCGTGGTCGGCACGTTTCTGCGGCGGCGTTGGCGCGACGTGATGTTCCGCGGCATCGTCGGAGCGCTTGCGACCTTCGTGGCCGTCGTCGGGGTCACGCGCCTGCTGGCGATCGTCGATCTCTGGGTGCCGACCTCGACCATCACGGGCCTCATCAACATCTTTCTTGGCGTCACCTCGATCGGAATCATCGTCGTCATGATCAAGATGCTGCCGCAGCTTCTGGTGCTGCCGACGCGCATCACTTTGCAGAAGGCCTATGCGCAGCTCGAGGAGGAGATCCGCCAGCGCCGCGCCGCGGAGGCGATGGTGCGACGATTCCAGGAGATCGAGGCCAACGAGGCCCAGGTCCGTCAGGCACAGAAGATGGAGGCGATCGGCCAGCTCACCGGCGGCGTCGCGCACGACTTCAACAACATCCTGACCGTCATCACCGGGACGATCGAGATCCTCGCCGATGCGGTCAAGGACAAGCCCCAGCTCGCCGGCATCGCCGGCATGATCAGCGCCGCCGCCGAGCGCGGCGCCGATCTGACCCGGCACCTGCTTGCCTTCTCGCGCCGCCAGCCGCTGCAGCCCCGCGCCACCGACATCAATGCGCTCGTCGTCGAAGCCGGCCGTCTGCTGCGGCCGACGCTCGGCGAGCAGATCGAGATCGAATCGATGCTGGCCCATGACAGCGCGCCGGCGCTGATCGATCCGAGCCAATTGTCGACGGCGATCCTCAACCTCGCGCTCAACGCGCGCGACGCGATGCCGGACGGCGGCAAGCTGACCTTGGAGACCAAGAACGTCACGCTCGACGAGCACTACGCGCAACTGAACCGCGACGCCAAGCCCGGAAGCTACGTCATGATCGCGGTCAGCGACACCGGCCAGGGCATTCCCGCCCCGCTGCTCGACAAGGTGTTCGAGCCGTTCTTCACCACCAAGGACGTCGGCAAGGGCTCGGGTCTCGGCCTCAGCATGGTCTATGGCTTCGTCAAGCAGTCGAACGGCCACGTCAAGATCTACAGCGAGGAAGGCCACGGCACGACGGTCAAGCTCTATCTGCCGCGGGCCGCGAGCGCGCCGGAGCCGCCGGCGGCCGAGCCCGGCCGGCCGGCTGTCGCACAGGGCGACGAGACCATCCTGATCGTCGAGGACGATGCGCTGGTGCGCGACTACGTCGTGGCTCAGGTGCGCCGTCTCGGCTATCGCACGCTCGCCGCGAGCAACGCCGCCGAGGGCCTGGCGCTGATCGACAATCCGGAACGGATCGACCTGCTGTTCACCGACGTCATCATTCCAGGCGGCATGAACGGCCGCCAGCTCGCGATCGAGGCCGAGAAGCGCCGTCCCGGGCTGAAGGTGCTCTACACATCGGGCTACACGGAGAACGCGATCGTGCATCATGGGCGGCTCGATGCCGACGTGCTGCTGCTCGCCAAACCCTACGTCAGCGCCGATCTTGCGCGCATGATCCGCACTGCGCTGGAGGCGTGAGACTGACATCGGTCGTTGCGGTCGCGCGTCCGACATCTGATCGACGTTTCCAACAGCCCATCCTCGCCATGTCTGTCATCACCCGCGAAGCCGGGCGTGACGGCGGAGCTTGTAGAGGCTCATGCTGATCTCACATCCGCCCATTCTGCTCATGAGTACACGCTCTCGCAGCTGATGAGGCCCGAGTGATGCGGCGGTCACGTCCCCTCCCCAACAACGAGAGGGCGCAGGGAAGGCCGGGAGCTCGCCGCCCCCATGGCCCCCGTGCGGAAAGAATGCACGGGGCAGGAACCACAGGTTCGGCCGAGACATCCCGGCCTTCCCTGCGCGATGGCTCTACGAATTATACGTGATCTCCCTGGGGATCGGCTGTCTTGCCCCCATCGTCCGCGCGTGCCGTCAAGCAACGACCGCGGACTTGACCTCAGCGTCGAGAGGCCAGGACCACACGACTTCTCCGTACGCGCCGACTGCGCTCGTCTGGCGCAGCCATCACGTCCATCGCCCCCCACCTCCACGTATCGTGACGACGCGTACGTCCCTCTGCACGAGGCGGGTTGGCAGGAGATAAGCACATTTTCCGAAAAAGCGAAAGGAAAATTTTGTTGCGTGCGCGGGATGCCGGACTGCCTGGAAGCTCACGCCAGGATGAAAGCAGCGCCGCTCACCCAGCAAGGCGTCGCTGCGGCTCCTCGGCGCCATCAGGCCTGTATTCGAGCAGGTCGCCCGGCGGGAGACATCCTCGGCTCAGGGCCTATTGAATTGCTTGCGGGACAAGGGCGGCTCGATTCACAGGCACCCCGAGGAGACGCCGGCATGAGTGATCTGTGCTTATGGGGTAATCTTCCACGTTTAGGTGTTTGCTGACGAGTTCATCCACACGATTTCCCAAACGTAGCCATCCGGGTCTTCAATGTGGCGGTTGTACATGAAGCCGAGATCCTGAGCTGGGTTGGGATCGGCGCGTCCGCCCGCAGCAACAGCGCGAGTTAGGGTTGCATCAACGGCATCGCGGTCGGCGACCGTAAGGGCGAACATAGCCTGACTCTCGCGTCGAGCGTCGCCGATCGGGCGTTTGGTGAATTCGCGATATTGATCGTGGGTCAGCAGCATCACACCGATCGTGTTCGTGAACATGAGGGACGTCGAGCTTTCGCCGGAAAACTGTGAGTTCACCGCCCCACCAAGGGCAACGTAGAATGCTGTCGACGCGGCGAGATCTCTCACGGGGAAGTTCACCAAAATCATGTTGGGCATCGCTTTCCTTCCAAGACCTCTGAGGCCAAGCTGTCGTCTCGCCTCATAGCGGTAGTCCAAATGTATCTTAATATCAAGATACTTTATCGAAAGACACTTGCCCATGGATCGTGCCGAGATCGCTTCAAAACAATGGGCTCGCGAGCGCCCTGATCTTCCAACGCTGCCTGTAGAGCTCGTGGGGCGTTTGCTTGACGCCGCCGCACGGGTGATCCGCGACCACATGAACCCATTGCTCGCAGAAGCAGGGCTACAGGTTGGCGAGTTTGACGTCCTCACGCCCCTCAGGCGCGCCGGTGAGCCCTATATGCTTTCACCGACCCAGCTCTATGAAGCGGCAATGATCTCTTCAGGCGGCATGACGAACCGCCTCGATCGGTTGGAGCGCGCCGGATTGGTCGAACGATACCCCGATCCCAATGACCGACGTGGCAGGCAAATTGCTTTAACCCCTGCCGGCAAGCGCGCGATCGACGATCTGATTGGTCCAATGGTGGCCCTGGAGGCACGATTGATTTCCGTCCTGACACCGGCGGAACAGAAGACGCTCAACGCTCTTCTCAAGAAATTGCTCACCGGCCTCTAGGTCGTTTTGGCACCTCAGCCTTCACCTATCACCTGGGACGACTGCTTCACGCTGGCCGCGAGCTATGTGATCTCGTCCAACTACGCGGTTGCGGGTGCCGACACAATCTCGAGATTCCGGGTTCAAGGCCTACGGCCTTGCCCCGGAATGTCGATGGTCGCGACGCAAGAGGATTGCGTCCGTCAATTCGGCCCCGCGTTCCAGGTCACCGGCAGATTCAGCAGGCCGCGGAAGGCCCAGCCGCCGATGCGCACGGGCTCGGTGTTTCGGAGCCTCAGGTTCGGCAGCCGCGCAAACAGCGTCGGCAATGCGACCTCGGCAATCATCGCCCGCGAGGCCCAGGCGCCGGCGCAGAAATGCGGACCGGCGCCGAAGGCGATGCTCTTGGAGACGTCGCGGCGGATGTCGAAGCGATCCGGCTCGGAAAAATGCGTCTCGTCGCGGTTGGCCGAGCCGAACATCAGGAACACGCGCTCCTCCGGTTCGAAGGCGACATCGCGAATCGTCCAGGGCTTGGCGATGCGCCGGGGCGTCATGCCGATCGGCGAGATCCAGCGGGCATATTCCTCGAATACCTGCAGCCAGCGCACCTCGCCATTGAGGGCCAGCGCGAGCTGATCGGGATGCGTCAGCAGCGCCCACACCGTGCCGGCGATCGCATCGCGCGGCTCGTTCTGGCCACCCGAGATGGCGAGCTTGATGTTGGCGCGGATGCTCTCCATCGGCATTTGCGTGGCAAGCATCACGCCAAGCAGGCTCTGGTTCGGGGTCTTCTCCAGCACCGGCTGCATGTCGTCGATTGCGGCGTCGATGCCGGCAGTCGCGGCGCTGCAACGCGCCTCGACCGCGGGATCGGCGGTGTAGTTGGCGATGCCGTCGATCATCGCCTGCGACCACGCATTCATGTCCTGAAAGCGCATGTTGGTGAGGCCGGTGATCAGCTTCAGGCACTCGGCCGAGAACGGCAATGCGAAGTCGCGGACGAGGTCCACGTCGGCGGTGGGATCGAGCGCGTCGATCAGCCGGTCGGCATGGGCCTGGAACTGCGCCAGCCAGTGCACCCGCACGGCCCGCGGCGACACCGCCGGCGCGATCGCCTGGCGCTCGGCCATGTGCGCCGCGCCATCCTTGCGCATCATGTTGTGGCCCATCAGCCGGTTCATCAGGCCCTGCGGCTGATGCGAGCTGAAGACGTCGATCTGCTTCTCGGACACGAAGATGTCGTCGCGACGGCACAACAGCGTACTGCCGAGCTGCGGCACGAAGGCGATCGGCGCCTCCTGGCGCATGCGCGCCAGCGCCGGATAGGGATCGGCCCAGAAGGTGGCGGTATCGATATCGAAGCGCGGTGCTGTGCTCACTCTCGGTCTCCGGTCTGACGGCGCAGGCTAGCTGCACGCTCCGGCAACGTCTGTCCCGGCGATGGGTGACAGCAGGCGAGCCCTCCTCGCTCAGTTCAGCGGCCGCGGTGTCGCCATCAGGCGGAGGGCGATCGCAAACAGCTCGTTCTGCGAGGCGATGCCGAGCCTTTCATAGGCGCGCTTGCGATAGGTGAAGACGGAGTTGAGGGCGATGCCAAGATCCCCGGCGATCGCCTCGGAGGTGAAGCCTTCGAGGATGCGACGGCAGACGTCCTTCTCCCGCGCGGTCAGCACCGACAGCGGTCCGCCGGCGGCAAACAACGAAGCAAATTTGTCGGCCGGATCCATCGCGGCGGCGCGATCCTGGCAATGACGCGCGACGATGGCCCCCACGATCGGGGCGACCGCGGCGATGCGCTGGCGCTCGTGGGGCGCAAAACCGCCTTGCACAGCGGTGCGATAGAAGTTCACGTAGGTGCAGTGCTCGCCGACCCAGATCGCGGTGGCAGCCTTGTCGACGATCTCGGAATCTTCGAAGAACAGCTTGCGGTAGCCCTTCGGGTACATGCGGCGCGCGAAATTCGGCAGCAGGATGTAGCGCGCGTCCGCGCGCCTGCGGAAGATCGTGTCCCGGTTTGGATCGGCCGTGTGGAAATGCTCCGAATAGGCCGCGCCGAGATCAGGCCCGATCGCGATGTTCCCCGTGCTGAGCAGGCAGCGCGCCGAGCGCTGGTTCTCGAAGGTGAACACCATGCAGTGGCCGACATCGGCAACGGTGCGCAGCGTCTCGATCAGGACTTGCGGAAACTCGGGCTGTCCGATCGCGAGCACCATCGCGCCGACGGCGCCGGCCGCGTCGATACCAGGCCCCTGAGCCTCCATGCGTTCCTCCCGGATCTCTTTGTTCGCCGAAACCTAGCAGCAACCCGCCTCGGCTGGAAGCGCCGCCCCGCGTCACCAACCACGGGGACAGACACGGGGCCGCCAGTCCGGCTACGCTCATCGGCCAAAGTCTCGGCCAGTCAACGCGCCGAGCACGCTCAACGGGGAGGAACCACGATGAGAGCCGCGCTCACGGCGATCGGAATTGCTGCAACGATGGCTTTCGGCTCGCCCGCGCGCGCCGACATCAAGGTCGGTATCGTGGTGTCCGCAACCGGGCCCGGCTCGGCGCTCGGGCAGCCGCAGATCAAGGCGGTAGCTGCGCTGCCGAAGGAGATCGGCGGCGAGAAGATCGTCTATATCGCGCTCGACGACGAATCCGACAGCGTGAAGGGATTGCAGAACGCGCGTCGGCTGGTGATCCAGGATGGTGTCGACGTCATCATCGGCTCGTCGCTGACGCCGGTCACCATGCCGCTGCTCGACGTCGCGCTCGAAAGCAGGACGCCGCTGCTGTCGCTGGCGGCCTCGACCGCGATCGTGCAGCCGATGGACGACAAGCGCAGATGGGCGTTCAAGGTCGTGCCCAATGACGACATCATGGCCGCGGCGATGCTCAAATACATCGCCAAGACGGGGGTGAAGACACTCGGCTTCATCGGCGTGTCCGACGGTTATGGCGAAGGCTACTATCAGGAGGTGACGAAGCTGGCGCCGAAGCTCGGGCTCACGGTGACCACCCACGAGGTCTATGCCCGCGGCGACACCAGCGTCACCGGCCAGGCGCTCAAGGTGATCGCCACCAATCCGGATGCGGTGTTCATCGCCTCGGCCGGCACGCCGGCTGTGCTGCCGCAGCAGGCGCTGCGCGAGCGCAGCTATGCGGGCAAGATCTTCCAGACCCACGGCGTCGCGACGCAGGAGTTCATCAAGCTCGGCAAGGAGAATGTCGAGGGTGCGGTATTCGCCGGCGAGGCGTTCTCGATCGCCGACGATCTCGCGCCTGAGGATCCGTTCCGTCGGGCCAACGACGCATTCGTGACCGCCTATCAGGCCGCCAACGGCGACAAGCCGAACATCTTCGCCGCGCATCTGTGGGACACGGTCACCTTGCTAAAGGGCGCGATTCCCGGCGCACTGAAGGCCGCCAAGCCCGGCACCCCGGAGTTTCGTAGCGCCCTGCGCGACGCGCTGGAGCGCGGCAAGGACGTCTATCTCAACAACGGCCTGTCCAACATGAGCCCGACCGACCACAACGGCTACGACGAGCGCTCGGCGTTTCTGATCAAGGTCGAGGGCGGGAGATTCAGGCTGGTGAAGTAGTTTGTGCACGTCGCGCGTGACCGCCGCCTGCCGCACGGGCAGTGAGCTCCCCTCCCCCTTGCGGGGAGGGGGCGGGGGTGGGGGGTCCGCGAGTCCTGCTCTAAATGATGAGCGATTGAGAGCTCCGAACCGTGTCCACATCGTTAGCTCGCCGGGCCACCCTCGGCTTGCTTTGACTCGTGCGATAGATCACGACTTGCAGATATCGTGGTTCGCTCTTGCGAAACAACAGCGCCCTGCCGACAGCGCGCCCACAACGGAGTTCAGCGCCCGTGGACCCCCACCCCCGACCCCTCCCCGCAAGGGGGAGGGGAGCTCACCTCCGCTGGGGTGATTGCCCGACCTCCAAGCAAGTGCCGAGTGTGGGGCGCCCCACTACGCCGACAGCCTCTCCGCCACCGGCGCCTTGCCCAAAATCAAATCCGCCGCCTTGTCGCCGATCATCAAGGTCGCAGCATTGAGGTTGGCGGAGATCATGCGCGGCATGATCGAGGCATCGGCGACGCGCAGGCCCTGAAGGCCGTGGACGCGGAGCTGGTCGTCGACGGTGGCCCAGGTCGACTCCGCCGGGCCCATGCGGCAGGAGCAGCCGGGGTGGAAGGTGGTGGTGGCGCGCTGCGTCGCCGCGGCCAGGAGCTCATCGTCGCTCTGCACCTTCGGGCCGGGGAAATCCTCGTAAGCGTAGTATGGCGCGAGCGGCGCCGAGGCCAGCAGGCGACGCGCCAGCTTCATGCCGGCGACGACGACGCGGCGATCGAGCTCGGCGGTGAGATAGTTGGTCTGGATCAGCGGCTGATCGAACGGATCGGCCGAGCGCAGCCGCACATAGCCGCGGCTCTCCGGTCGCTGCTGCCACGACGCGACCGTCATGCCGGGCTCGTCCTCGAGCTGGCCCTGCACACCCTCCTTGTAGCTCGCCGGCGTGAAGGTGAGCTGCAGATCGGAGCTTTCGGCGGTCTCGCCGGAATGCCAGAAGCAGTAGACCATGGTCGGCGACAGCGACAGGATGCCGCGCCGCGTCACCGCCCATTTCAGCGCCTCGCCCCACAAATTGAGGCCGCGCGCGAGCTCGTTGACGGTCTTGATGTTCTTGACGCGCGCGACGGTGCGCGGCGCGTAGTGGTCCTGCAGGCCCTCGCCGACGCTTCGGAGTGCATGACACACCTCGATGCCGTGCTCCTGCAGCAGCTCGGGCGCGCCGATGCCGGACAGCTGCAGCAGCTGCGGCGAGTTATAGGCGCCGCCGGACAGGATCACCTCCTTGCGCGCGCGCACCTCGACCGGCACGCCGCCGCGCCCGCCGCGGTGATAGCGCACGCCGACCGCGCGCTTGCCTTCCAGCACAACGCCGGTGGCGTGGGCGTGGGTGCGAACCTCGACGTTCGGCCGCTTGCTAGCCGGACGCAGGAACGCGGTTGCCGACGACACGCGGCGGCCGTTCTGGATGGTGCGCTGAACGTAGGACACGCCCTCCTGGATCGCGCCGTTGTAGTCCGGGTTGCGCGGGATGCCGAGCGAGACCGCGCCATCCATGAAGGCCTCGCACAGCGTGTCCTTCCACTCCATGGTGGTCACGATGAGGCTGCCGTCGCGGCCGCGATACTGATCCTCGCCGGCGCCGATGCGCTTCTCCATGCGCTTGAAGTGCGGCAGCACGTCGGAATAGCTCCAGCCGCGATTGCCCATCTGCGCCCAGGTATCAAAATCCTGGCGCTGGCCGCGATTGTAGACATGGCCATTGATCGAGGAGGAGCCGCCGAGCGTCTTGCCGCGCGGCGCGTAGATGCTGCGCCCCGCCGTGTACGGTCCCGGCTCCTGCTGATAGCCCCAGTTGATGCTCTTCATGTAGAAGGTCTTGATGAAGCCGGCCGGCAGATGGATGTAGGGGTGCCAGTCGCGCGGCCCCGCCTCCAGCACGCACACCGTGACCTGGGGGTCCTCGCTGAGGCGGCTCGCCAGCACGCAGCCGGCAGAGCCGGCGCCCACGATCACATAGTCGAAGATATCCATCTGGTCGTTCGTCCCGGTCTCGTCATCGTCCGCCGCGCCAGGCGGCAAGCGGCCATAGCGCGATCAGCGCGGCTTGTCATTCAATTGGTAGTCCAGATGCGCCTTCACGGTCGGCCATTCGGCCGCGGTGATGCTGTAGACGACGGTATCCCGCAGCGTGCCGTTCGGCGCGATCTGGTGGCTGCGCAAAATGCCGTCCTGCTTGGCGCCGAGCCGCTCGATGGCGCGACGGCTCTGGTGGTTGAAGAAATGCGTTCGGAACTCGACCGCGATGCAGTTCATCGCCTCGAAGGCGTGCGCCAGCAGCAGCCGCTTGCACTGCGTGTTGAGCGCGCTGCGCTGCACCCGCTTCGCATACCAAGTCGAGCCAATCTCGACGCGGCGGCTGGCGGCATCGACGTTCATGTAGGTGGTCATGCCGGCGACGCGGCCGTCGGCGTCGAGCACCGTGAACGGCTGCATGCTGCCGGCCGCGAACAGGCCGAGCCGGCGTTCGATCTCCTTGGCCATGGTCTCGGGTTTCGGAACTGCGGTGTACCACAGCTTCCACAATTCGCCGTCGCTGACGGCCTCGACCAGCGCGTCGTGATGGTCTGATGACAGCGGCACGAGGCTGGCGTGCGCGCCGCGGAGGGTGACTGGTTCGAGAAAGGGCATTTGACACTCCTTCCCCTCATCCTGAGGAGCAGCGCGCAGCGCTGCGTCTCGAAGGATGAGGCCGAGGTCGGGCCTCATGGTTCGAGACGCGCCTACGGCGCTCCTCACCATGAGGAGCAATTCCGAGAACGTTCTACGTTGCTCGTTATCATCCGCGCAGCGTCATGACGATGCCCAGCTGTCCTACTTGTTCAGAAAATTCAGCGGCAGGCCCGGCCGCGGCCAGTCCATCGTCACCAGCTCACCCCTGCCCGACAGCGTGATGTAGGCGGTCTTCAGCTCGGGACCGCCGAAGGCAATGTTGGTCGTGACGCGGTCACCGGTCGGCACCTGCTCGACCAGCGTGCCGTCGGGCGCGATCACGCTGATGCAGCCGGTCACCAGCGTGGCGACGCAGACATTGCCGTTCGCCTCGACCGCGAGCGAATCGAACATCTGGTAGCCGCCGAGGCCCGCGATCGGCCGGCCGCGCTCGCCGCGATAGATCACCTCGCGCGGCTTCACCGTGCCGGGCTCGGCGAGATCGTAGGCCCAGAGACGCGCAGTCGGCGTCTCCGCGATGTAGACGGTCTTCTCATCCGGCGACAGCCCGATGCCATTGGCCGGCAGGATGCCGTGGACGGCCTCGACGATCTCGCTCATGCCGGGCTTGAGGTAGTAGAACGCGCCGACATCCATGTCGCGGGCGCGGCGCTTGCCGAGATCGGAGAACCACAGGCCGCCATGGCGGTCGAATACGAGGTCATTCGGTCCGCGCAGCTCATGCTCGCCGCATCGGCTGACCACGGTCTCGATCTTGCCGCTCTGCAGATCGACGCGCTGGATCGAGCCGCCGAGATAGTCCTCGGGCTGCGGGCCCGGCATGATCATCTTGCCGGTCGGAATCCAGGAGAAGCCGCCATTGTTGCAGATGTAGATCTTGCCGTCGGGCCCGAGGGCTGCGCCGTTCGGCCCGCCCGGAATCTGCGCCACGACCTCCTTGCGGCCGTCGGGAAACACCCGCGTCAGGCGCTTGCCGCGGATCTCGACCAGCACCACCGAGCCGTCGGGCATCACCACGGGCCCTTCCGGAAATTCCAGATCGGTGGCGAGCACGCGCATGTCGGACATCGGACGACCTCCCGCTTTCGTCGCCGCGCTGCGGCGCATTGTTGTTAGGCGTGAGGTTATCGCAAACGTGCCGCTGCTTGCCAAGCAATCGGCGGGGTCCGGCGCCGCAGGGCTGGCCTGCAGCGTCTCGACACAAATCCGGGACGCCTCCGGCGGGGGTCAGCGAATCACCGGAACCCAGATCTCGAACCCGCCATCACCGGTCCTCGGATCGAAGCGCTGATCGTAGCGTTCGAAGCTCGGTGCGTCGGCGACCGTGCAGCCCGATTGCGGCAGCCAGTGATTCCAGATCGTGTTGACGGTGCGGCGGATGGTCGAGACGTGGCCCGGATGGGCGAACACGGCAAAGGTCGCGGCGGGAATCCGAACCTTGGCGAAGCTGCGCGGCAGGTCGGAGAAGTCGGTCACCGCGACTCCTGCCACGTAGTCGAAATTTCCGGCATCGTCGCCGTTGCAGCAGACACCGTAGGCGACATCTCCGATGCGAGCCGGGATCTCGTGCACCACCTGGTGGAAGCGCTGCCACAGCGCCGGGATACCGGCCCCATTGTCGTGGCTGAAGCGTTCGGAGACGCCCGCCACGAGCAGGGGCTTGGCCGTCACGAAGCGCGGGGCGGCGAGATCGTCGAGCGGGGTCTGGTCCATCATGATCGGCTCCTGAAGCGGCAGGCCATCGAGGCATGGGTTGGCGCGCACCGATTCCGGCGTGACGCCGAACTGGTCGCGGAACGCGCGCGTGAACGCTTCGTGGGAGCCGTAGTCAGCCTCAAGCGCGAGACTGAGAATGTCGGGTGCGCCAGAGGCCAGAGCCCGTGCCGCCTCGCTGAGACGGCGCAGCCTGACATAGCGCATCACCGAGACGCCGGTCGCCGCCGCGAACGCGCGCACGATGTGGAAGCGCGACACGCCGGCGATGGCCGCCACGTCATCCAACGTCAACGGCGCCGACAGATGACTCTCGATGAACCAGAGCGCCTTCTGGGCCGGGTTGGTGGACACGCTTCTCTCCTATCGAAGCGCCCGATCCTGCGCGCGGAGATCCACGTGCGCTTGATCGTTATTGCGCTGCGGACCGTGCTATTTGCTGGTCGGCTTCGCCGGCGCCGCATCCTTGGCAGCCGGCGCATCGGCCTTCTTCCTCAGTTCGTCCGCGAGCTTCGCCTGGGACGCCTTCAGCTCGTCGATCAGGCCCTGCTGCGAGATCAGCGCGGCCTTCAGCGCCTGGATCTGGCGATTCGCCGCATCGAGCTTCTGCTGCTGATCGAGCGATTGCTTGGTCATCGTCTTCTGCAGGAAATCGATATTGCTCTGCAGACATGATGTCCGTCGATCCATCGCCTTTTCTGCAGTGCAGATTTCGATGCCCGGAATATCCTGCGCATGTCCGGCAGAACTCACACATATCGCGAGCACGCTCGCGGCAAAGATGATTCGCGCGGCAACGAATTTTCGCATCACAATTTTCTCATTGGCTTGCCCAACACATGATTTTGCGTGGAACTGACGGAGTTTCCTGATTGATACCATACTGAGACCTCAATCGCGCATTGAAGTTCCGGCCGGGACCCGTTTTTAGGGAGATGGACAGAATGGCTACGCGCGAAAAACGGCTGGCGCAATTCGACGGCAGCGGTGAGCCACCGCCGGGGCAGACGGTCGAGGTGCTGTGCGAAGATCACAGCGGCACCTATCAACTTCCGTTCCCCTGTTTCTACATTGATGGCAAATGGCACAACAAGGAATCCGGCGGCGCGCTCGAAGCCACTGTCATCGGCTGGCGCTTCCCGCGCGCGCGATTTGATGAGCGCAATGGACGCCGTCCGCAGCCGAGCTTCGTTGCCGATCGCGCTTCGTCTTATTGATCACACCGGGCCCTGAGTTCTGCTCAGGGCCGGTCTTGCCGAAAATATGGTTTTGAACGCAGATTGAGCATCACGACCGGATAGGCCATCAGCAGCGCGCCGGTGACGACCGCAAGGACAGCCGTTCCAACGTCGAGCACACCGTCACCCCACGCCCGCCGCCACATCGCAATTGCGATCGGAAAGAACAGAATCAGCGCCGTCGCCAGCCCCGGCGAGAATCTGCCTCCACTGCGCAGGAACGGCAGAATGTGGAAGAAGATGGCGTTGATGATCATCAGCGCTGCGTAGGCGAGCGCGGCCGGCGGCCATGTCTCGGCAAGCTCTGCCTGCACCGCGCCGAGCACGACCACCAGCGCGTTCGTCACGTAGAAGTCGCTCCACTCGACCGGCAGCTTCATCACCGCACGCGCCCAATTGCGCCAGTCGAACGTGTATTCCTCGAGAATATGCGCGCCATAGGCCGCGAGCGCGAGCCAAGCCAATGTGGTCAAGGTCATGATCGATGCTCCCCTCGCGGGTGATGGACCGGCGCCAGACCGGTCGCAAGGGGCAATGTAGAGCACCAAGGCGCGAGACAGGCAGCGCGCGTGCCGTGTTTCAAAATGCGACGCCGCTGCCTTGCCGTCTTAATCCCCGGAACGCTGCTGGAACGAATCGCGTCCGAATCGGATGCCGCATCTGGTGCGCGACCTGTTCACGCTAGATATCGGACACGTCGGAGACAACCCACCACATCATGAGGAGAAGCATCGCGCCGCATGCCGCAACCGGATGCCAAAGATTAACGGAGAAGGAGTTCAGGCGCTCAGGTCCACGGCGTGACCGGCGGCACGTTGTCGGTCGCCGGCGGCATCTCGACCGTCTTGAAGTCAGCCGGGCTGACGATCTCCATATATTCCATGTCAGGGGAATAATCGTAGAGGTAGTGCACGATGCCGGGACGCTGGTGCACGACGTCGCCGGCGTTCACCAGGGTCGGCTTGTCCTCGTACATGAAGCGGGCCCAGCCCTTCATCATGATGACGATCTGGAAATCGCAATCATGGCGATGCCAGCCGGTGCCATCCACCGGCGGACAATCCGGATTGGCCTTGACGAGGTGGCAGATCACCTGCCCGCCGGTGGCGTCGGCGATGCCCAGATCGCGATACAGGAAGAAGTCGCGCAACCCGCCGCCCGTGTAGGCGGTGTCGTCGGGCTTCACGTGCGAGAACTTGCTCACCACTGCATGCTGGTTCATGACGGCCTCCACCGGTTGATCGCGACATCGGCGACCGTTGCGGCCCATCGATCGGCCACAGAGGCCACCACGTCCGAAAGCGGATTGTGCCATGCGAAAACCACGCCACGCCCCGTTTGCAACGCAAAGATCGGCAGGCCAGGCGCGCCATCGCGGGCCGAACCGATTGCCAACAACCGGGTTTTGGCCGACGCCACACGGCAATGGTGACGTGCTGACAGCTCACGCCACGCGCCGCGAAGACGCAGATCCGGCTTCAAATTGAGCAGCACCTGCCCGTGGCATGAGCCGTTCTCGCCGGAGCCGGCGGCTGCAAAGGGCCGCGGGCACGGGCCGCTGACGGCAGGACCCTAGTACTCGACCTCCAGCTCCTCGATCTCCTCTGGCTCGGCCTTGGCGGCCTCGATCCATTGCTGCATCTCCGGCAGCGCCATGATCAGGTCGGCATAGGCCTTGAGCTGCGGCTCGAGCTTCACGTCATAAGTCACGAACCGCGTCACCACCGGCGCATACATCGCATCCGCCATGCCGCGCTGACCGAACAGAAATGGGCCGCCGGATCTGTCCAGGCAGTCGCGCCAGATCGCCCAGATGCGGTCGATGTCGGCCTGCGCCCGCGTCCAGACCTTGAAGCCCGGGAAGTGGCCCTTGAGATTGACCGGCAGCGACGCCCGCAGGGTCGTGAAGCCGGAATGGATCTCGCCCGAAATCGAGCGGCAATGCGCGCGCTGAATGCGGTCGGCAGGCAGTAGGCCCGCCTCCGGAAAGGTCTCGTTGAGATACTCGCCGATCGCCAGCGTATCCCAGATCGTCGCACCATCGTGGCGCAGGCACGGCACCAGGATCGAGGACGACAGCAGCAGGATCTCGGCGCGCGCCGATGCGTCGTCCGGACCGACCACGACCTCGTCGAAATCGAGCCCGGAAAATTTTGCGAGCAGCCAGCCGCGCAGCGACCACGACGAGTAATTCTTGCTGCTGATGGTCAACGTCGCTTTGGCCATGTCGCCCCTACCCTCTTGCCGCTTTGCCGCTTGTCGTTCGCCCACCGTGCCGCTCGTGCGAGCGGCATCATGCGCGGAGCCGGATACGTCAGAGATTTCAGCGAGCAAGCGACATGCCAGTTTTTCAGGCAAGACTCGGCCACTCTGGCTCCGATATTGCATACAGCAATGCATGTAATGGATCGGACGCGATGGCGCTGCTGTACCAAGCCTATCAGAACCACATGGACCTGACCGAGCCGTGGCGCCAGAGCGCAGCAGCCGCCATGCGCTATCTCAACCTGATCCCATCAGGGCTATCCAGCCGCGCCATGCGGCGTCTGTCCGCCGCGCTCGAGCTGATCTCCCGCGCGGCCTTGACCTACGCTCGCCCGGCGTATGGCATCGACAGCGTGACGGTCGGCAACCGCGAACTCGCCGTCACCGAAGAGGTCACGTTCAAGACACCGTTCGGCTCGCTCCTGCACTTCAAGAAGGACGCTGCGCCGGATCAGCCCAAGGTGCTGCTGGTCGCACCGATGTCCGGCCATTTTGCCACGCTGCTGCGGGGCACCGTGAAGACGCTGCTGCAGGACCACGACGTCTACATCACCGACTGGCACAATCCGCGCGACATCCCGCGCGATCATGGTCGCTTCGGGCTGGAAGACTACACCGATCATCTCATCACCTTCCTCGGCCAGCTCGGTCCGCGCCCGCACATGGTGGCGATCTGCCAACCGTCGGTCTCCGCGCTCGCGGCCACCGCCGTGATGTGCGAGGACAACCATCCGTCGCGCCCCGCCACCTTGACCTTGATGGCCGGACCGATCGACACGCGGATCCAGCCGACCAAGGTCAACGAGTTCGCCAAGAGCAAGCCGATCGACTGGTTCGAGGACAACCTGATCCACTACGTGCCCTTCCAGTGCAGGGGCGCGTTCCGCAAGGTCTATCCCGGCTTCGTGCAGCTCACGGCCTTCGTATCGATGAATCTCGAGCGCCACGTCAAGCAGCACATGGATCTCGCCAACCATCTCGCCAAAGGCGAGGTCGAGAAGGCGGAGACCATCAAGACGTTCTACGACGAGTATTTCGCGGTCATGGACCTTCCCGCCGAGTTCTACATCGAGACCGTGCGCGACGTGTTCCAGGAGCATCTGCTGCCGCAGGGCAAGCTGATGCATCGCGACCGTCCCGTCGATCCGAAAGCCGTGCGGCGCATCGGCCTGATGACGGTGGAAGGCGAGCGCGACGACATCTGCTCGATCGGACAGACGCTCTCGGCGCAGGACATCTGCACCAATGTGCGTGCCTATCGGCGCGTCCATCACATGCAGGCCGGCGTCGGCCATTACGGCGTGTTCAGTGGCAAGAAGTGGAATAACGAGATCTATCCGCTGCTGCGGGATTTCGTGCACGTCAATTCGTGAAGCGGCCGCGCTGCACGCGTTGCAGTGTCGCCGACGGCGCCTCCCCGAACTTGTCGCGATAGGCACCCGCCATCCGCCCGAGATGGGTGAAGCCGAGGTCGAAGGCGATGTCGATGATCCGCGCCTCCGGCGGAGCCGCCATCAATTGCGCATTGAGCCGCGCCAGCCGGATGTCGAGCAGCATGTCGGAGATCGACATGCCGAAATGGCGGCGGAAGCCGCCTTGCAGCGCCCGGATCCCCACTCCTGACGACGCCGCGAGTTGCGCCAGATCGAGCGGTTCGGCTGCGTGCGCCGCCAGGAGATCACGCGCCCGGCGGACGGCCTGCGGCAGCGTCTCAACCCGGCCGGAATGCAGCCTGATCGCCTCCGCCAGGCCATTGCCCGGCTGCTCGAACAGAATGTCCAGCAGCGTCTCGCGCCAATTGGCTGCCGCAACCGATGGCAGTCCGCGCCCACCGCCGAGACGCTCGGCGAGGTCGGCGAGCCCAAGCATGTGAGCCCGGAGCCGCGAGCCATGACGTCCCGACAGCGCGATCGCGGGATCGAATTCGATCGGTTGCACCGCGCGCCCGGACAGCGCGGCAGCGCGCTGTTCCACGAGACGGCGGTCGAGCAACAGGATCAACTGAGCGCAAGCGTCCCAGACCATACGCGTGGGCAATGTCGGCGACAGCAGTGATGCTGCATGGTCTGGCGCCGTGGCGACCTCGCCGGCCCCGGCGAAAACCCGCGCGGTCCCCGCCAGCGGAAGCTGCAGCAGGAAGAAGCGGTCGAGACAGCCGGGATCGATGGTTACCGCACCGCCATAGGCGACGTAGTTGATGGAAAAGCCATCGAATGCCGCACAATTATGCAGAGCGAGGAAATCGCGCGCAGTATCGGCCTCCGGCTGCAGCCCATGCGGACAGAAGATGCGGCCTATTTGTTCAGCGGCCTCATCGACATCGTGCGTTGCAACACGGCCATAGGCTGTAAGCCGCGGCACAGCCGGTGACTTCCAACTACGATCAGCGGCTGCACCTGCAGTCATGGCCTACATCGTCCGTCGAGATCGTTTGAAACCTATAATAATTAGCAACTGACGTCGAGGGATTCGTTTTCTGGATAGACTTGGCGTCGCCCTGGCTTGATCCTCCCATGCGTGCAGCAAGGAGACCCGCCATGATCACACTGGAAAAAGGCATCACGCGCGCAGGTACCGGCTATGCCGGCAAGACCTGGAATATCCTGGGTCAGCTCTATTATCCCAAGGCCGTCACCGACTCCACGTTCGCCTTCGAGACCAACAGCGAGCCCGGGCAGTTCGTGCCGGTTCACGTTCATCCCACCCAGGACGAATTCATCCTGGTGCAGGAAGGCGTCCTCGACCTCAAGCTCGACGGCGTCTGGGTCAAGGCGAATGCCGGCGACCTCGTGCGCATGCCGCGCGGCATTCCGCATGGCTATTTCAACAAATCCGACAAGCCGGCGCGCGCGCTGTTCTGGGTGTCGCCGATGCAGAAGCTGGAGGCGCTGTTCAACATGCTGGACAATCTCGCCGACCCGGCCGAAGTGGTGCGGATCTCGGCGGAGCACGAGGTCGACTTCCTGCCGCCCGAGGCCAACGACTAGGCGGCAGCGCCGGGCCCGGCGAGCGCTCCTCAATTGTTGCGGTACGGACGGCGCGCGATCATCGCTATCGGCCCGGTGCGCCTGCAGCATGAGCAACGGCTGCGCCTGAACGACATGCGATCGGCGAGATCCTTCTCGCCCTGATTTCGAAGCTGGCTTGTCCGTCGGCATCGCACATTTCGGTCGCGCCGGGCGACCTTCGTCACCATCAAACTCTTGCGGGCTCTTGCGGCGCGGCGGGTGCGCGGCCGCGCGCCCGACAACAAGGAAGTCCCATGATCAATCGAAAGAATGTCTGTGTGATCGGCGCCGGCGTCTCCGGCCTGGCTGCAGCCAAAGCATTCGCCGCCCGCGGGCACGACGTCACCATCGTCGAGCGGAGCGCCGATCTCGGCGGCGTCTGGGAGCCCGCGCGATCCTATCCCGACGTGCAGACGCAGAGCCCCAAGGAGCTCTATCGCTACACCGACAAGGCGATGCCGGATCACTATCCCGAATGGCCGAAGGGACCGCAGGTCTATGCCTATCTTGCCGACTACGCGAAGTCCCACGACCTCATCCGCCTGATGCGGTTGAACACGACCGTCCTTGCGATGCAGCGCCGCAGTGACGGCAAGCCTGGATGGAGCCTCGACCTCAAGACCGGGGACCGAACGAGCCGGGAGGATTTCGATTTCGTCGCCGTCTGCACCGGTCAGTTCAACGAGCCGCAGACGTTGTCGCTTGCCGGCGAAGATCAGTTCGCGGCCGCCGGCGGCTTGATCCTGCATTCCTCGAAATACAACGATGCCGCGCTCACGAGGGGGCGCGACGTGGTAGTCCTCGGCGGCTCGAAATCGGCAACCGATATCGCGGTCAACGCCGTGCGCTCCGGCGCGCGCTCGGTCACAATCGTGCTCCGTGAAGCGGTGTGGCGCATTCCCTACTTCATCGGCGGTCTGATCAACTTCAAGCGCATCCTCTATATCCGCGCCCAGGAGCAGATGTTCCCAAGCTGGGGCATCGGCCCGCTCTCGCGCCTTGCCCATCTGCTGGCCAAGCCGCTCGTCTGGGCCAATTGGCGGGGCCTGGAGAGTCTGCTCAAGACGCAGTTGAAGCTCGCCAAATGCAACATGGTGCCGAAAGGCAGGATCGAGGACGGCGTGAACTGCTCCGTCCCGATCGCGACGCCCGACTTCTTCCCGATGGTCGCAGACGGCCGGATCAAGGCTGTCTACGGCACCTTCGGCCACTACGAGCCGAACACCATCGTGACCAGCGACGGTGAACGAATTCCGGCCGACGTCGCGATCCTCGCCATCGGCTACAAGCTCGGGGTCCCGTTCCTGTCGGCAGCCGACCGCGCCAGACTGGTCGATCCGGACGGGCAGTACCGGCTCTATCGGCTGATCGCCAATCCCGATCTTCCCGACATGGGGTTCGTCGGCTTCAATTCGAGCTTCTGCACCGTGCTCTGCGCGGACATGGCCGCCAACTGGCTGGTGCGGTATGCCGACAAACAGCTGGCGCATCAACCGAGCGAGCGCGAGATGCGCGACAACATCGAGATGATGCTGCATTTCAAGCGGATCGAGCGCCCTGCCGCGGGCGTCTATGGCGGACTTTGTGTCGCGCCCTATCACTTCAAGCATTTCGACGAACTGCTTGCAGACATTGGCGCCCAGCGCCGACGGCGCAACCCGTTGGCCGAGATGTTCACGCCGCCCGATGCGGACGCGTATAACGACTTTCTCGCATCCGCGCCGGCCTATCAGGCCGGCTGAGGTGGCGGCGAGCAGCCTCGCCACACTACTAACACAGTGACGCCGCAAGCGAGACGCATTGCAGGGACGGCCGTATGCGCCGACGCCGGCGCTGGCCTTCCTGGCAAGGCCGGGCTATCCAAAGCGCCCCCGGCCTCCAGCCGTTCGCCTCGGAGCCTGCCATGATACTCTCGCCCCATCTCCGCACCATCGGTCTCGCCGCTTCGGCCGCGTTCCTCCTGACCACCGCGGCCCAAGCTGCAGAAGTCCACGTCATGATCTCCGGCGGCATGACCGCTGCGTTCAAATCCCTGGTGCCGGAGTTCGAGCGGCGCTCGGGTCACAAGGTCACGATTGCCTACGGCCCGTCGATGGGAACGACAACGAATGCGATTCCCGTTCGCCTCGAGCGCGGCGAACCTGCCGATGTCCTCATCATGGTGGGCTACGCGCTCAGCGATCTCACCACCAAGGGCAAGGTGATGCCGGACAGCCGTGCGGACCTCGCCAATTCGCCGATCGGCGTCGCGGTCAAGTCGGGGACGCCGCATCCCGATATTTCGAACGCGGAAGCCGTGAAACGCATGCTGATCGCGGCCAAGACCATCGCCTATTCGGACAGTGCCAGCGGCGTCTACGTCTCCACCGAGATGTTCGACAAGCTTGGCATCAAGGACGAGATGAAAGGCAAGGCGCGGATGATTCCGGCCACTCCCGTCGGCGAGATCGTCGCCCAGGGCGAAGCGGAGATCGGCTTTCAGCAGATCAGCGAGCTCAAGCCGGTGAAGGGCATCGACATCGTCGGGCCGCTGCCGGCCGGACTGCAGAAGATCACCGTGTTCTCCGCCGGCATTGCCACGGACGCCAAGGAGCCGGAGGCCAGCAAGGCGCTCATCAAGTTCCTGCAATCACCGGATGCGCGTCACGTCATCGCGGAAAGCGGCCTCGATCCGATCGTGAGGCGGGCGCCGAACTGAGATGAAGCGCGCCGGCTGAGACGATGGCTCTCCCCGCCTGTGGCGTGGGAGAGTTCGGCAGGCAGCGTCGGTGCGCCTACTGGGTGAGCAAAGTCGATTCGCTCAGATTGTTGGCGCCGTAGGCTTTCTTGAGCAGGCCGTTCGCCTTGGAGTCCGTCATGAACTTGGTGACGAAGGCCAGCGACTGCGGATGCTTCAGCGGCACCGCAACCGCGGTATCCGTCTTCTTGAAGGTCTCGGCGAGCACCTTGGTGCCGGAAATCTGCTTGGTGATGAGATTCAATTGATCGCGCGCCAGCGCGAGCGCGTCGATCTCGCCGGCGCTGAGCAACGCGTAGACTTCCTCGTAGGACTTGAAGCCGGTGACGGTCGCCTTCTTCAGGAAGGCCTTGGCACCGCGCAGCACGGTCGTGTCGTTGATGGCCGCAACCTCGGTGCCGGCCTGGTCCAGCGCCGCGATGTTGGCGACGTCGAGACCGGCGCGGATGATGAAGGTGGTCTCGACCGAATCGTAGACCGGACCGAACGAGACCTTGGTTTCGCGCTCCGCGTCCTTCGGCATGAAGGCCACATCCCAGACGCCCCGAGCAGCTTCATCGGTGATCGCATTGGAATTCGGATGCTCGACGAACTCGACGGGCACACCGACCTGCGCGGCCATCGCCTTGCCCAGTTCGACCGGAACGCCTGAATAGCCGCTGTCCGACTTGACGCACCAGAACGCACCGCCGGCGGGGCCAACGGCAATGGCGACGCGAAGCTTGCCCGTCGGCGCGATTTCTTCCTTCAAGCCGGCTGCGCCCGCGGCGTGGCCGGCAAACGTGACTACCGCAGCTACCAGGGCTGCGTCACGCAGCCAGCGCCAAAACGCCATGGCCCTCTCCCATTGGATTGCAAGTTGGATACGAGCCGCACCTTGCCGGGAGCACCGTTAAATACAGCTTACCTCGCTTACGCAAAGCAGCATGCGACGCGCAAAACTTGCGCGTCGCAATTGCGGTTTCAAATAACTCGATACCGAAAACCGATTAAGCGTCGCTTAAACGCAGCGGCGAACCGCGACGCCATTGACGATCACCGTGCGGCACGCCGCGGCCGCCACCGGCGGCTTGCGAACCACCACGGCGCCCGCCGCACCGGCGCAGCCGGCCCGCACGACGCCGCGTGCGCAGACCACGGCATTGGCATCCGACATCGACACGAACGGCATCGCCGCCAGGATGAACAATCCGCACAGCGTGGAAATAATGGCACGTGAGACAATGGCGCTCATCTTCAAACTCCTGATCATGATCTGATTGGTCAAATATCCACCCCGTCGCGACCTTGCCTGGGACTTCCCCGCCCGACAATTGTGACAATTTGGGTGGATCGCGCTCGTATGCATCTCGGATGGTAACCATGGACGGCAGCCGCTCCGCATCAGCGATTGGCCGCGAACTGCGCGAGCATGCCCTTGCAGCCAGGCGTCAGCGCGCCGGCATTGGCCGCGAGGCACTGCGCAATCCGGCCACCACCTGGCTCGATGCCGCTGCACAACGCCCGCGCGTCCGCGCCGCACGCGGCCCTCACGATGCGCAACTCCTCGAGCGGCCGCAGCGGTCGCAACACCAGCGCCGGCGCCGCTGGTCCAGCGGTGGTTGTCGCCGCGGGCGAGGCAACAGCCGCAGTCGCCGTCGATGTCCCGGTCGACGCGGCACCACCGCTCGAAGCCGCCATGGCCTGAGCGCAGGGAGCGGACACCTTGGCCTTGTTCTGCTCCAAGCACTGCAGCGCCGCCGCGCCGCCCGGCGGCACGCTGCTGCACACCTTGCGGTAATCGGAGCCGCAGGCACTTCGGATCGCGGCAACCTGCGCCTCGCTCGGCTTGACCGCAGGCGCCGACGCAGCCGGCTTGGCCGCAGCCGTGGCGGACTGGGCAGGCACGGCCGGGACGGACGCGGCCGGCTGCGCCGCGACCTTCGGAGGCTCGGCGGGAGGCTTGCTCGCCTCGGCGGCGGCCGGCCTGCTCTCGGCCGGTGGCGCCGAATCCGGCTTGGCTTGCACGACAGGCTTGGCCTCTGCCGGAGGCTTGGTCTCCGCGGCAGGCTCGAGCGCCTTGACCGCCGTCTGACAAGATGAGGACAGGCTCGCGATGTTCTTCTGCAGGCATTGGAACGCCGCCGTGCCGCCGGGCGGCACGCTCGCGCATTTCGACATGTAGTCCGACCGGCATGCCGACTTGATCGCGTTGCGCTGCGCATCGCTCTGCGCCAGCGCCTCCGTTGCAGCAAGGCCGGCCGCCGCGACCATCCCGAGCACCAGCATTCTCCTGAAGCGATTGATCATCGATCGATCCTCAATGGTGTCGTGCTTCAATCTCTCGTCGCCACCGCGGTCGCCTGCATGGTGGCCAATCAGATCTCATCAGTATCAGCACGCGCATATCGGCCCAGGCTGCGCCGGCAGCGCGTGCCTGGCAATTGGGAAAATTTGGGTGGATCGCATTCTCACTCCGCCGGCGCCTCCCGCAGCGCCGGCTGCGCCGCCGGAAGCTCCGGCGGCAGGATCAGCGCGGCGATGACCGCAACCAGGCAGAGCACGGCGAACGCCTGCAGCATGGTGACGAAGCCGCCGCGCTCATACAGCCAGGCGACCAGGCCAACCGAGGCGCCGGCCGCGGTGAAGCCGACGAAGTAGCGCACCGCATAGGCGCGCGAGCGCCATTCCTCGGCCGTGTATTTGCCGACCATGGCGTCATTGACGGTGACCTGCCCGAACGCACCCATGACGATGCCGATCGAGGCCACGATCAGCGCCCAGTCGCGCGCGTCGGCGGCGAGATACAGCAGCGGCGCCAGCACCAGCGACAGCGGCAGCGCGATCGTCTTCAGCGCGTGGCGATCGAGCAGCCGCCCTATCGTGTACTGCGTCATCGCGCCGAACACGTAGACGCCGGCCGCGATCACGCCGAGCAGCGCCGGGCTCTGCGTCAACCCGGCCAGCCGCTCCGCGAACAGCTTTGGCAGCGCCACGGTGATCGCGTTGAACGTCGTCGAGATCGCGATCACCACCAGCAGCAGCGCGAGCACCACGCGCCACATCTGGTCGCGCGCGACGCGGGCCTGCGCCGCGGCCTGCTTCGATCCGCGGCGGTCCTCATGCACGACCGACAGCGCGAACACCACGCCGATCGCCACCGTGATCACCCCGGGTACGATGAAGGCGAAGCGCCAGCCGAGATATTGCCCGACCACGCCGGTGACCAGCGCCGACGAGGTGACGCCGAGATTTCCGAACACGCCGTTCAGCCCCATGTCGCGACCGAGCCGGTCGGCGTAGGACACCAGCATCGCGGTTCCCACCGGGTGATAGATCGAGGCGAACAGACCGATCGCGAGCAGCGCCGCGCCGAGCTGCCACGGCGTCTGCACCAGGCCGACCGAGACCATCGACAGGCCGATGCCGAGATAGAAGATCAGCATCATGTGCCGCCGGCTCCAGCGGTCGCCGAGCCAGCCGGTCAACAGCGACCCGGCGCCGAAGGCGATGAAGCCCGGCGTCGCGTAGGGCAGCAGGTCCGCATAGGCCATGCCGAGCGCCGGGCCCATGATAATGACCGCGGCTGCGAAGATCAGCATCGCATAATGGTCGATGAAATGGGCCGCGTTGACGAAGCCGATGACGCGGCGGGCGCTGTTCATGGGAGCTGTCCTCGATTCCTGACGGATCGGTTATAGTCGACGCGACCAACGAGAAGCCGCCAATGACCGTCGTGGACACGCCATTGAAGCCGCTTGGCGCCGACCGGGTGACGACCGAGCCCGGCGTCCATCTGATCGCGCGCCTCTATCACAAGGGTGCGCGGCTCGATCCGCACATGCACCGCGAATCCCAGTTGATCTACGCCTCGCGCGGCACGATGCAGGTGACGACGCCGCGGGGACGCTGGCTGGTGCCACCGGACCGCGCGGTCTGGGTGCCGGCGCGCCATGGCCACGCCATCGACATGCTGGCCGACAGCCAGATGCGGACGCTGTATTTCGAGCTGGACTGGCTGAAGCGGGAGACGCGGGGCGCGCGGCTCGACCGCGAGTTCGTGGTGCAGGTCTCGCCGCTGCTGCACCAGGCGATCCTGGCGCTGTTCGCGGCGGACGGCGGGCCCGAGCGCACGGCGCTCCTGGTGCGGCTCGCTTTGCTCGAGTTGCGCCGCGCCGAGGATTCCTCGACCTTCATCCCCTTGCCGCAGGATCCGCGCGCGCGCCGTGCCGCCCAGCTCGTCCTCGCCTCTCCCGCGAGCGAGCAGGACCTGGCGACCCTGGCGGGCAAGGTCGGCAGCTCGGCCCGCACTTTGTCGCGGCTGTTCGCGGCGGAGACGCGGCTGAGCTTCAAGGCGTGGTGCCAGCGTGCCCGGATCGCCGCCGCGATCGAGCGGCTGTCCACCGACCGTCACCTCTCCGTCAAGCAGCTCGCCGCCGATCTCGGCTATGCCAGCGTGCCGGCGTTTTCGCATGCCTTCAGGCAGGTCACCGGCCGCACTCCGACCGAATTCGCGGAGCAGACAGGTGCATGACACGCCGGCCGCATATGCGCGCCGCGACGGCGGCGTTGACGATTTGTTATGTTTGAATGTGACCAGCTTTGCCATAAATCCATGTAACATCGCCTTCATCACGCTCTGGGATTCGACCGACATCAGATGGCCAATGCCTTTTTCACCGACCTGATCACCACAATTTCCGAGCGAGGCCGGACGCTGCTGCGCGGCGGCGGCGCCCCTGTCGAGAAGCACGATGCGACGAGCCTGGCCGAGCTGTGCGAGGCGCTGGTGTCCGGTGCCGGCGAGGCCTCGGGCACGGCGATGGCCCGCGACGTGCTCGACGGCTATCACGATCTCGACCCCGAGGGGCGCAAGGCGTTCTTCACCGCGCTGGTCCATGATTTCGGGCCCGACAAGGCCAGGCTCGCCAAGGCGATCGACGACTGGCGCGCGGCGCCATCGGACGAGGGCGCGAGCGCGCTGCATTTCGCCTCCGAGCCGCGCCGGCAGGAGCTGATCCGCCGGCTCAACCGCGCGCCGGGCGGCACGCCCGAGCTGGTGGCGATGCGCACCGATCTCCTGGATCTGTTGAAGGCCAGTCCGGAACTCGCCGCGCTCGACCGTGACGTGGTGCATCTCTTGAGCTCGTGGTTCAATAGGGGGTTTCTCGTGCTGCGCAAGATCGACTGGTCGACGCCGGCGAACATTCTGGAGCAGATCATCCGCTACGAGGCGGTGCACGAGATCCACGACTGGGACGATCTGCGCCGCCGCATCGATCCGGTCGACCGCCGCTGCTACGCCTTCTTCCATCCGGCGATGCCCGACGCGCCCTTGATCTTCGTCGAGATCGCGCTGACCGAGACGATCCCCGGCGCCATCGCGCCGCTGCTCGCGGTCGACCGTCCGCCGGTGCCGGCCGACCGCGCCCGCACCGCCGTCTTCTATTCGATCTCCAACACCCAGCGCGGTCTCGGCGGCATCTCGTTCGGCAACTTCCTGATCAAGCAGGTGGTGGAGGAGTTGAGGCGCGAGCTGCCGAAGCTCGACACCTTCGTGACCTTGTCGCCGGTGCCGGGCTTCATGAATTGGCTGAAGTCGACGGCCGATGCGACCGAAGAGGATCGCAACGTGCTCAAGCTCCTGAACGAGCCGCGCTGGGTCGAGGACGCCGAGATGTCCGCCGAGCTGCGCCCCGTGATCGAGCCGCTCGCCGCGCACTACTTCCTGAGGGCGCGCACGTCGAAGGGAAAGGTGATCGATCCCGTCGCCCGCTTCCACCTCGGCAACGGCGCGAGGCTCGAGCGCATCAACTGGCTCGGCGACCTCTCGTCCAAGGGCCAGCGCGAATCCGCGACCGTGATGGTGAACTATCTGTATCGGCTCGAGGACATCGAGAAGAACCACGAAGCCTATGCCAATGACGGCGAGGTCGTCGCCTCCAGCGCGGTCAAGAAGCTGCTGCGCGCCGAGGGCCGGCGGCTGCTGGATATGCGGCTGTCGTCGTAATTGGTCCCCTATACGGCGCATGGGACGAACCACGCGAACCACAAAGTCAGTGTCATCCCGGCGAACGCCGGGATCCATAACCCCAGGACGTGATTTGGGGCGGACTCGTCGTTAGACCTCGCGTCCCACATCCGCCGCGGAGTATGGGTCCCGGCGTTCGCCGGGACGACGCTGTAGGAAAACCGCTTTCACATCTCAAACAGCTGGAGGACGTGCGACCGCGGCCTCGCGACGCCTGACGCCCGAGTGCTGCGAAACACGTCACCCTCATCAAATACAGAGGGCGCAGGGAAGACCGGGTGCTGGCCGCAACCCATGGCCCCCGTGCGTGAGAAAGTGCACGGGGCAGGAACCACAGGTACGACCGGTGCATTCCGGCCTTCCCTGCGCGATGGTTTGAACGGTGTCCTTCGTGCTCTCCCTGGGGAGAGGCGTTCTTGCCCCCATCGCCCGGGCGTGCCGTCAAGCAACGCTTGCGGACTTGACCTCAGCGTCGAGAGGCCAGGACCACACGACTTCTCCGTCCGCACAGACGCCGGTCGTCTACCGACATCTCCACGGCCACCGCATCCCTGCCCCGACGTTCGTGACGACGCGTACGTCCCTCTGCGAAAAGGACAGGACATGCGCATCATTGCTGATTTTCGGAATTTGTCAAGGTGAAAGATTCGGGCGGTGCCCGTCGGGACCTCGGCCCCCTCGCCCTCATGACGCCTTCTTCGCCTCCACATGCCGCGCGAAGCTGTCGAGAATGGCCTGCCAGCCACCCTGCTGCTGCTCGACTGAATGGGTCGTTTCGGCATCGAAGGCGACGCGAACGACAACGCCATTCGGGCCGGGCTCGAAGTGGACCTCGGCCTTGCGGTCGCCGAAGGCGTATTCGATCAGCTTGTGCTCGACGATCTTGGTGTAGGTGCCTGCGAAGTCGAAACCCATGCTGCCGTCCTTGGCCTCCATCCGCGACGAGAACGCGCCGCCCTCTCTCAGGTCGACCGTGGCCTTGGTCGTATGCCAGTCGTCGGAGGCCGCGTTCCACTTCACGATGTCGGCCGGCGTCGTATAGGCACGCCAGACCTGATCGATCGGGGCTGCGACGGTGGTTTCGACGGTGATCCTCATGAAACATTGCTCCTGGTTGCATTTGGACGGCTCACTGCATGAGCGCAGGGGGCGGTGTCGGTTAAAAGACGAGCCAGACTGGCCGGTCCCGACACCCGCGAGCCCTCAATGCGTTGAAAAATGAAAAAGACGCCGGTGTGCACGGTCAGCATGCGGTTGGCGTCTGTTGGCGCCCCAGCTCGGAACCCAACACCTCTCGCTTCCGCCGTCTTCGCGTCGATCAGCGCGCTCAAGGACGAGTTTTATGCACTGTCACCGAAAGAGCCGAGAACTAGAGTGGCCCCTACCATATTCTTACCAAACTTACATTGAGTTGCTCCGATGATCGCAAAGACGCACCATCTCTTTGCGCAACGAACTCTCGAGCTTAACGTTGAAGGTCCTACCTTCGTCTGTAAACACCATCGCGGAAAGAAATCGGTAGCGAAATCTGCTCCAAACGGATGTTCCAATAAATGTTTTTAATGCATTTTCCTGAAAAACCGAAATAGGCGAGAGAAAGAAGATCTCAGACCCGCGGGCCCTGATTTCAACTGGGTACCTTTTCTGGGCAATCCATTCATCTGCAGCCGAGTAGTCTAGAGGCAACACCTCGTAAACTCCGCGCTGGAGAGGTAGCTTCCAATGAAAGAACCCCATCGGAATATGCACGGGCATCGTGCCTAAGTTGCGAATGGATACTACCAGATATTTCGGTCGCTCCTTTCCTTCCAAGGAAGAGTGGTGGATGACATTTATGGAGGCGCGCGCACTTATTCTCGTACGGGATGTTCTCATTGCAGCGATCGAGCTAAACAGAGCGACTAAGACGGCCGAGAACGTGCCTAAGACGCCTAGGGCGGCAATCGTATATTGATGAGCCTTCAGAAACTCTTCGATGTTCACGTAGCAGCCTCCCGCTGCGTTAGCGCACTTTCCGACGTGGTCACGCGCCCGATTGGGTTTCGATGACACTTAACGTATTGACTACCTCACCTCATCGTCCCGACAGGGAGTCTTGTGCACTGTCACAGTTCAGGTCATGCCCGAGAGAAATCTCCGTGCCTTCCACGCTACCTGTCACCGCTCCGGCTACCATTTGTGACTTGAGTGCAACCTTCGTTATGTTGATACCTCCTTTGCCGTCGGGAGATGGTACCCACTCGTCCGACTTGGCGCCCAACAGGCCGCGACCAACCGGCACTTCGGCGAAATTGTTGTGCACGACGTCGAGCGGTAAGATGGGGTCTTCAGAACGATCGGAAGACGACGCGATAACAGCAGAAACCCCAGCGTGCTCTCTGTTAACAAACATCGAGGTCGGCACCGGGCTTCCGTTCGCACTTTTTATAGACCACTGGCTTCCGATGTACGGTTTTCCAAACGCACCGGTAGCTCTTTCAACGGGGATGGTAACAGGGCCTGCTGGGTAAACTGCTTCAACAGCGTAGGGAAGCCCTGAGAGCCCATGATCAATTGGGAGTGCACCAAGTTGACAGCCATTCACAGCAATGACGTATGCATCCTTGCTACCAACAATGCCCTTGGCACGATATTTTTTTAGCTTCTTCGCCTTCTCATCAACCGCTGCGATCCATCGTCGCCGTACCTCCTCATGCGGTACATCCCCAACCTTAAATTCGCCAGGCTTCGGAAACTCCAAATAGTCTTCGGGTACTCCCATGGGCTCCGGTGAAACGGCCTCAATCCAATAAACCTTATTTTCGTGCTCGAACCTGAAGTCCGGCCCCTTAGCAGCGGTTGTGATTTTGAAGCCGAGCGCATCGAGATGACGCGCGATCATCATTTCCCACACTCGCTGCAGGATCTTAGCTTTGTTGCCGCTTACGAGCTCCGTGACGAAGTGCTCTGACGGCAAGTTGAGGGCAAGAAACTTCTCCCACGCCATGAGAACGCACGACTTGTAGTGCGGCGCGGCCTCATATTGCTTGTCCAGGAAACTGCGGACGTTCTGATCCCATCGCGCTTTACGCTGTTCTGTGGTTTCGCGCGCCTTTGGAGGACCAATAAATCTATTCTTGATATTCCGGGGAAACCTGCTGCGGCGGTGCTTTCGCGACCAGCCAGAAACCATGCCCAAATACTGGGTCGCCCTGTGTTCGCGTCGCCGCAGCAGTTGGAGCAGCGTCTCAGCACGAACGCGGTTCGGTGCCGCAGCGCTCATCCTCTCGATGCGGCGCTGCTGTCGCACGATGCGCTTTTTGGCCTGCGCTAAGCGCAGACGCGCGTCGGACACGAACGAAGGCTCGCTTTTCCGCGGCATGACCTAACACGAGAAAAATGGGGTATAAGCACAACCTTTGCGATAAGTGGGAACTTCCACTCGCGAAGGCAAGAGCTCTGAACACGAAATCCAGTTGTCCGGCACGCAAACCACATGGTGCGCCGCCCTTTATATACAAACGGGTACAGAACTTAGGGCGCTGGATTGATGTTGCGCCAGCACTGGCTGCGGTCCAACTGCCACTCGAAGCCGAAGATGTTGGTCTTGTACGCCCATTTGCGAGAGCCGAGCCTGAGGGAAGAATTGGGTGTGCCCACCAATTCCGGTGAATACCAGTCTTGCGATTGCCGCCCCCGGCGCGGCGCGCCGATGCTTGTCCTTCAGGTAGGTTCACAACTATCAATTCTGGCGTTCTCGATGCGCCGTGACGCCGTAACCGAAATCCCGCCACTTCACCCCAACGCGCCCTGCGGCCGCAGCCGCAGCACCGCCGGCGGCAGATTGGCTGCCAGCCATTCCGCAATCAGCTTCTGCTTCCGGTGATACGCCAGTCCCACCGCGACCACCGCGATGCCGATCAGCGACAGTGCGAACGGGAACAGCAGCGAGTCCTTGAAGACGACGTCGGCGAGGTGGCCGAGATACATCGTGATGCCGATCGCGCCGAAGACGGCGTAGGCGCGGCGGACGATGATGACGGCGATCGCAAGCAGGCCGACGTTCAGCAGGCAGTAGATCGCCTTGCCGAGCTCGGTGGCGCCTTCGGTGGCGCTGACGCCGCCCCAGAAGGCCATCAGGCCGAACAAGTGCATCCAGAAGCCGAAGTCGCGGCTGTGGCTGTTGTAGTCGACGATCCACGCCACCGCGAGAATGCCGAGGCCGAACCAGATCGAGACGATGCGGCGCATCTCCCAGTCGAAATGGCTGACGTTGAAGATCCAGGGCGTGAGGTCCATCGACATGAACCACAGCGCGACCGACATGATCGCGACGATGAAGGGCACGCGATAGAAGCGCAGCGCGATCGCGCCCGCCGCGATCGTGGCGATCTCCATGAACAGCCAACTGCCCTTGATCCAGACGTAGAAGTCGTGGACCGTGCCGGGCTTGCCGAACTTGCCCCACCAGCCGAATTCGGCCTGGACGCCGTAGACGGCGAGCGGTGCCATCGACACGGCGATGGCGATCAGCAGGCCGCCGGGGACGCGCAGGTCGCGGCGCCAGAGGTGGTCGCCGGCGAAGCCGAACGCGGCGGCGTAGGCGAGCGCGCAAGCGGTCAGCGCACGGCCGCCCATCTGCGAGAACGCCACCGTCGAGAACAGGCCCATGGCGCCGATGACGATCAGCGCGCCGGCGTACCAGAGCAGATGCGCGGCATCGAATTTGGCGTGCGCCGCGGGACCCGCCTTCGCCTGTTGCTCGAGGTAGGTCAGCAACCGCTGCAACTCGTCGGGCCCGATCGCGCCGGCCCCGGCTGCGGCGCGCAGATCTTGTTCCGAATAGGACATCGTCTTCACCCTCTGTGATCTCGCCGGAGACGGCACGCAGGGGTCCGATCGCGCAGACGCCTGGGGACGTCGCGCGTCGGGACCGGTGCCGACGGGGCGGATATGGGTGAGTGTAGCGGAATGTGAGCGACGTTCAATATAATTTTGAACGACGCTCAAATATCTACGACCAACATTCTAAATTCCCCATCGCGACGCGGGTGCTAAAGCTGCTTCGACCCCGCCCTTCTCCACACCGTCATGGCCGGGCTTGTCCCGGCCATCCATGTCGTGCGCCTGGAATGACGACGTGGATGCCCGGGACAAGCCCGGGCATGATGAGTCCTGGGTTGGCGGTTTGCCTCATCGCTGAGGCCAGAGGTTGGCGGATACGACCACCAGAGGCCCGCAGCGCAGTCGCCTCAATCCTTGAAATACGGCTCGACCGGGCCGTGGACCTTGATGGTCAGCGGGTTGCCGTGGCGGTCCTTGGCGTTCCCTGCGGCGACGCGGATCCAGCCTTCGCTGATGCAGTATTCCTCGACATTGGTCTTCTCGGCGCCCTTGAAGCGGATGCCGACGTCGCGCGACAGGATCTCCGCATTGTAATAGGGGCTCTTCGGATCGACCGACAGCCGGTCAGGAAATGGGGTCGCAGTCGTCTCGTTGTCGCTCACAGCAGTGCCTCGATCTCTTTCTTCAACGCCTCGGGCGTGGTGGTCGGCGCATGGCGCGACACCACGTGACCGGTGCGATCGACCAGGAATTTGGTGAAATTCCACTTGATCGCTGAGCCCAGCAGGCCCGTCTTCTCGCCCTTCAGGAACCGGTATAGCGGATGCGCGTCCGCACCGTTGACGTCGATCTTCGCGAACAGCGGAAAGGTGACGTCGTACTTGCCGGCGCAGAACGCGCCGATCTCCTCGGCCGTGCCGGGCTCCTGGGCGCCGAACTGGTTACAGGGAAATCCGAGCACGGCAAAGCCCCTGTCAGCATAGGCCCGGTGCAGCGCTTCGAGCCCGCGATATTGCGGCGTGAAGCCGCAGGCGCTGGCGGTGTTGACGATCAGCAGCACCTGGCCCTCGAAGCGCTTCAGCGGCACCTCCTCGCCCTTCAGCGAGGTCGCGGTGAAATCATAGATGCCGGCCATCAGCCCAGCACCGGATCGATCGGCGACGGCGGCGTACCGCCAGCCTCGATCGCTTCGCCAGCGAGAAGGCACGCGTCCTCGCGAAAGCGCTGGCCGACAAGCTGGACGCCGACCGGGACGCGGCCGACCATGCCGGTCGAGACCGTCAGGCCCGGCAGGCCGAAGAACGGAATCGCGATCTGCGTGAGCTGGGCGTGCCAGACCTGCCTGAAGGACTCCTCGTCCTTGCGGTCGAGCTGATCGGCGAACGGCAGCATGCCCGACACCGGCATCAGCAGCAGCGGATGCTGCTCCATGAACAGGAGCCATTGCCGAGTCAGCGCGGCGCGGCGCGCGAGCGTCTGCGACAGGTCGAACGGGTGAACCTTGTCACTGACGCCGCGCAGGCAGGCCAGCGCGCCAGGGTCGCCCTCCTTCTCGGCCGCCGCGAGCTGCGCCTCGTAGCCGTCGCCGAGCCAGAGACGGGTCTGCAGCAGCGCGGCCTCCTGCATCGGCGGCGTGTCCGCGATCTCCTCGACGGTCCAGCCGGCGGCTTCCAGCCGCCTGGCGGCATCGCGCAAGGCGGCCACGACCTCCGGCACCGGGTTCAGCCCGTCCGGGTTGACGCACAGCGTGACGCGCTTCGGCAGCGGCGGGCCCTCGAGCGGCACCGGCATCCACCAGACATCGCGGACGTCGCGCGCCGACATCGCCGCCAGCGCGATCCTGATGTCGTTGATCGTGCGGGCGAGCGGCCCCGAGACGGCGCTGATCTGCGGTCCGATCGGGCGCTCGGGGAACTGTGTATTGAAGGCCGGGATGCGGCCGACCGTCGGGCGCAGGCCGTGGATGCCGCAGGCGTAAGCGGGATAGCGGACGGAGCCGGCGATGTCGGTGCCGTGGCCGATATGGCCGATGCCCGACGCGGTGGCCGATCCTGCGCCGCCCGAGGAGCCGCCCGGCGTGATGCCGGGGTCGCGCGGATTCTTGGTGTGGCCGTGGATGAGGTTGCTGGTGAACCAGCGATAGGAGACCGCCGGGGTGTTGGTGCGGCCGAGCAGCACCGCACCGGCCTTGACCAGGTTGTTGACGACCGGATTGTGTGCCGACGCGATCGCGTCCTTCTGCAGATTGAGGCCGTTGGTGGTGGCGAAGCCGGCCTGGTCGACATTGACCTTGATCGTCACCGGCACGCCGGCGAGCGGCCCCGGATCCTCGCCGCGCGCCAGCCGGGAGTCGATGGCGTCGGCCTGTTGCAGCACGTCCTCGGGGCGATGGTCGATCACGGCGTTGATCGCGGGATTGACCGCATCGAGCCGCGCCAGCGCCGCGGTCGCGGCATCGCGGGCGGAGACCTGTTTCGACTTGATGAGGGCGGCGAGGTCGGCAGCCGGCAGGCGCCAGAGATCGGTCATGGGGAGCTCCGTGGTGACGGATGGCTGTTCTAGCGCGCGGGCTGGATGGGAGAAAGCCGTCCAGGCGCGGCACTCCGGGATAGCCCATGCAGCAACGCGCATGGGTCTTGTCCCCCGCTCGCCGATCGGGACCGAGGGGACGATCAATACCGATCCTGTATCGATCGATCCGGAAACAAGCTTGGTCAAGCTTCACAAACGACTTTAAGACCTCAAGCAACAACATCACGAAGGGGGAAACCACATGATCAGACCGGGCACCATCATGGCCGCGACATTCGTTCTCGCCGCTGCAGCAACGCTGGCGCCGCGCGCAGGCTACGCCGAGACCTACGCCTATGTCGGCAACGCCGACAGCAACGACATCAGCGTCTTCAAATTCGACGCCGCGACCGGCGAGATGACCTCGGTGCAGACGGCTTCCTTCGTCGGCGTCGACAAGCCGGGCTCGTCGACCCCGCTCGCGGTCAGCCCGGACAAGCGGGTGCTGATCGCCGGTGTGCGGTCGCAGCCGTTCCAGGCGGAGAGCTTCGCGATCGATGCCAAGACCGGCCAGCTCAGCCATCTCGGCAACGGCCCGCTCGCCGACAGCATGGCCAACATCGCCTTCGACCGCACCGGCAAGGTGCTGTTCAGCGCGTCCTATGGCGGCAACAAGGTCGCGGCGAATCCGGTCCAGGCCAACGGCGTGGTCGCCGCGCCGAGCCAGGTGCTCCCGACCGGGCTGAACGCCCATGCCTTCCTGCCCTCGCCCGACAATCGCTTCGTGTTCGCGACCAATCTCGGCTCCGACCAGGTGCTCGGCTTCGCCTTCGACGCCGCCACCGGCGCGCTCACGGCCAAGGACGCGCTGACGGTGAAGACGCCGGAGAAGTCAGGGCCGCGCCACTTCATCTTCCACCCGAACGGCAAGTTCATCTATCTCCTCCACGAGCTCAACGCCGATCTCGCCGTCTATGCCTATGACGCCGAGAAAGGCACCTGGAGCGAGCAGCAGCGCACCACCGCCCTGCCCGCCGGCTTCACCGGCAAACCCTGGGCGGCCGATCTTCACGTGACGCCTGATGGTAAGTTCCTCTACGCCTCGGAGCGCGGCTCGAACACGATTGCCGGCTTCAAGGTCGATGCGGCCAGCGGGCGCCTGACCTTGATCGGCAGCGTGCCGACCGAGACCCAGCCGCGCGGCTTCGCCATCGATCCCGCCGGGCGCTATCTCGCCGCCGTCGGCGAGCTGTCGAACGGCATGACGGTGTATCGGATCGACGCCGCCGGCGGCGCACTGGAGAAGCTGAAATCCTACGCCGTGGGCAAGAAGCCGAACTGGGTGGAGTTCGTCAGCCTGCCGTGACCGAACGCCGGCGCCGCCGCGAGATCGTGAGTGGCGGCCCCGGCGTTTCCACCGGCGCTATCATCCCCTATATACAGCGCATGACCATGCCTGCCGCCCAGCCCGACCGCCATCCCCTCGCCGTTCAACATCCGGAACTCGACGACGCCTCGATCCGCCTACTGGTCGAGACCTTCTACGGGCGCGCACGGGAGGACGAGCTGATCGGCCCGATCTTCAACCGTGCGGTGGAGGATTGGGACGAACATATTGGCAGGATCAGCGATTTCTGGTCGTCGATGTTCCTGAAGACGGGCCGCTACACCGGCGCGCCGATGCGGCCGCATCTGTTGCTGTCGTTGCAGGGGCCGCATTTCGACCGCTGGCTGCAACTGTTCGAGGCGACGGCGAAGGACCTGCTCGCGCCGGAACTCGCGGAGCTCTTCATCGTCCGCGCCCGCCGCATCGCCGACAGCTTCGAGATGGGCATCGCCAGCACGCGCGGCGACATCGTGCGCCCGCGCCATTCGGTCTGACCTCGGCTGCAAACATGCGAGCGTTCGAGGAGCGGCGATGCGGCCGCTCTGCGCTCAATGGCGCGTCATCGATTGCGCCGGCATGTTGAAGATCGCTTCGGAGAACGGGAACTCCAGCACGATCTCGCCGTCCTCGTCGGTGACCTCGATGACGGCCGTCATCAGCGCCGCGTTGCCGCCTTCGGTACGCAGCAGTTCCTTGATCATGTCGCGCGCGACTTCCCAGGCGCGGTCGGGACTGCGCAGCACCTCGCCGTCGGTATCGGAGACCAGTTCCTCGCCGATCCGTGTGTTGAAGAAATATCTAGGCATCATCAGCTTCCAATGGGGTCGCGCGCTTGGGTTTTGAAGTCTCGAACATCTCACGACTGCTTCATCCGGCCAGCTCAGCCCCTCAAGCTAGGGACCGAATTGTACGGCGTTGCGAAGCCATCGATCACGAATTCGTTGTTTTCGCGGCTCAATCCGACGAAAACGGCAGCAACTCGCATCTGCAACTTCGCACTGCAATAAACAGGCCTGAGAGGCTCAAACAAAAAGATTCCACTGGCGAACTTTTCGTAGCACGGTAGTTTAATGCTGAGGACGATAACCGTCCCATCTTGAAGGAGAGGACAATGGCCTGGAAAGCACCGAAGATCGTTGAAGTGCCGGTCGGCATGGAAATCAACATGTACGCCTGCGCGGCCCGCAAATAATTCGCGGGTGTGACGTCCAGGTCTCGGCGATCAGGACGTCGACGCTTGAGGGTGGGGATCAGCGACCGCGTATGTGCCAGCCCGTACGCGGGTCGGATGTCCCACCCTCGTCACCTTCCCTGCGGGCGATCCTGGCCGTTGGTCAGCTTGCCTGTCGGTCATCCTGCCGCTGGTAATCGCGTGCGCCACCACAGCTGAATTCCAGGAGACGGCTCATGCTTCGCCTCGTCGTCCTGGGCGCCGCCGCAGGCGGTGGAGTGCCGCAGTGGAATTGCGGCTGCGCCGTGTGCCGTGCCGCGCGCACGGATCATCCCGAGATCAGCAACAGCCAGGCCTCGGTCGCGGTCAGCGCCGACGGGGCGAACTGGTTCCTGATCAACGCCTCGCCCGATCTGCGTCAGCAGGTCACCCGCACGCCGCAATTGCATCCGAAGCCCGGCGCCTTGCGCCACAGCCCGATCGCCGGCGTGATCCTGACCAATGGCGAGATCGACGCGGTCACGGGGCTGCTGTCGATGCGCGAGAGCTCGCCATTTTCGATCCATGCGCATCCCAAGGTGCTTGCGATCCTCAGATCGAACAACATCTTCGATGTGCTGAAGGACGAGACCGTCAAGCGCGTGCCGATCGTGATCGACGTGCCGTTCCGGCCGCTTTTGCAGGACGGAAGGCCCTCGGGCCTGGAGGTCACGGCCTTCGCCGTCTCGGGAACGAGCGCGTGGTATCTGCGCGACAAGCAGCATCCCGGCGGTAGCTCCACGACCGGCGACACGCTGGGCCTGAAGATTGCCGATCTCGAAGGCGGCCAATATTGCTACGTCATCGCCGCCTGTGCCGGCGTCGACGATGATCTGAGAACGAGATTGAAGGGCGCGCCGCTGGTGCTGTTCGACGGCACGGTGTGGCGCGACGACGAGATGATCCAGGCCGGACTCGGCAACAAGACCGGGCAGAGCATGGGACATATCGCGATGTCCGGAGAAAGCGGCGCGATCAAGCAGCTGGCGGACATCGGGATCGGCAGGAAGGTCTTCCTGCACATCAACAACTCCAATCCGGCGTGGCTGCACGCCTCACCCGAGCGGCAAACGTTGGAACGCGAGGGATGGGAAATCCCCGCTGAAGGGATGGAGATCGTACTGTGAGTGAGGCAAAACTGAGTGGAATGACGGCGCTGTCGGTCGGCAAGGGCGTGACCTTGAACAGTGCCAGCGAGCTGGAAGCGGCGCTGCGCCATATCGGGGCGACGCGCTATCACAACCTGCATCCGTTTCATAAGCTGCTGCATGGCGGCAAGCTGAACAAGGGCCAGGTGCAGGCCTGGGCGCTGAACCGCTACTACTATCAATCGACGATCCCAATCAAAGACGCGATGGTGATGACGCGCTTCCGCGATCGCGCCACCCGGCTGGAATGGCGGCACCGCATCGAGGATCATGACGGCGACGTCGGCAGCGAAGGCGGCATCGAGCGCTGGATCAAGCTCACGGAGGGCCTGGGCCTCGACACGGACTATGTCGAATCCACCGAGGGCATCCTGCCCGCTACCCGTTTCGCGGTCGAAGCCTATGTGCATTTCTGCCGCGACCGCTCACCGCTGGAGGCGATCGCCTCGTCGCTGACCGAGCTGTTCGCGCCGAGCATCCATGAAGAGCGTATCTCGGGCATGCTCGAGCACTACAATTTCGTCAACAACGACACGATGAGCTACTTCAAGCGGCGTCTCACCCAGGCGCCGCGCGACGCCAACTTCGCGCTGCATTACGTCAAGGAGCACGCCACCACGCCGGAGCAGCGCGCCGCCGTGTGCAACGCGCTGATCTTCAAGACCAACGTGCTGTGGGTGCAGCTCGACGCACTGTATTACGCCTATGTCGAAGGCAACATCCCGCCCGGCGCCTTCGTGCCGAAGGAGGGGTAGCCGTGTCCCGTTTGAACCACCGCTCTCGTACCGCGAACGGTGCACTCCCTCCCCCCTTGCGGGGGAGGGTTGGGGTGGGGGGTCCACACGGGAAGTCTTTGCTGGGACCCCCACCCCCGACCCCTCCCCGCAAGGGGGAGGGGAGTGGCATCGTGCTCTGCGCGGCCACCGTGCTTCTTCACGACTACACGACTTAGAGACCCGCCATGGCTCCGCGTCACATCCAAGTCACCGAGACCAGCCGCGTGGTGCTGCCGCGACACACCAAGCTGAAGTTCGACGAGACGCGCCAGGTCTGGGTCATCCTCGCCCCTGAGCGCGTGCTGGCGCCGGACGAGATCGCGGTCGAGGTGCTCAAGCTGTGCGACGGCGCGCGCGCCGTCGCCGGCATCATCGACGATCTCGCGGCGAAATATGCCGCGCCCCGCGACGTCATCGCGACCGACGTCGTCGCCATGCTGCAGGATCTCGCCGACAAGGGATTTCTCACCGAGGTTCGGGAGACGACATCATGACCGAGCTCACCGAGACGACGCCGCAGATCGACGCGAATGACGGCCTTGCCGTGCTGGAGCGGCGCGGCTCCACGGCCGAGACCTACGGCATCCCGCTCGCCGTGCTGGCCGAGCTGACGCATCGCTGTCCGCTGCAATGCCCCTATTGCTCCAACCCGCTGGAGCTCGATCGCGCCGGGCAGGAGCTGACGACGGCGGAGTGGAAGAAGGTGCTGTCGGAGCTCGCCGAGATCGGCGTGCTGCAGATCCACTTCTCCGGCGGCGAGCCGACCGCGCGCAAGGATCTGGTCGAGCTGGTGCAGCATGCCAACGACGTCGGACTCTACACCAACCTGATCACCTCGGCCGTGCTCTTGACCCGCGAGCGGCTCAAGGAGCTGGCCGATGCCGGGCTGTCCCATGTCCAGATCAGCTTCCAGGGCAGCGAGGCCGGCATCGCCGACCGCGTCGGCGGCTACAAGGGCGGCCACGTCAAGAAGCTCGAGGTCGCGCGCTGGACCCGCGAGCTCGAGCTGCCGCTGACGGTCAACGCCGTCATGCACCGGCAGAACCTGCATCAGCTGCCTGATATCATCCGGATGGCGGTCGATCTCGACGCCGACCGGCTCGAGGTCGCCAACGTGCAATATTACGGCTGGGCGCTGAAGAATCGCGCCAGCCTGATGCCGACCTACGCCCAGCTCGAAGAGACCGACCGCATCGTCGAGGACGCCCGCGAGCGGCTGAAGGGCACGCTGACCATCGACTACGTGGTGCCGGACTATTACGCGCTGCGGCCGAAGAAATGCATGGGCGGCTGGGGCCGGCAGTTCTTCAACATCTCGCCCTCGGGCAAGATCCTGCCCTGCCACGCCGCCGAGAGCATCACCGGGCTCGACTTCATGTCGGTGCGTTCGAACCATTCGATCGCCTGGATCTGGCAGAACTCCGAGGCCTTCAACCGCTACCGCGGCACCGGCTGGATGAAGGAGCCGTGCAAATCCTGCGAGTTCCGCGAGATTGATTTCGGCGGCTGCCGCTGCCAGGCGTTCGCGCTGACCGGCGACGCCGCCAACACCGATCCGGCCTGCACCTTATCCCCGCTACACGAGAGCATCTTCAAGCAGGCGGAACGTGACGCGGCCTCGGGCCAGGACCGCTTCCTCTATCGCAACTTTGCCGGCGGCACGCCGGAGAACGGCAACGATGCCTGACGCCGAAGCCGGCCGCGCCTCCGCGCACCGCAGCGATCCGTTCATCCCGCTGACGTCGGAATGGCTGGATGTCTCCGGCGGTCACCAGATCTATGTCGAGAGCAGCGGCCGCGCTGGCGGCATTCCCGCGGTTTATCTGCACGGCGGGCCGGGCTCCGGATGCCAGCCGGATCACCGCCGGCTGTTCGATCCCGAGCGCTTCCACGCCGTGCTGTTCGACCAGCGCGGCGCCGGCCGTTCGCGTCCTGCACGCAGCCGCGACAACAACACCCTGCCCGACCTGATCGCCGACATGGAGGCGATCCGCGAAAGATTCGGTTTCGAGCGCTGGATCGTCGCCGGCGGCTCCTGGGGCGCCACCTTGGCGCTGGCTTATGCGCAGGCGCACCCGACGCGCGTCACGGGCCTGGTGTTGCGCGCGACCTTTTTCGGCACCCGCGCGGAGGTGGCGACCGCCTTCGGCGAGACGCTGGCGCGCTTTCACCCAGCCCTGCACCGCGACTTTCTGGAGCTGCTGCCGGAGAACGAGCACGCCGATCCGTGCGACGCCTACTTCCGGCGCATCCTCGATCCCGATCCGGCGATCCATGGCCCTGCCGCCCGCGCCTGGCACGATACCGAGCGCGCGCTGTCGGAGGTGAAGCCCGCGCGCGCCCGGCTCGATCGCCTCGCCATCCGCTCCGGCACCGCCTTGCCGGCGACGCCGTTCATGGAGGCGCACTATTTCTCGCACGACAGCTTCATGGCGCCGGACCAGTTGCTGCGCAATGCGAACAGCCTCAGCGGGATTCCCGGAATCATCGTGCAGGGCCGCTACGACCTGCTTTGTCCGCCAGCGACCTCGGCACGGCTGGCGGAGGTGTGGCGCGACGCCGAAATCCGTGTCGTCGAAGCCGCAGGTCACAATCTTTATGACCCCGGCATCCGCGATGCGGTCATGAAAGCCATCTCCGACATGGCTAAGCGCACGACCGCGCCTTAAACATGTGATCGTCTCCCCTCATTCCTGAGGAGCCATGCGCAGCATGGCGTCTCGAAGGATGAGGCCGATCCATCCCGACCTCATGGTTCACCAGGCAATGCGCAAGCATTGTCCGCGAGACGCGCCCGAGGGGCGCTCCTCACCATGAGGAATTGGCCGCCAAACAAGGACATCTGCAATGCCCATCGCCGGGAAAGGCATGCTGTTGACATCGATGAACATCGATGCCGCTGACGAAGCCGACTTCAACCGCTGGTATGACAGCGAGCATCTCGAAGAGCGCGTGGCCATCCCCGGCTTCATCGAGGCGCGGCGCTATGTCGCCGAGCAGGGCAGCCCGAAATATCTCTGCCTGTATTCGACCGAGACGATCGACGTGCTCGACAGCGCGCCCTATCGCGCCCGGCTCGAGTCGCCGACGGAATGGTCGAAGGCAGTGATGGCGCGGTTCAAGAACATGATCCGCAGCGTCGCGCGCATCACGATCTCGATCGGCGCCGGTCGCGGCGCGGTGCTCGGCATCATCCGCCTGCGGCCGAAGCCGGGACAGGACGGGGCGCTGCGCGACGCGCTGCAGATCGAGCTCGATCCGAGCGAGGTCAAGGGCGTCATCTCGATGCACCTGCTCGAGGGCGATGCTGATCTCTCCGGTCCGGCAGCCGGGGTTCCTGCGAGCTCACGCGATGCCGACTGGTTCATCCTCATCGACGGCACCGACAGTCATGCCATCGCGACCTTGATGACCACGCGCTTCGCGGCGATCGACGGTCCGCTGGCGACGCAGATCTCGGCCGGCATCTACAGGCTGATGTGGGACCTGAGCCGCGCGGACATCGCCTCTGGCTGAGCGCGCATTGTTCTGCATCAATGACGCGAGCGTGCAACCGGCAGATGCAGCCGCTCGCCACAATGCCGCAACGCAACAAATTCGATGGCAGCATCACGCCCGCAATGCGGCGCCGCACACTGTGCACGAAGGGCAGCTTTGCAAATTTGCCTTTGTGTGCGCCTTGGAATGGCTCTAGTCTCATAAGACTATTCAATTGAGCCATTCAAAAAACAGAAGGGCGACGAACAGGACCTGCTCCGGACTCCCAATCGATCCCCAGCCGATCCTGAACAAGCAGTCGTCCTCACGTCAGGAAGGCCGCGCGCTCATGGTTCGCCGCGCGGACAGGGTATGAATGAGAGCGACTGATATCTCGGCCCCCGACTACTTTCACAAAGTAGTCGATTGCCAATGGGCTTGTCCCGCGCACACTCCGGTCCCCGAATACATCCGACTGATCGCCGAGGGTCGCTACAGCGACGCCTACATGATCAATTGGAAATCGAATGTATTCCCGGGCATTCTCGGACGCACCTGCGATCGCCCTTGCGAGCCCGCCTGCCGACGTGGGCGCGTCGAGGAAAGCCCGGTCGCGATCTGCCGCCTCAAGCGCGTGGCGGCCGATTTCAAGGACGACGTCCATCAGCGCATGCCGCGCCCTGCCCCGAAGAACGGCCGGCGCATCGCGCTGGTCGGCGGCGGCCCGGCATCGCTGACCGTGGCGCGCGATCTCGCGCCGCTCGGCTATCACTGCACCGTGTTCGACGCCGATCCCAAACCCGGCGGCATGATGCGCTCACAGATTCCCAAGTTCCGCCTGCCCGACAGCGTCATCGACGAGGAGACGGGCTACGTGCTCAGCCTCGGCGTCGACTACAAGGCCGGCCATCGTATCGACAGCCTCAAGAAGCTGCTGGCCGAGAACTATGATGCCGTCTTCATCGGCTCCGGCGCGCCGCGCGGCCGGGAGCTGAACATTCCAGGTCGGGAGGAAGCGGCGGCCAACATCCATCTCGGCATCGACTGGCTATCCGGTGTCTCGTTCGGCCACACCGACAAGATAGGCAAGCGCGTGATCGTGCTCGGCGGCGGCAACACCGCGATGGATTGCTGCCGCACCGCGCGCAGGCTCGGCGGCGAAGACGTCAAGGTCATCGTGCGCTCCGGCTTCGAGGAGATGAAGGCGTCTCCGTGGGAGAAGGAGGACGCGCTGCACGAGGACATTCCGATCCTCAATTATCTCGTTCCGATCGCGTTCCACCATGCCGCCGGCAAGCTGACCGGCATGACCTTCCAGAAGGTGAAGGCGGAATATGACGCCAACGGCGGACGCTCGCTGGTGCCGTCCGGCGAGCCCGACGAGACCTATCCCTGCGACGACGTGCTGGTCGCCGTCGGCCAGGAGAACGCATTCCCCTGGATCGAAGCCGATTGCGGCATCGAATTCGACAAGCGGCACATGCCCAAGGTCGATCCGACCACCTTCGTCTCGACCAATCCAAAGGTGTTCTTCGGTGGCGACGCCGCGTTCGGGCCGAAGAACATCATCTGGGCGGTCGCACAGGGCCACGAGGCCGCGCTGTCGATCCATCGCCTGCTCTCGGGCGAGGACATCACCGAGCGCCCGCTGCCCGAGGTGCACATCTCCTCGCAGAAGATGGGCATTCATGAATGGAGCTATGACAACGACATCTCCTCCGACAAACGCTTCAAGGTGCCGCATCGTGACAAGGTCGTGGCGCTGAAGGACATCCGCACCGAGGTCGAGCTCGGCTACGACGTCAAGCTCGCGCTCGGCGAGGCGCATCGCTGCCTGAATTGCGACGTGCAGACGGTGTTCTCCGACACGCTGTGCATCGAATGCGACGCCTGCGCCGACATCTGTCCGATGGATTGCATCACCTTCACCGACAATGGCGAGGAGGCGGATCTGCGCGAGCGGCTGAAGGCGCCCTCGCTGCATCCCGACCAGAGCCTCTACGTGTCCTCGGATCTGAAGACCGGGCGCGTGATGGTGAAGGACGAGGACGTCTGCCTCCATTGCGGCCTGTGCGCCGAGCGCTGTCCCACCGGTGCGTGGGACATGCAGAAATATTTCATCGAGACGACCCACGCAGGTAACGCATGTCCCAGCAAGCGCCGCTCAGCAGCGTAAACGACTTCGTCGTCCGCTTCGCCAACGTCAACGGCTCCGGCTCGGCCAGCGCCAACGAGCTGTTCGCGCGCGCCGTGCTCCGTCACGGCGTGCCGGTGAGCCCACGCAACATCTTCCCGTCGAACATCCAGGGCCTGCCGACCTGGTACGAGGTGCGCGTCACCGAAGCGGGCCATCTCGGCGCCCGCGGCGGCGGCACTGATTTGATGGTGGCGATGAACCCGCAGACCTGGGACAAGGACGTCGCCGGTATCGCGCCGGGCGGCTATCTGTTCTACGATTCCACCAAGCCGATGCCGGCAACCAAGTTCCGCGACGACATCACCGTCATCGGCGTCCCGCTGACCGCGATCACCAACTCGACCTATTCGGATCCGCGCCAGCGCCAGCTGTTCAAGAACATCATCTACCTCGGCGCGCTCTCAGCGCTGCTCGACATGGATCCGAAGCTGATCGAGCAATTGATCGGCGAGCAGTACAAGGGCAAGGAGAAGCTGCTCTCCTCCAACGTCCACGCGCTGCATCTCGGCCGCGACTGGGCGCTGCAGAATTTGAAATGCCCGATCGGCCTGCGCATCAAGAAGGCCGACAAGGTCGGCGACCGCATTTTCATCGAGGGCAACAACGCCGCCGCGCTGGGCGCCGTCTATGGCGGCGCCACGGTCTGCGCCTGGTACCCGATCACGCCGTCGTCTTCGCTGGCCGAAGCGTTCAGCAACCACTGCAAGAAACTGCGGCACGATCCGGAAACCGGGCAGGCCAAATACGCGATCGTGCAGGCCGAGGACGAGCTCGCCTCGATCGGCATGGTGGTCGGCGCGTCCTGGAACGGCGCCCGCGCCTTTACCACGACATCGGGCCCCGGCGTTTCGCTGATGACCGAGTTCATCGGCCTGTCCTACTTTGCCGAGATCCCGGCCGTGATCATGAACGTGCAGCGCGCCGGCCCCTCGACCGGCATGCCGACGCGGACGCAGCAATGCGACCTGATCGCCTGCGGCTATGCCTCGCACGGCGATACCAAGCACGTGATGCTGTTCCCCGAAGATCCGGCCGAGGCGTTCGAGTTTGCCGCTGCGGCGTTCGATCTTGCCGAGCGGCTGCAGACCACGATCTTCCTGATGCTCGACCTCGACATCGGCATGAACCAGCGGCTGTGCAGACCGCTGAAGTGGGACGATGCCAAGCAATATGACCGCGGCAAGGTGATGACGGCGGAGATGCTCGACGAAGGCCGCGACTTCGGCCGCTATCTCGACGTCGACGGCGACGGCATTCCGTTCCGCACCTACCCCGGCACGCATCCGACGAAGGGCTCCTACTTCACCCGCGGCACGTCGCGTGACCGCTACGCGCGCTATTCCGAGGAAGGCGCCGTCTATGCCGACAACGTGCAGCGCCTGCTGCGCAAGTTCCAGACCGCGCAAGACATGGTGCCGCGGCCGCTGCAGGCCAATGCGAGCAAGCCGACGAGATATGGCGTGATCTATTTCGGCTCGACCGCGCCGGCGATGGACGAGGCGATCGGACTGCTGGAGGCGCGCGGCTGCCAGCTCGACCGGCTGCGCATCCGCGCCTTCCCGTTCCATTCGAGCGTGGCGAGTTTCATCGCCGAGCACGACTTCGTCTATGTGGTCGAGCAGAACCGCGACGCCCAGCTGCGCCAGCTGATCGTCACCGAGAACGGCATCGACCCGGTCCGGCTGGTGCCGATCCTGCATTATGACGGCACGCCGATCACGGCGCGCTTCATCGCCGATGCGATCGGCGACCACCAGGACCACATCAAGGTCACCCCACTGCGCAAGGCCGTGTCATGACGTACTCTTCGCTCTCTCCGCCGTCATGCCCGGGCTCGACCCGCCTGCGCGGCCGTAGCTGCTTCGGCGCGGCGAAGGCCCGGGTATCCACGTCTTTCCTCCCGGCCCCGACGTGGATGGCCGGGACAAGCCCGGCCATGACGATGCCGGGTGATGCGAGGCTCTCATGACCTACATCGCAAAGCCTAAGTTCCAGCATCCGGGCATCAAGAAGAACGCGCTCGGCTACAGCCATCGCGACTACGAGGGCAAGATTTCGACCCTCTGCGCCGGCTGCGGCCACGATTCGATCACGGCCTCGATCATCGAGGCCTGTTTCGAGCTGTCGATCGAGCCGCATCGCGTGGCAAAAATCTCCGGCATCGGCTGCTCGTCGAAGACGCCGGACTATTTCCTCGGCAATTCGCACGGCTTCAACACCGTGCACGGTCGCATGCCCTCGGTGCTGACCGGCGCCAACCTCGCCAACCGCGAGCTGATCTATCTCGGCGTCTCCGGCGACGGCGATTCCGCCTCGATCGGCTTCGGCCAGTTCGCCCACGCGATCCGGCGCGGCGTGAACATGACCTATATCGTCGAGAACAATGGTGTCTACGGCCTGACCAAGGGCCAATTCTCGGCGACCGCCGACCGCGGGTCGAAGTCGAAGAAGGGCGTCACCAACACCGACAATCCGATCGATCTGGTCGGCATCGCGCTGCAGCTCGGGGCCACCTATGTGGCGCGGTCGTTCTCGGGCGACAAGAAGCAGCTGGTGCCGATCATCGAGGGCGCCATCCAGCACAAGGGCGCGGCGTTCATCGACGTCATCAGCCCGTGCATCGCGTTCAACAATCACGCCGGCTCAACCAAGAGCTTCGACTATGTCCGCGAGCACAACGATGCCGTGAACCGGCTCGACGTGCTGACCGGACGCGATCCGATCGAGATCGACCAGGATCCGGGCACGGTGCAGATCGTCGAGCAGCACGACGGCTCCAGGCTGGCGCTGCGCAAGATCGACGCCGACTACGACCCGCACGACCGGCTCGGCGCCATGACCTTCCTGCAGAAGCATGCCGCGCAAGGCCAGATCGTGACCGGCCTGCTCTATGTCGATCCGGAAGCCGATGATCTGCACAACCACCTCAACACGGTGGAGCGGCCGCTCAACCGACTGGAGGCCGCGGATCTGTGTCCGGGACAGGCCGCGCTCGACAAGATCAATGCGAGTCTGCGCTAGCAGACCGCTGCGTGGAGAGCGTGTGCTCTGTAGCCGTCCTTCGAGACGCCTGCCTCCGGCGGGCTCCTCAGGACGAGGGCGGAGTGCATTGCGCCCGCTTCTGGCGGGGCTATCGCATTTCACAATCGGAGTTTTGCGCTTCTCTATCTCCACGTCATGGCCGGGCTTGTCCCGGCCATCCACGTCGTTCGGCACGCTGAGAACCACGTGGATGCCCGGGACCAGCCCGGGCATGACGGAGTAACTAACTGGCAGATCGTTCGTTGCGACAGCTCGGCATATCCTGGTGAGCCGCGCCCTCGCTCCTCATCGTGAGGAGCGCCGCAGGCGCGTCTTGAACCATGAGGCCCGTCATCGTTGATGACGATTACGCCCGCAGCGCGCTCGCCCAAACGCGATCGAGCTGCGCGATCGCCGCTGGCAGCGGCAGCGCCGAGAGCGCGTCGTCGCCACCACTCACAAGCCCAAACTCGCGCAGCCGCAGCAGCGCCTCATCGATATTGAACGCCCGACCCAGCCCGAACATCTGCTGCAGCAACTCCTCGACATGGCTGCCCAATGCAGCACGCGAGAGCGGCACCGACGCCAGCAGCAGGCCGCCATAGGCCAGCATCGCTTCCTTCCAGTCCTGGTCCTCGGCCTCGCCGATCAAATAGTTGAAGATGCCGGAATTGTTGTTGACGTTGCGGAAGTAGATGTTGTCGGTGACCTGCTTCTGATGGATCAGCGACTGGCGGTGGAAGTTGCCCCATTGCCGCAGGATGAAGGCGCCGAGCGCGAACAATCCCGACAGCGCCGCCAGCGCCTGCTCCGTATCGTTGTCGTGCACGGTGCCGCTGAGGCCGAGATAGAAGCCGGCGACGATGAACAGCACGGTCAAGGTCGAAGCCAGCTTGAGCAGGATCGGTACGCCGCCGACGAGCGCCGGCACGCCCAGCGTCAGCTGCTCGCGCAGGCCCATGACGACGCGGACGTTCGGCAGCAGCGCCTCGAGGTCGAAGCGCGCGATGTGGCGGAAATATTTGAACAGCACCGCGCCGCCGCGGATCTTGTTGCGGCCGCGCCAGGCGGCGGCCTTGCTCTTCTTCTTGACCGGCTCGTCGGGCTTGGTCGCGACCATCAGCACGATGTCGTCATAGACCTCGATCTCATGCTTGCGCCGTCGCAGCCCATACAGCATGGGGACCTCGATCGTCTCCTGATGCTGGCCACGCCGGAACATCCGTACAGCACGATAGTCGGAGATCGGCGCCTTCAGCTTGACCCGCACCAGCGCATGCTCGGCAAAGGCGCGCTCGATCTCGTCATGGCTGATCTCGATGAAATTGGCCTCGCCGAGCACCCGCACGACTTCGTCGGCGAGGCTGCGATAGGCCGCGTCGAGATCCTCCGGCGATCGACGGCGGCCGACCGGCACCTCGGGATCGAAGTCGAAATAGGCGTCGCGGAACCGATCGAGCTCGTCGAAATATTGATGGTGCAGAATCGCGCCGAGCATACGCGCCAGCTGCCGCAGCTCGCTGGCCTGGGCGTCATCGACATGGCCGTTCGAGATCAGGCCATCAAGAATGTCCGACTTGCGCAACGGAATGAACCGGTCCCGCCGCTCCGCCGCCGCCGTCTTCCCTGGTCCGACCACGCCTCTCACGCCCGAGCTTCGATCTGCGCCATTGACAGCCGATCCGGCTGCACGGGCCGGCGCGTCCGGCCAACCCGCATACCATAGCGCCCCGATCCGGTTCACGCCACTCGCCGCAACACGTAAGCTGCAGGTCCCGCCTGCAGAACGAGAGACTGATCATGACCGACGCCGGGCAACAGACATCGCCGTTCCGGGCCATCCGGGCCATCGACTACACCGTCATCCTGGTGCGCGACTGGTCCGCGATGCGCCGCTTCTATGAGGAGGTGCTGGGCTTTCCCCTGCTGCGCGAGCTGTCACATGGCTGGATCGAGTACCAGGCCGGCAGCAACACGCTGGCGCTCGCCCGGCCGCAACGGCTGGCCTCGGACCAGCCGACGCCGCCAGGGAGCGCATCGCTTCAGCTCGCCTTCAAGGTGACCCCCGACGATGTCGACCGCTGCGCGGCCGAGCTGACCGGCAAGGGCATCGCCCTCATGGAGCCGCCGACGGACCAGCCCTTCGGCCACCGCACGCTGTTCTTCAGGGATCCCGACGGCAATCTGCTCGAGGTGTTTGCGGACATCTAAGGCTTGGCGGCCGCGCTAGGCGGCCGCCGGTTGTATCCGGGGATTGAGCACGTACTCCTTCAGCACCTTGTCGGTGGCGGCATCGACTTCCACCAGCGAGACGTCGTAGCTCCAGAGATCGGCGAGATGCTGCAGCACGCGCTTGGTGTCGGTCTCGCTGAGCTGGGCCCCCTTCACCACGGTATGCCGCAGCATCAGGCGGCGGTCGCCGGCGAGATCGACATCGACCACCTCGATGTTCGGATCGATGCAACCGACGTCGTACTGCTTGGACAGCTCGCGGCGGACGCGGCGATAGCCGCGCTCGTCATGAATGGCGTCGACGAGGATGCCGGCGCGCTCGGCCGGATCGTCATGCAGGTGGAACAGTCTGAGCTGCCGGATCAGGTTGGGGCTGAGGAACTGGCTGATGAAGCTCTCATCGCGATAATTGGCCCAGACGTCGCGCAGCACCGCCATCTCGTCGCCGGTGCCGGCGATGTCCGGAAACCACTCGCGGTCCTCGTCGGTCGGGTCCTTCACGATGCGCTCGATGTCCTGCATGATCGCAAAGCCGAGCGCGTAAGGGTTGAATCCGGAGAAGCGCGGATCGTCGAACTCCGGCTGGAAGACGACGTTGGTGTGCGACTGCAGGAACTCCAGGAAGTTGCCGTCGGTGAGGCGGCCGTCCTGGTGCAGCCGGTTCATGATGCGATAATGCACATAGGTCGCCGTGCCCTCGTTCATGACCTTGGTCTGGCCCTGCGGATAGAAGTATTGCGCGATGTGGCGGACGATGCGCAGCAATTCGCGCTGCCACATCGCCAGCCGCGGCGCGGTCTTCTCCAGGAAATAGAGCAAATTTTCCTGCGGGAGGCCGAGCAGCGCGCGGCGCCGCTCGACGTTCAGCATCGCATTGGTCTTGACCGGGCCGGTCGGCACCGTACGCCAGAGATCGTTGAACTGGCCCTCCTCGTAGAGCCTGCGCTTGCCGGCGCGCTTCTCCTCCTCGCGGAAGTCGAGCTTCTTCTTGCCGGGATAGCGGTCGACGCCGTGCGACATCAGCGCATGCGCCGCGTCCAGCGTATGCTCGACCGCGAGCCGGCCGTAGCGCTCCTCGCATTGCGCGATGTAGCCGCGGGCGAAATCGAGATAGTCGAGGATGCCGTCGGCGTCGGTCCACTGCTTGAACAGATAGTTGTTCTTGAAGAAATGGTTGTGGCCGAACGCGGCGTGCGCGATCACCAGCGTCTGCATCGTCGCCGTATTCTCCTCCATCAGATAGGAGATGCAGGGCGAGGAGTTGATCACGATCTCATAGGCGAGGCCCATCAGGCCCTTGCGGTACGAGGCCTCGTGATAGGCGAAGTGCTTGCCGAACGACCAGTGCTTGTAGAACAGGGGCATGCCGACCGAGGAATAGGCGTCGAGCATCTGCTCGGCCGTGATCACCTCGATCTGGTTGGGATAGGTGTCGAGCCCGAGCTCCTTCTCGGCGACGGCTTCGCAGGCATCGTGGATGCGCTGCAGGGTGAGGAAATTCCAATCCGCGCCCTCGAACAGCAACCCGCTCATGACGCCGCCCTCTCCTGCGTGGTGCCGCGACGCTGAAACAGGTCGTGGAACACCGGGAAGATCTCGCTGCGGTCACGCACCTTGCGCATCGACAGCGGCTCGCCATCGGCGCGCAGCCGCTCATACAGCGACCACAGCGCGGAGTCCGGCATCTCGAACGAATAGGTGCCGGATTCACCGACCTCGAGATAGGCGAAGAACTGCGACACCGGCAGGATATTGTCCGTCAGCAGGCGGGCGACGTTATCGGAATCCGAGGTGGCGTTGTCGCCGTCGGAGGCCTGCGCCGCGTAGATGTTCCAGTCCGAGGGGCGGAAGCGCGAGCGGACGATGTCGTGCATGCATTGCAGGGCGCTCGATACCAAGGTGCCGCCGGATGCCGGTCCATAGAAGAAGGTCTGCTCGTCGACCTCCTCGGCGCGATCGGTATGACGGATGAAGACGATCTCGACATGACGGTAGCGCCGGGTCAGGAACACGTAGAGCAGCATGTAGAAACGCTTGGCGAGGTCCTTCATGTGCTCCGACATCGAGCCGGACACGTCCATCAGGCAGAACATCACGGCCTGCGCGATCGGCTTGGGCACGGCCTCGAAGCGGCGGTAGCGGATGTCGATCGGATCGATGAAGGGGATGCGCTTGGCCTTGGCCTTCAGGGCTTCGAGCTCGGCCAGCAGCGCGGCACGCTTGTCGTCGTCGGTCTCCTGCTCCAGCTGGGCCTCGAGCTCGGCAATCGCTTCCGGCCGCGGACGGCGCAGCGCGACGCGGCGGGCCAAGGCGCGGGTGACGGTGCGGCTGATCGAGATGTTGGCCGGTGAGCCCGACGTCGAGTAGCCGGCACGCACCAGCCCCTCGCTCTCGGCCTCGGCGAATTTGCGCTTGGCGAGATCAGGCAATTCGAGATCGTCGAGGAAGAGATTGACGAACTCCTCCTTGCTCAGCACGAAGCGGAACGCGTCCTCGCTGTCGCCCTGCCCCGGTGCCGACTTGCGGCCGCTGCCGTCGCCGGAGCGCGGCAGGATGTCGCCTTCGACGAACTTCTTGTTGCCGGGCAGCACCATGTCGCGGGTGCCGCCCTCGCGGCGGAAGCGCGGCTCGTCCATGCCGTCGAGCGGGATCGAGACCTCGCCGCCCTCCAGCACGTCCTTGATGTCGCGGTCCTGCGAGGTCTTCTTGACCGCTCCCTGAACCAGGGCCTTGGCGCGGCGCAAAAATCGCTGACGATTTTCGAGACTTTTGCCGCCCGGATTCAGGCGCCGATCAATGATGTGCATGACCACGTTCCATACGCCTCCTGCTGCAGCGGCTTCGACTCCTGCTCTCCCCCGCCGCGATGCCGCGGCGCAGTATCGGACCCGACACTGCAACGGCACCCTCTGCCTGTCCGACGCCTCCCAGCGAAGCTCAGCGTCGAACGTTCATCTCGTTCGTAACCCTGGCGCCGACGTCAGACCGATGGCCTGCCGCACCTGCAGTGAACATCGGCGCCGGACCACGATCAACCCGCCTGCTTCACGCGCATGTACCACTCGACCAGCCGACGGACCTGCCGCTCGGTGTAGCCGCGTTCGACCATGCGCGCGACGAAGTCGTCGTGCTTCTTCTCGGTCTCGCCGTCCTTCTTGGTACCGAACGAGATGACCGGAAGCAGATCCTCGACCTGCGAGAATATCCTCTTTTCGATGACTTCGCGGATCTTTTCGTAGGAGGTCCAGGACGGATTTTTGCCTCCATTCTGGGCTCGGGAGCGCAGCGAGAACTTGACAACCTCGTTGCGGAAGTCCTTCGGGTTGGCGATCCCGGCCGGCTTCTCGATCTTGGTCAGCTCCTGGTTCAACAGCTCGCGATTGAGCAGCTGTCCCGTATCGGGATCCTTGAAGTCTTGATCCTCGATCCAGGCGTCGGCGTAGTCGACGTAGCGATCGAACAGGTTCTGGCCGTAATCGGAGTAGGATTCGAGATAGGCCTTCTGGATCTCGTGGCCGATGAACTCGGCGTAGCGCGGCGCGAGATCCGCCTTGATGAATTCGAGGTATCGTTTCTCGAGCTCCTCGGGCAGTTGCTCGCGCTTGATCGACTGCTCCAGCACGTACATCAGATGCACGGCGTCGGCCGATACTTCCGCCGTATCGTGATTGTAGGTCGCAGCCAGCACCTTGAAGGCAAAGCGGGTGGAGATGCCGTCCATGCCCTCGTCGACGCCGGCAGCATCGCGATATTCCTGCACGCTGCGCGCCTTCGGATCGGACTCCTTGAGGCTCTCGCCGTCATAGACCCGCATCTTGGCATACAGCGTCGAGTTCTCGTGCTTGCGCAGGCGCGACATCACCGAGAAGCGGGCGAGCGTGTCCAAGGTCGCCGGCGCGCAGGGCGCGGTGGAGAGCTCGGAGCCCTGGATCAGCTTCTCGTAGATCTTGCGCTCCTCGGTGACGCGCAGGCAGTACGGCACCTTGATGACGCAGATGCGGTCGATGAAGGCCTCGTTGTTCTTGTTGGTCTTGAAGCTCTGCCACTCCGACTCGTTGGAGTGGGCGAGGATCACGCCGTTGTAGGGAATGGCGCCGATGTTCTCGGTGCCGATATAGTTGCCTTCCTGCGTCGCCGTCAGCAGCGGATGCAGCATCTTGATCGGCGCCTTGAACATCTCGACGAACTCGAGAATGCCCTGGTTGGCGCGGTTGAGACCGCCCGAATAGCTGTAGGCGTCGGGATCGTTTTGCGCGTAGGTCTCGAGCTTGCGGATATCGACCTTGCCGACCAGCGAGGAGATGTCCTGGTTGTTCTCGTCGCCGGGCTCGGTCTTGGCGATGCCGATCTGGCGCAGCCGCGACGGCTGGATCTTGGCGACGCGGAACTGTGAGATGTCGCCGCCGAAGGCTTCGAGCCGCTTGTAGCACCACGGGCTCATCAGGCCGGACAAACGGCGGCGCGGAATGCCGTATTTCTCCTCGAGCATCGGGCCCAGCGTGTCGGGATCGAACAGGCCGAGCGGCGACTCGAACACCGGGCTCAGCTCATCTCCGGCCTTGAGCACGTAGATCGGATGGGTTTCCATCAACTGCTTCAGCCGTTCGGCCAGCGACGACTTGCCGCCGCCGACCGGTCCGAGCAGATAGAGGATCTGCTTGCGCTCTTCGAGACCCTGCGCGGCGTGACGGAAGAAGCCGACGATGCGCTCGATCGTGTCCTCCATGCCGTAGAAGCCGGCGAATGCAGGATACAGGCGAACCGTCCGGTTCAAAAAAATACGGCCAAGGCGTGGGTCCTTGGCCGTGTCTATCATCTGAGGCTCGCCGATCGCAGCTAGTAGTCGTTCAGCGGCGTTCGCGTATCGCATCGGGTCGGTTCGACACGATTCTAGATATTCCTGCATCGACATGTCGGTCTGGCTGCGTGCCTCGAACGACCTTGCGAACGCGTTGAACAACGAATCGTTGTACATGATCCCTCTCCACGTAGGTTCCGCCGCACTGCTGCAACGGGCCGAGATCCAAGTACGTTCCTGCTGATCCCGAACCGACTCAGAGTGAAGCGCGCTAGCCCCCATTGGGCACCGTCTTCGTCCTTTTCCGCAACGCAAAGTGCATGCAGCATATGCCCTATCAACATGCACTTCGCTCAATAGTTCGGCAAAAGCCGGCCGACTCTCCCCATTTGTACCTCATTGTCTCTGCTTCGCAACATCCGCAATACCCCGGCACCGTAGTCTCCCTGCGCCGCACAAGGTGTTGTGAAGCCACGTGAACTGGTGGCGTGACAGCTCCAAAATCAGTCTCTCTTCCCGAAGTGAACCGCGAGTGAACGCAACTCTTCCCGCAAGCGCTCCAGGCAGGGAACGTCTCATTCGCTGCACGACCTGATGCGCGCCGGCCACGGCGGCCGACCAAACACGGGCCTGCTGCGATCGCATCTGCCGTCGCTCATACAACGTCCTCGAGGGAGCGATGAGCGCGCGCATCTCATAGGGCCGCGCGCACGCATGTTCGCCGCCTGAACCGAACGGCGTGAAATAACGCGCGACCGAAGCCGGACGGATCACTCGATGCCGATCATTGCCATGATCACACGGCTGTTCGCCGCTGAGCATCTGCAGCCGGAAAGCATCATGGGTTATCCGCCGACACTCGTGAGGCGCTGCCGAGGCGACAACCGTGAGACGTTCGCCATGATCCGTTGCGTAGGGCACCATTCCCCAGAACACATGTGGCACCTTTCCAGCATTGCAAGCCGGAGAAGCTTGATCGACGGCATTTGCTTGCCTCCCGGGGCCTCTCCGGCGCACGAGCACTGCTGAGGTCGACGCAGGCCGAACGCCGACCGCGCTCTGGCGGCTCTGCCGCGCGCTTTGGCCGGAACGATCAGCGGCAGGCTTCGCGTCGCCTGCCGATCTCCCTCCGGACGCGCCCCGCCGGCACGTCACCCCGGCTCGAAGCTCTTGGGATTCCAGAGGGATCAATCCATTATGAATGGCGTTCTCCTGAGGGCTGGCGCATAGTTGTTCATGTGAGGTCCCTATCGACCTGGCAGCTGCCAGGCGGGAACCCAAAAAAGCAAGCCGACGCACATAGATAGGCATCATGAATCCGGTCAAAGCTCTCGAAGAACACGGCCAGGCGGTCTGGCTCGATTTCCTCGCACGCGGCTTCGTCGCCAGGGGCGACCTGAAGCGGCTGATCGATGAGGATGGCGTCAAGGGCGTCACCTCGAATCCCGCGATTTTCGAGAAGGCGATCGGCAGCTCCGACGAATATGACACACCGATCGCCACGGCGCTGAAGAACGGCGATCGATCGCCGACGCAGCTGTTCGAGGCCGTTGCCGTCGAGGACATCCAGAATGCCGCCGACGTGCTGCGGCCCGTCTATGACCGCTTCGATGGCAATGACGGCTTCGTCAGCCTCGAAGTCTCGCCCTATCTGGCGATGGACAGCAAGGGCACGATCGCCGAGGCCGAGCAGCTCTGGACGGCGGTCGACCGCAGGAATCTGATGATCAAGGTGCCGGCGACCAACGCCTGCCTGCCGGCCATCCAGCACCTGATCTCCAAGGGCATCAGCGTCAACATCACCTTGCTGTTTTCGCAAGACGTCTACCGGCAGGTTGCCGAAGCCTATATTGCCGGCCTCGAAGCCTACGTCGGCGCCGGCGGCGATCCGTCGCATGTCGCCAGCGTGGCCTCGTTCTTCGTCAGCCGCATCGACAGCGTGGTCGACAAGCAGCTGGACGAGAAGATCGCCCAGGCCAATGATCCGACCGAGAAGGAGCGGCTGGCCGCGCTCAAGGGCAGGATCGCCATCGCCAATGCAAAGATGGCGTATCAGGACTACAAGCAGCTGTTCGCCGGCGCGCGCTGGGAGCGGCTGGCCAAGCAAGGGGCCAAGCCGCAGCGGCTGCTCTGGGCCTCCACCGGCACCAAGAACAAGGACTACAGCGACGTCCTCTATGTCGAGGAGCTGATCGGGCCGAACACCGTCAACACCGTGCCGCCGGCCACGCTGGACGCCTTCCGTGATCACGGCAAGGTGCGCGACAGTCTGGAGGAAGACGTCGATGCCGCCCAGGCCGCCCTTGAGGATCTGGCGAAGACCGGCATCTCGCTCGACGACATCACTGCAGATCTCGTGATCGACGGCGTCAAGCAGTTCGCGGACGCCGCCGACAAGCTCTATGGCGCGGTTGCGCACAAGCGCGCCGTCGTGCTCGGGACCGGGCTTGGGCAGCAGTCGATCGCGGTTGCTGCTGATCTGGAGAAGAAGGTCGCCTCCGCCACTGAGGACTGGCGCAAGGACGCCAGGATCCGCCGACTCTGGCACAAGGACGCGACGGTCTGGACCGGCCGTGACGAGCACAAATGGCTGGGCTGGCTGACCAGCGCGGAGAAGGCCGACATCGCCGATTACGAGGACTATGCGCAGCGGGTGAAGGGACAGAAATTCTCCGACGCCGTGGTCCTCGGCATGGGCGGCTCCAGCCTCGGGCCGGAGGTGCTGGCCGAGACCTTCCCGCGCAAGGCCGGCTTCCCCAAGCTGCATGTGCTCGACTCCACCGATCCGGCGCAGGTGCGCGCGATGGAGAAGGCGATCGACATCGCCAGGACGGTGTTCATCGTCTCGTCCAAGTCGGGCGGCACCACCGAGCCGAACGCGATGAAGGACTATTTCTTTGCGCGCGTATCCGATGCGATCGGGCCCAAGAAGGCCGGCCATCGCTTCATTGCCGTGACCGATCCCGGCTCGTCGCTGGAGAAGGCGGCCAAGGCACAAGGCTTCGCCCGCATCTTCCACGGCGAGCCGAGCATCGGCGGCCGCTATTCGGTGCTGTCGCCGTTCGGCCTGGTGCCGGCCGCCACCGCCGGCATCGACGTGCGCAGGCTGATCACGCTGGCGCTGTCCATGGTGCGCTCCTGCGGGCCCGACGTGCCGCCGCTGCAGAACCCGGGTGTGCAGCTCGGTCTGGCGATGGGCCTTGCCGGCCTCGAAGGCCGCGACAAGGTGACGATCTTCGCCTCGCCCAAGATCGCCGATTTCGGCGCCTGGGCCGAGCAGTTGATCGCGGAGTCCACGGGCAAGGAAGGCAAAGGCCTGATCCCGATCGACGGCGAGCCTATCGCATCGCCTGAGCTCTATGGCAGCGATCGCTTCTTCATCGATATCAAGGTCGAGGGCGACGAGGTGGCGGGCCATGACGCGAAGCTCGCCGCGCTCGAGGAGGCCGGTCATCCGGTCGTGCGCATCGTCATGACGTCGATCGACCAGCTCGGCCAGGAATTCTTCCGCTTCGAGATAGCGACCGCTGTTGCCGGCGCCGTGCTCGGCATCAACCCGTTCGACCAGCCCGACGTCGAATCGGCCAAGATCAAGACCCGCGAACTGACCGCGGCGTTCGAGCAAAGCGGCGCACTGCCGGCGGAGGAGCCCGTCGTATCGATCAAGGGCTGCGAGCTTTACACCGATGCGCAGAACGTCGAGAGCCTGCGCGGGCATGGCGCCGACGGAACGCTTGCGTCCTGGCTGAAGGCGCATCTCGGCCGCGCCGGCGACGGCGACTACATCGCCCTGCTGGGCTATATCGACCGCAATGCAGGCAATATCGACACGCTGCAGCGGATCCGGCTGAGGCTGCGCGATGCCAAGCACCTCGCCACCTGCGCCGAATTCGGTCCGCGCTTCCTGCACTCGACCGGTCAGGCCTACAAGGGCGGTCCGGACAGCGGCGTGTTTCTCCAGATCACCGCCGACGATGCCGAGGATCTGCCGATCCCCGGGCAGAAGGCGAGCTTCGGCGTGATCAAGGCGGCGCAGGCGCGCGGCGATTTCGACGTGCTCACCGAGCGCGGGCGCCGGGCTCTTCGGGTCCATCTCAAGGGCAATCTGAAATCGGGCCTGAAGATGCTCGACAGCGCGATCAGCGAAGCGCTGAGCTAGGAAGGGCCTCGTCGATGCAGCTTGGAATGATCGGTCTCGGGCGGATGGGCGGCAACATCGTGCGCCGCCTGATTCGCGCGGGGCACTCCTGCGTGGTCTATGATCGCGACGCAAAGGCTGTGGCCGCGCTGGTCTCCGAAGGCGCCACCGGCGCCGCGAGCCTCGAGGAGTTCGTCGGCAAGCTCGCCACCCCGCGGCACGCATGGATCATGCTGCCGGCCGGCAAGATCACGGAAGCCACCGTCGAGCAGCTCACCGGGCTGATGACCCGAGACGATGTCATCATCGACGGCGGCAACAGTTTTTGGCAGGACGACGTCCGCCGCGGCAAGGCGCTGAAGGAGCGCGGTCTGCACTACGTCGACGTCGGCACCTCCGGCGGGGTCTGGGGCCTCGATCGCGGCTACTGCATGATGATTGGCGGCGATAAGCCGGTCGTCGACCGGCTCGATCCGATCTTCGCCGCGCTCGCGCCTGGGATCGGCGACATCCCGCGCACACCGGGCCGTGATGGCCGCGACCTGCGCGTCGAGCAGGGCTATCTGCATGCCGGTCCGGTGGGCGCCGGGCACTTCGTCAAGATGATCCACAACGGCATCGAATATGGCCTGATGCAGGCCTATGCCGAGGGCTTCGACATCCTCAGGAATGCGAACAGCGCGGCGCTGCCGCAGGCGCACCGCTTCGACTTCGATCTCGCAGATGTCGCCGAGGTGTGGCGCCGCGGCAGCGTCATTCCGTCCTGGCTGCTCGACCTCACCGCCAGCGCACTGGCGCGGCAGCCCGGTCTGGAGAAATATTCCGGCTATGTCGAGGATTCCGGCGAGGGCCGCTGGACCGTGAATGCGGCGATCGACGAGGCGGTACCGGCCGAGGTGTTGACCGCCGCCTTGTTCGCCCGTTTCCGCTCGCGCCAGGAGCACACGTTCGCGGAGAAGATTCTCTCGGCCATGCGCGAAGGCTTCGGCGGACACAAGGAGCCTGAACAGCACCCAGACCCGGCGCGCCAGAGCGCGCCCGAGATCGTCAAGCCCAGGGACGACCGCGCGTGACCCCGCTGCATCCGCACCAGCCGCGACATCAGAAGCCCGACGCTTGCGCCTTCGTGATCTTCGGTGTGACCGGCGATCTGACCCATCGGCTCGTCTTGCCATCGCTTTACAATCTCGCGGCCAATCATCTGCTGCCGGACAGGTTCTGCATCGTCGGCATTGCCCGCAAGGGCATGTCGAGCGAGCAACTGCGCGACAATCTCATGGAAGGCCTGCGCAAATACGCGACGCGCCCGATCGAGGACGAGATCGCCCAGCGACTGCTGCAATGCGTGACCGCGATCGAGGCCGATCCGAAGGAGCCGGAAAGCTTCGATCAGTTGAAGGAGAGGCTGGAAAAGCTGGAAGCCGCGCGGGAGACCCACGGCAATCGGCTGTTCTACCTGGCGACGCCACCGAGCGCCTTTGCGCCGATCGCGCAACAGCTCGGGCGCGTTGGGTTGCTGCGCGAGGACGGCAAGGCTTGGCGCCGCCTCGTGGTGGAAAAGCCGTTCGGCACCGACCTCGCCTCGGCCAAGAAGCTGAACGACGAGCTGCTGCAGCTCGTGACCGAGCACCAGATCTACCGGATCGATCATTACCTCGGCAAGGAGACGGTGCAGAACATCCTGGTGCTGCGTTTCGCCAATGGCATGTTCGAGCCGATCTGGAACAGGCATCACATCGACCACGTGCAGATCACCGTCGAGGAGAAGCTCGGCGTCGGGACGCGCGGCAGCTTCTACGACGCGACCGGCGCGCTGCGCGACATGGTCCCCAATCATCTATTCCAATTGCTGTCGCTAGTGGCGATGGAGCCGCCGGCACGGTTCGATGCACATACCGTCCGCTCCGAGAAGGCGGAGGTGCTGTCGGCGATCCAGCCGTTGAGCGAACGGGAGGCGTTGCTCAATTCGGTGCGCGGCCAGTACACGGCTGGCATGATCGGCGACGCCGAGCTGCCCGACTATCTGAGGAGCAAGGACGTCCGCCCCAACAGCACCACCGAGACCTATGCCGCCTTCAAGCTCACGATCGACAATTGGCGCTGGGCCGGCGTTCCGTTCTATCTGCGCACCGGCAAGGCGCTCGGCGCCAAGCGCACCGAGGTCGCGATCAAGTTCCGCCAGGCGCCGTTCGCGATGTTCAGTTGCACGCCGATCGAAACCCTGGCCGAAAACTATCTGGTCATCGGCATCGAGCCGACCCAGAGCATCACGCTGCAGTTCAACACCAAGGTGCCCGGCCCCACCATCCGCACCGATGGCGTGCAGATGAAGTTCAACTACAAGGACTATTTCCAGGCTGAGCCGGCCACCGGCTACGAGACGCTGATCTATGACTGCATGATCGGCGACAACATCCTGTTCCAGCGCGCCGATAGCGTCGAAGCCGGCTGGAAGGCCGTCGAGCCGTTCATCGGGGCGTGGAAGAAGGCTGGCCGCGATGGCCTGCATTCCTACGCGGCCGGCAGCGAGGGACCTGAGGCGGCGGCCGATCTCCTGGCCCGCGACGGCCGCAGCTGGCGCAAGCTGGTTTAGCCGTGGCCGGGCCGCAGGACTGCAAGCTCGTGCGCGTCGCCGACCGGGCGACGATGGCGAGGGTCGCGGCCGAACATCTCCTGGCTCGGACTGATACCAATCCGGGACGCGTGGCCATCTGTCTCACCGGGGGATCGAGCCCGAGGCAGCTCTATGAGCTGCTGGCGACGGACGCTTATCGTGAACGGATTCCATGGCCGCGCGTCCACTGGTTCATCGGTGACGAGCGATATGTTCCGCCCGGCGATTCCCTGCACAACATGACCACGGCACGTCACGTGTTCCTCGATGCCTGCGCGCCGGCCGCCAACATCCACCCGATCGCGACCGATGGGTCGGACCCGGAGGCCATTGCCCGCGACTATCAGCGCACGCTGGAAGCGTTCTACGGCGCCGCGCGGCTCGACTCCGGGCGGCCGCTGTTCGACCTCGTGCTGCTCGGCATCGGTCCCGACGGCCATGTCGCGTCGCTATTTCCCGGCTTTCCCGCAATCGACGTCACCGATCGCTGGGTTGTCGGCGTCGACAAGGCCCACGTCGCACCCTTCGTGCCGCGGATCAGCCTGACCTTGCCTGCGCTCGCCTCCTGCCGAACCATGCTGTTCGAGGTCGCCGGTGCCGACAAGCGCGCGGTCATGGCGCGGGTACTGGCCGGTGAGGACCTGCCCGCCAATCGCGCCCGCTCGATTCAGGAGACGATCCTGCTCATCGACAGCGAGGCCTGGCCGGAGGGGCAAAGTGGCGAGATCTGACCTGCCCCATGCGCTCGTCATTATGGGCGTGTCCGGCTCCGGCAAGAGCACGATCGGGCAAGCATTGGGCCAGCGCCTCGGCTGGCGCTTCGAGGATGGCGACAGCTTTCACCCGCCCGCGAACGTCGTCAAAATGAGCGCCGGCCACCCGCTCACGGACGAGGATCGCTGGCCCTGGCTGCAGGCCATTGCGGCGGAGATCGCGCGTTGTCGTACTGCGGGCCAGCACATCATCATCGCCTGCTCTGCGCTCAAGAAGGCCTATCGCGACATCCTCGTCGGCGGCCGCAACGATGTCCGCATGGTCTATCTCCAGGGCAGTCAGGAGCTGATCGGCGAGCGGATGAGCCATCGCGAGGGGCACTTCATGCCGCCGGGCCTGCTCGCCAGCCAGTTCGCCACCCTGGAACCACCTGGGGCCGGCGAGCATCCCATTACCGTCTCGGTCGACGCGCCGGTCGCGGCGATCGTGCACGACATCATGCAACAGCTTCACGCCGGTCGGCGCTGCTCCTGACCGCGAACAGGAAGGGCTCATGACCCGCATCGCTCTCGTCGTATCCGACGTCGACGGCACGCTGCTGACCAAGGACAAGGTTCTGACCGAGCGGGCCGCGAAGGTGGCGCGACGGCTGCATGAATGCGGCGTCGCCTTCACGCTCACCTCGAGCCGCCCGGCGATCGGCATGCGCTTTCTGATCGAGCCGCTGCAGATCAGCCTTCCGGTCGGCCCGTTCAACGGCAGCTCGATCATCGGCGCCGACATGCGCCCGCTCGAGCAGAGCCTGATCCCGCCCGCGGCCGCCGCGCGCTGCGTCGATCTTCTCCATCAATCCGGCGTCGACATCTGGGTCTTCACCAATGATGCCTGGCTGACGCGCAATCCGGACGGCGAGTACGTCCCGAACGAGCGGCGCGCCATTCGCGCGGAGCCGACGATCGTCGACGATTTCTCCCCCTATCTGTCGAACGCCTGCAAGATCGTCGGCGCCAGCAGCGATTTCGAGCTGCTGGCGCGCTGCGAGAGCCAGATGCAGCAGGCATTGGGGGCGGAAGCGACCGCTGTCCGCTCGCAGAGCTACTATCTCGACATCACGCCGCCAGGCCGCAACAAGGGCACCTTCGTCAAAGCGATGGCCCAGCGGCTCGGCATCCCGCTCGACCAGGTCGCGACCATCGGCGACATGCATAATGACGTCGCGATGTTCGAGGTGAGCGGCTTGTCGATCGCCATGGGCAACGCCAGTGACGAGGTGAAGAGCAAAGCCAAGCGCATCACCACGTCCAACCAGGACGAAGGGTTTGCCAATGCGATGGAGATGATCCTGGCGGAGAACGCGCAAGGCTCATCCGCAAGCTGACGCGCGGCAGCTCAGGCTTCCGACCGCTGCCTCGCGGGTTTGTCGCTGGCCTTCTTGGCGCTGCTCAGATTCTGCGCCGTGTTGATCAGCGCGATATGCGTCAGCGCCTGGGGAAAGTTGCCGGTCTGCCGCCGTGCCCCGGTGTCGTACTCCTCGGCCAGCAGCCCAACGTCGTTGGCGATGTTCACCACGCGGCGGAACAGCATCTCGGCCTTCTCCGTATCGCCCGCCAGGACATGCGCGTCGGCCAGCCACAGCGTGCAGGCCAGGAACGCGCCTTCGATCGGCTGCTGCTCGTCCGGAGAGACGTCGCGCGGATCGTGCCGGAGCACGAAGCCATCCCGCAGCAGATGCTGCTCGATCGCCTCGACCGTGCCGCGAATGCGCGAATCGGAGCACGGCAGGAAGCCGACCGCCGGCAACAGCAGCAGGCTGGCATCGAGCAGCCGCGAGCCATAGGACTCGACGAAGCTGCCGAGGCCTTCGTCGTAGCCCTTGTCGCAGACGTCGCGATGAATGGCCTCGCGCAGCCGCCGCCAGCGCTCCAGCGGCGCCTTGAACCCGAACTTCTCCGCGCTCTTGATCGCGCGATCGAACGCGACCCAGGTCATCACCTTGGAAAACACGTAATGACGGCCATCGCCGCGGCGTTCCCAGATGCCGTGGTCGGGCTGGTCCCAGACGTCGGTGAGATGGTCGAGCACCGCGCATTCCAGGTCCCAGGTGCCGTCCTCCAGCTTGAGCTTGGTCATGCGGGCCTGGTGGAAGGCATCCATCAGCTCGCCGTAGACGTCGAGCTGGAGCTGCGCATGCGCGGCATTGCCGATCCGCACCGGCTGGGCACCCTCGTAGCCCGGCAGCCACTCGGCCTCCCACTCCATCAGCCGCCGCTGGCCCATGATGCCATACATGATCTGCATATAGGCGGGAGCGCCGGCCGCGGCGCGCAGCAGCCAGTTGTGCCAGGCCAGCGCTTCCTCCGTGTAGCCCGAGTTCATCAGCGCCAGCAGCGTGAATGTCGCGTCACGCAGCCAGCAGAACCGGTAGTCCCAGTTGCGCCGGCCGCCGAGCTTCTCCGGCAGCGAGGTGGTCGGCGCCGCGACGATGCCGCCGGTCGGCGCGTAGGTAAGCGCCTTCAAGGTGATCAGCGAGCGCATCACAAGCGCACGATGCTCGTCCTGATGGGTGCAGCGCCGCGACCAGTCGGCCCAGAACGTTTCGGTGTCGTCAAGCGCATGATCCGGATCGATCGCCTTGGGCACCGGCAGATGCGACGGACCGTAGGTGAGCACGAAGGGCACGGTGTTGCCGGCAGCGACCTCGAACTCCGCCACCGTGGTCATGTCCTCGCCGCGGGTGGCGACCGGCGTGTGCAACACCGCCATGTCCTGGCCGCAGATGGCGAGCAGCGCGGAGCGATCCCCCGAGCGCTTCACCCAGGGAATCTCGATGCCGAAGCCGAATCGGATGATCAGCTCCATCCGCATGGCGACCCGGCCGGAGACGCCGCGGACCAGCCGAACGACATCGGAGGCGCTGCCCCGTGGCGGCATGAAATCGATCACCTCGACGGTGCCGGTCGCAGTTTCGTATCGCGTCTCGAGGATGAGGCTGTCGCCGCGATAACGGCGAGACGTCGATCGGACGTCGCCGCGCGGCTCGATCAGCCAGCGGCCATGGCTGCGATCTCCCAGCAAGGCTGCGAAACAGGCATCCGAATCGAACGCCGGCCAACACAGCCAGTCGATCGACCCGTTCCGGCTCACCAGGGCAGCCGTCTCACAATCACCAATCAGCGCGTAGTCTTCGATCCTGCAGGACATTTGGCATCCGCGTGCAACTGCCCCCCCGCAATCCCCCCGTTCTAAACGCCGGCCGGGCTGATCCGTTCGGCGGTCGCCGCCTTCAACGCCGCGACGCTGGTCGCACCGGCGATGTTCTCGAGCTTGATCGGCATCTTGCGGCGCCAGTTCGGATGCTCGTCGATCGTGCCGGGAATATTGGGCTGATCGACCACTTCCAGCAGATCCTCCAGGGAAATCACCAGCAGCCGGGACCGCGTCCGCGACAGGAAGGCGATCGCTGAGTGGACGTCGTTGGCTCGAATGCCGTTTTGGCGGAGCACCTCGTCCCAGAGCCCCAACGCATCCCAGCGATCCTGGTCGCTTTCACCGGGATCGATGCCCAGCCCGCGTTTGGTCTTGAGATCGCCGAACGAGCGCCAGCCGGCGTAGGTCGAGAGATCGTGGGTATTCAGCGTCACCAGCGCATTCGGCGGATAGAAGTCGACATCGCGGAAGCGCCCGTTGTCGTCGCGTTCGAAGATCATCACCTTGTAGGACCACAGTCCCCAATCGGCCATCTGCTCGCGAAAGCCCTCCGGCACGGTGCCGAGATCCTCGCCGATGACGATGCATTCGTTGGCGACGCTCTCGATGACGGTTGCGGCGAGCAGCGCCTCGAACGGCATCTGCACGTAAGCGCCCTGCTTGGCCGGAAATCCGTGCGGCACCAGATAGAGCCGCTTCAAACCGAGCACATGGTCGAGCCGGATCGCGCCGGCATGCCGCATCGACGCCCGGACCATTTCCCGGAACGGCTCGAAATTCTTCAGCGCCAGTCCAGGCGCGTTGAAGCCGGCGAGCCCCCAGTTCTGCCCGACCGTGTTCAAGGGATCGGGCGGCGCCCCGACCGACAGCGTGCGCGAAATGGCGCCCTGCTCGTTCCAGGCATCGAAACCGTCGGATTGAACGCCGACCGCGACGTCGAGATACAGACCGACCTTCATTCCCAGCCGCTGCGCGAGATCCCTGCAATGGCTCAATTGTCGTTCGGCGAGCCACTGCACATAGGCGACGAAATCGGCCTCCCTCCGATCGGGGCCGCTGAGCAGCGCCGCGCAGCGCCCCGCATCGGGCTGCCGCCACTCCTCGGGCCAGTCCCACCACGGCTTCTGGAAGCGATGCCGCAACACCTCGAAGCAGGTGAAGCGCGCCAGCAGATCGCCGCGCTCGGCGCGGTAGGCCTTGAACTCCGCCGCCGCGGCGGCGCCGGGCGCAGCCATGAAGGCGTCGAAGGCCGCGCGCAAGGCCGGCCATTTCAACGCCGCCACTCCCTTGTAGTCCACCAGCTCGGCCTGCCGCAGCGGCTCGAGCACCTTGCTGTCCGGCCCGTTCGCGAAGCCGGGCGCCTGCTCCACATCGACATAGAGCGCATTCAGGAACAGCCGGCTATTCGGTGCGTAGGGGCTGAAATCGCCCGGCCGGTCGTCGAACAGCGCGTGCAGCGGATTGAGGCCGACGCCATCGGCGCCGAGCTTGGCGCAAAGCGTGATGAGATCGGCAAGATCGGTGAAATCACCCATGCCCCAGTTGCGACCGGATCGAATGCCGTAGAGCTGGACCGCCAGCAGCCAGACGCGATCGAAATCACCGCCGAAGGCCTTCGCCGGCGCGACCAGCAGCGGCAGCTCCTCGCGGTACGACGACGCATCCACCAGCTCGAGGCGATAGCTGCCGACCGGCAGATCACCCGGCCACTCGACCAGGGCCTCAGCGGCCTGCCCGGAGGCTGTCTCAGCGTCGCCACGCCTGATGGTCCACCTGACTGGCAGCTTGGTCGCCTCGTTGAGGCGGCTGCGCGCCGGCTGCCCGGACCGAATCACGACCGCGCCGCTCAGCAGCCGATGAGGCGTGGGCCTGGGAAAAGCCTCAACGATGATCTTGAGCGCCGCTTCGTCGGTGACACGACGCTGCCCCTGACCATCGTAGAATTCTGTCAGGATTCCGAGACTATGGGCTTCGCTGTAGAGATCCATTCGGCACGCGATCTGGACGTAACGGGAGGCGTACGTCGTAAATTGTTGTGGGACGGCAAGAAGATAAGCCCCTAACGCCGCGGCATGGCCGTCGTTCCCGGGGGAACAAAACGAGCCTTGCAGCTTTGTAAGGGGGTCGTCTCGGTTTCTAGCGAACCGGGACGCCGTTTTCTTGTCAATGGCATCACCGTGAACAAATTTGCGCACACGTTCGAGAGCGTCACCCCCAAGGACGCTTTCTCCCCTATTCTGCCCTCTTTTGAGGAGAGCCGCATCTGCCGAGACCGAGACATCTTTCGAGACGCCTCCGATCGCAGCTGCATCATCATCCTCTCTCCTAGGTGAGGGCCTCGTGAACCTGATGTCATCCCTGGATTCGCCGAGTCTGCAGACCGAGACCGACGGCGACGGTCTCTGGTACAAGGACGCGATCATCTACCAGCTGCACGTCAAGGCGTTCGCCGACAGCAACAATGACGGCGTCGGCGACTTCGCCGGCCTGACCGACAAGCTGGATTATCTGCAGGACCTCGGCGTCACCACGCTGTGGCTGCTGCCGTTCTACCCCTCGCCCGGCCGCGACGACGGCTACGACATCGCCGATTACGGCAGCATCAATCCCGATTTCGGGACGATGAAGGAGTTCAAGCGCTTCATCCAGGAGGCCAAGCGGCGCGGCCTGCGGGTGATCACCGAGCTCGTGGTCAATCACACCTCCGACCAGCATCACTGGTTCAAGCGCGCCCGGCGCAGCCCGCCCGGCTCCAGCGCCCGCAACTGGTACGTCTGGAGCGACACCGACCAGAAATATCTCGGCACCCGAATCATCTTCACCGATACCGAGAAGTCCAACTGGACCTGGGATCCGGAGGCCGGCCAGTTCTACTGGCACCGCTTCTTCTCGCACCAGCCGGACCTCAATTTCGACAATCCGCGCGTGGTCAACGCGATCATCCAGGTGATGAAACGCTGGCTCGATGCCGGCGTCGACGGCTTCCGGCTTGACGCCATCCCCTACCTCTGCGAGCGCGACGGCACCAACAACGAAAACCTCCCCGAGACGCATGCGATCATCAAGCGCCTGCGTGTCGAGCTCGACAATTACGCCAAGGACAAGCTGCTGCTTGCGGAAGCCAATCAGTGGCCGGAGGACGTTCAGGAATATTTCGGCCAGGGCGACGAATGCCATATGGCCTATCACTTCCCGCTAATGCCGCGCATCTACATGGCAATCGCCCAGGAGGACCGCTTCCCGATCACCGACATCCTTCGCCAGACGCCCGACATCCCCGCGACCTGCCAATGGGCGCTGTTCCTGCGCAACCATGACGAGCTGACGTTGGAGATGGTGACCGACGTCGAGCGCGACTATCTGTGGTCGACCTACGCCAACGATCCGCGCGCACGCATCAATGTCGGCATCCGCCGCCGCCTCGCGCCGCTGATGGACAACGACCGGCGCAAGATCGAGCTGATGAACTCGCTGCTGATGTCGTTCCCGGGCACGCCGATCATCTACTACGGCGACGAGATCGGCATGGGCGACAACATCTATCTCGGCGACCGCAATGGCGTACGAACGCCGATGCAATGGACTCCCGACCGCAATGGCGGCTTCTCGCGCGCCGACCCGGCGCGGCTCTACGCGCCGATGATCATGGACCCTGTGTACGGCTACGAGGCGGTCAATGTCGAGGCGCAATCGCGCAGCTTGTCGTCGCTGTTGAACGCCACCAAGAAGCTGATCTCGGTGCGCAAGTCGACGCTGGCCTTCGGCAGGGGCACCATGACCTTCATCCGCCCGGCCAACCGGTCGGTGCTGGCCTATGTCCGCCAGTACAAGGACGAGGTCATCCTCTGCGTCGCCAACCTGTCGCGCTCGGCGCAGGCGACCGAGCTCGATCTCTCGCCGTTCAAGGATCGCGTCCCGATCGAGATGCTCGGCCGCTCGCGCTTTCCCGCGATCGGCGAGCTGCCTTACATGATCACGCTCGCGCCCTACGGATTCTACTGGTTCCAGCTCAAGGAGCGCGAGAAGTCGGAGCCCATCATCCAGCGCGCGGTGCCGGAGTTCGAGACGCTGGTCGTGCCGCTCGGCTCGACCTGGGTATCGCTGGCTCGCACTCGCAGCGTGTTCGAACGCGACGTTCTGCCCGGTCATCTGGCGCGCGCGCGATGGTACCCCGAGCGCTCGGCGGACGCGATCCATCCGACGCTGACCTCGGCGATCCCGTTCTGCGACATCGGCGACAACCGGCCCTGGCTGATCTTCTTCAAGGCCGCTGAGCGCGACGACAAGCTGCGCTATATGCTGCCGATGCAGATCGAATGGGTCCGCTTCGATCGCGATCGCTACAATCCGCAAGCCTTTGCCGCCGTGCGCCAGGGCGCCCGCGAGGGAACACTGCTCGATGCAGCGACCAGCCCGATCTTTCTTGCGCTGCTCCTGCACAATCTGAAGCAATCGCTGACGGTCGAGGAAAACGGAGTGCGCCTCGAATTCCGGCCGACGTCGCGGTTTCCGGACAAGCCAATCCGCGAATCCGAGCAGGTGCGCGTGGTCGAAACCGACCGCTGCAGCAGCAAGGCGGTCGTCAACAACGAGTTCTTCATCAAGATCCGCCGCGAGCTGGAGGCCGGCCCGCATCCGGAGATCGAGATCGGCCGATTCCTCACGGAGGCGGTGGGCTTCGCCAATGTCCCGCCGCTGCTCGGCAGCATCGAGGTGATCCAGGAGGGCGAGCGGCAGACCGTCGGCTGCGTCCATGGTTTCATCGAGAACCAGGGCGACGGCTGGACCGTCAGCGCCGCCTATCTCGATCGCTACGTCGACGACCAGCGCGTGTTCGCCGCGAGCGGCGACGTGCGGCAGAGCGAGGAGCTGTCGCCCTATCTGCGCTACATGGCGCAGGCAGGCCGTCGCGTCGGCGAACTGCATGCGGCGCTCGCCTCGCGCAGCGACGTCGCCGATTTCGCGCCCGAACCCACGACCGCAGATCATCTCGATCACTGGATCGACCGGCTGCGCGCCCAGGCCGGACGGGTCCTGACGGACCTGAGCGAGCGCCGCGATCACCTCAAGGATCCGGAACGAGGGCTGGTCGACCAGGTGCTCGCCAGGCGCGGCGAGTTGTCGGAGCGCCTCAGCAGCCTGATCCCGCACCATGTCGGCGGCTGCGACATCCGGCTGCATGGCGATTTCCATCTCGGCCAGATCCTCATCGTCAAGGATGATATCTTCATCATCGATTTCGACGGCGACGAGGAGCAGCCACTCGCCGAGCGCCTGCGCAAGGCGCCGCCGGCCCGCGACATCGCGGGCTTCCTGCGCTCGATCGATTGCTCGGTCCGCGTCGCGCTCGAGCGTGCTCTGAGGGCAGGCCCGGACGATCACGGCCGGATCCCCGCCGCGCTGTCGGAATGGCGCGACCAGGCTGTTACGGCCTTTTTGACGGGTTATCGGGAGATCAAGGCCAACCAGCGCCTCTGGCCGGACGATCCGCACACCGCGGAGGCGCTCCTTAACTTTTTCATGCTGGAAAAAGCCCTCGGAGCGCTCGAATATGATCTGGCTCACCGGCCGGACTGGTTGCGCGTCGCATTGGGCAACCTGCTTCGCGTCCTGTCCGAGCCAGCATCAGCCAGCGAGTCCTCATGACCCATCTTTCTCCCGAGGCGTTTGCGATCATCGAAGGTCGGCATGCCGACCCGTTTCGCTATCTCGGTCAGCACAATGTCGACGGGCGGACCGTGGTGCGTGCCTTCCTGCCCGAGGCCTCGCGGGTCGAGGTGGTCGGCGAGCACGGCGAAGTCTCGCCGCTGACGCGCGTCCATGATGCCGGCCTGTTCACCGGGACCATGCCGTCGCTGCAGCGCTATCGGCTTCGGGCGACATTCGGCGACCACGTCACCGACCTCGAGGATCCCTATCGTTTCCTGCCGATCCTGAGCGATTTCGACCTGCATCTGCTCGGCGAAGGCAACCATGAGCGGCTTTACGACAAGCTTGGCGCGCATCCGATGGTGCTCGACGGCGTCGATGGCGTCGGATTCGTCGTGCTCGCGCCCAATGCACGTCGCGTCAGCGTGGTCGGCGATTTCAACTTCTGGAATGCGCGGCGCCACCCGATGCGCGTCCGCGGCAACGGCTATTGGGAGCTGTTCATTCCCCGTGCCAGGGCCGGCGACCACTACAAGTTCGACATCATCGGCCCGCAGGGCGAGCACCTGCCGCTGAAATCGGACCCGATGGCCTTCGCGGCCGAGACGCGTCCCAAGACCGCATCGATCGTGATCGACGAAACCAGCCTGCCGCGGCCTCGGCCGGCGCCACATGACATCAACAAACTGAATCGACCGGTCTCGATCTACGAGGTGCATCTCGGCTCCTGGCGGCGCAAGGACAACAACCAGTGGCTGACCTATCGCGAGCTCGCCGAGCAGTTGCCGGCCTATGCACGCGACATGGGCTTCACGCACATCGAATTCCTGCCCGTCAGCGAGCATCCGTTCGACGGCTCCTGGGGCTATCAGCCGACCGGCCTGTTCGCGCCGACCAGCCGCTTTGGCAGTCCTGAGGATTTCTGTGCGCTGGTCGATGCCTGCCACCGCGAAGGCCTTGCCGTGTGGCTCGACTGGGTGCCGGGCCATTTCCCGGATGATCCGCACGGCCTCGGCCATTTTGACGGGACGGCGCTTTACGAGCACGCCAACCCGATGCAGGGCCGGCATCTCGATTGGGGCACGCTGATCTACAATTACGGCCGCACCGAAGTCGCCAACTTCCTGCGCTCGAACGCGCTGTTCTGGCTGGAGCGCTACGGCATCGACGGCCTGCGCGTCGATGCCGTCGCCTCGATGCTCTATCTCGACTACAGCCGTCCCTCCGGCGGCTGGATTCCAAACAAATATGGCGGGCGCGAGAATCTCGAGGCGATCGAGTTTCTGCGTCGGACCAATATCGACGTGTTCGGTCATTTCCCGCAGGCGACCACGGCTGCCGAGGAATCCACGGCGTGGCCGCAGGTGTCGCGCCCAGTCGACATGGGTGGGCTCGGCTTCGGCTACAAGTGGAACATGGGCTGGATGCATGACACCTTGCGCTACATCAGCAAGGATCCGATCCACCGCAAATATCATCACGGCGAGATCCTGTTCGGCCTGCACTACGCCTTTTCGGAAAACTTCATCCTGCCGCTGTCGCATGACGAGGTCGTGCACGGCAAGCGCTCCATTCTCGGCCGGATGCCCGGCGACGACTGGCAGCGCTTTGCGAATCTGCGCGCCTATTACAGCTTCATGTTCGGGCATCCCGGCAAGAAGCTCCTGTTCATGGGCTGCGAGCTCGCCCAGGAGCGCGAGTGGAATCACGACACCTCGCTCGACTGGCATCTGCTCGGCGATGCCAAATATGCCGGCATCCAGGCCCTGATCCGAGACCTCAACCATCTCTACCGCAACGTGCCGGCACTGCATGAGCGGGACTGCGAGCCGGACGGATTCGAGTGGCTGATCGCCGATGACGCGGACCGCAACGTGTTCGCCTGGGTGCGAAAGGGCTTCGATGAGCGCGCGCGCTGCGTCGTGGTCGTGAACTTTTCGCCCAACGTGTATTACAATTACCGGGTCCGCGTGCCGTTCGGCGGCAAATGGAGGGAAGCTTTCAATTCCGACTCCCTGCATTATGGCGGCAGCAATGTCGGCAATGTCGGCCAGGTCCATGCCTCTGAAGAACACCAGCTCAACCTCATCCTCCCGCCCATGGCAGCGGTATTTCTCGTCCCGGAAGCCTGACGCAATGCGTCTGGCCGCAGGAAGCCACGCCCGTCTCGGAGCAACCTGGGACGGACGGGGGACCAATTTTGCCTTGTTCTCCGCCAATGCCGAGAAGGTCGAGCTCTGCCTGTTCGACAGCCAGGGCCGGCGAGAGATCGAGCGGATCGAATTGCCGGAGCGGACGGAAGATGTCTGGCACGGCTATCTCAACGACGTCTCGCCGGGGCAGCTCTACGGCTACCGCGTCTACGGGCCCTACGAGCCGGAGCGCGGCCACCGCTTCAATGCCAACAAGCTGCTGCTCGACCCCTATGCCAAGCGGCTCGCCGGCCGGCTGGTCTGGAGCGATGCCCATTTCGCCTACCGCGCCGGCTCGCCGCGCGAGGATCTCTCGTTCGACCGGCGCGACAATGCCCGCGGCATGCCCAAGGCGGTCGTCATCGACGAGACCTTCAACTGGGGCCGGCGCGAGATGCGGCCGCAGATCCCGTGGGAGGACACGATCATCTACGAGGCCCACGTCAAGGGCCTGACCACCAAGCGCGACGACGTACCGCCCAATCTGCGCGGCACCTATGGCGGACTCTCCTCGCCCGCGATGATCAAGCATCTGAAGCGGCTCGGCGTCACGACGATCGAGCTGCTTCCGATCCACGCCTTCATCGACGACCGCATGCTGGTCGAGAAGAAGCTCGTCAACTACTGGGGCTACAACACCATTTCCTTCTTCGCGCCGGAGCTGCGCTACGCGCAGGACAATCCGCTCGATGCCTTCCGAACGACGGTGGCGCGGCTGCACGATGCCGGCATCGAGGTGATGCTGGACGTGGTCTACAACCACACCGCCGAGGGCAACCATCTCGGGCCGACCCTGTGCTATCGTGGCATCGACAACGCCTCCTACTACTGGCTCCAGCCCGACAATCCGCGCTTCTACGACGACTTCACTGGTTGCGGCTCGTCGGTGAACCTCACCCATCCGCGCGTGCTGCAGATGGTGATGGACTCGCTGCGTTACTGGGTCGAGGTCTGTCACGTCGACGGCTTCCGCTTCGATCTCGCGACGACGTTGGCGCGCGAGAAGCACGGCTTCGACCGGCGCAGCGGGTTTCTCACTGCGATCCGCCAGGACCCCGTGCTCGCCGGCGTGAAGCTCGTGGCAGAGCCGTGGGACGTCGGCCTCGGCGGCTACCAGGTCGGTGCCTTCCCGTCGCAATGGTCGGAGTGGAACGACCGCTATCGCAGCGCCATGCGCCGCTACTGGAGCGGCGAAGGCAGCCTGATCGGCGAGGTCTCCAGCCGCATGACCGGCTCGTCCGACATCTTCAATCACGACGGCCGTAGCCAACGCGCCAGCGTCAATCACGTCACCGTCCATGACGGCTTCACGCTGGCGGACCTGTTCAGCTACAACAGCAAGCACAACGAGGCGAACGGCGAGGACAATCGCGACGGCTCCAACGACAATCACAGCAACAATTGCGGCCATGAAGGCCCGACCGACGACGTCGCGATCAATGCGATGCGCCGACAGTTGCGCAAGAACCAGCTCGCCTGTCTGTTCCTCGCGCAGGGTCTGCCGATCCTGCTCGCAGGCGACGAGGTTGGCAACTCGCAGCACGGCAACAACAACGCCTATTGTCAGGACAACGATGTCGGCTGGGTCGACTGGAGCGGCATGGGCCGCGAGGGTGACGACCTCATCGACTTCATCGCGCACATGACCGAGCTGCGCCGCCGCTTCGGCCAGATCCGCGCACGCCGCTGGCTGGACGGCCGCCGCTCGGACGGCAGCTTCGGCGTGCTGTGGCTGACGCCTTCGGCGGAGGAGATGACGCAAACCGACTGGACCTTTCCCGACGGACGATTTCTCGCCTACGTGCTCGCCCCGTTGGAACAGGAGCAGGCTCCGATCTTTATCGTTCTGAATGCAGCGCCCGAAGAGATTGGATTCGAATTGCCCGAGCTCGCCGAATACAAGACGTGGCAGCAGGTCCTCGACACCACCGAAGCCCAGCAGAAGCAGGTCGATTTCACCGCCGGGGCCGACCTCAAGGCTCCGCCCCGCTCCGTGCTGGCGTATGCGGGCCTGCCATGAGCCCCCGTCAGTTCGGACCTCGCATCACCGGGAAAGGCACGACGTTCCGATTGTGGGCTCCCGCCGCCAAGCGCGTCGATCTGGTGCTCGACGGCAAGCACGAGATGCAGCGCCTCGACGGCGGCTGGTATGCGCTTGAGGTCGCCGGCGTCGGCGCCGGCACGCAGTATAAGTTCCGCATCGACGACGAGCTCGACGTTCCGGATCCCGGCTCGGATTTCCAGCCAGAGGACGTCTCCGGTCCGAGCGAAGTCATCGATCACCGCGCCTACACCTGGCGTTCCGAAAACTGGCGCGGCCGCCCGTGGCAGGATGCCGTGTTCCTGGAAAGTCATGTCGGCACCTTCACGTCGGAAGGCACCTACCGCGCGATGATCGACAAGCTCGATCACCTCGTCGAGACCGGCATCACGGCACTCGAGCTGATGCCACTGGCGGATTTCGCCGGCCGGCGCAATTGGGGCTATGACGGCGTGCTGCTCTACGCACCCGACAGCGTCTACGGCCGGCCCGACGACCTGCGGGCGTTGATCGACGAGGCCCATTTGCGTGGGGTGATGGTGTTTCTCGACGTCGTCTACAATCACTTCGGCCCGGAGGGAAACTACATCGGCCTGTATGCACCGACCTTCTTCACCGATGCGCATACGCCATGGGGCAGCGCGATCGACTACCGGCGCGCGGAAGTGTGCGCCTTCGCGATCGAGAACGCGCTGCATTGGCTGACGAATTATCGCTTCGACGGCCTGCGCTTCGATGCGGTCAATCACATCCTGTCCAACGAGGGTGAGATCCCGATGCTGCACGATCTGAGCGCGGCGGTTGGCAAGCTTGTCGAAGCAACCGGGCGGCACATCCATCTGGTGCTCGAAAACGGCGACAACCGCGCCAGCATGCTGGATTCCGCGGAGGAGCCGCCGCGCGGCAAATTCCGCGCGCAGTGGAACGACGATTATCATCATGCCTGGCACGTCATGCTGACGGGCGAGAGTGGCGGCTATTACGGCGACTACCAGCAGGCGCCGCGCCGCGATCTCGCTCGCGCGCTCGCCTCCGGCTTCGTCTATCAGGGCGAACCGGCGGCATTCTGGGGCGGCGATCCGCGAGGTGAGCCGAGCGGTCATCTGGCCCCCGGAGCGTTCGTCAACTTCCTGCAGAACCATGACCAGATCGGCAATCGCGTGTTCGGCGACCGGCTCGAGGCGCTGGCGCCGCCGCAAGGGATCGCGGCGGCGCTCGCGGTGACGCTGCTGGCGCCGACCGTGCCGATGCTGTTCATGGGCGAGGAATGGGGCTCGAAGCAGCCGTTCCCATTCTTCTGCGACTTCCAGGGCGACCTTGCGCATGCCGTGCGCAAGGGACGCCGCAAGGAGTATGAGTGGGCATACGCCAGACATGGCGACGAGGTCCCCGATCCGCTCGACATCGAAACCTTCAAGTCCGCGATCATCGACTGGGACTCCCGTAATTCATCGCCGGGGCGCGAGCGTCTGGCGCTGGTGCGCGCGCTCCTCGCCGTGCGTCACAAGGAGGTTGCGCCGCGGCTTCCGGGCGCAAAATTCGGCGACGCTGATGTGACCGATGACGGTCGCCTGACCGCGCATTGGGAGATGGGCGATGGCAGCAGGCTGACTCTGCTTGCCAACGTCTCGGACAAGGAGCTCGCGGCTTCGCCGAACGGCGTCCCGGGCACTCCGATCTGGGGCGGCACGCCTGGAGACCGCCTGCCGCCGTGGTCCGTGTTCTGGAGCATCGGAGGATAGCATGCCTCCGGCCGTCCCCCTCGCGACCTATCGCCTGCAGCTCACGGGTGATTTCAACTTCGAAGCGGCCGCGCGCGTCGTGCCGTATCTGAAGGCGCTCGGCATCAGCCACGTCTACGCCTCGCCGTTCATGACGGCGCGGAAGGGCTCGACGCATGGCTACGACATCACCGATCATTCCAAGCTCAATCCCGAGCTCGGCGGCGAGGACGGCTTTGCCAAACTGAGCGCGGCGCTCAAGCAGCACGATCTCGGCCTCATCCTCGACTTCGTGCCGAACCATGTCGGCGTGCATTTCGACGACAATCCATGGTGGCTCGACGTCCTCGAATGGGGCCAGGCTTCGCCGCACGCCGCCTCGTTCGACATCGATTGGGACCAGTTGCCGTATCGCGCACGCGGCGGCGTGCTGCTGCCGATCGTCGGCACCTCCTACGGGCATGCACTCGAACATGGCGACATCGAGCTGCGCTATGACCCAGGCGAAGGCTCGTTCTCCTGCTGGTACTTCGAGCATCGGCTGCCGATCGCGCCCGAGCGCTACGGCGAAGTGCTGCGCATCATCGTCAAGGAGGCAGGCGCAGAAAGCAGTGAGACCGGCAGGGCGATCCTGGAGCTCGCCTCGCGCTATCAGGGCCTGCGCCATCCGAACCGCAAGGAAGCGCCGGCATTCAAGGCGGCCCTCAAGGCCATTCCGGACGCCGCCGACGTCATTGCCCGCGGGATCGCGGCCTACAAGGCCGGGCCCGAGCGTCCGGCACAGACGCTCGCCCTGCATCATCTGCTGGAGAGGCAGCACTACAAGCTCGGCCACTGGCGGCTCGCCTCCAGCGACATCAACTACCGCCGCTTCTTCGACGTCAACACGCTGGCGGGCCTGCGCGTCGAGGATGCCGGCACGTTCGAAGCGATCCACCGGCTGGTCAAGACGCTGATCTCCGGCGGCCAGTTGCAGGGATTGCGGCTCGACCATATCGATGGCCTGCGCGATCCCGCACAATATTTTCAGCGCCTGCGCCGGCTGATCCGCGACGCCCGCGGGCCGGCCGCGGGGCCGTTCTACGTCGTGATCGAGAAGATCCTCTGCGAGCAGGAGAAGCTGCCGCGCTTCGCAGGCGTGCACGGCACCACCGGCTACGAATGGATGAACGTGGTCATCCAGCTTTTGATCGACGGCAACGGCCTGGAGCCGCTCGACGAGATATGGCGCCAGATCAGCAACAAGCCGCCGAAGCTGGCGCCGGTGATAAAGGAAGCCAAGCGACGCGTGCTTGAGACGCTGCTGACCAGCGAGTTCACCGTGCTGACGCGCCTGCTGGCGCGCATCGCCAACGGCCACTACTCCACGCGCGACTATTCGGAAGACATCCTGCGCCAGGCGCTCGAACTGTATGTTCTTCACTTCCCGGTCTATCGCACCTATCTCACCACAGCCGGTCCGACCGAGACCGACCGCAAGCTGATCGACCACGCCATCGCCGGCGCCCGCGCCGAATGGTTCGCCTCCGACGGCTCGATCTTCGAGTTCCTGCGCGATGCGCTGACTATGGATCTCATCAAGCGCGACCGCAGCACCAATCACAGCGTCCCGCGCGTGCGCCGCTTCGCCCTCAAGGTGCAGCAGCTCACCGGGCCCATGATGGCGAAGTCGCTGGAGGACACCTCCTTCTACCGCTTCCACCGGCTGCTCGCGCTCAACGAGGTCGGCGGCGATCCGGCTGCCCATGCTCTGGCCATCGCCGACTTCCACAAGCTGATGCAGGACCGCGCCAGGCATTGGCCGCACGGCATGACCGCCACCGCCACGCACGACACCAAGCGCGGCGAGGATGCGCGCACGCGGCTCGCCGCCATCACCGAGCTGCCCAATGACTGGACGTCGTCGGTCGCGCGCTGGAAGACCTTGAACGCGCCGCACGTCATCACGGATGGCAAGATGCGCGCGCCCTCGGCGGCGTTCGAATACATGCTGTACCAGACGCTCGTCGGCATCTGGCCGGCAAGCGGCACCGATGACACCCTGCCCGATCGGCTGCAGGCCTATGCGCTGAAGGCCGCGCGCGAGGGCAAGGAGGAGACCAGCTGGCTCAATCCGAACGAGGCCTATGAGAACGGCCTGCGCGCCTTCATCGAACGCATCCTGGACGGCGACCGTTCGCCCGAGTTCCTGCAGTCGCTGGAGACGCTTGCCAAGCGGCTGGCGCTGCTCGGCGCGCTGAACTCCCTGACGCAGCTGACGCTGAAGGCGACGATGCCGGGGGTGCCCGACTTCTACCAGGGCACCGAATTCTGGGACCTCTCGATGGTCGATCCCGACAATCGCCGCCCGGTCGATTTCGCCGCACGCGAACAGGCGCTGCGTGCGTGCGAGAGTCCCGACTGGGCGCACCTCGCGGACCATTGGCCGGATGGCCGCATCAAGCTGGCCTGGACGCGCCGGCTGCTCCGGCTGCGTAACGAGATGTCCTCGGTCTTCACGGACGGCGCCTATGAGCCGCTCGAGGTGAGCGGACGTCATGCCGATCACATCATTGCCTTCGCACGGCGGCGCGGGCGCGACGCCGTCATCGTCGTCACTGCGCGCAACTTTGCGCCGTTTACCGACGCTGGCCGGGTGTGGCCCCACGCGGATGATTTCGAAGCCGAGGTTCATGCCCGCGGTTACACATCTGCGGACATGCAGAACGGCATGGTCGCGGTGTCCTCCATCTTCACGCACATGCCTGCAGCAGTGATCCCGGCGCGGACTGATGCGGCAGCCCACCCGGCTGGTCGACGCCAGACAGCGGCAGCGCCGACCTGATCAGCTCTTCTTCGTCAGCAGCAACTGGCCGCGGTTACGGATCGCGGCCTGCGCCGCCTCGGCAAAGCGCTGCAGCAGCCAGGGCAGCACGACCTCGACACGCACGTGATCGTCAGCGACGTCGACATGGCCCGACGCCGCCTGACCGAGCGCGCGAACGCGAAAGATCATCTTGTCGCCCTCCCAGCGCTCTTCGTCGACCTTCAGGACCGGAACGCTGGTCGCGGCGCGGCTGAGACCGGCCTGGAGCCGGCGCACAGCCTCGTCCTTGCCGAGGCGATGCGGAATGGAAACGACAAGCGGACTTGACATCGCGATCTCCTGACTAACAACCGTCTTCATGTAGTCATCGGTGGATGCGACCGCAAAGACACACCCTGCATTTTACTTGTTCCCATGCGGAACTTTCGAAGTTCCAACCAGTTTCCTCGGCGAAGGCAGAGCACGTTGTCGCCCCGCTGCCGGGCACTGGAGGGAAGCACATGTCCATCGGAACTATCATCCTCATCATTCTCATCATCGCCCTGCTCGGCGGCTTTTCCGGCATCGGCGGCGGTCCGTTCTACGGCACCGGCTACTACGGCGGCGGCGGCCTTGGCCTGATCATCGTCATCGTGCTGATTCTCGTCTTGCTCGGACGCATCTGATCCGATCGATCTCATAGCCATCCAACTGATCAGTTCGGGCTGACGTGGCCGCGCCACGTCGGCCTGGGCTTGATTGCGCCCCGCATCGCATCCCTTACACTTCGTTCGCGAGCTTCCTCATCGCCGGCTTGATCGCTCCGGCCGCGTCGTCATAGCCCTCCCACGCCTTGGTCTTGGGCAACAGCGCCGGCGCGGTTCGGACCGTGTACCGCTTGGGTTCGAGCCCGTTCTTCACCTGCGCCCAGGTCAGCGGCATCGACACGGTGGCGCCTTCGCGGGCGCGCGGCGACAGCACGGCGACGGCCGTTGACATCCGGTCGTTGCGCAGATAGTCGAGGAAGATCTTTCCCCTGCGCAGCTTCTTCGACATGTTGAGCAGATATTGCTCCGGGCTGTCGTTCGCCATCCATTGGCACACGCCCTGGGCAAACGCCTTCGCCTCGGGCCAGCTCACCTTGTCGCGCGCGCCGTGCAGCAACGGCGTCACCACATGCAGACCCTTGCCGCCCGTGGTCTTGCAGAAGCTCTCGAGTCCGAGGCTCTTCAAGCGCTGGCGCATGTCCTTGGCTGCCGCGATCACCTCCTCGAACGCGACGTTCGGCGCCGGATCGAGATCGAACACCAGCCGGCCCGGAACGTCATAGGCGTCCGGCGCGCAATTCCATGGATGCAGCTCGACGGCGGCGACCTGAGCCACCGCGATCAATCCCTCGACGCGATCGATCTGCAGATACGGCTTGCGATCGCCCGAGACCTTGACCAGCTCGAGCAGGTCCGACATGCCCTGCATGCCGTGCCGCTGGAAGAATTTTTCGCCACCGATGCCGTCAGGCGCACGCACGATCGAGCATGGCCGGCCCTTAAGATGACCGATCATCCAGTCTCCGACGGCTTCCAGATAGTTCGCGAGATCGAGCTTGGTGACGGGCTCGCCGTCGCCGGCGTCCGGCCACAGCGCCTTGTCGGGCTTGGAGATCGCAACGCCCATCACGGTGGCCGAGCCCTTCGTCCGAGACGGCGTCTTGTGGACCGTGGTGCCGACGGTCGCGACGCTCGCCGCGGCGCGCGCCACCGGCTTCGCAACCTTCGTCGTCACCACCGGCTCCTCGGCAACGACCTCGCGCGCCGGCTTGTCCTCGCGCAGTGCCTTGAACGAGGCCTGCCTGACATTGCCGTCGCCGGTGAAGCCTGCAAACTCGATCTCGGCGACCAGCTCGGGCTTGAGCCAATGCACCTCGCGCGTCTTGCGCGGCGCGTTCTTGCCGCTGAACGGGCTCTTGTCGGAGGCCGCCGCCTTCAGCGCCGGCATGATCTCCTTCACCGTGTCCTGGCCGAAGCCGGTGCCGACGATTCCGACATAAGCGAGATGATCGTCCTTGTTGACGCCGACCATCAACGATCGGAATTTGCCGTTGGTGGTCTTCCAGCCACCGATGACGACCTCGTGGCCAGGCCTGGTCTTGGCTTTGGTCCAGCTCTCCGTCCGTCCCGAATGATAGGCCGAGTCCAGCTTCTTGGAGACGATGCCCTCCAGCGACAGCTTGCGCGCGGACTCCAGCACCGCCTCGCCGTCGCTCTCGAAGTGCTCGACATAGCGGATGCGCGGCGCCTTGCCTTTGATGTTCCCCTTCAACAGCTTCGCGAGGCGCGCCTTGCGCTCGCGCAAAGGCTGGCGGCGAAGGTCGAACTCTTCGGCGAACATCAGGTCGAAGGCAAAGAAGATCAGATCGTCGGTTTCGCCCGCTGAGATCGCCGCCTGCAGCGCAGAGAAATTCGGATTGCCGTCCTTGTCGAGCGCGACGATCTCGCCGTCGATGATCGCATCCGGCAGCTTCGCGGCCTCCTGCGCGATCGCACTGAACTTGGCCGTCCAGTCCAGGCCCTTTCGCGTCATCAGGGTTGCCTTGCCGCCTTCGACCCTGATCTGCACGCGGTAGCCGTCGAACTTGATCTCATGCCCCCACCCCTCACCGCTCGGCGGCTTCGCGACCGAGGTACACAGCTCTGGGGCGACGAAGTCCGGCAACGATGACACCATGCGCGGCGCCACTGTCTTCGACTTCAGGCTCGCTTTCGTCGTCTTTGCCGACGGCGCCGTCTTCGTCGAAGTGGCCTTGCCGTCGCTGCGGTTCGAATGCCACACCGCATCGGCATTCATGCGCTGTGTCTTGGCGAGCATGAACGGCTTCGGCGCTTTGCCTTTGCCGGCCGCGATCTGCTCCATCGTGCGCCCCGACGCCACTGATTTGTCGGCGTCGAGAATGTCGTTGGCCTCGCCCTCCTTGGCAAATTCGTCGCGATGCTTGATCAGGAGCCAATTGGTGCGCTTGCCGCCGGTGCGATCGTGGCGCATGCGCACCAGCACCCAACTGCCATGCAGCTTCTCGCCATCCAGCGTGAACTTCAGATCGCCCTTCTTGAAGCCGCTCTCGGGATCCTCGCTCTCCCAATAGCCACGGTCCCACAGCATGACGGTGCCGCCGCCATACTCGCCTTCCGGGATCGTGCCCTCGAAATCGCCGTAGTCGAGCGGGTGGTCCTCGACCTCGACCGCGAGCCGCTTGTCATGCGGATCGAGCGACGGGCCCTTGGTCACCGCCCACGACTTGAAGACGCCGCCAAATTCGAGCCTGAGATCGTAGTGCAGCCGCGTCGCGTCGTGCTTCTGGATGACGAAACGCGGCCGCGGCGCACGCGCAACCTTGGCGTCGCCGGACGGCTCCGCCGTCTTGTCAAAATCGCGCTTCTTGCGATAGGTGGAGAGCTTCCTGAACGCCACGGTGATCCCTCGCGTTGAGTGGCAGCGTAGCAAAGCCGGTGAACTCGTGGAACCGGCCGCATCACCATGATGATAACATCGGGCAAAGTTCCGCGTTCCCGCGGCTCAGGGAGCCCAGGCTGCGCTGGCGTCCGCCCTCTGCCAATCGAGAGGGCGCAGGGAAGGCCGGGAGCTCGCCGCCCCCATGGCCCGCCTGCGAAAAAAATGCAGGCGGCAGGTACCACAGGTGCAGCCGAGACATCCCGGCCCTCCCTGCGCGACGGCTTTAACGGCTGCTTCGCGTTCTCCTCGGCGCGCCGGGCTTGTTGGCCACCGTGTCGCGACAATGCGCTTGCGCGCATTGCGCTGGATACCAGCATCGGGGTATCAGGACCGCGCGACTTGACCGTGCATGCCGGATTGTTCGTCGGCGCGACTGAATCACGCTGCAATCCGACACACCCATCGCATTCCGCTGCCGACGTCCGTGACGACCGCGATACGTCCCCTCCGACGCAACGGAACGGGTCGGACTATAATGCTGATTTTACGAAGTCGTCAAGCGAATTATTTTTTCCCGAAGCGACCTTCGCCGGGCCCATGGAACCCACACCGACGCTTGCCCGTTGCAGCCTCGTCCGGATTGTCCAAGGAGACCACGATGGCCCCCCGCGCCTATTGGAAAGGCTCGCTCAAACTCTCGCTCGTCAGTTGCCCCGTCGTCCTCTATCCGGCGTCGACCTCGGTGGAGAAGACGCGCTTCCATCTGATCAACCGCGAGACCGGCAACCGGCTCAAGCAGCAGATGGTCGACTCCGAGACCGGCGACATCGTCGAAGGCGACCAGAAGGGCCGCGGCTACGAGCTGTCCAAGGGACAGTACGTCGAGATCGAGCCCGAGGAGCTGGAGGCGGTCCAGATCGAGAGCAACCATACGATCGACATCGACAGCTTCGTGCCGCGCGACGAGATCGACCAGCGCTATCTCAACGATCCCTATTACATCGCCCCCGACGGCAAGGCGGCCATCGACGCCTTCGCGGTGATCCGCGATGCGATGAAGGATCAGGACCGCGTCGCGCTGGCGCGCATCGTGCTGACCAACCGTGAGCATATCATCGCCATCGAGCCGATGGGCAAGGGCATGCTCGGCACCACCCTGCGCTTTCCCTATGAGCTGCGCGACGAAGCTGAGTTCTTCGACGACATCAAGGCGCCGAAGATCACCAAGGACATGGTCGAGCTCGCCGGCCACATCCTGCAGACCAAGGCGGCGCATTTCGATCCCTCGGAGTTCAAGGACCAATACGAGACCGCGCTGAAGGCGCTGGTAAAACGCAAGGCGTCGGGCAAGCCGATCAAGCTACCGGAGCCGGAGGAACGGCCCGACAACGTCGTCAGCCTGATGGATGCGCTGAAGCAGAGCCTGAACGGCAAGAGCGGAAAAAAGACGGCGCGTGCGGCGCCACGGCGGACGAGCACGCATCGACGCACGGCGAAGAAGGCGCATCGGTCGGCGGCGCGGCAGAGGAAGGCGGGCTAAGTACGCCGTAGCCCGGATGAGCGCAAGGCGGCACAATCCCGAGCCTCAGCTTTTCTTCGATGATTTCTTTGCTGTCTTCCGGCTGGTCTTCTTCGTGGTCTTCTTGCTCGATGCCTTCTTGGTTGTCTTTTTCGATGACTTCTTCGCCGATGTCCGCGCGCTCTTCTTCGGCGGCACCTTCTTGCCCTCGCGGCGCGCCTCCGACAGGCCGATCGCGATGGCCTGCTTGCGGCTCTTGACCTTGCGACCGGAACCGCCGCTGCGCAGCGTGCCGGCCTTGCGCTTCTTCATGGCCCGGCCGACCTTGGCCGATGCCTTGCGCGAGTATTGTCGTGCCATGAACATCCTCCCGATTGCGACACGTAAACCGCGTCGGCGAGACGAAAGTTCCAAAGCGCAAGCTGATGCCGCGTACCTCCACACATGCTTTCACGATCGCGGGAATCGAAGCCCGTCGATACATCGAGATTCCAATGCAGCTTCGCGCTCGTCGCTTCGATGACGGATAGACCGAGAAGCCGATCAGACGTTCTGATCCGCCGCATGAGGCGCAACTGGACAAGGCGACGTTCCGAATGATGCGTCCCTGGCCTCTTCCTCAGTCAGCAATTTCAGGAGCACCGTCCGCTTGGACTCATCGTTGAATTCAGCGAGACGTTTCCTGAACAGGATGAGGTTCTGCAGATGAATGTATTCTTCCATGACCGACCTCACTGATGGGAGCCAAGAACAACGCGTCGGGCTGACCTTGATTGAGATGAATTTCGGGCATGATGCTCTTCCCGGTATCGCCGATGACAATCTCTGCGCCGCAGTCGGCAGCCTCGCCCCCCCAAAATTCAGATCGCGTTCTGACAAGCCGAGACATGGCACGTCCCGTGTTTACACCATTGTGCATGCAAACGCACGATCAGCTGCGCCGATCAGGTGGCACGACCGCAGTCTCGATCATCCGTTGATCCAGAGAACGGGCGCCTGCGGACGTACTGTGCCGCAGCGCGACATGACCGGTTGGTCAAAATTGCTCGTAAATTTAACGAAACGAGCTGATGCCGCCCGCGGGACACGCAAGCTCGCCATCGAATGGCGATGCCAACGCCCCTGACACATAGGACCAGTCGGCCGATACGACCAAAGCTCAGTCCGGCGCGCGCAGCCGATAGCCGATGCCGGTCTCGGTCAATACGAATTGCGGGCGCTCGGGATCGGCCTCGATCTTCTGCCTGAGCTGACGCACATAGACGCGCAGATATTGCGCGTCGGTCAATTCGTCCCACAGCTCCTTGAGCAGGAAGCGGTGCGTCAGCACCTTGCCGGCGTGCTGCACCAGGACGCGGAGCAGATCGTACTCCTTGGGCGACAGCTTGATCTCGCGGTCGCCGACCTTGACGATGCGGCGGACGAGATCGACGGAGAGATCGCCGGTGCGGAACACCGGACGCTCGCCCTGCACCTGCAACTGATGCCGCAACGCCGCGCGCAGCCGCGCCAGCAATTCATCCATGCCGAACGGCTTGGTGATGTAGTCGTCGGCGCCGAGATCGAGCGCCTGGACCTTGCCCGCCTCGTCGCCGCGGCTGGACAGCACCACGACCGGCACAGCCTCGTTGCGGCCACGGATGGTACGCAGCAGCTCGAGCCCGTCGATGTCGGGCAGGCCAAGGTCGAGAATGATCAGCGCCGGCTCCTGGCCCAACAGATCCAGCGCCATCCTGCCGTTCGAGGCTTCGAGAATCTCGTAGCCCTGCGTGGTCAGGCCCATCCGCAGCAGCTTGCGGATCGGCGGCTCGTCGTCGATCACGAGCACCTTGATCGGAGCGCCGGTCATGCGGCCGTATCCAGCGGTCTGGCCTGCGCCAGCACGGGCAGGCGGATGGTGAGGACCGCGCCGCGCCGATCGGTGCGGTTGCCGGCGAAGATGCGGCCATGCATCGCCTCGATGAAGCCACGCGAGATCGCGAGCCCCAGCCCGGTGCCGGGCCGCACCTGGTCGCCCTTCTGCACGCGATAGAACTTGTCGAACACGTGCTCGACCTCCGCGGCGGGAATGCCGTCGCCTTCGTCACGGATCTCGAGCACGACCCAGTTGTTGTCGCGGGCCGCACGGATCGCGATCGAGGTCTCGGGAGGCGCATATTTGGCGGCGTTGTCCAGCAGATTGAACAGCACCTGCTCGAACAGCACCGCGTCGACCTCGACCATCGGCAGATCGGGCGCCAGCTCCAGCGAGACATGATGACCGGCGAGGATCTTGCTCGCGCGCCGCAGCGCGCTACCGACGATCTCGCCGACGTCGTGGAGCGCGGCGTTCGGCACGATCGCGCCCGATTCCAGCTTGGTCATGTCCAGGAGATTGGCGATGAAGCGATTGAGCCGCTCGGATTCGTCGATGACGGTGGCGAGCAGGTCGAGCTTCTCCTTGTCGGACAGCCTGGCGGCCAGATCGCGCATCGTCGAAGCCGCGCCGAGCACGGAGGCAAGCGGCGTCTTCAGATCGTGCGAGATCGAGGTGAGCAGCGCCGAACGCAGCCGGTCCTGCTCCATGGTGCGCTTGACCTTGTCCATGTCCTCGACCAGCAGCACGCGCTCGATCGCGAGCGCCCCCTGGTCGACCAGGGCATCGAGCAGCCGGCGCTGGTCCGGCGTCAGCAGCGGCCCGGTACGATCGTCGTCGATGCCAATGACACCGATCGAGCCGCGCCCGGTGCGCATCGGCAGGAACAGGCGCTTGGCGCCCGGCAGCGTGTCGGAGCCGCGGCCCGCTGCGCGGTCGTTGCTCCAGGCCCAGCTCGCAGCGGCGAGGTCGGCGTCGTCGAGCTGATCCTCCGGCGGATAGCCGGTCATGACCGTGAGCTTGCCGTCCTGCGGCAGCAGCAGCACCACCCGCACCTTCAGCATCAACGCCGCCTGATAGGCCGTCGCCCACAGCACGTCGTCGAGGGTCGCGGTGCCCGCGAGCTTGCGGCTGAAGGCGTAGAGCTGCTCGGTGGTCCGGACGCGGTGGGTGGCGGTGTCAGCCTGAACGCGCACGCGCGCGGCGACGTTGGACACCAGGATGGCGATCAGCATGAAGAAGAAGAACGCGCCGATGTTGGTCGGATCGGTGATCGTGAACGTATACAGGGGCGGCAGGAAGAAGAAGTTGTAGCAGAGCGAGGCGGCGAGGCTCGCCAGCAGCGACGGCCCAAGACCGTAACGCGCGGCGACGCCGACCACGGCGGTCAGGAACACCAGATCGACGTTCTCGATACCGAAGAAGGGCTGGATGAGCTCGGCGAGGCCGAGGCCGACAGCCGTGATCAGCAGCGCCATCAGATAGGGCTTTGGCCGCAGCGGCTCGCTGCGCGGGCGCGTCTGCACCGACGGGCTCGGCGTGTCCAGCGCCTCCTCGCCGGCGATCACGTGGATGCTGATGTTGCCGGCGCGCCTGACGAGGTCATGCACCACCGAGCCCCTGATGATCTCGAACAGGCGCGAGCGGCTCGACTTGCCGATGATGATCTGGGTGACGTTGTTGGCCTGCGCGAAGCTGATGAGGTCATCCGCGATGCGCCGGCCGACGCCCGGAATCGTCAGCGCCTCGCCGCCGAGGGTCTCGGCCAGCCGCAGCGTATCGGCGAGGCGGTCGCGCTGCTTGTCGGTGAGCTGCAGGTTGCGCCGGGTCTCGATGGTAACGGCGGTCCACGGCGCGTGGACACGGTCGGCGAGCCGCTTGGTGTAGCGCACCAGCCCTGTCGCCCGCGGATCCTCCGACACGCAGACGAGGATCCGCTCGCCGGCCGCCCAGGGTCCGGCGATGGCGTTGGCCTGCATGTGGGTGAGCAGTTGCTCGTCGACGCGCTCGGCCGTCCGGCGCAGCGCGAGCTCGCGCAGCGCGGTCAGATTGCCGGGCGAGAAGTAATGCTCCAGCGCGCGCTCGGCCTGTTTGGGGACATAGACCTTGCCCTCCTTCAGCCGCTGGATCAGATCGTCGGGCGTGAGGTCGATCAGCTCGATGGCGTCGGCGCGGTCGAGGATCGAGTCCGGGACGGTCTCGCGTACGCGCACATGAGTGATCTGGGCGACGACGTCGTTGAGGCTCTCGATGTGCTGGACGTTGACCGCCGTGTAGACGTCGATGCCGTGCGACAGCAGCTCCTCGACGTCGAGATAGCGCTTGGGGTGGCGGCTGCCGGCGGCATTGGTGTGCGCAAGCTCGTCGACGATCGCGAGCTTGGGACGGCGCGCGATCACGGCATCCAGATCCATCTCCTCGACGATCTGGTCCTTGTAGGAAATATGTTTGCGCGGGACGACCTCCAGGCCGCGCACCAGCGCCTCGGTCTCGGCGCGGCCATGGGTCTCGACGAAGCCGATGACGACATCGACGCCGGCCCTCAGCTTGGCATGCGCGCTCGACAGCATCTCATAGGTCTTGCCGACGCCGGGCGCCGCGCCGACGAAGATCTTGAGCTTGCCGGCAGGACTGTCCTCCCGCCGGGCTGCTTCGAGCAGGGCTTCCGGCGAGGGACGTTGGTCAGGATCGCGGCGTTGACTGGCCATGCGGCATTATAGACGGAGGGACCTCGGCGCCAAGGCCAGGACCTTCAAGGCAGGACCTTCAGGGCGTCACTGCGGTTTGGCAGCGTCGAGTGCCAGATTGAGCGCAAGCACGTTAACGCGGGGTTCGCCGAGCAGCCCGAGCAGACGGCCCTGGGTCTGCCGGGCGATCACGGCCTGGACGCTTGCCTCCGGCAAGCCGCGCGCCTTGGCCACCCGCGGCACCTGGAACAGCGCTGCCTCCGGCGAGATGTCCGGATCGAGCCCGCTCGCCGAGGTCGTCACCAGATCGACCGGCACGGCCTGCGCGGGATTCTCCGCCTTCAGCTTGTCGACGTCCTCCTTGACGCGGTCGGCCAGCGCCTTGCTGGTGGGGCCGAGATTGGAGCCGGACGAGTTGGCGGCGTTGTAGGGTGCCGGCACGGTCTTGGTCGCATCGTTCGGATCGGCGGCCGAGGTCGCGGACGGGCGGCCGTGGAAATATTTGTCGTTCTTGAACTCCTGGCCGATCAGCGCCGAGCCGATCACCTGGCCGTTGCGCGTGATCAGGCTGCCTTCGGCCTGCGCCGGAAAGATGGTGCCGGCGACGACGGTCATGGTGAGCGGGTAGAGCAGCCCGGTGATAAGGGTCAGCGCGAGCAGGACGAAGATGGCGGGACGGATTTCTTTGAGCATGGGAATCTCCTATTTTTCTCCGTCATTGCGAGGAGCGAAGCGACGAAGCAATCCAGGGCTGCGCGCGGGACTCTGGATTGCTTCGCTTCGCTCGCAATGACGCCGGTAAGTGGTCAAGCCAAATGCAAGGCGGTCACGATCAGGTCGATCGCCTTGATGCCGATGAAGGGGATGATGATGCCGCCCAGCCCGTAGATCATCAGGTTGCGGCCGAGCAACGCGCCGGCGCCGATGGCGCGGTAGGCGACGCCCTTCAGCGCCAGCGGGATCAGCGCGATGATGACGAGCGCGTTGAAGATGATCGCCGACAGGATCGCACTCTGCGGGCTCGCCAGGTTCATGACGTTCAGCACGTTGAGCTGCGGGTAGAACGCCAGGAACATTGCCGGGATGATGGCGAAATACTTGGCGACGTCGTTGGCGATCGAGAACGTCGTCAGCGCACCGCGCGTCATCAGCAGCTGCTTGCCGATCTCCACCACCTCGATCAGCTTGGTCGGATTGGAGTCGAGGTCGACCATGTTGCCGGCCTCGCGCGCGGCCTGCGTGCCGGTGTTCATGGCGACGCCGACATCGGCCTGCGCCAGCGCCGGCGCGTCATTGGTGCCGTCGCCGCACATCGCCACCAGCTTGCCCTTGGCCTGCTCGTCGCGGATCAGCCTGAGCTTGTCCTCGGGCGTGGCCTGCGCCAGGAAATCGTCGACGCCGGCTTCGGCGGCGATCGCCGCCGCGGTCATCGGGTTGTCGCCGGTGATCATGATGGTGCGGATGCCCATCCGGCGCAGCTCGGCGAAACGCTCGCGGATGCCGCCCTTGACGATGTCCTTGAGCTGGACGACGCCGAGCAGGCGCCCGTCCCTGGCGACCGCGAGCGGCGTGCCGCCGGATTTGGCGATGTCGTCGGAGATTGCACGGATCTCGCGGACAAGCTCGCTCTCGACCGGCTGGACCGCGCGCACCGTATTGCCGGAGACGGGCTGGGTCGGGCCGCCGCCGCCGATGGAGTTGAGGATGGCGTCGACCGCGCCCTTGCGCACCGAGGAGCCGCCGGCATCGACGCCGCTCATGCGGGTCTGCGCCGTGAACGGCACGAAGGTCGCGCCGAGCTCGGCCATGTCGCGGCCGCGGATGCCGTATTTGTCCTTCGCGAGCACCACGATCGAGCGGCCCTCCGGTGTCTCGTCGGCGAGCGAGGCGAGCTGCGCCGCGTCGGCGAGCTCCTGCTCGCTCACGCCCCTGACGGGACGGAACGCAGTCGCCTGGCGATTGCCGAGCGTGATGGTGCCGGTCTTGTCGAGCAGGAGCGTATCGACGTCGCCGGCGGCCTCGACCGCGCGGCCGGACATCGCCAGCACGTTGAAGCGCACCAGGCGGTCCATGCCGGCGATGCCGATCGCCGACAGCAGCGCGCCGATCGTGGTCGGGATCAGGGTCACGAACAGCGCCACCAGCACCACCACCGAGATCGAGCCGCCGGCATAGGCCGCGTAGCTCGGGATCGTCACGGTCGCGAACACGAAGATGATGGTGAGGCCGGCGAGCAGGATGTTGAGCGCGATCTCGTTCGGCGTCTTCTGCCGCTCCGCGCCCTCGACCAGCTTGATCATGCGGTCGATGAAGGTCGAGCCTTGTGCGGCCGTGATCTTGACGCGGATCCAGTCCGACAGGACCTGGGTGCCGCCGGTCACCGCCGAGCGGTCGCCGCCGGATTCGCGGATGACGGGAGCGGACTCGCCGGTGATGGCGGCCTCGTTGACCGAGGCGACGCCTTCGATCACCTCGCCGTCGGAGGGAATGGTGTCGCCGGCCTCGACCAGCACGATGTCGCCGACCTTCAGGCTGGTGCCGGGCACGAGCTTGTAGGTGTGATCGGCCGGGCTCGCGCCCGTCAGCAGCTTGGCCTGGCTCTCGGTGCGCGTCTTGCGCAGCGAATCCGCCTGCGCCTTGCCGCGGCCTTCGGCGACGGCTTCGGCGAAGTTGGCGAACAGCACGGTGAACCACAGCCAGAGAATGATCTGGAAGGTGAAGCCGAGGTTCGCTCCGCCGGTGACGACGTCGCGCAGGAAGATCACCGTGGTGAGCGCGGCGACGACCTCGACGACGAACATCACGGGGTTCCTGATCATCAGCCGCGGATCGAGCTTGGCGAAAGCGGCCTTGATGGCCGGCAGCACGATCTTCGGGTCGAGCATCGTCGACATCGACGAGCGCTTCTGCAGTTTCATGGTTTCCATGGAGGTTGCTCCGGGATCAGAACACGGTGCCGGCGGCCATCGCGAGATGCTCGACGATTGGACCAAGGGCGAGAGCGGGGAAGAAGGTGAGGCCGCCGATGATCAGGATGACGCCGACGACGAGACCGACGAACAGCCCGCCCGTAGTCGGGAACGTGCCGGCCGAGGGCGGGATCGACTTCTTCGCGGCGAGCGAGCCGGCGATCGCCATCGCCGGGACGATCATGAAGAAGCGGCCGACGAACATCGAGGACGCGAGCGTGAGGTTGTAGAAGAAGGTGTTGCCGGTGAGGCCGCCGAAGGCCGAGCCGTTGTTGGCGGTCGCCGAGGTGTAGGCGTAGAGCACCTCGGTGAAGCCGTGCGGACCGGCATTGGCCATCGAGGCAACTGCCGAGGGCAGCACCACGGCGACCGCGGTCCAGCCGAGATACATCAGCGGCAGCACCAGGATCGCCAGCATCGCCATCTTGACCTCGCGCGCCTCGATCTTCTTGCCGACATATTCCGGCGTGCGCCCGACCATCAGGCCGGCGACGAAGATCGCGAGCACGACGAACAGCAGCATGCCGTAGAGGCCGGCGCCGACGCCGCCTATGATGATCTCGCCGAGCTGCATGTTGATGAGCGGGATCATGCCGCCCAGCGCGGTGAAGCTGTCATGCATCGCATTGACCGCGCCGCAGGAGGCGGCCGTCGTGATCACGGCGAACAGTGACGACGCGACGATGCCGAAGCGGACCTCCTTGCCTTCCATGTTGCCGCCGGTCAGTCCCAGCGCGTTCAACGTGGTCGTACCGTTGGCCTCGGCCCAGTAGGTGATGGCGACGCCGGCGATGAACAGGACGCCCATCACGGCGAGGATCGCCCAGCCCTGGCGCTGATTGCCGACCATGCGGCCGAACACGTTGGTGAGGCCGGCACCGAGCGCGAAGATCGAGAGCATCTGGATGAAGTTCGACAGCGCGTTCGGGTTCTCGAACGGGTGCGCGGCGTTGGCGTTGAAGAAGCCGCCGCCATTGGTGCCGAGCATCTTGATCGCGACCTGCGAGGCCACCGGGCCGACCGCGATGGTCTGCTTCGCCCCTTCCAGCGTGGTCGCCTCGACATAGGGCCCGAGCGTCTGCGGGATGCCCTGCCAGACCAGGAACAGCGTGTAGACGATGCAGAGCGGCAGCAGCACATAGAGCGTGCATCTGACGACATCGACCCAGAAATTGCCGACGGTCCGCGCCGAGGCGCGTGAGAAGCCGCGAATCAGCGCCATCGCGAGCACGATGCCGGTTGCGGCCGACAGGAAGTTCTGGTGCGTGAGGCCGAGCATCTGCACGAGATAGGAGACCGTGCTCTCACCGCCGTAGTTCTGCCAGTTGGTGTTGGTCAGGAAGCTGATCGCGGTGTTGAAGGAGAGATCCTCAGCGACCGCGGACTGTCCTGCGGGATTGAACGGCAGCACGGCCTGCAAGCGCATCACGCCGTAGATGATCAGGAAGCCGCCGACATGGAACAGCAGCATCGCGACCGTGTAGGTCAGCCAATGCTGCTCGCGGCGCTCGTCGACGCCGCCGGCCCAGTAGATCGCGGACTCCACGGGCCGCAGCACCGGCGACAGGAAGGTGCGCTCGCCATTGAAGACGCGCGTCATGTACCAGCCGAGCGGCTTGGCGAGCGCGACGATGACGGCGCAGTAGAGCAGGATCTGGATCCAGCCGATCACAGTCATGGGATGTGTCCTTGAAGGTGCGAGAGCCGGCGGTCAGAACCGCTCGGGCCGCAACAGCGCGTAGGTGAGATAGATCAGAAGGCCGAGCGACACGGCGCCGGCGAGCGAATAGTCGAAGATCATGGCGCGTCTCCTAGAGTCGCTCGCAGGCATAGGTATAGCCGATCGCCAAGGCGAAGAAGCCGGCGGCCAGCGCCAGCATCAGGATGTCAAGCATGGTGTGCTCCTCATGCGCGCGAAAGACGCGCAATGCGTGGAGCGGCCGCGAGCGCCGGTGCAGCCACGGTCCGTTCCATGGCGGACAGATGGCATCGGGCCTCGTAGGTTTTCGAGACGGCACCACCGGCTGAGTTATAGGAATCTCATAAGGACCGCGGCATTCCCCGGGCAAAATCGCGCGGCTGCGGGCCTCGTCCGCATATGAGCGGCCGCACGGCGGAGGCGTCTTTATGCGCCGCTTATTTCTCTCAGCCCCCGCCCCTCTCGCATTCCTACGGCGCCGTCGGCCACATTGCCGGTCAGGGCCCACCGGGCCAACGCTCACTGACGACGGGAGGCCAGCATGGCTGCCTTGACGACACGACCGGATGTGCCGGAGCCGGCACAGATCGCGCAGACCACCACGGCGATGCTGGCGGCTTTGCTTGACGACGACGAGGGAGTCTCACCCTTGTCGGCGCGCGGGCGGCGCCGGCTGCGGATCGCACGATTCCTGGAGGTCGAGGCGCGGATCGATGCCGCGCTCGAGCTGATCGCGCTGCAACTGCCGCGATGGCAGCTCCGCCGCATCGCCTATGATGACGGCGAATGGCACTGCGCATTGTCGCAACAGCGCGAATTGCCGGACTGGCTCGATCGTTGCGCTGAAGCCCGCCACAGCGATCTCGCCCTCGCCATTCTCCACGCCGCGGCCGAAGCCCGCCGTCTCGAGCCGAGCGTCTCGCAGCCTGACGCAAGGCGCGGCATCACGACGGAGCCGGCGGTCGCCGACCTGCTCTGCTGCGACAATTTCTGAGCCGCCGTCATTGCCGCGATGTTGCTTTCCGCTGACAAGGCCGCGGAGCTTCCGGCCGCCAGGGTGCTGCTTCGATTTCTGCTACGAATGTTGGTCCTCATCCTGTTCGCCGCGTTCGGCAGCATCGGCTTCGGTCGCAGCCTCGCTGCCCTGCTCTGGATGACGACGATCCTGTGTGCCGTGCTCGCGATGCTGCGTCGGGAGCGCGTGTTCGCCGCGAGCCTGAACCATTGGGACGAGATGATCGGCTACACCGCGCTCTATTGCGCGGTGATGGCGCTGATCCAGCCGTCCGGAAACTAAGCGCCCTTACACCGCTCTTATGCGATCGCACGCGGCGCCATCTCGAATTCCTACCCCTCGCCTTCGATATTGCCGTCCATGAGCGCCGATCGTTCCGACCGGCCTGCTCACACCACAACAAGGAACAGTCCCGTGAAAAGTCTCGAACCCCCATCGTGCAACATGCCGGCCCCCGCGCTCGTCTTCATCGGCAAGAACGGACATGGCCAGTGGGTCGCCCAGGAGCAGAATGGGCTCTATGGCGGGCTGTTCGTGAGCCGTGCCGAGGCGATGAAATATGCGCTGTTCGAGAACGGCCACCACCCGGAAACCATCGTCGAGCTCGCGCGCACGATCGAGCTCGATGCCGATGGCCGGCTTGCTCCGATCGGTCTGCTGTTCGCGAGCGGAAGGCGACCGGTCGCATGAGCGATGCGCTCAGGATGCGGCCTGGATCGGCCGCACGCTGGCTCGCCGGCACCATCGCGGACATTCCAACCCCGTTCGATGCCAATGGTGCGCTCGACCGCCCGGCGCTCGCCAGACTATGCGAGCGGCAGATCGAAGCGGGCGCCAGCGCGATCCTGGTCTGCGAGACCGCAGGCGAAGCATCTACGCTCACCGCGGCAGAGCGCGAACAGGTCATTCGCACGGCAGTGACGGCGGCCGCCAATAGGGTCCACGTCATCGCCGGAGCAGGATCCAACGCGACGCTCCAGGCCGTGCAGAACACCCGTCAGGCGGCAGCCGCCGGCGCGGACGCGATCATGTCGGTGGTCCCTTACTACAACCGACCTACGGCAGAGGGAATCTACGCGCATTTCCGCGCCGTCGGCGACGCGACGGCGCTGCCGGTCATTCTGCACGATTGCCCGTCGCGCACGGGACGCGCACTGCCCGACGATACACTGGTGCGCCTTGCGCGGTGGGCGCAATTCGTCGGCCTGCGTGACGGCACCGGCGATATCGCACGGACCGTACATCTGCGATCGCGGCTTCCGGTCGGCTTCCGCCTGCTGTCAGGCGACGATGCGACGGCGGTGCCGTTCGCAGCCGCCGGAGGCGACGGCAACATCTCGCTGGTGGCCAACGTCGCACCGCAGCTCTGCGGCGCGCTTTTCGCCTATTGTCAGCGCGCCCGCTGGCGCGCGGCGCGACGGCTGCATCATCAGTTGCTGCCGCTGATCGCGGCATTCAGCCGCGATACGCCGGCCGCAGTCAAATACGCGCTCAGTCTCCAGGGGCTCATCGCCGCCGGCGTTCGTCTGCCATTGACAGCTTTGGACTCTCCCACGATGGCAGCCGTCATGCAGGCCATGACGCTGCTCAGCGCTCACACCGCAGCCGCGTCACGGAGGCAGGAGGTCCGGTGTTGAGAGGGCCCACCGCGCGGTGCCGCGAGGACCGATCGTTCAGAAGCTCCCTTTGTCGTCAACAATCTGCGGCGACCGCGGCCGGACTCTCGCATCACCCGGCAGCGACGGAGACGCCACGGAACTGCGCCGACAGAGCAGCTCGTTGCGCAAGCGCCGCAGCTTGGCCGCGGCGATCGCGGCATGAATGGTCCTGAAGATGCCGCGCAGCGTCTTGATTGGATGCGGCCGCCGGATGGCTCTCAGGCCGATAGCGCCGCGGGCTTCGCGAAACAGGTCAACCGCGCTCATGTCCATTCTCCGTCGGGCCGGCGCCAGATCTGGCCGGCAAGGCGGAAGATGGAGCCCAGCAGCGTAGGAATGCGAGAGAGGCCGAATTCGTCTCGTATAGGAAATCAATAAGTGCAAGGAGGTTCGGCGCTTTCGCGGTAAGCGAGCTTCCACCTAGCGGCCGCGCAGCACCGCGCAAAAAAAAGGGGCGGCCGATCCGGCCGCCCCGTTTGTATCATCGTCGATCGGTCAGAAGATCTTGACCGCGCTTTCCAACGTCTTCCAGACGCCCCAGGCCAGCGGCACGCCGACGAAGGCCCAGAACAGGGCGGCCCTGACGTCGAGGCCGCCCTTGCCGATGCCGAACGACCCGTGCTGGATCGCCGACTCGTTCTTGGCGAGCTCCGCCTGGTACTTCGCGACTTCGTCCGCGCTCATGTTCCACTTGTCATCGACGGGCTTGATCAGGAAGTTGCAGATCAGGCCGGCGAGCAGCATGGCGCAGAGGATATACATCGTCGTGTTGTACAGCTGGTCGCGCGGCACGCCGGCGGCGAGCTGGAACTCGCGGATGTAGTTGACGACCACCGGACCGATGATGCCGGCCGTCGCCCACGCGGTCAGCAGCCGGCCGTGGATGGCACCGACGAACTGGGTGCCGAACAGGTCGGCCAGATAGGCAGGTACGGTCGCGAAGCCGCCGCCATACATCGAGAGGATGATGGCGAAGGCCCCCACGAAGAGCAGCTTGGACCCCATCGCTGCGAAGGTCGGCGCCAGCGCATAGAGCACGATGCCGATCAGGAAGAAGCAGTAATAGGTGTTCTTGCGGCCGATGTGATCCGAAAGCGACGCCCAGAAGAAGCGGCCGCCGATGTTGAACAACGACAACAGGCCGGCAAAGCCTGCCGCGATGCCCGCGATCGCGGCCTTCTGGCCGGCGTCGAGCTGGTTGAAGCTGACGTCGGGCAGACCGATCAGCTTGCCGGCGAAGATCTCCTGCAGCATCGGCGAGGCCATGCCGATCACACCGATGCCTGCCGACACGTTCAAGCAGAGCACCCACCAGACCAGCCAGAACTGCGGAGTCTTGTGCGCGTTGTCGAGATGCACATGGTGCTCCGAGATCATTGCCTTCTTGACCGCAGGCGGCGTCCAGCCTTCGGGCTGCCAGCCGACCGGAGCGACGCGATAGGCAAAGGCACCGATCATCATGAAGACGAAGTAGATCACGCCCATCGTGACGAACGTCTCCCAGACACCCACCGAGGTCGGGGTCTTGAAGTAGTTCATCAGCAGGTTGGCGAGCGGAGCACCGATCATCGCGCCGCCGCCGAAGCCCATGATGGCCATGCCGGTCGCCATGCCGCGCCGGTCCGGGAACCATTTCACCAGGGTCGACACCGGCGAGATGTAGCCGAGGCCGAGGCCGATGCCGCCGATGACGCCGGCGCCGACCCACATCATCCAGAGCTGGTGCACATAGATGCCAAGCGCTGCGATCAGCAGGCCGCCACCCCAGCAGCAGGCCGCGACGGCACCCGCCTTGCGCGGTCCGGCCCGCTCGAGCCAGCCACCCCAGACCGCCGCGGAGCCACCCAGCAGTACGAAGAACAGGGTGTACATCCAGCCAAGGCTTGCGACCTTCCAGTCGCAGGTCGTCGTGAACAGCTCCTGCACCAGGGTCATGTCCGGGCAGGCCTGAGTCTTGGTCACGCCGATCGCGCGCGACAGCGGCAGCCAGAACACCGAGAAGCCATACGCCATGCCGATGCACAGATGGATGCACAGCGCAGCCGGAGGAACCAGCCAGCGGTTGAACCCCGCCTTGGCGACCGTGTGCTCACGATCGAAGATCCCCGCTTGCGAGCCCGGGAGCGTGCCCGCGCTTTCAATTGTAGCCATGCATTCCTCCCCTACGGACTCCCGTCCAACGCAACAACGTCATGTTCTGTCCCCTTGATCAGAATCAATACGCCCACTCACCCCGCCCGCTATCGCGTACCAGAGCAGTCCCGCAACGCACAAACGCTCATCATTGGCTCGATGCGCATAACACCCCACCCGAGACGTTATGCCCTCACCATCTTTGTGCCGCTGTTCTGCCTGGCCCGCTCCCCAGCGGGCATGACTCGTCTCCCGCAACCTCCGCGGAAGCGTCTCAATTGGTGCAGAACTGAGGCAAATTGTCGATAGTAAAATGGTAATAATCGGTCGATCTTCGTGGATTGATCGCACTGCAGCGGGAATGTGTTGCTAACAAACACACAAATTCACGTGCAACCAACGCGACCGCCACTCACGGCTGTAGCCACATTGCTCTCGATTACTTTCCGGACGCGTCACGACCATTCCTGATGGAATCAACTAATGAGATGTCCGGGCGATCAGCGACGGGACACGGCTTAAGGCCGCATGCGCGCGCTCGCGGAAACGTGAAGACGAAGCAACTTGTCCTTGCCTGGCAACAGCGTCGCAAGCCTGGACTGAGAACGCGGCATTGTTGTGAGCTCGGGTTGACGCCGCTGCGACGATAGGAAGCAGCACGATCCCTTGACACATCGATGCGTCGAGATCGCACCCACGAACTACGTAGTTCGAGCAACCTGCAGCAGAGGATGTTCACCGCCGCACGGGTCATCCGGCCGGTCCCGCCGCCTTCTCGATCCGAAACAGAATGCCGCGCTCGGTGCGATCGACGCTCTCCACCCGATCTCCGGTCTCCCGTACCAGATTCGGGATGTCGATCACCGCAAGCGGGTCGGTACAGCACACTTCGAGCCGCTCTCCCGCCTTGAGCGTCCGTAATGCCTTCCGGGTCTTCAGCACCGGCAGTGGGCACTTCAGGCCCGTCAGATCCAGCCTCGTCATCATCATGTGCGCGACCATGGCCAAGCGGTTCCGGCACGTCAACCGGGCCGCACCATCACGGGAACCCTGAACTGGGTTCCTGGGATGCCAGAGGAACACGGGCGTTGCGAACTCGCGCGAGTTCCATCACGGAACACCAAGTTTGTCGCACAACGCCAGAACGTCCGCCAGCGGCATCGCGAGATGGTGGACGAGCGCCGCAATCGCCGGGATATCGTCGAGATGAACGCGCGGCAGCGCGGTCTCGACATCACCGTCGCTGGCGAGCCCGACGATGCCTGGATCATCGGGAAACAGCAGCGGCTTGCCGTTGGCTGTGCGATGCACCTCGATGCGGCGATGCGGCCCGGCCTTGTAGCCTTCGATGACGACCAGATCGACGGGAGACAACTTCGCCAGAAGCTCCGCGAGTGCCGGCTCCCTTGCGCCGCGCAGCTCGTGCATCAGCGCCCAGCGCGTGCCCGACGCGACGAGGACCTCCTCGGCGCCAGCCTCGCGATGCCGCCACGAATCCTTGCCGGGAACGTCGACGTCGAACTTGTGATGGGCATGCTTGATCACCGAGACGCGCAGTCCCTGCCCCTTGAGATGAGGAATCAGCCGCGTCAGCAGCGTGGTCTTGCCGGCGCCGCTCCAGCCGGCGAGGCCGATGACTTTCATCGCGGTCTCCAGAAAAGCCCCGGCGCTTTCGCACAGCCAGGAGCGCGGAATCGATCGATGGCCCGACGGCCGGGTGGAACGCCATGTCCACGCTTCGCGCTGTCATGCCAGCAGCCCCGCGGACCAGGCAAGGCCCGTAAGCGAGGGGCATGCCGGTGCGTGCGGCCGCCCCGCAGACTCAAATGGTGGATCGTGCGCGCCAACGCTGACGCCCTGGCAGCAGTCGTGGTAACGAACCCGCGATGACAGCCATGACCTCGACTTCGATCCCCGGCGTGCTGCTCGCCGGCGGTCGCGCGCAGCGGATGGGCGGCGGCGACAAGCCGTTGCGCATGGTCGACGGCCGCACCATCCTGGAGCGCGTGATCGCGCGGCTGGCGCCGCAGTGCAGCCGGCTGATCCTCAATGCCAATGGCGACCCCGCGCGCTTCGCAGGCAACGGCCTGACAGTCGTGCCGGATGGTGTCGTCGGCTTTCCGGGCCCGCTCGCCGGCATTCTCGCCGGCCTCGACTGGGTTGCGGCGCACATGCCGGAGGCGCGGTGGATGCTGAGCGCCGCCGGCGACTGTCCATTCCTGCCGCGTGATCTGGTCGCACGGCTGGCGACAGCGCGGGCGGCGGAGCAGGCCGAACTGGCGTTGGCGGCGTCCGGCGGACAGATCCACCCAGTGATCGGGCTGTGGCCGGTCGGGCTGCGCGAGGACCTCCGCCACGCCCTGGTCGCGGAGGACATCCGGAAGGTCACCCGCTTCACGGCGCGCTACAAGGTCGCGACCGTGAGCTGGCCGTCGCTTCCGCTGGATCCGTTCTTCAATGCCAATACCGCGCTCGACCTCGCCGAGGCGGAGCGGCTCGCAGCTCTCGAGGATTGAGGACGCCTGATGGACGCGACAACCATGGTCCGCCGCGCCGTGCTCGCCGTTGCCGTGCTCAATCTCGGATATTTCGGCATCGAGTTCGCCGTGGCGTTGGCGATCGGCTCGGTGTCACTGTTCGCCGACAGCGTCGACTTTCTGGAAGACGCCTCGGTCAACATCCTGATTGCGCTGGCGCTGCGCTGGAGCCCGCCGCGGCGGGCGCTGCTCGGCAAGGTGCTGGCGCTGATCCTGCTGGCGCCGGCGATCGCCGGACTGTGGACCGCCGGCGAGAAGTTCTTCACGCCGATCGTGCCCGCACCGCTGCCGCTCACCGTGACCGGCCTCGGCGCGCTGATCGTCAATGTCGGCTGCGCGCTGATCCTGGCGCGGGTCAGGGACCACCGGGGCAGCCTGACCCGCGCCGCCTTCCTGTCCGCACGCAACGACGCCTTCGCCAACATCGCGATCATCGCGGTCGGTCTCGTGACCGCCTTTGTGTGGCCCTCGATCTGGCCCGACCTGATCGTGGGCGTCGGCATCGCACTGATGAACGCCGACGCCGCACGCGAGGTGTGGGAGGCTGCGCACGAGGAGCAAAAGACCGCCAAGGCCTGAACGGCCGAGGAGCCTGCGCGCGTGAGCGACGACCTCGCTGCTTGCGGCATTGCAGCGCACAGGATCGCTCCACCGCTCCGCCGTCCGGCACGATTGACGGCCGCCCTGGATTGATTGCAGATAGGCGGACCGGCCGGCAGAGCCGGAACAAACAACGGCATCATGCCGGTATCGGTGGAGGACTGATTGCAACTCAGCTGCTTGAAGCGGGCGGCGTGGGCCGCAGCCGCGCTGCTGGTCACGACCGCCGCGCAGGCCGAGATCTCCGACAACGTCGTCAAGATCGGCGTGCTCAGCGACATGAACGGCCCGGCCTCGACGCCGACCGGACAAGGGTCCGTCACCGCGGCGCAGATGGCGGTCGATGATTTCGGCGGCAAGGTGCTGGACAAGCCGATCAGCGTCATCGTCGGCGATCATCAGCTCAAGCCCGACATCGGCGCGGCGATCGCGCGCCGCTGGTACGACACCGAGCAGGTCGATCTCATCGTCGACGTGCCCGTCTCCGCGGTGGGCCTCGCGGTGCAGACCATCGCCACCGAGAAGAAGAAGCTGTTCATCACCCAGTCGACCGGTTCCGCCGATTTCCACGGCAAGTTCTGCTCGCCCTACGCGATGCAATGGGTGTTCGACACCCGCGCACTCGCCACCGGCACGGCGAAGGAGGTCGTCAAGCGCGGCGGCGACAGCTGGTTCTTCATCACCGACGACTACGCCTTCGGCCATTCGCTGGAGCGCGACGCGTCGAGCGTCGTCACCGCCAATGGCGGCAAGGTCGTGGGCGCGGTGCGGCCGCCATTCGCGACGCCGGATCTGTCGTCCTTCATCCTGCAGGCGCAGGCCTCCAAGGCCAAGATCATCGGCATCGCCGCCGGCCCGCCCAACAACATGAACGAGATCAAGACAGCGTCCGAGTTCGGCCTGCTCAAGGGCGGACAGCAGATGGCGGCTTTGCTCGCGCTGGTCACCGACATCCATTCGCTCGGCCTGCCGGCGGCGCAGGGGCTCCTGCTCACCACCTCGTTCTACTGGGACATGGACGACAAGACGCGGGAATGGTCGAAGCGCTATTTCGCCAAGATGAACCGGATGCCGACGATGTGGCAGGCCGGCGTCTATTCCGCAGTCATGCACTATCTCAACGCCATCAAGGCGGCGGGCAGCGACGATCCGCTCGCGGTCGCCGCGAAGATGCGGGACACGCCGGTCGAGGACTTCTTCGCCCGCAACGGCAAGCTGCGCGCCGACAATCTCATGGTGCACGATCTCGTGCTGGCGCAGGTGAAATCGCCGGAGGAGAGCAAATATCCCTGGGACTACTACAAGATCCTCGCGACCATCAAAGGCGATGACGCGTTCGGGCCGCCCGATCCGGCGTGCCCCTTGATCAAGAAGTGAGGGCGCCGCAACGATGAAGGCATCGTCCCGGCGAACGCCGGCGTTCGACGGGACGACAGCGGTTCACTTGGCAACGCCAATCTCTTTCAAATATCGCATCACGCCTGGATGGATCAGTGCGAGATCGGGCGCTGCCGCAACGGTGTTGGCGGCCGTGGTCTCGCAGGCCTGCGCCAGCGTCCTGCACAGCGCGGCTTCCGCGCCATGCAGCGTCTTCGCCAGCCGGTAGGCAACGTCGTCGGGCAAGGTCTCGCGCACCAGCACGAAGCTCCATGACCCGATCGAATCGATCGCCGCGTCCTGCCCGGCATAGCTGCCGGCAGGCACCGTCAGGGCCTTGAGGAAACCGTGCTTCGCCCTGACCTGCGCGATCTCCTCGGCGGACGGCGCGATGAAGCGGGCACCGCCCGGCGCCTTGGCCATCGCCGCGAAGCCGGGCCAGCCGATACCGGCGCCCCACAGCGCCGCGGCGCGCCCGTCCTGCACCATGGCCGGGCCGTCGCCAGCACGGTCGAGATAGATCGCCTTGAAGTCCTGGTCCTGCTGCAGGCCGAGCCCGTCGAGCATGTAGCGCGACATGATCGGCAGGCCCGAGCCCTTGGCGCCGAACACCACCGTCTGGCCGACGAGATCGCGGATGCTGCGATAAGGACTGTCGGCGCGCACCACGAACAGGCCCGGGCTGGAAAAGATCGCGGTCAGGATCTTGAGCCGCGTCTTGGGGCGGTCGATGCCCATGAAGGCCTGGTAGGCCGGCTCGCCGGCGACGAGGCCGAGATCGAGCTCACCCTGCTCCAGCAGCGGAATGTTCTCGTTGCTGCCCTTGGTGTTGCGCGTGACGATCGCAAGCCCGGCATCGGCGTCATTCAGGGCCTTGGCAAAGGCATCGCCATAGAGCGGAAAGCCGCCGCCTGGCGTCGCGGTCCCGAGACTGATCGTGAGCTTGCTGATGGCGTTCCCTCCCTGCTGCGCTGCGGCGGCGCTGGACACCAGCGCAACGGCAAGGCCGAGCATTCGCAACGACGTCATGAGCCTGCCTTTCCCTGCCTGCGCGTCCGACACAAGCTTGTATGCAAGCGTGCAGATCTATGGAAGCATGTCGCCAAAGACGACGACAAGAACTTCGGGAGGACGAGATGAAGTGGGCGCGCACGTTCCTGGCCGGCCTGGTGGTCACGGCATGCCTGGCGATACAACCGGCCGCGGCGGCCTACCCCGACCGTCCGATCCGCTGGCTGATCGGCTTTGCACCGGGCGGGCCGGTCGACATCGTCGCGCGCATCATGGCGCAGTGGCTGTCCGATCGGCTCGGCCAGCAGGTGGTGGTCGAGAACCGCACCGGCTCGGGCGGCAACATCGCGGCCGCCGCCGCGATCAACGCGCCGCCGGATGGCTATACGCTGCTGTTCGTCGCGCCCAACAACGCGATCAGCACCTCGCTCTACAAGAAGCTGCCTTACGACTTCATCCGCGACACCGTGCCGGTCGCCAGCATCATGCAGCTCACCAACATGCTGGTGGTCAGCAACGACGTGCCGGCCAAGACCGTCAAGGAGTTCATCGACTATTGCAAGGCCAACCCCGGCAAGATCGCCTTCGCCTCCTCGGGCAATGGCACCTCGGTGCACATGGCGGCCGAGCTGTTCAAGGCGATGACCAAATGCGACATGCTGCACGTGCCCTATCGCGGCTCGGCGCTGGCGTTCCCGGACATCATCTCCAACAAGGTGCAGTTGATCTTCGACAATCTGCCGACGGCGCTGGAGCAGGCGCGCGGCGGCAGCGTGCGCGCGCTCGGCGTCACCTCGCCGCAGCGCTGGCCGACGGTGCCGGACGTCCCGGCGATCGCCGAGACCGTGCCGGGCTACGAATCGGTCGGCTTCTACGGCATCTCGGCGCCCAAGGGCACGCCGCCTGAGATCGTCGAGATTCTCAACAAGGCGGTCGGCGAGGCGCTGAAGGACCCCAAGCTGGTGGCACGGCTCACCGAGACCGGCGGCATCCCGCGCGCGATGACGCCGGCGGAGTTCGGCAAGCTGGTCGTCGACGAGACCGAGAAGTGGCGCAAGGTGGTGGAATTCGCCGGGGTTTCGGTGGACTAGCGTCGCGGCGGGCCGAGACCGGGCCGGCGGCGACGGCGGCGCGCCAAAACGATCCGGTAGCGGCATTGCCGGATGGCTGGCCAGGCTGTAAACGGAGCCCGAACCGTCGTTGGGGTTCCACACCGCGCCGGACAGGCCCGCTCCTGCCCGCCGCCAGCAAGACCTCCGCGCCGCGGGGCCTGTAGCTCAATGGTTAGAGCCGACCGCTCATAACGGTCTGGTTGCAGGTTCGAGTCCTGCCGGGCCCACTCGCAAAGTCAATAGTTTACGGCTTGCGGGCCAAGTGCCTCTCCAGGTCAACCACTGTTTCGACCACCGATACGTTCTGCTTGCGGTCCTTTGACGTAATCGCGGCCGCGGCCTCGCGCATGTAATCCGGATGATGATGGCCATATGTGTCGAGCAGTACCTTGACCGACATTCCGAGAAAACCTGAGGCCTGCCAGGGGTCGGCGCGCCTCTGCATGAGCCGCGTCGCTGCCGTGTGGCGCAGCGTGTGCGGCGAGATATTCCCCTCCCTCAGCGACAGCCCTGACAGCCGCACCGCGGTCGCAAATCCAGTTCTGACGGATTTGACCGGCTGGCCGTTCCATTCGACGAAGTGCGAACGCACTGCGCCGCGCCGCGTCCAGCGCCGCATGTGCGCCAAAAGCCGTCCTGGTATCGGTACTGGAGGCTGCCGCTTGTTAGTCGCTCGCTTGCCCTCCGCGAGGCGATAGAAGATCCCCCGATCGAGATCGACGAATGACCGGCCTCCGTCGCGCTCAGGCGAAGCCGACGCGATGGCCCCAGCGCGCGTACCAGTGTACAACCCGATCAGCAAGAAACGGGCGATATGGCGCAGCGGCCGCCGGCTCGGAGAATTCCTCCATGCGGCGACTGGCCAACTGCGAGCAAGGAAGTCGTTGCCGGGATGGAGACCTGCTCGGCCCAACGCCGGATGCGGTCAACCTACCTTGCTCATGACGTTGACCAGATCGGCATCGGCAGGCGCGTCGGCAGGAGCCAGGGTCGGAGAGGTCGCACGTTGTGGCCGCACGGACTGAGCCGTGGCGACAACGCTCGAGCGGCCGACGATGATGTGGGCGGTGATGACAGCCGGAACGCCGAGCCCGAACGCAATGTGGACCGTGCTGATCCAGGGCCGAAGCGCTTCGGATCCGACGTAGTAGAGCCCGAACGCCGTCGCGATGAGCAGACCATACATCGCGAGGCTGACGATACCGGTCGCTCGATTCTTCCCGGCACGCCACGCGCGCTGGACGTGCACGGGACCGAGCGCCCCAAGCAGCATCAGCGTCACCATTGCAGTTCCGCCATGCATGCTCAGCAGGAATGCGGCGGCCTGCTGCCACATCTCGCTGTCCAGCTCCGTGCGGGTCTTCATCTGATCGGCATAGATCCACAGCGCCCCGCTGGCGAACAAGAGTCCGAGAATTCCGTAGAGGGCGAACCGAAACAAGCCTTTAAGCCGCATGCTGGTGAACTCCTTGCCAGTCCGGTGTCGTATGAATGGCGCCGTTCGCCGCAATCAACATCGCGCTCGCCTGGAAGCGCGCCAGTGGCGCCGCAGCCTGTTGGCCAGCCACCATCACGACCTTGGTGAGGGCGTCGGCAACCATGCAGGTTGGCGCGCTCACGGTGGCGCCGTGGGCCACCCCTGTGGGCAGCCGGGTCGAAGGCGTGACGACCGCTGTATCCATTGTTTCCATCGATCGAAACGGGTCGAAGCGGCGCGCCGACGACGCGAGCGCCCCATTGCTTACTTCGACCTGGCACAAAAGCCTGTCTGGGAAACGCGGGTCGCGAATGTGGACGATGCGGGCATCGGGCCCGAAGGCGGCGAGGTCCCCACCTGCATTGACCATTGCGGAGCGCACGCCGCGGCTCTGCAACGCCGCGATCGCGCGGTCCACGGCGAACCCCTTGGCGATGCCGCCGAGATCGATCTTGACGGCGGAATCGCGGAAACGGACGCGGTCGTCGGCGAGCAACTCGATCGCAGTCGACTGCGGGACATCCGCTTGCGCCGTCGAGCCCACAGACGGCCTTCCCGCGCCGGCGACGGCAACGTCGAAGGCGCCGTCGGAGTGATGGGTCACATCGAGCGCCATCTTCAGCACGGCGTAGGTCCAGGAATGCACATTCACGACGCCGCTCGATGCCGCGCGGTTCAGCCGCGACACGTCGCTGTCGGGATCGTGGAAACTCATCAGCCGATGCACGTCGGTCACCGCGGAAAACGCAGCTTCAACGGCATTCTCCGCATCGCAGCGGTGTGCATCCGTGACGTCGATCTCGACGAATGTCCCGAGCAGAGCCCGTGCTCGTCGAAGGCTAGCGGAAGTGGCTGGCATGATACGACAGCACCTTCTTAACGCCCTCGGTCAAGTGGGTCGAGGACAGCGTGGCGCCCGAGATGTTGCGAATGTCGGAGTTGATGCGAAGCTCGTTCTGACTGCTCTTGCCGACGAACTGACCGAGCCAGCTGGCATCGTGCACCTCGCCGCCATAGGATTCGCGATAGTTCAGAATGTCGACGCGACGCACCCGCCCGTCGGGTCCGACGGCAACCGTGTAGTCGATCAGAAGGTGCTTGCCGACGACGTGATCGTAATAGAAGTAGCCGCCATTGCTCGCCTTCCATACCCTGCCCGGCTGGACTTCGGAAAAGCTGGCTCCCGGAAAAGCGGCCTTCTGCGCCTCTTCGACGCTCATGTACTGAATGGCATGGGCCGGTGCGGCGATCGACATGACGGCCACTGCGGGCGCCGTCCATTTCAACCAATCGCTCATCTCGTCCACCTCGACTTTGTTTCCATGGTACGCCCTCCCTCGCCGAACGCATTTTCGTCTTCTCAGGGCATCAATCGCTGTCAACCTCTCCTGCGAAGCCGTCTAAACGGCAGCAGCGACGCTCCGAACCATCCAGTTCAGTGCGACAATGAACCCGAGCGATCGATCACACTTTGCCTCGGCAACAGCCCTACCCGTTCGCGGGTCTGCCTCCGTCCTTGCGACGTTCGCAACCAAGCGCGCTGCAAATGGCTCCGAATGTCAGTCGAGAGAGTAGTGTTTCGATTGCGGCGAATTGCCACGTCGATGTTGGCGATTTGCCGGAGCGGCTGAGGAATAACAATGTTGCTGCAGATCGCCACGTCGCGGGGACCGCGCTCGTGCAGCTTGCGGCACGCGAGCCTGACATTTCAAAGTCATGCAAAGACGTTTGCAGCCGTTTAGACCGATTCAAAATGCGTAATTCCTTCTTCGAACCGGACCTGGAAAGCGCGTCGCGTTTGGCAGGCGATCGTCCTTCGCGGCGGTAAGGCGGCCGCGCAAGAGCATCGCTGCGCACAAACGAAGGTCGGCGCCGCAGATGTGGCGCCGACCTCGTGAACGACATGGCAGAAGACCGCTGCAACTACCACGGCATCTGGTTCATTGCCTCCCATGGATTGCCACCATAGGGCGAGGGCACGACCTTGATCTTCGCCATCATGCCTCCGTCCTCATGTTCGAGAATATGGCAGTGATAGACGAACTCGCCGACCTGTGAGAACGGGATATCAATCACCACGGGCTTCGACGTGCACTGCCCGTTCCGCCACTGCTCGATGCTGCAGACCCCGCTCTGGGATTCCATTACTTCCGGGACGTTCGGAGTCGCGACGCCGAGCGGGACGTTGTCCTGCAGCATGCCCCCGCCGATGCTCCTGTTCAGCGATACTGATAGTGGCGTGTTCTCCCCCGCCTTGCTGTTGACGGTCCGGAAGCGCGTCTGGTGAATGTGGAAGTTGTGATTTTCCGTCGACAGCTGCACCAGCTCCCAGGTCTCGTGGACGGGGCGCTGTCCCGGCGCGAGCGGTAGGCAGACGATGTTCTGCGACGGGTCGAACTGGCTCACCGGAAGCTGGGTGCCGGGCACCGGGTTGCCGTTCTGATCGACCTCCTCATAGCCGAGACCGAAGGTGCCGTCGTCGGTCAGGTCGGCGATGCCGAAGAAGATCCGGCGGCGATGTCCCGCCGGCAGCGGACGGCAGCCGGCACGCAGCGGCGCAGCGTTCGCATACGGCACCTTGGCATCGAGGATGCCTGATGGCTGCATGGTCGCCAAGGCGTCGCCCCTGATGTCCATGGCGTAGGCGATGTGGTTGCGCCAACCGCGCTGGTGGAAGTGCACCTTGGCGAGATCGACCGCCGGCCACTGATCGCCGCTGCCCATCGTCAGTCCGGCCATCTTGAAGGTCGCGGAGGCAGACCGCCCGAGGCTGGCGATCGCACCCGTCGCGGGATCGCGATAGGTGACGAACACTTCGGTGCGCGAGCTCGGCATCATGACCATCTGGGTGACGCAGACCGGCTTCGAATGGAAGCCCGACGTCGGCGACGGCGGACAGGGAACGACCCTGAAGCGGGCGCCGCCGAGACGAACCATGGTGTCCATCGTCGTATCCTGCGGCAGGTTCACGCTCACGCCGTCGACCGAGATCAGCTGCATGACCATCGGCTTCTGCGTCTCGTCATCGGTCAGCTGAAGATTGTAGGACAGGCTGCCGGACGCATTGGTGAGCCGCCAGATCTCGCCATCGGGATCGGTGACCTTGATCTTCGGGAACGTCTGGCCGTTGACCGTGAAGAACCATTTGCCGCCGGAGAAGTTGGAGCCGCCATCGGCCGACAGATCGACGCCCGGGCACGACCCTTCACGCACTTCGGAGCTGCCTGCCGGAAACTGGGCGCAGAAGCCCGGATCCTGCTGGTTGATCACCTCGCCCGGCTGGACGTCCACCGGACCGCCGTCGAACTGCACCGGGCCGCCGGGCGCGACCTGAAGATCCTTCAGAATCAGATGGCGCACGCTCGCGTCCGGAAACGGCGAATGCCTGGCATCGCCATGCGCGTAGTCCGAGACCTCGCCGACCGAGATGATGCCGGCCAGCCCCTGCGAGACCTGGTTGAGCGAAATGCCATGGATGTGCGGGTGAAACCAGAACTGGCCCGACGGGTGGTTGCGCGGAATCTCGATGCGGAAATCCGCGGAGTCCATCTTGTTGGAGCCGTGCTGGTGGGTGGTCTGCGGCACCGGCATGCCGTTGGCCGAATTGAAGATCTGGACGAAGACGTAGTCCCCGAAGGTCTGGTCGGTCAGCGTCGGCGCGCGCGGCTCGACGATCAGCCCATGGGTATGAAGGTTGGTCGGGTTGCGAAACAAATTGGCCTGACCGGGATCGGTGTTGTGATTCACCTTGGCCGGGTCGAGCTGCGGCAGCTGGTTCACCAGCCTGATCTTCAGCGTATCCCCCTTCTGCAGGGCAAGTCGCACGCCACCGTAGTCCGCCACCGCGGCGCCGGCCGGACATTTGTCGCCTGAGGCGGGCCGCCGACAGATCTCGTAGACCCAGCCGGTCGGGTTCATCGGCGAGCCCCCAGGGGGCGCATAGGTGATCGTCGAGATCGGCTTGGGGCGTGCGATCATCAGCAGATCGAGCACGCCGTGCCAGCTCCTGAACACCGTCGGCTCGGCCAGATCATGGGCCTGCGCCGCAGGACCCGCAACGGTCAAACCGGCCAACATCGCGGCCGCCGATGTCAGTAATCGCAGAGTTGGCTTGCGCACACGCCCAACTAACATGCCTGATCCCCATCTGGCTCGAGATACACCGGTAGGAACGATCACCGTCCCCGGGATGCGGAATTCGAATGAGCAGTCCGAACTCATCAGCCGATCTGCCGCATCGTCCCCCTCTGCCTTCGTCGCTACGTCGGGTGGCTCCTTTGTGACGTTTTCTTTCGCTTTGTGAGAATTGCCGACCGGCGTTTAAGAATCGATCTAACTACACATCCAGCCGGCTGCGTTGTGCGCGTGGCGGACAGCAGCGACACAAAAACGACAACCAGCTCCCCTAGCTCGCCATGAAGCTCATGAGATCGTGTCGGACGCGAACGCTGCCGGACATGTTTGTGAGTGCCCCGCTCCGAGGAGACCGAACGATGCTGCTTGCTGTTGTTCTCGCATGGGCCTGCAACGTGACCGGCATGGCCTGTGGAGCACCGACCACCGAGATCATCCAGAAGGCCTATGAGCAGGAGGCGCCGTCGTCCGGAGTCCGCCACGACAAGGGCCTCAAGATCGTCGAGGCGACCTGCGACAAGGGCGACGAGGGCGGCCGTTTCCTGTGCCAGGTCTCGTTCGTGTCGGAGGACGACCCCGACAAGCGCCTGTATTTCGACATCGTCTCCGCGGCTCTCACGGACAAGGGATGGGTGCTGACGAGCGGATTGTGCAAGCGCTGAGCGCCACCGACCGACAGCCGCATCGGCTTCGATCGGGGCATGCCGGTGCGGCCGTCCGGCGTCCACCGTCGCGCCTCGATCCAGATCGGATCCATCCTCACAATTGGCGGCGTCCCGAACGTTGGCGTTGATGCATCCGAAGTAGCCTGGACTCAGGCGACAGAAAGGGCGGCCCTGCTTGAGCCAGCGGAGGCGCCGTGGGGGTTGACGGCATCTGCGCAAAACTTTCGTTAGCTGAATTTGTCGGCTGGGCCGGCGCCGGCGTCGGCAGCAGCGTGAGAACGGTGACGTCTTCGCCCCGTTGCAGCGTGACCGATCTCGCCTCGACGAGACGCAGCGTCCAACCCCGATAGTCTGCGCCGGTTCTGATCCGCAACGGCGTCTTGCTGCTCGTATCGACGAACACGGCAAGGCCGCGGTCCCCGTTCACGACGGTGCCGACGAGCGCGAGCTGCGGCCGTTCCGGAACGGACGGCTCCTGCACCACCGGAGCGGCCACGACGGCCGGCGGCGGGACATCGGTCGGCGGAGGGCGGCGAGACGGCGAGAACAGCGGGCGTTCGCGCGTTGCCGACAGCTGCTCGAGCGGAATGCCCCACAATGGGTTGCCGGTGCGCGACGGCGGTCGCTGCGCGATGGACGAGGCTTGCGCCGATCCGCTCGGCTGTTCGGCGGAGACCGCTTCCGAGACGTCCAGGCCGGTCGAATGAGCGATGCCGAACGCCGACCCCACCGCCAGAACGCTGCAACAGCCGATCATGCAAAGCTTGGCGAGACTGCTCATTGCGGGCCCTGCCACTGTCCAGAGACCGTGATCAGCACGCGCAGTTTTCCGCTGGATGCCGCCGCGGGGGCGTGCCCCTCGACGACCAGCTCGTCGACGAACAGACAGGGCATGCCGGCCTCCAGATCGTAGAGGATCGGCTGCAGGTCGGACTGACCGGCCTCGAAGTTCGCGCTCCCGCTGATATGACCGTCCTTGGCACGGGGGCCCTGCACATCGAGCTGCGACGACGACACGCTGCCGCCATGACGCGTCACCACGTCGCCGAGGCGCTGCAGCAGCGCTGCTCCTGCTACGGTCACGGTCGGTCCTTCGAGAAAGGCCGATCCCGTCATGCCGGCATCGCCGTTGCTGTCCTGACGCGCGGCCGCCATGCTGTGGGCGTCCAGCAGGTGGAGTGTATCGGCGAGCGAGGTCACTTCGCTGCGCTGATCGATCATGCTCTTGATCGACAGCACCGTGACCGAGATCAGCACGATCAGCAGTCCCGCATAGGCGACCGCGGCGATCGAGGGCGATGCGGAATTATCCGTGACGAGCTTTGCGACGCTCATGTGCCAAGTCCAAAATGGGGCTTGATGCCAGCTTCGATATGGAACCGTTCTCCGGGATCCTCAGCCGAACGCGTGGTCGGCGCGAAGAAGGTCGCACGCGTGAAGTGCGCCGACTGCTCGATCAATTTGACCAGCGCCGGCGCGTCCTGGGTCATGCCGACGATTTGCATCCTGTCCTTCTCGATCCGCAACTCGGTCACGTAGGTGTTGTCCGGTAGGATCCGGGACAGCGCCTCCAGCAGCACGACCGCTGCGGGAGTCTCCTGCTTGCGTCGCATCAGGCCACGCAGCGCGGCACTGTCGACCCCTTGCAGATCGAGGCGCAGCGCTGCGCGCCGATCCGAGATCTTCTGCGCGAGCTGGCGTTGCTGCTCGTCCAGATGTCCTCCCAGCAGGCTCGTTGTCGCGAACGACAGCGCCGCCGCGAGGGCGGCGACCATCAGGAGCGCGGTGAGGACGCGACTGATACGGCCGACGTCGAGCGCTCCCTCCAAGCGCTGCTCGGTCAGCCTCGTTTCGCTGAACGCAATGAGCCGGTCGTCACGCGGCGTCGGCGCCGTCTCGGGCGCAGCAAACAGGACGATCGATCCGGCACGCCAGGACTCGGCAAGGCGAATGAGCGGATCCAGCTTCGCTCTTGGTGCTGCGATCACCATGGTCCGAATGCGCTCACCCGATATCTCTACTGGCGCAGTCCTGCCGAACACGGCCTCTTCGGCCGACCACGGCGTCAGCCGATCGAGCTGCGAGCGTATCATGGCATCGAGAAACTCGACGGCCCGCTTGGGCAGATCCAGCGGCCGCCACAGGAAGCGGTCCGATCTCAGCACCACTTCGATCCGGCTGCCGCGCAGGACTGTCTTCCAGCTCTCGGGAAGTGCGGGAAAGGCCTCGTGGCCGTCCGGCAGACGAACGCGACAATCCGGCGGGACCGGTCGCCGAGGCCGCGCGACCATCCGCATGATGAAGACGTTCCGTTCGGTCTCGATCAGCCGAATCCCCGGCCTGATATTGAGCCGGCCGATCGCGGCGACGATGGTTTCGGCGACGGAGCCGATCCAGGCCGCCAGTTCGTGGCGCACTCTCGTCGACATCGTCATCTCGGCGCCCTTCCCGCTTGTTTGAGCATCCCCGGAGCATCGACATCATCACGCCACGACAGCACCCGGTAAGGATCGTCACCATCGCCCATTAGGATGACCGCCTCCGTCGCGGCCCGGCGACCGCCGTCGAAGCCGATCGTGACCCACACGCGGACGGCATCGGCGACCTCCAACGTCGCTGCGGCGCGTGCGGGACCGAGCGCCGCGTTGAGCGACCTGACGTCTCGACGCAGGCCGGCTCGCTGCTCGAGGAAGCTCTTCAGCTGATCCGGCGTCATTCCGGGAAGCGCGGCCACCACTTCGGGGGCGGCCTCGAGCGGGTCGACCTCCGTGCGGCCGCTGAAGACGGTCACGAAGGGCATCGCCTTGTCGACCAGCGCCGGCGGCAGGCTGAGCACCAGCCGAAGCTCCTCGACACTTGCGAACGGCGCGGTGCGCGGCATGTAGTCCGCACCGGCTGTGCGGTAGAGATCGCGCTCTGCGTCCGCGCCGGTCTCGGCCGGCGGCGTTCGCCAGCCGACGATCCGCTCGGCATATTCGCCGGCCCTGTCAGCGCGCGCGCCGAGACCCTCTAACAAGGCGGCCAGCATCTGCTTGGAGGCATGATTGAGATCGATGCGAGCTGCTTCCGACCGAAACGCGACGGAGACCTGCGCATGATCGAGCCGGAACGAAAAGGCCCCGGCAGCGGGGCGCTGCGGCTTCGGCAACGCCAACAATTTGTAGGCCGCAAGCTCCAGGCCGGCGGGGACCAGCGCGGCGGATCGCAGGCGCGCATCGTCGAGCGACAGCCGCTGGGCGGTGCTGACGAGATAGACGGACAGGGCTCCCGCGAGTCCTGCGAGCGAGACAAGGAGCCAGAGCACCGCCACGAGGACGAAGCCACCTTCCCGATCATCGGGATCAGACTCTCGCGGATGGCTGTCTCGGCACATGATCATTGCTTCGATGCCGCGGAGGCACGCCCGACCGTCGCATCGGCGGAAAGCGCCTGCCTGTCGCAATTGGTGTCCGCGGGCCGGCAGACGCTGTCGGCCGGCGCCGAGACACGAATGACCGCGATCCGCGACAGCGACGGCGCGCTCCCGCGGCTTCCGTCATGCACCGTCACCCGCACGGCTGCCGGCAGCTTCTCTGCATTGCGCCACGACGGACTCCAGATCCGGTCGGACCCCGCATAGGCGAACGACACCCGGTACGGCGCCTGCAGCAGCACGACCGGATCGGCGAACTCCCAGGCGGACACACTGCCAGGTGCGAAGGCCGCGCGAGTCCGCGTCAACGCCACGTCGTCGCCACCGCCGCTTTCGGCGATGCGGATCACATCGAGACCCCGGCCCCGCTGCGGTCCGAGCGCCGTTCGGACGAGCGTGATCGACGTCTCCGATCCGTCGAACAGAACGGACCTGGCCTGTCCATCGGGCCTCATGAACTCGGCGGCCGCGATATCGGCGGCAATGCGGTCGAGCGCCACGCTCACCGATTCGCTGCGCTGGATACGATGCAGACCGCGATTCCAGTTCGGCAGCCATTGCGCCGTGATCGCGAACAGCGCGGAGACCAGCAGCCCCATCACCACCATCGCGACGAGGGCTTCGACCAGCGTGAAGCCTGCTCGACGATCGTTGACCCGTGTCGTCATCACTCGGCCCGCCTCCGGAACAGCCGGACGGTTTCCAACTCCATGGTCGCGCCCGATGGCGATCGCACCTGGAGCATGATCTTCTGCGGGATCCAGGCGGATGCGCCGCCCGGCGCGCCGATATCGACGGGGAAGGGCTCCGCCTGCGCGCGCCAGAGATGTGCCGTCGCCTCCCCCGACTGCGTCGGAGATGCCGGCGGCAGGCGCGACGGAAAGGCCAGCCACAGCGCGTCGTAGGCGGCCTGCACCAGCGCGACGTGCTGCTCCAGCTTCCTGCTGCCGCGCGCCGAGGACCCCATGAGCGCACCGATGGCGACGAGCGACACCGCCACGATCGCGAGCGTGACGAGCGTTTCGATCAGCGTGAATCCCGCTGTCGCCCTATCGCTTCGACAGACCAGCGTTTGAGACAACTTCGATCCTTCCTGTCAGCCAAGTGACGCGAATTTGGTAGCCGGCGTCGAGATGGGTGAGCGTGATGACGCCGCCGCACGACCTGCCAGATCCGAAGAAGCTGATGGTCTCGAAGGCGGGCCGCTCGTCGCAACTGCGCGGCAGCACCGTCTCGAACCGCACGTCCGCAGGTAAGCGGACGACCTGCCCGTTCGCGCCCGAGCGGAGCGACCGCGCCTGCGCATCGATGCGAGTCGTGACCTCGAGGCCCCGCCTGATCGCGGCATTGCGATCGGCCTTCAACAGCGCAGCAGCCTCGACCGCATAGGCTTCGAGTTGCGGCCGCGAGGTCTGCCGCGAGACGGCGGGGACCGCGACGGACGCCAGCAGCGCGACGATCGCAAGCACACAGACCATCTCGATCAGAGTGAAGCCGGCTTCGCAGCCGTCACGGCCAACCATCGTTATTTGGCACCCATCGTGATCGACGAAGAGATGTCGGCGGCGAGATCCACGCCCCCCTCCTGCCCGTCCGATCCGTACGACACGATCTCGTAGGGCACATGCTGCCCGGGCGAGCGGTAGACGTAAGCGTGGCTCCAGGGATCGCTCGGGACGTTTCCTCCCTTGAGATAAGGTCCCGCCCAGCCTGGGATGGTCGAGGCGGGCCGGACCAGCGCGGTCAGGCCTTCCGACGAGGTCGGATAGCGGCCGGTGTCGAGATAGAACAGATCGAGCGCGCTGGAAAAACTCTGAATTTGAATCCGGGCCGTCTTGACCCGGGATTCGTTCAGGGAGGACAGCACACGCGGTCCGATCAGACCCATGATCATTCCGATGATGGCAATGACGACCAGCATCTCGACGAGCGTGAAGCCGCTCTGAGGGTCGTCGCGCGCGGTGCGTCTCCGCCGCGCGGTGCCGCTGATCCCTGCCTGTCTCATGCGATGGTCCATCTTGGGCTACCCGACGAGTTGCGTCACCGACAGGAGCGCCGTCATCACCGAGACGATGAGACCTCCGACGACGGTGCTGATGAGAATGATCGCGGCCGGACCGACGATGCCGACGATGCGATCGAGGCCGCGTTGCAGCTTCGCCTCGTAGAACTCGGCGATGCGTCCGGCGAGGGCCGGCAGCTGTCCGGTCTCCTCACCGATCCGGATCATCCGCGTCGCCATCGCCGGCAGGATGTTGGTCGCTGCCAGCGCCTCCGATAACTTGCCGCCGTGACGAACGCGGTCGGCGGCGGCGTTCCACGCCGCACCGCTGCCGGTGACCGACATGATGTCGACCAGGATGCGCAGCGTCGCCGTCAATGTCAGCCCGCTGCCGAGCAGGATCGCCAGATTGCGGCAGAACACGCTCGTGCGATACGACCGGAACACGGTCGCAAGACCCGGAAGTCGGCAGACCCGCGCAACCACCGCAGCCCGTACGCCGGCGCGGCTGAAAGCGAGAAGACCTGCAGCGATCAGCGCGCTTGCCGATAGCGCCATCGCCGTGCCGTTGCCGCGCACAAAATCAGAGATGTCCAGAAATGTGTTGATAGTGGCATCGGTCCTGGCGCCGAAGTCGCGCAGCACGGCCGAAAACTGCGGCAGCACGACGATGAAGAAGAACAGCATCACCAGACACGCGGCGATCAGGACGAAACACGGATACTGCATCGCGTCACTGAGCTTGCGACGCATGGCTTCCGCGCGCGCCCGCTCGGCGCCGAGCACGTCGAGCACGTGATCGAGGGTGCCCGAGACCTCGCCGACCCGCACCAGCGCGACATACATCGCAGGAAACTGCACAGCATGATGCGACAGCGCTTCGGCGAAACTTTCTCCCGCCAGCACGCTGGATCGCAACCGGCTGATGATCGGACGCAGGCGCCCGATATCGGCGTCGCCGGCCAGCAGTTCGAGCGACTCCTCGAGCCGTGCCCCGGCTTTCAACAACAGCGCCAGATCGCGCGTGAAGGTCGTGACATCGCCGTGGGTCGGACCGCCGAGCAGCGCAAGCATGTCGCGCGCGACGAAGCTCGCGGTCCTTTCCTCGATCGTCTCGATCGGCAACAGCCGCAGATACTCGATCCGGTCAATCACCTCCTTGGCCGTCGCAGCCGAGATCGTGCCGCGCACCACGTCGCCGTTCTCGGTCAGTGCGCGATAGCGGAACTTGCTCACCGGCTCACCGCAACGTTGTAACGCGCAGGATTTCCGCGACCGACGTGGCGCCGGCCCGGCACTTTTCGAGGCCATCGTCGAGCATCGTGGTCATGCCGTTCAGAATGGCGCTGCGGTCGATCACGGCCGCATCGGCCGTGCCCTGGATCAGCGATCGGATCTCCGGATTTAGCTCCAGGACCTCGAAGATGCCGAGCCGGCCGCGATAGCCGGTACCGCCGCAGCTCTCACAGCCCGCCGGCTCGTAGACCGTCTCGCCGACGTCGAAGCCTACCGCGGCGTAGCGCGGGTCCGCGCAGAGATCGGCGGCGCTCAGCATCCTTTTCGACCTGCAGCGCTCGCACAGCCGGCGCACCAGCCGCTGCGCGATCACCGCGCGGAGCGTCGATCGCAACAGAAAATCTTCGACGCCGAGATCGAGCAACCGCGGCACCGCCGCCGCAGCGTTTTCGGTGTGCAGCGTGGTCAGCACGAGATGGCCGGTCAGCGCCGCATGGACCGCGACATGGGCGGTCTCGTCGTCGCGCACCTCGCCGAGCATGATGACATCCGGGTCCTGCCTCACGAAGGACCGCAAGGCAGAGGCGAAGGTCAACCCGATCGATGGCTTGACCTGCGACTGGTTGATGCCGGGAATCTCGTACTCGACCGGATCCTCGATCGTGAGGATCTTCCGCGTCGGCTCGTTGAGGATCGACAGCGCGGTCGCGAGCGTTGTGGTCTTGCCGCTGCCGGTCGGCCCGCAGATCACGATCATGCCATGCGGCAGCGCCAGCAGCCGGCGGAGCGATCGATCGTCGTGCGGGGCAAAGCCGAGCTTCTCGATGGCGAGCAGGCCCCGGTCCTTCGGCAGCAGCCGGATCACCGCCGACTCGCCATGCTGCGTCGGCATCACGGCAACGCGCACGTCGAGCTCGAAGCGGCCGGCGCGGAGCCGCGCAGCGCCATCCTGCGGCAGGCGCCGTTCGGCGATATTCAGCCCGGCGACGATCTTGATGCGCGAGATGACGGCTTGGGGCAGCACGCCCGACGGCTCAGGGACCGGCTTCAGCAGGCCGTCCACGCGCATCCGGACCGACAACCCGCTCCGCATCGCTTCAACGTGAATGTCGCTGGCGCGCAGCTCGACCGCCTGCTCGAACAGATCGTTGACGGCGCGCACCACCGGCGCTCCGGTGGCGAGGTCGCGCAAGCTCTCGATGTCGTCGTCGCGCAGCTGCGGCGCGGCCACCTCGTTGCGCGCAGGCACCTCGTCATCACCGGCGAGCCGGTTCAGCGCGGTGGCAATGTCCTCGGTGGAGGCCACCACCAGCTCGACCGCGCCACCGAACACCAGCTCCGCGGCGCGTGCAGCCGCGGTGTCGCGGGGATCGGCCACCGCAAGGCACGGTCCGTGCCCCCCGGATTGGAACGGAAAGACCATCGTCTCGCGCAGGAAGCGCCGTGAAAAATGCTCGGCCAGCGGCTTGGACGCCAGCAGATCCGACAGCGCGATCCGAGGCAATCCGAGCTGTCGCGCGATGTCGTCGGCGGATTCGGGAATTGCGGCATCGGTCGCCGCCGGTGATCTCATCCCCGCGCTTTCGCGCGCCGCGCCGACCGGTCGAGCGGCGAGACCGTCCGCCCCTCCGCCACCCTGCAGATCGTCAGCAAATCGGAGAAGAGGAGTCGAGCTCATGGCGCGTCCCGTGATGGATCGTTGTCGATCACCTCATTGCCGAGGGCCGGATCGTTGAACGGTTCGTTGTCGATGCCAAAGATGACACTTCTGCGGTGACCTGATTAGAAGAACTACAAACCCGATCCCGAATCAGCCGCACCAACCCTGGTCGTCTGTGTCTGCCGCCATTCGAGCGCGAGGCGCTGACCGTCGACGATCTGATCGGAGGACATCTTGAATGCGACCGCATCGCGAATTCGCAGATAAGGCTCGCGCAAGGGAACGGGCGCGGCAGCCGCTGCCAGGCTCAGCCATTTGTAGGCCAGCACATGGTCCCGCCACACGCCATGCCCCTTGTCGTAGCTCAGGCCCAAATGATGCTGCGCCGTGGGATCGCCGCGTTCGGCGGCTCCGGCATAGAGCTCGACCGCGGCCTCGTAGGACTGCGGGACACCGAACCCGTTGTCGTACATGTAGCCCAGCGCTGTCATGGCCCGAGGATGTCCGCGCTGCGCCATCGGCGCCAGCAACGCCGCCGCCCTGACATAGTCGCCATGCGCGAGCGCCGCCCATCCGTCTCCCTTCGACCGCGCGCCGGACGGAGCGGTGCTCAAGGCAAGCGCCAGAATGGCGAAGGCGGCCGTCGCTTGCCTCGTCATCGATTGCTCCGCGGCGCCTGGAGCGCACTCGTCGACACCGGCCTGATCGTGCCGCGCAGCTTGGAGCGCAGCTCCTCGGCGACGTAGTGCGCGTCAGTGCCGTCGCGGATGATCTGGGGGCGAATGAAGATGATCAGCTCGGTCCGTCCGCGGCTGCGGTCGTTGTTGCTGAACAGGTCGCCGAGGCCCGGGATCTGGTCGATCCCCGGAATGCCACTGCGGGTGCCCTGATGGGTCTCGCTGATGAGACCGGCCAGCAGGACGGTCTGGCCGCTGGCGACTGCGACTGAACTCTTCACCTTGCGCTGCGCAACCGTCGGCGTGAGGCTGTTGGCGGTCTGCGGCGAGACGTTGCTGATCTCCTGCTCGATCTCCAGCCGGACGTTGCCGTTCTCGTTGACCCGCGGAGCGACCCGCAGGATGATTCCGGTGTTGCGGTAATCGATCGTGTTGACGACCGTGTTGTTTGTCGTGAGCACCGTCGCGCTGCCGGTCGACACCGGCACCTGATCGCCGACCTGCAAAGTCGCCGCCTGGTTGTCGATCACCACCAGCGATGGGTTGGACAGCACCTTGACGTCGGTGACCGTATGCAACGCACTCAGGATCGCGCTCGGCTGGGATTCCGAGCCGACCAGGAAATTGAACCCGGGGAAAGCGCGGCTGAGAAAGGCGTTGGTGATCGTTCCCGCGGCCGAGGCAACCGTTGCCGGCGCCGATGTCGAGGTGGTGTTGAGCGCTGACCCCTGGTCGGGCTTCAGGCCGAGATTCTTGCTGGTGAGATAGGCCTGCACGCCGTAGTTCAGCGAATCGTTGAGCGTGACTTCGGCGATCGTCGCGTCGATTGCGACCTGCAGCTGCGGACGATCGCACTGACGCAGGGTGGCTTCGATCAGCCGGTAGTTTTCCCTGTCCGCGTAGATGAGAAGCGTGTTGTTGACGACGTCGGGCGTGATCCGCACGCCCTCCATGAGCGGCTTGCCGCCCGAACCCGATGCGCGCGATTCCGATCCCGTATCAAGGCCGGCCTGGGTCGGCGGCGGCGCCCCGCCGAAGCCGCGGTTGGCGACCAGGCCGCTGTTGCCTTGCTGCTGGCTCGAGAAGCCGCCCGACTGGGCCGTCGTGCCGGCAGCCGAGAGCCGCTCGCTGCTCGAGGTCGACGATGCTCCAGACCCAGGAGCGAGGTCCGAGGACGACGCTTCGGCCGCGCTGCCCGCGTTTCCGGTGAACATGTCATTCAGCACCCGCGCCATCTGGCGCGCCTCGCCATACTTGACACGGTAGACATGCACGCTGTTGCGCAGCGTGTTTCCGGCATCCAGCCGCTTGATCCAGGTCTCCGCCGTGTGCAGCAGCGCCGGCTTGCGGCTGATGACCATGACGGCGTTCATCCGGCTGACCGTCTGGAACTTGACCATGTTCTGGCCGAGCCCGCTATCGCCGGTGTCCATGATCTTCTCGAGCTCGGCGACGATCGGCTCGGGATTGCCATTGACGATCGGAAATATCCCGACCGACTGTCCGCGCATCCAGTCCGCATCGAAGCTCAGCGCGGCATCGATCGCGGTGCGGCGCTCGGCGCCGGTCCCCTGGATCAGCAGCAGGTTGCGGCCCGGGTCGGCGCGCACCGTGCCCGGCTTGAGCGCAAAGCTGTCGAGCAGCTTCAGCAGTGTCGGGGCGGAGACATATTGCAGCGGCAGCACGGAGATGCCGTAGCCAGGCTCTGCCGAGCCTCCGGCGGGATCGACGTTGCCGGCGCCGACCGCGTCACCGAGCGGAATCAGCCGGTATCCGGAGTTGTCGCGAACCAGCGCCGTCCCCGAGAGCCGGAGCGCGTTCTCGAGCACGTAGGCAACGTCCGATTTCGGGACCGGGCGCACCGAGGACAGGCTGACCGTTCCCTGGATCCTTGGATCGATGGTGTAGCCGGCGCCGAGGACGTCGCCGAGCACGACCTTGGCCACCGTCGCGATCGGCGTATTCTCGAAGTTCAGCTCGAACCCGTTGCCGACCGGCTGCGAATGCGCCGCCACCTGCTGGATCGGAAGCGAGCCCGCGGCCGGTGCTTCCGCTCGCGCATCCCTGGCATCTCGTGTATCGTCGTTGCCACCATAGATTTCGGCACGGGCGCGCCGCGCCGCCGGCGACTGCTCCGGCATCGCCTGCCTGGTATAGCGCGGCGAAAGGTCGATCCGGCCCACCTTGTCAAGCACGTCATCACCGCGGCTATCGCTGCCGAGCGTCGCCGGGTTGCAGCCCGCCAACGCGATCGACGTCATGACCAGCGTTGCGAGCGTGCGGCATCGCAGCCAACCTGCGCTCAAATCAGCAATCTCAACCACTCGCCCGCCCACCCGATCTGCCGAGTCCGTTCTTAGTTTCAAAGCACGCCCGGGCGGAGAGCGGCTGCTTTCCGCCCGGGTGCTCCAACCTGTGTCTTGCGAGGAGACGCCGCTGCCGTCAGGCCGCGGCCCCTGCTCGCGCCTGTCGGCTACCAGAGCCAGCCGACGCCGGCGAGAACCCGATCGGACATCGCCCCCGCCGCGCTGTGATCGATCACCTTGGTGTAGTTCAGCTTGTAGACAAGGCTCGGATTGGGAAACACGGCAATGCCGACGTCGTGGAACGTCATGTCACCGCTGCCCGTGATATTGTTCAGGCCGTTGGTGAGATCGGAGCCGAGCATGCCAGACGTCTGGAAATTCTGTCGGGTATAGCGGTAGAACGGCACGATGTCGTAGTCGTTCGGCGCCCTGAAGTGGTAGGCGATCTCGCCGGAATAGCCCCACATGTTCTTGCCGACGTTGTTGTCGTCGACGAGATCATTGTTGGCGCGGAGGTTCTCCGGATTGGAGAAGTTTACATGGGCATATTCAGCCCGCAGCTCCAGCCCGGTGTTCGGAACGCGATAGCGAGCCTCGGTATTGAAGATCGTCATCGCGTTCTTGCCGAGCGGAACCTCGCTGCCGTCCGGCAGCGTCGCATAGGCGCCCCGCGGCGTGACGTTCGGCGAATAATAGATCGCCGAGCTTCCGGCAAAGCCGGGGAGGAACGATGGCGTGTAGCTCAGCCGGAGCGTATAGGCGAGCTGGTTGCTCAGCTGCCGATAGTCGCCGATCGGCGCTCGCGACAGCGCGAGCGCTTCGGAGCCGCTGATGCCGCCTTCATAGCCTCCCGGATTGATGTGGCCATTGTCACCGCGATGATCGAATCCGTCGCCGAAGTCCTCCGCGCTCTGGCTGACCTGGAACTGGTAGTTCAAGCCATCGATGATCTTGCCATGAAACCCCGCCGATGGCGCATACCAGGTCGTCGGGATCAGGCCGTTGGCGAGCTCCGGCCGATGCACGCTGTAGAACAACGTCGGCTCGTGATACAGGTTGGTGAAGGAGATCGGGATCAGGTCGATACCCGGCGAGCGCAGGGTGAAGTGGTCGTTGAACTTGATGTCGAAGAAGGCCTGCTCGACCTCGACCGCACCGTGGAGCTTGTCGTCATTGTCGAACGCGATGCCGCCATGCTCCCATTCCAGCTCCGCGTTGAAGGTGATGGAGTCATTGACCTGATAGGTCGGCAGCAAGACCAGGCGGGCCATGTCGAAGCCGTTCTGCCACTGACCGTTAGCTGCGGGATTTTGCACCGAGCCGAACTTGATCTCGCCGTACATGCCGATCTTCATGCCGGGGACCGGCGACGGCGCGGCACCGAACAGGTCTCTGCTGGGCTGCGGCGCAGGCGCTTTCAGATCGGCTGCCGGGAGAGATCGCGGCTTGGAATCCGAATCGGCGAACGCTGCCGCGAGCCGTGATGCCGGGGACGACGATGGTGCGGCATCAGCCGCCTTCGTTCCACTGGCCTTGACGTCCTTCGGGTCGGCGAGCGCCATGGCATTGCCGACCGGCAGCCTGGATGCAGCCTGTGCGTTGTCGGATGCTTTCGCGCCGCCGGCACGCGCGTCCTTGGCGCCGATCAGAGGCATCGGATCGGACGGGCGGCGGGATGCAAGTGATGCGGACTGCCCGACGCTGGTCGTCTTCTTTGCCTTGGCGTCCTTGAGCTCGACTTGAAGGCTGTTGATGCGCTGCTCCATAGACTCCAGCTTCGCCATCAGCGCTTTGACGGCTGCTCCGTCCGTGGACCGCGCCGAGCCGGCTTCGGCCGCCTGGGCTGCTGCCGCGCTCAACGCCAATGTCGATACCGCGGCAAGCAGAGATGGCAGGAGTCGGTCGCGGCCGCGAAGCGGGCCGCCGCCTTTGCCAATACTCAAAGCGCCGTCGTGTGAAGACGCGGAGCAATCTGCGCGCCTTCCGCTGCAGCTAATCAAGACCATCAGTCAAACCTCCCCATGATGATGCGCGGACGTGCATCCCCTTCGCCCGCGCCGCCGTGAGCACAGAATTCGTGCGCGACTGCGAGCCATTCGCGCTAGAAGCCCGCGATGTCGATACTTGGGCTCGTCGGGGATGCTCGCGTGTCAGCACTTGGGCGGCGCTCGTTGCGCGGCAGAGGCGCGGCTGGGCCTACCAATCGCTTGGACGCCTGCCGAGATCTGGCTAAGTGTTTTCAGTCATTGATAATTGCTGCTGGGTTCATGTCCGGCGTGCGGAGCGTCGAGCAGCGCAGCGTAGAGCTGCATTCATGCCTTTGCATCGCGAAGTAATACGCGACGTCACACTTCGCCAACGACGGCCCTACTCCGAAATAAATTGCGTTGGCGCGATGGCGCAGCTCGGACGAAGCGATGGAATCCAACGAAAAACCGCAAGCGGACGCGACTGAGATTGCGGCAAGACGCCGCACGCTTCACTCATGGAGATGTCGCATCTACGCACGCGAATACCAGCCCCTTCCGATCAAGGCAGTCAAACCGGAAAGGCGCTCGGCTTCTTTAAATAGATTCTAAACCGGTTACGCGAACCGACAGCGGTGACTCTCGAAATGACAACAAATCAGTTGGCACAGTTTTCAGGATCGACGACACGCCCGGAATCGCTCCCATCATTACGCCGCATTGCGTGACGCTACTATTCGCCAGTTAGTGCGGTCTATCTGACGTTGGCTTCAGTATTCCCTCGAATGCCGTCGACGAAAGACGTCGCCTGGCCACATCGGGATCGTGAATAGTCAGATACGTCCATCTTCTTCGACGCGCGTGACGGAATTTTCTGCAAAGCGGGACGAACGTCAGGACGGGAGTTGAGGGTGAACCGATTGCTTCGCTTGGTCGCCGCTATCATCGGAGAGGCACTATGAACGCTGTCCATCGGTTGGAGCCGGCGGCCGGACCGTTGCAGAATGTTCTTGGATATCTCACCGAGATGATCCTGCGCGATGCACGTGCGGTCGCGCGCCTGTCTGACCATCGGCTTGCGGGCGGACAATGCTTCGTGTTTCATCAGCATGAGCTGGAGAAGCTGCCCGGCATTACCTACAACACGTTCGATGCTGATGGCCCCGTGTGGCTCTCCATCGAACGCCTGGTCGCCACCGATCCTCCCGCCGTCGAGTACGACCTGGCGATGTGGATCGACGTGTCCGCCGATCCGGACCGTCGCCCTCTGGTTCGGCAGCGCGTGACGATCACGGTGCACGCGGCGGAAAAAGACCTGCTGATCGCGGCCGGTCACGCACGCGCCGAGCACTGCTCGCCGGCGAACGGCCCGGGGGTGGCCGCCGGGCTCTGGAGCGTGCGATTGCATCTTGAGCAGCGCCCGGACATCGTCGAGCGTCTGGACCGCTATCTCGCCGGCTCGTGGGCCAATTGGGCCGCGGCCGAGCGGCCACGCCGCAAGACCATCACGGTTCACCAGCGATTGCGCGAGATGGCTCGCGTGGCGGGAGCCGGAGGCAACGATGGCAGCTGCGAAATCGTGTGGGGCGTTGGCGTGTCACGCTGGCGGCGACAAGGCCGCGAGCTGGATCTGCCGCTGCTCGAACGCCTGGTCGAGATCGAGGTCCTCGATGGCTCCGACACCGAAATCAGAATCCGGCCCCGCATGGTCGGCGCGACGGCCAATCTCAAGGCGTTCGAACCGCTGACATCAGCGGCCGGCTTGGCGGGGCAAACGGCCGAGCAGTTGCTCGAGACGATCGAGCGCGGCAACGAGCTTTCGCCATTCCAGCCCGCCAGCTTCGAGCCGGTTCTCAGCGCCATCGGCTCACAGCTCGACCCGCATGGGATCTACTGTCCCACCATGCCCGACTCCGCGTTGCTGCTTCCCGAGGAGGACGAGCAACTGGTCGTCTCCGATCGCTGGGTGATCTTTGCGCGGCCGCGCTCGGACGCACTGCTGTTGCGCGACATCGACCGACTGAAGCGAGCGATCGAATACGCGCCCGGCGACGCTTGCTGCCTGGCCGCACTGTCTCGCCTCCTGCTTGGCGCGCCGGACCACGAAGCCCATGACGGCGCGCGCCGTCGTCTATCCGGCGTGATCGGTGACCCGATCGACGTCGGGCCGGATGCGCAGATCGCGGCGGATCACGGCGACCTGTTCTTTCCGCTGCCGACGAACTCCGACCAGATGGAGATCGTGCGACAGCTCCGGCGATCGGACGGACTTGTCGTGCAAGGCGCGCGCGGGTCCGAGCGCACGTCCACCCTCGTCAACCTGGTTTGCCATCACCTCGCAATGGGCCTGCGCGTTCTCGTCGTCTCGCGCAACGAGGCTGCGCTCGGACTGTTGTCCGAGAAGCTGCCGCGCGCCGTCCGTGATCTGACCGTCGATCTGACCGGCTCCGACAAGGACGTCTTGAAGCATGCAGAGACAGTCGTCAGCCGGCTGCTGTCGATCCTCAAGACCACGAACCCGCGCGCGCAGGCGGAACAGGTCAATCGGCTGGAGCGCGACATCATCGCGACCAGCGTCGAGATATCACGTCTCGATGATGCGTTCGCAGACATCGCCAGCCGCAGCATGCTGCGGTCATCCGGTGTCCCCGACCTGCCGTTCGACGCGTTGACGACGCTGATCGCCGACCGCGACGCCTATGCCTGGTTCACCGACCAGCCGTCACGATTCGTGAGTGAGAACGACCTTCTGGTCGCGGCGGTCGAGCAGGCCCGTGAGGCGCGTGTTCGGCTGGGTGCCGATCTCGCATATGTCGACGACGCGCTCCCGGAAATCGCGGCCCTGCCGGACGCCGCGACAGTGAGACGTCTGCACCAGGACCTGCAGCCGGCGCGGATCGACGGCGAAAGCCGTGACGGCCGGCTTGCCTGCCAGATCATCGCGGAGCTCGGGCCGGACGGAGCGGACTTGCTCGCCGGCGACCTCGACGCGCTCGCGGCGGCCCACCGGGTCATTGCCGACGAGCCCTGGCTCGCAGCGCTGTCGCCGGTCGGCCGCAAGGCCGATGCAATGTCGGTTGACGGTGGCATCCTCGTCGATTTTGCCCGCGATGCGTCGTCCCTGCTGTCGCAACGTGCCGGCTTCCTGGTTCGGCCGGTGGAAACGCCGGCGGACGCCTTCGCCAGCCAGGAACTGCTCACGATTGTCGAACGGCTGTCGGCCGGAGCAAGGCCGCTCGCGGCATTCTCCCTGTCCGGCCGTGCGTTGAAGCAGACCGTGGAGGCGATCAGGGTGGCTGGCTTCGCGCCGAACGGCGCGGCCGACTGGGGCCATGTTCGCGACTATCTGACCTGGCGTCGTCACCTGCATTCGCTCGACGCCAGATGGCGATCGCTGGCGGCCGAAATCGGTGCGCCTACGCCTGAGCCGGACTCCTCTCATACGTTTCACGGTCACGAGCGCGTCGTCAAAAGCGTCGAGGCCGCGATCGTGCTGGCGGCGCTGGCGAAGCGCAATGTTCTCACCGCCGCACCGAAGCTGTCGATGCCGGACGACGCGATCGCCGGATTGCTCGCTGACGGCCGACGACTTTCTGCGCTGGCAGCTGCGGTGAGGAGCATGGCTCTCCGCATCACCAAGCAGCGGCTGGAGCTCACCCGGCTGAACGGGCTGTTTCGCGGCAGCGGTAAGCTCACAACGCTGGCTCATGCCGACGTGCTGTCGCAGATCGGCTGCGATGGTGTCGAGCCGCGCGACATCGAGACGCGTTGGACCACCCTTCGCACCCGGCTGAAGTCGCTGCACGACCGGCGCCAGGATCTCGAGTTGCTCGACGAGGTCTGCCGAGCGATGACCGAGGCCGGAGCAGATGCCTTCGCCCGTCGGCTCAGGACCGAGCCGGCACATCCGCAGACCGGCGATCCGGTGCTCGTTGCAGATTGGATGATGGCCTGGAACTGGGCGGTGCTGATGCGGCAGAACGAAGGCATCGGTCAGCATCAGCGCTTGCGAGATCTGTCCGACCAGCGCGCGGCTATGGAGATGCGACTGCGCGAGCTGTTCGGCCAGGTGGTCGTGGCACGGATGCATCTCGGCCTGGTACAGAACACCGGCAGCGCCATGAGGCAGGCCCTCACCGTGTTCATGACCACGCTGCGAAAAATGGCAGCGACCTGTTCCGGCCCCACCGCATGCCGGTTGCGTCAGGTTACACGCGAGGCACTCGAGAGCTGCTACGAAGGCATCCCATGCCAGCTCGTGCCGGCATGGCGCGTGGCCGAGCAGCTACCGGCCCGGCTCGGCGCATTTGATCTCGTCGTCATCGGCGATGCCTCGCAATCCGATCTGCGCGAACTCACTGCGATGCTCCGGGCCCGCAAGGTCGTCGTCATCGAGGACGATCGGCAGACCGGCGAGCGCGTCGCGCAAGGTGAGCACGACATCGAAACCATCGCACGCAGCATCCTGCGCAGCGGTCCGGCTGCCATGCGCCAGTTCCTGCTGCCGGGCACAGCGCTCTGCGATTTCGTCAAGATGCTGTTTCCCGATCGGATGATCAGACTTCGGGAGCACGCTCGCCGGGTCGATCCGGTCGCGCTTGCAGCCGTCGGCTCACCGCAGCCATCGGCACAGCCGGCGACCGGTATGCATCCGGCTGCCACGGGACCCGCTGCTGGCACGGCGGCGGATCACCCTGCATCTGCGCTATCCCTGACGCGCCGCGCCTATTCGCTGGAAGACGAGATCGCCACGGTGGCCGAAAGCCTGTCGATGGCCCGGCTGTCGGAGCAACGCGACGAGCCGGCCATCTCGATCGAGAGTCCGGTGCCGGATTGGCTGAGCAACAGGACAGGCGCCGGCATCGATGCACGCCCATCGCGGCGCGGGGCGCGTGAGGTCGCGACCGACGAAACGCCTGCCGCCTCGTCGTCTGATACGCTCGCCTCTGCGCCGCCAGCGTCCGTCGCGCCCGCAGGGCCGGTCGAAATCGCGGAGAATGAGCCGCCCGTGGCCGATCGTTTTGCGCAGGCTGCAAGGTCGCCGGCGGACGATGTCGCCGTCGCACGAGTGGCCGTGCTCGCCCACGAGGTGGAAACGTCCGAGACGATGACACCCGGTCAAGCCGAGTCGGAGCCTGCCGCTGTCCGTATCGATCATCGCGCGCTGTCGCCGGGTCGGCGTCCGCGGCCTGATCATGGAGCGAGGCGTCCACACCGCTCGCTCCGCCGGCACATGATGGCCGCTGCCGCCGGCTTGGCGGTCGCGGTGGTTGGCGCATCGATCTACTGGCAGCCGGCGGCGAGCCGGATCACGACGTCCTGGCAGACGGTCTTGAACCGACTCCCGCTCTCCTGGAATGCGGCCTCGCCGGCCGCCGCGCTACCGGCCGGCACCGAGCCCCGCAAGGTCACCGCGGATCGGATCACGCCCGACGTCAGGGGCGGTGCAGGCGGCGATGCGATCACCACGGGGAACGCGACCGCGACGATGGTATCCCACGCCGTGCTGTATCAGGAGGATCCGCAGGATCCGAACGGCAAGCGCTATCTCGGGAAGGTAACCTGGCATGTCGAGCCTGAGGCAGGAGCGGTGCCGGCATCGATCAAAGGCGATGTGGAGATCGACAAGAGGATGAAGGCGACGTTGTCGCTGCGTCCAAACAAGGAAACCGAAATGCCAGCGAGCCACATCATGGAGATCAAGTTCAACTGGCCGGACGATCCGTCTCACGTCGGGGTGGAGACTTTGAAGGGCGTCAGCATGAAACCCAAGGAAGCGGGCCGCGGGACCCCGTTGACCACCATGACCGCCAAAGTGACGCCAGAGTTCTTCATGATCGCGCTGTCGGCGGGTGATGTCGACATGAAGCGGAACGTGTTGCTGCTCAAGGGCAAGGACTGGATCGACATCCCGATCGTCTACAATGGCGGCGGCCGGGCGGTGCTGGCGATCGAGAAGGGAGCGGACGGTGAGCGCGCATTCAAGGATGCGTTTGCCGCCTGGGGCCAATGACCCGGCGGCAAGGCCGGCGCACGAAAGGCGTCCGATGATCGACGTCGTCGCGCCAGCGCAGGCGCCGGCCACCGATCGGGACGAGCGACCGCTGACCGCCGTCACCTATCCGGTGCCTTGCGAGCAGTGCGGCCGGATCGTGCGGGTGGCGATGAACACGCTGCGCCCGCCCAGTTTCCACCGTGTCGACGAGCAGGTCGCCTGCCCCGAGATCCAGGAACGCCGCAGCAGGGGCGACGGCGGACTGTTGTTGATGATGTGCGGCCCCTTGAAGCAATCGCTCGCCGCACGATGCGATGCGGCCGAGGTCGAGGCCACCGCTCCCGGTGGCGGACAGGCGGGACGGGTCGTCTGCAGCATTCCCGGCGTCTCGATCGCTCAATACGCCCCGAACGAGGCGCGCAGCCGCGCGGAGATCTGGCAGGCGCACGGCTACGACAAGCTGGCCACGACGCTTCGTGCGGCCGCGGCGAGGGCGGAGCGCAGGCCGCTGGTCTGGACCCGCGCTGCGGCGGCCGGCCTCGGCGCATTGTTGCTCGCTGCCGCCGCTAGCTGGTTCATGCTGGCGCGGGAGCCGGCCGCTCCCCCGCCAACACAGCCGCAAGCCGCCGAGGCCTCCGTGGCCGCGTCGAGCCGCGCAAGCGTCGAGAGTTCGGTGCGCGTCGTCACGGCAGAGGCCATGTCGGCCGCGACCGCCCCCGCCCCGGCGCCGATGCCGGACGCGCCCTCGGACACTGCAACGCTCTCGCGTTCCGCGGAAACCGCGCCGCTCGAGGCGCCCGCCCTGCTCGCGTCGGCAAGCGCTGCGACTACTCCCGAGACTGCGCCGGCGGCAGAGTCGACTGCGACCCCAGGGCCGGCGGAGGCAGCGGCGATTCGCCTGCCTGACATGGTGATGATTCCAGGAGGGGCATTCGCAATGGGCGGCGTCGAGAGCTCCGAGCTTCCGGTCCACCGCGTCACGATCAAGCCGTTCGCGCTCGGCAAATACCCCGTCACGATTGGCGAGTGGAAGGCGTGCGTGGCTGACAGGGCATGCGCCGACGTGATGAGCGGCCCGGACGACAACCCCGTGACAAATGTCGGCTACGACGACGCCAGGGGCTATCTGGCTTGGCTCTCGCGGGCCGTCGGCAAGCCGTTCCGGCTCCCGACCGAGGCCGAATGGGAATATGCAGCGCGCGGCGGCGCAACGACGGCGTTCTGGTGGGGCGACCAGATGCGCTCCGGCATGGCCAATTGCAACGGATGCAACGAGCCCGGCGCGCCCGCGCAGCTCATGAAGGTCGGAAGCTTTGCGGCCAATCCGTTTGGCCTGTTCGACATGGGCGGGAGCGTCGACCAATGGGTGGCCGACAGCTGGCACAAGAGCTATCAGGGCGCGCCGTCCGATGGCTCGGCATGGATCGACGAGCAGAGCTTCGTCCATGTCATTCGCTCGGGTTCATGGAAGAAGGATGCGGGCTATGCCCGCAGCGGGAGCCGCGATCGCTATGATGGGCGCGTCAGGTATCCGACCCATGGCTTCCGCCTCGCTCTTTCGCTCTGATGCGGCCGCTGTATGCTGAGCCAGGCCAGGGTGCCGTCGACACCGATGCTGGGCCTGCGCCCGCAAATGTCTCGCACCACAGCGAACACCAGCGTCGCAGATCCGCAGGACGCCTGTTCTGCCGAGCCTCTTTATTCAAATTCTTATCGGGAATCGTAGGACGAGACCGATCGAAACCTCAAATTTGCCGCGCTACGCCCCATTCATGGACCGGCTACACCGTTCGATATTTGCGATCGATGATCGTCGTTGTTTATGAGTTGGGGATTTATGTGGAGTGAGAAATCTACGCGTCGCGCGCCGCTATTGGATCTGACGCCCTGGCGACGACGTCGTCTCGCCACAGTCGCGACGCTCGGGTCCACCGTGTTGGCCTGCACGCTGGTGCTGTTGCCGCCTTTCGCATGGGCGCAGGCGAAAACGACGCCGAAGGACGCCTACCTGTATTTCATCACGCCAACCGACGGCGACACCGTGAAGAGCGCGTTCTGGTGCCGCTTCGGACTTCGCAACATGGGCGTGACCCATGCCGGTGACGCCTTTGCCAATACCGGCCATCATCACCTCCTGATCGACGCCGATGAGCCGATCAGCCCAGGCGAGCCGATTCCGCAGGACAGAAAGCACCTGCACTACGGCGCGGGCGAGACCGAGGCTCTGATCGAGCTGCCCCCCGGCAAGCATACCCTGCAGCTCGTCCTGGGCGACGGCTTGCACTTCAACTTCGATCCGCCGCTGGTATCGAAGAAGATCACGATCACCGTGAGCAGTGCTTCGCAGAGGCACGGGCGGAGCGCCACTCACGCCCACCGGCGGACGCGGCATCTTCACGCGCACACCGCGCGTCAGGCGGCGCAACCGTCGGCCGCCGAAGCGCCGCCGCCGGATCCGGCAAAATCGGCGGGAGCCGTCGATTTCATCAAGAGCTTCCTGTCGGGTGCGAAATGAACCTCCGCCGCTCCCCCATGGAGCCGGTTCGGCCGGCACATCAGTTCATCGCGACGTGCCGAAGCCTCCAACCGCAGCGCTGCATTTGTCCGGCTCGGCTCTATTGATACGACCTCCAGACGCGTGGCTTGCTTCGCCTCGGCGAGCGCCAAGAGCGATCATCAGCATCGGTCCAAGCTCGGAGGCGAGGCGCTGGGAGACCACGCCACTGATCGTCCGGAACAGGTACGACAGGAAATAACCAGCCGCGAATGGAATGAACACCAGAGCCGTAACGGTCCAGCCTGGGATTGCGGCACCACCGACCTTGGCGTCAACGCCCATCCTGCCGAACATGTAGTCCGGCTCAAGCTCCCGGTGACCTCTTCCGAGCCGCTGCTCAGCGCATTGGTCCCTGCGCAAAGCGAAAGGGATCCTCGCCGCCCTCCCCGGCAGCCGGCACACCCCCGCGAATGCTCGTTAGCCGCGCCGACCTCGCCCAGCAGACGCGGGGACGCGCCGACACGCTCGTCGACCATGTCGTCGCCGATGTCGCCGCCCGGGGATTCCACGGGGCCAGTTGCGCAGACGTCGCACGCGCTTCGTGATCGTGTTCGCGGGCTGCACGCATACCACGGCGCGATGGCTCGATGGCCTCGCCGAGAACGGCCGGCTGCTCCTCCCGCTGACCACCGAGGATTGGTCCGGCTTCCTGCTGCGCGCCGCGGCACTTCTTTCGACGCCTCGTCCACCGGTGGGGTCAGCATCTACCCCTGCACAAATGGCCGCGATGAGGACGCCAGCCGCCGGCTGAAGAGCGCACTCAAGAGCGCGAACACGGTGAATGTCCCGATCCGGGCACTCCACCGCGGGAAGCCATCGTCCGCAGATTCCGAACGGGTCTGGTATCATGCCCCTGGCTTTTGGCTGGAGCGATAAGGAGCTGAGATCGATAGGCCCGCACAGGAGGCCGAGGTCGGCGGCAGTAGCACCGTCTGACCCGAGTGATCCCCCGAAGGAAACGACCAAGATTTCATTCCGGCCGCGGCGGCGGAACGCATCGGCCAAGGCTCCGAGATACGGCGGCGCAACACGATTGATCGGTCAACCCGCACTCCGAGTCGCAGATCCTGCACTCGTTGCGTAGCTCCACCGAGTTTTTCGCCGGAGTTCGCTAGACTGCGATCAGTGCCGAAATCGCCTTTCACTTTGCTGACAAAAAGCTCGATTGCGGCACTCAGCTCGACCGAACGAGCACGATTGAACGCTAGCCATGTCAATGGCTTGCTGATCAACAGGCGAGCCGCTTTTATCTTGCCATCAGACCCTACCCTCTTCTCACCTGATCTTTCGGCAAAAATTTCTGTCAGATCATTGCTAAGAGGCTTACGGTCGAGCCGCAAAGAGTTAGCAGGCAGATCGATTTCCGTGGCGAGAGCGCACCATCATCGGTTGGCGGTGATATCGTTCAATTGCGACTATCATCTCGCTTCAGACCTGCACCAGGGGTGCATAGGGTGTGAAATCTCCCTTCCCTTCCTTCCTTGATCCTTGGCTTGGCTTCTCGTCCTCTTCCGGGGCTTGTGGATCAGCCAGATCTCAGCGGACAAATCGCTTAAGTCCTGCGGTCGGCAAGTCGATATGGCTACAGTTGCGCTGCCAACAAACTGCCTTCCGAGTGCGAAGTTCGTGGAGGCTCTTTGCATTACGATCGGGCGAGCATATTCCTACCCCCGTATAGCAATGAGACTATCTCGGCAGTCCCGCTGCAGACCGATCGCGGCTCGCAGCGGCCGATCGATCCTGGGAATCGTCAGCCTGATAAATTGGACCAAGACGATTCAGCGCCGCGGGGCCAAGGATGAAGCCGCTTCCAACGCGTGGCAACTGACGCACGCCGCCTGACTTTCTGCCCACCCACGGCAAATCAGATGTCGGTTGTCAGTCGATTTTCGGCCAGACGTCAGCACCAAGCTCGCCACTGCATGCCGACGTCGTTGGCGATATCGTTCCGTGCAGGATGCGCACTAAGCCCATGATCTCGCGAAATTGGCAAACCAGCGCGATCCAGAAACGTCGGACGAATCGTTCGTCCGCCTGGAAGTCGTATCTGTGATCGACTGTTCGATTTATGCTCTCGCGAGCCGGGCTGAAGGACCGGCGAGCCCCCGGCCGTGTGCACGCGGCCGCGCCGCCGGTTCGGCTTGCGGGAGCGGCAGCGCTGAAGACCGTGCGTGCAGACGGCCGCGCAACCGGTGTCAACCGGTTGCGCGGCTTGTGCTCAGGCGGCACGCTCCATCAGGCGCCTGGCCTTGCTTTCGAGCTCGAGTCTTCCGTCCTGATGCGCCTTGCTTCGGGCCACGGCGGTGATGCCCTGCACGAAGTCGAAGATGCTCTCCGGCTTGCGGTTCTCCTCGCCAAGAACGGCTTCAATGACCTTCGATGTCTCGGCTTTGGAAAAGCCATTCTTGCGCAGAAAGCTCTCCCGGTCCTCATCCGTGCGAGCAACGATCCGCTGCCGTGCGGCTGCAATACCAGCGACAAACGGCGCGGGCGAGGAATTGGCAAAACTCGTCAATGCCGGTGCAGCTTCATGCGCAAACCGCTGCGCGGCGAACTTCGAATGCCGGATGGTGATCAAAGTTCTCCACGCCCCAGAGATTGCGGTTCATGCAGACGGCGCGCAGATAGAAGCTCGCTATGCCAAGCGTCTTGCTCCCGACCTCACTGTTCCAACAGTAGAAGCCCCGGAAATAGACATCGGGCGAGCCGTCCGGCAGCCGTCCCGCCTCGATTGGATTGGTGTCGTCGACCAGAAACAGGGACACGTCGCGATCACTGGCATAGAGCGTGGTCGTATCCTTGGTCACGTCCACGAAGGGATTATGGCTCATGCTCGACCAGTCCAGCACGCCCGGCACTTTCCATCGTGTGTCACCGGTGCCATTGCCAGCGATCTGCACAACGGCCGCAACGAGTTCAAGCCGATCAATGCCGTGCAGACGATCTGCGTGGTGAGGCCGGGTCACTCTCGTCGAGCTTCATTTCATCCTTCGGCCCGACAAAGCGCGAAAGCTTTCTGCTTAAAATCCGGCCGACGTCGTCCATGATCGTAAAGGCGGCCGGCACGAATACGAGGCTGAGAAAGGTCGAGGCGAGCAGCCCGCCAATCAATGCGACCGCCATGGGGGAACGGAATGCGCCGCCTTCGCCGACTCCCAATGCAGAAGGGACCATGCCTGCGGTCATAGCCGCTGTGGTCATGATCACGGGCTGAGCGCGCTTGCGGCCGGCTTCGATCAACGCCTTCGTGCGCTCCACACCGCTCGCCACCTCGGTGATTGCGAAGTCCACCAGCAGGATCGCGTTCTTCGTTACGATTCCCATCAGCATGAGGAAGCCGATAATGGCCGAGAGGTTGATGGCATTGCCGGTCAGAAGCAGCGCAAGGAACGCTCCGCCGATCGAAAGCGGCATGGAGAAGATAATGGTGATCGGATGCATCGCGTCGGCGAAGAGAAGAACGAGGACGGAGAGCACCATGAGTACGCCTGCAGCGATCGCGAGCGAAAAACTCGAAAAAACTTCTTCCATGATCTCTGAATCGCCGAACCTTGCGATCGTCACACCGGCTGGCAAGTTTCGCGCCGAGGGCAGCGCCATAACCTGCTCGATCGCCTCGCCGAGCGGGGTGTTTCCGACGAGATCGGCCTGGATCGCGACGCGACGCCTGCTGTCATAGCGTTCGATGGTCGTCGGCCCCTCGCCGAAGCCGACGTCGGCGACCGTGGCCAACGGTACGGTGCCGTTCTTGGCCCTGATTCGCAGCATATCGAGGGTCGATAGATCGCCCCGCGCCCGCTCGTCGAGTTGCACGCGGATCGGTACTTGCCGGTCGATGGCCGAGAACTTCGCCAGATTTGCGGATGTATCTCCGATCATCGCAATCCGTGCAACTTCGGCGATCTGCGTCCCGGAGATTCCAAGATCGGCAGCCTCCTCCAGCCTTGGCAAGATGCGAATCTCCGGCCGGGCAAGAGCCACAGTCGAGACGACATTCGCGAGAACGGAGACGTTCTGCCGGACGTCCCGCTCCACCGCGAGCGCCGCCTGCTCAACTGCGGCGCCATCGGGTCCGGAAAGGATCAGCGTGAACTCGCGTCCGCCGCCGCCATTGCCGAAGCTGTAACGTATGTCCGCGATCGCGCTGAGCGTCGCGCGCATGTCGTGCTCGAATGCCTTCTGGTCGTGCGACCTGTTCCTGCGCGCAACGAGCTCGACGATGATGGTGGCCTTGCGGACGTCACCGGCGGTGACGCTCAGCCCGTTGGCGCCGGCGGCGCCGCCGGTGACATAGACGCTCCTGACTTCTGGCCGTTTCGCGAGCAGGGCCGTGATGCGGTCCGCGGCGGCCGCGGTATCCGCGATCGTCGAGCCCGGTGGCAGCTCGATCTGGAGAACTGAACGCGACAGGTCATTGGTCGGCAGAAAGCCAAGCGGTAAGGATCCTGCGACCATTAGCGAGCCCAGGAAGACCAGCGCCGCAAGCGCGAGCGTGACGAAGCGGTGGCGAAGCGACCATTCGAGCATGCGAAGATAGTGCCGCATGATCACTCCGTGCCCTTCGGCATGGTGCTGACGGTCGCGAAGGAAATATGCCGCCATTAGCGGCGTTATCAGCCTTGCGACCAGCAGAGAAAACGCCACTGCAATTGCGACCGTGAGGCCGAACTGCTTGAAGTATTGACCGGCGATGCCGCCCATGAAGCTGACCGGCACGAACATGGCGACGATGGTCATGGTCGTCGCGACGACCGCGAGCCCGATCTCGTCGGCCGCCTGGAGCGCGGCGCGATAGGGTGATTTGCCCATCCGGATGTGCCGGACGATGTTCTCGATCTCGACGATCGCATCATCGACCAGGATGCCGGTGACCAGCGTGATCGCAAGCAGACTAACGGCGTTCAGCGAAAACCCGATGAGGTCCATCGCCCAGAAGGTCGGAAGTATTGACAGTGGTATCGCGAGCACGGAAATCGCCGTCGCTCGAAGGTCGCGCAGAAAAATCAATACGACGATGACCGCGAGGATTGCGCCTTCGGCCAACGTCTGCATGGTGGCTCTATAATCGGACTTGGTATAGCGCACCGTGCTGTCGATCTCGGACACGGACAGGTCGGGATGCTCGTTGGTGAGCGCCTGCAACTTCTTCGCGACCGCCTCCGCGACGGCCACGTCGGAGAAGCCCTTTGCACGAAAGACACCGAAGGCGACCACCGGACTCCCATTGAGGCGAGCAAAGCTGCGTGCTTCGGCTGCGCCATCGGTGACCGTGGCAATCTCCTTCAACGCAGCCCTTCGACCGCCCGGCAGCACGATCGCGCTATTGGTCAGTCCGTCGATCGTCGCGGCCCCCGCGAGCATCCGTATGGTTTGCTCTCCCGACCCCACTTCACCGCGCCCGCCGGTGAGATCGACATTGGTCGCTCGCAGTTGCTCGTTCACGTCCGCCGCGGTGATGCCAAGTGCGATCAGCCGGTCGGGCAGCAGCGATACCCGGATTTCACGATCGGCGCCGCCCGCACGCTTGACCTGCGCGACGCCCCGAACGCCCTGAAGCGCCCCCGTGATGACGTCATCGACGAACCAGGACACCTGCTCGGTCGTCCAAGAGGGAATCGACACGGCATAGGTAACGATTGCCATCCCTTCGACCTCCACCCGCTGTATCGAGGGTTCCTCGATGCTCTGCGGCAACTCCGACCGGATGTTAGCCATCGCATTGCGGACGTCGTTGACCGCACGGTCCGCCGGCGTCCCCAGTTGAAACTCGATGGTCGTCACGGAGACCCCGTCAGAGATGCTCGACGTGATGTGCTTGACCCCGACGACCCCGGTCGCCGCATTCTCTACGTTCTTCGTGACCTGCGTTTCCAGCTCACTCGGCGCAGCGCCGGTCTGGGCGATCGTGACGGTCACGATGGGGATGTCGATGTTGGGCATCTGCGTTATCGGCAGGGTCTTCAGGCTGACCGCGCCGAGCACGATCAGGACGCCAAACAACACCAATGACGGAATAGGCTTACGAATCGACCAGGCGGAGATGTTGAGGGCCATATCAATCTGCCCGCCCTGGTCCAGCATCGCTGCGGACCGGCAAGATCCGTTCGCCTGGCCTGACAAAAGCGGCGGCTCGAACGACGACCTCCTGACCTTCGATCAGCCCGTCGACAATTTCGACACGGGTGCCGCGTTTGAGGCCGGTCTGGACATTGCGGATTTCGACGACATCGTTGGTCGCAAGCTGAACATAGGTGCCATTCTTGCTGAAGCTCACGGCGGACAACGGCACAGTGATGGCTTGTCGCTTGCCGATTGTAATGCTGCCGCGGGCAAAAACACCGGCCCTCATGGCCGTATGCGGCGGGAGCGCGACCGCGACGCGGCCGAGACGGCTCGATTTGTCTACAGTGGGATCGACCAGCCGCACATGGCCGATGACGGCCTCGCTGACGCCGGGCAGCCAAACCTCGACGTCTTGGCTTGGCTCGATCTGTGGAAGCACCGTTTCCGGAACCTCGGCATCGAATTCGATTTGACCGTTGCGGACGAGCCGGAATAGAGGTTCGCCCCCCGTGCCGGCCACCGCGCCCAGGCGGGCGGCGCGGTGCGAGATAATCCCCGCAGACGGCGCCTTCAGTTCGGTTCGCGCGATTTTCAGCTCGATCTCGCCACGCTGCGCCTCCGCAAACGCTTCCTGGGCTTCGGCCATGCGCAAATTCTCCGCAGCGGCAGCGGACTTTGCCGCGGCGACCTTGGCCTGGGTCTCACGCGTCAGGAGTTGCGCTGGAGATATCGCGCCGGTCGCGTTCAAGGTTTGCGTGCGTTTCAACGTCTCCGCCGCTTCCGCTTCGTTGGCTTGCATCTCCGTCAACGACGCGTTCATCTGCGCGACCGACGCTTGGGTTATCGCGATCATCGCGGTGTTTTGCGCGAGCTGTGTCCGGAGCATCGTGCTGTCGAGGCGAGCGAGCACCTGCCCTTCTTCGACGCGATCGCCGACGTCGGCCAGCATCTCGACGATACGTAACCCGTCGACTTCCGCACCGACAACATCCTCCTCTCGGGCCACGAGGGATCCGGTCACCGCGAGTGTCTCGGTGATCGAATGCCGTACGGCTCGGGCGAGCGTCGTGGCGATCGGTGCGGCCCCCGGGCGCTCGGCTGCGTCCCGTCGCGGATCGGAGATTTGCGTTGCGACCGCTTCGGCCTGCTGGCGCCCCGCGCCGATCACAGCGAAGATGTAGACGCAGACCGTGACGGCGAGCACTAGGAGGGCGATCCAAGCGAACCTTAACACCGGCCTTTTCACCCGACTACCTTCCTTTGGATCCGACCGCGAAGCCGGCATGATGTGAATCCGACGGCCGGCGTCAGCATCCGCGATCGACCGCTTTTCGAATGAGTATGGCGTACGCCGTTCGAGGATCAGGACGGATCAAACCGTTCCCAACGTCCCGCGTATCAAACCAGCGTCGACGTCGATCGTCCGGCGGCTGGCGGCCTCCGCAGGAGTACCGACAGGGTCGAACCTGTGACGCGGATTTCCCTGAGAGCTGGCCGACGATCCGCCCGCCGCAAGCCGTTCGACCAGTTCCGCAATCTCGTCACGAGCGTTGTGGCGGACGAACGCGGTGCGTAACGCTTGCGCACCGCGTCGGTATTGCGGCTTGGTGAGCACGGCACGGACCGCCTCGCGAATCTGCGAGACGGATGGCCGGCCGGTTCCAAGATTGATGCCGGCGCCTGCCCACGCGACCCGCGCAGCGATTTCCGGCTTTTCCTCACTATCCCCGGCAACCACCAACGGCACACCGAGACTGAGCGCGTGATTGACGGCGCCATAACCGCCATTGGTCACCATGACGCTCACCTTCGGGAGCAGGCGGTCGAACGGCAGGAATGTCACCGCCTTCGCATTGGGCTGCAACACCACCGGGATCGATTCGACTGGTGGGCCGCCGGTGCATGCGATCACCGTCAGTTCCTCGTTCGCCAGGGCCGTCAGAGTTGGTCCGACAAGCTGCCCAAGATCGCCGTTTGCGAGAGTGCCTTGCGTGACGAGTACGATCGGACCCGCTTTGTCGACGTCGTCCCACCAAGGCGGCGGGTGGAAGCCGATCGATGGCGGTGGCAGCAGCGGTCCGACGAAGCGGATGCTGTCTGGCATCTTGCCACGCGAATATTCGAACTCCTTGGCCGTAAGCTGCAAATACAGATCCGGCAGCGTGATCATGCTATCGAACAGAAATGCCGGCAGAGGGCGCGCCCCGTTCTTCACCAGGACATCGTTGAAGTATTGCTGCACCGAGCCGAAGATCGCTTGTTGCAGGTGGCTGTTCGTTGCAGCATTGCGCGCGCGATCGGCTGGCGTGATGGATGGCGGGAGCGCGGTGCCGAAGAATGCGGTGTCCGCGCTCGACAAGGCGAGAGCGGTGATCCCGAGCGCGACGATCGGGGCTCTTTTTTCCGGCGGCCCGAGCACGAGCGGAAAGGTCCCGCAGAACATCGTATCGGTGATGATCGCATCGAAAGGAAAGTCGCGGCGCAGCTCGCGTATCCCGGCGGCCTGATGCGGCATTGCATCCGCAAAGATGTGCTTCAATCCGAAGCAGAGCTGAGCGGGGCCAGGTGCAAACTTGCGGCGTTCGGGAAAGCGCTCGTCGAGCTTCCGATAATCGACGTCGATTTCCGGGCGAAACGCGACGAAGCGCGCGCCGGTCGCCTCCACTCGCTCTCTGAACAGGCTCCCGCTATATACGACGACCTCGTGGCCGCGACCAACGAGGAGTTGGGCAACGGCCAACAAGGGAAATACGTGACCGGGTAGCGCGGTGACCGCGATGAGAAACCGCGCCATGTTGTGCTCTCCTATCCTAACCCACCAACCGATCGCTGTTCATTTCGCCGTTTCTGGCAACCGCATCGGACACAGTTCCTGCGAGCCGCAGATTGACAAAATAGCGTTCGAGAAGGGCCGCGCTGACCGGAGCGATCGCCGCGCCCACCGCAGCCAAGTGTTCCTGCGTGAAGTCCGAGGTAATTTCCGGGTGCGATCGCGACGTGTCCTCCTTTGACACGATCGACAGGACGGCTGCGAGATCATCGTCCTGTGTTTCGGCAAGCCGCCGTCGTCCAATGTCGATCCATTGATCGAGCGGCACGAGGTCGAGCCGAAGGCCGAGCCGGCGAAAGATCCGTGGGACCTCCCGCACATCAATTGGTTCACGGTTCATGAGATGATAGACGCTTCCCCAGGACGCTTCCCTGCCCGCGAGCCGGACGATCGCTCGCGCGACGTCATCGGCCGGCGTCATGTTCAACATCAGGTCCAGGTCGGGAATCGCGCCAAGTTCCGCATAGAGCCGGACAAGGCGCCAGATCAGATCCGTTTCGTTGCAGATTCCGTTCGCGCGATCACCAGTGACGCTGCTGAGGCGATAGATCGACAGCGGCAGGCCGCGAAGCTGCGCCTGCCGGACGAGCGTGTCGCCGACCCACTTGCTTTGGCTATAGCCGCTCGCGAGACCCTGCCACGAGGTCAGATCAGTCTGCTCCGACACCGGCCCAGACTGATATTTGTCGATCACCGCAAGGGTGGAAACGTAGTGCAGCCGCTTTGGTCGTCCACTCACGGTCCAATCGAGCAGCGTGAGGACGCTGTCCACATTGGCGGGTTTTATCGCAGCATAGTGATGGAGGAATTCGACGCTCGCGCCGCAATGATAGATCGCTTCGCACTCGTCTCGCACAATGCGGACACCCCTCTCATCGAGTCCGAGAGCCGGATGTCCGAGATTTCCGGTCAGAACCTCGATACGATCCTCGTCCCAACACGCCGAAAGCTTTCGCTTATCGAGCGCCTGCCGCAAACGGGCTTCGGCCGATTGCCGATCTGGGGCGCGAACGTGGCAGGCGATTTGCGCGTCCGTCTCCTGGATCAGCGTGGAGAGAAGATGACTGCCGACGAAGCCGGTGGCGCCCGTCAGGAAAATGCGTTTGGGCTTCTGCGGCGCGCGCCCGCCGATCAGCCTGATGTGCGTCGGCAGGAGAATGTCGCGGGACAAGTCCAGCGGCCCCTCCGAAGGTCCGTCGAGATCGAGCTGCGCTGCGAGGTCCCGGACGATGGGCGTCGCATAGACCGCCGTGATCGGGAAGTCCGGCTGGATCTCGTCGCGGATGCGGCGGCCAAGACGGATGGCGAGCAGCGAATGGCCGCCGAGATCGAAGAAGTTGTCATGGACCCCGACGCGCTCGAGCCCGAGGGTCTCGGCAAACAGAGCGCAGAGTTTCTCTTCGCGTGGTGTCCGCGGCGGGGTGT
>NZ_JAUHJJ010000006.1:0-395461 GCF_032381175.1 Bradyrhizobium sp. SZCCHNR1093
CGATTGCTACCGGCTGGAACGACATTTGCCGGAAGGGACTTTCACCCTCTCAAGAACCGCGCCTTTCCACGGCGCACCTTATACGCAGTCTCCCTGGTGCACCGGCTTGTTGGCCACCATGATCCGCGCGGCGCGTTAGCGCCGTCGCGAACGTAACACCGGCATCGGGGTGTCAGGACGCTGCGACTTCACGTCCGCGACACATCGTTCGTCCGCGCGCCCGAAGACACGCTGCGACATGATCGCGGCCACCGCTCCCCGCCCCGCGTGTCGTGACGATCGCGCGCTACGCCCCTCGGCTTGGGACGGGATGGCGGGAGGAAAACATGATTTCGAAAAAATAGCAAGAGATTTATTTTTATCAGAATCACCCGCAAGCCTTGGCCCGGTGCGCTGGGGTGGCGCTCGCGCCAATTGCCCGAGGATCGTCATGCCCCGCGAAGGCAGGACATCCAGTACCCCGAGACGGCGTTGGTCAGCCGAGGTGCCAGTGTATACTGGATCGCCCGCGGACGGTGACGGCGGTGTGAAGGACTGGCCCCGAATTCGCCCCCCTGCCCCTTCAGGCAGAGGTTAGCTCGTCTCGATGGCCCAAGGGCAACGCCACATCAAAACCAGACCTGCATCGCCACGCCATGTGCATCCCGCGGCGCCTCGCCCTCCGGCACGCAGCCGGCGCAGTCGCGGGCAGCGAGCGCTACGGCGCAGGCGTCGAGGAGGTCGTCGGGCTTGGCGCCGGTGCCGAGACGGGCGCGGGTGACCCAGTCGTCGATCTCGACGAAGCCAGCCGCAACTAACAGGTCGCGCCGCAGCTTAGCGCCCTGCTCCGTCTTCTTCGACGGCAGCGGCGCACCGTTGAGGCGCAGGAACACCAGCTCCGGATGGGCCTCGCGGATGTCGCAGTCGCGATGCGCGCGCACGAAGGCGTCGACCTCCATGATCTTGCGGCCGAGGTGCCAGAGCTGGCGCGACGCGCGTGTCTGGCCGCGCCGCGACGCCTCGATGTTCGCCTCGTCGGGATCGGTGTGGTCCTCCCACAGCCACCGCCGCGCGCCGGTGAAGACACGGGAGCGGTGCGGCGCGAGTTTGTCGCGCGCGAGCTTGTCACAGGCGCGCTCGCCGTCATCGGTCATGCCGATGGGGATGTCGATGGCGGCACGGGTGAAGGGGGCCGCGAGTGCGGTGGAGATGTCAGCAGGAAAGCTGATCGCGCACCCGGCACCGTCGATCGCGACCGCGACCCAACCATTGCGGAATCCATCAAGCCCTATGACGGGTTGGTTGCGTGTCACAGCCATCATCATCGACACTTCCCACGCAACACGCTATTGCTAGCATCCCCAATAGAGCGGATTATATTCTTGCCCAAATACATGCTGAGATAGTAGCATCGGCACACTTTCCGAACTTAAGACTTTGCTAGATGGTTCTTCACATGCAGCCGCTTTCGCGCGTGAAACCTAGCTGCGCCACTGAATGGGGCAGCAATTCAGTAATGCTCAAACGACCAAACGTTGGCATTAGAACAGCACAGTACATTGCGGAATGGTCGGAGATAGAGAGTCTTCTCGGACTATTTCTCGCAATGCTTCTTCACGCAAACCAAAAAGCGGTTCTCGCCATCTGGAGCGGATTAGAGAATCGATCGGCTCAGCTTCGAACAATAAGCTCGGCGGCACGAGCAACTTTAACGGAAGATCACTTCCATGTAGTAGAAGCGATCATGAAGATCGATATTCGCTCTTCCATGAAGTATAGGGACAAGCTAGCGCACTGGTCTTGGGGATATTCTGATCAGTTAGAAGATGCCCTCCTAATTAGAGAACCGGCTGACAAGCTCACCAACATGACGCATTTCGTGAACCTCCAGCAAAGTTCCCAAGTCCTCTCGCGAGACATCCCAATCAACTTCGATACAATCTATGTAATTACCCAGTCCGACCTAGACCGGGCACTGACCAAGCTGGATACGGTTCAACAGCGGTTACTCACGCTTCATGGTACAATTTGGGAACGAAACGACACCAAGGTACGAGCTGATCTTCTGAATCAGCTAAAAGAAATTCCCGAGATTCGTGCAGCCATAAACAACCAAGCGGCCAGTCACGGCAATCCTTAGCCGCCGTGCTGGACTAACTCGTTTAGTTGATCCGACTTCCTCTAGACTGTCAAAATAAGCGGCCGGGATTACTCCCGGCCGCTGCAACAAATATCGCGCACCTCACCTCAGCCGAGGTTGAGCTCCTTGAAGAAGTCGTTGCCCTTGTCGTCGATGATGATGAAGGCGGGGAAGTCGACGACCTCGATGCGCCAGATGGCTTCCATGCCCAGCTCGGGATATTCGACGACCTCGACCTTCTTGATGCAGTGCTCGGCGAGGTTCGCCGCCGCGCCGCCGATCGAGCCGAGATAGAAGCCGCCGTGCTTCTTGCAGGCCTCGCGCACCGCCGGCGCGCGGTTGCCCTTGGCGACCATCACCATCGAGCCGCCGGCCGCCTGGAACTGGTCAACGAAGGAATCCATGCGGCCCGCGGTGGTCGGGCCGAACGCGCCGGAGGCATAGCCGTCCGGAGTCTTGGCCGGACCGGCGTAATACACCGGATGGTTCTTGAAGTAGTCCGGCAGCGGCTCGCCACGGTCGAGGCGCTCGCGCAGCTTGGCATGGGCGGCATCGCGCGCCACGATCATGGTGCCGGTCAGGGACAACCGCGTCTTGATCGGGTTCTTCGACAGAGTGGCGAGGATGTCCTTCATCGGCTGGTTGAGGTCGATCTTGACGACCTCGCCGCCGAGCGCCTGCTCGACCTCCGGCAAATACTGCGCCGGATGATGCTCGAGCTCCTCGAGATAGACGCCGTCCTTGGTGATCTTGCCGAGCACCTGGCGGTCGGCCGAGCAGGACACGCCGAGACCGATCGGCAAGCTCGCGCCGTGACGCGGCATGCGGATGACGCGGACGTCATGGCAGAAATACTTGCCGCCGAACTGCGCGCCGACGCCGAGCGACTGCGTCATCTTGTGGATTTCCTGCTCCATCTCGAGATCGCGGAAGGCGTTGCCGTCCGGGGAGCCCTGCGTCGGCAGCGCGTCGAGATAACGGGCGGAGGCGAGCTTCACCGTCTTCATGCACAATTCAGCCGAGGTGCCGCCGATCACGATGGCGAGGTGATAGGGCGGGCATGCGGCGGTGCCGAGCGTCAGGATCTTCTCCTTCAGGAACGCCAGCAGCCGGTCCTTGGTCAGCACCGAGGGCGTCGCCTGGAACAGGAAGCTCTTGTTGGCCGAGCCGCCGCCCTTGGCCATGAACATGAACTTGTAGGCGTCCTCGCCCTCGGCGTAGATCTCGGTCTGCGCCGGCATGTTGTTGGCGGTGTTCTTCTCTTCATACATCGACAGCGGCGCGACCTGCGAGTAGCGCAGGTTCCGGCGCAAGTATGCGTCGCGCGCGCCTTGGCTCAGCGCCGCCTCGTCGTCACCATCGGTGATGACGTTGCAGCCCTTCTTGCCCATGATGATCGCGGTGCCAGTATCCTGGCACATCGGCAGCACGCCGCCGGCGGAGATGTTGGCATTCTTCAGGAAGTCGAGCGCGACGAACTTGTCGTTCGGGCTGGCCTCCGGATCCTCCAGGATGCTGCGCAGCTGCTTCAGATGGCCGGGGCGCAGGAAGTGGTTGATCTCGCCGAACGCGGCCTCGGACAGCGTCCGCAACGCGTCGCGCGACACCACCAGCATGTCGCGGCCCAAGACCTTCTCGACCCGCACGCCCTCGGCCGTGATCTTCTTGTAGGGCGTGGTGTCCGGCCCGAGCGGAAACAGCGGCGTGTGCTTGTAGGGCGGGACGGGCTTGGACTGGTCGGGGAAAGCGGTGGGCGCGTTCATGGAAGACTCGTGGGTTGAAGGGCCGGAAAACGCCTGTCCGAGGCACCCGGCGATAGAGCCGTTCTAAGCCCTTTTTGGGGAAAAGAAAGCTGCCGGACTGCGGATGGCGCCCATGCGGCTGGTCCGCAGCGGGGGGGGTCCAGCGAGCCCAGGCGGGGGGCTTGACAAGGCTGATAGCCTGCAAGGCGAGAGCTGATCGAGACACGCTTCGACATCACATCGCGGAGGATCACCATGGCGACTTTTGTCCTCATTCCCGGCGGCTGGCGCGGCGGCTGGTGGTATGCCCCGCTCGCGGCGCGTCTCTGCCAGGCCGGTCATGCAGCCCATGCGATCACCCTGAGCGGGCTCGAGGAGACGCCTGCCCCGGGCGCGCGCATCAACCTCGAGACGCATATCGCTGACGTGCTGGAGTTGTTGGCGGTCAAAGATCTCTCAGGTGTCATCCTCTGCGCGCACAGCTATGGCGGCATGGTGGCCTCGGGAGTCGCGGATCGCGCGCCGGAGCGGCTTGCCGCGCTGATCTACCTGGATGCGTTCGCGCCGGACGATGGTCAGGCCTGGTGGGACCTTGCCGGGGACGACTATCGACGGCTGGTGATCGCGCAGGCCGGACATGACGGGCTCACGGTGCTGCCGCGGGACGGTGTCGATCCCCGGTGCCGGCCGCATCCGCTCGGCACTTTCGTGCAGCGGCTTCGTCTGACGCGCCCTCATCCCGAGCTGCCGCGCGTCTTCGTCTACGCGACCGGATGGAGCGCGACACCGTTTACGGCGCAGTACGAGCGTCTGCGCAGTGATCCCGCCTGGACCGTGCGCACCGTCGCCTGCGCCCACGACGTGGTGAACTTGGCGCCTGATGAAACGTTCGAGGTGCTGATCGAGACAGCCCGGCAGATCGCCTCGGCGTGAAGCCGCCGCGGTTCGACGCCGTCACGAGCGAACGGCGAAATGAATTGAACCAGGACAGTACCCTGCTAAACCTAAAGCTGTTGATCCATCCATTTGCGCCTGAGGTATCATGAAAAAGGGTCTGTTCTTTGCAATCACTTTCGCCCTAAGCCTCGCGACCATGCTCCCCGGCAGCGCCGGTGCGGTCGGTCCAGGTTATTTGTGCGGCGGCCTTAACGGCAACACCTGCAATTTCGGCCTGTTCTGCGACCTCCCGGTCGACCATTGTGGCCAGGGGTTCGTCCTAAGGGGCGTTTGCCGGGTGAAGCCGCGGGCCTGCCCTCGCATCTACAGGCCGGTCTGCGGCTGCAATTACCAAACCTATAATAGCGACTGTCAACGCCTGGCCGCCGGCGTAGAGCTGATGCGTCAGGGCCGCTGCTTATTCCAATAGACCGATCGCGCCGCTTTCGCCGACATCTGACTGCGTCTCTCGACTCGTGTCACACGCGCGATGATCTTGTGCGGAGGCAGCGCATCGGCGCTTGCGTGATCTCCTCACGCCGGGTTCAATGGCGCGGGGGGAATTCGAAATGTGTTCGTATCATTGCTCGTTCGGCCGGGCGGTCCTGTTCGCCATCGTGTTTGCTCTGGGCGCGGCTCTGCTGCCGCAGCCCGCGCGCGCCGATCGCTGTGACGATCTCGCCAAGGAATTGAAGAACGGCATCGACGGCATCAAGATCGGTCAGACCGCGGCCGGCACCGTCTATCTCGCCCATCCCAAGGCGCGCGAGCTCACGCTCGGCTGCTCATCGAAGAATGTCAGCAATCAATTGTTCGGAAAAACCGACCGCAAGCCGCCGCCGGCCTTCATCGACCTGATGGCGAGCGCGGCGGCGATCGTGTTCACCTTGCCGAAGGACGACATGCAGCGCGGCGTCACACGCTGTTACCGCCGGCTCGGGATCTTCCGCGGCGACGACGTCGCCAGCCGCTACCGCCGGCTCGACATGCGCTGCGCCCGGACCAAGACCGAGTCCTCGATCACGATCAGCCGCAGCAAGGACCAATAGGCCGGGGTGACGCGATAGCCCTGTCGTTTCTGCGCCGGCGGCAGCGACCCGTTCACTATTCGCCGCGCCACCGACAGTTGCGGACAATTCGAGCGATCTGGTTGACGAAGTTTTCGTCAGGGATGGCCACGCTCATCGCAACACCAAGCGAGGAGCTGGACCATGTCCGTTTCGAGCGTTTCGTCGTCATCGCCGCCGCCCTCACCGCCGCCGGTCTCGACCGAGACGACCAAGCCGCAGACCCAAGACACGCAGACCCGGAATCAGACGCAGCAGAGCCAGGCCTTCAAGCCCGACAAGACCGGCGACGAAGCGGCCGCGGAGAAGCAAGCCTCCCGTCCGCCGCTGCCGCCCGGCCAGGGCACGCGCGTCGACATTCTCGCCTGACGATCCCACACCCTCAGGCCAACTTCGTATAGCGGCGGCGCCTCAGGCATCCGCCGCTATACGTGTGATGGCATCGCCGATCCGATTCCACCCCTGTCCCATGATGTCGAACTGAAACTTGTTGCCCGGGAAGACGAAGCCGTCATGGACCATCCGCAGATGCGTGCCGCCCTCGACCGGCGTCAACGTCCAGGTCACGACGCTGTCGAGCCGTAAGCCGTAGGCCGGGTTGGAGTCCGAACCGCCCTTCCAGGAATAGCTGAGCAGATGCGGCGGCTCACAGGCGAGCACCTCGCAGTGAACGACGCCATCCCAGTCGCCCACCGGCTTGGTGCGGAAGGTGAAGCGATGCCCGGTGGCCGCGACGAAGTCGTTCGGCATCAACCATTTCGCGATCAGGTCGCTCGTGGTCAGCGTGCGCCAGATCTTGTCGGGCGAATGGGGCAGATGCTTCTCCACCACGATCGCATGCGTCTCACCCATCACTCGGTCTCCTTCAACAGTGCCTCGAGGCCGGCGATGCGCTCATGCCAGAATGTGCGGTAATGACCGAGCCAGTCGACCAGCGGCGCCAGCCCCTTTGGCGCGACGCTATAATAGTTGTGGCGGCCGTCACGCCGTTCGCTGACCAGCCCGGCGTCGCGCAGCGCCTTGAGATGCTGTGAGATCGCCGGCTGCGACACGCGCGAACCCTGCACCAGGCCGGTGGCCGCCACCTCTCCCTCGCGCGCGATGCGCTCGAACACGGCCCGCCGCGTCGGGTCGGCAAGCGTCTTCATGACGGATGTCAGCTGGGCTTCGACGATCATGCCAGATGCATAAGCCAATGCTTATACATCGTCAAGCGCGGCGCCGCAGGGCTTCGCCTTCACGCATCCAGCGCCTTGTAGTGGCGGAAGATGCCGTCCTCGTTGAAGGCGATGCGGCGCTCGCTGGCGAGATAGGCTGAGATGTTCGGTCTGCTGGCGACGCGGTCATGCAGCGCGACGAGGCTCGGGATGTTGCGCTCGAACGCCATCATGCGCTTCGGGAACGCGTAGCGCAGGCCGGCGACGATCTGGAACAGCGACAGGTCGACATAAGTGAGCCTGCGCCCGGTGATGTAGGCGCCACCGCTTTTCGACAGGAGCTGCTCGAAATAGCCGAGGAATTTCGGCACCCGCTCGCCCCAGAATTCGGCGGTGCGCTTCCTGGCCGGCGCACGCTGGTCCTCGTAGTACAGCGTCGGCCCCAGCGGATGATGCGTGTCGTGGATCTCGACGACGAAGTCGGTCACGGTGAGCTGCAATTGATGCACCCAGAGCTGGCCGGCTTCGGCCTTGGGCGCAAGGCCATGGCGGCTGCCGAGAAACAGCAGGATGTTGGCGGTCTGGCCGATGACGCGGCGGCCCGCTCTCAGGAACGGTGGCGCGAAGGGCGGCGTGTCGCTGTCCGCCTCCATCATCGCCGTCATCGCACCGATGCCGTCCTCGCGCGCGACGTCGCGATAGGCGGCGCCCGCCTCCTCCAGCGCGAGACGCACATATTCGCCGCGGCCCTGGATCATGGGCCAGTAGTAGAGCTCGTAACGCATGGGCCATCCTCGCAGTGATGCGCCCACACGTTCGGCTCGGACGACGCAACGGACGCGGTGTTAGTTCGCCGCGAAGCAGTATAGCAGCCCGTCACCGCCCGTGCTCTTCAGATCGGCCTGGGAACAGCCGCCATCGAGCCCGCGAGAGATGGGAATTGTTCCACAAGCAAAGGCGCCGCGGATTGCTCCGCGGCGCCCGATGAGGGTCTCAAGTCAGGCTCAGCTGACCTGCTGGATTCCCGACAGCTGCCAATCGGCGCCGGCGTGGCGCAGGAAGGTCCAGATCTCGGTGACCTCCTGCGGCTGGTCGGAGCCGTCGACCACCCGGCCCGAGGCGCGCTCGATGGTCTTGTCGGCCAAGGTGAAGCGCATCGCGACCGTGGCGTAGTCCGCGCCATTCTCGCGCCAGGCTTCGGCGAGGTCACCCTGCAGCAGCTTCACGGCGCTGACCTTGTTGACCACGCCGCGGGCCTGGTTCTGCTCGAGATCGCGCTCGAAATACGAGGCCATCTCCGGCGTCGACAGCAGCCGCAGGCGGCCGACATCCTCGTTCGACCAGGCGGACTGGATCTCGCCGAGCAGCCGCTCGAACGCCTCGTAGTCGGCCGGCAGGATCTGCAGCGGCGGCGTGTTGCTGCCACCGCCGAAGCCACCGAAACCACCAAGGCCGCTCAGGCCCGAGCGGAGGCTCGGCTGGCCGTCGGTGGGCGACGGCGCCGGGCCGGCGGCATAGGCTGGCTGGTTGCGGCGCTGCCACCAGGCCATCGCCATGCGCACCAGGAACACCACCAGCAGGACCTGGAGGATCAGGCCGATGATCGAGGCGAAGCCGCCGAGGCCGGAGAAGAGCCCGCCGCCGAACAGCATGCCGAACAGGCCGGCCCCCAGGAAGCCGGCAGCGAGGCCGCCGAGCAGGCCACCCGCGCGGCCGCCGAACAGCCCGCCACGCGCGGGCGCGGCCGTGTTGAAGCCGCCGGGCTGGCCCGGCTGGGTGATGGTGCGGTTGAACTGGGACGCCGATCCGGGCGCCGTGGAGGTCGAAGGCGGCGCGGAGAAGGTGCGCGTGCCGCGGGAGCCCGAGCTGGAGCCGCCGCCGATCCGGGCGTCGGCCGCCGAGACGGCGAGCACCGTCGGCAGCGCCAGTGAAAGGGCCACGGCCATCGCCTTGAGGAGGCCGCTTTTGCGCTGCATGAAGCTCATCTGTGTTTCCCATAACTCCCCGGAATGGGGATGCCTGTAAGATGGGCACAACCGGCGAAAAGGGAAGGCGGCACGAGGCCGCGCGGCTGCGGCGCTGGGTCGCGGGATGAAGGCGCTCGGCCGCCTTGCCAAGGAACTTCCCCAAGGAACTTCCTAAGGAACTCCGGTAACCTATTGCGGCGCCATGGTTTCCTTGACCGCCGCCACGAGCTGGCTGAGCGTGAAGGGCTTTGGCAGGAACGCGAACTGCTGGTTCTCCGGCAGGCTCTTCTCGAACGCATCCTCGGCATAGCCCGAGACGAAGATGATCTTGATCTCCGGATTGCGCTCGCGCATCGCTTTAAGCAGCGTCGGCCCGTCCATCTCCGGCATCACCACGTCGGACACCACGAGATCGAGCACGCCATCGCACTCCTCCAGCGCCTCCATCGCCTCGACGCCATTCGACGCCTCGATGACGCTGTAGCCGCGCGAGCGCAGGCCGCGCGCGTTCAGCGCCCGCAGGCCCTCCTCGTCCTCGACCAGCAGGATGGTGCCCTGCCCGGTCAGGTCGGCGCGCGGCTTCGACGCTTCCGCTGCGGCCGGCTCCTTGGCGGCGCCGTTGACCGCGTGCGGCTCGGTCTGGACCTCCGGAACGACGATGTGCCGCGGCAGGAAGATCTGGAACGAGGTCCCCTTGCCGACCTCGCTGTCGACATAGATGAAGCCGCCGGTCTGCTTGATGATGCCGTAAACGGTCGACAGCCCGAGGCCGGTGCCCTTGCCGACCTCCTTGGTCGAGAAGAACGGCTCGAAGATCTTTTCGCGGATCTCGGCCGGAATGCCGGTGCCGGTGTCGCTGATCTCGATGCGGACGTAGTCGGCGACCGGCATGCCCTTGTAGGCGGCCTGCGCGACCTCGTCGGCCGAGACGTTGGCGGTGCGCACCGAGAGCTTGCCGCCGTCGGGCATCGCATCGCGGGCATTGACCGCGAGATTGACGACCACCTGCTCGAACTGCGAGACGTCGACCTTGACCGGCCACAGGTCGCGGCCATGCACGAGGTCGAGCTTGACCTTCTCGCCGATCAGCCGGCGCAGCAGCATCGTCAGGTCGGACAGCGCGTCGCCGAGATCGAGCACCTGCGGCCGCAGGGTCTGGCGGCGCGAGAACGCCAGCAGCTGCCGCACCAGGGTGGCAGCGCGGGTCGCGTTCTGCTTGATCTGCATGATGTCCTGGAACGACGGGTCGGTCGGCTTGTGCGCGTTCAGCAGGAAATCGTTGGCCATCATGATGGCCGAGAGCACGTTGTTGAAGTCGTGGGCGATGCCGCCGGCGAGCTGGCCGACCATCTCCATCTTCTGCGACTGGTTGATCTGGTTCTCCAGCGCGCGGCGCTCGGTGGTCTCGAGCAGATAGACGATCGCGGCCTCGGTCTCGCGCTCGTCCTCGTCGACCGCGGTGACGAAGAACTGGCCGAAGCGCTCCTTCGCGCCCTCCAGCATCACCTCGACCGGCGGAATGTCCGCCTGCCCTTCCGAGGCCTGGTTGATCGCGGCGATCAGGAGATGCCGGTCGCGCTGGCTGACGGTGCGGAAGATCGATTTCGCCGCGGCCACATCGCCGCTGACGCTCTGCGCGAGCTTGGCATAGCGCGCATTGGCCCTTACGACGGCGCCGCCGCGGTCGACGGTCGCGATCGCCATCGGCGTGTGGTCGAAGAAGCGCATGAAGCGCACCTCGGCGGCGCGCTCCGGATCGGAGCGCTCGTCGCGGGCGCGGCTGATGACCAGGGTGCGCGACGACCCGGGCTTGCCGTCGGCGCCGAAGGCGAGCTTGTGATAGAGCCGCGCCGGCATGGTCTTGCCGCCGCGCATCTTCAGGTCGATGTCGAACACCTCGGTGCGGACCTCGCCGGGCACCGCCACGATCGAACTCAGCAAGGACGCGCCGTCGCCGGAGACGACGTCGGCGAGCTTCAGCCCGCCCGAGCCGATCTCGGCGAGATCGTAGTCGAGCCAGTTGGCGAGCGTGGCATTGACGTAGACGAGGCTGCCTTCCGGATTGACCGAGAAGAAGCCGCACGGCGCGTGGTCGAGATATTCGATCGCATGCTGCAGCTCCTGGAACACGTCCTCCTGGCGCTCGCGATCCCTGGTGATGTCGGCGATCGACCACACTGCGTAGCGGGCATGGCGTTTGGTCTGGCCGAGCGGGCGCACGCGCATCCGCAGCCAGCGCCCCTGCGCGCCTTCAGCCGCAGTGATGCGCACCTCCTCCTGCTGCCGCTTGCCCTCGCGCGCCGCCTTGAGCAGGCGGAACACCGCTTCGGAGACATCGGGATTGCCGATGAAGACACGCTCGACGGGACGCGCCTCCTGCGCGGTCGCCGCTCCCGTCATGTTGAGATAGGCGGCGTTGGCGTAGACGACATGGCCGCGCGGATCGGTCACCGCGAGGCCATCGAAGGCGTGATCGGCGATCGCGCCCAACACCGGATCGTCGGTCGACTTGTCGGCGAAGCGGACGATGCCGGCGGCGAACGCGAACAGATTGAACAGGCCGACGGTGGCGAGCAGCGACAGCAGCCCGAGAATGTAGGGCTGCGCCTGGGCGCGGCCGATCGTCATCAACGCGATCGCGACCGCGACGAGACCGAACGCCACCAGCAGGATCAGCAGAATGCTGCCGCTGCGGCGCGGCCGCTCCGGCAGGCCCACCTGATCCTGTAACCCATCGTTGTCGGAATCGGCGCTCATGGCTCGGGGACGCGACCTGTCGGCTGGGAGCCCCAGCCCGTTCGCGCGGCTCCCCCTTCCACCTGCCTGAATCGACGGGTCAAGCGCAAGCCCGTCAAGCCGATATTCCATGATTTATCCGTATTTTGCGGTCCGTCCGTGGACCGAATCGGTTGTCATCGCGGGCGCCCCGAGAGGTTGCGCCGCAGCCCCATCACGTAGCCGATGATCTCAGCGACGGCGTGATAATGTTCCACCGGGATCTCCTCGTCGATCTCGACCGTGGCGTAGAGCGCGCGCGCCAGCGGCACGTTCTCGACGATCGGGATGTCGTGCGCCTTGGCGACCTCCCGGATCTTGAAGGCGATGTTGTCGACGCCCTTGGCGACGCAGACCGGGGCCGACATGCCGCGCTCGTAGGACAGCGCGACCGAGTAGTGGGTCGGGTTGGTGATGATCACGGAGGCCTTTGGAACCGCAGCCATCATGCGCTTCTTCATGCGCTGCTGCCGGATCTGCCGGATGCGTCCCTTGACGTGCGGGTCGCCTTCCGACTGCTTGAACTCCTCCTTCATCTCCTGCACCGACATCTTCTGCCGCTCGTACCATTGCCGATACTGGAACAGGTAGTCGCCGATCGCGACCAGGGCGAGGAGCGCGACCACCGAGCCCATCAGATGCGTGGTCAGCGACATCGTGACGCCGAGCAGCTCGCTGACGTCCATGTGCAGCAGCGATTCGAGGCGCAGCCGCTCCGGCCACAGGATCATGACCATGACCGTGCCGAGCAGCACGAGCTTGAAGAGACCCTTGGCGAAGTTGGCCGCGGCCTGCTTGCCGAACAGGCGCTTGGCGCCGGCCAAGGGCGAGATCTTGCTCAGGCTCGGCTTCATCGGCTCGCCCGACCAGACGAGGCGATGCTGCATCATGTTGCCGGCGATCGCCGCCAGCATCACCATCAGGATCGGCACGCCGATCGCCGCGATCACGGCGAACGACAGGCTGCGCGCCAGCGCCAGCAGGCCGGCGCCGTCGGTGTGGATCATCCAGGAATTGGCGATCAGGTTGCGCATCGGCACCAGCACCGCGGTGCCGATCGAGCCCGAGAAGGTCGACATCACCAAGGTCGCGGAGGCGATCACGAACCAGGTGTTGAGCTCCTGACTCTTGACGACGTCGCCGCGCTCAAGCGCCTGGTCCAGCCGCTTTTGCGTCGGGTCTTCTGTTTTGTCTTCGGAATCGGCCTCATCGGACATCGATCGGCCCCCTCACCGCGGCATCATCTCGTGCATGACGCCTTCGAAATAGCCGAGAAACGTTCCCATCATCGCGGTCAGGACCAGCGCGAAGATCAGGAAGCCGATCAGGATCGAGAGCGGCGCACCGACGAAATAGACCTGCATCTGCGGCATCAGCCGCGCCAGCACGCCGAGCCCGATGTTGAAGACCAGCCCGAACACCAGGAACGGCGCCGACAATTGCAGGCCGATCTTGAACGCCGTGGCAAAGGCCTTGGTCGCCAGCGAGGCGACGTCGCCGCTCGGGATCAATTCGCCCGGCGCGAAGATCTTGTAGCTGTCGCTGAGCGCCGCGATCACCAGGTGATGGCTGTCGGTCGAGAACAGCAGGGTCACGCCGAGCATGGTGAGGAAGTTGCCGATCAGGACGCCCTGCTGGCCCTGCGTCGGATCGACCGCGGTGACGAAACCGAGCCCCATCTGCTGCGCGATCACGGAGCCCGCGACCTGCAGCGCCGACAGCGTCACCCGCGCCGTCGCGCCGAGCACGATGCCGATCACGATCTCGTGCACCATCATCACCAAGAGCGGCGACAACGCCTGCAGGTCGACCTGATAGGCCTGACGGTGCAGCGGCAGCACGATCATCGTGAGCAGCAGCGCGGTCGCGAGCTTGATGCGGACGGGGATGTTGACCTCGCCGAGGCCCGGCAGCAGCATCACCATCGCGCCGACGCGCGCGAAGGCCAGCATGAACACGGCGGCCAGCGCCGGAAGGAAGGAAATATCGATGCGCATCGTCCGCCGTCACGGCCCTTTCGACCGCATGCTGGTGCGGCACGACGGTCTTTGAAGAGACAGCCTGCGACGAGACAGCTTGCGAAGAGTTGGCCCGAAAGGCCGCCAGCTCACGGCCGAAAGCAGCAGCGCCCCCCGCACTGCTCCTCGCGACCGCTCGCAGCGCCCTCACGCAGGCTAGCCCTGCTGCCCCGGACATTGCCTCATCCGCCGATGATTCGCGACGAGATCCGCATCATGTGCGAATGCAGGGCATCGGCCATGAACGGCAGCGCCAGCAGCAGCGTCACGAAGATCGCAATGATCTTCGGCACGAACACCAGAGTCTGCTCCTGGATCTGCGTCAGCGCCTGAAACAGGGAGACGACCACGCCGACGACGAGGCCGACCACCATCAGCGGCGAGGAGACCAGCACGATGGTCCAGATCGCATCGCGCGCCACATCGAGCGTTTCAGCTCCTGTCATGTCCTGTCGTTCCTCACTGTCGATCGGTTCCGGTCCGGCACCCGCCTCATCGCGCATCGCGCGCAGTCGCGGCAGACGGCAAATCCCTGATGCGTTACGAGTTGCGCCTAGATCGTCATCTTCATCACGTCTTCATAGGCCTGGATCACGCGGTCGCGCACCGACACCAGCGTCGACACCGCGACATCGGTTTCGGCGACCGCCGTGACGACATCCATGACGTTCGCCTTGCCCGCGGCCATCGCGACCGCCTGACTGTCCGACTTGCGTCCGGCCTCCATCACGCTGCCGATCGCATCCTTCAGCACCGCGCTGAACGACGGACCACCCTTGTCGGCGCCGTTGCCGCTGCCTAGCACGTCGCGCACGCGCCCGAGGCTGCCGAAGGCACCGCTCGAGCCGCCGGCGTCGAGCACGCGGGCGGAATTCGCATAGGCATTAGCTGCGGAGATTGGGGAGGCCATGACTTTCGTTCCTGTCCTAGGTCTTCAGAATGTCGAGTGTGCGTTGGATCATGCGGCGCGTGGCGCCGATGATGTTCAAATTCGCCTCGTAGGACCGCTGTGCATCGCGCATGTCGGTCATCTCGATGAGCGGATTGACGTTGGGGTACTTGACATTGCCGGACGCGTCCGCGGCCGGGTTACTGGGGTCGTATTTGACGCGGAACGACGATTGATCAGGCACCACCTTGCCGAGTGCCACCACCTTGGCGTCAAGCGCACGGTCGAGCGCCGAGGTGAATGTCGGGACCTTGCGGCGATACGGATCGCCACCCGATTTGGCGGCGGTCGAATCGGCATTGGCGATGTTCTCGGAAATGACGCGCATACGCCCCGCCTGCGCACGCAGGCCGGAGGTCGCAATGCTCATCGAGCGCAGGAAATCGCTGGAGTCGTTTGCCATGCTTGTCGGTCTCCGTCCTCAACTCCGGCTCAGGCCTTGCCGATCGCCGTCTTCAACAGATGCAGGCTCTTGCCGTACAACGAGGTTGCCGCGGCATAGTCCATCTGGTTGGCGGAGACCTTCAGCATCTCCTCTTCGAGGCTCACCGCGTTGCCGGCGGGCCTCGTCTGAAATCCGGCCTTGCGGTTCTGGTCGAAGCTCGCGCTCTCGCCCGACGACGGTGCGATGTGCGCGGTGCTGGTCCGGGTCAGCGACAGCGGCGCAAAGCCGCCGACCGCCTGGCCGGTTGAATCGAACCTCGGCTCAACCAGATCCTTCGGCTTGAAGTTGGGCGTATCCGAATTGGACACGTTCTCCGACAGCACGCGCTGGCGCTCCTGGTGCCATTGCATCTTGGTCCGCAACGCCGACAACACGGGGAGATCGTTGATGGACATGGCGCTGCTCGGTTATGTCCGGCTACCGGACGGTTTGGGTAGGTAGAAATTGCCGTGCATATGGTTAACAAGGAGTTAAGAAACGGTGCGATGCCCAACGGGACATTCCCGGGGTTTTGACGATTTCTTAGGAAAGTGCCGGGGTCCCAGCCGACCGATGCATCATTACGGGACGGCGCGGCTCGCCAAGAAGTCGTTTTGGCCCGGCCGATTCATGGGTTATTAAGAGGCCGAGCGGCAGTTCCTGCCGTCATGCGTTAACAGGTTGGTTCCGGTTCTGAAGCTCCGTTCGCTGCCGGCGATGCGTTGGACAGACGAGAGACTTCGAAAGGACGCGGTATTTGCCGGGGACAGAGATGCAGGCACTGACGTTCTTTTTTGCATTCGTGGCGGTGCTGGCTCTGATCGGCCTCGCCGCGTGGCTGGTCCGTCGATTCGCGGGCAATCGTCTCGGCACCAACCCGAATCGCGGCCGCATGCCCCGGCTTGCCGTAATCGATGCCGCCGCCGTCGATGGCCGCCGCCGTCTCGTGCTCGTGCGCCGTGACAACATAGAGCATCTTTTGATGATCGGCGGGCCGACCGACATCGTGGTCGAATCCAACATCGTGCGCGCCATGCCGGCGCGCGAGCAATTGCCGCAGCGGCCGGGCATCAATGAAGAGCGGCCGGCGGCGCGCATCGCGCCGCTGCCGGATGCGCCGTCCTGGGCCGACAACGAGCCGAAGACCGAGGCCGCCGAGCATGCCGAGCCGCAGATGCCGGAGCCGCCGCAGCGCCCGATGCGGCCGTCGTTCATCGATGAGGTTCGCCGCACGGGGCCGGCTGCTGCTGAGCGGCGTGAGCCGGCACCGGCATTCCCGCCGGAATCACCGCTCCCTCCGCGCCGTCCCGATCCCCGCCAGGACCTCCGGGCAGACGTCCGTGGAGAGACGCGCGGCGGCGACGAAGCCCGCCTGGAGCCGCGCCCCGAGCGGGCGCCCCGCGGTGAACCGGTGATGCCGCGCCCGCTGCGCCCCGCCGAGCCGCAACGGCCGGCAGAGGCGCCGCGCCCCTCCGAGGGGCCCCGGCTGCCGCCGGTGCGGAGCGCTGAACGCGCAGCCGAGCGCGTCGAACGCGTGGCGGCGCCGCCGCTGCCGCCGATTGCGCAGATGCCACCGCCACCGCCCCCGCCGCCGGTTGCGCCGCCGCCCGCAGCGGCCGATCAGAGCGCCGAAGCCAATCTGGCCGAGATGGCGCAACGGCTCGAGGCCGCGCTGCGGCGTCCATCGGCCGATCCGTCGGCTGCTCCAGCCTCGGGTCCCCGGGCGGCCGCACGCAGCGAGCCGGCTCCGGCGCAAGCCGCGCCGGTCAAGACCAGCTTCGAGAATCTGGAGGACGAGATGGCCTCGCTGCTCGGACGTCCGAAGTCGTCTCAGTGAGATCGCTGCTTCCCCCGCGTAGAGTTGTCTTCATCGCTGTTCTGACTGCCGCCGGTTTACTGGCGGGACGTGCTGCTGCGCAGGACATCAGCATCAATCTCGGCGCTGGCGGTGGCGGCGTCACCGAACGCGCGGTCCAACTGATCGCGCTGCTCACGGTGCTGTCGATCGCGCCGTCGATCCTGATCATGATGACGTCGTTCACGCGCATCGTGGTCGTGCTGTCGCTGCTACGCACGGCGATGGGCACTGCGACCGCCCCGCCCAACTCGGTCATCATCGCGCTCGCGATGTTCCTGACCGCGTTCGTGATGGGGCCGGTGTTGCAGAAATCCTATGAGGACGGCATCCGGCCGCTGGTCGAGAACCAGATCGGCGTCGAGGACGCGCTGCAGCGCGCCTCGGTGCCGCTGCGCGGCTTCATGCAGAAGAACGTGCGTGAGAAGGACCTGAAGCTGTTCATGGACCTCTCCGGCGAGCCGCCGCCGGCGACGCCCGACGACCTGTCGCTGCGCATCCTGGTGCCGGCCTTCATGATCTCCGAGCTCAAGCGCGCCTTCGAGATCGGTTTCCTGCTGTTCCTGCCCTTCCTGATCATCGACCTCGTGGTCGCCTCGGTCTTGATGTCGATGGGCATGATGATGCTGCCGCCGGTCGTGGTGTCGCTGCCGTTCAAGCTGATCTTCTTCGTGCTGGTCGACGGCTGGTCGCTAGTCGCCGGCAGCCTGGTGCAGAGCTACGGCGGGTAGGTTTCACCTGTCATGATGAGCGAGAGGCAGTAGGTTCGTGTCTCCCATTGACGCGTACCCTCGATCAGTTCGCCCGGATTGGGCTTGCGACGGGGCGCGATGTGGAGGAGCCGCGCAACTCGACGCGAGCTCGCTGTATGATGTGCCAGCCACCGCTCAAACCAAGCGCGGCCATGATCGCCGCCACAATGAGATCCGGCCACGCCGTGCCGGTGCCGAACACACCGGCTGCGGCCGCGAGCACGGCGATGTTGCCGAGCACATCGTTCCGGGAGCAGATCCAGACCGACCTCATATTCGCGTCGCCGACGCGGAAACGGTAGAGCATGACGGCCACGCCTGCATTGGCGACAAGAGCGAGCATGCCGACGACCCCCATCGTCCTCGCCTCCGGGAGGGTGCCTGCAATTGCGTGCCAGACAGTGGAGGCAAGGACAAGGACGCCAAGCAGGACGAGCGACCAGCCCTTCAGAAGGGCGGCGCGTGCTCGCCAGGTCAACGCGAGTCCCGCCACTCCGAGGCTGATCGCATAGTTGGCCGTATCACCGAGGAAGTCGATTGCGTCCGCCTGCAGCGAGGCCGACCCGGCCGCCACGCCTGCTGCGATCTCGGCCAAAAACATGGCTCCGTTGATGGCCAACGCAACCCAGAGCGCACGACGCCAGCGGGGGCTGTCCAGTTCCCTCGGAGGGGAAGACGAACAGCAGTCATCATGACAACCAGCCATATCGTCGCCTCTTACAAGATGATGCGACGTCCTATATGGACCCTGTAGCCACTACAGGGTCAAGCCATGTCACGACTGACCATCGGAGACCTCGCGAAGCGGACCGGTACCAAGGTCGAAACGATCCGGTATTATGAGCGGATCGGTCTGCTACCGGTTCCGGCGAGAACCGAGGGCAACTACCGAACCTATGACAACGACCAACTCGGACGACTGAGCTTCATTCGGCGTGCCCGCGACTTGGGCTTCTCCATCGACCAAGTCCGTGACCTGCTGGATCTCGCCGATCAGCGAGACCGCTCGTGCGAAGCGGTTGACGTCATCGCCGGCCAACACCTGGCAGAGATCGAGCGCAAGATCTCAGACCTCGTGGCGCTGCGTGACGAACTTGCCGATGTCATAGGGCGCTGCAAGCACGGCACCGTTGCCGACTGCCGCATCATCGAAGCGCTTGCGCCGCATCGCTCTGACTGAACGAACAAGACAATTACCGATCCACTGGCTTCGCAAAGCAGTCTCGAACTTTCGTCTTGGCGCGCTTCGGACGGATTCAGAATCGCTCACCCCGCGACGTCGTACTGCTTGCTCAGCTCGTCGCCGATCTTCGACATCGACACGCTCTCCGGATAGCCGGGGCGCGTCGCCGTGCCGGGATCGGCCTTGGCGCGGAGCTCCCATTTGGTGCCCCAGCGGAGCACCGAGATCGCCATGCCGTCGGCACAACCGACCCGCGCCTTCAGCTCCGCCTTGGCCATCGCGATGAGCTCGGCTTCGGTCTTGGTCGGCTTCGTCATGTCGCCATGTCCTCCGGCTCTACGCCTTGATGCACGACGTCATCGACCCGCGATCGCCTGCTTGACGCCCTGGATGCGCGGCAAGGCGCCGGTCGCCTCCGACGGGGCCTTCGCAGCATCCTTGCCGCCGTCCGGTCCTTTGCCGGTGGCATCCGGGAAGCGCGCCCGCATGTCGCGCAGGAAGCCGTCGAGCGTATCGACGCTCGACGCCATCTTCGCGATCTGGGCAAACTCGGCGCTGGAGCCGCTCGCCGGCTTGCTGGCGACGTCGAATGCGATCTTGTCGGCCTCGCCGGTCATCAGCGGCGCATATTTCTCGCGGAACCGGGCGAGACCGATGGCGTCGTCGGCGAGCGCATAGCCGACCACGGCGCGCAGGATGTCGCCGCGCTCGGCTGGATTGAGCGGGCGGAAATCGCGCCAGCGATCGCCGTAATAGAGCTCGATCTGCTCGGAGGCCTCGCGCCAGCGCCGCGACGCCCAATAGATGTCGGAGCGCAGCCGGATCGCCTCGCGGCCTGCGATATTGGTGATGATGTCGAGCCCGAGGTCGTGGCGCCCGATGTCGCTGTTGGCGCGGGCCTCCAGCAGCAGCCGCTGCTGGCGCAGCTCGCCCGCGAGATCGGCGATGCGCGTGGTGCGCAGCGCCTCGATGGCGCGTTCAGGCTTGCGGTTGGTGAGATAGACCATGGCGAGACGCGCGGCGACCTGGGCGCGCGCCGCGCCTTCGAGGCGGTGGTCGACCTGGTATTGCAGAAGCTCGGCGGCCTGGTCGAGCAGATCGATGCCGACCAGCCGGTCGGCGAGCTTGCGGATCATCTCGTCGCCGCGGCGGCCGATCGGGGTCAGCTCGCGAAAGCCGTAGAAGATGCTGAGCGCATCGACCGGTGGCAGCTCGTCGGCCTTGCCGTTCAGGAACAACTGCGAGAACAGGCGGGAGGCTGCATCCTGGGCCTGCCGCGCCAAATCGGAGTTGGGCATCAGGCGGGTGGCCTGACGCGCGGCCTCGAGCGAGTCCGCATAGCGCCCCGCCTCCTCGTAGAGCTGCGCCATCATCTGCAACGTCTGCACCTCGATGGCGTCGCCGCGCCAGATCGCCTGCAAGGTCTCCAGCTCCTTCAGCGCGTCCGGCGGCTTGATCTCGCCGCGCTTCTGCAGAAGCTTGATCTCCAGCAGCTTGGCCTCCGCGGCCGCAAGGCGGTCGTCGGAATTGACGGCGAAGCGATAGTCGTCGAGCGCATCCTTCTCCTGCGCCATCGCCTCGGCGAGCCGGCCGCGCAGCACGGCGATGTCGGGCTTCATGTCCGCGGGCACGCCGATCACGTCGAGCTCGGCGCGCCGCTTGGCGGCGCCGGCGAAATCCTTGATCTCGAGCGCCGACTTCATCGCATCCGCGATCACGACGCGCTGCAGGTCGAGCGGCAGCGAGGCGATGGCGAACTCGACGTTCTTCAGCTTCTCGCGCGCGTCGGCAAACTTGCCCTGGCGGGCGAAGGCGAGGCCCTTCCACATCTGCGAATCGAAATTATTGCCGATCGACGGAGTGGCGAGATCCTTGAGTCCCTGGTCCGGCCGGCCCATCAGGATGCTCGCCACCGCGTGGATCATCAGCATGGCGGTCTCGTCGGTGCGCGGGTCGGCGTCGGAGATCATCAGATTGGTGACGCCGCGCGCTTCCGGATACATCGCTCGCGCCATGTAGAAGCGCGCCAGCGCCAGCCGCGTCTGCGCCCGCCGCTCCGGCTCGGCGTTCGCCGCGGCCTTGATCAGCAGATCCTCGCGCGGCACGAACGGCTGGGTCTGGTTCTGCTGCCATTCGTCGATGTCGAACATCGGCCGTACGGCGGTCGGCGCCCGCTCCGGCGAGAAGCCGATCGACGACAGGGTCAGCCCGCCCGGCCGGCCGAGGATCACCTTGTCGGGCGCGATCTCGACGGCGACGTCATCCGAATTCGGACGCACCGCGATGCCGTGGATCGAATCGAGCAGCGACAGGTCGACGAAATCCTGGCGCTTGATGAAGCCGCGGATCGGCGGCGGCGCCGTCACGACCAGCAGCGTGTCGCCGGCATCCGGGTCGGTCAGCCGGTGCAGCATGCCGGCTCCGGGATTGGCGAGCGGCACCATGACATTGGCGAGCGCGGGATCGGTGACGTTGCGCATCACCATCAGCGGCTGCTGATTGGTCAGGCCCTTGTCGGCGAATGACAGGGTCCAGCTGCGCCCGCCATCGTCGCTGCCGAGCGAATGCATCTGCGGGCGGTTGAGGCGGATCCGGATCGCCTGCCCCTTGTCGAGCGGCATCCTGTTGACCTCGCCGATGATGGCGCCGCCCTTGGCGCGGATGGGCTCGACGTCGACGGGCTTGGTCGAATCGAACACCATCCATACCGTGTCGCCGCGGCGGAACAGCGCCGCCGGCGTGACCTGGCCGAAGCCGAAGGTGAGCCGCAGGCCCTCACTGTCGCGCAGGGCCTCCAGGGTGGCGGCTCCATTAGCTGCCTTCTCGGCCGGCTTGGTTTCGGCGGCCTTGGTTTCGGCAGACTTGGTCTCGGCAGACTTGGTCTCGATAGGCTTGGCGGCTTCGGCTTTGCCCGCCTCCGGCTTCATCGCCTCGGACTTCGCTGGCTCGGATTTGGCTGCTTCGGATTTGACAGCTTCAGGCGCAGCAGCTTCAGGCTTGGGGGCCTCGGGCGCGGCTTCGGCCTTCGCGGCGGCCGGCGCGGCAGCAGCCGCTGCCGACGGCGCAGGCTCGGCTGCGAGCTCGGTGGCTGGCGCCGCGACCGCAGGCGCCGGCTTGGTCTCCGTCTTCATCTCCTTGGCGATGGTGTCGGAGGTCGGCGGCACGATCTCGGGCTGCGCAGCCTGCTTCGGCTTGTCGCCATTGGGTTTGCTGCCGCTGGGCTTCTCGGCCGCGGCCGCCTTGGCGCCCGGCAGCGTGTCCGAGGAGACTGCGGAGACCTTCTTGTCCGGCTGCTGATAGGCGACGTCGATGTTGTAGTTCTTCTCCTCGCGGAAGGCGCGAACGTCGACCTCGCCGACCAGGCCGAGCTCGACGACGGTCCTGCTGCCGTCGATGCGCTGGTTGATCGCGGCGACGTTCGGCGGCGCGACGAGCTTGGCGTCGGCGAGATCGAAGGACAGCGGCGCGGTGAAGAACAGCGACAGCTTCTGGTCGTTGAGCACCGAGGAGATGCCGACACCGTCGGGGATCTCGAATACGAAGCGCACGAAGGTCGGCTGCACCAGCGCGCGCACGCGGATCGGCGGCCGCTTCTTCGATTCCGCCTCGGCGCGCTGCAGCCGCAGCGCCCGTTCGGCGGCGCGCGCTCGCTCGGCGAGCTCGCGCACGACCTCGGCCGGCAGCGGCGGCGGCGGGCCGGTCCAGCTGTCGGGCAACAGGTCGATGAAGACGCGTTCGCCCGCGGTCATGGTGTTGACGCGGACCTTGCGCGACAGCGACAACCGCAGCGCCGAGCCGTCGGGGTCGCCGCGGGCCGACGAGATGTAGTCGGGCGCCGCGTCCACCCAGCGGTCGATCGGAACGGTGGCGGCGCGATCGAACCTGATCAGCAGAATCGAGCCGGCGGTGGTGACGTCGGCGCTGATGTCCTCGGAGAATTTCAGCACCAGCCGCGCATAGCCGTCCTGAGCCGACAGGCTGGCCTCGCCCGGCACCGGCGCAGCGCCTGCCGCGACCGTGGACAGCACCAGGCCGATGACGATGGCCGACAGCAGGGCAAGGCCGGCGCGCGCCCGTGCGCGGGCCTTCGACCGCAATCCAATGGGAGTCGTGCGCACCATGGTCACAAGCTTCCGGTTCGACATCCGCAACTTGACGGATACGCCTGCCCCGCCACGCCGGAAATCTAGGTGCCGGCGTTTAAGGGCGCATTAAACATGCGGCTCAATTGCTCTTCACGGGCACGATCTTGCCTTCGATCTTCGGCAGCTCGGCGCTGGTCTCGGGCCTGTCGGCGCCGGCCCGGCGCGCCAGCTCGACGGTGAGCCGTTCGGCCGCCTCCGGCGTCATCAGTCCGAGAATGTCGGACATCTTGCGTGGCGCGATCTGCGAGGCGATCTCGATCAGGACGGACATCTCGAGCCGGTCGAACACCTTGGCGGCATCCTTCGGCTTCATGCCCTCGTACATCGTGACGATGCTCTTGAAGCGGGCGTTGTCGGCCTCGGTCTTGGCGGCCTGCGCGCCGGAGATGCGGCCCTCGATCGCCTTCATCTCCTCGGTCTTGGATTGGATGCGCTGCTCCGCGGCGCGCAACAGGCTCTCGCGGATGTCGATCTCTCTCGCACGCGCGTCGAGCTCCTGGCGACGCGACTGCAGCCGCTCGAGGATCGCCTTCTCCGCCGGCGACACCTGCTGCTGGTTCTCCTCGGGCTTGATCACCACGCCCTCGGGCTTGGTGTCCGGAGCGGCGGGCTTGGGCGCCTCCTCCTTCTTCTCCTTCGGTGCGCCGTGCGTGGAGCCGGTGACGATGTCATTGTCCTCGCGGCCCGGATAGCCCAGGTTCTCCTGGGCCCAGGACCGCTTGGTCGGGTGAGGGTCATAGTCGAAAACGTAGCCGCCATCGATCACGAGGCCGGCCACCTTCAGGACCGCAAGGCAGGCCACCGCGATCAGGACGACGGGAATGACGCGGATGTTACGAAACGCATTCATGCGGCAAGGCCACCAGTCCTTCGACGTTCGGAGAATGCCTGGGCCGCGGCGGCAACCGCCTTGGCACCGGAGACGCGCACCGGCTCGGTCGTGATCGCCGGCACCGGCGCAGGCGCCGGCTCGGGCGCGGCTTCAGGCGAGGTGATGGGTCGCGCGGCACTGGCGATGCGCGACAGCCGGCGCACCACGCCGTCGCTCTCGGCGAGCTGCTTGCGCAACTGGTCGGACATCTGCGTCGCGGCGGCGAGCTGATTGCCGAGATTGTCGTTGACGTCGCGCACGGCGAGCTTGAGGCCGCCAATCGCCCGCTCGGCGATCTCGGTCGCGGTGATCAGCTCCGCGATCACGGCTTTGAGCGAATGCTCATCCGCCTTCAACCGCTTCAGCCTGGAATTCAGCAGCATGCAATAGCCGATGGTCAGCACCAATAGGACCGCCACCAGGCTTTCGATGATCAATCCGAGGGAGTGGTTCATTGGGCCTCCATCAACTTGTTCTGGCCTTCGGAGCCTTCGAACATCGCAAGGGTCGTATTCGGCTTGCGCAAATTCTTGGTGACACGGATCGCGACGCGGTCGCCGACCCGGCCCATCCGCCCCTCCGTCAGCATGGTGCTGCCGCAGCGGACCGCGACCAGCGCATCGGGACGGATGTCGAGCGGCAGGGTGTCGCCGACCTTCAGCTTCATGAGCTGCTTCAGCGGCACGTCGGCCTCGTAGAGCACGGCGTCGACGGCGATCTCGGCCTTGGTGATCTCGGTGGCGAAGTGGCCTTCCCAGACGGGATCGCGGCCGAACTTCTCACCCATGAACATCTGCAACAGCACGGGCCGGATCGGCTCGATCGTCGCGTAGGGCAGCAGCAGCTCGATGTTGCCGCCGCGGTCTTCCATGTCGATCCGCAGCTTCACCAGGATCGCGGCGTTGGCGGGCCGGCTGATCGCGGCGAAGCGCGGATTGGTCTCGAGCCGATCGATGGTGAAGCGCACCGGCGACAGCGGCCGGAACGCCTGCTCGGCGTCGCTCAGCACCACCTCGATCAGGCGCTTGACCAGGTTGGTCTCGATCGTCGTGTAGGGGCGGCCCTCGACGCGGAGCTGGGTGTTGCCGCGGCGGCCGCCGAGCAGCACGTCGATGATCGAATAGATCAGGGTCGAGTCGACGGTGGCGAGCCCGAAATTCTCCCACTCCTCCGCCTTGAACACCGACAGCACGGCCGGCAGCGGGATCGAGTTCATGTAGTCGCCGAAGCGCACCGAGGTGATGCGGTCGAGCGAGACTTCGACGTTGTCGGAGGTGAAGTTGCGCAAGGAGGTCGTCATCAGCCGCACCAGACGGTCGAAGACGATTTCGAGCATCGGCAGACGCTCGTAGGAAACCATCGCCGAATCGATGATGGCGCGAATGCCGGAATGGTCGTCGAGGCTGACCTCGCCGGCGGTGAAGCCGAGGAGATTGTCGATCTCCTCCTGCGACAGCACCCGCTCGCCGCCGTTCTTGGTGGCGCCGAAATCGCGGCTGCCGTCCTCGACCATCGCGGCCCATTGCAGGGCCATCGATTCGGTGAGTTCATTGGCTGCTGCGGCTTCCGCGGCCTCCGTGGGATCCTCCGAGTCGAGCGAGGCTTCCCATTGCGCGGCTATCGCATCTTGGTCGACTTGATCGTTGCCCGCCATGATCGTTGAGCTTCTTTGCCTTACTGGACCACGATTTCCTTGAACAACACCGCGTTGACCTGGTTCGGCGCCAGCGCGACGTTGACCCGCTTGGTGAGCTCCTCCTTGAGCCTGAACAGGCCCGCCGAGCCGTTGAGGTCGCTCGGCCGGAGCTCGCGCAGATAGGTCTGGAAGATGTCGGTGACGCGCGGCAGCGTCGGCTTGATCGTCTCGACCTGCTTCTCCTCCTTCACCTCCAACACGATCTTCACTTTCAGATATTGGACGCGGTCGCCGGGATTGCCGACCAGGTTGACGAGAAGGTCCGGCACCTCGACGAAGGCCGGCGGCTTCGGCGGCGGCGCCGCCTCGGCGTGATGCTCGTCGTTCTTGTGGCTGAAGAAGAAGAAATAGGCCGCACCACCGACGCCGAGCAGCGCCAGCGCGCCGACGACCATGATGATCAGCTTGAGCTTGCTCTTCGGCGAGCCTGCTTGCTCCTCGCCTTCGCCTGCTCCGGCGTCGTTCTCGGCCATGGCTTTCGGATCCTTCCGGAAAATCGAGCCGATGCCGCCAGAAAGCTTAATGACGCGAAACCAACGCTCCCAGCGCATCTGCGCTTTGTTGAGGGAACGCTACGGTAACAATGGTTAACGGAAGCTTTCTTTTGCCGAGGCGGTGGGAAAAACTTGCCGGGCAATTATGGTTAGCGAGACGTTATTGCCGGGCGTTCTGAACCCGGGTTTGAATCCAAATCGTTGATTTATCGATAGATTCAGAGTTGGCACGGCTTTCGCTGTACCCCTTGCGAACCCGCCGGCTTGGGAGAGCCGAACGGTTCGTTGAAGACCCGATCGAGACCGCCTTGGGAGAGGTGCCGCGAACGGGATTCGTTAAAAGGGGAGATCGACCGGTGGAGAATGCGCTTCTCATCGGATTGTCGCGGCAGATGGTGCTGGAGCGGCAGCTCGACGTCGTTGCCAACAACGTCGCCAACGTCAACACCAACGGCTTCAAGGCCGATCAGCAGCTGTTCGAGGAGTATCTCTCCTCCGGCGCGCATGAAGACAATTTTCCGGGCGCCGCCCGCAGGGTGTCCTATGTCCAGGACCGCGGCACCTATCGCGACTTCTCGCAGGGCTCGATGCAGCGCACCGGCAACGCGCTCGACGTCGCCGTCACGGGCGACGGCTTCCTGACGGTGCAGACCGCGGCCGGCGAGCGCTACACCCGCGACGGCAACCTGCACATGAACAATCTCGGCCAGCTCGTCACCTCCGCCGGTGACCTGGTGCTCGGCACCGGCGGTCCGATCGTGTTTCAGCCGACCGACCACGACGTCAACATCTCGCCCGACGGCACCGTGACGGTGGTCGAGGGCGTCAACCGCACCGACTCGATCCGCGGCAAGCTGCGCATCGTCAACTTCGCCGATCCGCAGGCCGCGCAGAAGCAAGGCAACAACCTCTACGCCGCCGCCGCCGGCGCCATCCCGCAGCAGGACACCAAGTCGACCATCCAGCAGGGCTACATCGAGAAGTCGAACGTCAGCGCGGTCGGCGAGATGAGCAAGATGGTCGAAGTGATGCGCGCCTACACCCAGGTCGCCAACATGCTGCAGGTCCAGAGCGACCTGCGCAAGAACGCGATCGAGAAACTCGCCGACGTTCCGGCCTGACAGATCTTGAAGGAGACGTGACATGCAGGCGCTTCACACCGCTGCGACCGGAATGGCGGCACAGGAACTCAACGTTCAGGTGATCTCCAACAACATCGCCAACCTGCGCACCACCGGCTTCAAGAAGCAGACGGTGGCGTTCCAGGACCTGATCTACGAGCATATGCGCCGCGTCGGCGCGCAGTCCTCCGACCAGGGCACGATCCTGCCCGTCGGCATCGACATCGGCGGCGGCGTCAAGACCGTCGGCACGCCGCGCTCGATGACGCAGGGCACGCTGTCGCAGACCGGCAACGATCTCGACCTCGCGATCTCGGGCGAGGGCTTCTTCAAGGTGCTGATGCCCGACGGCACCTTCCAATACACCCGCGACGGCACCTTCCAGATGGACAATCAGGGCCGCATCGTCACCGCGCAGGGCAACCCGGTGCAGCCGACGATCACGATCCCGCAGAACGCCTCGGGCATCACCGTCAACGCGCAGGGCCAGGTCTCCGTGACGCTGCCGGGCTCGACCACCTCGAACATCATCGGCCAGCTCCAGGTCACGCGTTTCATCAACAAGGCCGGCCTGCAGCCGGTCGGCAACAACCAGTTCACCGACACGCCGTCGTCGGGCGCACCGCAGGACGGCGTCGCCAACCAGGATGGCCTCGGCAGCATCACCCAGGGCAGCCTGGAGCAGGCCAACGTCGATGTCGTCAGCGAGATGAGCGAGCTGATCGCCGCCCAGCGCGCCTATGAGATGAACGCCAAGGTCATTTCGGCCGCCGACCAGATGCTGCAATCGACCACTGCGCTGTTCCGCTGAGGTTCGAAGGGAGATCGCCATCATGACCCGCACCGTCCGTCCCTTCCTGCTCGCAGCCGCCCTGCTCGCCTCGACCGCGCTGTCGGCGCTGGCCGGCGAGGCCGACGACCAGATCAAGGCGCCCGTGCTGCGCTCCACCGTCAACGTCACCGGCGACATCGTGCGCGTCGGCGACCTGATCGACAATGCGGGCGTCGCGGCCAACATCGCCGTCTACCGCGCGCCCGATCTCGGCACGACCGGCGTGCTGCCGGCCGCGCAGGTGATCGCGACCCTGCGCACCCACCAGGTCATCGGCGTCGAGGTCCGCGACATCAAGGAGGTTGCGGTCACGCGGCTGGCCCGCGCCATCGACGCCAAGGAGATCAGCACGGCAGTGGCCCAGGCGCTCGATCACCGCAACGGACTTGGCGATGCCGCGAACCTCAGCATCAGCTTCGACCAGCCGGTGCAGGATCTCAAATTCGAGGCCTCGACGTCGGGCACGCTGGCGCCGACCAGCGCCCGCTTCGACCCCCGCAGCGGCCGCTTCGACATCACCTTCGAGCTCGGCCATGCCAATGGCGCGAGCCCGACCAAGCTGCGCTACACCGGCACGGCGATCGAGACCGTCGAGGCCGTGGTGCTGACCCGCAACATCGATCGCAACGAGATGATCCGCTCAGGCGACCTGCAGACCGAGCGGCGGCCGCGCGCCGAGCTCGGCGGCGGCGAGCCTGCCTCGCGCGAGCTCGCAGTGGGCATGCAGATGCGCCGCGCGGTGCGCGCCGGCCAGGCGCTGAAGACCACCGACCTCGCCAAGCCCGACCTCGTGCAGCGCGACCAGGCGGTCACGCTGATCTACCAGACCGCCGGCATCTATCTCACCACGCGCGGCAAGGCGCTGGAGTCGGGCACCGAAGGCGACGTCGTCAGCGTGCTCAATCTGCAGTCCAAGCGCACCGTGACCGGCCGCGTCTCGGGTCGCGGCCAGGTCTCCGTCGACATCGCCGTCGCCAAGCCGGCGCAGACCTCCGAAGCCGACATCGCCGCGCCCGTCGCCGTCGCCAGCCGCCTTCCCACCTCCGCCACCCCGAAAGCCGAGTAAGTTTCATGTCGAAGTTCAAGTTTGATGATCGGGGCGCCTCGAGCCTGCGCCGGGTTGCGCTGGTCTCGGTCTCCTTCGCAGTGCTGTCGATCGCCGGCGGATGCTCCTCGATCGACCGGCTGTCGCAGATCGGCGAGCGGCCGAAGCTGACGGAGATCGACAACCCGACCACGCAGCCGGGCTACAAGCCGGTGCAGATGCCGATGCCCAAGCCCGAGACGGTGTCCTACGCGCCGAACTCGCTGTGGCGTAACGGCTCGCGCGCCTTCTTCAAGGACCAGCGCGCCCGTCAGGTCGGCGACCTCCTGACCGTCACGGTCAGCATCTCCGACAAGGCCAATTTCGCCAACGAGACCCAGCGCAGCCGCACCAACAAGGAGGATTCGGGCATCACCGACTTCATCGGCGCGAAGACGCTCGGCGTGCAGGCGCAGAAGGTGCTGCCCGGCCGCATCCTGACCGCCGACGGCACCTCGTCGTCCGACGGCAAGGGCACCATCCAGCGCTCGGAATCCCTGACCACCAGCGTCGCCGCGGTGGTGACGCAGGTGCTGCCGAACGGCAACCTCGTCGTCGAAGGCAAGCAGGAGATCCGGGTCAACTACGAGATCCGCGAGCTGATCGTGGCCGGCATCGTGCGGCCCGAGGACATCCAGAGCGACAACACCATCGACTCCACCAAGATCGCCCAGGCCCGTATCTCCTACGGCGGCCGCGGCCAGATCTCCGACGTCCAGCAGCCGCGCTACGGCCAGCAAGTGATGGACATCCTGCTGCCGTTCTGAGGCGAAGATCACATCGAAAGGCCGGGCGGATCCAACCACGCCCGGTCGCCGCGAAAGCTCCGACCTGAATGTCTTGGGTCGGCAATCGGACAAGGATGAAGAGACACGATGAAAATCCCTCCCCGGAGGGTCAGACAAGGACTTGGCCGAGCGCGACACTGGTCATGAGATGATCCGCAGCCGCCGCCCTTCTCTGAAAGCGAGCTCCCACATTGCCCAATGCGAACCTAGGCGCAGCGGGCGATGTATACACGGCCTCCGGTAGCTCCCCTGCCGGAGGCCGTGTTCGTTTACTTGCCTAGACAAGTGTCGTTCACTTGGCGATCAACTGAGAGCCTGCTCAGCATTTTCCCTGTTGCAGAACGTACCAAAAATGGTACATTTCAATGAAACGGCTACCGGCGTTCTTCTACGCGCTGCCATCCGGCCGCGAACCCGTCCGGGACTGGCTCAAGGAATTGCCTGCCGAGGATCGTCGGATCCTCGGCGAGGATATCAAGGACGTCGAGTTTGCTTGGCCGATCGGGCTTCCTCTGTGTCGGCCATTGAGTCATGGACTGTGGGAGGTTCGCAGCAGCCTCACGCAGGGCCGGATCGCCCGTGTGATCTTTTGCTTGCGAGACGGCCGGATGATCCTGCTCCATGCCTTCATCAAGAAGAGTCAGAAGACTCCGGCATCCGATATCGAATTGGCCGTCAAACGCATGAGAGACATTTCGTGATGCGCGCACCTAAGACTGCCGGCAAGGTCGGCTCTGCCTTCGACGACTTTCTGAAGGAGGACGGTCTCTACGAGACCGTGACGGCGCGCGCGATCAAGCGCGTGCTGGTACGGCAGCTCGAGGAGCTAATGAAGCGCGAGGCGATCTCCAAGACCGAGCTGGCGGCCCGCATGGAGACCAGCCGCGCCCAGCTCGACCGGCTGCTCGATCCCGACAATGAATCCGTCACGCTCGGCACGCTGGCGCGCGCCGCCAGAGCCGTAGGCCGTCATCTGCGCATGGAGCTCGTCTAGCTGGAGCGGAGCAACGCCCCGCTCAGAGATCGGCAGGTCTTCCTCGACGCGGGATCACATGAACGTCGCCTCGACCACACCGAGGCCGTCCAGCTCCATCCGCACCCGGTCGCCCGCGCTCAGCCATATCGTCTTGACCAGGCTGCCGGTCAGGACGAGCTGTCCGGCCTCGAGCCCGTCACCACCGGCGGCGAGATGATTGGCAAGCCAGGCCAGCGCGTGGACCGGATGTCCCAGCACATCCGCACCGGTGCCCTCGCCGACCAGGGTGCCGTTGACGATGGCACGGCCCTGCACCGCGGCCAAGTCCGCTACGGCAGCGCGCGGGAGCGCCGGGCCGAGGACGCAGCCGGCAGCAAAGAAATCGTCGGCGACGAGCGTCGGCACCCCCAGCGTCTGCCATTGCACATAACGGTCGTCGACGATCTCGATCGCCGCATGACAGTCGCCGATCGCCTCGACGACACGATCCATGGTGAACGGCGCGTCCAACGGCAGCAGGTCGTGCTTGAGCCGCACGGCGATCTCGCATTCGACGCCCACGCGGACGAAGTCGGCCGTGCGCAATCCGACCCCCGTCTGGTGAACGCCGCGCGCGAACACCCCGCCGGAGCAGGGATGCGGAATACCAAGATAGTCCTGCATCACCTTGCTGGTGCAGCCGATCTTGTAGCCGGCGAAGTCACCGGCCTGTTCGGCGAGCAGCCAATGGACTTCACGCTGGATCTCGTAGCCGGCAGCTTCATCCTTCGGCTGAAGCTGCGGCGGCAGAGCGCCCAAGGGCGCCCGCCGCTTGCGGGCATCTACAATCAGTTGCGCAGCGGCAAGGATCTCGTCTGCTCCCATGGCCCTTCAACTCCCCTGGCCCGCGGCCCGAACCGGCATCGCAGGATTTATGGTGAACGGATTGTTTATTAACGAGATTTTGGCTCCCATCTCAGCTTCATCAACAATTTGAGACGGCGCGGCCACGGGCGCAAGCAGCACTTTCAACCGACCAGCCGCCCATAACCAGTACCTCGCTCATCGGAATTGCCGTCTCTGCGCCGATATCCCGGACGCGGTATGGCAGAGCGCGATGGCGAGGCCATGTGAGGCCATGTCAGGACCAGCCGAGCGGCGCTTCGCGCGCTGACGCTCAACTCGCCTCGCCCGTTGCGGCCATCGAGCTCTCGTCACGTGTCGTGAGCCAGGGCAGCTCGAACTGGCAGGTCAGCCCGCTCTCGGCAAATGTGCGCTGCAGATGCCTGACCGTGCGGGTCAGCAGCCGGCTGCCGAAGCCGACCACCGGAGGCTCGCGCGCCGGCGGGCCGCCGCTCTCCTGCCAACGGACATGCAGCGCGTCCTGGGCCAACGACCAGCTGACATCGACGTGACCGTTGGGCGTGGTGAGCGCGCCATATTTGCTGGCGTTGCAGGCCATCTCGTGGATGACGAGAGCCAGCTGCGTCGTCAGCTCGACCGGGACCAGGATGGCGGGGCCGCTGGTGGCGAGTTGATCCGGTGTGCTGGCGAACGGCGCGACCTGACTCCTGATGAGGGCGGCGAGATCGGCGCCCTGCCAGTCGTTCTCGGCAAGGCTCGTGTGCGCCGTCGCCAGCGCATGCAGGCGTGAGGTGAAATCGCGGACCTTGGCGTCGTGCCGCGGCAGCAGCTGATGCGCCAGCGATTGCACCACGGCGAGGCTGTTCTTGACGCGATGGGCGAGCTCATGCACGAGCAGCTCGCGCTTGCGGTCGGCTTCCTTCGCGGCGGTGACGTCGATGTTGACGCCGATCATGTACGGATCGCCGCCGCCCTCGCCGCCCAGCATGCGGGCGCGCGCCTCGATCCACCGGATTGAGCCGTCGGGCAGCGCCACTCGCCACTCCGAATCGAGCTCGCCGGTGATCAGCGCCTGCTTGTTGTCCTGGTCGGCACGCGCCTGGTCCTCGGGATGCACCAGCGCCAGCCAGGCGTCATAGGTCCCTGGGAACGTGCCCGGCGCAAGCCCATAGAGTTCTTCGATCTCGTCGGACCAGTGGCTGGCGCCGGATCTGCCGTCCCAGGTAAAGGTGCCAAGCCGTCCATATTTCGCGGCGAGTTTGAGCTGCCCGGCCGTGCGCGACGCATCGTCCCTGGCTTGGGCGAGCATCCCGAAATTCTCCTGGATGACGCGCGCACTCTCCGCCTGCGCCTTTTCGGCCGCAGCCAGTCGGGCGTTGAGCGCCCGAACCTCCGGAGGATCGGAGGGCGCGGCCTCGCCTGGGATGGCGCTCTTGACGGCGATGCTTTCGAGCGGCCGGGCGATGCTTCGGCCGATGCCGGCCGCCAGCAGCAGCGCCAGGGCACAGATCGTCGTTGCCACGATGGTTGCGGTCTGCACCGTCGAGGAGATCGCCTGGGCGAAAGCCGCCTGCTTGATGCCGACCCCGACAGTCCAGTCGCTCAGTTGGGGACGCGCATTGGCGTTGATGACACGATCGCCCTCGATCGACGGAAACTCCGCGATCCCCTCGGCCTTGGCAGTCGCCCGCCAGCCGGCCGACGCCGGCTGCCCGATCGTGGTGGCGTTCTTCGGAATGCGCGAGATGTAGCGGCCCTGGCCGTCCATGATGCCGACCAGCCAGTCGGCCGGCAGTTGCTGCTGGGCCAGCAGCCGGGTGTAGTTCGCGGCCGGCATGGCGATCGACAGGCAACGGAACGGCTTGCCATCCTTGACGACAGGGACATCGACGGTCGCCACCCACGCGCCGGAATTGGGACCGGTGAAGATGTCGGAGATCGATGGCCTTCCTGACTGAAAAGCGCGCTCCTGCGAGTGCCGGCCTTCGGGCGTGCGCTCGCCGAGCGGCTTGCCCGGCGTCGCCCCGGTGTTGAGCAGGATGCGGCCGCTCGCGTCCGACACGATGATCCAGCCTTCGCCGCTGACCGCACCGACGCGGCGCGCCTCCGCCTCGAAGTCGCTGAGATCGGCCGCGCTGAGTTCAGGAGACTTCGCCAGCACCTCGGCGAGCGCGATATAGCGCCGCAATTCGGCGTCGACAGCTCCGGAGATCGTCTGCGCGGCATAGGACAGGCCGTGCCGAATTGAGGCGTCGGCGGATTGCGCCATCGACACGATGACATAGGCAATCAGTCCGACGCAGGGCAGGAACAGAATGCCGGCCAGCAGAAGGAGGCGTCCCTTGATGCTCAGGGCGCCGTAGGAGCGCTGCATCGTCGCCAGCGCGCCTCTGGCTATGTCCGGCTCGCCCATGATTCCCCGCGGCGTTCCGAGATGGAACCGCAGTTAATTCAGCAGGCGCGAAAAAGTTCCTGACGTTCGGAAAACCAAAGGCGCTTGCGCTCGCTCCCGCACAGCCTGTGCGGATCGCACAAGCACCGTCTCAGCCGTCAACAGATACTGCGGCCGCACCCGGCAGGCGGCCGCAATCCCCGCTCGTTCAGGTCAGTGTCGCGACCTACTCGTCGCGATAGACCTTTTCACGCTTCTCGTGGCGTTCCTGCGCCTCCACCGACAGCGTCGCAATGGGCCGGGCCTCGAGCCGCTTCAGCGAAATCGGCTCACCGGTCTCCTCGCAATAGCCGTAGGTGTTGTCCTCGATGCGCTGGAGCGCCGCGTCGATCTTGGAGATCAGCTTGCGCTGGCGGTCACGGGCGCGAAGCTCGATCGCCCGGTCGGTCTCCGACGACGCGCGGTCGGCGAGGTCCGGATGGTTCACGTTCTCCTCCTGCAGAGCCTGCAGGGTGAGCTTCGATTCGCGCAGGATCTCCTCCTTCCATGCCAGCAGCTTGGCGCGGAAATAGTCGCGCTGGCGTTCGTTCATGAAAGGCTCTTTTTCGGAAGGTTTGTAGTTCTTCAACTTTTCCAAGGTCAGCCCATCTGTACGTGCTGGCGCCGGTCTCGGCACCGGCGGACGGAATACGCCCGTTCGCGGCCGCGTTATATAGCGGCCTCATGTGACAGACAATATTTCCATCGGCACGGGCGCCCCGCCGTTCGGGCCGTTGCACAGGCAAATTCGGCCGCAGCCGGCGGGACGCCGTGGACGGCCTCAATAACCGACCGTGAAACGGGCCCGCCGGTGCGCCGGACGCTCGATTTCGTCGGCCATCGCGACCGCGAAGTCCTCGAAGGTGATGAAACTCTTGCCGTCGGCATCGACCAGCAACTGGTCCGTTCCGAGCCGGAACTTGGCCGTCCGGGCACCGAAATCGATCATCGCCGAGGGCGACAGGAAGGTCCAGTCGAGCTCCTTCTCCTGGCGCAGACGATCGAGGAACGCGGCGCCCTTCTCCGCTTCGGCCTTGTAGGCGGCCGGAAAGCCGGGCGTCGTCACCAGCCGCACACCCGGCGCGACCTCGAGCGAGCCGGCGCCGCCGACCACGAGGTAACGCGATACGCCCGAGTCCTTGGCCGCCCCGATCAGGGTCTCGACATCGCTGGCCGAGAAATGGATCGCGCTGATCGCGACGTCATGGCCGGCCCAGAGCTTTGCCAGCGCGGCGCGGTCGTTGGCATCGCCCCGCACCGCCTTGACGTTGGCGTGACCGGCGATCTTCTCCGGGTTGCGGGCGATGCCGGTGACCTGGTGGCCGCGGCTGGCCAGCTCGGCGGTAATGCGGGACCCGGCACGGCCGGACGCGCCGGCGACGGCGATCTTCATGGGAAGCTCCTATGTTCGAGATCACGAGGTCGGATCCGAGATCTGGACGAAGCCGCCTCGGTATCCGATAGTGACTAGATAGCGGAACGAATGCTGGTGTTAAGAGCGCACTTTAAGATCACCTGGTCACGCCGGAGTAACCGATGAGAGCCGCGAACGTCTATTCGGCCGACTGCCCAACGCGACAGATCCTCGATCGCGTCGGCGACAAATGGGCCGTGCTGATCCTGATCCTGCTGCGCAACGAACCCTTGCGCTTCAATCAGTTGCGGCGGTCGATCGAAGGGATTTCGCAGAAGATGCTGTCCCAGGTGCTGAAGAGCCTGGAGCGCGACGGCCTGGTGCGGCGGCGCGCGATCGCGACCGTCCCGGTCACCGTCGAATATTCGATCACGCCGCTCGGGCTGACGCTCGCCGCCGCGGTCGATCCGCTGCGCGACTGGGCCGAGCGTCATCTCAAGGAAGTCACCGCCGCGCAGCGGCGCTACGACGCGCAACAGCCGTCGAAGGCGGCTTGAACGCGCGAAGCGTCTCAGCTCCGCCCGGCCTTGGCGAGCTCGACCTCGACGCGCAGCTCGATCTCGGAGAGGATCGCATCCAGTCCCGGGTCGCCCGAGGTCTGCTTCAGGTCGGCCGCGGCATCGCGCAGCCGCAGCGCCATCGCGGTGTCGAGCTTGCCGGACAGCAGCGTCAGCTTGAGATCATCGAGCACGTCGAGCGCGCGCTTGCCGCGCTGGACCGAGCGCTTGCGGCGCTCCGCCGGCTCCTCCTCGATACCCTGCAGCGCCAGCAGCGCATCGATGTTCGCGGTCTGCTTGGGCGCGAGCGTCGCGCGCGTGTCCTGCGTGGTGCCGACGTCAGGCAGCTTGAAGCCGCTGGACGAGGTCTTCCGCGTGGAGCTGGTCGACGAGCCCAGGGTCGTGCCGTTCGGTCCGTAGATGCGCATCGATGGCTCCCGCAAGCTTCGCGTGTCGAGCGGGAGATTGGCTCCGCCGTGGTTAACGGTGCGTAAACGGCCCGGCAAATTCTGCCGGGGCGGCAGCTTCGTTCCCCCGGAGTCCCCCTGGACCGCGGCAAAGCTTCGAGTCGATTTCACACTCTTTCAATGAGTTAGCCCGGAGCATCGCCGTGGCACGACGCTCGCATAGTTAACGTCGATCATGCGGTCATGGGAGTGGCCGAGTGATCGCTTGAAGAGTTCGAGGGGAGCATAGGATGCGACGCGTCCGAACCACGCGCCTGTTTCAGGTCGCCTGCGCCGCCGTGCTGGCGCTGGCATCTACCGTCATGTCTGCGAACGCGACCTCGCGGATCAAGGATCTCGCCAATATCGAGGGCGTGCGCCAGAACCAGTTGATCGGCTATGGCCTCGTGGTCGGCCTCAACGGCACCGGCGACACGCTGAACAACATCCCCTTCACCAAGCAGTCGCTGCAGGCGATGCTCGAGCGCATGGGCGTCAACATCCGCGGCGCCACCATCCGCACCGGCAACGTCGCCGCTGTCATGGTCACTGGCAACCTGCCGCCATTCGCGACGCAAGGCACGCGCATGGACGTCACGGTGTCCGCGCTCGGCGACGCCAAGAACCTGCAGGGCGGCACCCTGCTCGTCACCCCCCTGCTCGGCGCCGACGGCAACGTCTATGCGGTGGCGCAGGGCTCGCTCGCGATCTCCGGCTTCCAGGCCGAGGGCGAGGCCGCCAAGATCGTGCGCGGCGTGCCGACGGTCGGCCGCATCGCCAATGGCGCCATCATCGAGCGCGAGATCGAGTTCGCCCTGAACCGGCTGCCGAACGTGCGGCTCGCCCTGCGCAACGCCGACTTCACCACCGCAAAGCGCATCGCCGCCGCCATCAACGATTTCCTCGGCGTCAAGACCGCCGAGCCGATCGACCCTTCGACGGTGCAGCTCAGCGTTCCCGCCGAGTTCAAGGGCAACGTCGTCGCCTTCCTGACCGAGATCGAGCAGTTGCAGGTCGATCCTGATCTCGCCGCCAAGATCGTCATCGACGAGCGCTCCGGCATCATCGTGATGGGCCGCGACGTGCGCGTGGCGACCGTCGCCGTGGCGCAAGGCAACCTCACCGTCACGATCTCCGAAAGTCCGCAGGTCAGCCAGCCCAATCCACTGTCGCGCGGCCGCACCGTGGTCACACCGCGCACCAGCGTCGGTGTCACCGAGGAAGGCAAGAAGTTCGCGGTCGTCAAGGACGGTGTGTCCTTGCAGCAGCTGGTCGACGGCCTCAACGGCCTCGGCATCGGTCCCCGCGACCTGATCAGCATCCTGCAGGCCATCAAGGCGGCGGGTGCGATCGAAGCCGACATCGAGGTGATGTGATGGCGACGTCCTTCATCGACTCCTATCATGGCCGCGTCGCTCTCAACATGCCGACGGCCGCGGCCGTCACCGCGCCGCGCACCGATCTCGATCTCGCCGAGGCCCTGACGAAGGTCTCGCCCAAGGCGCAGGCCAGGGCCAAGGCGACGGCGACCGACTTCGAAGCAATGTTCCTCAACAGCATGTTTTCGCAGATGACCAGCGGCGTGAAGGGCGAAGGGCCGTTCGGCGACACGCCCGGCACCGGCGTCTGGCGCTCGATGCTGACGGAGCAATATTCCAAGAACTTCGCCAAGGCCGGCGGCGTCGGCATCTCCAACGACGTCTTCCGCACTCTCATCCTGCAACAGGCCGGCAGCAGCACCGGCGCCAACGGCAAAGCGTAGATGTTCGCGTGACAAGCGCGTGGGCGGCAAACGCTCACGCCGAAGGGAGTTATGAAATGACCGCACAGGGCCAAGCGAAGAAGACGACCTACGCCGCCGCCACCAGCGCCGCAGAGGCACGCGCGCTCGCCGACGAGATGGTGAGCGTCATGAGCGAGCTGATCGCGGTCATCGAGCAGGAGACCGAGCTAGTTCGCGCCGGCAAGCTGCGCGAAGGCATGGCGTTCGGCCCGAAGAAGACCGAGCTGTCCCGCCACTACGTCACGACCGTGGGCCGCCTCAAGGCGAGCCAGGAGTTCATGAAGCAGACCGCGCCGGAGCTGCTCGCCACCCTGCACCGTCACCACGACACCTTCCGCGCCCTGCTGCAGGTGAACCTGACCGTGCTGGCGACTGCGCACGCGATCTCGGAAAAGATCGTGCGCGGCGTCAATGCCGAGGTTCAGCGCAAGAACATCCCCAGCACGTATACCGCCGGCGGCCGCCGCGCCGCCCCGGGCGCACGGCACCTCACCCCGCTCGCCGTCAGCCGGACGCTCTGAGCCTCACCACCGGCACCCCCCACTGCATTGCAGCGCCGCGCCGCCTCGAGGGCTGCGCGGCCGTCGCCGTTTTAACGCTCGGATAAGCTTAAAAGGCCCTGGCGAATCACAACGCGCCGTTCATCCTATTTCCTAACATAACGTTGATTGGTCATCGGCATAGTTGCAAGCGGGATGGGTTGGGAATTGACTCGATGGCCATGAGGAGGCTGCCATGAGTTCCGATTTCAGCGTAAGAGCGGTAGGGACGCCAGCGTCCGTTCCGATAATTCCGCCGTCGAGCCAGGCGGTGGTGAGCGCTGTTCCAACGGACCTTCCTCCCAGCCAGACCGTGACCGCGGCCGAGCCTGGCGCCTCCGTGCGCAACGACGTCCCGGTCAACGTCGCGAACGATCTGTCGGTGTCGCGGCAGGCCTATTACGATCGCGCCGCTGCCGCCCTGGTGTTCCAGGTGGTCAACCGCAAGACCGATCAGGTCGTGACCCAATATCCGGATGAGGCCGTGCTGCGCCGCCGGGCCTACTTCAACACGCTCGACCTTCAGAAGGATATGCAGAAGGCGGACGTGCCGCGCGTCGTGGCGACCGATCGCACCGCCTGAGCCCCCACGGGGCCTACCGCTTCATTCCGCCGCCGCCTGCACGCCGCCCCACCGGGCGGCGTTGCCGTATCGAGCGGCGCAGCTTTGGCGGATCAACTGCTCCGGGTCGCGTAGGCGGTGTCGAGATAGGTCTGGCCCGAGGCGGCGTCGGTGACCACGTTCTTGATCTGGGCCTTGCCGTTGCCGGTCAGCGTGAACTTCGTATCGCCGATCCCCAACGCATTATCCCTGATCAGCACGTCCTGATACTTGTTCACGCCCTCGCCCTGGTAGCGAACCTTGGCGTGAAAGCCCTTTACGTTGGAGACCGAGACCGTGAACGACTTCCCGTTGGCATATTTTCCGCTCCAGCCGCCCTGATAGAGCGTCGGATCGACGGCCACGTATTTGCTGTTGCTTCGCGCCGCACTGAGCAGGTTCGACTTGTAGGACGCAGACAGGATGCTGGTGATATCGGTCATGACGACGCGCCACCCGCCCCTGTCCCCGACGGTCAGCTCCGCCCGGACAATCCCGCGGCGATGTGGCAGTTGATGTCGATCAGCGACTTGAGCTTCGCCGGATCCGGATCCATCTGCATCTCGATCGTCTGCTTCATCACGAACACGCCGATGTTGGCGATGTTCTGGCGGATGTCGAGCGGATTCGGATTGTCGTCCGCCTCCATCGCGCTCATGAAGATCGTCCACAAGCGACGATTGAAGAGCAGAGCCTTGTACATGTTGCGATCAGGGCCGCTCCAATTGGCCTGGACTTCCTGCAGCTGCCGTGCCGCTTTCAACAGAGCCTGAGCTTCGATCTCCCGTGGTGATGCCGTCGTCTGCGACGTGCGGGCATAGGCTTGAGCGGCATATGACATCAACTACTCCGGACTGACGCAGGGACACGACCAAACTGCTCAGGTTTTGTACTTTGCGTGCCTTTAAAATATGGTTAGCGGCCGTTAGCGGAATTCGTTTCGTAGCGTCACGGAGCACCGCAAATCGCCTTGTTTGGTGCACCTCTTAATTTCTTGCGAACGCGATGATTCAAAATGTCCGGACGAGGATCGTACGTTGTTCATCACGCCTCGGCGGCGCGAACTACACGAACAACGGCGCCTTCACGCAGCTCACCCACCGACATCGAACGGAGACCCGCGCTGCCACGCACGGCATAGCCAAAAGCAGAAGCGGCGGGCATGGCCCGCCGCTTCGATGAGATATCATTCCAGCGCGTTCGCGCTCAGCGCAGAAGCTGCAGCACGCTCGCCTGCGACTGATTGGCCAGCGCTAGCGCCGAGACCGCGATCGACTGGCGGGTCGACAGCGCCTGGCTGTTGGCCGCCTCCTCGTTGGTGTCGGCCAAGGTCAGGTTCGACGAGCCGGTCTGCAGCACGTTGATCAGGTTCTTGTTGAAGTCCTGACGGATCTGCACGATCGAGAGGTTCGAACCGAGCGACGACGCTTCAGAGCGGATCGCAGTCGATGCACTGTTCAAGGTCGTGAGCACCTTGTTGGCCGAGTTGCTGTCGAGGAAGTCGCTTCCGACCACCAGCGCCGATAGGCCGAGACCGGTGCTGTTGAAGGTCACGCCGGTGATGTTCAGCGTGGACCGTCCGGTCTCGTTGAACACCAACTTGAGCGTGTCGCCGTTGAGCAGGTTGATGCCGTTGAACGAGGCGTCCTGCGCCGTGGTGTTGATCTGCGCCAGGACGTTGTTGTACTGCGCGATCAGGCCGGCACGCGTCGTCTGGGAGTTGGTGTCGGCCACCGGGGTCGATGCCGTCACGCCGTTAAAGGCCATGCTGGCCGCGGTCGAAGAGCCGGCGACCGCGCCGATCGTCGACGATGCCGCTTCGTTGGTGGTGAGGATCGTAAGCTGACCCGTCGTGCTCAGGCTGGCCTGCAGGTTGTTGGTCGCGAGAGCCGTATTGAGCTGTGCCAGCGTCGAGATCTGCGAAGCACCTGTGCCGAACGTTATGTTCGTTGCGACGCCGCCCCCTGTCGAGGCAATTGTCAGCGTCTGTCCTGTCAAGGCTGGCGGATTTCGTGTGGTCGTGCCGGCGGTCAATCCGAGCTTGGCCAGGGCCGTGCCCGATACTGTCAGATCCTGCGCCGTGCCTGTCGCCAGCTGGATCTTGCCCGCTGCCACCGTGGACGGCGTTGCGGTGGCTCCGGTCACCGAATCGATGGCAGCCAGGAGGTTGCTGACGGTGTCGCCGACGCCGATGTTGGTACCGGCCGAGACCGAGCCGGCCACGAAGGTGAACACGACACCGTTGACCACGAGCGTATCGCCGGTGGTGACGCTGCTCGCCAGGTCGTTCGAGGTCGAGCTCGCCGTACCCGACAGCCTGGTGGATCCGGTGATCGCAACGGCCGAGCTGAGGTTGTCGTTGTTGACCGCGCTGCCGGTCACGAAATTGTTCGAGGAGCTGCCGAGCAGGTTGTTCGCCGTCGCCCCTGAGATGACCGCGGAGGTCACGCTCGACTTGGTGGTGTACCCCGTCGGGGCCTGGAGGACCTGGCTTGCGATCGACTTGGCGCTATCGACGAGCTTCTGAAGCGAGGTGAGACCGGTATTCGCAGCCTGGAGAACCTGGACACCGTTGCCGATGCTGTCGAGCAGATTCGCAATGTCGCTCGCGCGGTTGTTGAGCGATTGCGAGGTGAAGAATTCGGTGGGGTTATCGAGCGCCGTGTTGACCTTGTTGCCGGTGGCCAGGTTGTTTTGAGTCGTGGCCAGCAGCGATGCGGTGTTTTGCAGCGCCAGCAGGTTTTGGCGAACCGAAGCCGAGAGAACGATACCGGACATATGTGTGAAACCTTCCTAGTTATTCACCAGGAGGTTCTAGTCCAGCCACTTTTAAAACATGGTTAATGGCGCTTTAAATTTCTTGCTTAACGACTGGTTGCGATCCTGGGCTCCACTCGCGTCCGGTTCCGTGCCAGTATTGATACGGGCCGGACGGCCAAACCAGGCGAAAAAAAGCGGCGGGGTTTCCCCCGCCGCGTTGGTTGTCGAGATGCGATGCCTGCGGATCAGCGCAGCAGCTGCAGCACGCTCGCCTGCGACTGGTTGGCGAGCGACAGCGCGGACACCGCGATCGACTGGCGGGTCGACAGCGCCTGGCTGTTGGCCGCTTCCTCGTTGGTGTCGGCCAGCGTCAGGTTCGACGAGCCGGTCTGCAGCACGTTGATCAGGTTCTTGTTGAAGTCCTGACGGATCTGCACCACCGACAAGTTCGAACCCAGCGTGGAGGCTTCCGACCGCAGCGTCGAGCTCGCCGAGTTCAACAGGGTGATCACCTTGTTCGCCGAGTTGTTGTCGAGGAAGTCGGTGCCCGAGGTGAGGGTCGACAGACCAAGACCGCCGGTATTGAAGGTCACGCCGGTGATCGACAGCGTCGACTTGCCGTTCTCGTTGAAGGTCAGCTTCAGCGTATCGCCGTTCAGCAGGTTGACACCGTTGAACGACGCGTCGGCCGCGGTCGTGTTGATCTGCGCCAGCACGTTGTTGTACTGAGAGACCAGGCTCGCGCGCTGCGTCTGCGCGGTCGCGTCCGCCACCGGAGCCGCCGCCGTCAGACCGTTGAAGGCCTGGCTGGCCGCAGCCGACGTACCACCGATCGCGCCGATCGTGGCCGAAGCCGCGTCGTTGGTCGTGGTGATCGAGATCTTGCCGGTGGACGAGTCGACCGTGGCCTGCAGGTTGTTGGCTGCGAGCTTGGCGTTGAGATCGTTCAGCGACTTGACCTGTCCTGTCCCTAGACCGAACGTGATGCTGGTCGCCGTGCCACCTCCTGTGGCGCCGACCGTCAAGGTCTGACCTGACAAGCCGTCGCCGACAGCAGTCAGCCCGAGCTTGCCCAAGGTGCCGGTGCTGCCCGAGAGCGTCAATCCCGCCGCCGGCGGCGTCAAGGTGATCGCACCCGCGGTGATCGACGCGGTGACGCCGGTCTGGGTCTGGATCGCCGACAGCAGGTTGCTGACGCTGTCGCCGATGCCGATGTTGGTGCCGGACGAGGACGTGCCGGTGACGAAGGTGAAGGTGGTGCCGTTGACGACCAGCGTCTCACCGGAGGTGATGCCGGTGGCGAGGTTGTTCGACGCGGTGCCCGCCGTGCCCGACAGCTTGGTCGAGCCGGTGATCGCCACCGCGCTCGAGGTATTGTCGTTGTTCACGACCGAGCCGGTCACAGCTGTCGAGCTGGAGCCGAGCAGGTCGGTGGCGGTCGCGCCGGTCAGAGCCGCCGAGGTGACGCTGGACTTGGTGGAATAGCCCACGGAGCTCTGCAGCACCTGGTTGGCGATCGACTTGGCGCTGTCGACGAGCTTCTGCAACGAGGTGATGCCGGTGTTGGCGGCCTGCAGCACCTGCACGCCATTGCCGATGCCGTCGAGCAGATTGGAGATGTCGGAAGCGCGGTTGTCGAGACCCTGGGCGGTGAAGAAGTTGGTCGGATTGTCGAGCGCCGAGTTGACCTTCTTGCCCGTGGAGAGATTGTTCTGGGTGGTGGCGAGGAGCTGAGCCGTCGACTGAAGCGAGAGCAGATTCTGACGCACCGACGCCGAGAGAACAATACCTGACATTTTCATACCCTTCTGGTGTGAAACAAACTGCCCGATCCATTCAGGATCAAGGCGAAGCCCGTCGGTGACTGCACCACCGGGCGACGGGCGTTAAGGTAAATGCGAGCGGCTAACAAACAGTGAAGTCACGACCGCTCGCGGTCCCCGATGCGCGGCATCGGCACGGCCGCGCATCGGCGATTCGCCGCGGATCACCTTGAAAACACCGCATATTCGCCGGGCGTGCGCGGCCGTTTACCGTCCGTTAACCATGATCGGAAAGGATTGCTGCGCGCCGACCGATCGAGCGCGCAGACTCCCCGCGCGATCTAGACTGGCAGCTGGACCGGTCATCGGCCTCGACGCAGCAGGTTCGGCGCCACGCCGATGCGGCAACGGAGAATGAGAATGGCCCTGAAAGTCGAACTGAAGCCGCATGAGCGCATCATCATCGGCTCCTGCGTGATCACCAACACCGACCAGCGCGCGCGTCTCCTGATCGACGGCGAGAACATTCCGATCCTGCGCGAGAAGGACATCCTGACGCCGGAGACGGCCGACACGCCGGCCAAGCTCGTCTATCTTGCGGTCCAGCTGATGTACATCTCGCCGGGGGCAGACGCGGATCACGGCACCTATTTCAACCTGCTGCGCGACATCATCACGACGGTGCCGAGCGCCTGGCCGATCATCGAGGCGATCAACGGCCATATCCTCAACGGCGATCTCTACCAGGCGCTGAAGGAAGCCAAGAAGCTCGTCGCCTATGAGAAGAAGCTGATCGAGCAGGCTGAAGCCGAACAGCAGGACAAGCCGGTGAGCTCGGCGGCCTGAGCTTTCGCCTCCTCACCCGACATCGAAGGCCCGGCTCGCCGGTCGCGAGGCCGGGCCTTTCGATTTTTTGCGCGATCGCCAAGCTACGCCGCAGCAATGTCGGACCTTATCCTCCGATAAAAAGGCGGCGGGGTTTCCCCCGCCGCCCTGGTCGTCGAGATGCGATGCTTGCGGATCAGCGCAGCAGCTGCAGCACGCTCGCCTGCGACTGGTTGGCGAGCGACAGCGCGGACACCGCGATCGACTGGCGGGTCGACAGCGCCTGGCTGTTGGCCGCTTCCTCGTTGGTGTCGGCCAGCGTCAGGTTCGACGAGCCGGTCTGCAGCACGTTGATCAGGTTCTTGTTGAAGTCCTGACGAACCTGCACGACCGAGAGGTTCGAACCCAGCGTCGAGGCCTCGTTGCGCAGCGTGGAGCTCGCGGTGGTGAGCACGCCGATGACCTTGTTCGCCGAGCTGTTGTCGAGGAAGTCGGTGCCCGAGGTCAACGTCGAGAGGCCGAGGCCCGCCGAGTTGAACGTGACACCAGTGATCGACAGCGTCGACTTGCCGTTCTCGTTGAAGGTCAGCTTCAGCGTGTCGCCGTTCAGCAGGTTGACGCCGTTGAACGACGCATCGCTCGCGGTCGTGTTGATCTGCGCCAGCACGTTGTTGTACTGCGAGACCAGGCTCGCGCGCTGCGTCTGCGCGGTCGCGTCCGCCACCGGAGCCGCCGCCGTCAGGCCGTTGAAGGCCTGGCTGGCCGCAGCCGACGTACCACCGATCGCGCCGATCGTGGCCGAAGCCGCGTCGTTGGTCGTGGTGATCGAGATCTTGCCGGTGGACGAGTCGACCGTGGCCTGCAGGTTGTTGGCTGCGAGCTTGGCGTTGAGATCGTTCAGCGACTTGACCTGTCCTGTCCCTAGACCGAACGTGATGCTGGTCGCCGTGCCACCTCCTGTGGCGCCGACCGTCAAGGTCTGACCTGACAAGCCGTCGCCGACAGCAGTCAGCCCGAGCTTGCCCAAGGTGCCGGTGCTGCCCGAGAGCGTCAATCCCGCCGCCGGCGGCGTCAAGGTGATCGCACCCGCGGTGATCGACGCGGTGACGCCGGTCTGGGTCTGGATCGCCGACAGCAGGTTGCTGACGCTGTCGCCGATGCCGATGTTGGTGCCGGACGAGGACGTGCCGGTGACGAAGGTGAAGGTGGTGCCGTTGACGACCAGCGTCTCACCGGAGGTGATGCCGGTGGCGAGGTTGTTCGACGCGGTGCCCGCCGTGCCCGACAGCTTGGTCGAGCCGGTGATCGCCACCGCGCTCGAGGTATTGTCGTTGTTCACGACCGAGCCGGTCACAGCCGTCGAGCTGGAGCCGAGCAGGTCGGTGGCGGTCGCGCCGGTCAGAGCCGCCGAGGTCACGCTCGACTTGGTGGAGTAACCCACCGCGCTCTGCAGAACCTGGTTGGCGATCGACTTGGCGCTGTCGACGAGCTTCTGCAGCGAGGTGATGCCGGTATTGGCGGCCTGCAGCACCTGCACGCCGTTGCCGATGCCGTCGAGCAGATTGGAGATGTCGGAAGCGCGGTTGTCGAGACCCTGGGCGGTGAAGAAGTTGGTCGGATTGTCGAGCGCCGAGTTGACCTTCTTGCCCGTGGAGAGATTGTTCTGGGTGGTCGCGAGGAGCTGAGCCGTCGACTGAAGCGAGAGCAGATTCTGACGCACCGACGCCGAGAGAACGATACCTGACATTTTCATACCCTTCTGGTGTGAAATAAACCCCGATCCCTTCGAGATCAGGGTGCAGCCCAGGTCGATTTGAACGACCCCGGACGACGGGCGTCACGGTGAATGGCAGTGGCTAACAAACGCTGAAGGGTTGTGGTGCGCAGCCGCCTCAATCAGCGGAACAGGCGCATCGGCGCGGCTCATTGCCGCGTCATCGCGCAAGAACGCCCTTTGAAAAGGCTCGTTGATTCAACAAACGCGCCCGTCGTTCACAACGCGTCAACCACCTTTGGAAAGGTTTCGACACGCGCGGCGACATTCTGCCGGCGGTCGTCATCGACCAGCGGACGACGCCGAGATGCGGTTTGCGCTCAGAGCGCCAGCGGCGGCGCATCGACCTCGATCAACGGCGTGAGACCGGCCGCGCGCTGGCGGCCGAACATGAGGACCGCCGCAATCAGCCGGTCGATGTCGCTCGTCCCGGTGCGATGATTGACGATCGCGGCACGGATCGCCAGCCGTCCGTCGAGCATCGTGGTCGACGGCGCGGCGAGGCCGGATTCGTGGATATCGGCGACGATCTCGCCGTTGAGCGCATCGGCATCGTCGGCACGATAGCGGAAGCAGACGATGTTGAGATTGACCGGCGCCAGCAGCTCGAGCTCGGGCTCGGCGCGCACCCGCGCCTCCAGATGGCGCGCGAGCTCGCAGCTTCGCGCGATCACGGCGCCGAGCGCGTCCGTGCCGAACGTCCTCAGCGTGAACCAGGTCTTCAGCGCCCGGAAGCCGCGCGACAGATCAGGACCGAGATCGCAGGGCCACTCGGTGCCCGCCGCGAGACCACGGGTTTCCCGGCGCAGATAGGCGGCCGGCGAGGCGAAGGCGTCGCGATGCTTGGTGCCATCGCGCACCAGCAGGAAGCCCGCATCATAGGGCACCTGCCCCCATTTGTGAAAATCCAGCGCAATCGAATCCGCCTGCTCGATGCCGGCGAGCTTCGGTGCGAGCTCCGCTGACAGCATCGCGAGCGCACCGAAGGCGCCGTCGACGTGAAACCAGAGCCCCTCGGCACGGCAGAGCTCGGCAATATCGGCGAGGCCGTCGATGGCGCCGATATCGACGGTGCCCGCCGAGGCGACGACGAGAAACGGATGCAGTCCCGCGGCGCGATCGCGCGCGATCGCGGTCCGCAGCTCGCCGACGTCGACGCGATGTGCGGCATCCACCGCGATGCAGCCGAGCGCGTCGCTGCCCAGTCCGCAAATGTCCATCGCCTTGGCGATGCAGCCATGCGCGGCCCTCGAGGTGTAGGCGCGCAAGCGCCGGCCGTCGTCACCGAGGCCCAGCGTGCGAACCGACGCGCCGAGCGCGGAGCGGCGCGCCACCAGCACCGCCATCAGGTTCGCCATCGACGTGCCGGTGACGAAGATGCCGCTCGCGCTTGCCGGAAAGCCGAACAACTGGCGCATCCAGTCGACGACCTGCCGCTCGATCTCGATCGGCGCGTGGTCGCGGCCGCCGAGATTGGCGTTCAGTCCGGCAGCCAGCATCTCGGCGAGCATGCCGACCACGGTGCCGCCGCCATGGACCCAGCCCATGAAGCCGGGATGCACGTTGCCGGTCGCGTAGGGAACGACGAGCTCGCCGAAATCCCGATAGACCTCGGCGAGATCCGTCGGCGCATGCGGCAGCGCGCTGCGAAAGCTCTGCCGCGTCGCAGGCGACATCGGCTGCCATACCGGCCGGTCGCGGATATCAGCGACATAGTCGATCATGTCATCGAGCATGCGATGACCGAGCGCGCGCATCTCGTCCCAATGTTGCGGATCGAGCGTCTCCGCCGTCCGCGATGCAGGATCGATGCGCAGCCCGGCGGTCACGCCGCCTGCTCCGCCCGCGACGCGGCGCGCTTGTCGATCATGGCCGCGAAGGCCGCGAAGATCTTCTGCATCTGCGGCGGCTTGTAGGGGAAGACCTCCGGCGAATCCATGTTGTGGACGACGGCCGTGTTGTCGGCCTCGAACACCAGCAGCGCGCCGTCCCTGGTCTCGGCGCAGTCGATGATGAAATAATCGAGGCCGACGCGCGCGGCGATCGCATCGAGCACGCTGCGGTGACGGCGGCCGAAGCCGATATCGAAGGTCTGCATGAAGGTCGCCTCTTCGAGGCGCTTGCTCTCGCTGCCGGCCATGTTGGCGTTGAGGTACCAGATGTCCCAGCGCCGCGCGATCGCCATGTGGCAGGCGTAGGCCGTGCCGTCGACGAACACGATGCGGTACTTGCGGAACTGGCCGTCCTCGCTGGCATAGTCGACGAAGCGCGAGACGAAGAATTCCTGCTCGTCGCGCTCGTCGAGATAGAGCGACAGCTCGAGCGGCTCATCGATCTTCTCGAGGCCGACGCCGGCATGCGAGCCGCGCGGCCGGACAATGACCGGGAAGGCGAGCGAGTGGTCGACGTCCGTGATCCATTCGCGCTCGTCGGCGATCTCGATCAGACGCTCGCGGTCGACGGGGATGGTCGCCGGAATGGTGAGCCCGTCGATGCCGGCCAGCAGCGCATGCAGCTTGTCGCGATCGAGATGCCAGATCCGCTCCGGCGGATTCAGCAGCGGACGCGGCCAGCGCGCCGCGACGGCATCGATCTCGCGCAGCGCGTGCTGACAATCCTCGGAATCGGAGGCGATGACGATGGCGACGTCATGAGCGGGCAAAGGCGCCAGCAGGTCCGCGCCCGGAACGACATAGAGCAGCAGCAGCTCGATGTCGCTGTCCTCGAGCAGGAACTCGATCGGCGTGTTGCTGCCCATGTCGGTGGCCGCAGCGAGCGCGAGCACGCGCAGCCGCGGCGTCGCACTGTTGCTGGCAACGCGGTAGAGCTGCTGCGACTGCAGAACGTCGTACTGGATCGCGAGCCCGGACGATTTCTCGCCGATGAGCTGCGCGATCAGCGCGAGATCGAGCCCCTCGCCCGGCTGCGCGCGGCCGTCGAGCAGCTTGGCGAGCAAGGCGGCCCACATCGGTTTCAGGTCCTGGCCGTCGAAGGCGGCCTTGGCGAGCTTGGCCATGCCGATCCGGTCGGCATATCCTGCGCCGCTGGCCTCGGCCAGCGCGAGCAAATCAGTCGGCATTGCAGATGTCCCTGAGATCCTGGCTGCTCAGATCCGATACGAGCAGCTCTGTTTTGGCGACGATGTCGGCGACGCGGTCGATGTCGGAATCGAGATTGACCCGGGCGGCGGTGACGTCAGCGCACCACGCGTCCGTCACCTGGCGCGCGCCGATGCACAGCCGCAGCGCGGCCGTCGGCGCCTCGCGCGCGCGTTCGATCCGCACCGGCTGGCCGATCAGGCACTGGCGCGCGGCAACCTCGGCCGCGCGTCCAGTGAAGCGGCTGCCGAGGTCGCGCTGCAGCGCGCGATACACCGCCTGCGTCTCACCGAGGCCGAGCGGTCCGCCATCGCGCTGGAGCGCGAACGGGAAGATGGTGGGAAAGCCGAATTCGCCATCGCTCCCATCCTGCGCGGGGGCGCGGGTGGTGATCGGACACAGCACCGGCGACAGCATCAGCAGGCTTTCGATCGACTCGCCGAGCTGCCGGATCGCCATCCGGCGAAACGTCTCGGGCACGGCGTGATACGCCGCGATCTCCGCCAGCGCGGCTTCCCAGCGCAGCCATTGGCCGATATTGGCGCGCGGCGCCGTGCGCGCGCGCAGATCCGTCCAGGCGAGCGGCCAATCGCTGCGATTGACGTAGTCGAACAGGCCGGGCGCGATCGGATGCCCGCCGCGCAGCGCAGCCGCTGCGGCCGCGGGCACCAGCAGCGCGCCGCTGAAGGCGGGGCCGCCGAAGAACTTCGAGCCCGTGACGAGCACCAGATGGCCGCGCTCGAGATGATCGCGCAGCCGCGCCGCGCCGAGCCGCATCTGGCAGGCATCGACGACGACCTGGACGCGCCCCGGCCAGCGCCGCGCCACCTCGTCCAGGCAGGCCATGTCCGGCGCGCGCCAGCCGAGCTTGGAGGAATCCATGACCTGCAGCAAGACGCTACGGCCGTTCCGCACCAGCGCCTCGACGCTGTCGAGCACCTCGGCGTCGATATCAGCGCGCGGCTGCATCGATGCGCCGTCGAGCAGCGGCAGCGACACGGCGTCGCCCGAAAGCCCGTCGATCGGAGTGTTCATTCGCACCGTCAGGCCGTTGGCCGTCCGCGTGCTGAAATGGTGTCCCCGGGCGCTCGTGGCGGTGCCGCTGCCGGTCTGGTCGCCGCCGACGACGATGCTCGTGACAGCCTCACCCAGCACCGCCCGCACCAGTGCCAGCGCATGCAGTTGCGAGTCGGTGCCGGACGGCGAGAACACGATGTCGACCTCGTCGGCAAGGCCGAGATATCCACGCAATTCGCAGCGCATCTCCTCGGTGCGCCGGTCGAGCGCCGCGTCGAGGCCGAGCGAGATCGCCCCATGCATCAGTTGCTCGCGCGCCAGCTCGACACGCGCATAGGCGCGTTCCGAAATCGGCGAGGCCGTGCTCGATGCGAAGCACAGCACATCGGGTTCGGGCGACGGCCCGCAGCCATAGACGTTGCGGCCCCAGGGGCGATCGAGCGCCAGGCGGATGTCGCCGCCGTCGATCAGGAGATCGCCGAGCAAGGCAAACAGATCACGCAGTCCGGTCGCGGCGCCCTGCTCGCGCCGGTCGATCGGGGATGGCTGAGAGATGTGCGACCGGGTTGCCGCCGGGGTCATCGCGCGGATCATCAGGCTGCGTCGGCCGCGGCAGCGGTGGGAACCGCCACCGCCGACGCGAATTGCGAGGCGACATTGCCGTGGAACACGGACGGACCAACATGATCGAGCCGGCTGTCGAGATCGGCCCAGATCTCACCGCCGAGATCGGTCCATCGCCTGCAAAACGCAAAATCCTCGCTGAGATAGGTGCCCGTTTCAGGATCGATCATGCATTCGAACAGCGCGAAGCGGTTCGGGCAGCCGGCCAGCGCGTCCTGCGAATGCTCGCGGAAGAACTGCAGCGGCGCGTAGGCCGGGTGCGCGATCATTGCCTCGACGACGCGGCGGCGGATCATCAGGAAGCCGGTGCCGGCATAGCGCACGCGGGTGAAGCCGTTGACCACCGCGACGTGATCCGGATTGTCGATCTCCAGCACGTAATCGAGCGACGCCGCCGGCACGTCCATCCGGTTGTCGTTGATGGCGCGGCGCGCCTTGTTCCAGTTGACCTTCTTGACCGGATAGACACCGGCGACCATGTCGCCGCCGGACTCGATCAGCCGGAACACCTGCCTTGGCGTGAAGCCGATATCCGCATCGACGAACAACAGATGCGTGGCCGAGGGATCATTGAGGAACAGGGTGACCAGATTCGCCCTCGCCCGGGTGATCAGCGCATCACCGTCGCGCATGTGGACGGTCAGGTCGACGTTCGAGGTGGCGCGCAACTCGCGCTGCAGGGCGAAGATCGAGCTCGCATAGATGCTCGACACCTGGCCGCCGAAGCATGGTGTCGCGATCACCAGGTGAATGCGCTCGTCGGTTCCGTCACTCACGTCCGCCTCCAGACAAAGAGGCTCTCGCCCCAGATCTGAACAAAAGCTAAAGAGACGTGGTTAACGAAAACCTAACCGCCGCCCCAGGGGCGCTACAGATATTTCACCAGCGTGAGCTGGGCCAGCATCGCCGTCGTCTGGTAGGACGCCTGGAGGTTGGTCTGCAGCTGCAGGATCTGGCTCGCCACCTCCTGCTGCGAGATGCCCTCGGTCTGGTCGACCATGCTCTGCATCGCGGCCTTGGCCTGGGTCTGACGCGCCGTGGCGTCTTTCATCGTGGTCTGGGCGTTGGCGAAATCGGTCTGGATGTCCGAGATCGACTGCTGACCGAGCTGCGGCGTCAGGTTGGCGGCGATGCGCTGGCTGAGCGCGCCGATCTGCTGCGGCGCATTCGCTCCCGCCGGCGGCGTGTTGACGGCGGCGTAGACCGCGGTCTGCTGCACGAGGTTGCGGATCGCGAACTCGTTGCCCTGGGCGCCGAACTGAATGCTCTGCGCGGTGTCGATCCGGATGGTCGCGCTCGACCGCGCCGAGCCGGGACCGCTGTTGCCCGTGTACCAGGCGACGGTGTTGGCCGACCCGTTGACGAGGCTGGTCGCCGACCCCAGCGGCGAGCCGGAGACACGCAACGGCGGCGTCGCCGCCGTCACTGTGCCGGAGAAGCCCAGCGCCGCGAACGCACCCGCGTTCGAGCTCGACACCGAGAAGCTGGCGGCGTCGTCGGTGCGCAAGGTGATCACGCCGCCGCTGACCGTCGACGGCTTCGACGTGCCACTGAGCGTGTCGATCTTCGACAGCAGCGTCTGCACGCTGTCGCCGACGTTGATCTGGTTGTTGCCGTTGGCGCCGGAGGCGACGAAGGTCAGCGTCTGCCCGTTGACGGTGATGGTATCGCCGGCGGTGAAATTGGTCGCGAGGGAGTCGCTATTTGCCGGGCCCGACAGCAGCGTCGCCCCGGTGATCGGCGCGGGCGTCGTAGCCTTGTTGTTGACGGCCGTTCCCGACACGGAGCTCGCCGTGTTGAAGAAGTTGTCGCCGGCGACGATTGCCGAGGCGGCGGTCAGCGAGGTGTTGGCCAGGGTCGACAGCGCCGTGTTGAGCGCCGCGTTGAGATTGGCGGAGGTGGCCGCCGGCGTCGCACCGATGGCGAACGTATTGGTCGGCGCCGGCGTCGTGGTCGACGCCGTCAGCTTGATCGATTCCGAGGTGCCGTCGGGCAGCTTGAAGGTGAAGCTGATCTGGTCGCCCGCATTCGGATTGCCCGCCGTGAGGTCGACCGAAATGCCCGCAGGCGAGCCGGACGGTCCGGTCACCGTGGCGTTGGTGAGCGACGAAGTCACGCCGCTCAGCTTGAAACCGAACGGCGAGCCGGCGACGTCCTCCGCCAGCGTGATCGGCATCGTGGCCGACGCCGAAAGGTTGAGACGCCCGAGACCGTTGAGCCCGAGATCGGCCTGCTGCCGCTCGGCGATGACCTGCTTCAGGCCGGCCTGCGTCGTGGTGCCGTTCAGGATGTCGTCGGCCGACGCGATCGCCGGCCGGTCGGTGGCGCTGCCGGAGAAGATGTAGCGATCGCCGACCTGGGTGTTGAGGATGCCGGTGATGGCCGACAGGTTGGACAGCGCCGTCAACTGTCCCGTGGTCTGGCCCGTGCTGGTCAGGTTCTGCGGCGTCGCCGAGGCGCCGCTCTGGACCTGGTCATGAATCTTGGACAGCGACTGCAGCGAGGTATTGACCGCGCCGATCACGGTATTGACGTGGGTCATCGTCAGCGTGAAGGCCGAGATGTTCGAGAGCTGCGCTCGCGCCGCGATCGCGAACCCCTCGTCGGGCCCCATGCCGGCGTAGTTGTTCGCCTTGACGCCGCTCGAGAGCTGCGTGGAAAGGTCCGCGAGCTGGTTCGAGATGTTCCGCACGGACAGGCCGAGCAGGGAATTTCCGTAATTGACACTGCTGATCGACATCTTACACGCGCCTCACTAAAATGCCTGGAGCAGGCTCTGCATCATGCTTTGCACGACCGACATGATATGGGCGTTGGCCGCATAGGTGTTCTGGACCTGGATCAGGTTGGACATCTCGCTGTCCATGTTGACCCCCGCCGTGCTCTGGAACTTCTCCTTCAGCGTGCTGACCACGACGCTCTGGCCCTGGCTGAGCTGGGTCGCCAGCGTCGAGGCACTGCCCTGCTGGCTGACGAACTGCTGCAGATAGCCGGACACCGTGCCCTGGAACGGCTGCGCCGCCGAGCCAAGGCCGGTGGTTGGCGAGTAGCTGAAGGTCGCCGAGGTCAGCTGCGCGAACAGGAAGTCCGGCCGCGTCGGGTCGCCGGCCGCGGTCTGCGGCGAGGTCGAATAGGTCGACAGCTTGGTCGGATCGTTCAGCAGCGCCGGATTGACGTTGAGCCGCCCGGCGAGACCCGTCATCTGCGAGCCGGTCGAGGTGATCGCACCGGTGTAGAGCGCGCCGCCGTCGGTGAAGACCGGCAGTTGCGCGTTGCCGCTGGCGAGCGTCTGCACCGTGGTGGTGGCCGAGGCCGCCTTGACCGTCGCCTGGCTTGTGCCGTCATCGGTGATGCGCAGCGTGGTGCCGGATGGATTGGCAAACTGCAGATGCGCGCCACCGAGCGCGCTGTTGAGCTGCGACACCACCGAGGCCATGCCGAGCGAGAAGTCGACGCCGACATAGGACGGGTTGGCACCGGTGGCATTCCGCAGCGGCAGCGCCGCTGGATCGTTGACGTTGACGATCTTGACCTGGCGCTGGACGTTGCTCGAATCCGTGTAGGTCAGATTGATGGTATTGCCCGCCAGCAGCCCGGTGGTCGAGACGTCGAAGCCGGCCGGCGGACCGGTCACCGCGGTGCCCGCCGTGGTCTTGTCGGACAGCGCCGAGGCCATCGTCGCCGCGAGCTGGTCGACCTGGGTCTGCGCCTGCACCAGGGTCTGGTCGCGCAGCTTGAGATCGGCCGCGATCTGCCCCGAGTTCAGGAGATTGTTCGACACGACGTCGAGCGATACGCCATTCGACAGCTTGATGTTGAGCTGCCCGACGCCGGTCTTGGTCGGATCGCTGCTGTAGAGCGAGGTGGCGTCGAGCGTCCCCGGCGACGAGAAGGTGAACTCCGAGCTGAGGCCTGCGCCGACCAGCTGGATGCCGGAATTGGTGAACACGCTCGTGCCGTTGGTCGCATCCGAGACGACACGGATGTCGACGTATTTGGACAGCGTGTCGATGGCGTTGTCACGCTGGTCCTGCAACGTCGCCGACAGCGGGTCGGATGGGCTGAGCCCCTGCAGCTGCATGTTCAGCGTCGCGATCTGCTTGATCGCGGCATTCGCCTGCGTGACCGAATTGCCGATGTCCTGCTCCACATTGGTGCGCAGGGTCTGGATGCCCTTGGTGGTCGCGTTGAGCTGCAGCGCCACGCCCTGCGCCGCCGACAGCGCCACCGACTGCGCCGACTGGTTGCTCGGATTGTTCGACAGCGACTGCAGCGCCGTCGTGAAATTGTTCAGCGCCGTCTCGAGCGTGCCGCTGCCGCCGGGCGTACCGTACACGGTTTGCAGCTGACCCAGGATGTTGGCCATCTGATTGGCATAGGTCCCGCCCGAGGTCTCGGTGCGGAGCTGGTTCTGGACGAACAAATCGAGCTGACGGTTGACGCCCGTCGTCGTCACCGTCGAGCCGAAGCCGCCGCTGGCGACCTCGATCTGGTTCGGGTTCTGCGCGACATAGCCGGGCGTGTTCGCGTTGGCGACGTTCGAGGAGATGATCGAGAGCGCGGCCTGCGTCGAACGCAGGCCGGACATCGCGGTGGCGAGGGCAGAACTCAAACCCATGTTCGGTAGCCTTGTGTCAATTCAACTGCCACGTCTCAGCGCGATCAGCGCAGCACGTTCAGAAGATCCTGCACCATCGAATTGGCCGTCGTGATCACCTTGGTGTTGGCCGAATAGGCCTGCTGGGTCACGATCAGCTTGGTGAACTCGTCGGCGATGTCGGTGTTGGAGCCTTCCAGCGAGCCGCCCGAGATCTTGCCGGTCGCGCCGATGATGGCCTGGCCGGACTGGTCGGTCGCCTCATAGGCGCCGCCGTCGAGCGCCTTCAGGTAGTTGGTGCCGTTGAAGTGCGACAGCGTGACCTGCGCCAGGTTGATGGTCTGGCCGTTGGAGAAGGTGCCGGTGACGACGCCGCTGTTGTTGACGGCGACCGACTGCAGCTGGCCGGCGGCGAAGCCGTTCTGATTGATCTGGTTGATGGTCGCCGAGCCGATCGTGCTCGCATATTGTGTCAGCGCGCCCGAGGAGATGTTGAGGCTGACGGTGCCGAGCGTGGTGCCGTCGACCACGACGTTGGGAATGGAGATGTTGGAGGTCGTCGGCGACACCAGCGAGCCGTCGGAGGCGAACACGAAATTGGTGCCGACGTTCTGCCACGCCACCGTCGAGCCGGTCGCGTTCGAGTCGGTCTGGTAGAACAGGTTCCAGGTGTCCTTGTGGCCCGTGCCGAGCGTCGAGCTGTCGACCTTGCCCCAGCGCAGCTGCACGTTCACCGGCGTGCCCGACGAGTTGTAGGCCGTGACCGCGCCGCCCGAGATCGTCTCGTTGTTGAAGTTGGTGAGATCGTTGCCGATCACGATGCCGGTGCCGGGACTCGACGTGCGCGTCAGCGCCACGGGTGACGTGAGGCCGAGCGCGGTGAAACCTGGGGAGGCACTGCTCAAGTTCCAGTCCTCGCCGCTGCCGGAATGCAGCGTGATCTTGCCGGCGGTGATGGTCGGCTGCACGCCGGTGACGGTCGCGATCTTCGCCAACAGCGTGCCGACGGAGTCGCCGACATTGATCTGGGTACCCGAGGCGCCGGAGGCGACGAAGGTGAAGGTGACGACGTCGCCGGCGCTGCCGGTCAGGGTGATGGTGTCGCCGGCGGTGAAGTTGCTCGAGATCGAGTCGCCGCTGGCTCCGCTCAACAATGTCGAGGTCGTGATCTGCGCCGGGACCTTGTTCATGGCGGTGGCGCCGGTCACGGTGGAGTCGGCATAGAAGTTGGTGCCGACCGGCAGCGGCACGTTGGAGAGATCGGCCGAGTTGAGGCCGCCGGCCGCGACCAGCGTGCCGGTCGCAGCATTGCCGCTCGCTGCGGTCTTCGGCTGCGTCGGCAGGTTGGCGGCGTACTGGATCGCGGTGGTCGCCTGCGCCGGCACGAAGTTGTTGGCGAACTGCAGCACGGTCGGCACGTTGCCGGTGGCGTTGCCGGTCTTCGGATCGACCGCGACGCCCATCAGGTAATAGCCGGCGCCGTTGATCAGGTTGCCGTTGGCGTTGAGCTGGAAGTCGCCGCGGCGGGTGTAGTTGGTGACGCCGGTGAAGACCGGCACGTTGTCGACGACCGAGGAGGCCTTCTGCACGTTGAAGAAGCCGTCGCCGTTGATCGCCATGTTGGTGGCGACGGAGGACGTCGAGACGGTGCCCTGGGTGGTGATGGTGGCCTTGGCGAAGGCGGTGACGCCGCCGGCATTCTGGCGCGTGGGGTTGGTGGCGTTCGGGATGAGGTCTTCGAAGCTGGTGCCGATGCCCTTGTAGCCGACGGTCGACGCGTTCGCGATGTTACCGGAAATGTTCTGCAGCGCGAATGATTGAGCGGACAGACCGCTCACCGAAGTGTTCATCGCGTCGAAGATACCCATACCAATCTCTCCACTGTGATGCCGGTGGCGGGTCGGCCCGCACCGCGTTTCGTGGAGAGCTGTCGCAATCGCTGTGCCAGATGTGAAAATGCTGTTAAATCAGCAGGTTGGAAAATAGCAACGTAAAAAGAGCGGCGTCAAAACTGGTGAACAATTGCCGAGCCGGCAGTTCTTGCCGGGCCGGACGCGCCAAATCGCGCTCCGGCTCGACCGCTCGTCGCGGCTGCCGGCGCGTCCTGAAGACCCCCATCTGAGCCTTGAACGGACGGGCCGGACAATCCGGGCGCAAATTCCTGTCAGGTCGACGACGGATTTGCCGGGTGGAACGCGAGCGACAGCCCGTCCATGCAGTAGCGCAGGCCGGTCGGCTTGGGGCCGTCGTCGAACACGTGGCCGAGATGGCCGCCGCAGCGGCGGCAATGCACCTCGGTGCGGACCATGCCGTAGGTCTTGTCCTGGCGCGTCGCCACGGCATTGTCGAGCGGCTTGAAGAAGCTCGGCCAGCCGGTGCCGCTGTCGAACTTGGTGTCGGAGGAGAACAGCGGCAGGTCGCAGCCGGCGCAGGCGAAGGTGCCCTTGCGATGCTCCTTCAGCAGCGGGCTGGTCCAGGGCCGCTCGGTGCCCTCCTCGCGCAGGATCTCGTATTGCTGCGGCGTCAATTGCGCGCGCCACTCGGCCTCGGTCTTCTCGATCTCGAACTTCTCGGCGGCGCGGGCCGGCGCGGAACCGCCGAGCCAGCGCAGGGCAGCGAAGCCGAACAGGCCGGCGGCGGTGGTGAACATCAGACGGCGGTCGATCATGGACGTCTCCGTGCGGCGATGGGTTACCGGATCTACGGATGGGATCCCGCGAAGTTACGTCAGGCGCGGGCGCGACGGCTCACTTTCTTGCGAGGGGTCAGCCCTCCCCGGCGTCGGGACGGCGGTTCAGATCGGATGGCTGCGGCCGCAACGGCAGCCGCGAGCCGGGACGCTCGGCTGCCCGGCGCCGCGCTTCGGCCGCCCTGATCTCGCGCACACGCTCCTGCACGCGCACGCGCTCGCGGTGCCGCGCCAGCGTCCCGGCCGCGGCGGCGCGGCCACGGATCCAGAGATTGACCACGTGGCCGGCGACCCGGCCGCTGACGCCGCCGGCCCAAACCAGCTCGAACGGCGAGAACAGCTTCCAGCGGTCGTCGCCGGCGAGGATCGCTTGCGCGATCAGCTGCCCGGCCATCGCCGAGGTGTTGAGCCCCTGCCGGCCGAAGCCGCTCGCGACCCACAGCCCTTTGCGAAGCTGGCCGATCTGCGGCATGCCATGCACGGTCTGGCCGGTCACGCCGCCGAAGGTCTCGGCGATCTCGACGCGGCCGAGCTGCGGGAACACCGTCCGGATCCGGCGCTGCAACGCCGCGGCAAATCCGCTGGGCCGGGCGTCCCAGGTCGTTTCCGGGCTCGCCCACATCAGCCGGTCACCGTCGACGATACGAAAATGATCGATGCCGTCGGTATCGCTGACCGATCCCTGGAAAGCGACCGCCTCGGCGAGCCGCTCGCCGAGCGGCGCGGTGACGCCGCCATAACGCCACACCGGCAGCAGCGTATCGGACAGCTTCTGCAGCGGCGCGCCGAGATGGATGTTGCCGGCCAGCACGATATGCGAGGCCCGCATCCGCGCCGACGGCGTCACGATGCGCTTGCGCACGCCTGACGCATCGATGCTGACCACCGGCGTATCCTCGAAGATCCGCGCCCCGGCCCTGTGCGCAAGCCGCGCCAGGGCATGAACATACTTCCGGCCATCGAGCTGGAACGCCCGGGGGTAATGGACGCCATGGAAGTAGCGGTCGGTCTTGAGCTTGGTCCTGACGCGCTCGACCTGCCAGCCCTCAACCTCGGTGTCGAAATCCTCGTGCAGCATCTGCAGGCGGCGGATCAAGGCGTCGCCGGCATCGACATTGGAGACTTCGAGCGCGCCTTCGCTGAGCCCGATGCCCGGCATCGCCGCCTCGGTGGCCTGGGCGCGGATGAACTCGGCGCCGGACCAGGACAACGCCCACAGCGCCCGCGCATGCGCGAGCCCGACGCGCTCGATCAGGTCCGGCAGCGGCAGGTCGAACCCGGGCATGACCGTGCCGATCATGTGACCGGATGCGTTCCATCCGACTTGGCGACCTTCCAGCACCGCGACGCTCGCCCCCTGCCGGGCCGCGCACAACGCCACCGTCAAGCCGGCCAATCCCGCCCCGACCACACAGACGTCGACATCGAGGTCGAAATTCAACCTGGTGCGGCCGTGTGCACCTGCGGCATCGGCGTCATCGTTCATGCTTGTGGAAGTCTCGCTCATGGCGTTTTCTTAGCGAACCCTGCGGCGGACGTCATGACGCTTTTAATGGCGATAAAGAGACGTGGTAGAGGCTGACCCAGCCTGAACGATTCGAGACGGAATTCCATGCGCCGATTGATGCTGCTGCGCCACGCCAAGACCGAGACTGACGCGCCGACCGGCCGCGACCAGGACCGCCGTCTCGACGAGCGCGGGCACCAGGATGCCGCCATGATCGGCGATTTCATCGCCAGCCACCCGCCAGTGCCGGAGCTGGTGCTGGTCTCGACCGCGGTTCGGGCGCAGCAGACCTGGGACCTCGCGCTTGCGGCGATGAAGGACCGTGTCCCGGCCCCGCAGGTCGAGTCCGTTCCCGAGCTCTACGGCGCCGAGCCGATGCAGATCCTGTATCACATCCGCCTTGCGGCAGCGCACGATCCGAAGCAGCTCCTGCTCGTCGGGCACAATCCCGGCATGCACGAGCTGGCGCTGGCTCTGACCGGCGAGGGCGATTCCGAGGCCCGCCACGAGCTGATGCGCAACATGCCGACCGCGGGACTCGCGGTGCTCGATTTCGACACCGACGATTGGGGCGATGTGAGCTTCGCCCGCGGCAACCTGCTGAGGTTCATCACGCCGAAACTGCTCAAGCACGGCTCGGTCGATTGACAGGCAGGTCGGGGCCGGCGCGTAATGCCGGCGGAGAGAGAGGAGGACCTTCGATGTTCAACTCGATTCTGGTGCCGATCGATCTGGCCGACACCGACCTCGCCAAGCCGGCCATCGCCACCGCGGCCACGCTGGCGCAGACCTGGAGCGGCACGGTGCATCTGCTCAACGTGATGCCGATGACGCCGGTGATGCTCGCCGAATACGTCCCAGCCGATTTCGATGCGCAGCAGCGCGAGACCGCCGAGGAAGCGCTGTCGATCGTGGCGCGCGAATCCGGCATCCCGGCCGAGCGCATCAGCTACACGGTACGCCAGGGCGGCATCTATCACGAGATCCTCGAGGAGGCGGCCAAGGTCAACGCCGACCTGATCGTGATGACCTCGCACCGCCCGGCGATGCGCACCTACTTCCTCGGCAGCAACGCGGGGCACGTGGTGCGCTATGCCAAGTGCTCGGTGCTGGTAGTGAGGCCGTGAGGCGGCAGATCACCGGATCTTCGCATGTCGGACCGCTTTGACCGAGCCGTGAGTCAGACGGTCGGACCAGCTTCAGCCGCGCGAGCAAGCCAGAAGCTACGCTCGCCGTTCGCTGGCTCGCCAACCGAATGTGCGATCAATTCGAAACCATTGTCGCGAAGCAGCGCCGCGTACTCGGATGGATCGAGAGACGCATGATAGAGCGGATCGCCGCGATAGCACCCGATGGCTTCACCATGTGCGGGGCCTGCGTTGAACATCAGAATGCCGCCCGAAGCCGTGCAGGCCGCGAGGACTGGAAACATTCGCCGCTGGTCGTCGTGTCCGAGATGGAAGAAGCTGTCCCACGCCAGCACCCCGTCAAACCGCCTACCTAAGGTCAACGACCGCATGTCGGCGACGATCCATTCCTGATCCGGCATCCTCGTTCGGCAAAGTGCGATCATCGTCGGCGAGCTGTCCACGCCGGTGACGGAAAACCCCTGTCCGGAAATGTGCGCTGCGACGGGCGCACCGCCCCCGCAGCCCAGATCGAGCACGGCCGCGCCCGGTCGGAGACACGCAAGGAAGCGTTCGATGGGAGGCTTGTCAGTCCAGGCAGCCGCGCGACGGTCGGCGTCCCACGACAGCGCATGGTGCTCGTAGTGGGCGACAATACGGCCTGCACCTTGGTTCATGGAAACTCCGTAGCAGGGGCCAGATGCCCCATCTGGATGACCATCAAAGTCTGCCATGAGACCCGATGGACGCTGTTGTCATCGAAGTGCGAGCACGCGCCGAGTCGATCACGGCCACTCCGCGATGAAGCCCTTCGCCTTATAAGGTTCGATCTTGTCCCATTCGCTCAGCACGCGGCGGCGGAACTCCGGATGGGTGTGCCACGACTGCCGCGGTACGCCGAAGCTATCGACCGTCAGCAGCATCTTCTCGACTTCGGGCCAGTGCCGCTGCAGGGTCATCGCGTAGCGCCGCGCGGTCCAGCTGTTGCCGAGGCAGATCACGCTGCCGACATTGGCGAGGCCGAGCGCGGCGTCGATCACCGGCAGCGCGAGCGCGACGTTCTCGCCGGTATTCGTGGCGTGGTGCTCTTCGAGGATGCGCTCGGCCGGAATGCCGCGCCTCACCATGGCGGCCTTGATCAGCGTACACTCCGAAAGATCAGCGCCCGGCGTGATCCCGCCGCTGACGATGGCGTGGCGGAAGTAGCCCTGCTGCCACAGCTTCACCGCCGTCTCGGCACGCAGCTCCTCGTCGACGCGGGTCCCGAACACGAACAGGAGATCGGCCGGCCGCAGCGGCGTATCGGCGAAATGCCGCGCGTTGACCACGGCGATCTCGGCGTCATCCGGTCTGCGCAGCGCGCGATCCTGCATCGTTCTTCTCCCAACGTCGGCTCATCCTGGCATGACGCGGCGCTGTCGCGCGCTCACATTCGATGACCGGCGATGACGCCGCGTGATCACGGCAGCAGCGAGCCGGGAATATCCGTGAACGTGTAGCTGCGCGGCCTGTTGCGGGTGATGAAGCCGCCGACATACCAGGCGAACAGCGCGGCGAAGCCGATCAGGAACAACGCTCCCGACCATTCGGCGATGACGAGCGCACGCACCAGAAGCCCCGTCATCGCCACCGCGAACAGCGCGATCGCGGCGAGCGCGGCGCCATATGTGAAGCGGCCGAGGCCGGCCGTGAGCCGCGCGTTGCTGCCGCTCGAGGCGAGCCGCGCATGCAGGCCGAGGATGAAAGCACGATAGGCCTCGCTCTGCGGCGCCATCAGCGCCGCCGTCTGCCAGGAAGTCGAGATGATGCTCAGCCTGCGGCCATCGCGATGGGTGATGTCGGCACGAAAACGCTTCGCCTGCATCGACACCGGCCGGTAGGACAGCCGGATCGCGGCGATGTCGGCGTACGGCCACAGGCCGGTCCGGCCGGCGAACCGCCACGACAGGCCCTGCCCCGTGAGCTCGAACTGCTGCGCGGCGCCGATCAACGACGCCTTGTAGGCGTAGCGGATCGCGTCATGGCCTTCTGTGGTGATGTCCTGGGAAATGGATCGGTCCTGTTGCGCGTGGCGCGCGCCTTATCCTACAAACGGAGCATGAGCGAAACGATCTATTTTCCGCGCCACCTGATCCTGGCCGGAGCGATGGCCGCCGGCGTGCTGCTGGCGCTGGCCGTGCACATGCTCGGCGCCCGCTACGGGCTCGATCTCGGCGGCCTGTGGCAGACCGAGAGCGGCGCTTTCATGCCGGCGGGATCGGCGATCGCCTGGTGGCTGATCGCCACGGTCGGCTTCTCCTCGGGCTATTTCATCGCCAACATCATGCACAGCGCGGTGTCGGGCGAGATCCCGCAGCGGATGCGCAACTTCCTGGTCGTGGTCGGCGTACTGATGCTGGCCGGCATCGGCCAGGCGATCTCCGGCCCGAGCCCGGTGCCGTCGGCCTCGGGTGTGCTGGCCGGCCTCGCCGCGCTCTGCCTCGGTGCCCTGATGGCGTTCTGCGGCGCCAATTTCGCGTTGCGTAAGAGCTGACGCGCGGCATCCGGATGCGACGACGCCGCGCGGGATGTCCGCGCGGCGTTTTGTCTCATCGACTGGTGACGCGATCAGCTTGCGGCGCGCAGGTTGACGCCGCTCTCGGCGAGCTTGGTCAGCTTCATGTCGGTCGCCTTCTCCTCGTCGAGCGTCTTCTGCAGCACGGCGGCGCAGTCGCTGCGGCCAAGCTGCTTGGCCCAGGCGATCAGGCTGCCGTAGCGCGTGATCTCGTAGTGCTCGGCCGCCTGGGCGGCGTTGATCAGCGCTGCGTCCAGCACGGCCTTGTCGGTGACCTCGCCCGCGACCTCCTCGGCCTCCTCGATGATGCCGTCGATCGCCGGACAGTCGACCGCCTTGGCCGCGATGCCGTGCATCTTGAACACCTGCTCGAGACGCGTCACATGCGTCTTCGTCTCATCGAGATGGGTCAGAAAACCCTGCTTGAGCTTCCGATCCGTCGCCTTGTCCGCCATCTTTGGCAGCGCTTTGACGAGCTGGTTCTCGGCGTAATAGATGTCCTGCAGCTGATGAACGAACAAATCGTTCATCGTCTTGATGTCCTTGGTGAACAGTCCCATTTGCCTCATGTCCTCTTGGTTCGGGAACATGGCAGGTCCCTCCCCGACCGATCGTCGCCATATTCGCTGTGCCCGCGGGGCGCTAACCGGCGGCCACGGCGGTTGTTCCGGCGCAACCGGCCCTGCCGGCCGGAACCGGTCGCAGAGGGCCAGGTTTGCTCGTGAACCGCGCGCGTAACCAATTGGACCGAACTGAGGCGGCCGCCAGCCATGTGACTGGAGTGTGACAGACCCGCGCCGCATGGGTCGGAGCTGAGCTGTGTCAAGGACTGCACAAGGCGCGCATTTTAGCATAAGGAACAGGCTGTCACGAATTGCCCGCCTCCATCGACCAATGGTTTCGCCTCTTTTCCAAGAACTAGTACCGCCCCGCCGGGAGGATGAATGCAGCGCCTGCTGACCACGCTCTCGCGTGGCTTCAAGAAATGGATCGGCTGGAAGCGGCTGGGGATTGCAGCGAGCCTTGCGATCATCGCCTTCGCGATCACGACGCTCGTGCGCACGCTCAAGGGCGTCGATGCCGGCGTCATCCTGACGGCGCTCACCGAAATCCCGCTCGGTCACATCGCGCTCGCGGCCTTGTGTGTGATCGGCGCGTTCTGCACGCTGACCTTCTATGACTATTTTGCACTGCGAACGATTGGCAAGAAACACGTCCCCTATCGCATCGCAGCGATGAGCGCCTTCACCAGCTATTCGATCGGCCACAACATCGGCGCCACCGTCTTCACCGGGGGCGCGATCCGGTTCCGGATCTATTCGGACTACGGCCTGTCCGCGATCGACGTCGCCAAGATCTGCTTCCTGTCGGGCCTGACCTTCTGGCTCGGCAACCTGTTCGTGCTCGGCATCGGCATGACCCTGCATCCGGCCGCCGCCACCGCGATGGACCAGTTGCCCCCGGCGATGAACCAGCTGATCGCGATCGGCATCCTCGGGGCAATCTTCGCCTATCTCGGCTGGCTGACCGCCGGCAAGAACCGCCGGCAGCTCGGCCAGAACGGCTGGAAGGTGGTGCTGCCTTCCGCGCAGCTCACGCTGGTGCAGATCCTGATCGGCGTCGTCGACCTCGGCTTCTGCGCGCTGGCGATGTACCTGCTCGTCCCCGCCGATCCTCCGATCGACTTCCTGTCGCTGTCGGTGGTGTTCATCCTCGCCACCCTGCTCGGCTTTGCCAGCCATGCGCCTGGCAGCATCGGCGTGTTCGATGCCGCGATGCTGGTGGCGCTGCCGCAGTTCGGCCGCGAGCAGCTCTTGGCCACCCTGCTCGTCTTCCGCGTGCTCTATTTCGTGATCCCCTTCGCCATCGCGATCTCGATCATGGGCATCAGGGAGCTCTGGATGAACGTCGTCAAGCCGTGGCAGGAGCGGCGCCGGCTGAACGCCGCCTGCGAGGACGAGGTCGCCGCCAAGCGCGCCGCGGCCGCAGCACCCGCTGCGGTTCCCCAGCGCATCAAGCGCCACTCCCAGCGCTGAGCAGCAATTCTCTCGCGGACGATGCGACGGTTCGATCCTCGACCGGTTGAACTCGCGTGCGGTCCTCTTATTTCCGCCCCATCGCTGACGTGAATCCTTGCGCATGACCCGAATTCCCCCTCGTCCGCTGCTCGCCGCCTGCGTCCTGGCCAGCCTGCTCGCCCCTCTCGCCGCCACCGAGGCGGCCGCGCAGTTCGGCGCAGCGCCGCTGCAGATCAGCTGGGAGGTGCGCAACCGCTTCCGTCTCTTCCGCGAGGAGCGCGACTTCCTGCTGCATACCGAGAGCACGCGCGACCGCTCCATCCTCGCCGCCGAGCAGGCGCTGGGGGTGCAGAGCGACGGCCGCGGCTGGGCCCGCAACGTCGTCAACCGGCTCTGCATCGACCTCGCCGGCCGCGTCAACGAGCCGTGCACGCGCGACAACGTCAAGGAAAGCTATCTCACCCCCATCGACCATCCGGTCACCGTGCGCCTGACCGGCCCGGTGCCGGTCGGCGCCACCTGCGCCTGGTCGTTCGACGACGGCGACGGGCCGCAGACCTCGACCTTCGACTGCGCCGAGCCGGTCAATTTGCGCGTCCGCTACGGCCGCCAGACCGTGGCATCCGTCGATGTCGCCAGTCCCGAAGGCACGCGGCAGGTCTCGACCGGAATCCAGGTCCGTGACGTCCTGATCGCCGGCCTCGGCGACAGCATCGCCTCCGGCGAGGGCAATCCGGACCGCCCGATCGCGCTCGCCGACGACGGCTTCTGCTTCCGCTCCTATCTCGGCGGCCCGACCGCGCAATATTATCGGCCGAGCCGGGCCGGCTTCAAAGGCGGCCGCGCCTGTGAGGCGCCGGACACGCTGCAGAACTGGCAGAAGCACAGCGCGGTCTGGCTCAACGCTGCCTGCCACCGCTCGCTCTACAGCTACCAGACCCGCACGGCGCTGGCGCTTGCGGTGCGCTATCCGCACGTCGCGGTCACCTACCTGCCGCTCGCCTGCACCGGCGCCACCATTGCCGACGGCCTGTTCGGCAGCCAGCGCGCGCGCGAATGCACGCCCGGCCGCTCGGTCGCGACCTGCGCCGGCGGCGTCAACGGCCAGCTCGGCGAACTCCGCGAGGCGCTGACCGCGGCCAAGCGCCGCCAGCCGGACCGCAAGCTCGACCTGATTCTGCTGTCGATCGGCGCCAACGACATCAACTTCTCCGGCCTCGTCGCCGACGTCATCGTCGACACGCCGACCGAGCGCACCCTGTTCAAGCGCTCCGGCGTGATCGGCTCGGTGGAGGAATCGCGCAGCGAGCTGGCGAGCGACCTGCCGCAGGGCTTTGCCAAGCTGCGCGAGGCGCTGAAGCCGCTGGTCGGCGACCTCTCGCATGTCATCTACACCTCCTACGGCAATCCGGCGCTGAGCCGTGCCGGCACGCCCTGCCCGGGCGGCCCGGCCGGCTTCGAGGTCCATCCGTCGTTCAATGCCAATCCGCAGCGGCTCGCCAAGGTCGCGGGCTTCGTCGAGAACGAGTTCCTGCCGTCGCTGCGCGGGCTGGCGCAATGCACCGCGGGAGTTCTGTGCCGCGATCCGCAGGCCGACCGCATGACCTTCGTCGATGCTCATCAGGCCGCGTTTGCCGATCACGGCTTCTGCGCCCGCTCGACGCAGGATCCGCCGTTCGACCGCGAATGCTTTTCGGCCGACGGCGCCAGCTTCGATCCGAACATCGTCAGCGCCGCCAACGAGCCGCTGCTGTGCGGCCGCGGCGCCAGCGAATATCGCCCCTATTTGCCGCGCGCGCGCTGGATCCGCGACGCCAATGACAGCTACTTCTCGGCGATGACCTATCCGCAAGGGCTGCCCGCGGCGATGCAGCCTTCCGACATCCACGATGCGAGCTGGGGCGTGCTCTCGGCCGTCTATGGCGGCGCCGTGCATCCGACCGCCGAGGGCCACGCCGCCATGGCCGATGCCGCGTTTCCGGCCGCAGCAGAGGTGCTGAACCTCGATGCGGCCGAGCCCAACGTCACGAGCCAGCCGCTGCCGCCGGCGGGAGTCGTGCGGCAGTAGCGCGCGGCCAACGATCGGCTCACCGCCGATGCACCGAGTCGCCCGTCGGCCCGACGTTGCGTCCCGGTCGCGAGCGGAGTCCGTCGATTGCGCCGAAACGGCCTGCCGCAAAAGGTCGAAATTCGCCCGCCATTCCAGGTCGATGACTGCGTCCGGCCGCCTCGTGACAAAATTTCCTGTTTCTTTTTTCCAGAAATCATGCTTTGATGAGCGCATCCCGTGCTCATGAGAGGGGCGGTTCGCGGTCGTCACGAACGTGGAGTGCGGGACGCGGTGGGCGCCACCGGTCGCAGCGTGATCCGATCATGCCGACGAACGAGCGGCGGCGCACGGTGAAGTCGTAGGGTCCTGGCATGCTGATGCCAAGCGAGCGGTGGTGATGATCCGCTCGTGACGGGGGCAAGACAGCCGGTCCCCGGGGAGAGGACGTATAAGCCGTCAAACATCGCGCAGGGAATGCCGGTTGATCGGCTTTACCTGTGGTTCCTGCCGCCTGCATTTTTTTAGCAGGCGGGCCATGGGTGAGGCCCTCACCCGGCATTCCCTGCGCCCTCTCGCTCGAGAGGGTCGCGTTCAGCTTGAAAACTCGGACGCCATGCGCCGCGAGATCACGATGGTGTGTCGCTTAACAACGACCACCAAGCTGCAGTTCGGCGGCGAACTACTTAGTCGGCGCCGGCTTCTTCATCATCGGCGGCGGCGCCTGTTTGGTCGCGGGGCCAGTTGCCGTGGTCGCCTGGGCCGGCAGATATTTGGCGAGGATCGCGGGGTCGATCTGGGCCATGTTGGTATCTGGAAGACGGGTCCAGGTCTCGTCCTTGCCAAACAGCGAGATGCCGAGATAGCCGTGCAGGATCAGCGTCTGCCCGTCCGGACTGACCCGCATATTGGCCTTCCAGATGTTGCCGTCGCGAGGATTGAGCACGTTGCCGCCTTCGTATTTCAGGCCCTCGCGCTTCATGTCGCGCACGAAGGAGATGCCGAGCACCGGCGCATTCTTGCGGTCATCGCTGCACTTCGAACAGACCTCGTTCGGATTGTCGCCGGGGCGCGGAAACGTCTTGGCGATCACGCCCTCGAACACGCCGTCGTGGTCGATGAAGAGGAACCAGCCGACGGGCCTGCCATCCTCGACCTTCTGCCACAGACCGGCCGCGGTCGGCTCAGCCGCGAGCGCAGGCCGCGTCAGCAGAGCACCGGCAACGACGAGCGCGCCGATCGCGAGCTTCGTCACACCAGGCGCCAGCCGAAGTCGGGGAAACGCATTGCGCATCATCATCTCACCTTGACCAAGTCACAAAATGAATGGCCGCACAGTACGGCCGTTTCGTGCATCGTTCCAGCCCATAACAGGTCTGGCGCGCCGGTGAAACCGGCACGCGCAGGAAACATTTCTTCACATTTGAGTTGGTCCGGCGGCGCCGGGTTCCACGCTTCCGAGCAATTAGTTGACGCCGAGCTTCTTCTGCAGGCTCGACGACGACGTCGTGTACTGGAACACCAGCCGCTTCTCCGGATACACGTAGCGGTGCGCCTTCTGCGCCATCAGCGCACCCTCGTGGAAGCCGCACAGGATCAGCTTGATCTTGCCGGGATAGGTATTGATGTCGCCGATCGCGAAGATGCCGGGCACCGAGGTCTCGAACGCCGAGGTCTCGACCGGAATGAGATTGTGCTCGAGCGCGAGGCCCCACTCGGCGACGGGGCCGAGCTTCATCGTCAGGCCGAAGAACGGCAGCATCATCTCGCACGGCACGGTCTCGACCGCATTGTCGTTGCCCTTGATGGTGGCCGCGGAAAGCTGACCGTTCGCACCTTCGAGCGCCGTCACCTGACCGATGCGCAGATCCATCTTGCCGCTCGCCACGAGCGCGCGCATCTGCTCGACGCTGTGCGGCGCCGCGCGGAAATCGTCGCGCCGATGCACCAGCGTGATGCGCTTGGCGAGGGGATGCAGATTGAGAGTCCAGTCGAGCGCGGAATCGCCGCCGCCGACGATGACGACATTCTTGTTGCGGAACTGCTCCATCTTGCGCACGGCGTAGAACACCGAGGTGCCTTCGTATGCCTCGATGCCCGGCACCGGCGGACGCTTCGGCTGGAACGAGCCGCCGCCGGCCGCGATCACCACGACCTTGCACTCGAACACCTTGCCGGCGTCGGTGGTGATGCGAAAACCGGGATCGCCGATCTTCTCGACCTTCTCGACCATCTCGCCGAGATGGAAGGTCGGGCTGAACGGCTTGATCTGCTCCATCAGCTGCTCAGTGAGGCCCTGCCCCGTCACCATCGGCACGCCGGGAATGTCGTAGATCGGCTTCTCCGGATACAGCTCGGCGCATTGGCCGCCGACCTTATCGAGGATGTCGATCAGATGCGCCTTGATGTCGAGCAGCCCCAGTTCAAAAACGGCAAACAGTCCGCAAGGGCCCGCGCCAATGATCAGCACATCGGTCTTGATCGCTTCGCTCATGTCGCTCTTCTCGTTGGAGGCGCCGCTCGACGGATGGCGGCAGATGGCGGTTCCGAATTTGTAGCCAACGGGGTGGTCGCAGGGAAGGCACAAAAGCCGCCCCTCGCTCGCGCGCGGCTTGCAGCAGCGGGCTTAGCCGGGTTTGAAGGGGACATGAATGATGGAGATCAATCGGTGACAGAGACGGCCCGCCGCGACCACGCGCCACGCCTGGAGGACTTTCCCTATCGGCTGACGGACAATGTCCGCTTCGGCGACCTCGATCCCAACCAGCACGTCAACAATGCGGTCTATGCGACCTATTTCGAGACCGGCCGGGTGACCTTGATGAAGGACCCGCGCCATGGCCTCGGACAGGAGGGGCTGGCCTGGATCATGGTGCGGCTCGACATGCATTTCCGGGCCGAGCTGCGCTGGCCGGGCATGATCGAGCTCGGACTGGGGGTCGTGAGGCTGGGGCGCACGTCGGTGACCTGCGAGCAGGTCGTGTTCTCGGACGGGCGCTGCGTGGCGTCGGCCACCGCGGTCATGGTTCTGATCGACGAGGCGACGCGCAAGCCGGCGCCGCTGACGCCGAAGCTCATTGCTGCGCTCCAGCCGTGGGTCCGCCGCGGCGTGACGATCGCGCTGCCGGCATAGGCCTGGCGGCGATCACCGGGGGCGCGGCGATGAGGACGCGAGGCGAACGGTCAGGCCTGACGCTCGGGGGTGGAGACGACGAGGCCGTCGAGCTCGTCGGAGACCTTGATCTGGCAGGAGAGACGGGAATTCGGCCGGACATCGTAGCCGAAATCGAGCATGTCCTCTTCCATCGGGGTCGGCGGGCCGACCTTCTCGCGCCAGGCTTCGTCGACATAGACATGGCAGGTCGCGCAGGCACAGGCGCCGCCACATTCGGCCTCGATGCCGGGAATGGCGTTGCGGATCGCCGCTTCCATCACGGTCGCGCCGTTCTCGATCTCAACGGTTCTGGATTCGCCGGTATGGTCGACAAAGGTGATCTTGGCCATGTGTGCTCGTGCTGCGCAGGGAATGAGGTCGGGCTGTCCTATAACGGACCGCTCCGCTCCGCGCTAGTGCTGCCGCCGGCCGCTCAGGCCGCGCCGAGCATCTCCGAAATCGCCGCGCGGGCCTGCGCGATCGCCGTGCCCAGCCAGGCCAGCGCATCGGCCGGGTCGCCCGCCCGCAGCGCCGCTTCGAGCCCTTCCGCCGCGTCGGCGACATCGAGCGCGCCGACGGCGCGGGCCGAGCCCTTCAGCGTGTGGGCGACGGTGGCCGCATCCTCGGGCATCACCTGCAACCGCTCCAGCAGGCGGACAGCCTGGTCCGAAAACATGGCGAGCACCTCGCGCTCGAGCGCGCTGTCGCCGAGGGTCATCCGCCGCAGCAGGTCCAGGCTGATCGGCCCGTCGTCGGGAACCAGCGGAGGCGAGGGCATCCATTCGATCCGTGAAAGGTCGGGAATCATGGCGGCAATCCGGTCCGGCGGGCGCGCCGCGCGCGCCTGTGGTAAGTCAAGCACGACAATGGTTAATGCATTGTTACCGGCCCAATTGCCGCGGGTTTGCCGCGATTTGGGCCCGGCTCTGCCCCAATCGCGGCAGAAACGGGAATTCGCAGAACTTCTAAAGTGTTAACGGCGGGTGCTGTTAACGATGATTAAGAATCTCTTAACCACGGCCATTTCTTTCAACAGGCACTGCCAATAGGATGATGCCCGGATGGAGTGGGTCACCTGGCGGAATTTGCCACCCCTGGTGCCTGCGAGGGATGACGTCCGGTTCGAGCGTTGCGAGAGGGCACTCGTACGCGGCTCGCCGGATCGAAATTAAGACGAGGGCTCGGACTCAACATGGCGAACACTCCGAAAAAGGTCAAAGACCCGACTGAAGTTGCGCTGTCCGCCATTCAGGAGGCTTTGAACATCAGCGATTCGTCCGCGCCCACGGACTCGCAGAGCTCGGTCCACGCCGAGGGCGCCCCGCCCGTCATGCCGAACGGCGTGTCCAGTCTGGATTCGTTCGACTCGCGTCCGGGCATCGACCGCAGCAGCCTTGACGAGATCGAGCCGCCGCCGCTCGCCGCGCGCCGCCCGGCCAATGACGACCGCGAGACCATCGGCCAGTTGCTGCAGGCGATCCAGAAGGGCCGCCCGTCACGCGGCGTCTACACGCTGGCAACCGCCTTTGCAGGCATCTGGATCGTCGGCTGCGTCCTGCTGACCATCGGTTTCCTGCCCGCTTTGCAGGCCTTGATCGGCCAGAGCGGCGGCGTGCTGGTGCTCGCCGGTCTCGCCGCGGTGTTCTTCGCACCGGTTCTGCTGTTCTACTTCCTGGCCAGTCTCGCCTGGCGCGGCCAGGAGCTGCGCATGATCGCGCAGTCGATGGCGCAGGTCGCGATCCGCTTCTCCGAGCCGGAAGGCGCCGTCAGCGATTCCATCGTGACCGTCGGCCAGGCCATCCGCCGCGAGGTCGCGGCGATGGGCGACGGAGTCGAGCGCGCGATCGCGCGCGCAGGCGAGCTCGAGATGCTGGTCGCCAACGAGGTTGCAGCCCTTGAGCGCGCCTACAGCGACAACGAGGTCCGCATCCGCGCCCTGCTGCAGGACATCGCCCATCAGCGCGATAACCTCGTCGGCCAGGCCGAGCAGGTCCGCAGCGCCATCTCCGGCGTGCAGATCGACCTTCGCCACGACATCGCGCTGATCTCGGACGCGATCGCCTCGCGCGTCGACGAGGTCGCCAAGAGCATCACCGGCGCGCTGGAAGAGCGCGGCGCCCACATCACGGCCGCGCTCGGCAACGCCGGCGACAACATGATCCTCGCGCTCGGCGAGCGCGGCGGCGATCTGCTCGACCGGCTCGAAGAGGCCAGCGCCGAGACCACCCGCGCCGTGCTCGACGCCTCGGAGCGGCTCACCACCAGCCTCAATTTCAAGACCGGCCACGTCCACGACGAGTTCGCCGACCTGTCGGACCGAGTCCACGAGATGCTGAACGAGCGCATCGACCGCATCACCAGCGAGTTCGAGCAGCGCACGGCCGCCATCGTCGACGGCATCTCGGTGCGAACCGAGCAGGTTCACGACCAGCTCAAGGCGTCCGGCGAGTCCCTCCTGCTGGAGCTCGAGCTGCGCAGCGGCGATCTCGTGACCAAGATCGACGAGGCGAGCCAGCGCATGTCCGGCCACATCGTCACGTCAGGCGAGAAGGCGAGCGAGTCGCTCGATGCGACCGTCAATTCGCTGGTCGCCAAGGTCGTCAGCCAGACCGAGAGCACCCACGACACGCTGTCGATCCAGATCAGTGCCTTCGACGAGCTGGTGAAGAACCAGGGCACCGAGCTCGCCGAGCGCTTCGCACGCGACAGCTCGACGCTGGGCGCGCTGATCACCCGGCACATCACCGAGTTCGACCGCACGGTGAAGACCTATGGCGGCGAGATCGTCGAGCGCATGGGCCAGCGGACCCAGGAAATCTCCGACAATCTCAAGTCCTATGTCGATACGTTCGATACGCGGCTGTCGTCCAACAGCGGTGAGATCACGGCGACGCTGGATCAGCGGCTGAACCAGTTCGAGACCAATCTGCAGGCTCGCATCACCACCCTCGACACCTCGCTCGATGCGAAGATCAAGACCTTCGACGACAGCGTCGAGGGCCGCCTCAAGTCGCTCGAGGAGAACTTCGACAACCGCGCGACCTCGGTCACTTCGACGATCGAAGGCCGCCTCGGCACTCTGTCCAACTCGCTGACCGACGGCGCTGCCCAGGTGCTGCACGCGATCGACTCGCGGCTGACCGTGCTGACCTCCTCGCTGACCGATGGCTCGGCGCAGGCGATCCAGTCGATCGATTCCCGCCTCAACATTCTGACCTCCTCGCTGACCGACGGCACCGACAAGGCGCTCGAAGCGATCGATCAGCGCATCCACAGCCTGTCGAACATCATCGACGGCCGCAGCTACGAGCTGACCGAAGCCGTCACCGCGCGCTTCCAGGACATCCATCAGGGCATCGAGACCCGCGTCGGCTCGATCGCCAAGGACATCGACCAGCGCGTCTCGCAGTTCGAAGACCTGCTCGGCTCGCGCGTCGAGGCCGTGGCCGGCCGCATCGAGAGCAGCGGCCGCCAGGCGAGCGACGAGCTGATGACCCGCGCCGAGCTGCTGTCCGCCAGCATCAAGTCGCACGTGGAAGACGCGGAGCGGGCGCTGACCAATCTCGTGGTCAACACCAGCGAGACCATCCAGACCGGGGCCCGCTCGGCGCAGCAGGCGCTGCTCAACGTCTCGACCGACGTCGGCTCGCAGTTGAAGAACACGTCCGCCGAGGTCGAGCGCGCCCTGTCGAACGCGGGCAACGGCGCGGCCGAGGCCGTCCTGACCAGTGCGCGCGAGGCCCAGGCCACGCTGGTCGCGGCCTCCGGCGAGACCGCCGACCAGATCAAGTCGCTGTCGGCCGACGTCGAGCGTACGCTCACGGCGGCAGGCTCGACCACCGCAGCCTCGATCCTCGCCGGTGCGCGCGAGGCTCAGAACACGCTGGTGTCCGCCTCCTCCGATGCCGCCACCCACGTCAAGTCGCTCGCCGTCGACGTCGAGCAGGCGCTGACGGCCGCCGGCTCGGCCACGGCAGCCTCGATCCTCGCCGGTGCACGCGAGGTCCAGAACACGCTGGTGTCCGCCTCCTCCAACGCGGCCGAGCACGTGAAGTCGCTCGCAGCCGACGTGCAGCGCTCGCTGACCAGTGCCGGGACGGAAACCGCCGAAGCCATCACGGCGGGCGCTCGCGACGCCCAGCATGCCCTGCTCGCGGCATCGAGCGAAGCGGCCGAACAGGTCAAGGCGCTGACCGTCGACGTCCAGCGCTCGCTGTCGATCGCAGGAACCACGACCGCGGAAGCGATCACCGGCGGCGCCCGGGAAGCGCAGACCACGCTGATCAGCGCGTCGTCCGAAGCGGCCAATCACGTCAAGTCGCTGGCAGCCGACGTCGAGCGTACGCTCGCCGCGGTCGGAACCAGCACGGCTGCGGCAATCGTCGGCAGCGCCCGCGACGTCCAGACGAAGCTCGTCACCGCCTCGACGGAAGCAACCGAGCACGTCAAGTCGCTGGCCGTCGACGTCGAGCGGACGCTGTCGTCGGTCGGCGCCGATACCGCGGCCTCGATCCTCAACAGCGCGCGCCAGGCGCAGATGTCGCTGACCGCCACGTCGGCCGACACCGCGGCCACCCTGGTCGGCAGCGCACGCGAAGCCCAGGCGGTGCTGACGACGACCACGACCGAGACGGTCGCGGTGATCGTCGGCGGCGCGCGCGAGGCCCAGAACCTGCTGACGGCCACCTCCACCGACACCGCGGGCCAGCTCAAGGCGATGTCGTCGGAGATCGAGCGCGTCATCAATTCCGTCGCGGCGAACACCACCGATGCGATCCAGAGCAGCGCGCTCAATGCGCAGAGCGCACTCGTCGCCGCCTCCAACGAGGTCTCCACGCGGGTCAAATCGACCTCGACCGAGATCGAGCGCTCGGTGCTTGCCGCCGGCAACTCGTTCGGCTCGGCCATGACCGGCAAGACCGACGAGATCGTCACCTATGTGCAGCAGCAGAGCGAACGACTGTCGCAGATGCTCGACGGCAAGCGCGGCACGCTGGTCGAGACGCTGAACTCGAAGACCAACCAGCTCACGATCGAGATCGATCGCGTCACCACCGATGCGCTGAAGGCGATCGAGGTCCGCGGCCAGAACTTCGCCCAGAGCGTCAATGGCAACGGCTCCGAGGTCGCCCGCACCATCACCTCCGCGGGCGAGCTCGCGACCACCGCGATCACCAAGTCGCTCAAGGAGCTGGAGCAGGCCTCGCGCGCGGCGATCGAGCAGTCGCGCCAGGTCTCGGTGGCTGCGGTCACCGAGATGCAGGAGACGAGCAAGATCCTGCGCACCGACACGGTCGCCCTGTTCGAACGTCTGCGCGAGGGCAACATCCTGCTGCAGGAGGTCCTGACCGGCGCCCACGACAACCTCAACTCGCTGGAGCGGGCGCTGGTCACCCGGGTGGCCGACTTCGTCACCGCGATGAACGACGTCACGGCACGCAACGGCACCGCGACGCAGACGCTCGAGGACCAGCTCAACGTGTTCAACTCCAAGACGTCGCGGGCGCTGGAGGATCTCAACTCGCTGTCCGGCCAGTTCGACGCGCATGGCAAGGCGCTGATCGAGGCGGCGGCCATTGTCGAGCAGAGCAACCGCGATGCGACCGTCTCGATCTCGGATCGCAAGACGACGCTGGAATCGCTGGTCACCACCATCGATCTGCGCACCGCCGATCTCGACCAGCGTCTGACGCGCTTCACCACCCTGCTCGACGAGTCCTTGGCGGCCGCCGAGGAGCGCGCCCGCGACATCGCCCGGGTCGTGGCGGAAACGGCGGGGGCCGGCTCGACCGCGCTCAGCCGGCAGTTCGAGGCCATCCGCGCCAACGCCGAGGAGGAACGCCGCCTCACCACGTCGCAGATGCAGGAGATCTACCAGCAGAGCACGCAGGAAGCCGATGCGATGTTCAAGCAGTCGGCGGAGAAGTTCGCCACGCTGGTGTCGAGCATGAAGCAGATGACCGCCGAGATGCATCGCGAGCTCGAAGCGACGCGCAACGAGCTGCGCCGCGGCGTGCTGGAGATGCCGCAGGAGGCCGCCGAGAGCACGGCGCAGATGCGCAAGGTCATCGTCGACCAGATCGAGGCGCTGGCCGAGCTCAACCGGATCGTCGCGCATCACGGCCGCGGTCTCGACGTGGTCAGCGCGTCGCGTCCCGCCGCGGTCGCCGCTCCCGCAGCCGTGATCCGTCAGGAAGAGCCGATCGTCGCCGCAGCCGTCGGCGGCCGCCCGGACATGCGCCTGCGCGAGCCGGCTGCGACCAGCGTCGCCAACCTGCCGCCGCCGGATCTCGGCATGCAGCCGCCGGCCCCGCCGCCGCAGCCGCGCCGGGTCGAGGCGCCGCCGATGGGTCCGGTCGCCGATCAGCGCAGCGACAACTGGCTGTCCGACCTGCTCAACCGGGCCGACAACAGCACCGCCGGCCAGACAGCGCCGCGCGGCCGCGGACCGGCCCAGCAGCAGCCGGGCAATCCGCTGGAGTCGCTGTCGCTCGACATCGCACGGCTGATGGACCGCAATCTCGCGGCCGAGATGTGGGACCGTTACCAGCGCGGCGAGACCAAGGCGTTCTCCAAGCGTCTCTACACCCCGGCCGGCCAGAAGGCGTTCGACGAGGTCGCCCGCAAGTACCGCGCCGACCGCACCTTCAAGCAGACGGTGGACCGCTACATCACCGAGTTCGAACGGCTGCTCGACGAGGTCGCCCGCGACGACCGCAACCCGCAGGCGCTGCGCGCCCAGCTCACCTCGGAGACCGGGCTGGTCTACACCCTGCTCGCCCACGCCGCCGGCCGGCTGGCGTGATAGGAGCGAATGGGCGAGTAGCGAGTAGCGAGTAGCGAGTAGCGAGTAGCGAGTAGCGAGTAGCGAAGGGTTCAGTAGAACCAGCGCTGCGACAAGAAGAAAAAGCGGAGGCCACGAGGCCTCCGCTTCGCGTTTGGAGATGCAATGAAGGCGCTTTCGGCCTTGGCCGTTCGGGCCCCGCATCGCCGGCACAACGGTGTGCGACGTGCTCCGTAGCCAGCCAGCAGCGGTGGATAGCGACAACGATGGAGCGCAGTCCGCTGCCGCGCGCCCCTATTCGCTACTTCCCTATTCGCAACTCGCTCGCGTCACCGCCGTCCCGTCGCCGCCGGCGGTGCGGGCGCGGGCTGCGAGGCCTGGGCGTTGCTCGGGCTGGCGTTGCTGGCCCCGAACAGGACCCGGGTCGGATTGCGATCGAAATTGTTCACGGCGCGGCTGATGTCGGACAGCGTGCGCCGTCCATCGGCCATCAGCGCGCCGGAGCGCTTGTCCAGATCCTCGGCGAGCTCGCGGATCGATTTCACCGTCAGGAACAGCTCGCCGCCATCCTTGCCGCCGGCCAGCGTGTTGAGACCGAGCATCAGGGTATCGGCCTTGCCCATGATGCCGTCGACACGGCTCATGACGCCATCGATGCGCTCGGAATTGCGGGCCAGCGACTGGGTGAAGACCTCGAGGTTCTTGATCGAGTTCTTCACGGCGTCCTGGTTGTCGGCGACCACCTTGTTGATGTTCTGCAGGGTGGCGCGGATCGCTTCGGTCACGTCCTGCAGCCGGGTCGGATCGGCACGCAGCACCGGCACGCCATCCTCGTCGAGCGGCGGCGGCGGCGCAGCCTCCTCGCCGCCCTTCAGCGAGATCGCGGCGACGCCGGTCAGTCCCTGGAACTCGAGCCCGACCAGGGTGTCCTTGCGGATCGGCGCGTTGTTCTCGACCATCGCCAGCGCCACGACGCGGCGCGGATTGTCGAGCTTGACCGAGATGACCTCACCGACCCGGATACCATTGAAGTTGACGCTGCCGCCGTTGCGCAGACCCGCGGCCGGCCCCTCGAACACGACCCGCAGCGGGCTGCGCTGCTTGGTCGTGTGCAGGCTCTGAAACCAGAGGACAAACCCGACCGCCGCGGCAATCACTGCCAGCGTGAACGATCCGATCAGGACGTAATTCGCCCGCGTTTCCATTACCAACTCCGGTACCGGCACGTCGCAGCGGAGATCCCAGCCGCCGCTCCCATGCGCTCTCGGTTGGCGCCGGACTGCGGCACCCACCCCATCAGCTATGTCGCAGGAGTCCCCACTCCCGCTCACAAAAATAATCGCCCCGAGGGGCGCTACGCACTAACCCATCACGGCCCGTGCACGCTTGCCGTGGAAATACTGCCGGAGCCACGGATGTTCCGAGGCCTGCATGTCGGCCATCGATCCCGCAGCGATAATCTTGCCGTTGCCCAGCACGGCGATGCGGTCGCACGCCGTATACAGGCTGTCGAGATCATGGGTTACCATGAAAACGGTCAGTCCCAAAGTGCGCTGCAGGGTACGGACAAGCTCGTCGAAATCGCCGGCGCCGATCGGGTCGAGCCCCGAGGTCGGCTCATCGAGGAACACCAGCTCCGGATCGAGCGCGAGCGCGCGGGCCAGCGCGACGCGCTTGATCATGCCCCCCGACAGCTCGCTCGGGAAACGATCAGCAACATCGGGCCGCAATCCGACCATCACCAGCTTGGCGACCATGATCTCGTCGAGCAAACGCTGCGAGACCTTGAGATATTCCCGGACCGGGAACTGGATGTTCTGCCGCACCGTGAGCGAGGAGAACAACGCGCCCTGCTGGAACAGCACGCCCCAGCGCCGCTCGACGGCGCGGCGGCCGGCACGATCGGCGGCGTCGAGATCGACGCCGAACACCTCGATGTTGCCCGACAGCTTGGGCACCAGGCCGATGATGGTGCGCGTCAGCACCGACTTGCCCGCACCGGAGGGACCGACGAAGCCCAGGATCTCGCCGCGCTTGACATCGAGGTCGAGCCCGTCGAGCACGCGCGTCTTGCCGAACTGCACGGTGACGTCACGCACGCGGATGATCGGATCGGACATCTCCTGCGTCATGTCACATCCCGACCGCGGCGAAGAAGATCGCGAACACGCCGTCCATCACGATGACGAAGAAGATACCCTTCACCACCGATGAGGTGGTGTGGCGCCCGAGCGACTCGGCGCTGCCCTGCACGGCCAGTCCTTCGACGCAGGCGACGATCCCGATCACCGCCGCCATCACCGGCGCCTTGAGCAGCCCGACCGTGAAATGATCGATCGAGATCGCATCGCGAAGGCGCAGCAGGAAGGCCTCGGGATCGACGCCGCCATAGAACCACGCCACCAGCCCGCCGCCATAGAGCGCGGCGATGTCGCCGAGGAAGGCCAGGATCGGCAGCGCGATCACCAGCGCGAGCATGCGCGGCAGGATCAGGACCTCGATCGGATCGAAGCCCATGGTACGCAGCGCATCGATCTCCTCGCGCATCTTCATCGAGCCGAGCTCGGCCGTGTAGGCGCTGCCCGAGCGGCCGGCGATCATGATCGCCACAAGCAGCACGCCGATCTCGCGCAGCACCAGCACGCCGAGCATGTCGACCACGAAGATGTCGGCGCCGAACCTGCGGAAATGGAAGATGCCCTGCTGGGCGATGATGCAGCCGATCAGGAAGGTGATCAGCACGATGATCGGCACCGCGCGCCAGCACACCTGCTCGAGATGATGGATGGTCGAGGTCAGCCGGAAGCTGCGGGGATGAACGAGGACCCGGCCGCTGGCGACGATCACGGCGCCGAGCATGTCGATCAGCGCGGCGACCGTGCCGAAGATGCCGGCGACACTGAGGCCGATCTGGCCGAGCATGCCGGTGATGGTCACCATCGTCGCGTCGCCATTGGGCGCGGTGCTGACGCGGCGAACCTCGTCGACTAGGCTGGCGTAGTTCGCAGAGAGCCCATCGATCCGGACCTCGACGGTTCCGGTCGTGAAGCTGCGGCGCAGCCGCTCGATCAGCCAGGCGCCGAACGTGTCGAGCTTGGACACCTGGGAGACGTCGATCGAGACATCGATCTTCTTGCCGGCGAGCTTTTCGGCATCGGCGACAAGCCGTTCGAGCGACGGCGCAAAGGGCGCAGTCCAAGCGCCGGTCGCGCGCAGCGACAGCGCGTTGCCATCGCCACTGCGCTGCAAATCAGGGCCGCCCTTCACGACGGCCATCCTCGGAGCCTCGGACGTCCGCTCCTTGACGAGAAAAATCCCACCGCGTCGCTACCACCTTGCCGGAGACCACTATCAACAGCCATAGTCGGTCAGATCGCGCAAGCCCCAAGCGCCTCATTCCGGTTCACAAATCGCCAGACTTTCAAATGACTTCCAACGGTTTTCCAATACTGGACGCCCGGATCGGCCACTGGCCGATCGCCGGCAGCTTCACGATCAGCCGCGGCGCCAAGACCGAAGCGGTCACGGTGATCGCGGAAGTGCGACACGGCACGATCGTCGGCCGCGGCGAATGCGTGCCCTATGCGCGCTATGGCGAGACCCCCGAGGCATCGTTGAGCGCGCTGCTCGCGATGCGCGATGCGATCGCCTCTGGTCTCGACCGCAACGCCCTGCAGACGGCGATGCCACCGGGGGCGGCGCGCAATGCGCTCGACTGCGCGCTGCTCGACCTTGAAGCCAAGCGGAGCGGCCGGCGCATCTGGGACCTGCTCGGACGCCGCGCGCCGGGGCCATGCGTGACCGCCTACACGATTTCGCTCGGGACCCCCGACGTGATGACCAAAGCTGCGGCCAAGGCCGCGCACCGCCCGCTGCTCAAGATCAAGCTCGGCGGCGACGGCGATCCGGCGCGGATTGCAGCCGTGCGCGAGGCAGCTCCGCAGTCACAACTGATCGTCGATGCCAACGAGGCCTGGACCGAGGCGAATTTGGAGTCCAATCTCGCGGCCTGCGCCGCCGCCGGCGTCACGCTGGTCGAGCAGCCGCTTCCCGCAGGAAACGACGAAGCGCTCGCCAACATCGCGCGCCCGCTCGCGGTGTGCGCCGACGAGAGCGTGCACGACCGCAACTCGCTCGAAGCGCTGCGCGGACGCTACGACGCCGTCAACATCAAGCTCGACAAGGCCGGAGGGCTCACCGAGGCGCTTGCCATGGCCGATGCCGCGCGCGCGCTCGGCTTCGACATCATGGTCGGCTGCATGGTGGCGACATCGCTCTCGATGGCACCGGCCATGCTGCTGACGCCGCTCGCCCGTTTCGTCGATCTGGACGGACCGCTGCTGCTCGCCGAGGATTGCGAGCACGGCCTGCACTACGAGGACAGCCTGGTCTATCCGCCCGATCAGGCGTTGTGGGGCTGAAGCGACAGGCTTCGGTGCGCGATCCACATCAGGACGCCACCCGCTCCGGCCATCGCGGCCATCACGTAGTAGACACCGGGTCCATAGGCCGCATAGACCGGCCCCGAGAGGGCCGATGCCGCCGAGCCGACCACGCCGCTCGCAGCCGCATAATAGCCCTGCCCGCGCGCCGTCAGTTGCGCCGGCACATGGCGGACCAGCAGCCCCATGGTTCCGACCAGGGTCAGCCCGAAGGTGAAGCCGTGACTGATCTGGACCGCGGCGAGCCCGGCTGCATGCGGCTCCTGAGCCGTGAGGCTCCAGCGCAGCACGGCCGCCGCTGCACCGATCATGACCAGGTTGGCGGGCGCCAACGTGAAGCGTGGTGACAGGGCGAACACGACGATCTCGGCCAGCACGCCCATGGTCCAGAGCCAAGCGATGGTCAGCCCGCTGAAGCCCTGCGCCTTCCACGCGATGGCGGAGAACGTGTAGTAGGCCGCGTGGCTGGCCTGGATCAGCGCCGAAGCCGCGATGATGCAGAGGAAGCTCGGATGGCCCAGCGGACTGCGCCCGTCCCGGGCCAGGCCGGCGCCATGCGGCAGGGGCGGCAGCGCCTGCAGCAGCAGGCTGCTTGCCGCACCGCACAGCGCGACCAAGAGGATGATCCAGATCAGCTCGGACGACGGCGCGAGGTCGGCCACCCCGCCGCACAGCAGCGTTCCGGCGATGAATGCGGCCGATCCCCACAGCCGCAGGCGACCGTAGTTCAGGCCATAGCTCATCACGCCACGGAGCGCATAAGCGTCCGTCAGCGGGACAACGGGTGTCCATAGACAGCAGGTTGCCACGTAGACCAGGAATACCAGCCAAGGTTCGCGCTGGAAGGCGAGAACCACAAAGCCCGATGCCGTTGCGAAGGTGGTCAGCCGCATCGCGGCGCGCAGGGCCTGCCGGCGCTCGGCAACCGCGGTGATCAACGGCAGGACGGTGAAGCGGGTCACGGCGGGAACCGCGATGATCACACCGATCCACGAGGCGTCCAGCCCGATCGCCCGTAGCCACACGGGGAAAAACGGCAGATGCGTCCCCGACAGCATGAACACCGCGCCATAGAACAGCCCCAACCTGTCCGCGAATCGGCGCGACAATACCGGCGATGTGGTGGAGATTTGTCGGGACAGTGGCATCAATTCAATTGCGATTCGATCAATATCATGGTGATCGTTATGCCAACGCGCAGCAATGTGCGCGATAGGTTTGCCATGGTCGATGAAGTCTTCGCCCTCTCGCCGATATCCGCCCGCGCGGCTCAGCCGAACGAGGCCGATTACGAGGCGATCCGCGACGCCTTCATGGAGACGTCCCGAGGCCGCTGGTTCCTCGGCGAATACGCCAAACGCAACCGCAATGCCGACACCAGCATGGTGCTCGACGCCGTGGCCCGCATCGAGCATGCGCTGGCCTCGCAGCGTCAGCAGCAGCAGGAGTTCGAGCAGGCCGACAGTAAGGCGCTGCCCGAGGCGCTGGCCGCGATCCGCGCCTCGGTCGAAGACGCTGCACTCGCCGCAGCCTCTGCGGTCGACAGCATGGCCCTTGAGCAGAACCTGGCGCCGGTGCGCAAGGGCATCCGAATCATCAAGGAAATTTCCTGGCGCTGGCGCGAGATCGGCGCCGATTCCCGGATCTGCGACCTGATCGATTCACAGGTCACATCGATCGAGGCCGCGTGCGACCAGCTTGCGAGTGCCGACCCCAAGGTCGCACTGCTTGCGGCCTTCGAGATCATCAAGACGCGGCTGAAGGAGCTCGACGCGGCGGAAGCAAGCGTTCCGCCCGCGGCTGACGAGATCAAGCCGGCGACCGAGTCCGCCGCCCCGCCAGTACCTGATGTCGCATCGGGTCCGGCTGCGGAGGCGACGGTCTCGGCTGAGCCGCAGGTGGCTTCGGGGCCGTTGCCCGTGCCGGAACAGACGGAGGCGGCCCAAGCCGGGCTCGAGATGACCATTCCGCTCGTTGCAGCGGTGGCCGCGATCGAATCGGTCGAGACATCCTCTGGCGCTGACACCGCGATCATGGCGGCCGCAGCGGTTGAAGCCAGGATGGTTGACACCGACGCTGCGGCGGTGGTGCAGCCCCCCGAAATTGCGACCGAGCCGTCGGTGGACGAAACCCTTCTCGAAATCGAGCAGCACGCCGCGGCGGCCCTGGATGACGCTGTCGCCGCAGAAGCCCACGACGAAGCCATCCTGGAATTGGTCGCGGCGGAGATGGGTGCTCCCGATCCGATCGACGACGAGGAGTTCAGCCGGGCCAGGACGCTTGGCTTCGACATTGAGGAGCCAACCTCGGTCGACGACGACATCGTCGCGAGCTTCAGCGAGCCGGCGCCGTCGGAGCCGGATCTCGCGCTGACCACGGCAGAAGTCCCGGTTGCCACGGCGGCGTCGGCTCCCGCTGCGCCTACGATGTCTGCCCCGCCAATGTATGCCCCGCCGATGCCGGCCCCGCCCGCGGCTGCCCCGCGCATGGCCTCGCCTCCAGCCCCGGCGCCAGTCCCCAGCGTGCCCGTATCGGCACCGCTTCCGGAGGCGATCACCATCGAGACCCTGGCCGCCGTGGCGGCTGCGGTCGCAGCTCAATCTCCCGCAGCGCCGCAGGCCGACGTTGCGCCGAGCCAGCAGGTCCGCCCGACCGCCGCCGCGGCTCACAGCACCAGTGCATCCGCGATGCCCAGGCCTGCCTACGAGCCGTCGCTGGGATCGACGCTCCTGTCGAACGGCCTTCTGCAGCGGCCACAGGCGCCCGCCAATGACTTGCTGGCGCCGATCCGTCGCATGACCCAGCCTGAGAAGATCGCATTCTTCTCGTAGGGCGAGAGCGTCTCGGCCACCTCCTATCGAACCCCGATCACTGAGCACCGAAAGGTGCTGCGTTGATAGGTGACGCGGATCACGTACGCTGCTGCGTGATCTGCGTAGCCTGATCCTCAAGCCATTCGCTTGGCGCATGCTCGAGGAGAACGCCGTGTCCGTTCCGAAATTTCGCGCTGTAACATCCGCCTGGAAATCCCTGCTCATGTCCGCGCTGCTGGGCCTGATGGCCTGGGTCGGCCCGGACTCGGCGTTCGCCGCCGGCAGTGAGATCGACAACCTTCACACGCCACCGCGCGCGCTGGCAGCTCCCTCACCTGCAAAGGAGAGCAACACCCCCGCAGCGATCCCTCAAGGAGCCGAGCCACGCGTCGCACTCGTGATCGGCAATGCGAGCTATCAGAACGCGCCACCGCTGGAGAACCCGGACAACGACGCCCATGCTGTCGCCAAGCTGTTGAACTCGGCCGGCTTCGAGGTGATCACGGCGACCGACCTGACGCAGAACGAGATGCTCAAGGTCGTCCAGGATTTTTCGAGCCGGGTGGCAGCAAACGGCCCGAACACCGTGGCAATGGTCTACTACGCCGGCCACGGGGTTCAGCTCGCGGGCGAGAACTATCTGATCCCGATCGATGCCCGTATCTCAGCGCCCTCCGACCTGGCGACGGGGACGATCCGTCTGGTGGACCTGATGGCAACGCTCGACGCCATCCCGAGCCGCATGCGGATCGTCGTGCTGGACGCCTGCCGCAACAATCCATTCCCTGCCATCAACGATGCCGGACGCGGACTTGCCATCGTCGACGCACCGAACGGCTCCATCCTCGGATATTCGACCTCGCCTGGCGAGGAGGCGCTCGACGGGCGTGGCGAGCACAGCCCGTACGCGCAGGCGTTCCTGAACCTGGCGCGGCAGCCGAACCTGCCGATCGAGCAATTGTTCAAGCGCATTCGCCTGCAGGTGAACCAGAGCACCGATGGTCGACAGACGCCGTGGGAAAGCTCGTCGTTGACCAGTGATTTCACCTTCTTCGGCGAATCCCTGGTTGCCGCAGCGCGCGCGCCGGAGAACGCGCCGGTGGTGCAGATGGCCGCCGACCTGCCGAGCCGTTCCGTGCGGCAGGCCTATGACTACGTGCTGTCGGAGAATCGTCCGCAGTATTATCGCGAGTTCATCGCGATGTACCCGCGCGATCCGCTCGCCGACCGCATCCGCGCACTGCTCGCTGGCCTCGTGCAGGCCGCGGCGTGGCACCAGGCCGTGCTGGCGAATTCGCCGGCCGCCTATCAGAGCTTCCGAGAAGCCTATGCCGACAGCCCATATGCGCCGGTCGCGCTGCGGCTGCAGGGACAGCCTCGGCCCATCCCCGTGCTGCAACCGAGCCGTCTCATCATGCCACCGCAACTGGCACCGATCGCGCGGCCGTTCAATCCCGGCGCCCAGATCCAGAGCCATCCAGGCCTGCAATCGAAGCTGCCGGTCACCACCGTGCCGCCGCGCGGACCGATGCCGCCAACGGTGGTCACGAAAGGCAATGCCATCAACAACGCGGGTCCCAACAAGGTCGTCGATCCCAGGCCTATCGCTCAGACCAGGTTGCGCGACAGGATCATGCCGCCGGCAAATCCGCCTGTCGCCGCGAAGATCCAGCGCGACCCAGTGAAGCGCAGTCCTGGGCGGCCATTCGACACCCGCGAGGTCCGGCGTCCCTTCCCCGGCAATTCCGGACCGTTCAAGCCGAACGTCAACGCGTCGCGTCCGTCGATGGCGCGTGGCCAAGGAGGGATGCAGGGCGGCCCGACGCGGGGCACGCCGCACGTCGCGCAGTCCGGACTGCGGATCGGCGGTGGGGGATCTGCAAAAGGCGGCCTCAGCTTTCACTGAGGCTTGATCGTCAGGCGATCAGCCTGGCGTAGAGCTCAGCATCGACATTGCCGCCGGACAAAACGATCACCACCGTCTTGCCCGCCACATCCAGCCGGCCAGCCAGCAATGCCGCAAGCCCGACTGAACCACCGGGCTCGACGACGAGCTTCAGCTCCCGGAAGGCAAAGCCGACCGCGCGCCCCACCTCCTCATCCGAGGCCTCGACCGCAGCCGACAGAAGTTGGCTGTTGATCGCGAAGGTGATCTCGCCCGGAATCGCCGCCATCAGCGCGTCGCAGATGGTGCGTCCCTTCGCATCATGGGCCTCGCGGTGGCCGGCCCGCAGCGAGCGCGCATGGTCGTCAAAGCCCTTGGGCTCAGCCACGACCATCCGGGTGCTGGGAAAGCGCGCCTTGACCGCGGTCGAGACGCCGGCAAGCAGTCCACCGCCCGAAGCCGGGACGATCACCAGATCCGGCGACAGGCCGAGCGCCGCAAGGTCCTCGGCGATTTCACGACCGACGGTGCCCTGCCCTGCGATGACGTGGGGATCGTCATAGGGCGGCACCACCGTCGAGCCGCGCTTTGCTGCGATGTCGCGCGCGATCGCTTCGCGGTCCTCGCGATCGCGATCATAGAGCACGACCTCGGCACCGAACGCCTTGGTGCGCTCGCGCTTGGCCGCCGGCGCATCCGAGGGCATCACGATCGTGGCGTCCATGCCCAGCAATGTGGCGGCATGGGCGACGCCCTGCGCATGATTGCCGGAGGAGAATGCGACGACGCCGTTGCCGCGCGCTGCCTGCGGGATCGACGCCAGCTTGTTGTAGGCGCCGCGGAACTTGAACGAGCCGGTCCGCTGCAGCACCTCCGGCTTCACGAAGACGTTCGCTTTGAACTGCTCGCTCAGCACGGGAGCCGGCAGCAGCGGAGTCCGCACGGCCACGGGCGCGAGGACGCGTGCCGCCGCATCGATGTCGGCGGCGGTCACGGGCAGGATCGGGGAATGAGCTGTCATGCCCCTATTTTACCGCGCCCGATTGCCGAGAGGCAAGGGAGCCGGTGTCAGGCGGCGCGAGCGGCCAGTTGGGGAACCGGCGCGCGCTGCCGCAGCGGATCGGTCCAGGTGAGGATCTCGAAGCGGCCGTCCTCGTGCTCGACCAGCGCCGTGCAGCTCTCGACCCAGTCGCCGCAATTCATGTAGCGAATGTCGTCCTGATCGCGGATGACAGCGCAATGGATGTGGCCGCAGATCACGCCGTCAGCGCCATGCCTTCGCGCCTCGGAGGCCAGCGCCGTCTCGAACGCGCCGATGTAGTTCACCGCGTTCTTGACCTTCTGCTTGGCCCATTGCGACAGCGACCAATAGGGAACGCCGAACATGCGACGGAAGAAGTTGACCAGACGGTTCATCTGGATCGCGAAGTCATAGGCCTTGTCGCCGAGATGGGCGAGCCAGCGCGCGTTCTGCACGACCAGATCAAAGATGTCGCCGTGGATCACCAGATAGCGTTTGCCGTCAGCGCCGGTGTGGACGATGTTCTCGACGACATCGATGCCGCCGAAATGCGTGCCGTAATAACCGCGCAGGAACTCGTCGTGATTGCCGGGGACGTAGACGATCTTGGCGCCCTTGCGTGCCTTGCGCAGCATCTTCTGCACCAGGTCGTTATGCGACTGCGGCCAATGCCAGCTCGATTTGAGCGCCCAGCCGTCGATGATGTCGCCGACCAGATAGATCGTATCTGCATCATGGTGGCGCAGGAAATCGACGAGGAGATTGGCCTGCGAGCCGCGGGCTCCGAGATGAACGTCCGAGATGAACAACGTCCGAAAGCGCCGAGCCGGGCTTTCTTCACCAGCAGTCTCAAGTCCCATGCGCGCCCACCTAACAGTCCCTGATGACACCGCGATGACGAAACGCCCCACCGGCAGAACCCATCCTGCCGGACCGCGACCGGACACCGCTCGTTCGACTCGCGACGTCCTTCGTCACTGCCCCGCGATACCAGCGGGGTGCGACAATCAGGCGACAGGCGGGCGGCGCGAACAGGGAAAATCAGCCTCCTATCTCGGCACGGTGACGACGCGCAGATTGTTGGTGGTGCCGGCCCGCGCGAACGGGATGCCGGCAACGACGACGAGCAGATCGCCGGCTTCAGCGAACTCCTCCTGCACGGCGAAGAAGGTCGCGCGCTCGACCATCTCCTCGTAGCTCTGCACGTCCTGCGACAGCACGCTGTGCGCGCCCCACAGCAGGCACATGCGCCGCGAGGTGTCCTCGTTCGGCGTGATCGCCAGAATCGGCAGGCTCGGCCGCTTGCGCGCAACGCGCGAGGCCGAGGTTCCGCTCGACGTATAGGCCACGATCGCCCTGGCGTGGATCGCCGAGGCGAGATCGGCCGCCGCGGTTGCCACCGCATGCGGCGGCGTCTGCTCCTCGCCCGGCTGCGTCGCCTCGACGATCGAGCGATACATCTTGTGGCCTTCGGTGGCCTTGATGATGCTGTCCATCATCGCCACCGCCTCGCGCGGGTATTGGCCGCTGGCAGACTCCGCCGACAGCATCACCGCGTCGGCGCCGTCATAGATCGCAGTGGCGACGTCCGAGACCTCGGCGCGCGTCGGCGTCGGCGTCGCCACCATCGAATCCAGCATCTGCGTCGCGACGATCACCGGCTTCACGGCGAGCCGGCAGGCACGCACCAGCTCCTTCTGCTTACCCGGCACGTCCTCGTTGGGAATCTCGACGCCGAGATCGCCGCGCGCGACCATGATCGCGTCCGACAACTGGATGATGTCGTCGATCCGCTCCAGCGCCGCCGGCTTCTCGATCTTGGACATGATGCCGGCGCGGCCGTTGATGAGGCCCCTCGCCTCAAGCACGTCCGACGGCTTCTGCACGAACGACAGCGCCACCCAGTCGACGCCGAGCTCGAGCCCGAAGGCGAGATCGGAGCGGTCCTTGGCCGTCAGCGGCGACAGCTCCAGAATGGTGCCCGGCAGATTGACGCCCTTGTGATTGGAAATCGCGCCGCTGACGATCACCTTGGCCTCGATCCAGTCGTCGCCAAGGCCGGTGACGCGGACGCGCACGCGGCCGTCATCGATCAGAAGATCGTGACCGGGCGAGACCGCCGCAAAGATTTCCGGATGCGGCAACGGAATCGATGTCTTGTCGCCCTCGGTGCCGTTGAGGACAAATCGAATCGTCTCGCCGACTTCGACCTGGATCTTCTTGTCGCGCAGAGTGCCGACGCGAATCTTAGGACCCTGCAGATCCATCAAGATGCCGATCGGCCGCTGCACTTCCTTCTCGAGCGCGCGGATCGCGGCATGGACCTTGGCGTGATCGGCCTGGGTGCCGTGGCTGAAGTTGAGACGAAAGGTGTCCACACCGGCGAGGAACAGCGCTTTCAGCATCTCCGGAGAATTGCTCGCGGGACCGACAGTCGCAACGATCTTGGCTCGACGGTGACGACGCATGATGGGTCCTTTCTCCTTAAGCCGTGTCTCGCGTCTCTATGACACGCATGTGATTGGCATGCGCGGACGCAGCGGAAGCGCTGATATACGCCCCGCAGCGTCCATTGCAAGCGCGACACGAAACACGCCAGAATTGTGCAAGAGAACAGCACGCCTCAGACGTTGGAGCCGTGGATCGCGTCGATGACGGCGTCGGTCACCTCCCTGGTCGTCGCCTTGCCGCCCACGTCGGGCGTGAGGATGCCGGCTGCACACACCTTCTCCACCGCCGCCATCAGCCGCGCGGCCGCGTCCCGCTCACCGAGATGCTCGAGCATCTGCGCGCCGGTCCAGAATGTTGCGACCGGATTGGCGATGCCCTTGCCGGTGATGTCGAAGGCCGAGCCGTGGATCGGCTCGAACATCGAGGGGAAGCGCCGCTCCGGATCGATGTTGCCGGTCGGCGCCACGCCGAGGCTGCCGGCCAGCGCGCCGGCGAGATCGGACAGGATGTCGGCATGCAAATTGGTCGCCACGATGGTGTCGAGGCTCTTCGGCTGCAGGGTCATGCGCACGGTCATCGCGTCGACCAGCATCTTGTCCCAGGTCACGTCGGGGAATTCCCGCGCCACTTCGGCGGCGATCTCGTCCCACATCACCATGCCGTGGCGTTGCGCATTCGACTTGGTGACGACGGTGAGGAACTTGCGCGGCCGCGACTGCGCCAGCTTGAACGCGTAGCGCATGATGCGGGTGACGCCGACGCGGGTGAAGACGGCAACCTCCGTGCCGACCTCCTCCGGCAGGCCGCGGTGCGCGCGACCGCCCATGCCGGCATATTCGCCCTCGGAATTCTCGCGCACGATCACCCAGTCGAGATCGCCGACGCCGACATTGCGCAAGGGCGAGGCCACACCGGGCAGGATCTTGGTCGGCCGCACATTGGCGTACTGATCAAATCCCTGGCAGATCGGCAGCCGCAGGCCCCACAACGTGATGTGGTCGGGCACGTCGGGAGCGCCGACCGCGCCGAAATAGATCGCGTCGAACGTCTTCAGCTCGGCGAGGCCGTCGGCCGGCATCATCACGCCGTGCTTCTTGTAGTAGTCCGAGCCCCAGTCGAAGGTCTTGACGTTGAAGCTGATGTCGCCCGAGCGCTTGGCGAGCGCCTCGAGCACACGGACACCTTCGGAGATGACCTCGGGGCCGATGCCGTCGGCGGGAATCGCGGCGATGGAATGGGTGCGCATGAAAGGGCTCCGTGTGATGGGTCAGGATTGCGTGGCCGCAGCGGCCTTTGCACGTTGTGAACGTGACAGCAACAGGGTCAGCACCGCCGATACCACCAGCAGCCCGGCGACGAAATAGAGCCCGCCGTTGAAGCTGCCGGTCTGGTCCTTGATCCAGCCGATCATCGCGGGACCGACGAAGCCGCCGAGATTGCCGATCGAGTTGATGGTCGCGATGCCCGCCGCGGCGGCCGAGCCGGACAGGAACATGGTGGGCATGCTCCACAGCGGCGGCTTCGAGGAGGAGATGCCGACATTGACCAGCGTAAGTGCCGCGAGCACGGCGGCGACACTGGTCGACAGCCCGGCCAGCCAGAGGCCGACGGCGGCGACGACGCAGGCCAGCACGACGTGCCAGGTGCGCTCGGCGGTGCGGTCGGAATGGCGCGCCCACAGGATCATGACGACCACGGCCACGGTCGGTGGCACCGCGTTGAGGAAGCCGACGGCGAACGACGACAGGCCGAACTGCTTGATGATCTGCGGCGCCCAGACGCCGAGCGTGTAGAGGCCGGCCGATGTGCCGAAATAGACCAGCGCGAGCGCGAGCACGCGGATGTCGGCCAACCCGCGCCAGATGCTGTGGCTGGCGGTGGCGGCCTTGCTCGCCAGCTCGGCATTCATCGTGCGCACCAGCCAGTCGCGCTCGTCGTCGGCGAGCCAGCGCGCCTGCTCCGGACGATCGGTCATGTAGGCGAGCACGACGAAGCCGAGCAGCACCGCCGGCAGCGCCTCGATCAGGAACAGCCACTGCCAGCCCTTGAAGCCGAGAATGCCGTCCATCTCCAGCAGCGCGCCGGAAACCGGAGAGCCGAGAACCGTGGAGAGCGGCGCGGCGGCCATGAACAGCGCGGTGACGGCTGCGCGCTGGCGGGCCGGGAACCAGTAGGAGAGATAGAGGATGATTCCGGGGAAGAAGCCTGCTTCCGCAGCACCAAGCAGGAAGCGCAACACATAGAAGCTCGTCGGTCCCTGCACGAACGCCATCGCGCCGGAGACGATGCCCCAGGTGATCATGACCCGCGCGATCCAGATGCGGGCGCCGAACTTGTCCAGCGCGAGGTTGGAGGGGACCTCGAACAGGAAATAGCCCCAGAAGAAGATGCCGGCGCCGAAGCCATAGGCCGAGGCTGACAGCCCGATGTCCTTGTTCATGGTCAGCGCTGCGAAGCCGACGTTGACACGGTCGATGAAGGCTACGAAGTAGAGCAGCATGATGAAGGGCACGATGCGCAACGTGATCCTGCGCAGCACGCGCATCTCCAGCTCTCCGGCCATCGTCACCTCCCTATCCCGTCTTGTCGTTGATCTGACAAGCGTAGGCGGCGAACCAGGCCGGCTTCAATGCTCGCATCATTATACAAAAAAATGATATAATCCGGCCCATCGCCTCTTCAGGATCCCACCATGGAATTGCACCAGCTCCGCTGCTTCGTGGCCGCCGCCGAGGAACTGCATTTCGGCAAGGCGGCGCAGCGGCTGCAGATGCTGCCCTCGGCGCTCGGACGCCAGATCAAGCTGCTGGAGGAGGATCTCGCGACGCCGCTGTTCGCCCGCACCACGCGCGCGGTGTCGCTGACCGAGCACGGCACGACCTTGCTGCGCGACGCCCGGGCGATCCTGGCCCGCGTCGAGGCGGTCGAAACCGGCTTCCGCCGCCGTACCCGAAGCACGAAGGCGCAGCGGCTGCGCGTCGGCGCCATCGACAGCGCGGCCGCCGGGCTGCTGCCGCAATTGCTGCACGATTTTCGCGCGCGGCATCCCGACATCGCGGTGCAGCTCATGGAGGAGAAGACGATCCGGCTGCTGCCCAAGATTCTCTCCGGCGCGCTCGACCTCGCCTTTGTCAGGCCGCCCGAGCGCACCGATATCAGGCTCGAATTCCGCGCGCTGCTCAGCGAGAGCGCCGTGGTGGCGCTGCCGCAGCGGCACCGGCTGGCCTCGCGTGCCGCGGTCTCGCTCGCCGACATCGCCGACCAGCCGCTGATCGTCCCGGACCGCCGGTCGCGCCCGCACAGCCACGACCTCACCATGAAGCTGTTCGCACAGGCCGAGCTGTCGCCGGATATCGCGCAGTTCGCCGATGAGAAGCAGACCATCGTGCATCTCGTCGCCGCGCGACTCGGCATTGCCATCGTGCCGCGCTGGACCTCGCGGCTCGCGGTCTCAGGCGTCCGCTTCGTGCCGCTGCGGATGACACGCGGCAGCACCGCCGGACGGCTTCCGCTCGCGGCCGTCTGGCTGCGCGGCTCGCGCGATCCGGCGCGCGAGGCCATGCTCGGCGTGCTCGACGCGCGGCTTGCGAAATACGCCCGCGGTGCCTGACCGCAAAATCCGCCGAACATCCTACCCCAGCGGCGCCTCCGCGACGTCGAGCAACGCGCCGAGGCCATGGCGCAGGCTGCGCATCGGCTGCTGCTCCGAGGACAGGCCGAGTGCCAGCAGCGATCGCCCGGTCACCGCGTAGACGTGGCCGAACGGGAACGACTGCGGCTGTGCATCCGGCTGGTTGGTGTCGAGCAGCGCCAGCCAATTATGGCCTTCGGGCACGGACGGAAGCGTGAAGTTCACGACGTCGAAATGCGCGTTGTAGACCAGCAGGAGCGTCGCATCCGAGCCACGCCGCTTAACGCCGGTCTCCTGGGCGCGGCCGTCGAGCAGCATGCCGAAACAACGCGCGTGATCGTCAGTCCACTGCTCCGTCGTCATCTCCTCGCCCGACGGGTCGAGCCAGGTCACGTCGTTGACGCCGAGGTCCTCATTGTGCGAGCCGATCAGGAAGCGGCTGCGATAGAGGATCGGAAACGCCTTGCGCATGGCGATCAGCTTGCGCGTGAATTCGCGCAACGCCCGCCCCTGCGGCGTGATGCCCATCCAGTCGAGCCAGGTCGTCTCATTGTCCTGCGCATAGGCGTTGTTGGTGCCGTTCTGGGTATGGCCGAACTCGTCGCCGGCGAGCAGCATCGGCGTGCCATGCGACAGCAGCATCGTGGCCAGCAGATTGCGCTTCTGGCGCTCGCGCAACGCGGTGATCTCGGGGTCGTCGGTCGGTCCCTCGACGCCGCAATTCCAGGAGTGGTTGTTGCTGTGGCCGTCGCGATTATCCTCGCCATTGGCCTCGTTGTGCTTGTCGTTGTAGGAGACGAGGTCGTTGAGGTTGAAGCCGTCATGCGCGGTGATGAAGTTCACGCTCGCCCAGGGGCGGCGGCCGCGCTTGTTGAACAGATCGCCCGAGCCGGAGATGCGCTTGGCGAAATCGGCGAGCGTGCCGCCATCGCCCTTCCAGAACGCACGCGCGGTGTCGCGGAACTTGTCGTTCCATTCCGCCCAGCCCGGTGGAAACTGGCCGACCTGATAGCCGCCCGGACCGATGTCCCAGGGCTCGGCGATCAGCTTGACGCTCGACAGCACAGGGTCCTGACGACAGGCATCCAGGAAGCTGCCGCCCTCGTCGAAGCCATAGGGCTCGCGCGCCAGGATGGTGGCGAGATCGAAGCGGAAGCCGTCGACCCGCATCTCGGTCGCCCAATAGCGCAAGGAGTCCGCGACGAGCTGCAGCACGCGCTGGTGCGACAGGTTCACCGTATTGCCGGTGCCGGTGTCGTTGATGTAGTAGCGTTTCTGGTCCGGCATCAGCCGGTAGTAGCTGGCATTGTCGATGCCTTTGAAAGACAAGGTCGGCCCGAGCTCGTTGCCTTCGGCGGTGTGGTTGTAAACCACGTCGAGGATCACCTCGATGCCGTTGGCGTGGAACTGGTTGACCATGGTCTTGAATTCGGTCGCGAACGGCGTCTTCAGATAGCGCGGCTCCGGTGCGAAGAAGCCGATCGAATTGTAGCCCCAGTAGTTGCGCAGCCCCTTCTCGACCAGATAGCTGTCGTCGATGAAGGCGTGGATCGGCAACAGCTCGGCCGAGGTGATGCCCAGGGAGCGCAGATAGGCCGGAATGTCCTGATGCGCGAGACCGGCGAAGGTGCCGCGGTCGGCCTCGGGCACCAGCGGATGCAGCTTGGTGAAGCCCTTGACGTGCATCTCGTAGAAGATCGTCCGCTCCCACGGAATTTCCGGCTTGCGTGAGGTGCCCCAGGTGAAGGCGGGATCGATGACCCGGCACTTCAGCATCAAGGGCGCGCTGTCGCGGTCGTCGAACGACAGGTCCTTGTCGGCATGATCGGGCCGATAGCCGAACAGCTCCGGCCCCCACCGCAGGTTGCCGACGAGCTGCTTGGCATAGGGGTCGATCACGAGCTTGTTCGGATTGAACCTGTGACCGGCGTCCGGCTCGTAGGGTCCATGCACGCGATAGCCATACACCGTGCCGGGCCGCGCGGCCGGCAGGTAGCCGTGCCAGACCTCGTCGGTGTATTCGGGCAGCTCGATGCGCTCGAGCTCGGTCTCGCCGGTGTCGTCGAACAGGCACAGCTCGACCTTGGTCGCGTGCGCGGAAAAGATCGCGAAGTTGACGCCGAGCCCGTCCCAGGTGGCGCCGAGCGGAAACGGCCGGCCTTCGCTGATCTTGGTCCTGCGCAGGTTGAATGCGGCCCGCGTCAACGCGTCACCGAGGTCGGTGCGTTGGTCCATCCTTTGCCCCCTTCGTCCAATTCCCCAGATCTATTGCCGGGGGTCTCGATGATCAGCGTCGATTGCTAGGTTGCCGCTGGCGTCTCGTCCGGCACGATCACTTCCGCCTTGGTCTCGGTCACCGTCACCGACGCGATCACGGCTCCTTCCGGCGCTGCCTTCGCGGCTCGCTGCTGCGCGACTTCCTTGGTGATGGCTGCGATGGAGTTGCCGATGCGTTCGACCATCTCGGACAATTCCCCAGGCGACATCTTCAGCCGCTTGGTCACCACGCGGACCTGGGCCTGATCGGTCATGTCGAGCTTGTTGCGGGACGGCTGAATCTTCGGACGGCGCATCGGGAGTCCTCCTGCATGCCAGCTAACCTTGAGTGCGGAATTTGGTTCCCGCGCTCCCTCCCCTGGGCATCGCCGTGAAGACGTGCGTCACTGCTCTCGCGGCGCCATGCGCCCGAGTGATGTCATCGGTGTTGCCCCCCGATCAGGCAGAGGGCGCAGGGAATGCCGGGAGCTGGCCGCCCCCATGGCCCGCCTGCAGAAAAAAAGCAGGCGGCAGTCACCACAGATCCTATGGGGCGGCGGGTGGTCAAGAAGGGTTAGGATTGGATTTCCGAACCATCCGGCCCTCGGAGGATCAAGATGATCAAGCTCGATCGCACTGACACACCCGCCGCGGCGGAGCATGCCACGGTTTACCTCGCGTTTGAACTGAGCAAAGCGAAATGGAAGCTCGGCGTGCTGCTTCCTGGCTCGCAGAAACTGAGCCGGTACACGATCGGCGGCGGTGACTTGGCCGCCTTGGCGGCCCGGCTTGCGGACATGCGCAAGAAGGCTGCGGCTGCCGGGGGCGGCCGGCCGGTGCGCATCCTGTCATGCTACGAAGCAGGCTTGGATGGCCACTGGCTGCACCGATGGCTGAGCGGACAAGGCATCGTCAATCATGAGGTCGACCCTTCCAGCATCGAGGTGAACCGTCGTGCCCGGCGCGCCAAGACCGACCGGATCGATCTGGAGAAGCTGATGCGGGCGTTCCTCGCCCATTTGCGGGGCGAGCCTCGGGTCTGCAGCATCGTCCACGTGCCAAGCGTCGAGGATGAGGATCGCAAGCGCCGTACCCGTGAACGTGATCGCCTGATCCAGGAGTGCACGGCTCACAGCAACCGCATCAAGGGACTGCTGCACGGCCAGGGCATTCGCGACGTCCACCCGCTCGATCGCTCGTTCCTGGAAAGCCTTGCCAGCCTGCGCACTGGCGACGGTCGTCCACTGCCGGTGCGGCTCAAGGAAGAGATCGTGCGCGAACACGAGCGACTGTGCCTGGTGGCACGGCAGCTCAAGGAGCTCGAGGCCAAAAGCAAAGCCGAGCTGTGCGCCGCTCGGCCCGGCTCGCCGGAAGCCAGGATCATGCAGCTCATGGATCTCAGGAGCATCGGCCCGGTCGGCGGCCAGAAGTTGGTCAACGAGGTGTTCTATCGCGACTTCGACAACCGTCGTCAGGTCGGCAGCTACTTTGGTCTCACCGGCACGCCCTATGACAGTGGCGAGCGCAGCCGTGAGCAGGGCATCAGCAAAGCCGGCAACCGGCGCGCCCGTGAGCTCGCGGTCGAGCTGGCGTGGCTATGGACCGTTCATCAGCCGGACAGCGCACTGACACGCTGGTTCCGCGAGCGGGTGCGCGACATCAAGGGACGCATCCGGCGAATTGCCATTGTCGCTCTGGCACGCAAGCTGATGGTGGCGCTGTGGCGCTATCTGGTGACCGGCGTTGTTCCCGAAGGCGCCGTGCTGCGTCCAACTTCGTAAACGGCTGCGCGCGCCATGACAGCCGACGTGAGCCAGGACCGACGCGTGACCGTGCTGAACCGGGGGCATAAACCTCCCGCTCTCACAGAGGGGTCCCGTCTTGACTGGGCCTTACCTTCCCCCGTGCATGAAAGATCAGGGTACCGGGCCTCGCGCCCGACCGGATACAAGGTGATGCGGTCGTTCCGCATTGTCGTTCACGGCCCAATCCTCGCATCACGTCCGGCCTGCCATCGCGACACCGCGCGTTGCGGGCGCGCCATGATGGCGCCAAGCTCGGCGCGCTCAAGGCCGCTGACGCGCCGCCTCCGGCGGTGGCCTTCGGCCAGCCTTGACCGCGCCTCTCCTTGGCGCCAAAGACCGCCCCCAACAAACGACGCCCCTCTTGACAACTTACTCCCCATACAAGGTTCAGCCGAGACATCCCGGCATTCCCCGCGCGATGGTTTTCACGCTTACTTCGCGATCTCCTCGGTGTACCGGCTTGTTAGTCACCGTCGCCCTCGGGATCATCGCCCGAAGACTTGGCGCCAGCATCGGGGCGCCAGGACCACGCGACTTCGCGTCCGCAAGCTGCCGTTCGTCTGCGCGAGTCGCCCCACGCTGCGGCATCCTACAGCCACCGCATCCCGCGCCCAACGTTCCGTGACGATCGCGAAGCGCCCCTCTCGAGGAGCACGGGATGGAGACAATCAAGCACGATTTCCGAAAAATGGCAACAGATTTATTTTTCTCAGAAATACAGACTGGTTCCGATCAGCCCGAGCAAGCATCGGGCGGCGCGTGCCTGCTCCGTTGACGATTGGGGTCTTGTCAGGCCGCTATCGGCGCCTACCGGGGCGGCCGACGGCGGCTTGGCTCAGACGGCCGTTGTGCATAGGGGTTCGGCAAGCACATGGCCGAAATGCCCGCAGCCCCCGCTCTACACGCCTCCCACGACCTATACTGGCACGAGATTGTGCTGGAACCGCCCCACTCCCATGTCTGGAGGCACACCGGATCAATGCCATCGAACCGTTGAGCTGCGGCCGGAGCGGTTGCAAGCACTGTGATCGAAGTCATGAGGAGAAGCGCGCGCATCATCACACATCATGGCACGAGGCTGATCAATCCGAAAGGGTCTGCCGGCGCGGCGATCTCGAACTCGGGTAAAGCCCTTTGCCGCAGACGACGCTGCCGTAGGCTGGGCAAAGCGACGCCAAAGGCGGCGCGTGCCCACCATCGGCGGCGCTGGGTGCGGGCGGTGGGCACGGCGCGCGCGAAAGCTCGCCCGACAAGGCCTCACCCCGGCGCGCCTTTGCCCACCCTACGGTCCCTCGTCAATCATGACCGGCCCAGTGACCTTCTTCCGAATGGCCTCGACCGCAATCCTGTCCCGCCCTACCCGAACAGATGCGCCAGCCAGAACGCGGCGCCGGCGGCGAGGCCGCCGACGAGGGCGGTCTGCAGCGCGGACTTGATCTTGTTGACGCCGGTGAAGTGGCCCTTGATGGCGCCGAAGATCAGGAGCGCAATGCCGGTCGCGATCACGGAGATCCGGAGTGCGGACGAGATGTCAGGCGCCAGCATGTAGGGGATCAGCGGGATCAGGCCGCCGATCACGTAGGAGCCGCCGATGGTCACGGCGCTGACCGGCGCGCGCTTCGGATCCGGGCGTTCGAGACCGAGCTCGAAGCGCATCATGAAGTCGACCCAGCGCTTGCGATCGGACGCGATGGCGTCGACCACGGTCGCCAAGGCCTGGCCTTCGAGACCATAGCCGCGGAAGATCGCCGCAACCTCCTCGACCTCGCGGCCGCGAAGGTGCTCGATCTCGTCGTGCTCCCGCTTCTCCTCGGCGGCATAGTGCTCGGCGTCGGAGCGGGCGGCGAGATAACCGCCGAGCCCCATCGCGATCGCGCCGGCGACGACCTCGGCAAGGCCGGCGGTGACGATCACGTCGGTCTTGGCGACCGCAGCCGAAAGACCGGCGGCGAGCGCGAACGGCACGGTGAGCCCGTCGGCCATGCCGATCACGACGTCGCGGACGACTTCCGACGCGGTGAAGTGCTTTTCGATGTGCGGCGTTGCCGGCATGACGGCCTCCGATGGCGTGATCGACGGAGGCCTCTTAGCAGGCCCGGATGACAGGACCGATCACCGCAGTCCCGGCACCATCCGCCGCAGGGTGCGATCGTGCAGCCAGTAATGATGCAGCAGCGCCGCACCGGCGTGCAGGCCGATCAGGATCATCAGGCCATTGGCCAGCGCCTCGTGCATCTCCTTCAAGTCGTGGGCGAAGCCGCGGTCGCCGACCCAGGGTGAGGCGATCTCGAACAGGCCGAACACCGGCAAGCCGTAGCCGCGGGCAAACTGGGTGACGATGCCGAGGACCGGAATGGCGAACATGATGCCGTAGATCAGCAGATGCGTGATCTCGCCGACGTGAACGGTCCACGCGCCGAATTTGGTCGCTTCAGGCGCCGGCGGCGGATCGGCCAGACGCCAGGCCAAGCGCGCGAGCGCAAAGCCCAGCATCGCCAGCCCGAGCGAGACGTGCATGAACAGACCCGTGTCATGAGAGCCGCGTGGCAGGATGTCGCCGAGATGACCCGAGATCCAGGCCGCCGGCACCAGCACGGCGACGATCCAGTGCAGCCCGATCGCGACGGACCCATACGCCTTGGCGGAATTTCGAATACGCATGATCAGCTTCCTTCGACCATTGGGCACCCCCGCGGTGGCAAGCCGCGCGGGGCGTCATGACCTGAGGTAATAGCTGACCGGGGGCGTCGCGCCGCTGACGCGGGATGTCAGCCTACTGTCAGAATGGACGGCGCCGGGGTCGCCTGGGACATCGCGGGCTGCGGCCAGCGGAGCGCCGAGACGATGGCCGGCGCGATCGTGATCCTGGCGCCGCCCAGCTCGGAACGGCCGATCTGCAGCCGCCAGCCATAGGCTTCGAGCACGTCCTGCACGATCGCGAGCCCCAGCCCGCTGCCCGGCCCCTGCTCGTCGAGGCGGCCGCCGCGCTCGAGCACGCGGCCGATCTTCGCGTCCGGAATGCCCGGACCGTCATCCTCGACGATGACGATCAGAGGGGTCGCATTCGCGACGATGCGAACCGTGCTCGCCGCATGACGCGCGGCGTTCTCCAGCAGATTGCCGAGCACCTCGGCGAGATCCGTCCGATCCATGGCGACGCTCAGGCCCGGGGGCACCTCGCCATCGAAGCTGACATGGGCGGCCGCCGGCGTGCGGCCGAGCGTCCCAAGCAGCGCATTCACCAAAGGCGCGAGCTCGGTCGCGGCCTCCGGCCCGCCGCGGGCCTTGCCGCGCAGCCGCGCCAGCGCCAGCTCGCGATCAACCTGCCGGCTCATCGCCTCGGCGACATCCTCGATGTTGCGCGCCAGCTCGAGCTGGCCGAGCTCCCTCAAGCGCGCGGCGTCGGCCGTGAGGGCGGCGAGCGGCGTCTTGAAGCCGTGAGCGAGATCGGCCGCACGGCTGCGCGAGCGCATGATCTCGCGCTGCTGCGCATCGAGCAACGCGTTGACCTCCTCGACCAGCGGCGCCACCTCGGTCGGCACGTCCACGGGAAGATGCTGGCGCCGACCGCTGCGGATCTCGGCGACGCCACGGCGCAGCACGCCGAGCGGACGCAGGCCGAGAGTGACCTGAACCGACGTGCCGACGGCGAGGATGACGGCCAGCACGGCGAGCGCGATCGACAGATCCTTGGCGAAGGTCAGCACCGCGCTGGTGGCACCGTCGAGGCCGTAGGCCACGGCCGCGCGCACGCGTATCTGGCTTTCCGGATTCATCACGATGCCGCGCTCGGCGACCAGCACGTGTTCGCCATCCGGCCCGGCGAGCTCATGCTGATGCACGTCGCTCGGTCCGGGCTCGTCGATCGGCAGCGGCAGGATGGTGTCCCACAGCGAGCGCGAGCGCAGCAACTGGCCATGATCGTCCGAGATCTGCCAGTACAGCCCCGACAGCGGCACCACGAAGCGCGGATCGGCCGGCGGCCGCGCGACCACGATGCGCCCTTCCGCATCGACCTCGAGGCCGTTCAGCAATTGGCGCAGGTGAATGTCGAGATCGGAGGCGAGCGTCCGCGCGACGTGGCGCTTGAACAGCACGACCATGCCGAAGCCGGCGACGCCGAGCGCGACCAGCAGCGCGATGGTGCCCGCCGCCACCAGCCGCAGCCGCAGCGAGCCGAGCCTCATTCCGCCGTCTCCGGGATCATGTAGCCAAAGCCGCGGCGGGTCTCGATGATGTCGGCGCCGAGCTTCTTGCGGACGCGCCGGATCAGCACCTCGAGCGCGTTGGAATCGTGCTCGTGGCCGAGGCCGTAGACGTTCTCCTCCAGCTCATGCTGCGGCACGACGCGCCCGCTCTGCCGCAGCAGATACGCGATCAGCCGGTATTCGAGCTGCGACAGCGTCACCGGCACGCCGGACAGGCTGACCTTCATCTGGCGCTCGTCGAGCGTCAGGTCGCCGGACGAGAGCACCGGCGCCGCACGGCCGGCGGACCGCCGCACGATCGCGCGCAATCGCGCCAGCAGCTCCTCGTTGCGAAACGGCTTCGGCAGATAGTCGTCGGCGCCGGCATCGATGCCGTCGACCCGCTCCGCCCAGCTCGCGCGCGCCGTCAGGATCAGCACCGGCATGTGTCGCCCCACGCCGCGCCAGCGCTTCAGCACCGACAGGCCGTCCATGCCGGGGAGGCCGAGATCGAGGATCACGGCGCCATAATCCTCGGTGTCGCCGAGAAACCAGGCCTGCTCGCCGTTGTCGGACGTTTCGACCAGATAGCCCGCCGCCTGCAGCGTCCGCACCAGGTCGGACGCCAGCCGCGGATCATCCTCGACCAGCAGCACACGCATCTACTTTTCCTCGATCCGTTCGATCTCGCCGCTGCGCGCATCGACATAGACCTCACGCACGCGGCCATCGCGGCCGATCACCCGAAACTCATAGCGCCAGCGACCACGCAGGCGCTCGACATCGATCCCCATCACGTCGCCGGCGACCCGGCCACGCAATCTCGGCAGGATCTGCGACAGCGGCAAGACGTCGCCCGCCTCCACGGCATGACGCATGGCATCACGGCGCTCACGATCATCCTCGCGCGCCACCGTCGCCGCGGACGCAGCCGTAGAGATCAGCATCGCAGATGCCGTGATGCGCATGAACCGTCCAATTTGAGGCAAATGCATGATCCTTCCGGGGCCTGACGCCGTCATCTTCAGAGATCGTCGTCATTCGTTGCGCTCTCGCCACTGGTTCGAATTGCGGGGCACGAATTGCGGAGCATTCGCAAATGCTAACGAGGTGGTGCGGATGATAGTTTGAACTTCCGATGTCGGAATTGCGCATCAGACAGATGCGGGGGTGGAAACTCGCACAGGATCGGCATCCTGCCCGAGGCAAGCTGACTCCCCGCTGACACGACCCGACGGGATGCCGTCAGTCTCGTTGCAACATGATCGCTTCAGGACGGAGCGAGCCGGGGGCGGTGAGTTCGGAGACGAGCATGCGTAAGACGATGACATTGGCAGCCGTGCTGGCGGGGCTGGGCGGCATCTTGGCCATGTCACAAGCCAGCCGGGAGACGGCGCCCACGCTGGTGCCGGTGGCCCGTGCCGTGGACGGCGGTCTTGAAGCTGATCTTGAAGCTGGTCTTGGAGCTGGTCTTGGGGCCTACCCGCATCTTGCGGCGCTGCATGCGCGGGCCGAAAGCCCGCCGCTGAGCTACGAGCCGGCCCGCCGCGAGCGCGAAGGCGACGACGACGATCAGGACGAGCCGCGGCGGTGAGGCGAACCGGCCCCTGGCGAAGCACTGACCGGAGCTAGGCCGGCAGTCCCGCTTCGTACCAGCGACGCGTCGCCCTGACGATGCGCACGACCGAGAGCATCACGGGGACTTCGACGAGAACCCCGACGACCGTCGCAAGCGCGGCCCCCGAGTCGAGCCCGAACAGGCTGATCGCGGCGGCAACCGCCAGCTCGAAGAAGTTGCTGGCGCCGATCAAGGCGGCCGGAGCCGCGACGCACCAAGCCACGCCGAGCCGGCGGCTGAGCCAATAGGCGATCCCCGCGTTCAGATAGACCTGGATCAGGATCGGCACGGCCAAGATCGCGATGACGACCGGCTGCTTCAGGATCTGCTCGCCCTGGAAGCCGAACAGCAGCACGAGCGTACCGAGCAGCGCCGCGAGAGAGACCGGTTGCAGCACCCGCAAGGTGCGCTCCAATGCCCCGCCCTTCGTCCGCAACAAGGCGCGACGCCAGAGTTGCGAGATGACGACGGGCACAACGATGTAGAGCAGCACCGACAGCAGCAGGGTGGTCCATGGCACCGAGATCGAGGCGACGCCGAGCAGCAGGCCCACCAGCGGCGCGAACAGGAACACCATGATGACGTCGTTGAGCGCGACCTGGCTCAGCGTGTAGTGCGGCTCGCCCTCGCACAGATTCGACCAGACGAACACCATCGCCGTGCACGGCGCCGCCGCCAGCAGGATCAGACCGGCCACGTAGGACGACAACTGGCTTGCGGGAAGCATCGGCGCGAACACATGGCCGATGAAAACGCTGCCGAGCAGAGCCATCGAAAACGGCTTGATGGCCCAGTTCACGACCAGGGTGACGCCGATGCCGCGCCAATGCTCCTTCACGTTGCCGAGCGCGGCGAAATCGATCTTCAGCAGCATCGGAATGATCATCAGCCAGATCAGGGCCGCGACCGGCAGATTGACCCGCGCCACCTCCGCCGACGCGACAGCCGCGAACAGCCCCGGCATGAGATGGCCGAGACCGATGCCTGCGACGATGCAGAGCAGGACCCAGACCGTCAGATAGCGCTCGAAGATCGTCATCAGATCAGGCCACGTCGGAGCGGAACGACGTTGCCCCCTCGCCCGTCCCGATCTCGCGCAGCCGCGTGCCGAGCGACATCGAATCGATGCGACCGAGCGGCAGATTGATGAAGGCGTCGATCCTGTTCTTCAGATAGCGGAAGGCGGTCGTGAACGCCGCGAGCTTCTCCAGCTCCGTGCCTTCGGCCGCCGCCGGATCCTCGATGCCCCAATGCGCGGTCATCGGTTGCCCCGGCCAGATCGGACACGCCTCGCCGGCGGCGTTGTCGCAGACGGTGAAGACGAAATCCATCGCCGGCGCGCCGGCGACGGCGAACTCGCTCCAGCTCTTCGAGCGCAGATCGTCGGTCGGATAGTCCATGCGCCTGAGCAGCTCGAGCGCCAACGGATGCACCGCGCCTTTCGGCGTGCTGCCGGCCGAGAAGGCGCGGAAGCGGCCGGCGCCGTCCTTGCGCAGGATCGACTCCGCCAGCACCGAGCGCGCCGAATTTCCGGTGCAGAGGAACAGCACATTGTAGACGCGGTCAGACACGATTCTTCTCCTTGCGCTTGGGCGGACAGCAGGGGGTGAGGCTTGCGACGACGGGCGCGCAGACCTCCGGTCGGCCGCCGCAACAGTCCTGCAGCAGAAACAGCGCGACCTTCTGAAATTGCGCGAGGTCGATGCGGTAGACGATCGATCGGCTGTGCCTGATCGAGCTGACGAGGCCGGCGCGCGCCAGCACGGACAGATGCGCCGACAGCGTGTTCTGCGGCACCTCCAGCAGACGTGCGAGCTCGCCGGCCGGCAGACCGTCGGGCTCGTGCTGCACCAGGGTGCGAAAGGCCTGCAGGCGCGTCGGTTGCGCCAGCGCCGCCAAGGCCAGAACGGCTTGTTCGTTTTCCATATATCCAGAATTATCGATAGATAGAGTCGGCGTCAAGGCCGACGAGTTCGAATGGTCGTTGTCGACGAACGGAGACGACACGCCCGAAGGCTCATCGCAAGCGCAGGCGGGTGCCGTCGACGATGAGCTCGCCGTCCCGTTCCATGCGTGCCAGGGCGCGATAGAGCGCCTCATGGGTGACGCCGAGCTCGGCGGCCCAGTCCTTCTTCGACCGGCCGAGCTCGACCTCGCCGCCCTCCCCTTCGGTCTCGATGAAATGCACGATCCGCTCGCGCGCCGTCTTCAGGCTGAGCCGCTCCGACTGTGCCCGGACCTTGCGCAACTCGCGGGCGAGATGATCGCACCATCGGTCCCCGATCTCGGGACGACGCAACGCTTCGGCGAAGGCCTTGCGGTCGATCGCGAGCAGCGCTGAATCCTGCGCCGCGACGGCGTCGCAATGATACGACGCCTGATCGAGGCTGGCCTCGGCGAGAAAGCCCCGCCGCGCACGCTGCAGGATGATGTCGTCGCCGGCGCGCGAGCGGCGCAGCAATCGCACCTCGCCGGTCAGCACGAAGAACATCGCCCGCGGCCGATCGCCCCGACAGAACACCGTGCCCTGGTGCGGCACCTGGATGTGCCGGGTCTGCAACCGAGCGGCCGCCGGCAGAGCGGCAAGCAATGGCGACAGCCGTGCAAGGGCGCGCCAGTCGAGCGGCGGGCGCGTGCCCTCGGGCGGGCGATGGATGATCCTCGGCATATGATCAGGATCATATGTGCCGCCGGCTGCGCGGTCTAGGGAAGACGTCACCGCGTTCGCTCAAATGGAGGTCCTCATGCGCCTGCGTCTTGCCGCCATTGTGCTGGCCTTCGTTGCGTCCGCCGGCATCGCCACGGCGCAGCACCACGGCCATCACGACCACGGCAGCCACGGGGCGCTTCCGCTAGACCCGCGCGAGCGGGTGGCGTTTCCCCCCGATCTCGCCGAGCACACCCTCGCCAACATGCGCGACCATTTGCTGGCGCTGCAGCAGATCAACGACGCGCTGGCGGCGGGCGAGCCGGACAAGGCAGGCCAGATCGCCGAGCAACGCCTGGGGATGAGCTCGCTGCGGCTGCACGGTGCCGCTGAGGTCGCCGGGTTCATGCCGCAGGGCATGCAGGAGGCCGGAACGACGATGCACAAGGCGGCGAGCCGGTTCGCCATCGAAGCGCAGAACGCGGGCGTAACCGGAGACCTCAAGCCGGCGCTGAAGGCGCTCGGCGAGACGATGGCCGCCTGCGTCGGCTGCCATGCCGGCTACCGGCTGAGATAGCGCGCCGGACAACCGACCGCGCGCGGCGCGCGCTCATAGATATTTCCAATATTCTAGAAATATCGTTTGACTCCGGCGGGCCGCATGCCGCATCCTCCACACCATGAAGCTCGATGACGCCGCTGCCCGCCTGGAAGCCCTTGGCAACACCACGCGCCTGACGATCTACCGCGCGCTGGTGCGCGCCGGGCATGCCGGGATGCCGGTCGGCCGGCTGAAGGTCCCGGCGTCCACGCTGTCGCACCACGTCAAGACGCTGGTCGCGGTCGGGCTGATCTCGCAGATGCGCGAGGGCACGACGCTGGTCTGCCATGCCGAATACGACGTGATGCGGTCCCTGCTCGGCTTTCTGGTTTCCGAATGCTGCGTCGAGGAGCGCGACTGCGGCACCGCGAGGCCGGCCGCTTGATGATCTCGCCTTTTAATTCGATACTTCTAGAAATATAGGAGTAGTAAATGACGGACGCCAAGACGGTCGCGATCATCGGCGCCGGCCACTCGGCGATCGGCACCTTGATCGACCTGGCCGCATTGGCCGAGGACGCGCCGGGCACGCAGGCGATCTGGCTGTTGCGCAGCGACGATCCCGCGAAGGCGTTCGGCGGCGGCAGCGCCGTTGAAGCTGCCGGAGACCGGCGTCTGCACCCGCGGCGGACTGGAGAGCATTGCAGCCCTGTCCGGCTGCTGTGGCGGACCGGCGCCGTCCGGCGTAGACAGTTGCTGTGCCGATGATGCCAAGGCCAAGGAGGCTGGCCGCAGCGGCTGCGGCTGTTCGTGACGTAGAGCCAAGCAGAGGTTTAACGGAATGCAGGCACGACGGCTGGGCGTGGTCATCGCTCTCGGCACCGCCCAGACGCTGGCCTGGGGATCGAGCTACTATCTGCCGGCGATCCTCGCCGACCCGATCGCCAGGGATCTCGGCCTGTCCAACAACTGGTTCTTCGGCGCGTTCTCGGCCTCGCTGATCATCTCCGGCCTGTTGGGTCCGCGCATCGGCCGCCAGATCGACCGCGTCGGCGGCCGTCAGGTGCTGTGCGCCTCCAACATCGTGCTGGCGATCGGGCTGGCGCTGCTCGGCCTGTCGCATTCGCTGTGGGTGATGGCGCTGGCGTGGCTGTGGCTCGGCGTCGGCATGGGGCTCGGCCTCTATGACGCCGCGTTTGGCGCACTCGGGCGCATCTATGGCAAGGATGCGCGCGGCGCGATCACCGGCATCACCCTGATCGCGGGCTTCGCCTCCACCGTCGGCTGGCCGCTGAGCACGCTGGGGCTCGCGACGATCGGCTGGCGCGAGACCTGTTTCGCCTGGGCGACCGCGCACCTCGTGATCGGCCTGCCGCTCAATTTGTCGCTGCCGCGTGCGACCCAGATGGCGCCCGGCGAGATGCCGACCGGCAAGCCGAACATCCCGCTCGACCGCCCGATGGTGCTGATCGCGTTTGCGATGGCCGCGGCCTGGACCGTGACCGCGGCGATGGCGGTGCATCTGCCGCGGCTGATGCAGGCGTTCGGCGCGACGCCGGCGCAGGCGCTGTTCGCAGGCATGATGATCGGGCCGGCGCAGGTCGCCGCGCGGGTGTTCGAGGCCGGCTTCCTCAGCCGCTTCCATCCGCTCGCCTCGGCGCGGCTCGCCTGCATCACCCATCCGATCGCCGCCGTGACGATCGGGCTGTTCGGCGGCGGCGCCGCGGCGGCCTTCGCGCTGCTGCACGGCTCCGGCAACGGCATCCTGACGATCGCTCGCGGCACCCTGCCGCTCGCGATCTTCGGCCCCGTCAACTACGCCTACCGGCTCGGCCTGATCGGGGCGCCGTCACGGATCTGCCAGGCCTTCGCGCCGCTGCTGTTCGGCCTGCTGATCGACGGGCTCGGCCGCGGCGTGCTGATCGTGTCGGCGAGCCTCAGCCTGTCGGCGCTGGCCGCCTTGATGCTGCTCCCGGCCGGGCGCGCCGAGGCGGCGGTGCCGCGCAGCACGACCGACAAGGCGGCCTGAGCCGGTAGCACTTCCTTAACCAGCTTGCTGCGCGCACAGCCCACCTTGCCGCTGCGGACGGGCATCCTGGGGCGCATATACGGAAAGTTGAAGGTTGGATTGAAGGATACCCGTGGTCATACGGGGGTGTTCACCACACGATGGCATTGCAGCGCAAACACATGCTTCGTGTCGGGGCGGTGGCCGCCTGCGTCGGGATCTTCCTGGCCGGCGCCGATTTCGCCGTGACCGCGCTGATCGGCAACCAGACCGCGCGGCAGCTCAGCGAGCTCAGCAAGGTGGCGCTGCGCCGTTCCGAGGCCGCGATCGACTCGGCCGGATCGATCCTGAACCGTCTGATCGCGAAAGGACCGATGGATTGCAGCGCCGTCGCGCTACAGGCGCTGCGCCTTCACGTCTATCAAGGCACCATCATCAAGGACATCCGCACCGTCGATCGCGGCGGCGCGGTCGAGTGCGCGGCCTATTCCGAAACGCTCGAATTCGACAATGGCTGGGCGCGGCGCGACGAGATGTTCAAGTCCGCCGACGGCGAGCTGCGGCTGTTCCGCGTCGAGCAGTTCACCGGCGCCGCGTTCGGCGTGATGCGCGACATCGACGCGCAACGGTCGCTGGCGGCGATCCTGCGCATCGACGGCAACCTGCTGGACGTGATGCCGGTCGGCCTGCGCGCCGAGAGCAACGTCACCCTGACCCTGCCCGATGGCGAGCAGGTGGCCGGCTATCAACCCGAGACATCAGCCAAGACGCCGGCGCAGACCGTCGCCTTCACCACCGTGTCCGACCGCTATCCGCTGCAGGCCACGATCCATGTGCGACCGCAGAGCCTGAGCGCGCGCCGCGACCTCGCTTATCTCCTGACGATGCTCGCCGCCGGCACGCTGGGCGGCATGTTCGGCCTGCTGCTGGCGAGCTATCTCAGCCGGCCAGTGGACCCGGTCGCCGAGCTCGATCGCGCGCTCGCGGCCAACGAGTTCAAGCCCTATGTGCAGCCGACCTTCCGACTGAAGACCGGCGACATCGTCGGCTGCGAGATCCTGGCGCGCTGGGAGAAGCCGGACGGCCGACTGATCCCGCCGATGAGCTTCATCCCGCTCGCCGAGAGCACCGGCCGCATTGAGAAGCTGACCTGGCAGCTTCTCAAGACCGCCTTGCGCGAGCTGCAGCCGGAGATGAAGCAGGACAAGCTGTTCAAGCTGTCCGTCAACATCACCCCGCGCCATCTGCTCGGCGACCGCTTCATCGACGATCTACGCAAGACGGTCGCATCCTCGTCGGTCTCCCCCCGCCAAGTCGTGCTAGAGGTCACCGAGCGCGAGGAGCTCGCCGATCTCACCAAGGCGACTGATGTCGTGAAGGAGCTCAGCGAGCTCGGCTTCCGCGTCGCGCTCGACGACGTCGGCATCGGCCATAGCGGCCTGTCCTACATCCAGCGGCTCGGCGCGCGCATCCTGAAGATCGACAAGTTCTTCGTCGACGCGATCACCCGCGACCAGTCCGCCGTGGTGGTGGTGCAGATGCTGGTGGCGCTGGCGCGCGAGCTCGACATGTCCGTGGTCGCCGAGGGCATCGAGCATCAGGAGCAGGTCGATGCGCTGGTCGCCTGCGGCGTCGAGGAAGGCCAGGGCTATCTGGTCGCACAGCCGATGTCGCTCGGCCGTTTCAAGCAGTTCCTCGACGTGCGCCGGGCCTCGGCCGTTCCCGGCCAGGCCGGCGAGCCGGAACTGGCCGCGTGACGGCGAGCCCGCGCGCGTCGGGCACACGCCTCACTGCCTGGTCATCTGTCCGCGGATCTCGCCGCCCGGGTTCGCCTGGGTGTGGACGTTGGCGTACCATTTGCCGGCCAGCAGATCGGCCGCCTGCGCATCGGTGATCACGGCGGAGCCCGTGATCGGCGGCTCCGGGCTCTTGAACGGCAGCACGATGCCGGCGTTCTTGCCGGGCTCGCTGGGCCCGTGGAAATGCGCGCCGATCGGCGGGCCGCTGAGGCCGGAGAAGGTAACCTTCCAGCTCAGCGTCTTGGTTGCGGTGTCGAAGCTCGCTTCGGCCGCGCCCGACGCGGCGGACGCGTTCGGCGGCACCTCGTTGGCTGCCTTGAGTTCAGACTTCAGAACGACGGTTTCAGCATGAGCGAGTGGCGCGGCCGCGACGCAGGCGACGGCGAGCAACGCCAAATGAACGAATGTCCGTCCCATGGTTTTCCTCCTAAATCGTTTTGTGCAGTCTCGGTGTTCGAGACCCCACGGGCAAGCCGATATTCCGTGGCACGCGTTAACAGCCCAGGCATGGGCAGCGGCCCAGGCCGCGTTGATTGAACAATCCCGACCCCTGTGCCAAACAGGACGGGAACACAAAGGCCTCGAAAGAAAGCCATGGCGGATCGAATGGTTGCTTCCAAGACGGCGCGCGGCAAGGTGGGGCGGCCTCCGCTCGAACGTGCCGGCGAGGTCGAGGAGCGCATTCTCGACGCGGCAAAGACCGTGTTCCTCGCAAACGGCTTCGAAGGCGCGAGCGTCGACGAGATCGCGCAGACCGCGCGCGCCGGCAAGCCGACCATCTACGCGCGATTTCCCAGCAAGGCCGCGCTGTTCGCGGCCGTCATCGGCCGCCAGGCCGCGCGCAACACGCAGTATGAGAACCTGGTGCCGCAGGGCCGCACCTTCCGCGCCCGGCTGATCAGCCTCGGGCTCACCTTGATCGAGCGCGCCTTCGTCGAGGACACGATCGGCCTGATGCGCACCGCGATTGCGGAAAGTCCGCGCTTTCCCGAGCTGACGCTCGAGATCCAGGACACGGCGCGCAAGCGCGCCACCTGCAATGTGAGCCATGCGATCGGCGAGCTCGCGCGCGCCGAAGGTCTCGCCGGCAAGGGCGCCTTCTCGGCCGACCGCATCGAGGACAGCGCACGGATCTTCCTCGATCTCGTCGTGTTCGCCGTGCTGATTCGCAGCCTGCTCGGCGAGGACATGCGCGCCCTGAAGAAGGAAGCCCAGGCGCATGTCGAGAAGCGCGTCGACTTCTTCCTCGCCGCGACGACGTGATCCTAAATCTTTTTGTCCTTCCGCAGCTCCGGAAAGATCGTCTCGTCCTGCAGGATGACGTCCGCGGTGCGCTGATAGTGCGCTGTGAGCAGCGCAACCGCGCGTTCGGTGTCGGCGTCGAGCACGGCGTTTACGATGTCGGCGTGCTCATCGCCGACGGGGCGTGACGGAAACGCCTTGCGGATCGACAGCCGGCGGTAGCGATAGAGCTGGTCGGCAAGCTGGCCGCAGAACGCGATCAGCGATTGCGAACCGCAGTTCGAGATCAGGACCCGATGATAGATCCGGTGCAGCCTCTCCCACTCCGGATTGTCCTCGAACGTCGTCGCGCTGAGCGAGCGCGGCGCGCGGCTGAGCCGATGCTGCGCCAGCACCAGTTGCTCCTCCCAATCAGGCGTCGCCGCCGCCATCGACTCGCGCAGCGCCAGCGCCTCGACCCAGCAGCGCGTCTTGGTCAGCTCGGCGAGCTCGGCGCGGCTGATGTCCTTGACGTAGAAGCCGCGCTGCTCGCGCACCTCGACCAGTCCGTCGGCAGTCAAGCGGTTGAGCGCCTCGCGCAGCGGCGTCTGCCCGGTCTGATAGGTCTCGGTCAAAAACCGCATCTGCAGCTTGCGCGACGGCGCCAGCCGGCCGGACAGCAGGTCCTCGCGCAGCCGGTCATACACATGACTCGCCTGGGTCGACGGGCCCTGCCCTTCGGCCTCCAAAACCGCATCCACGTCCGATCTCCTCTGAATCAGACGACATATATAGAGCCGGGCCACAGAACATAAAATTTATAAATTCTGATTGATTTCGATTTTTTCTGTAATAAAAGGGGCGAGCCGGTTTCGCCGGCCATGGACAGAAACGTCGCGCGTCCTCACCCGGGCATCGCGCAGGAGGACACGCTCATGACCCGGTTTCCGGTCGCGGCTCTGCGCAGCGTCGATCTGGGCACGCCAGATCTCGCGCGTTCGGAAGCGTTCTATCGACAGACCTGGGGGCTGGAGCGCGTCGCTGAGGCCCACGGCATCGTCTACCTCCGTGCAACCGGCAGCGACCATCACGTCGTGGCGCTGCACCGGAGCGAGCGCACCGAGCTGCAGGCGGTGACATTCCGCCTCGCCGATTCCAGTGAATTCGATGCCGTCGGCCGCAACGCCATCCATGAAGGCGCGACGCTGATCGCAGCGCCAGCGCCGAACCTCGGCCCCGACGGCGGCGTGATCATGAGCCTGCGCGGCCCCGAAGGCGGCGTGCTGCGCTTCGTGCATGGCGACATCAGGCACGACGCCAAGCCGCCGCGGCCCGAGCTCCCGGAGCGGCTCGCCCACGTCAACCTCAACAGCACCGATGTCGATCGTTCGGCGGCATTCTACCAGAAGGCGCTCGGCTTCCGCCTGACCGACCGCTCCGCGGCGATGGCCTTCGTTCGCTGCAATTCGGACCACCATGCCGTCGTGATCGCTGCGGCGAAGGTCAACGGGCTCAACCACGTCGCCTTCCTGATGCCGACCTGGGAGGGCGTGATGCGCGGCGCGGGCCGCATGATCGATGCCGGTCATCCGATCGCCTGGGGTGTCGGACGCCACGGCCCCGGCGACAATGTCTTCGCCTACTTCATCGATCCTGTCGGCACCGTGATCGAATACACCGCCGAGGTGCTGCAGGTCGACGACGACTACGTCGTGCGCGGGCCGGAGCATTGGGTCTGGCCGCCCGGCCGCACCGATCAATGGGGCATCGCTCCGCCCAAGGCCGAGCACGTCAAGGCCGCGCAGCTCGCGGTCGGCTACGCCGCCTGACTCATTCTCCAACTCCGAGTTTCCATGTCCGCCACGTCAGATCACAAGCATTTCGAGGCCGTCATCATCGGCTTCGGTCCGACCGGCGCCATCGCCGCGAGCCTGCTCGGCACGCAGGGCATCAAAACGCTCGCGATCGACCGCGCTATCGACATCTATGACAAGCCGCGCGCGATCGCGCTCGATCACGAGATCATGCGGCTGTTCGACAATCTCGGCATCGCCGAACAAGTCAGCCGCTACGTCGCGCCGTTCCCCGCGTCCGAGCATTTCGGCGCGCAAGGGCAGTTGATCCGCCGCATCGACATGGTTGGCGAGCCCTATCCTCTCGGCTACACGCCGAGCATGGTGTTCACGCAGCCGCCGGTCGAACAGGTGATGCGCGATCGTGTTCGCCGCTGTCCTTCCGTCACGGTCGAGCTTGGCACGACCTTCGTCGCAATCCGGCAGGATGCAACGGCGGCGACCATCACGCTGCAGCGGGCGGACGGCACGATGCGCGAGGTCACCGCGGACTATGTCATCGCCTGCGACGGTGCCTCGAGCACCGTGCGCCAGCAGCTCGGCATCAGCTTCGACGATCTCGACTTCGACGAGCCGTGGCTGGTGGTCGATCTTCTCGTGAATGACGGCGGCGTCAGCAAGCTCCCGGCCACCGCAGCCCAATTCTGCAATCCCGCGCGTCCGACCACCTACATCATGGGTCCCGGCGACCATCGTCGCTTCGAGATCATGCTGCGAGCGGGGGAAGACCGCCAGGCGATGGAGCAGCCGGAGCAGGTCTGGCAGCTGCTTTCCCCCTGGCTCAGGCCCGAGGACGCCACGCTGTGGCGCGCGGCAAGCTATCGCTTCCATGCGCTGGTCGCAAGCCGCTGGCGCCAGGGCCGCGTCCTGCTCGCCGGCGATGCCGCGCATCAGCAGCCGCCCTTCATCGGCCAGGGCATGTGCCAGGGCCTGCGCGATGCCGCCAATCTGTGCTGGAAGCTCGCGCGCGTGTTGCGCGGACAATCGACCGCGGCCCTGCTCGACAGCTACGAGATCGAGCGCAGCACGCATGTGCGCGAGCTGACCACGCGCATCAAGGCGATCGGCCGCGTCATCTGCGAGCAGGATCCGGAGGCCGCAGCGGCACGCGATGCGCGTATCCTTGCCGAAGGCGGCGGCGTGCCGCGCACCATCACCCGGCAGGAGATCGTGCCGCCGCTGACGCAGGGATTGCTCGCGACCAAGGCAAACGCGGCCAATGGCACGCTGTTTCCGCAGCCCTGGATCGTCGGTGATGGCGGGCGTGCCCTGCTCGATATCGTCGCCGGCACCGGATGGCGGCTCGTCCTCGACGGGCGGGGTGCGCTGAACTCGAGCTCGATCGACGCTGCCACCCGCGACGCCGGGATCAGTGTGATCGTCATCGGCGGTCACGGCTTGCACGAGGAGAGCGCCGTCGTCGCACGCTGGTTCGAACGCCACGGCTGCAGCGCCGCGCTGGTGCGACCCGACCATTATGTCTACGGCGTCGCGACGGACGCGCCGGAGCTCGCCGCGCTGCTGAGCGAGTTGAACGAACGACTGCACTAATCAAAACAAGAGACTATCAAACGGGGAAACGCCATGACGACATCATCCGACACCGCCAGACCCAGTGTGGGAGGACGCGCGATCGCCGTCCTCGTCATGCTGTTCCTGTTCCAGACGCTGAACTTCTTCGACAAGCTGGTGTTCGGCCTCTCGGCCGTGCCGATGATGAAGGAGCTGGGTCTGAGCCCGAAGGAGTTCGGCCTGATCGGCAGCAGCTTCTTCCTGCTGTTCTCGCTGTCGGGCATGGCGGTCGGCATGTTCGTCGTCGGCCGCTTCCCGGTGAAATGGCTGCTCCTGATCATGGCCGGCGTCTGGTCGGCGACGCAGATCCCGATCTTCTTCTCCGGCTCGATCGCCGTGCTGGTGATCTGCCGCATCATCCTCGGCGCCGGCGAAGGGCCGGGACTGCCGACCGCGCTGCACGCCTGCTACAACTGGTTTCCCGCCGACCGGCGCAGCGTGCCGAGCGCCGTGGTGCTGCAGGGCATCAGCGTCGGTCTCTTGGCCGGCGGTCCGATCCTGACCTATGTCATCGTGAGCTATGGCTGGCGCACCGGCTTCCTGTTCTGCGGCCTGCTCGGCCTCGCCTGGATGCTCGGCTGGTTCTTGGTCGGCGGCGAAGGCCCCTACTCCGCCCTTGCGCCGGAGGCTTCGGCGGCGAAGGACAAGGCGTTGCCGGCGCGCGTGCTGTGGGCCGATCCGACCGTGATCGGCGTCATCATCATGTCGACCGCGTCGTACTGGATCGTCGGCATGTCCGCGACCTGGCTGCCGCCTTTTCTGCAGCTCGGGCTCGGCTACAAGCAGGTCGATGTCGGCTGGATCATCTCAGGGATCTATCTGTTCCAGTCGCCGCTGCTGCTCGGCGGCTCCTGGCTCACGCAATTCCTGCAGCGTCGTGGCTTCAGCCTGCGCGCCTGCCTCGGCCACGCTTCGGGCCTCGCGCTGCTCGCCGCCGGCTGTGCGCTGCTGCTCAGCATCGTCACGACGGGTCCGCTGCAGCTCGCCTGTATCGCGATCGCCTTCGCCGCACCGAGCCTCACCACGATCTTCGGCCCCGTCGCGCTCGGCGCCGTGGCGCCGGCGATCCAGCGCGGCCGGCTCATCGTCGTGATCTACTCCGGCAACGCGGCATCCGCGCTGGTGTCGAATGCGCTCACCGGCTGGATCGTCGGCGAGGCCGGAAACAACGCGCCGCTCGGTTACGCCCACGCCATGACATTCACCGCCGGCGTGCTGATCGTTGGCGCCATCTCGGCCTTCGCGCTGATCTTCCCGGAGCGCACCATCGCGCGCTTCGCGAAATCGGCGCAAGAACCGGCTTCTCCCTCCGCCGTAGCGGCGGTTTCGACCTGAGGACATCGGATGAGATTTGCAAGCTTCACCATCGACAATGCGTCAACCTGGGGACTGGTCGAGGGCACTGAGATCGCCGATCTCGGTGCTATCCTGCGCGACCGCTTCCCCGACCTGAAATCGGCGATCGCAGCGGACGCGCTGAAGGAGGCGGCCGCAGCGGCCTCGGGCGCGAGGCGGTATCCGCTCTCCGCCATCAGCTTCCTGCCGGTGATCCCGAACCCGGACAAGATCCTCTGCATCGGCCTGAACTACGAGACGCACCGCAAGGAGACCGGCCGCTCCGAGGTCGAGAACCCCACGGTGTTCGGCCGTTTCGCCAACAGCCAGACCGGGCATCTCACCGACATCATCCGCCCGCGCGTCTCGACCGACCTCGATTTCGAGGGCGAGCTCGCCATCGTCATCGGCAAGCCCGGCCGCTACATCCCGCGCAGCGAGGCTTGGCAGCACATCGCCGGCTATGCCTGCTACAACGAGGGCAGCGTGCGCGACTTCCAGCGCCACACCCACCAGTTCACGCCGGGGAAGAATTTTCCCGCGACCGGCGCGTTCGGCCCGTGGCTGGTCACGCCGGACGAGATCGACGATCTCGGTCCGCTGCGGCTGCAGACACGGTTGAATGGCGAGGTGGTGCAGGACGCCACGATCAGCCAGATGATCTTCGATATCCCGCGCCAGATCGAATACTGCTCGTCGTTCACCCGGCTCGAGCCCGGCGACGTGATCGCCACGGGAACGCCCGGCGGCGTCGGCTCCCGCCGCACGCCCCCGCTGTGGATGAAGCCCGGCGACGTCGTCGAGGTCGAGATCGACCGGATCGGTCTGCTGCGGAACGGGATCGCGGACGAGACGGTGTGAGCGCCCCTGATGTTCTTGACCGTCATTCCGGGGCAGCCCGCCAGGGCTGAACCCGGAATCTCGAGATTCCTGGTTCGATGCTTGCGCATCGCCCCGGAATGACAGCCGAACCACAGTGCCTACTCAATGCGCCATCGCCGGCCCGCCGCCGAGCTTGACCTTGCGGAGCGTCAGCGCCAGCGGAATCGCCGACAGCGAGATCAGCATCAGCGCCCAGTAGACGTCGACATAAGCGAGCAGCGACGACTGCATCTGCACGGTCTGGCCGATCCAGGCGAGCGCCTGCTGCTGCGCCTGGACCAGCGAGCTGCCATGCGCGGTGAAGTAGTTGGTCACCTGGTGCAGCGTGTCCTGATAGGCCGGATTGGACGGAATCGCATTCTCGACCAGCCGGCTCTGGTGGAACTGCGCACGGTGCGCCAGGATGTTGGCCGCCAAGGACACGCCGATCGAGCCGCCGGTGTTGCGCGCGGCGTTGATCAGCGCCGAGGCCTGGTCGGTCTTCTCAGGCGGAATGCCGTTGTAGGACGCGGTCGTGATCGACAGGAAGATCAGCGGCAGGCCAATTCCGATCAGCATGCGGGATTCGGCGAAGAACCAGAAATCCACATTGGCGTAGACCCGGGTGAGGTCGTACATCGCGAACGCCACGACGGCGGCGCCCGTCATGATCATGTATTTCGGCTGCACCTTGCCCGAGAGGCGTCCGACGACGAACATCATCGCCATGGTGACGAGACCGCCCGGCGACAGCACGAGGCCGGCCCAGGTGGCGGTGTAGCCGAAATCCTGCTGCACCATCTGCGGCAGCATCTGCGTGGTGCCGAGCAGGATCGCGCCGGTCGCCAGCATCACCAGGAAGCTGGCGCCGAACTGGCGCGACGCCAGCATGCGGACGTCCACGGTCGGATTCTTCCGGTTCATCTCCCACGGGATCATGGCGATGAAGGCCGCGACGCAGACCGCGGCGGTGACCATGATGAAGCGCGAGTCGAACCAGTCGTCCTCCAGGCCGCGATCGAGCATCAGTTCGAGCGCGCCGAGGAAGGTCGCGACGAGAAGGAATCCGACGACATCGAAGCCGTGCGCCTGCTTGCGACGCTCCGCCGTGACTGGGGCCGGCTCCTTCAGGATCAGTCCGATCAGGATCATTGCCGCAACACCGACAGGGCCGTTGATCAGGAAGCACCAGTGCCACGACGCGTTGTCGGAGAGATAGCCGCCGAGCGTCGGGCCGACCACCGGCGCCACGACCACGGCGACGCCGAACAGCGCGAAGGCCTGGCCGCGCTTTTCCGGGGGAAAGGAGTCGGCCAGGATCGATTGCGCCACCGGCACCATGCCGCCGCCGCCGAGGCCCTGCATGATCCGGAACAGCAGCAGCACCTGCAGATTCCAGGCGAAGCCGCACAGCACCGAGCTCACGGTGAACAGGCCGAGACAGAGCAGGAAGAAGGTCTTGCGGCCGAAACGCTTGGCGAGATAGCTCGAGGCGGTCAGGATGATCGCGTTGGAGACGAGATAGGTCGTCACCACCCAGGAGGATTCGTCCTGGCTGACGCCCATGCCGCCGGCGATATAGGGCAGCGCGACGTTGGCGATGGTGGTGTCGAGCACCTCCATGAAGGTCGCGAGCGCAACCAGCACGGCGATGATCCAGGGACTGCCGGCGCGCGGCGCGGAGAGAGCAGCGGCCTCGCTCATGGCATCAGCCTTCTCACAGCGCAGCCTTAAGCCGCTCATAGAGCGACGGCTTGGGATCGACGCGCACGGTCGGCACCACCGACATGCCCGGCCCGAGTGCGACGTCGGTCGGCGGATCGTCCATCTCGATCTTCACGGGCACGCGCTGCACGATCTTGACATAGTTGCCGGTCGCATTCTGCGGCGGCAGCAACGAGAAGGCCGGGCCCGAGCCGGACTGCACGCTGGCGACATGGCCACGGATCTCGCGCTCGGGATAGGCATCGATCTCCAAGGTCACGGGCTCGCCGGGGCGCATCTGGTCGAGCTGGGTTTCCTTGAAGTTGGCGGTGACCCAGACCTCGTCTGGCACGAACATCGTCAGTGCCGTGCCCTGGGCTGCGAACTGACCGTCGGCGGCGCTGAGATTGACGACGCGGCCGGACTGCGCCGCGGTCACGGTGGTGTAGGACAGATTGAGCTGCGCCTGGTCGCTCTGTGCCTGGGCTTGCGTGAGGTTGGCCTCGGCGCTCTCGCGCTGCGCCTTCAGCGACTCCAACTGGCGCTGCGCGACCGAGAGGTTGGCCTGCGCCGAGGTCAGCGCCGCCTTCTGCTGCTGGAGCTGCGATGTGTATTGCTGCTCGCTCTGCACCGTGCCGGAGCCGGTGCGGGCGAGGTCCTGATAGCGCTTGGCCTGCTGCTCGGCGAAGGTCAGCCCGGCCTGGGCCTGCTCGACCTGGGCCTGGCCCGCGGTGATCTGCGCCTGCTGCACCTCGATCTGCGCATCGATGTTGCGGATCGCCGCCTGCGCCGACTTCACCTGCGCATCGGCCTGCGCCAGCGCAGTCTTGTAGTCGCGATCGTCGATGCGCGCGATCACGTCGCCGGCTTTGACGTGCTGGTTGTCGGTGACCGGGACGGCGGTGATGTAGCCGGAGACTTTTGGCGCAATGGAGAACTGGCGGGCCGCGATGAAGGCGTCGTCGGTGGTCTCATAGCGACCGGCCGCATCGTAGTAGACGTAGCCGCCGGCGCTGACGGCGAGCAGCAGCACGAGACCCAGCGCTGCCCCAAGCGGATGCCGCCGGATCAGGCTCCTCCGGGACCCCTCCTGGCGCTGCCCGTGCTCCGTCGGCGACGGGCCGGGCTCCGCAGCCGGCGCCTTGGCCTCGATCTGCTGCGGAGTCTCGCCGGAGGCATCCCCGCGCCATTGCCGCACGGCACGATCGCGGGCCGAGACCGCCGGACCGTCGTTGGCCGCCGATGGGACCTCAGCCGATGACAGAGCTTGCTGTGTCATCACGTCTCCTTGAATAGAACGGAACCGTTTCGTTTCTAGAATTGGGGATTATGCAGATGGGATGCAATGGCGGACCGCGATGCGGACAGCTAAACTTTTCGTCATCGGAGGCCGCCGGCGCGCGATCCCCTGCGCCTTCACCGCGGTCCGCCGTCAGCAGGACCAACTGCGTGACGCAGCCGGGGTTGCAGCCTCACGTCATCGCGTTGACTCGATGAACTCGGCTAAATACAACACACGCATAATAAGAAATTGTTAGGGTCGGCAACCAAGCACCACAGCGGGTGCCGACATGGTCATATTGCGAGGCGCGCATGCCCGTCCGTCAGGTACCAGGCTCAGACCTGCAATACGTGCTCATCGCCTTCGACGCGACGGGGCAGGAGCGGCGAGAGGCCGACGGTTCGCTCGCGAGCGAGATGGTGGTGAACCGCCTCCAGACGCTGGGCGGGGCGGTCACCGATATTCTTCTGCTGAGCCATGGCTGGATGGGCGACGTCCCTGCGGCGATCGAGCAGTATGATCGCTGGCTTGCCGCCATGGCGGCGCTCGAAGCGGATCGGCTCGCCGCCGCGCGGCAGCGTCCCGGCTTTGCCCCCGTCATCATCGGACTGCACTGGCCGAGCCTGCCGTTCGGAGACGAGACGCTGCCATCGGGCGGCGGCGGGTTGCTGTCCGCCGACACACCGGCGGCATCGCTCGAGGCGGAGGTAGAACGCTATGCGGCCCGCATTGCCGACACCCCGGCGGCACGCGCCGACATCCGCTCGATCCTCGAGCAGGCGCGCATTGCGCCGGCGGCGGCCACGTTGCCGGACGCGATGCGCGATGCCTATCTCAGGCTGTTCGCCGCGGCCGGCCTTGCGATGGGCGATGCGAGCGGACGCCCCGGCGCCGAGCAGGACCGGTTCGATCCGTCCGTGATCGTGAGCGAGGCGCGGAGCGCGCCGGCCGACGCAACCGCCGGGACGCTGGGCCTCGGCGATGATCTGCGCGACGCGCTGCTGGCGCCGCTCCGCATCCTGTCGTTCTGGAAGATGAAGGATCGCGCGCGCCAGTTCGGCGAGGCCGGCGCTCATGATGTCCTCGTCAGACTGCAGCAGGCGGCGCCCACGGCCCGGGTTCACCTGATGGGCCACAGCTTCGGCTGCATCGTCGTGTCGGCGGCCGTCGCCGGCACGCCCGACGGCCGCGCGCTGCCGCGTCCAGTCGAGACGATGTTCCTGGTCCAGGGCGCACTGTCGCTGTGGTGCTATGCCGAGAACATTCCGCAGGCCGCGCCGACGCAGGGCTATTTCCGGCGCACGCTGCTCAAGGGGCTCGTGCGCGGCGCCTTCGTGACCACCCGCTCGAGCTACGACCGGGCCAACGGATGGTTCTACCCGCTCGGAGCGCGGCTCAAGCAGCAATATCTGCTCGATACCGACTATCCGCTGTACGGCGCCATCGGCAGCTTCGGCGTCCGCGGCACCCAGCCCCTGGCGATCGTCGACATGCCGATCCAGGATGTCGGCTTCAGCTACAATTTCGGCAGCGGCCGGGTCTACAACATCGAGGCGAGCCGCATCATCAGGAACGGCGGCGGCGCAGCCGGCGCCCACAGCGACATCGCCCACCCCGAAGTGGCGCACGCTTTCTGGGCTGCGATCCTGGCTGCACCCGCAGCCGTCAAGCCGCAACCCGGCATGGGCGGCGGGCTGCTCAGCCCCGACTTCAGGCAACTCCATCAGCAGGGCGACGATCAGCAGCTTTGGCGTCAGCGGACGTTCGAGCGTGCTCCGTTCCCGGAGCAGGTGCAGAAGCAGGATCAGCAGCAGGTCGAGCCGGCCCAGCGGCAGCAGCGGGAGCAAGGTCAGCATCAGCAGCAGCAGCGGCAGCAGGAAGACCAGCAGCAGCAGGTTCAGCTGCAATATCCGCAATGGGTGCCGGCGCCGCCGGTCGCGCAGCCACCCCCGTTCGAGAACCGCAAAGCCTATCCGTCCGGCGAGCAGCGCTGGATCAACGCCGGCTTCGAGGATCTCGATGAGCCGTTGAAGCCGGGCCAGTGGTACACCTTCGCTTTCGACGTCGACATCCAGCAGAGCGGCGTCTCGTCGGTGCCGCTCGCCGACGAGCAACTGTTCCCGGAAGGGACGTCCGATGTCACCTTGACCATCCAGCTCGACAGCGACGATTTCGAGCTGTCGGACAAGAGCCGCCCGCTGCGGCTGCCGCGCACAGGCAAGTCGCGCAACAAGGCGCGGTTCGACCTGTCGCCGAAGAAATTCGGCCCGTCGGCGCTGCGGGCGACGGTCCACAAGGACGGCAATTTCGTCCAGCAGATGGACCTCGTCATCGATGTCGGCGCAGCGCCCTCGCCCCGCGTCGAGGGCGCGCATGGCCGGCCCTATTCCTCCGCCAGCGTGCTCAATCCGCGCGACGTCGGCCTGTCGATCATGCCGATCGCGGGCGGTTACGACTGTCTCGTCTGGAAGCCCGTCACGGTGCGCGCCCGGCTGCCGTTGCTGCCGGACTACCTCGCCAAGTCGATCGAGATCGCGCGTCAGGAGCTCATGAAGGTCGTGACCTATCAGAACGCGGCCGGCAGCTTCGTCTTCCAGAGCGGGATCGACATCGCCGATGCCGACCGCGACGCCGCGCTCAAGATCATGGCGCGCGCGGGAGCGGCACTGTTCACGAAGCTGTTCTTCGGCCCCGCCGCCGCGCAGGATTCCAAGGACATCGGCGAATTCCTGCGCAAGCTGACCAGCGACCGCTCCAGGCGGCTGAAGCTGCAGATCGTGGCGGAGGCGACCACGGTGCCGTGGGGCCTGCTCTATGTCGGCGATGCCTCGGCCGGCGCCAAGCTCGACTGGGACAATTTCATCGGCATGCGCCACGTGATCGAGCAGATCCCGATGCAGAACACGCCGCGCGTCTCCGACTGCCTGATCCCCAGCGACAAGCCCGAACTCAGCATCAGCGTCAACGTCAACGACAACATCGACCGGCAGATGGGCGCCGACCTCGTCGCCCAGCAGCAGCGCTTCTGGGTCGCGGAGAAGGCGGCACGCCGCAACGTCCACGTGGTCTCGCGCACGACCAGCAAGGAGCTGGTCAAGGCGCTGGCCGACGAGACCACCAACGACCAGATCCTCTACCTCTATTGTCACGCCCGGGCGACCGGCCTCGACGATCCCGGCGGTCCCGACGGCTCCAGCCTGGTGCTGACCGATGCCGGCATCACGCTGGGCGAGCTCAGCCTGGACGCCCCGACCAGCAAGCTGCTTCCCGGCAACCCCCTCGTCTTCATCAACGCCTGCGAGTCGGCCGAATTGTCGCCGGCGTTCTACGACGGCTTCGTGCCGTATTTCATGGCCAAGGGCGCGCGCGGCGTGGTTGGGACGGAATGCAAGACGCCGGCGATCTTCGCCACGGCCTGGGCGAAGCGCTTCTTCGAGAGCTTTCTCGACGGCGTACCGCTGGGTGAGACGTTCCTCAGCCTGCGCCGGGAATTTCTCCGCGAGCACGGCAACCCGCTCGGACTGCTCTACGCGGTCCATTGCGACGGCGACACCCAGGTCGCGCCATCACTGCCGCGGTTGCCGCCAACGGCCCCCGCGCCGAACGTGCAGCCGGCGCTCGGCACCGGCACCTGACAGCGTCCTCAGCGCGCCGGCTCCGGCCCGGCGAGACGCACGACGAGAGCCAGCGCGGCAACGACCGGTGGCACGACGAAGCACCAGCTGCCCAGGCGCACGAACAGCAGCGCGGCGCCGCCGCAGCCGAGCGCAAAGGCGAGCACGTTGATGGCCATCTGCATGAGCCGCGCGGGCGGCGGCGCCTGGCCCTTGTCACCGACATAGATCCTGTCGGCGAGATCGATCATCACCTGCGTCGTGGTGCCGGTCATCAGGGTCGAGGGCGGCGCGGTCGGCAGATGGATCCGGTGCACGGCGTTCTGGATCGCCATCGCCGCGACCAGCACCATGCCGGTGATGATCGCCTCGCGGCTGTCGCCATCATGGAACGCGCCGAAATGCACCGCGAGCGCGGCGCCGAGGATCAGCAGCACGAGCTTGACCGCGATAAGGATCTCGAAGGCGCGCGCCCCCCGCCGCGACAGCAAGGTGCCGGTCAGGCGTGTCGCGATCACGACCACGCAGAACACCGGAAGCGCCAGCAGCTTGGCGACCGCGCCCGAGGTCCCGAGCGCCAGCGCCGCGCCGAGCGTCACGAAGTTGCCGGTGACGTGCGCCGTGAACAGGCCCTGCAGCGCCAGGAAGCCGGCCGTGTCGACATAGCCGGCATTGACGCTGAGCAGCAGCGGCACAACGTTGCGGGACACGAATTGCGACATGTGTGGTCCTACCTTCGTTGTTTAGAGCGCGTATTTCAGCTCGATGCCGATGTAATCGCTATCGTGGCCGCCGGCGCGGCGCAGCGCATCACCGATCTTGTAGTGCACGGCTTCCAGCGCGCCGGTGAGATTGGCGCTGAAGCGATAGTCGGCGCGCAGCTGCGCGTAGACGCCGGACCATGCGCTGCCCCGCCCGGCCGTGCCGACCACTGCGACATTGGGCTGGACGTAGATCGCGTCCGCCGTCGTCGCGCGCCATTGCAGGCCGATGGCCGCCATGAACGACAGATCGGTCGCGGGTTTCACCGTCAGCGACGGCTTGAGGTGGACCAGGTTGGTGTAGCCGGTGAAGCCCGCGAGCGTGAAGTAATAGCCGTTCGGGAACAGCGGATTGAAGGTCTCGATCCTGCTGTCGCCGGGATGGCGGTCGCCGGAGGCGCCGTCGAGCTGAAGGCCGATGCGCGGCTGCCAAGCCAAATCGGCGAAGGTGTAGCCGGCGCGCGCCCCGGCGCCCCAGGCGCGGATCTGCTTCGTCCCGACCGAGCCCGCCTGCCCCATCGCCTCGAGATCCCAGTCGAAGCCCGCCAGCTTGCCGGCGAAGCGGATGTCGAGCACGTGGCGCTGCTCGGCACCCGCTGCGTCGAGGAAGCGCGCATTGTCACGCTGATAGTAGGAATAATACGACGACAGCTCGTTGGTGCCGAGCACCTGGCGCTCGATTCGGAAGGTGTGGAACAGGAACGATCCGTTCGACGTATCGTCGAACGGGCGCACCAGATTGTATTGCACCGGCTGGCTGACGAACCCGATGAAGCGCCATGGGCCGCTTTCCCAGTCGGCCCACAGCGCGTCGAAGGACTGGCGCACGTTCGGCCCGTCGCGCGACGAGACGAAGCGCTGCAGGTCGAAGTCGAAATCCTGGCGCCCGACCCGGGCCTTGAAGGTGCCCTTCTCCGTCGCATTGACATAGGCGAGGAAGGCGAGCCGGAGGTCGAGCGGGTCCTGGTCGACGGACGTGATCTTGGCCTTGCCGAAGGCACGGTCGTCCTCCAGCTGGACGAACAGCTGCCAGTGCTCGTTGAGATGTGCGTCGGCATGGATCTGCAGCCGTTGCAGGACATGCTGATCGGGTTTCGTTCCACCGATGCCGAAGCTCGCGGCATCCAGGCTCTCGAACCGCTCGCGCAGGTTCATGCCGAACGAGACGTAGCTCTGCGGATGATCCTGCTGCAGCGGGATGTACTTGATCGGATCTGATGGCGCCGTGCGCAGCGCGGGATCGGCGAGCACCGACCAGTCCTCCTGCCAGCGGTTGGTACGGATCGCCGGACGTGAGGCGTTGTCCTCGGCGAGAGCTGACGTGGCCGCACATAGCGCGCCGAGCAGCGCGCTCGCGACCACCGTCTTTCTCAGGACCCACGCCATCCGTCACCTCTCGGGAATCGCAGCAATACCCTACTTCGACGGCGCATGAATCTCCGCGACATAGCCGCCGGGAAACTGCACCACCGCCTGTTCGCGCTTATCCGAGGTGAAGGGTTCGACCAGCACGGTCGCGCCTGTTGCTTTCGCCTTGTCGAGGGTCGCCTTGAGATCGGCGACCTCGTAGCCGGTCATCTCGCGCCCGAACGGATATGGCAGATGGCCGTCGGTCACGAGCACGGTCATCCGCCCGAACACCGACTCGATGCGGAGGCGCCGATAGTGATCGTTGGGACGACCGATCTCGACCCCAGGCGCCTTGGGGTCCTCAGAGACGACCTTGCCCTTGGAGAAGCGCAGGAAGGCGCGCGTGAAGGCCTCGACGCGATCGGGCGAAACATAGACGCGGTTGTCGGGAACGGTCTGGAACGCCGCGTAGGACGGCTTCGTCGTGTGCCAGTACAATTGCATGTTGACGCCACCCGGCCACTGGATCACCGCATCACGGCCGATCGGATCGGGAAACGGCGCAACCACCACGTCGGCGCCGGCGGTCCTGGCCGCCTTGATCGCCGCGTCCAGATCGGTGACGAGATAACCGGTGCGCTCGGCGCCGAATGGGTACGGGATTGGTGTCTTGAAGCCGAACAGCGAGACGGTCCCGACCGGCGTCTGCAGCAGCTGCGAGGTCGTGCTGCTCGGAGCAGGCGTCACCGTCGCAACCACCTGCTTGGTGCTCAGGCCGCCGAAGGTGGCGAGGAAAGAGGTAGCGAACTTCTCGACGTCGTCGGGCGCGACATAGACATGCGTGGTGTCGTATTGCGCGCCCACGCCGATCAGCGGCGCCGCGTCCTTGGCGAGAGCGGGCGCGGCGAGCAGCGTGGTGGCAATGACGGCACCGAGCAGATGACGGGAACGGACCATGACGACCTCGAATGAGCAGATGTGGATCAAGCGCGGCGCGCGCGCCAGGAGATGATCGAGACGAGCACGAGGCCGGCGATCAGGCCGAGATGCTCGAAGAAGGCGTTCAGCGCCATGAAGCGCTCATGGCCGGCCATGTGCCAGAAATCATTGGCGGTGAGCATCGCAACGAGCGTGAGCACACCGAGCGCGCCGGAGCCGAGCCAGACGAACCTGTTCGCGATGACGAGCACCGAGCCGATCAGCTCGACGGCGATCGCGGCCGACGCCCACAGCGCCGCCGGCTGCAGGCCGAAATGCGCCTGCTCAGCGATGGCGCTTGGGAAGTCCATGAACTTCTGGACGCCGCCGATCAGATAGGCTGAAACCAGCGCGACCCGCGCCGCGGGCCACAGCCAGCGCCAGTCGAGCACCGCGGCGATCGGCCGCGGCGTGTCGGACATCCCCGCCATCTCAGACCGCCCAGCAGGCGCAGCCGAGCGCGCCCCAGAAGCTCTTGAGATCGGAGACCGGCAGGCTGGAGGACCATGCCCGCGCGTGGTCGTGGCCATGCATGCCGCACGCGCTGGCGCAGCCGCACATCTGCATCGCCTGGGCGCGGACGGTGCCATCGTCGCCCTTTTCCAGCCAGGCGCCATAGCCGCCGAAGCGGCGCACCGGCGACCAATCCGGCATCGCCGGCGGCGGAGCCGCGTCGTCCAGCGGCTTGAACGCGGCGGCTGCGTAGACGATGCGGCCACCGACCATGGTGAGGTCGCTGGTGATGTCGGCGATCTCGGCCTCCGCACAGGAGAAGAAGTCGCGATCCGGCACGATCAAATCGGCGAACTGCCCGACCGCAATGCGGCCCTTCCTGCCTTCTTCGTTGGAGAACCAGGTGACGTTCTCGGTCCACATCCGAAGCGCCGTCTCGCGATCGAGGCAGTTGCGCTGCGGATACAGTCGCAGGCCGCCGACGGTGCGGCCGGTCACCAGCCAGGACAGCGAGACCCACGGATTGTAGGAGGCGACGCGCGTCGCATCGGTGCCGGCGGAGACCTTGACGCCCTTGTCGAGCATCGTCTTCACCGGTGGCGTCGCCTCCGCCGCGCCAAAGCCGTAGCGCTCGACGAAATACTCGCCCTGATAGGCCATGCGGTGCTGCACGGCGATGCCACCGCCGAGCGCGGCGATACGGTCGATCGACTGGTCCGAGATGGTCTCGGCATGATCGAAGAACCAGTGCAGCCCGTCGAGCGGGGTATCCTGATTCACCTTCTCGAACACGTCGAGCGCGCGCGAGATGGTCTCGTCATAGGTCGCGTGCAGCCGCCACGGCCACCTGTTCTGGACCAGGATGCGCACGACCTCCTCGAGCTCGCCTTCCATCTCGGCCGGCATGTCCGGTCGCGGCACGCGAAAGTCCTCGAAATCGGCGGCCGAGAACACCAGCATCTCGCCGGCGCCGTTGTGGCGGAAGTAGTTGCTGCCCTGCTTGTAGGACGAGCTTTGCGTCCAGCGCAGGAAGTCGTCCTTCTCGCCCTTCGGCTTCTGCGTGAACAGATTGTAGGCGAGCCGGATCGTGAGCTGGCCGTCATCGGCGAGCTTCTGGATCACGGCATAGTCGTCCGGATAGTTCTGGAAGCCGCCGCCGGCATCGATGGCGCCGGTGACGCCGAGCCGGTTCAGCTCGCGCATGAAATGGCGCGTGGAGTTGAGCTGATAGTCGAACGGCAGCTTGGGGCCCTTTGCGAGCGTCGCATAGAGGATCGCGGCGTTCGGCTTCGCGAGCAGCAATCCGGTCGGCTTGCCCTGGGCATCGCGCGCGATCTCGCCGCCGGGCGGCTCTGGCGTGTCCTTGTCGTAGCCGACGGCGCGTAGCGCGGCGCCGTTGAGAATGGCGCGATCATACAGATGCAGCAGGAACACCGGCGTGTCCGGCGCGACCGCGTTGAGCTCATCGATGGTCGGCATCCGCTTCTCGGCGAACTGGTGCTCGGTGAAGCCACCGACCACGCGCACCCATTGCGGCGGCGGCGTGATCGCGACCTGCGCCTTCAGCATCGCCATTGCGTCAGCGAGCGACCGCACGCCGTCCCAGCGCAGCTCCATGTTGAAGTTGAGACCGCCGCGGATGATGTGCAGGTGATTGTCGATCAGGCCCGGCAGCGCGCGCCGGCCCTTCAGGTCGATGATCTTCGTTCGGGGACCGGCGAGCTTCATCACGTCCTGCTCGTGGCCGACCGCGGTGAAGGCGCCGCCCTTGATCGCCACCGCGCTCGCCGTGGGATTGGACCGATCGAGCGTCGTGAACAGGCCGCGATGGAGGATGAGATCGGGGTAATCGGTCATGAGGCCTTCTCATTCTGCGCGGTAGAATTGGTCGTCTCTGCCCGGCCGTGGTGGCCGGGCAGCAGGCCGAAGATGTGCGTGGCGCAGGCCGCCTTCTGCCACGCGGCAGCAAGCGTGGTGCCGTTCAGGAGCTGCTTGCCCACGGGGATCACCTGCTCTCCGACGAGGATGCCGAGCAGGCCGACCAGCGCCACCAGCGGCGGCGCCGGCGAGCGGACCTGAAGCAGGCTGTAGATCACGCCGACCAGCAGCCCTGCCCCGAGCGAAAACAGATAGATCTTCATCGTTCGTCCCGGGACTACTTGGCCCCGCCCTCCGAGGCGTGCTCTCCAAGCGCCCATTTGGAGAAGCGGATCTGGATGCCGTAGGGCGAATGCGCCTTCAGGATCTCCATCATGCCGTCATAGGTCTCGGCACGCGCCCAGTCCTGCTGCAGCTCGAAGGCGAACTGGCACGAGGTGATCGGCACCGCGCCGGCCTGCACCGCACGGTCCATCGCCCGGTTGTGCGCTTCGAGCGACAGGTCGCCGCAGGCATCGGCCGGGATGTAGATCTCATAGCCTTCGCGCAGCATGTCGAGCGTCGGGAACAGCACACAGGCCTCGGTCCAGAGTCCCGCGATGATGAACTTCTTGCGGCCGGTCGCGGCGACCTGCTTGCGGAAGCCGGCATCGAGCCAGGAGTTCATCGCCGTGCGGTCGACGATGTCGTGCTCCGGAAACAGCTCGGTCACCTCCGGCATGAAGGGACCGGAGAACGAGTCCTTGGCGACCGTGGTGAGCACGGTCGGGATCTTGAACAGCTTGGCCGCCTTGGCGACGATCTGGATGTTGTTGAAGACGCCGAGGCGATCGTGCGACTGCACGCCTTGATACATCGCGGGCTGATAGTCGATCAGCGCGACCGCGCAGTTCTGCGGGGTCAGCATTTCGAGCTTCGACATGAGAATCTCCGTGACAGATTTGTGATGCGGAAGGACGCGCGAGGGCGTCAGCCCTTGATGAAGGCCAAGAGGTCAGCGTTGATGGTCGCGGCCTCCGTGGTCGGCATGCCGTGCGGAAAGCCCTTGTAGGTCTTCAGAGTGCCGTTCTTCAGGAGCTTGGCCGACAGCGGCGCGGAATCCGCGTAAGGCACGATCTGGTCGTCCTCGCTGTGCATGACCAGCACGGGCAGCGTGATCTTCTTGAGATTCTCGGTGAAGTCGGTCTGCGAGAATGCGACGACGCCGTCGTAGTGCGCCTTGGCGCTGCCCATCATGCCCTGGCGCCACCAGTTCTGGATCACGGCCTCGGACGGCTTGGCGCCGGGCTTGTTGTAGCCGTAGAACGGCCCAGCGGCGACGTCGCGATAGAACTCCGCGCGGCGCGTGGCGACCTGGGTCTGGAAGTCGTCGAACACGGACTTCGGCAGTCCGCCCGGATTGGCCGCGGTCTGGACCATCAGAGGCGGCACGGCAGCGATGATCGCCGCCTTGGCCGCGCGGCTTTCGCCGTGACGCGCCAGATAATGCACGACCTCGCCACCACCGGTCGAATGGCCGACATGGATCGCGCTCTTGAGATCGAGATGCGCGGTCAATGCCGCGAGATCGTCGGCATAATGGTCCATGTCGTGGCCGTCGGCGACCTGGGCCGAGCGGCCATGGCCGCGGCGGTCATGGGCGACGACGCGAAAGCCGTGATTGAGGAAAAACAGCATCTGCGCATCCCAATCATCCGCTGACAGCGGCCAGCCATGGCTGAACACGATCGGCTGGCCGAAGCCCCAATCCTTGTAGTAAATCTCTGTGCCGTCATTGGTTTTCAGAACGGGCATGATTTTCTCCTGCGCGCCAGCCATGCGGTCGCACAACGAATTTCGTGTCGCGATCGCCAATGCCCGGTGCTATGCAATCTCATGTGCATCTGCACAATGACCCGAGGAGGCCAAAGCACTGGCTCCAGAAGGCCAAGGGATGGCTCAGCAGATTCGAACCACATCGTCGTCCTGGATGCGCGGCGTCGCGACGACACTGAACGAGCAAGGTCTGGATGCGGCCGCGCTGTTCGCCGAGGTCGGCCTGTCGATCGACGATCTCGACGATTGCGATCGCCGCTGGCCGACCGAGGCACTGAGCCGGTTGTGGGTGCTGGCGGCGGAGCGTTCGGGCAATCCGGACATCGGGCTCGCCAAGCTCGATGCGCCGCGGCCTGACAACTATGGCGTCGCCGGCTACGCCATGATGTCGAGCCCCACGCTTCTCGCCGGGCTGACGCGCCTGATCCGCTACATGTGCCTGGTAAGTGACGCCGTCACCATCACGCTCGAGCAGGGCAATGGCGGCCGCTGGGTGCGGACCGACGTGTTCGGCGGTGAATGCCCGATTCCGCGGCAGCGCTACGACTACGGCGTCGTCAATCTGCTCAATCTATGCCGGTGGATGCTGGACCGTCGCTTGACGCCGCTCGCCACCCGCTTCTCGCACGCTGTGCCGCTGTCGATCGCGTGCTACAACAGGGCGTTCCAGTCCCCGCTTGAATTCGATGCACCGTTCAACGGCTTTCTGGTATCGGATCAGGATCTCGCCTGCAAGCTGACCACCTCGGCCCCCGAGCTCGCCGCGATCCACGATCGCATCGCCGGCGAGGCGCTGGAGCGGCTGGTCACGGCCGACACCGCGTACCGCGCCCGCATCGCCATTGCCAAGCTGCTGCCCGACGGCAGCCCGTTGCGCTCGGCCATTGCCGCCGAGCTCGGCTTGAGCGATCGCACCTTCCAGCGCCGGCTCGCCGATGAAGGCCTCTCCTTCAGTGATCTCGTCGATGTCACGCGGCGCGAGCTCGCCCAGCGCCATCTCGCCGATTTCCGCATGACGCTCACCGACATCGGCTATCTGCTCGGCTATGCCGACCAGAGCACCTTCTTCCGCGCGTCCAATCGCTGGTTCGGCGAATCACCAGGCGAATATCGCGCCCGCGTGATGGGGGGACATCAGCAGGAGATCGCCGCCGCGCGGCTGATGCGCACGGCTCGAACCAGAATCGGGTGATCTCAATCAGTAGAACCGGTACAGATGATGCACCGGGCCGTGGCCATGCCCGACGGTGAAGCGCTCGGCCGCCGCGATGGCGCCGGAGATGAAGGCCTTGGCATTGCGCACGGCCGCCTCGAGGCTCTCGCCCTTCGCCAGCCCGGCGGCCACGGCCGACGACAGCGAACACCCCGTGCCGTGGGTGTTCTTCGTGTCGATGCGCGGCGACGCCAATGCGATGCAGCCATCCGCGGTGATCAGATAGTCGGTGCTGTCGGTGCCCTGCCCGTGGCCGCCCTTGATCAGCACGGCCGGACAGCCGAGCGCGAGCAGCCGGCGGCCTTGCGCCGCGATCGCCTCGTCGGAGGTCGCAACCGGCTCGTCCAGCAGCGCGGCCGCCTCGGGCAGGTTCGGCGTGATCAGCGACGCCCGCGGGATCAGCCCGCGGCGCAGCGCGTCGATCGCATCCTCCGGCAACAGCCGGGCACCCGACGTCGCCACCATCACCGGATCGAGCACCACATGTGACGGCGCCCAGCGCGCAAGGCTTGCGGCAATGGCGTCGGCAATCGGCGCCTGCGCCACCATGCCGATCTTGACCGCGCCGACGGCGAGGTCGTCGAACACCGCATCGATCTGCGCGGTGACGAAATCGGGGGGCACCAGGTGCACCCCGGTCACGCCCTTGGTGTTCTGGGCGGTCAGCGCCGTCAGCACCGAGGCGCCATAGACGCCGAGCGCCGCGAAGGTCTTGAGGTCGGCCTGGATACCGGCTCCCCCGGAGGAATCCGAACCGGCGATGGTGAGTGCGACGGGGGTGCTCATGCCCCTTCCTAGCGCGGGCCGGCCGCGCCCGGCAAGCAGGCCCGGCCACCGGAGAAAGCGTATCGACTTCGCCGGAAAACGCTATATTGAGGCGAAAGATGCCTTCCGGAGACAGCCCGCAATGGTTCCCTTCTTCGTCCAGATCAAGTGCAAGCTTGGCCAGTCCTACACGGTCGCCAATGCGCTGGCGGAAGCCGAGATCGCCTCCGAGATCTACTCGACGGCGGGAAATTATGACCTGCTGGTGAAGTTCTACGTCGACAATGCCACCGACATCGGCCACTTCGTGAACGAGAAGGTCCAGGTGCTGCCGGGCATTCAGGACACCCACACCATCATCACGTTCAAGGCCTTCGGCGCCACCTAGCGACGAGCTCGTCCAAGCCCGGGGACGGCCTGCCCGTCGGCCACCTGCCTCACGACAAAGGCGCCCGTCGTGACCGACGGGCGCCGAGGTCCTGAAAATGAGTCAAGCATGGTTTCGTCATGAAAGACGGTGGGCGGCCGGAGGGCCGTGTCCGCCAGTGCGTGTCAGCAGGCTGAAAAGCCGGACCTTTCGATCGCGAGGGGTCATGGGGGGACCGTCGAACGGCCCGGCTTTCCTTTCGGGCAACTTGGCGATAGGCGTCTATAACCGGTGCGCGGAGCATCGGGTCAAGGCGGGCGACCGATCCGATACGGTCGATCAAGAAGTTGAGACGAAAACTCAAGAATGACTGCGGCGCCGTGTGAAGAGTGAGATCAAAGCCGTTTCGTCCCTGCTGCCGAGCTATGGCTTTTCCGCCGAGCAGATGGACACCGAGACCAACATTGCCGCGTGGCGTGAGGCCACGTCGACGTTCTTCGAGGTCGACGAGCTCGCGGCCGGCGAGGCCGCTCCGTTCCGGGCGGACGTCCTGTCCTACGCGCTTGGCTCCGTCCTGCTCGGATCGGCCCGTGCGAGCGGCCAGCGGTTCCGGCGATCGGCCGAGACCGTCGCCCGCAGCGGCGTGGATCACATCATCCTGCAGCTCTACGTGAACGGCAGCTATGAGGGCGTCGCGGGCGCCTCGCCGATCCGGGTCGAGGCCGGCGACCTCTGCGTGCTCGATCTCGCCCAGACACTCGAAACGCGCGCGACGCCGTTCGAGAACGTCACGTTGGTGGTGCCGCGTCCGATGTTCGATGCGCGCCTGCTGCAGGTCGACGACCTGCACGGCCTGGTGCTGCCGCGCAGCGGCGCGCTGGCGCCGCTGTTGGCGCGGCACTTCGGCGCACTGCTCGACTATGCGCCGCGCATGAGTTTCGACGAGTGCCAGGCTGCGGTCGAGGGCACGATCGCACTGATCTCGGCGTGCCTGCGCGGCGAGCTCGAACGCCGCGATGCCGACCGCAGCGTGACGCCGGACGCCTCGCTGCTCCGCGTCCGCCAATATATCGAAGCGCGGCTGTCGAGCCCCGAACTCAGCGCCGACGCCGTGGCGCTGCATTTCGGGATGTCTCGCGCGTCGCTCTATCGCCTGTTCGCGCCGATCGGCGGCATCGCCGACTACATCCGCCGCCGCCGACTGCACCGTGCGTTCTTCGATCTCGCGGGAACCGGATCGCGGGCGTTGCGCATCAGCGAGGTCGCGCGGCGCTGGCAGCTCGGGACCGATGCGCATTTCACGCGGCTGTTCAAGACCGCCTACGGCATCACGCCGAGCGCCGCGCGCGAGGCCGCCATGCTGGGCTCGCCACGCCTGTCGGTCGACGCGGACGCCGAAACCGCCTCGCCGCTCAGCCGTTGGATGCGAGGGATAGCAGCGCCCCGGACCGGGGAATGAGCGCGACGACGGCCGCCGAGTGCGGATCGTCGTCCTCGGTTGCGCCGTCCTCAGATGCGTCTTCGGCCGGCTGCGGCTCGTCGGCCTCGGACGCAGCGCGCGCGATCTCCAGATGCTGCTCGAGCTGCTCGACCGGCATCGGCCGGCCCAGCAGATAACCTTGCGCGAAGTTGACGCCGAGCGAGCGCAGTTGCACCAGCTGCTCTTCGGTCTCGACGCCTTCGGCGGTGATCTGGATGCCAAGCCCCCGCGCCAGCGTCACGACCGAGGAGATGACGGCGGCACTTTCGTTGCGCACGCTCAGATTGGCGACGAAGGACTTGTCGATCTTGATCTTGTTGAACGGGAACGCCGTCAGCGAACGCAGCGACGAATAGCCGGTGCCGAAATCGTCGAGTGCCAGCGAGATGCCGAGGCCCTTCAGCCTGTCGATGAAGCTCTCGTTCTCGGCCGCGCGCTCCAGCAGCACCGACTCCGTGATCTCGATCTCGAGACGCTTCGGATCGAGGCCGGACCTCGCGAGCGCCGACTGGATGACGTCGAACAGTTCCGCCTGCTTGAACTGGACGGGCGACAGATTGACGGCGATCTTGACGTCGTCCGGCCATGCGGTGGCGTCGTCGCAGGCGCGCCCGATGATCCATTCGCCGAGCGGCACGATCAGGCCGGTCGACTCCGCAAGCGGGATGAACTTGTCCGGCGGCACCAGCCCCTTGACCGGATGACGCCAGCGCACCAGCGCCTCGACGCCGCGCCGCTCGCGCGTCTCGGCGTCGTAGAACGGCTGATAGTGCACCTCGAACTGGCACTGCGCGATGGCGTCGCGCAGATCGCCCTCGAGCGTGTTGCGCGCCTCGAGCTCGGCCGACATCGCATCGTCGTAGAGCGTGTAGCAGCTGCGGCCGGCGGATTTCGAGCGGTAGAGCGCGAGATCGGCCTTCTTGAGCAGGTGCTCCTGGTCGCGGCCGTGCTGGGGCGCGAGCGAGATGCCGATGCTGGTGCCGATCTCGACCCGTTGCCCGGCGAGCTGGAACGGCTCGGCGATCAGCTTGGTGATGCGCTGAGCAAGCTCGATCGCGGCGGCGCGCTGGTCGGCGGATCCGGCCTGGATCAGGGCGAACTCGTCGCCGCCGAGCCGGGCCAGCACGTCCTCGTCGCGCAGTTGCGATCTCAGCCGCTGCGCGACCTGCACCAGCAGCTCGTCGCCGGCGCCATGACCGAGTGAATCGTTGACGTTCTTGAAGCGGTCGAGGTCGAGCAGGAAAACGGTGAAGCGGCCGTTCTTCTCGTCGTTGATGCGCTCCATCTCCTCGAGGAAGAAGGCGCGGTTCGCGAGGCCCGTCAGCGCGTCGGTCTGCGCCAGCTCGAGCACGCGGCGATTGGCGAGCGCGAGCTGCAGGGCGTTGCGGCTCGACAGCGCGAGATACACGGCGAGGAAGATCGTCGTCGCCATGCCGGCCGCATACAGCGCCAGCGCGCGATTGTGGCTCGCCATCAGGCTGCCGCCGGCGGGCGCCGCCTGGAACACCCAGTCGGCATCGCCGATGCGCAAGGTCGTCGACCAGATGCTGGGGTCCGCGGGCCAGCGCTGCGGGTCCACGCCGGAGGCGTTGATCACGCGTTCGGGCGGCAGAAGGTTGATCGCAAGCGCCGGACTGTTGGGATTGTTCGCGCGCACCGACTGCAGCAGCGTCGGCAGGTCGAACACGCCGATGATGAAGCCGCTGAGATTGCGCCGGCGGTCGGCGACCGTCGTGCGCGACGTCCCCTTGGCGTAGACGGGGATGCCGATCATCACGGCGTTGTTGCGCTCGTTCTGATTGATCAGGTTCTGACGCGTGCGCAGCGCGCCGATCACGTCGTAGTCGCGCGACTGCTCCAGCACGGCGCGATGGTCGGGAATGCTCCAATAATCGAGACCGTAGACCGGGGAGGTCTTCGCCTCGGTGGAGAAGTAGACCGGATAGTATTCGTCGCTCTCCGGCGCCACCGTGCCGTCGGGATAGGACTTGATGCGAAAGGCGGGAACGCCATCGGTGATCGCCGCCGCCTCGTATTCGCCGCGCTCCTTGCGCTTGATCCGCGGCAGCCAGGCCAGGCGGAGCATGCCGCGATGCGCCTCGAACAGGCGCGCGCTGAAGGTCTGGTACTCGCTGCGGGTAATGTCGTCGTTGGCGGATTCGAAGCGGGTGCGCAGCGCGGTCAGCCGGCTGACATATTCGTTGACGCCGTTCTGGACCAGGATCGCCTGGGCCTCGGCCACGCCTTCGAAATCGGTGCGCGCCAGCCGGTTTTCCCAGCGTCCCACGGCAACCGTCCCGACGACCGACAGCACGACGCCGACGCATGCCGCGATGATCGCAGGGCGATAAAGGCGGTATCGCGATAACGACGCGCGCAGCCTCTCCCGCCCGCTACCGCTGCGAGCATCATCCTTTTCCGGCAGCGTCGGTGCGCTGTACTCTTCAACCTGCAATATGGCCCCCGCCAAACGGCTGCCCCTCACCACGATGCGGCCGATGCTGGCCGCGGTAAGTTAAGGACGGTCAAAGATGATCCGTTGTGGAGTACCAGAAACCGGGGCTTGGTTAACGGCTGACTGTTGAGGGCCACCCAAAACGCGATCAAGCGCGGGCCACGTCCTTAGCGAGGTCTTCATTCAACACGCCTAGACTGAGTTGTCATCCAGCGTACCCGTGCATCGAAGATCGCAATGAACTGGTTTTCAAGCCTTCGGATCTCCATCGTTCTCATCCTGATCGCCGGCGTGCTCCCGCCCGGGCCTGCGCGCGCCGACGAGCTCGGCGTCACCAACGACTCCATCATGTTCGGCCAGGTGGCGGCGCTGGAAGGCCCGTCGGCCGCGCTGGGCCAGGCGGCGCGCCAGGGACTGCTGGCGGCCTTCAACGAGCTCAACGCCAAGGGCGGCGTCTACGGACGCAGGCTCAAGCTGGCGAGCCGCAACGACGGCTACGATCCCGATCGTTCGGTGGTCGAGACCATCAAGCTGATCTACGAGGATAAGGTGTTCGCGCTGATCGGCGCCGTCGGCACGCCGACCGCGATGGCCACCGCTCCGATCGCGGCGTCGAACGACGTCCCCTTCATCGGGCCGATCTCGGGCGCCGAATTCCTGCGGGCGCCCGAATTCCAGAACATCGTGAACATCCGCGCGAGCTACGCGGCCGAGGCAGAAGCCTCGATCAAGTACCTCACCGAAGAGCTTCACCTGACCCGGATCGCGATCTTCTATCAGGATGACGCGTTCGGCCGCGACGTGCTGGCCGGCGTGAAGACACATCTCGATCGCCGCGGCCTCGAGCTCGCGGCCGAAGGCACGTTCGAGCGCAACACGCGCGCGGTCGGCGCGGCGCTCAAGGTCATCCGGCGCGCGGAGCCGGAAGCGGTGATCCTGGTCGGCACCTACGGCCCGTGCGCCGAGTTCATCAAGATGGCGCATCGCAGCGGCTTCAACCCGACCTTCACGGCGGTCTCCTTCGTCGGCGGCAACGCGCTCGCCAAGGAGCTCGGCCCGGAAGGCCGCGGCGTCATCGTCTCCGAGGTGGTGCCGTTTCCGTGGGACACCGACCTCCGCATCGTCGCCGACTATCAGGCCGCGATGAAGACGCTCGATCCGAGCCAGACGCCGGACTTCATCGGGCTCGAGGGCTACATCACCGGCCGCCTGGTGGCCCGCGCCCTGGCGATGACCGGGCCTAACCCGACCCGCGCCGAGCTGCTGCGCATCATCAACGAGGTCGGCCAGTTCGACATCGGCGGGCTGGTGGTCAGCTTCGGCAACGCGCGCAAGGAGAATCCACCGCCGGTGTCGCTGACGGTGATCCAGAGCGACGGCAGCTTCAAGCCGATCTGATCCGCGTTGCGCACCGGCCGAACTGATCAGCCCGCGGGCTTCTTCGGCTTCGGCGGGCCTTCGACCGGCGGCAGCGATTTCAGATACACCGCCATCGCCTTGCGATCCTCGGGCGTGAGCTGCGAGGTGTTGCGGATCACCCGCGCCATCGAGCCGCCGGCGCTGTCGCCGTCGGGCAGCTGTCCGGTCTCGAGGAAATAGCTGATGTCGCTCTCGCTCCAGTCCGATAGGCCCTTCTGGGTGATGTTCGGCACGAAGCCCTGACCTTCCGGATCGGGCCCACCCGCCAGACGCTGCGCCGAGACGATGCCGCCGAGCGCATTGCGCGGGCTGTGGCATTCGGCGCAATGGCCGAACGTATTGACCAGATAGGCGCCGCGATTCCACTCCGCCGGGCGCGAGGCGTTGGCGGCAAAGAGCTTGTCACCGAAGAACAAGAGCTTCCAGACCCCGACGGTGCGGCGGATGTTGAACGGGAATGGCATGTCGTGCGCGCGCGAGGCCCCGGCGACCGGCGGCAGCGTCTTCATGTAGGCGAAGAGATCGCGGACGTCGTCGATCTTCGCGGCCGCGTAGGAGGGATAGGGAAACGCCGGGTAGTAGTGGCTGCCGCCCGGCGACACGCCCCTCACCACCGCATTGACGAACTCGGCCTCGCTCCAGCGCCCAATGCCGTCAGTAGGATCGGGCGAGATGTTGGGCGCGTAGAACGTGCCGAACGGCGAGGTCAGCGGCAGCCCGCCGCCGAGCTTCAGTCGATCCGGCTGGTTCGGGACGGCATGGCATGACGCGCAGCCGCCAATGTTGAACATCTCCTGGCCATTGGCGAGATCAGGCGCCCGTGTCGCCGCCGCGAGCACCACGGTCGACGGGCTCGTCAGCCACCAGAATACCGCAAGGCCCGCGGCACCGAGCACACAGACAGCAAGCAGAAGGCGTCGCAACATGGTCGCTCCGTCACGGCGGGGAGGATGTCGTGGTTTTCGCCGCAAGCTCCAAGGCGTCGGCGGCGATCGATACGACAGGACGCTCGGGCGCACAAACAAACGGGGCGAACGCGCAGCACGCGTTCGCCCCTCGCATGAGATCACATCAGGTCAGCTGGCCTTGAGCCGGAAGGTCTCGTGGCAACCGCCGCACTCCTTGCCGATCGCCGGCGCGGTCGCCTTCAGGCTGTCGAGATCCTTGATCTTCGCCTTGGCCTCGGTGACCACCTTGGCGAAGCTGTCGATCTTGGTCTTGAAGCCGGCATGGTCTTCCCAGATCTTCGGCGACGGGCTGTAGTCGCCCTCGAACTTCGCGCCCTTGACGCTGGCGGGATACATCGTCGGCAGCTTCTTGGCCGTCTCGTCGAGCTGCGCCAGAGCGGCATTGACCGCGGCCTGGTCGTACGGCTTCTCGCCCTTCACCATGGCGATGAGAACACCGCCGAGGTTCTTGGCGTTGGCCTTCATCGTGTCCTGGCTATGCTTGACCAGATCCTGCTGTGCCATCACGGCGCCCGCCCCTAGCAGCAAAGCTGCGACAGCCACGACAGTCCGCTTCATCAATTCGCTCCTTTGTTGTCACAATCCCGTCCAGCCCACCTGAACGGGTCGCTCGGTTAGATCAACCCCTCAGCCCGCGGATTATTCCGGAATTGAGGCGGATATCGGAGAGGCTACGGAGGGAGAGTACTCAGAGACTATGACGGCGATGCTGCTCCCGGATCGCAATCCAGACGCGCTCCGGGGTCGCCGGCATGTCGATGTGATCGATCTTGTACTCGCGCCAGAGCGCTTCGACGATCGCATTGACCACAGCCGGGCAGGAGCCGATCGCGCCCGCCTCGCCCGCGCCCTTGACACCCATCGGATTGGTCTTGCAGGGCACGTTGTGGGTCTCGAAGGTAAAGGACGGCGCGTCGGCGGCACGCGGCAGCGCGTAGTCCATGAAGCTGCCGGTGACGAGCTGAGCGTCGGAGTTGCTGTAGACCACCTGCTCCATCAGCGCCTGACCGATGCCCTGCACCGCACCGCCATGCACCTGGCCGGCCAGCAGCAGCGGATTCAGCGTCACGCCGAAATCGTCGACGATGACGTAGTTGACGATTTTGATGATCCCGGTCGCCGGATCGATCTCGACCTCGGCCACATGCGTGCCGTTCGGATAGGTGCCGTCGGCGCTGGCGAAGGTGGCACTGCCGTTGAGCTTGGCGGGATCTGTGCCCGGACGCTTGGCGAGATCGGCGAACGAGATCGCACGGTCGGTGCCGGCGACGCGGATCACGCCGTCCGCGATCTCGAGATCGCCGAGGCCGGCCTCGAGCGCTTCGGCGGCGATCTGCTTGAGCTTGTCGCCGAGCTCATGGGTGGCGCGCTGCACGCTGACGCCGCCGGAGGGAATCGAGGCCGAGCCGCCAGTGCCGAGGCCGGTCGCGATTTCGGCCGTGTCGCCCTGGTGGATGTGGACGCGCTCCGGCGGCAGGCCGAACTGCTCGGCGACGATCTGGGCATAGGCGGTCTGGTGGCCCTGCCCGCTCGACTGCGTGCCGATCAGGATGGTGACGTCACCATTGGGATCGAGCCGCACATTGGCGGTCTCCTCGCCCATGGTGCCGCAGACCTCGACATAGCTCGCGAGCCCGATGCCGCGGATCAGCCCGTGCTTCTTGGCGGCCTTGGCGCGCTTCGGAAACTCCTTCCACTGCGCGATCTCCATCGCGCGCTTGAGATGCGCGTTGAAGTCGCCGGAATCGTAGACCTTGCCGGTCGCGGTCTTGTAGGGCAGCGCGCGCGGCGGAATGAAGTTCTTGCGCCTGATCGCATCGACGCTCATGTCGAGCTTGCGTGCGCAGGCATCGACCAGACGCTCGATGACATAGGCCGCCTCGGGGCGGCCCGCGCCGCGATAGGCGTCGACCGGCACGGTATGGGTGAAGATCGTGCGCACCCGGCAGTGGAAGGCCTGGATGTCGTAGAGCCCCGGCAGCATGCCGGCGCCGCCATGCGGGATATAGGGCGCGAAGGTCGAGAGATAGGCGCCCATGTCGCCCATCAGGTCGACGTCCATCGCGAGGAACTTGCCGTCCTCGGCGAGCGCCATCTTCGCGGTGGTGACGTTGTCGCGGCCCTGCGCGTCGCCCATGAAATGCTCCGAGCGGTCGGCGGCCCAGCGCACCGACTTGCGCAGCCGCTGCGCGGCGACCGCGAGCAGCGCATATTCCCGGTAGGGAAACAGCTTGGTGCCGAAGCCGCCGCCGACATCGGGGCAGATCACCCGCATCTTCTCGGTCGGGATCTTCAGCACGTTCTGGCAGAGAATGTCGCGCAGGCGGTGGCTGCCCTGGCTGCCCGCCGTCAGCGTCAGATGGTCGCGCTTGGTGTCGTATTCGCAGACCGCGGCACGCGTCTCCATGAAGCTCGCCACCACGCGCGGATTGACGATGCGGATCTCGGCGACCGCATGCGCTTTCGCAAAGGCGGCCTCGACCGCGGCCTTGTCGCCGATCGCAACGTCGAACAGGACGTTGCCCTTGTGCTCGGCCCACACCTGCGGCGCATCCGGCTTGATCGCATTCACGACGCCGGTGACTGCCGGCAAGGTCGTCCATTCGACCTTGATCGCCTCCAGCGCGTCGCGCGCGTGATCGAGCGTATCGGCAACGACGAAGGCGATGGCATCGCCGACATGGCGCACCTCGTCCTTGGCAAGGATCGGATAAGGCGGCGCGGTGAACGGATCGGTTTCGAGGTTGAACAGGCAGGGCAGCCCACCGAGCTCCGCGGTGTCGGCGGCGGTCAGAATCAGCGCCACGCCCGGCAAGAGCCGCGCCTGGGTGACGTCGATGGTGAACTTGGCATGGGCCTGCGGCGAGCGCAGCACCAGGGCATGCAAGGCGGCAGCCGGCGCCAGATCATCGGTGTAGCGGCCCTTGCCGCGAATCAGCGCGTCGTCCTCTTTCCGGAGAACGCCTTGTCCGACGCCGAACTTGATAGGAGCTGCCATCTGGTTTCACTTCCCGCTTGCATTGTCGCAACTATTGGACGGCATATTGCAGCGGAACGAGGACTCGCGCAAACGCCATATGGCCGGCGCCGCAACACGCGCGGTCAACTCTCGGCAGGCATGCCAGCAAGCGATGCTGCAGCGCAAACCTCAGCGCCGCACCAGCGCCTTGAGCCAGCGCGGGCCGAACAGAACGAGAATGGCGCCCGCATAAATGACGGCGCCGACGATGATCAGCAGACCGAGAACGGCTTCATCCTGCATGCGGCCGAGCGATGCGAGATGGGTCGATGCCACGAAGGCCGTCGCCCACAACGTTGCCGCGAGCACCACGCCAGTTCCAGCAAATTTCATCAGCGACATGGTGAGCCGCCGATCGAAACGCAGATAACCCTTGTGCACGGCGAAGCCGAGCACCAGCAGCAGGTTGATCCACGCGCCGACAGCCGTCGCCAGCGCAAGACCGACCTGCGCGAGCGAGCCCATCAGCAGCACCTTGAGCACGACGTTGGCGGTCAGCCCCGTGAGCGAAGCCTTCACCGGTGTGGCGGTGTCCTTGCGCGCATAGAAGGTCGAGACCGCGCTGCGAATCATCACGAACGGAATGAGCCCCACGGCATAGGCGGCGAGCGTCGCCCCCGCCGCCGCCGCATCGCCCTTGGTGAAGGCGCCGCGCGCGAACATCGCCCGCGTAATCACGTCGGGCACGGCGAGGAACGCGGCGACGAACGGCACCGAGAACAGCAATGTGAACTCGAAGGCGCGGCGCTGCTGCTCCATGGCGCCCTCTTGGTCATTCGCCGTCAGCCGCCGCGACATCTCCGGCAGCAGCACCGTGCCGATGGCGATGCCGATGACGCCGATCGGCAGCTGGTTGAGACGATCGGCGTAATACAGCGCCGAGATCGCGCCTGCCGGCAGGAACGTCGCGATGATGGTGTCGGCGAACATCGCGACCTGCGTGCCCATCGAGCCGAGCGTTGCGGGACCGAGCGCCTTGAAGAAGGCGCGGATGTCATCGTCGAGCTTGAGCGGCGCAAAGCGCGGCAGCCCGCCATGGCGGGCGAGATCGCCGGCGAGCAGGACATATTGCAGGAAGCCGGAGATCAGCACGCCCCAGGCGGCGGCATGACCGACGCCGGGAAAGAACGCCGCCAGCGCCAAGGTCGCCATCATTGCGAGATTAAGGAAGATGGACGCCGCCGCCGCGCTGGCGAAGCGCTGCATCACGTTGAGCATGCCGCCATACAGCGTCACCAGCGTGATCAGCAGCAGGTAGGGAAAGGTGATCCGCGTCAGCGTGATCGCCAGGTCCCGCTGCACCGGATCGTCGGTGAAGCCGGGCGCCAGGATCGTCATCGCCTGCGGCATGAACACCCAGGCCAGGATCAAGAGCACGATCTGCGAGGCCAGCAGCAGCGTGAAGATGCGGTCGGCAAACAGGCTCGCCGAGACCGGCCCCTTCTCGCCATGGACATGCGCATAGGCCGGCACAAAGGCGGCGTTGAACGCGCCCTCGGCGAAGATCGCCCGGAAATGGTTGGGCAGCCGGAACGCAATGAAGAAGGCGTCGGCCACCGGCCCGGCGCCAAGAATCGCCGCCAGCATGATGTCGCGGGCAAAGCCGGTGAGCCGAGACAGCAGCGTATAGCCGCCGACCGTGAAAATGCGTCCGAGCATGGGGGGCTTCTAGAGCATTGGGCGGGGAGTTTGAAGCGGAACGTCCGTTCTTGCCGCGTGCGGCCAAAATGCGGCGCCCTGTCGCGCGCCCCCCGTCCCGCTTGAAGCAACGGCTAGCATGGATTTCTGGGGCCAGCGGGCGCCGGCTGGAAACCTGTCCCCGCTTGCAGCAGGTTTTCGCACATGGCGATCTGCATATTGCGCCCGTTTGCTTCCCCATCGCCCCAACGGCTAGACCATAGCATCGGACCGTTCAGCGGAGGGCTACCAAAAAAGATTATTGTTGGCGAATCGTTCAGTTCGTATTTTCCACGGCAAATTGACTGGTTCAGCCACAAGTGCGTTAGGGTCGGGTTTGCTGACAGCTTTGGTCGCAATCATTGGTGCAGTAAGCATGACGTACGCAGAGTAATGGACAACATGGAAGAAGATAAGGCCGTTCAGGCCCGTAGGCCGGATTAGTTAGTAGCGGAGCGTAATCCGCCACGCTCGTTGCGAACACCAATAAATGTCGCGTCATCGTCCATATCGTCGACAGTGGTATGCGGACGTAACCAGCTCACACATTTTTGCGCGCAATATTAGGCATGCCATGACGGCGGATTACGCTCCGCTAACCGGCCGCGCCGAAAACTCATTTCGCGAGCCAGTTCAAACGCATATCCCTATTCAGCCCTTCTCTGAAAAAGATTATCTTTCTTTTTACCAGAAATCATGATTGTATGCCGCCGTCCCGCTTCGATCAGAGGGGCGCTTCGCGGTCGTCACGGACGTTGAGGCGGGATGCGGTGGGTGTGTCGATGTTGCAGCGTGGTTCGCCATGCCGACGAACGACATCGATGCGCACGGTCAAGTCGCGTGGTCCTGGCATCCCGACGCTGATGCCAAGTCGGTGCTGATGCGCAAAGGCGCAGTGCCGATGACGGTGGCCAAAAAGCCCGGAGCACCGGGGAGAACGCGAAGCAGCCGTTCCAACCATCGCGCGGGGAATGCCGGGATGTCTCGGCTGAACCTGTGGTACCTGCCGCCTGCATTTTTTTCCGCAGGCGGGCCATGGGTGCGGCCAGCGCCCGGCATTCCCCGTGCCCTCTTCGAGGAGAGGGTGGGTCCATCGGCAAAGCTCGGACGCGAAGATGCGCCGCGAGAGAGCGGAGTCATGTCTCACCGCCGTCATTGCGAGGAGCGCAAGCGACGAAGCAATCCAGAGTCGCGCATGGGGACTCTGGATCGCTTCCGCCGTCGCCCTTCGGGCTATGGCGGACAAGTCGCTTCGCTCGCAATGACGGTGAATATGCCGATCCCGCGTCAGCACGTGCGACGCCGGTGGGGAGGCGAGAGGCGCGCTTCCCACTCCGCTGTCATCCCGGACAAGCCGGCCGACGCGAAGCGGCGGCGGGCGCAGATCCGGGATCCATACGCTGTGCAGCTGGTGGGGTGCGCGGAACGGGCCGCCTGCCCGTTTCGGAGATCACGCGGTATGGGTCCCGGCGTTCGCCGGGACGACAGTGTTGGTTGGGACTGTCGGCGGGGCAGACCGCCCGCCGGGGCTGTGAGCCGCGCCGCTGCAAGCGGCGTGACGTCAACGATGCCTTATGCCTCAGCCCTGAAGTGCGCCGCGGACGACGTCGATGATGCGAGCCTGGGTCGGCTCGTCGAGATAGGCGTGCATCGGCAGGCTGATGACGTCGGCGGAGAGCTGCTCGCTGACCGGCAGGCCGCCATCGGCGCTGGGGAAGATGCGGTAGGCGGTCTGCTGATGCATCGACTTCGGATAGTAGATCGCGGTCGGAATGCCCTGCGCCTTCAGCGCCGCGGCGAAGGTGTCGCGGTCGATGCCCTTGGGCAGGCGGATGGTGTATTGCGCCCAGACCGAGGTGCAGCCCTCGGCGAGGCGCGGCACCTTCACGACGTCGGCCAGCGCGGCCGTGTAGCGCTCGGCCACCTTGTTGCGCGCGACGATCTCGTCCTCGAAGATCCTGAGCTTCTCGATCAGGACCGCGGCCTGGATGGTGTCGAGCCGCGCGGTGAGGCCGAGGCGGACGTTGTCGTATTTGTCGCTGCCGCCGCCATGGGCGCGCACGCTGCGCAGGCGCTCCAGGAGGCCGGCATCGTCGGTGAGGATGGCACCGCCGTCGCCGAAGCAGCCGAGCGGCTTGGCCGGATAGAAGCTGGTGGCGGTCGCCAGCCCGAAGGTGCCGATGCGGCGGCCCTTGTAGCTGGCGCCGAAACCCTGCGCGGCGTCGTCGAGCACGAACAGGCCTTCGTCCCCAGCGATCGCGGCGACCGCATCGTGGTCCGCGCTCTGTCCGAACAGGTCGACCGGGATGACCGCCTTCGGCTTGAGACCGAGCCGCTTGGCGGTTGCGATGCCGCGGTGGAGCGAGGCCGGATCGATGTTGAAGGTGTCCTCCAGCACGTCGACGAACACCGGCGTGGCGCCGGTCAGCGCCACGGCTTCGCCGGTCGCGCAGAAGGTGAAAGACGGGCACAGCACGGCATCGCCCGGGCCGATGCCCTGGGCCATCAGCACCATCAGCAGCGCGTCGGTGCCGCTGGAGCAGCTCACCGCGTATTTGGCGCCGCAGAATTCAGCCAGCTCCTTCTCGAGCTGGATGATTTCGGGGCCGCCGAGAAACTGGCAGTGCGCGAGCACGCGGGCGACCGCCTCATCGAGCGACTTGCCGAGCCGCTGGCGCTGCGCGGCGGTGTCGATGAACGGAATGGGCTGATGGCGCAGGTGCTGGTTCATGAGCTCTGACACATGTTCGGATCGAGAAAAGAGGGTGAAGCGGAGGCGTGGCCGGCTAGCCGGCCACGGCGCGACGCTTGGTAGCAGCCGCCTCGGCGGGACGATGGCTCGAGGTCTCCAGGCACTGCGTGGCGATCGCCAGACTCGCGACGCCCTCGTCGCCGGTGACCGCGGGCGCCGTGCCCGAGCGCACCGCGTGCAGGAACGCGATCAGCTCGGCGCGCAGCGGCTCGTCATGGCCGACCGGGAGATGGCGCATCGAGTAGCTACCATCCGGCTTGAAGCCGAAGCACTCGGTGACCTGGCGCGTCAGCAGATCGCCCATGATGTACTTGCCCCGCGTCGCCACGGTGACGTTGCGCGCCTTGAACGGCGTCAGCCAGTTGGTGTTGATGTGGGCGAGCACGCCGGAGGCGGTGCGGAACTGCAGGAGCGCGATGTCCTCGCGCTCCGCCACCGCACTCGACAGTTGCGGCTGCACCTCGATGATGTCGGACTCGGTGAACCAGCGGATGAGGTCGATGTCATGCACGGCGAGATCGATGACGACGCCGACATTGGACATGCGCGGCGGGAACGGGCCGACGCGGGTGATCGCGATCGACAGCAGGTCCTCGCCGGCGATCGCCTTCTTGATCGCGGCCACCGCCGGGTTGAAGCGCTCGACATGACCGATCATCAGGGTGACGCCGGCGCGATGCGCGGCCGAGACGATCTCCCTGCCCTCGTCCACCGTCGAGGCGATCGGCTTCTCGACCATCAGGTGCACCTTGCGGGCGATGCAGGCGAGCGCGAGCTCGTGATGCAGATGCGTCGGAGCCGCGACGGTCACCGCGTCGACGCCCTCGGCGACGAGTTCATCGAGCGTCTCGAAGGTCGGGCAGTTCGCAAGCTCGGTGACGCGGTTGCGATGGGCGGGCAGCGGATCGACCACGCCGACCAAGTGCACATCGGGCAGTCCGGCGAGCACGCGGGCATGGTTGCTGCCCATCACGCCGGCTCCGATGACGCCGACTCGCAGCGCCTGCCTCAGCTCGGCCTTGTGGCCCGCCCCCTTGGAACTCATGTCATCGACCCCATCAATGTCCCCGGATTGCGACGTCACGGATTGGCCATGACGGTTAACGAACTGCAAATCACCGGTCGAAGCTCTCCTAGCATGCCGGTTGAAGCGAGGCGAATGCGGAAACCTTTTTCAGGACACGATTTGATTCAGAAAGTTACATCGGGTTCGGACGAAAACCGCTGTCTTTTGAACGGCGTGCGCGATGCCCTTCACGTGTGGCAAGTGCCCTGTTCACGCGTCACGACAGGCCGCGGACAGAACGGTTGCGGCGCCTTCACGCCTGCGTGTTGGCCGCAGCCGGAGGTAACGCGGTGGATCCCGCCAGCGAAGGAGATCACGTCACATCGCGGGAGAACACCCATGACCCTCAGCCTCGCCTCGCTCCGCTACGCCTCATCCTTCGCCGTGCTGCTCGCCTCGCTTACCCCGTGGTCGCCGTCGGCTGCCGCCGTGGATCGGCCTGTCGTCATCGAGCTCTTCACCTCGCAGGGCTGCTCCTCCTGCCCGCCTGCAAATGCCTATCTGAACGAGCTGGTGCGGCAGCGCCGCGACGTGCTGCCGCTGGCCTTTCACGTCACCTATTGGGACCGGCTGGGCTGGAAGGACCCGTTCTCATTGCCGGCCGCCACCGATCGCCAGGCCCGCTACGGCAGCCGCTTCGGCGACGGCTCCTACACGCCGGAGATCGTCGTCGACGGGGTGACGGGTCATGTCGGCTCCAACAGGGCCGAGGTGGGAGCCGCGATCGATCGCGCCAGGGGCGCGAGCGCGACGGCGGCGCCGGTCAAGCTCGCACGCGATGGCGACAAGCTCGCGGTCGAGGTCGGCGGCGGTGAAGGACGTGGACGCGTCGTGCTGGTCGGCTTCGATCATCGGCATGAGACGGCGATCCGCCGCGGCGAGAATGACGGCCGCACGCTGGAGGAGCTGAACGTGGTGCGCTCGGTGCGCACGCTCGGCGATTGGAGCGGCACGGCGCTGCGCCTCACCGAGCCGATGCCGGAGGGCGAGGATGCGGCCGTGCTGCTCGAAAGCCCGGAGGGGCGCATCGTCGGTGCCGCGCGGCTATAGCTTCGACCGCCTGTCAGGCGGACGCGCAGGTGCGGCGCCAGAACAGGCGGTAGCCCTCCTCCACCTTGCGCGTGTAGGTCTCGACATTGCCGGCGGCGGAGCGGGCAACCATCGCCGGCAGCTCCGCGCGCAGCTTCGCGAGAGCCGCAGGCTGCGCGGCCTGCTTCAGGGCGAGACCGATGTAGCCGTCGTCGTCCTCGGCCACGAAGTCGCCGAGCCCGACCGCCGTGTTGATGGCGGCTGCCGCGCGCGCTGCCGCGCCGTGGCCGAGCTTCGCGATCACGGGGACGCCGGCCTGCAGCGACTCCCAGGTGCTGACGCCGCCATTCTGCGGAAACGGATCGAGCGACATGTCGATGCCTGCGAACTGCGCGATGTGCAGATCGCGCGTCGACAGGCCGAGGCAGGTGATGCGCTCCTGCGCGATGCCATGCGCCACGAACCGCGCGACGAGGCCGTCGCGCAGCAAGGGTTCATCGAGCGCGCCGTTCTTGATGACGATCCGCGAGTCCGGCAGCGCGCCCATCAGGCGCGACCAGAGCGCGAGCGCAGGCTCGGAGATCTTGTCGATCCGGTTGAAGACGCCGAAGGTGATGTAACCGTTGCGCAGCATCGGCAGTGGCGTCGGCTGCCATCCCTGCAAGGGATCGGTGGTGATCACGGCCGGCAGGTCGTAGACCTGCTCGGCGAACAGATGACGTGCAGCTTCGGGCACGGTCACCGGATCGGCGAAGAAGTAGTCGATCGTGGGGAGGCCGGTGCCGGTGCCGCTGCCCCAGGCCGTGACCTGGACCGGCGCCGGCTTGCGCGCGAACACCGGCAGCCGGTTGCCGGCGGAATGGCCGGAGAGATCGACGAGGATATCGACCTGATCGGCCTCGATGCGATCGCTCAGCTCCTCGTCCGACATCTGCCAGGCGTCGACCCAGAGGTCGGCGGCCGCGCGGCACTGGTCCGTCATCGTATCGCGCAGCGGCGAGCAGGAGTAGCAGATCACCTCGAACGCGGCGTGGTTGTGATGACGCAGCACCGGCAGGAACACCAGCGCCGCCGAATGGCTGCGGAAGTCGGACGAGACATAGCCGATCGTCAGGCGCCGCTCCGGATCACGATCCCGCACCGGCGGCGGACGGCGCGCGACCTGGCTGCCGATCGTGGTCCACCATTCGCGTCTCGCCGCCTGGTGCTGGGCGAAATCGGTGTCTGGCATGAAGTCGAGCAGGAAGATCCTGGCGGTGATCGCATCGCCATAGTCGGGCTTGAGCGCGAGCGCGCGCTCGAAGTGCTGCAGGGCGGTCGTGAGATCGCCCTCCTTGCAGAAGCATTCGCCGAGCCAGGTCCAGGCGACCTCGGACGCGGGATTGATCTCCAGCACCTTGCGGCAAGCGTCCATAGCCGGCGCGATGTTGTCCCTGATCACACTGAGCTGCGCGAAGCCGAGCAGCGCCACCTCCTGTCGCGGATCGAGCGCCAGCGCGGCCTCGAAATCGGGCATCGCCTTGTCGAAACGTCCGGCCTGCTGATGCAGCCGGCCGCGCTGTGCCAGCACTTGCGCGGCGTTGGGCTTGATGGCGAGGGCAGCGTCGAAGGCCGCCAGCGCCTCATCGGAATGGCGCAGGTTGATGCTCGCCAGCCCCTTGCCGAACATCGCCTCCATGTGGCGCGGATTGAGCGACAACGCGCGATCGAAGCTCTGATTGGCCTCCGTGTTGCGACCGAGCGGAAGCAGCGCCATGCCGCGATTGCAATAGGCGTCGGCATAGTCCGGCTTGAGCGCGATCGCCCGGTCATGCGCGGCGATCGCCTCCTCCGGCCGCCCCAGGCGCATCAGCGTGTTGCCGAGACCCGTGAGCGCCACGAGCAGATTCGGCTTCAGCGCAATCGCCCGCTCCTGGCATTTGCGCGCGTCCTCGAAGCGTTTGCGGTTGAACAGCGCGAGGCCGAGATTGGAGAGCGCCTCGGCATGCCGCGGCTCGATCTCGACCGCCTTGGTCAGGGCCTGCTCGGCGAGATCGGGCTGGCCGCCGTCGAGCGCCGTGACGCCGAGCAGGTGCAACGCATCGAAATGATCGGGCAGCAGCGCCAGGATCTGTCTGCAGATCGCCTGCGCCTCGGCGTGACGGCCGGCACGATACGCCGCCACGGCGCGCGGCATGAGCTCGTCAGCCTGCTTGCGATGCTTCTTCTGCAGTCTCGCATTCTGGAAGGCGCGAGAGCCGACATTGCTTGTCAAGAGACTTGCCTCCACGGGCGGCGTGCAGATCGCGGGAACGCAGTGACATCACGTGCGGCACCACCGGATGCCGCGACACAAAGACTAGCCGGCGCTGGCGCAATGGCGACGCCAGAACAGGCGGTAGCCCTCCTCGACCTTGCGCGTGTAGGTCTCGACATTGCCCGCGGCCGAGCCCGCGACCATCGCCGGCAGCGCGGTCCGCAGCTTCGCCAGCTCAGCCGGCTTCGAGGCCCACTTCGCGGCGAGCGCGACATACCCGTCGTCGTCTTCGGCGACGAACTCGCCGAGCCCGACCGCCGTGACGATCGCCGCCGCGGCGCGCGACGCCGCGCTGCGTCCGAGCCTGGCGATGACCGGCACGCCGGCCTGCAGCGACTCCCAGGTGCTGACGCCGCCATTCTGCGGAAACGGATCGAGCGAGATGTCGACCTCGGCAAACTGCGCGATCTGCTGCTCGCGCGTCGACCAGCCGAGACAGACCACGCGCTCCGGCGCGACGCCTTGCGCGGCGAAGCGCGCCAGGAGACGGTCACGCAACAGGGGATCATCGAGCGAGCTGCTCTTGATCACGATGCGCGAGTCCGGCAGCTGCTGCATGATCCGTGTCCAGACGATCAGCGCAGGATCGGAGATCTTGTCCAACCGATTGAACACGCCGAAGCTCACAAAGCCATTGCGGAGCATCGGCAGCGGTGTCGGCGCGATGTCCGGCAGCGCTTCAGTGGTGATCACCGCCGGCAGGTCATGGACCTGCTCGGCGAACAGATGACGCACCGTTGCGGGCACCGTGACCGGATCGGCCAGGAAGTAGTCGATCGTCGGCAGCCCCGTGCCGGTGCCGCTGCCCCAGGCCGTGACCTGGACCGGGGCGGGCTTGCGGGCAAACAGCGGCAGGCGATTGCCGGCGGAGTGGCCGGAGAGATCGACCAGGATATCGACGCCGTCGGCGTCGATGCGGTCGGCGAGCTCGTCGTCCGACATCTGCGCGACGTCGACCCAGAGATCGGCGCAGGCACGGAATTGCGCCGTGACGGCATCCTGCACCGGCGAGCAGGCGTAGCAGGCGACTGCGAAATTCTGCGGGTCGCGATGCCTGAGCACCGGCAGGAATGTCAGCGCGGCCGAATGATTCCGGAAGTCGGAGGAGACGTAGCCGATCGTCAGACGCCGCTCCGGGTCGAGATCGCGCTTCGACGCTGGCCGGCGCGGGACGTTGGCGCCGATCCGCTGCCACCATTCGCGCCGTGCCGCCTGCTGGAGCGCAAAGTCGGCCTCCGGCATGAACTCGAGCGTGAAAATCTTCGCAGTCATGGCCTCGGCAAAATCGGGCCTGATTTCAAGAGCGCGATCGAAATGCTCGACGGCCGCAACGACCTCGCCCTGCTTGGCGTAGCAGATGCCGAGCCACAACCAGGCCTCCTCGGAGCGCGGATTCCGCTCCAGCACCTTGCGGCAGGCATCGACGGATTGGGCGACGTCCTTGAAGTGGCCGAGCTGGGCCTTGCCGAGCAGCGCCATCTCCAGCATCGGATCATGCGCCAGCGCCGCCTCGTAGTCCGCCTTCGCCTGGTCGAAACGGCCGGCCATCTGATGCAGCCGGCCGCGCTGCGCCAGCACCTGCGGCGCACCGGGCTTGACGGCAAGCGCGGCATCGAAGGCCGCGAGCGCCTCGGTGTGATGACGCAGGTTGATGCTCGCCAGCCCCTTGCCGAACATCGCCTCCATGTGGCGCGGATTGAGCGACAGTGCGCGATCGAAGCTCTGATTGGCCTCGGCGTTGCGACCGAGCGGAAGCAGCGCCATGCCGCGGTTGCAATAGGCGTCGGCATAGTCGGGCTTCAGCGCGATCGCGCGGTCATGCGCCGCAATCGCCTCGTCCGGCAGGCCGAGGCGCATCAGCGTGTTGCCGAGACCCGTCTGCGCGACCACGAGGGTCGGCTTCAGCGCAATCGCCCGCTCCTGGTATTTGCGCGCCTCCTCGAAGCGCTTGCGGTTGAACAGCGCGAGGCCGAGATTGGAGAGCGCCTCGGCATGTCGCGGCTCGATCTCGACGGCTTTGGTGAGCGCCTGCGAAGCGAGATCAATTTGGCCACCGTCCAGCGCCGTCACGCCGAGCAGGTGCAGGGCATCGAAATGATCGGGCAGCAGCGCCAGGATCTGGCTGCAGATCGCCTGGGCTTCGGCACGGCGACCGCCGCGATAGGCGGCGACGGCCGCGGGCATCAGCGCATCGGCCTGCTTGCGATGCTTCTTCTGCAACCTCGCATTCTGAAACGCGCGGGAACCGACATCGCTTGCCAAAGACGGCCTCCGAATAACGCGTGGAACTACATATCGGGCTTGTTCACGCGCGACCTTGCTTCAGGCCGCGACGGATGGGCCTCAGCCGCCAGTGGCGCAATAGCGGCGCCAGAACTGGCGATACCCCTCCTCGACCTTGCGCGTGTAGGTCTCGACATTGCCGGCGGCCGAGTTGGCCACCCGCGTCGGCAGCTCCGCACGGAGCTGAGCGAGCTCGGCCGGCCGCGCCGCGTGTTTCAGGGCGATCGCAATGTACCCCTCGTCGTCCTCGGCCACCCAGTCGTCGAGCCCGATCGCCTTGACGATCGCGCCGCCGGCCCGCGACGCCGCGCTGCTGCCGAGCTTGGCGACCACGGGCACGCCGGCCTGCAGCGATTCCCAAGTGCTGACGCCACCATTCTGCGGGAACGGATCGAGCGAGATGTCGATGTTGGCGAACGCTGCGATGTGCTCGTGGCGCATCGAGGCGCCGAGACAGGTGAGGCGGCTCTCGTTGACGCCGTGCGCGGCGAAGCGGGCGATCAGCGTGTCGCGCAGGAATGCGTCCTCCAGCGCGCCGTTCTTGATGACGATGCGGGCGTCCGGCAACGCTTGGAGCAGCGCCGACCAGACCCTCAGCACCTCGTCGGAGATCTTGTCGACGCGGTTGAAGACACCAAACGTGACGTGGCCGTTGCGCAGCATCGGCAGCGGCGTCGCCTGCGCTCCCGGCAGCGGATCCGTCGTGATCAGCGCCGGGAGATCGTAGACCTGTTCGGCGAACAGCGGCCGCACCGCCGATGGCACCGTGACCGGATCGGCAAAGAAGTAGTCCATGGTGGGCAATCCGGTGCCGGTCGCGTTGCCCCACGCGGTGACCTGGATCGGCGCCGGCTTGCGGGCAAACACGGTGAGACGATTGCCGGCCGAGTGGCCGGAGAGATCGACCAGAATGTCGACCTGGTCGGCCTGGATGCGATCGGCCAACTCATCGTCGGACAATTGAGAGCCGTCGACCCAGCCGTCGGCCGCGACCTTGCACTGTTCCGTCACGGAATCGACCAGCGGCGAGCACGAGTAGCAGATGACCTTGAATGCCGCGTGGTCGTGATGGCGCAGCACCGGAAGGAAGGTCAGCGCGGCCGAATGGCTGCGGAAGTCGGACGACACGTAACCGACCGTGATGCGGCGATCCGGATCGCGGTCGATGGCGGCAAGCTGGCGCTGCGGGATATGCGCGCCGATCCGCTCCCACCATTCGCGGCGGACAGCCTGATGCACGGCCACGTCGGCGCCGGGATAGAAATCGAGCGCGAAGATCTTCTTCATGATCGCATCCTCGAAATCCGGCTTGATCTCGAGGGCGCGGTCGAAGTGCTGGATGGCGCCGGCGGTATCGCCCTGCTTTGCGAGGCACGTGCCGAGCCAGATCAGCGCCACCTCCGACGCCGGATTCTGCTCAAGCACCCGCTTGCAGGCCACCATGGCCGGCGCGATCCGCTCGGTGAGCACGCAGACATGGGCCTTGCCGAGCAGCGCCGCCTCCAGCCCGGGGTCGGTCGCCAGCGCAGCATCGAAATCGGCCTCGGCCTCGGCGAACCGTCCCATCTGCACGTAGAGACGGCCACGCTGCGCGATGACCGCCGCCGTCCCCGGCTTCATGGCGAGCGCCGCGTTGAAGGCAGCGAGCGCCTGCTCGAGATGCCGCAGATTGACGCTGACCAGTCCCTTGCCGAACGTCGCCTGCATGTGCCGCGGCGCCAGCGCCAAGGCGCGGTCGAAACTCTGTTTGGCCTCTTCGTTGCGCAGCAGGAGCAGTTGCGCCATGCCGCGATTGCAATAAGCGTCGGCAAAGTCCGGCTTGAGGGCGATGGCGCGGTCATGCATCTCGATCGCCTGCGCGAACAGCTGCATGTTCATCAGGGTGTTGCCGAGGCTCGTCAGCGCCGCGGCAAAATTGGGCTTGAGCGCAACGGCGCGCTCCTGTACCGCGCGCGCCTCCTCGTAGCGCTTCATGCTGAACAGCACCAGGCCGAGATTGGCCAGGGCCTCGGCATTGCGCGGCTCCACGGCGACCGCGCGGGTCAGGGCCTGCTCGGCGAGGTCGAGCCGGCCGCTATCGAGCGCGGAGGCGCCGAGAAGGTGCAAGGCGTCGAAATGATCGGGCACGAGGGCCAGAGCCTGTCCGCAGATGGCCTGGGCATCGGCATGCCGGCCCGCCCGGTAGGCCTCGACGGCCTTCGGCAGCAGGCTATCGGCCTGCTTGCGATTCTTCTTCTGCAGGCGCGCATTCTGGAACGCGCGCGATCCGATCGTGCTTTGCAACGAAGCTCTCCGGCGGACGACGTCCGGGGCTGTCTAGCACGGCTCGCGTGATTCGAGGCGAGACCCGCCCTACTCGCGGCGGTAATCGTCCTCGATGCGGATGATGTCATCCTCGCCGAGATAGGACCCGGTCTGGACCTCGATCAGCTCCAGCAGGATCTTGCCCGGGTTCTCCAGCCGGTGCACCGCGCCCATCGGAATGTAGATCGATTCGTTCTCATGCACGGTCTTGACGGTCTCGTTCACGGTGACCCGCGCCGCGCCGCGCACCACGATCCAGTGCTCGGACCGGTGATAGTGCTTCTGCAGCGACAGGCGCTGGCCAGGCTTGACGATGATGCGCTTGACCTGATGACGCTCGCCATTGTCGACCGACTGATAGCTGCCCCAGGGCCGGTGCACCTTGATGTGCGCCTCGGTCACTTCGGGCGCCACGGTCTTGAGCTTCGCGACCAGCCGCTTCAAGCCGTTGGCATCGCGCTGGCGCGACACCAGCACGGCATCCTGCGCCGCCACCACGACCAGATCGTCGACGCCTTCGAGCGCGACCAGCGCCTTGTCGGTGACCACGTTGCAGTTGCGGGAATCCTCGAACACGGCGGTGCCGCGCGCGGCATTGCCCTGCCCGTCCTTGTCGGACAGTTCCCAGACCGCGTGCCAGGAGCCGACGTCAGACCAGCCGCACGACACCGCCACCACGGCGGCACGTCCGGTCTTTTCCATCACGGCATAGTCGATCGAGATCGGCTTGGCCGCCGCGAAGGCATCGGAATCCAGGATGATGAAACCGAGGTCGCGGCCGGCCTTGGAGACAGCGTCGATCACCGTCTGCACGCTGCCCGCATCGAACTTGCGGTATTCATCGAGCAGGACCGACGCGCGGAACATGAAGTTGCCGCTGTTCCAGAGATAGCCCTCGCGGATGTAGCGCTCGGCGGTCGGCTGATCCGGCTTCTCGACGAATTTTGCGACGGCCCGCACTTCCCCGGATACCGATGCACCCGGGCTGATATAGCCATATTCGGTGGCCGCGCGCTCTGGATTGACGCCGAAGGTGACGATGCGGCCGGCCTCGGCGGCAGCGAGCCCCTGCCGGCACGCCGCGAGGAAGGCCGCGGTGTCGCGAACGACGTGATCGGCCGCGAGTGCCAGCACGACAGCGTCCTGATGGCGCGACTGGGCGAAGGCGGCTCCGGCTGCGATGGCCGGGCCTGAATCACGCCGCATCGGCTCCAGCAGGACGTCGGCCTCGATGCCGATCTCGGCCAGTTGCTCCAGCACCATGAAGCGATAGGCCAGGTTGGTGATGATGATCGGCCGCTCGAACAAGTCGGCATCGGATACGCGCAGCAGCGTGTCCTGGAACGTGGAACGGGTGCCGAACAGCGGCAGGAACTGCTTCGGGCGAACCTCCCGCGATGCCGGCCACAGCCGGGTCCCAGCGCCGCCGCACATGATGAGAGGAATGATGCGTCCGGTCATGAATCAACCCGTTAAATTCGGTGATAGTCGCGGTACCATTTCGCAAAACGTCCGATGCCGTCGGCGATCGAGGTCGCCGGCCGGAAGCCGATGTCGCGTTCGAGGTCGCTGACATCAGCATAGGTCGCCTCGACGTCGCCGGGCTGCATCGGCAGCATCTCCCTGATGGCCGGCCGCCCGAACTCCTTCTCTAGTAGTGTTATCACGTCCATCAGCTGTTCGGGATGATTGTTGCCGATATTGTAAATCCGCCATGGCGCCCGGCTGCTCGACGGATCGGGCCTGTTTCCATCCCAATCCGGGTTTCCCTGGGGCGGGCGGCCGATCAGGCGGACGATGGCCTGCACGATGTCGTCGACATAGGTAAAATCACGCCGCATCCGGCCTTGATTGAACAGCTTGACCGGCTGCCCGGCGAGGATGGCCCTGGCAAAGAGGAACATCGCCATGTCGGGACGGCCCCAGGGGCCGTAGACGGTGAAGAAGCGCAGCCCGGTGGCCGGCAGGCGGTAGAGATGACTGTAGGAATGCGCCATCAGCTCGTTCGCCTTCTTGCTTGCCGCATAGAGGCTGATCGGATGATCGACATTGTCCTTGACCGAGAACGGCAGCTTGGTGTTGGCGCCATAGACCGATGAGGACGATGCGAACAGCAGATGCTCGCAGTCATGATGGCGGCAACCCTCGAGGACGTTGATGAAGCCCTCGAGATTGGCATCGACATAGGCGTGCGGATTTTCCAGCGAGTAGCGCACGCCGGCCTGGGCCGCGAGATGCACCACGGCGGGAAAGCGATGCTGGGCAAACAGCGCCTTGATGCCGGCACGGTCGACGAGGTCGAGCTTGTGAAAGGTGAAGCCGGGCGCCGCCTTCAGAAGGTCGAGCCGCGCCTCCTTCAGCTTCGGATCGTAATAGGCGTTGATGTTGTCGATGCCGACCACCTGCCGTCCCTCGGCGAGCAGCCGCTGCGTCAGGTGAAATCCGATGAAGCCGGCGGCGCCGGTCACGAGGATGGGATGATCTGCCATGGTCGCTCCGTCAGGGTCGCCACAGTTCGATGGCGGCGGGTTTGCTCGCGCGGTCGAGCTTCATCTTGACGTCGAGCACGAGGCCGCTCTCCTCGCGCAGCAGGCCCTGCACAAGAGCCCAGCCTCCGGCGAGATACTGATCGTGCGACACGGCCAACACCACCGCGTCGGCTGGGCGCAGCGCCTCGATCGCCGTCAGGCCGATGCCATACTCCTCGTGCACCGCCGCTGCATCGGCGAGGGGATCGGCGATCTGCACCTCGACGCCGAACGACTGCAATTCGCTGATGATGTCGATCACCCGCGAATTGCGGATGTCCGGCACATTCTCCTTGAACGTCATGCCGAGAATGGTGACGACGCCCCCCCGGCCCTTCCGCCGCAGCAGCCCGCGAATGCATTCGCGCGCAATGCGCCGGCCCATCTCGTCGTTGATGCGGCGGCCCGCCAGGATGACCTCGGGATGGTAGCCCGCCTTCTCGGCGCGATAGGTGAGGTAATAGGGATCGACGCCGATGCAGTGGCCGCCGACGAGGCCGGGCGTGAAGGGCAGGAAGTTCCACTTGGTGGCGGCGGCTGCGAGCACGTCGCCGGTATCGATCTCGAGCGCCTGGAAGATCAGCGACAGCTCATTCATGAAGGCGATATTGAGATCGCGCTGGGTGTTCTCGATCACCTTGGCCGCCTCGGCGACCTTGATCGAGGGCGCGCGATGGATGCCGGCCGTGACGACCGAGCCATAGACGGCCGCCACGATCTCGAGCGTCTGCGGGTTCTGTGCCGAGACGACCTTGGTGATGGTCTCGAAGCGATGCGTCTTGTCACCGGGATTGATGCGCTCCGGCGAATAGCCGACGTTGAAATCGGCCCCCGCCTTCAGGCCCGAGCAGCTCTCCAGCAACGGGACGCAGTCTTCCTCGACGGCGCCCGGGTAGACGGTCGACTCATAGACGACGATGTCGCCGGGCTTCAGAACGGCGCCAACGGCGCGCGTCGCGGCCAGCATGGCGCCCAGATCGGGCCGACGTGCGCTGTCGATCGGGGTCGGAACCGTGACGATGAAGAAATCGGCAGTCTCGATATCGGCCGGCTCGCTGGTGAAGCGCAGGCCCGGCCGCCGCAGATCGCCCGCATCGACCTCGCAGGTCCGATCCCTGGCGTCCTTCAGCTCTGCGACGCGGGCCGCATCGATATCGAACCCGATCGCCGGGCAGCCTGTCCGCGCGAACGCAGCCGCGACCGGCAGGCCGACATAGCCAAGGCCTATCACCGCAATCTTCCGGCCATGAGACATAAATTGATATTCCGGTCGTTTCGGAGGCCATTGACGCCACCCCTGCGACTGTTTAGCCACCGGGGCATCAGGACCGCAAGGGGCGGCTACGGCTCCCCTTACCCGGGGTCCGGCCCTGCCAGGACGGGCGTTGCGCGTATCGCACTCGGCTTGGACCGTTTCAACCAAGAGCGAAGCCAGCCTGGCATGCGTGCGTTTTTGATTCTTCTCCTCCGGATCGTGGTGTCGCTGGCTCTGCTGTATCTCGCTCTGCGCGGGATCAACTTTGCGGCGATCCGCGAGCGGCTCAGTCAGATCAACATCGGCTGGATCGGGCTGGCGGTGGCCATCACGCTGGTGCAGATCTTCATCGGCGCCCTGCGGTGGCGCGAGATCTCCGCGCTGTGCGGCGCGCCGCTGACGGACATGCAGGCGTTCCGCTACAACATGATCGGCGCCTTCTTCAATCAGACCCTGCCGTCCTCGATCGGCGGCGACGCCGTGCGGCTGTGGCTGATCGGGCGCACCGGCGCCGGCTGGCGCGCAGCCAGCTACTCGATCCTGACCGACCGCGCCGTCGGCTTCATCGCGCTGGCGCTGATCATCGTCGCGAGCCTGCCGTGGAGCTATGGCATGATCGCCGACCAGCACGGGCGCCTGGCCCTGGTGCTGGTCGACGCCGCCGCACTGGCGGCCGGCGTCGGCTTCCTCACCATCGGCCATCTGCCGGCGGCGTGGATGAAGGCGTGGTGGCCGACGCGCCACGTCTATGCCTGCTCGGTGATCGCGAACAGGGTAATCTTCGGCCGGACCACGGCCGCGAAGATCGCCGTGCTGTCGCTTTCGATCCACGTGCTGGCCGTCGTCATCGCCTGGTGCGCCGTGCGCTCCATCGCGGCGCCAGCCGCATTCGAACAACTGTTCCTGCTGACCCCGCCGATCATGCTGATCACGATGCTGCCGATCTCGATCGCTGGTTGGGGCGTCCGCGAGGCGACGATGATGGTCGCATTCGGCTATGCCGGGCTTGCGCCGGCCGACGGCACCGTGGTCTCGATCCTGTTCGGCGCGGTCTACTTCATCGTCGGCGGCATGGGCGGACTCGTGTGGATTCTCAGCGCCGAAAAGAGCGCTGGCCGCCTCGCCGTTCCCGCGACGGTCGAAGACTGACCTGGATCATGATGCGATTCCACGGAATCGCATCATGATCTCATCTCTTTGTTTAAGCATGATCTTTTCGGAAAACCGGTTTCCACTTTTCCGGATCATGCTCTAGGCGGCGCGCGCCCATTCGTCGTGCCAGGCCTGCGCCATCAGCACGTTCCAAAGCCAGTAGGAATGATTGTGGCGGCGGCTGAGATGCTCGTCGAACATGCGCGTCACCCGCACCGGATCGAACAGACCCTGCCGCCTCAGCCGCTCCGGCGACAGCAGGTCCGAGGCCCACGATTTCAACGGCCCACGCAGCCACGCGTCGAGGGGAATGCTGAAGCCCGTCTTCGGCCGATCGATCATCTCAGCCGGCACGTGGCGATACAGCACCTGTCGTACCAGCCATTTGCCGCGACCGTCCCGCACCTTCATGCTGGAAGGAACCTTGGCTGAAAACTCGACGACGTCCTTGTCGAGGAACGGCACGCGCGTCTCCAACGCCACCGCCATCGCCGCGCGATCCACCTTCTGCAGGATGTCGTCGCTGAGATAGCTGAGGGAGTCCGCCAGGGTCATGCGGTCGAGCGGGTCGAGCTGCGCCGCAAGCTGCCGCATCTCGTTCCCTGCCCAACTTTCCTGCTCCGTGCCGCCCACCACCGTCCCGGCCGGATCCTGATCGATCGAGCACAGCGCCCGGTAGAGGCCATCAAAGCCGTCGGCGGCAATGACGCGGCCGAGCTTGGCCGCCTGATCGCCGGCATGCCGAACCTTCAATCGGGCCGGCAACACCGGCTGCAGCGCCCTGAGAACCGTATCGGCCGGCTCTGGGGCGATCGCACCGAGAACGGCACCAATCGCACGCCGCAGCGACATCGGCACGCGACCAAGGCGCGCCTGCAGCGCGCCGCCCCATACATGCCTGTTGTAGCCGCCGAACAGCTCGTCGCCCGCGTCACCTGACAATGCGACAGTCACATGCCGGCGCGCGAGCTGCGCGACCAGATGCGTCGGGATCTGCGAGGAGTCGGCGAACGGCTCGTCATAGATCCGCGGCAGCTTGGGCACCACGTCCATCGCGGTCCGCGCATCGACATAGAGCTCGGTGTGATCGGTGCCGAGATGCTGCGCGACGTTGCGCGCGTCCTCGGCCTCGTTGTAGCCGCCTTCGGCGAAGCCGATGCTGAAGGTGCGCACAGGCTGGCCCGCCTGCGCCTGCATCAGGGCGACAATCGTCGACGAATCGACGCCGCCGGACAGGAACGCGCCGAGCGGCACGTCCGACAAGCACTGTCGCTTCACGGCCACCGACAGCAGCTGCTCCAGCCGTTCGACCGCCTCGCCCTCGTCGGCAATGCGATCGTCCTGAGCGGCGGCGACACGATCGCGCAGCGACCAATAGGGTTGCGGCAGCGGCCAGCCGCCAGGAGCCGCATCCGCGGGGAAGCTCACGAACGACGCCGCGGGCAGCTTGCGTATGCCGGTCCAGATCGTGGCGGGCGCCGGCACGTAGGAATAGCGCATGAACGCCGTGAGCGCCGCTCGGTCGAGCGACGGCGCCCAGGAGGGATGCGCCGCCAGCGCCTTGAGCTCGGAGCCGAACACCAGATCAGCGTTGCTCCAGCCGTAGAACAGCGGCTTTTCGCCGAAGCGGTCGCGTGCCAGGATCAATTGCCGAGTCTCGGCGTCCCACAGCCCGAAGACGAACATGCCGATCAGGCGCTGAAGCGTCGGTCGAACGCCCCATCGGCTGATCGCGGCGAGCAGCGTTTCGGTATCGGAATGACCGCGCCAATTCGGCGCGTCGCCACCGGCCTCCAGCTCGGCACGGACATCGAGATGGTTGTAGATCTCGCCGTTGAAGGTGACGGTGTAGCGCCCGCAGGCACTGTGCATCGGCTGCGCCCCGGCCTCGGAGAGATCGAGGATCGCCAGACGGCGATGTCCGAAGGCGAGGCCCCTCGCAGCGCTGATCCAAGTGCCGGACGCATCTGGCCCCCGATGCGCCAGCGCCGTCGTCATGCGATCAATGATCCCGGTCAGTTGGGCCTCGTCGGCTCCGCCGGGGCGAAGCAGGCCGGCTATGCCGCACATGGTGCCATCTCCGCCACCCCGTCCCCCATCTGCATGGCTCAGTGGCCCTCGACGGCGTCGCGCAGCAACTCCGTCTCATGATTGGCCAGGAAACCGAGGCTCGGACGGCTGGTGCCGTAGTAATAGGGCAGCCCCAGCGCACGCCTCCAGCGCGACAACAGTCCTGCGCCATCGTGATCGCCTTCGAATTCAGCCAACCGACCGTCGGCGATGGCCAGGACCTCATCGGCCGTGTGGCGGATGTCGTCCGCCGAGTTGGTCTCCGGATGCGCACCGCTCCGGCCCAGCACGGCCGCATCGAACACGCGCCAGCGCCAGGGCGACGTCGTCAGTTGATGCTGCGTCAGCACGGTGCCGTCTGCTAGCCTGACGGGCTTGAGGGCAAAACGGACGTTGCTGTTCCACAGCTGGGCGTCGGTCGTGATCGCATTCACGATCGCACAAGGAATGCCGAAACTGACAGCGACATTCGTCAACCCGGACGTCGTCCCAATGAATGCGTGGGCATGGCGAATCAGGTGGATGTCCATCAGCTCCGATCTGAATTCGCTCAGCGCGTAATCGATCGTGCGAGCCATCGGCGGAAGCCTCGGCGAGTTCGGACCACCGAGCTTGATGACCCATCCGCCATGGGTGGTGATCAGACGAATGGCGTCCAAAGACGTCTCGATCGGCGCATTGCGATGGGTCTGCCCTGTGCCCATGAACTCGAAATAGTGCGCAGCGTCCCGCGTGTGCAGGCACACATACCAGTCGTCGGGCTTCATGCCGTGGCTGGAACGGAACGCGTCGAAGCCAGCCGCTGCGGCGGCCGCACTCCGATCGTAGGCGTCACGCAGCGGATGCCCTCTTCCCTCGCGCTCCCATTGTTCGATGGCGATCGCACCGGCGTCCTGCCAAGGTACGACCCGCCCGTCCGGCAGCCTGAACGCGTTGAAATTCAACCCGTACCAGCGCTGCAAGGACAGCAGTTCTTCACCCAGTCGCTCCGATACGGTTTCACCGATCACCACGACCTTGCCGAAACTTTCAAACAGCTTGAAGAAGACCGCATTGGCGATGCTGTCGGGGCGGACGACGATCACGGCTTCGCCTGACCACCAGCCCAGCTCTCGCATGCGAAACAGGATGTCGAGCATGCCCAGATGGCCGATCTGCGTCGCCCATTCCTCAGGAACGAGCCGCAGCGCATCCAGGGTCACGCCGAGCCGGTCGAGCAGCCGCCTCAACTCATCAGAAAGCGGTGGCGGCGATGCCCGGAGTTCCTGCTGCACGTTCAAAGCCCGCTCGTACAAGCGAATTGCAATCTCGCCGCGACCGACATGCATCACGCGCTGGCCCGTGAAGTTGCACAGGTCGAACAGCCGGCCGCGAGCCCCGCAGAGGAAATCGAGGCTGTTCGGGAAGTAACGCGGTGAATTCCGAGCCGCGATGTTCTGGTGGGGACGGAAAAAATGCAGGCTGCTCCGACACGCCCAGAACATCGCATCGAGCGCCGCCGCTTCATCCCCTTCGATGAGGTCGACCATGGCCTTGTAGAAGGCGAGATCGACCATCGCCTCGAGCTGTTCGGGCTTCGCTCCTGCCGCGGCGTCGCGCGCCTCCGAAAACTCGCCCAGCTCGAACAAGGATCGAACCAGCGCGTATCTGGTCTCCGCGTCATCGGACGCCAAGGCATCGCGGCCGACCATGCCGGCGGCCTCGCGATAGGCACCGATGCTGCTCAGGGCTCGAAGCGAGGCAGCGGGGAAATGGCGGCTGAGAGCTGTCGAAAAACGAAACTCCGGCCGAGTTGCAAGATATGACGTCACATAGGGAAAATACGCCTGAGCCAGGCGCCGCCTGAGCGGAAGTCTCGCGGCGAAGGCGATCACCAGGCCAAGGAACACCACGCGTCGCGGCAGCAGATTGAGGGTCGCCCCGACTATGACAAAGACCTGGTAGACAAACCGTCGGCGCCCGCCGCGCATCGGCCTTCGCTTTTGCAGTTTCATACGACCAAGTTCCACACAACCTTGAAATCCCCGATTCCGCGCGTTCGGATCAAGGCAGAGCTTGGACGACCGGCCGTTCAAGTCGCCTGCGCTGCGCGCCCGGGATCACTTCTCGGGATGAGGACAGCACGCTCGCCGGGTCGGATGCGAGATTCCCCCAAGGAGACATCGCCCCGCAAATGCCAACCAGGGATTGAACCGTTTGGATCGCACCTATAACAGAGGTGTCGGGAATTTTCCAAGCCGAACATGGGGATGAACGCGAGCAAACCTAAGAGAGAGGAGAATTCAGAAATTCCGGCATCCAACCGCACCTGGTCACATCGCCCCTGATGGCAGGGAGACGTCGACGTCTCGGACGAACCGGCATGGCGCCGGCGTCTCCTTTTGCTGAAATCCCGCACAATCATTTGCCGTCGGGAAATGCCCGTTTGAAGGCCGCCGTCTTGACGATCTCGCGAGCAAGATGGCTCGTAAAGACCTGAGCGCCCTGCCGATCCAAATGGCCGCCGCCGTCAATCGTCGTCAGGCCATCGAATGGCGGCGCGATCAGCTCGATGTTCAATTCCCTTGCCAGTTCTGCGGCCTGCTGGACGCAAGACTGGCTATGCGGGACCAATGTGAGCACGGCCTCTCCGCCCACCTCATTGAGAAATCTCTTCGCATAGTCGACAATCGCGGGGGTCGTATGGCAGTCAGGATTGCGGGCCGACAGCATCGGCTTGTTGCCCAAGGCGACGTAGCCCGGATTGGCATCCAGCGCCATGTCACCATCAGTGATGTTGCGATAGAGGCCGGTGGGCGAGAAATAGCCATTCTGATACGCCGCAACCAAGTCCTCGATACGCCAGTGCAAATTGCGGCCGATCACCGTCAGGTACCCCCGCATTCGATTGCGCTGGACGGCGGCAATGGGCTGTTTCTGCGGACCAAGAGTGACGTTGAGATCGTTGCTGAAAAAGTGCACGAACTGATCGTCGGCATTGATGATCCACAGACGCGGACGGATTTTCCAGCGTTGGATCACGAGCCGCGAGAACTCACCGCCGCGAATGCCCACGAAGGCCATGTTGTAGATCCCCAATCGACCGAGCACCGGCGATTGCGCGAGCGTCTGCCGGTCCACGGCATAGCTGACGAAGGACGGACCAAGAAAGACAATGTCAGCCCGCTTGGCGGCTTCGACCGATCCTCCGAGGTTGCTGTAGAAGATATCCTGGTCCTGGATCTGCGGAATGCTGCGGCCTCCGAAATCACGATACCAGTTGGTGTCGCCTTGGCGCGGAATCTGCAGCACTCCATCGCGCAACGTCCACACGTCGGACGAGAACAGCGACAAACCGAGCGAAAACGCGAACGCGGCCGCCAGGCCCACAATTCCGACTGCGATGAGATAGCGCCCGAATCCACCCGGTTCAGCTGACTTTTCCGGTGCAGACCGGCCGACTGTCGACATGACGCAATTCCCGCTCGATAGGTTGTCTCGGTGGGTGTCGTGGCAGCTGCTTTCGGCTTCGACAACGAGAGTCTAGACACGACGTCAGCCGGTGGAACAGAGGGTTTCCCGCTCCTCCCCAGTTTGCTTTGCGCGCGAGAGCGCAGACCTATCGGGATGTCATCTGCATGGCCCATAGAGGGTTTCCTCGCCGCTACGATCATCGGCGAGAGTGATTGCGCGAAACCCCATCATGGCGTCGTCGGATTGGCGTCGTTGGTCAGATTTTCGAGCTGCCATAGCAGAAGAATCATTGATCGAAAAGGGCCCGCTCTTTTCGAGAGGCCGGCCGCACGTCGCTGCCGTCAGGAGGCGGCATCCCCCGAAATTCGCAGCGGGAGAGGTGCACCCAACTTGGCAGCGCCCTCAATCATTGATAAAGCAACGCAATATGCAGCAACATCAAGAAACTTGTTATGCTTTTCACGCAGTTTGAGTTTCTGTTCCTGTTCCTGCCGGTGACCCTGGTCGGCTATTTTCTGCTGGCTCGCTTTTTCGCCGCCCCCGTCGTGCGCCTCAGCTGGCTCACCGCGGCGTCGCTCACCTTCTACAGCTATTGGGACATTCACTTCGTCCCGATCATCCTGGTCTCCATCGTCTTCAATTATACGATGGGCCTGCTGATTGCCGGACAGACCGGAAAGCTCCGCACTGGCCTGTTTTCAGCTGCCATCACGCTCAACCTGGCTGCGCTCGCGTTCTACAAATACACGAATTTCGGCATCCAGATCCTCAATGCGATCACCGCGTCGAAACACCCCTCGCTCGCGATCGTTCTCCCGCTCGGCATTTCGTTTTTTACCTTCACCCAGATCGCCTACCTCGCCGACGTCTACGGGGGGTATTCCGATGAGCGAAGCTTCGTGAAATACGGCCTGTTCGTCACGTATTTCCCGCATCTGGTCGCCGGCCCGATCCTCCATCACCGCGAGATGATGCCGCAATTCGGCTCGGAGGAGAGCCGAAGGATTTCGCTCGAAAAAGTCGCGGTCGGCCTCACGATTCTGACCATTGGGCTATTCAAGAAGTCGTTCATCGCGGATGGGTTCGGCCTGATCGCGAATCCCGTGTTCCAGGCCGCCAATTCGAGCCACCTTCACCTGATCGACGCCTGGGGCGGCGCGCTCGCATACTCGCTGCAGATCTACTTCGATTTCTCAGGCTACTCGGACATGGCGATCGGCATCTCGATCATGTTCGGGATCCGGCTGCCCTTCAACTTCGATTCCCCCTACAAGTCGCTGAGCATCGTCGAATTCTGGCGCCGTTGGCATATCTCGCTGTCGCGCTTCCTGCGCGACTATCTCTACATCCCGCTTGGCGGCAACCGCTACGGCGAGCACCGGAGAAACGCCAACCTCTTCGCCACCATGCTGCTCGGCGGTCTCTGGCACGGCGCCGGCTTCACCTTCATCATCTGGGGCGCCCTGCACGGGCTGTTTCTGATCGTCAATCATCGCTGGAGCAAATTCGTCGCGCAGCGACCGGCCCTCACCCGCCTGTCGGCGACCGCCTGGTATGCGGTGGCGGCTCTATTGTTGACACAGTTCGTCGTGGTTCTGGCATGGGTTTTCTTCCGGGCCGACAATCCGAATGCCGCGGTCAGGCTGATCAAGGGGATGCTCGCCCTGTCCAACCCGGAGAAGATCACGGCAACGAACCTCGTCGATCCGCGCGTCATGATCGCGATCCTGGCAGGCTATGTCGCCTGTTTCACCCTGCCCAACGTGAACACAATGTTCGAGCGTTGGAAGGTCGGGCTGGAAACCTACCACAACCCTCGTCCCTGGAGCATTCTGAACCTGAAGTGGCGACCGTCCTTGCCGTGGGCAATCGGAACTTCCATCGCGCTCGTGGCGGCAGTTCTGATGAACATCATTGCCGGAGACACCTCGCAGTTCCTCTACTTCCAATTCTGAACGAGCCGGGCGTGGCAAGCGACGGGCCTCGAGCCCTCGCCACCGACATTCTGGCTTAGTGAACGCAGAAGGGCCGTCGATCGCGCCGATCCTGCTGAGGAATCCGAATATGTTCTCGTCGAAGCTGTCCAGGCAGGCGGCGTGGCGCTGGCGCATCATCCGCTTGCGGCAACCACGCCAAGCTATTAGCCTGATTCTAGCGCAACCAACTCCCAGCACGACGCGGATTGCGAGCCAAACTCGCTAACTCCCGAAGCACAATCATCAAGGCGGGCTCGAACTTTGGCGCGGTATCTTGCGATCGTAGTGGCGCTGTTTGCTGTCGTTTTCCTGCCGCTGCTGGCTGTTTTCGAATGGGCCGGCTGGCGATTGGGCGCGACCGTTCCGCTCTCCATGATTGCAGCCCAGCAATCGCGCACAGAACGGCTGGTCTGGCTCGGCACCTTCAAGGACTATGCACCCTACAAGCTCGAACGAATCAAACAGGTCCGTCCTGAGGTTCTGCTGGTAGGAAGTTCGCGGTGCGGTCAGGCGCGCGAGCAGATGTTCCGCCCCTATGTGACCTACAATGCGTGCCTGACGGCTTGGCCTCTCACGCACGTTGTGGACTTTGTCGATCGCGCAACCACGGTGGCGAAGCCGCGCGTAGTCGTCGTAGCGCTGGACTACTTCCTGTTTGGCGATTTCCTCGCTGACGTCTGGCGGAAAGAACGCACGATGGACTTCGCCCAGGGCATCGATTCGCATCGGCGGAAGCTGCACGACGTCGCAGACTTCGTCACGCGGGCCCACGGAGACCTCGATGCAATCCGTTCGGCCATGATGACGCCGCAGCTCGAGCCTGTTGACAACAACAGGCTGATAGGAACAGAGGCGATCCGTGGCAAGTTCGGGTTCCGCAAGGATGGTTCCGTCATGGTCGCGCCACCCTACCGGAATGCAGCAGCCGAAACCTTGGCGCGCGGCGCTCAATACGTCACCTCCTCGTTTCCGGGCGCGCCCCATCTCAGCGAACGCGAATTTGGCGAGATCGAGCGGCTGTCTCGGCTGTCCCGCGAGCGCGGGTTCTCGGTGATTGCAATCCAGTATCCGCTCCTGGAGAGCGCTGCCGCCTTTCTCGACACCGATGAGGCCTATTGGCCCTATTCCGGACTCTGGCGCGAGATCAGGAGTCCACAGACCGTCGAAAGATTTGCGCAGCTAGGCATTCAGTTCTTCGACATGAGCCGCACCGAGATATCGCGCGATGCCGGCAACTTCTTCGATCCCGCGCATCCTTCGGAACGGGGCATGCTCAAGACCTACCTCGCACTGCTGGACCGCCCCGAGTTCAGCAAGCTGTTTCCGCTGATCGACCGCAGCGCGTTGACGGCCGATCTTGAAAAAGGACAAGGTGAACAGTTCGACCTCTATCACTGAGACGTCCTGCGAGAGACTGGCGTCCCCGAGGCTTTTCCGCGTGGCCCGCCGACCAGCGCAACGCAGTCCGTCTCTCGCCGGAGCATTCTTGGATCCATCCTTCGCCTGATTCGTCTGCACAGCGCCGAGCATTGCCGTGAAGGACGATGAGCTCTCCGGAAGCCGCATTCCGACGCGACCACACAACCGCAAGCTAACAGGACTGTTTGTGCTGCTGCGCACACCTGATAAAGAGACCATTGGAAATGATCGGCCGCCGGCCCCTCCATCGCTCCGATCTCGGGGTCACGCTTGTTTTTTTCGCAACGAAATCAATGTCGAGCATGAAAGATGCAGATCGGAACGGGATTCGCGGTGCAGATGTGCCGGGCGACAGCGACGCTTTGCATCGGAGTTCTTCGGCCGGCGAATGACACGGTGGCCGGATGTCCTACCTCAGCCCGATCGAGCCGGAGGCGAATTCCTTGGATCAGGTGATCGATATGAGTGAGATGGATCTGGCCTGCCAGACTGTTCGCGCCTCTTGTGACTCCGGGGAGACGATTGCGTTCGTGTCCGGCAACTTCAACGTCGTGCACCCCGGACATCTACGGCTCTTGAAGTTCGCCGCCGAGCAGGCCGACGTGCTGGTCGTGGGCGTCAATCCCGATTCGACGCCCGGCGTGACCCTGGCGCAGGACATGCGCCTCGAAAATGTGCGTTCCATCGCCTTTGTGCACCATGCCGTGCGCTTGGATAGGTCGGCGTCCGACTTCATCGCGCATCTGAAGCCGACCGTCGTCGTCAAGGGCAAGGAGTTCGAGGATCGCGCCAATCCCGAGCAGGAGGCCGTGGACGTCTATGGCGGGCGGCTGATCTTCTCGTCCGGTGAGTTGCGCTTTGCGTCGCTGTCGCTGCTGGAACGCGACGCCAACATCGACATCTCCACGGTTCGCAAACCGCAGGAATTTCCCAAGCGCCACGGCTTCGAGATCACGAATCTGAAGGATCTGCTCCGCAAGCTCTCCGGCATGCGGGTCGCCGTCATCGGCGACCTGATCGTCGACGAATATGTCACCTGCGATGCGGTCGGCATGTCCCAGGAGGATCCGACCATCGTGGTGACGCCGCTGATGACCCGCACCTTCGTCGGCGGTGCCGGCGCGGTTGCGGCGCATGCCCATGGCCTCGGCGCGGACGTGAAGTTCTTCACGCTCGTCGGCGACGACGAGGCGGCGCGATTCGCGCGCAACACGCTGGAACAGCATGGCGTCAACTTCAACGCCTTCACCGACCAGAGCCGGCCGACCACGCGCAAACAGCGTTTTCGCGCGCTCAACAAGACGTTGCTGCGGGTCAACCATCTGCGCCAGCACGCCTCGGACGCCGACCTGCAGCGGCAAATGCTGACATCGGTCGAGCGTGCCTTGAAGACCTGCGATCTGCTGCTGTTCTCCTGCTTCAACTATGGCTGCCTGCCGCAGGATCTGGTCGACGCGATCGCGGATCGCGCCCGCGCACAGGGCGTGATGATGGCGGCCGACAGCCAGGTGTCCTCGCAGACCGGCGACGTCTCCCGCTTCAAGGGCATGACCCTGCTGACGCCGACCGAGCGCGAGGCGCGCGTCGCGCTGAACGACTTCATCTCGGGCCTCGCCGTGATCAGCGAGCGACTGGTCGAGCGGGCCCGCACCAAGAATCTGGTGATCACGCTCGGCGCCGAAGGCGCGCTGATCAACACCTTGGCGGATGGCACCTTCACCTCGGACCGGCTGCCGGCGTTCAATCCGTCGCCGAAGGACGTGTCCGGCGCCGGCGACAGCTTCTTCATGGCCTGCTCGATGGGCCTGCGCGCGGGCGCCGATATCTGGCGGGCCTCCTATCTCGGATCGCTGGCGGCCGCCCTCCAGGTCTCCCGCGTCGGCAACCTTCCCTTGACGACGGCAGAGCTGGTGCGGGAAATCGACGAGACCGGGTTCAGCCAGGAGTAGGATGTCGTCATGCGTGCCCTCCTGCTCGCGGCGGGGATCGGAAGCCGGCTGCGCCCGCTGACCAATACGACGCCGAAATGCCTGGTGCGTGTGCACGACCGGCCATTGCTGGACTACTGGCTCGATCTCGTGTTCGAAGGCGGCATCGAGCGCGCGCTGCTCAATACACACTGGCTCGCCGAACAGGTGCGCGTGCACGTGGCGCAATCGCGCTGGCGGGACCGCATCGATCTCGTTCACGAAGATGAACTGCTCGGGACGGGCGGCACCGTGCTTGCCAACCGCGCCTGGTTCGGCGACCAGCCCTTCCTCGTGGCTCACGCCGACAATCTGACGGATTTCGACGTCGCGGGGCTGCTCTCCGCCCATCGCAACCGCCCTGATGGCTGCATCATGACGATGCTCGCGTTCCGCACCGATGATCCGAGCTCGTGCGGGATTCTCGAGCTGGACGATCAGCACAGGGTGATCGCCTTCCATGAGAAGGTCAAGAATCCGCCTGGGAACCTCGCCAATGGCGCGGTCTACGTGTTCGATCCTGCCGTCATCACCGACATCGCCGCGTTGGGAAAGCCGATCGTCGATCTCTCCACCGAAATCATCCCCAACTATCTCGGACGCATTTTGTGCGTGGAAACCAGCGGTTATCATCGGGATATCGGTAACCCGGAAAGCTTGCGCCGGGCCCATTTGGAGTTTAATCACGAACCGCGCCGTGGCGGGGACGTCTGACGGGCGGCTTGCGCCGCCGGGCTGGTCGCCTTCCCTAGCCAATTTGTATAAAGGTGCGCGCGACGCGCCAGCCGGCGACACGACAGGCGAGCCACGGGGATTGCTCAGATGAAGATATTCGTGACCGGAGCGTGCGGCTACAAGGGCAGCGTGCTCGTGCCGAAGCTCTTGAAGGCCGGCCACAAGGTGGTCGCGTTCGACATCATGTGGTTCGGCAATTTCCTCGAGCCGCATCCGGATCTCACCGTCGTCCAGGGCGACGTCCGCAATCCCGACGCCATCGACCTGACCGGGGTCGACGCCATCATCCATCTCTCCAGCGTCGCCAACGACCCGTGCGGCGATCTCGACCCCAAGCTGACCTGGGAGATCTCCTGCCTCGCCACGATGCAGCTCGCCGACCGCGCCTATCGCCACGGCATCAAGCGCTTCATCTACGCGTCCTCCGGCAGCGTCTACGGCGTGAAGGAAGAGGAGCAGGTCACCGAGGATCTCGAGCTGCTGCCGATCTCCGAGTACAACAAGACCAAGATGTGCGGCGAGCGCATCGTGCTGTCCTACAAGGATGACATGGTGGTGCAGATCGTCCGTCCCGCGACCGTGTGCGGCTACTCTCCGCGCCAGCGGCTCGACGTCTCCGTCAACATGCTGACGATGCAGGCGCTGATGAACGGCCGCATCACCGTGTTCGGCGGCGACCAGACCCGGCCGAACATCCACATCGACGACATCACCGACCTTTATCTCTTCCTGCTCGATCATCCTGAGCACACCGGGATCTATAATGCGGGCTTCGAGAACATCTCGATCCTCGACATCGCCAATCTGGTCACCAAGCACGTGCCGGCTGAGGTCATCGTGACGCCCTCGAACGACCCGCGCAGCTATCGCGTCAACTCCGATCGCCTGCTCGCGACCGGCTTCCGCCCGAAGAAGACAGTGGAAGACGCGATCAAGGAAATCATCGGCATGTACTCGCAGGGCCAGCTCAAGAACGACGATCGCTGGTACAATCTGAAATGGATGGAGAAGGAGGTCGTGAAATGAACGTCCTGGCCTTCAAGACCCCCGGCAGCCTGTTCGCCGACTACACCAGCCGCTTCAGCACCGTGCTGAAGGATTTCGACTGGAGCCCGGTCGAGAAGCTCGCCTATGATCTGCGCGACTGCTGGCAGACCGGCCGGCAGGTGTTCTTCTGCGGCAATGGCGGCAGCGGTGGCAACGCCAACCACCTCGCCAACGATTTCCTCTACGCGCTCTCGAAGACGCCAGGCTCGGGTCTGCGCGTGCACTCGCTGTCGTCGAACCCATCCGTGATCACCTGCCTCGCCAATGACGAAGGCTATGACCAGGTGTTCTCGCTGCAGCTCGCGGTGCTCGCGCGCAAGGGCGACGTGCTGATCACCTTCTCCGGCTCCGGCAACTCGCCGAACATCCTGAAGGCGCTGGAAGAAGGCAAGAAGATCGGCATGACCAGCTATGCCGTGCTGGGCTTCTCCGGCGGCAAGGCCAAGGCCCTCGCCGACGTGCCGATCCATTTCGCGGTCGACGACATGCAGATCGCCGAGGACGCGCAGATGGTGATCGGCCACATGATCATGCAGTGGCTGTACGCCCAGCGCGGCGACATCATCACGACGCGCGAGGTCTGACGGACAGGGACGATGGCTGCGAACGAAAAGTACCTGATCCTCGGCTCGAACTCGTTTTCGGGCGCAACCTTCGTCGACTTCCTGGCCGCGGCCGGTCACGACGTGATCGCGACCAGCCGCTCGGACGAGCCGCATGACGCCTTCCTGCCGTACAAGTGGCAGAAGCGTCCCGGCAAGGTCCGCTTCCAGCGCGTCGATCTCAATCACGATCTCGATGCGCTCAAGGCGCTGCTGGCCTCGGAGCGGCCGACTCACGTCGTGAACTTCGCGGCGCAGAGCATGGTCGGCGAGAGCTGGCTGTATCCAGACCACTGGATGATGACCAACGTCGTCTCCGCGGTCCGGCTGCACGACATCCTGCGCAACTATGACGGCCTCGACCGCTACGTCCACGTCACGACGCCCGAGGTCTACGGCTCGACCGAGGGCTGGGTGCGCGAGGACGCAGCCTTCAACCCGTCGACGCCCTACGCGGTGTCGCGCGCGGCCGGCGACATGAGCCTGCGCACCTATTTCGCCAACTACCAGTTCCCCGTGGTCTTCACACGTGCGGCCAATGTGTACGGCCCGGGCCAGCAGCTCTATCGCATCGTGCCGCGCACCATCGTGGCGGCGATGACCGGGCAGAAGCTGCGGCTCGACGGCGGCGGCAAGTCGATCCGCGTCTTCATCCACATGACCGACGTGTCGGATGCGACGGTGAAGATCGGTCGCAGCGGCAAGCTCGGCGAGACCTATCACATCTCGGGCTACGAGCTGGTCTCGATCCGCACGCTGGTCGAGATGATCCTGGCCCGCCTCGGCAAGACCTTCGAGGACTGCGTCGAGATCGGCCCGGAGCGTCCCGGCAAGGACACTGCCTATACGCTCGACAGCTTCAAGCTGCGGACTGAGCTCGGCTGGCGCGACACCTACTCGCTGGAACAGGGCATCGACGACGTCATCGCCTGGGCGCGACGCTTCGAGGATGTCATGGCCAAGCTGCCGACCAAGTACGAACATAAACCCTGATCGATCCCTGCGCTTCCCGGAGAAGCGCGACTGGAGAGCACGATGAACGTTGCAGTCCGGAGCCCGGCGGCCAAGCCTGACGCCGCCGCCCTGAAGGCGCAGGCCGCAAGGCTGCGCGGCAAGATCATCGAGATGTCGCACAAGGCGCAGGCCGCGCATCTGGCCTCGTCGCTGTCCTGCGCCGATGCGATGACCGCAGCCTATTGGCATGTGCTGAACATCGACCCGAAGAATCCCTCCGACCCGCTGCGCGACCGCTTCATCCTCTCCAAGGGTCATGCCGCCGCGGCGCTGTTCGCGACCCTGGCGATGAAGGGCTACTTCCCGATCGAGGAGCTCGACACCTACTGCCAGGACGGCGGCCGGCTCGCCGAGCATCCGCCGGCGAACCTTTTGCCCGGCGTCGAGGCGGCCACCGGCTCGCTCGGCCACGGCCTGCCGCTCGGCTGCGGCATGGCGCTCGCAGGGCGCATCAAGGGCGAGAACTACCGCGTGTTCGCCCTGCTCTCCGACGGCGAGAACAACGAGGGCTCGGTGTGGGAGGCGGCGATGTTCGCCGCCGCCCAGAAGCTCGAGAATGTCTGCGTCGTCGTCGACTACAACAAGTGGCAGGCGACCGCGCGCTCCAACGAAACCCTGATGCTGGCGCCGCTGCGCGACAAATGGGCCGCCTTCGGCTGGGACGCCCACGAGATCGACGGCCATGACATCGGCGCGCTGGCGGAAGCCATGCAGAACATCCCGAACGGCTCGGGCAAGCCGGTGGCGCTGATCGCCCACACCGTGAAGGGCAAGGGCGTGTCGTTCATGGAGGACGACAACAACTGGCACTATCGCGCCCCGACCGCTGAGGAAGTCGTCAAGTCGTTCAAGGAGCTCGGCCTGTCATGAGAAACGCGTTCGCTGACGAACTGACCAAGCTCGGCAACGAGGACAGCCGCGTCGTCATGCTCTCGGGCGACATCGGCAACCGCCTGTTCGACAAGTTCAAGGACAAGCACCCCAGCCGCTTCTTCAACTGCGGCGTCGCCGAGGCCAACATGATGGGCGTCGCCGCCGGCATGGCCATGAACGGCCTGCGCCCGGTCGCCTACACGATCACGCCGTTCGTGACGACGCGCTGCCTGGAGCAGATCCGCACCGACGTCTGCTATCACGAGGTCCCCGTGACCATCGTCGCGGTCGGCGCCGGCCTCGCCTATTCCGGCCTCGGCCCGACCCACCACGCCTGCGAGGACATCTCGTTCCTGCGCTCGATCCCGAACATGGTCGTGATCTGCCCGGGCGATGCCTTCGAGGTGCGCGGCGCCTTGCGCGCGGCCATGCAGCAGGACCGCCCAGTCTACATCCGCATGGGCAAGAAGGGTGAGCCGGTCGTTCACAAGGGCCCCATCACGGACTTCAAGATCGGCAAGGCGATCACGATCGAGGAAGGCTCCGACGTCTGCCTGCTCTCGACCGGCAACATGCTGCCGGAAGTCATTGAAGCCGCACATAGATTGAAGGAGAAGGGCATCTCCGCCGAGGTCGTCAGCTTCCACACCGTGAAGCCGCTGGATGAGGACAAGCTCAAGCAGGCCTTCAGCCGCTTCAAGCTGGTCGCGACCATCGAGGAGCATTCGCTGATCGGCGGCTTCGGCTCCGCCGTCTCCGAATGGCTCGCCGACACCGAGACGAAGCACCAGAAGTTCCTGCGCTTCGGCACGCCGGACGCCTTCTTCAAGAAATCAGGCGAACAGGAATATGCCCGCGAGGTGCTGGGACTGACCGGCCACCAGATCGCGGACAAGATCATCCACGCGTTGAGCTGAGACATCACATGAAGACCCAAGCTGCCCTCCTGGTCCAGACCGGCCAACCGCTCGTGCTGGCCGAGATCGAGACCCCCGCGTTGAAGCCGGGCCAGGTGCTGGTCGAGATCGCCTATTCCGGCGCCTGCGGCACGCAGGTCATGGAGTGGCGCGGCGACAAGGGCGAGGACAAATGGGTGCCGCACTGCCTGGGCCATGAGGGTACCGGCACGGTGATCGAGGCCGGCAGCGCCGTCACCAAGGTCAAGGTCGGCGACAAGGTCGTGCTGTCCTGGATCAAGGGCACGGGCATCGAGGCCGGCGGCGCCGTCTATGACTGGGACGGCAAGAAGGTCAACGCCGGCGGCGTCACCACCTTCCAGCGCCATGCGGTCGTCAGCGAGAACCGCCTGACCCTGCTGCCGCCCGACCTGCCGATGGATGTCGCGGTGCTGCTCGGCTGCGCGGCGCCGACCGGCATGGGCGCGGTCTACAACGTGCTCAAGGTCCAGCCGGGCGACGCCGTCGCCGTGTTCGGCACCGGCGGCATCGGCCTCAACGCGCTGATGGCGGCGGCGCTCGCGGGCGCCATGCCGGTGATCGGCATCGATCCCAATCCGACCCGCCGCGCGCTGGCGCATATCTACGGCGCGACCCACGTGATCGACGCTGGTGGCGACGTGCTGGCCGAGATCAAGAAGATCGTGCCGCAGGGCGTTGATCTCGCGGTCGAATCCTCCGGTATTCCGGCCGTTATGGAGCAGGCGATCAATTCGACGCGCCAGCAGGGCGGCCGTGCCGTCGTCATCGGCAACGCCAAGCATGGCGCGGCGCTCACGCTGAATCCCGGCGTCTTCAACCAGGGCAAGAGCCTGCTCGGCACCTGGGGCGGCGACAGCGTGCCGGATCGCGACTACGGCCGCTACGGCCGGCTGCTGAGCTCCGGCCGCTTCCCGGTGCGGGATCTCCTGTCGAAGCCCTACAGCCTCGCCCAGGCCGACCAGGCGCTGCAGGATCTGGCCGCCGGCAAGGTCGGCCGTCCGCTGATCGACATGTCGCTGCGTTAAGTCCAGGCCATGCGGATCGGGATCGACTTCGACAACACGATCGCCTGCTATGACGGCGTGTTTCATGCGGCAGCACTCGAGCGCGGCCTGATCCCGGCCGATCTCGGCCGCGACAAGAACAGCGTCCGCGACCATCTCAACGGCAGCGGGCGCAAGGACGATTTCACCGAGCTGCAGGGCTATGTCTACGGCGCCCGCATGGATCTGGTGTCGCCCTACCCCGGCTTCGCGGAATTCGTCGATGCGGCCCGTGCCGCCGGCCATGACCTGTTCATCGTCAGCCATAAGACCCGGCACCCCATTCTCGGACCGAAGCACGACATGCATGCCGCGGCGCGCGGCTTCCTGACCGACCGCGGCCTGATGGGATCAGCGCCCGGCCAGATCGCGCCGGAGCGGGTGTTCTTCGAGCTGACCAAGGACGACAAGGTCGCCCGCGCCCACGCGCTGGCCTGCGAGCTGTTCGTCGACGACCTGCCGGAGATCCTGGCCATGGCCGGATTTCCGCAAGGCATGCGCAAGGTGCTGTTCGATCCGGAGGACCAGTTCGCGACCAAGGCCACGGGCTATGAGCGCCGCACCTCCTGGGCTGAGATCGCGGCGGATGTCGTCCGTGACCGCGGCTGAGGCCAGCGCGGGCGCCGATGCCGCGCTGCTGGCGCTGGCGCAGCGCCTCACCGCGCAGGCCGGCAAGGCGAGCCCCAGGGCGCTGACGCGGCTGGCCGGCGGCCGCAACAACCAGGTCTTTCGCGTCGACACCGCCGACGGCCCGCTGGTCCTCAAGCGCTACTTCACCGATGCCCGCGACACCCGCGACCGGCTCGGCGCTGAATGGAGCTTCATCAGCCATGCCTGGTCGCGCGGCGTCCGCGTCGTGCCGGAACCGCTGGCCTGCGACCGCGCCGAGCAGGCTGGCCTCTACAGCTTCGTCGAAGGACGCAAGCTGACGGCTGCCGAGCTGGCACCTGTTCATGTCGAGGCCGCGATCGATTTCGTGCTCGCGGTGAACGCCCCGCCCCGCCCTGCGCTGGCGCCGGGCTCGGAGGCCTGCTTCTCGCTGGCCGAGCACATTGCGACCGTCGAGCGCCGCGTCGCGCGGCTGGCGACGCTCGATGCCGACGTGCCGCATGTGGCCGAGGCCCGGCAATTCGTGGCGGCGCGGCTGCAGCCGGCCTGGGCCGACGTGAAGGCGACCATTCTGAGCGGCGCCGCGGCCGAAGGGCTCGGCCTGGAGGCCGCCATCCCCGCCGATCAGGTCTGCCTATCGCCGTCCGACTTCGGCTTCCACAACGCGCTGATCGACGACGCGGGCAAGCTGACCTTCCTCGATTTCGAATATGCCGGCCGCGACGACCCGGCCAAGCTGGTGTCGGACTTCTTCTGCCAGCCGGAGGTGCCGGTGCCGCTGGCCGTGCACGAGCATTTCATCGAGCGGCTGACGGAGGGCCTCGGGCTTGACGCGGCCAGCGTCGCGCGCTGCCGGCTGCTGCTCGATGCCTACCAGGTCAAGTGGACCTGCATCATCCTGAACGACTTCCTGCCGCTCGGCGCCATCAGGCGCGCCTTCGCCGACACCGGCGCCTGGGCGCAGCGCTGCGCCGCGCAGCTCGCCAAGGCCGAGGCGCAGCTCGGCCTGATCGGCGCCACATCCGACTAACCGACAATCCCACGCCCGGAGATCTTCATGGCCTACCGCGAGTTCGTCAGTCTCGTCCACAAATCGACCAAGCGCGACTATCTCGCGCGCGTCACCCAGCGCGACAAGGCCGATGTCGCGGAGATGGCGATCAAGTACGATTACGACTATTGGGACGGCAGCCGCGAGACCGGCTATGGCGGCTACAAATATGACGGCCGCTGGCGCAAGGTCGCCGACGCGATGATCGAGACGTACGGCATCAAGCCGGGCATGCGCGTGCTCGACGTCGGCTCCGGCAAGGGCTTCATTCTGCACGATTTCCGCGAGGCCATCCCGGATCTCGAGGTCGCCGGCATCGACGTCTCGTCCTACGGCGTCGAGCACACGATGGAGAGCGTGAAGCCGTTCTGCCAGGTCGGCAGCGCGGCCAAGCTGCCCTACCCCGACAAGCACTTCGATCTGGTCATCTCGATCAACACGCTGCACAACCTCTACAACTACGATCTCGATGCCGCCCTGCGCGAGATGGAGCGCGTCAGCCGCGGCGCCAAATATCTCTGCGTCGAGGGCTACCGCAACGAGCGCGAGAAGGTGAATTTGATGTACTGGCAGCTCACCTGCCGCATCTTCCACACCCCCGAGGAATGGGCGTTCGAATTCAAGCGCTCCGGCTACACCGGCGACCACGAATTCATCTTCTTCGAATGAGTGCGAGCTGAGAGCGTCGACAGGCGCTCTCGCGACGCATTGGCGTCCGAGTGTTGCTGTAGATCGTCGCCCTCTCGATTGAGAGGGCGCGAGGAAGGCCGGGAGCCTGCCGCCCCCATGGCCCGCCTGCAGAAAGAAATGCAGGCGGCAGGTACCACAGGTTCGGCTGGGACATCCCGGCCTTCCCCGCGCGATCGGTTTTAACGGTGTCCTTCGTGCTCTCCCTGGGGATCGGCGTTCTTGCCCCCATTTTGCGACAACGCGCCTTTGGCGCGTTGCGCAGACCTCAGCGTCGAGAGGCCAGGACCACACGACTTCGCCGTCCGTAACGCTTGCGCTCGTCGGGCGCAGCCGTCACGTCCATCGCAGCCCACCTCCACGTATCGTGACGACGCGTACGTCCCTCTGCACGAGGCGGGATGGCGAGAGAAAACCACGTTTTCTGGAAAAACGAAAGAAGAATATTTTTCGTCACCTGACTGGACAAGGGTGATGCACCTGAAGATGCGAGCCAATTCGTCGTCGACGCGCACGTCGGAACCGGCTCGAGCGCCGGCGACCCGGATTGCGGCTTTGTCGGCCTCCCCGGCTGAAGACCCACGCAAAACGAGTGCGGATCCCGCATGCCGCTTTTGCGATCTTTGCAAAATGTATCTATAGATTGGCAGCGAAACATCGCGAGCGGCAGGGAACGGGGCTGTCATGACGAAGTCGTTGAAGGTGGCGATCGCCGAAGGCCTGCCCCCCCAGACCCTGTTCAAGCTGCGCTCGATCAAGCGCGCGCTGATGGGGCAGCCGCCTCCGGAACGGCCGCAGGCCGCTTTGGAGCCAAAGCCCGAACCCGAGCCTCAACCGGTCCCCGCGCCGGCCGCCGGAGCGGGGTCGGAGCCGCGGACGCGGCAGACCGAAGCCCTGGAACGGCTCGACGCCCACAAGATTAGCGCGCCGTACCTGTTCTTCGATATCGACGACGTCCTGATCCTGCCCGCCAAGGAGATCGCGCGCACGCTGACCTTGAGCGTGATGTATATCAACAGCGCCGATGTCAAAGGCGATATCGCCGAATTCGGCACCATGGGCGGCTTCACCGCGCGCACCCTGGCGAACGCGATGGTGTTCGACCCGCGCTATCAGCCGAACCAGCCGCTGCGCAAGCTGCGCCTGTTCGACAGCTTCGAGGGCCTGCCGGAAATCACGGCGCAGGTCGACCTCGAGTCGCAGCACGTGAAATCGGGCACCTGGTCGAAGGGCGGCTGCAGGATTCTCAGCGCCGCGGATCTGCGGACCATGGTCGAGGCCATCATTCCGCCCAGCCGGGTCGAGATCTATGAAGGCTGGTTCGCCGACACGGTGAAGCTGCTCCCGGACGACACGCGCTTTGCACTGATCCATTTCGACGGCGACCTCTACTCATCCACCATGGATGCTCTGGTGCCGTGCTTCGAACGCGGCTTCATCTCGAAGGGCGCCGTGCTCTGCTTCGACGACTGGAACTGCAACGAGGCCGACCCCGAGGCCGGCGAGCGCAAGGCCTGGGCCGACCTCGTCAGCCGCTTCAACATCGTCGCCAGCCATTCCGGCGACTACTCGATCCAGGGCACCAAGTTCATCATTCATTCCTATCTCGGAATGAAGCCGAGGGCTTGAGCAGCATGCGCTTCGCTTTCGTTGCGTCGCGGCCCCATGCGGTCAGAGGGTGAGTGCATGAGTTGTCCCTACACCACGCTGCCCGCGAGCAGCTTCTGGCGTCAGGCCGTTGCCGAGCGCAGCCCATCCGATCTCGATCCTCATCTGACCGCGCGGCTCCGCTTCGGTCCTGATCAGCGCGTCGCCTCGGCCGGCAGTTGCTTCGCGCAGCACATCTCGCGCGCCCTGAAGGAGCGCGGCTACAATTACTATGTCACCGAGCCCGCGCCGCCGCATCTGACGCCCGAGCAGGAGGAGCGCTTCGGCTATGGCGTGTTCTCCGCGCGCTACGGCAACATCTACAGCACCCTGCAACTGCTGCAACTGCTGCAGCGCGCCTTCGGCGGTTTCCAACCGGCCGATCAGTTCTGGACCGACAGCGACGGCTGGGTGTTCGATCTGCTGCGCCCCCGCATCACGCCGCGCGGCTACGTCTCGATGGTCGAGGCCGAAGCAGATCTGAAGCGGCATTTGCAGGCGGTGCGGCGGCTCTTCGAAACCACCGACATCTTCATCTTCACGCTCGGTCTGACCGAGAGCTGGGTGTCCAAGCTCGACGGCACGGTGTATCCGACCTGTCCGGGGTGCGGCAGCGCTGGCGACTTCGACGATGCCAAATACGCGTTCCACAATCTATCGGTCATGGAGACCACCGGCTATCTTGCCGAGGCGATCAACCTGATGTCGGCAGCAAATCCGCGCCTGCAGATCATCCTGACGGTCTCGCCGGTCCCGCTCGCCGCCACCATGGAGCCGCGCCACGTGCTGCAGGCCACGACCTATTCCAAGAGCGTGCTGCGCGTCGCCGCCGAGGAGATGGTCCGGCGCTTCGACAACGTGCATTATTTCGCGTCCTACGAGATCATCACCAATGCGAAGAACGCGGGGGCGTATTTCGCCGACGATGCGCGCTCGGTCACGTCCGAAGGCGTCGCGCGCGCGATGAAGCTGTTCTTCGCGCAGTTCACCGGCGAGGACGCTGGCGCAGAGGTGCGATCCGCACGTGATGACGAACGAATGCAACCGGCGGCTCCTCCGGCCGCGCCGCAGATCATCTGCGACGAGGACGAGTTCTACCGCGCACTGGCCGCGAGCCGTAACAACTGAGGACGAGCGGCGGCCGCGGCCGAGCCTGTGATGTGAGGGGGACGTATCAGCGTGGACACCGAGCTCGAAGCGGTTCTGCCGGTCTATATCGTCGGCGACAGCCATTCCCTGCCGTATCGGAACATGGTGTTCCGGGAGCGGTGGACCGGCGCCTGGGTGATGGCCCGTACCAAGTACATCCCCGGCGCCACGGCGCGGGAGTTCTATGATCCCGCCACCGGCGAGTTTCATCCTGACTTCATCGCCTTCCTCGAATATGAGGGCCTGGTGCGCAACGGACGCGCGACGCATCTGTCGATGGACGAGGTCGATTTCGCCATTGCCAAGGCGGTCGGCCAGGCCGTGCGGCCGCCGCTGATCATGATCACCGTCGGCGAGATCGACGTTCGCGGTCCGCTCCTGCAACTCCTCAAGGACACCCACGACTTCGTTCCGCCGTTCGCCACCACGTTGCCTCTGCTCGACAAGCCGCTGGTGCCGTGGGATCTCATCGACGAGGCGATCGAGGCACGGCTCGGGCCGTTCGTCGCCGGGCTCGATCAGCTGGTCAAGGCCGGCTTCAAGCGCGTCTACGTGCAGAGCGTCGTTCCCCCGACCCGGCAGGAAGCGCGCATCCGAGAGCTGCAGAACTACGACTGCCCTGTCTCCGTCCGGACCAAGCTGGTTCAGGCGTTCAACTGGAAGCTGGCGCAGAAGGTGCGTTCGGTGAACCTCTTCACGGTCGACCGCTGGCCCGACCTGACCGAGGGCGATCTCTTGCGTCCGGAGTTCGATTTCGACGGGGTGCATCTGCCGCCCAAGGGCGCCCGTCTCCTGCTCGAGTCGCTGATCGATCATGCGATCGACAGCCGCGGCCTCGTCGCCAATCATCCGCGATACGAACTCTATTATCGAATGGCGTGCGGCCTGGATCCGTTCCAGCCCACCAAGCCGAACGCAGCATGAGGACATCATGGCCTTGGGACCGATGATCAGCACTGCCAAGCAGCGGCTCAAGGGCGGCGTCAACCAGGCGCTCAGCGCTCTCGGCTACCGCCTGGTGCGGGCCGACACGTTCGACCGCCTGAACGGACATCCCAGTCCAGACGCAGCCCCCGCGGACAAGAACGGCACGGCGCAGCCGCGCCAGCTGACGCTGCTGCCGGCCGCGAACAGCGCGCCGCCGATGTGCACGGCCCATGCGCCGAAGTTCGATCCGCAGAAGACGCCGAGCCAGCTCGCCGACAAGATCGTCGCCTTCCAGCAGAACGGCGTCACGGTGATCAGCACGAATCCGGAAAAGGCGGCCATGTTCCGGGAAACCGAGAGCTTCGACCGCGACGTCAGCAACCGCCACTCGGCATGGGACTGGGCCGGCAACAGCGTCGCTCCCTACACGCAGGATCTACAGACCGGGATGCCATCGGCGGCGCTCGTCGACTATCTGCACGCGCTGTTCAGCGGCGGCGATTTCGATTCCTTCTTCCGCGGCGTGCTCGGCTGCCCCGCCAAGGTCGCCAATGTCCGGCTGGTGCGCTCGAAGCCGCATTTGACCGAGGGTATCGGTCCCCAGCAATGGCACAGCGACGGCTGCCCGGCCGGCGTCATCCGCGGCGTGCTCTATCTCTGCGATGTCGACGAGCAGACCGGTCCGTTCCAGTATCGCGACGCGAATTACCGGGAGCACACGGTTCTGGGCAAGACTGGTGATCTGCTGGTGTTCGATGCGACCCGCCTCATGCATCGCGGCAGCCCGCCATCGCACAAGACACGCTCCGCGATCGATCTGGTGTTCATGCCGCGCATGCCCGACGAGGAGATGACAATCATGGTCGTCGGCATGAACCACTGGCCCGCCGACCCGTTCTTCGTCAAGCTGCCGAAGGAGCGGCCCGCCGACGCCCACGACGCATTGGCCGACGGACGCCGGGCTGCCAGCCTCTATTGACGCATGGCCGCCCGCTTGCACCATGGATGGAGGACGGCTAAGCCAGAAGGCAGCAGGTGGGCTTGCGCGCGACGCAGAAGGCGCGCACTCACCGCCGATATCGCCGTCACCGAGCGCGCGATCCCGTCTCGACGTGACGCCGCCTGTCGGGCGTTGCCAGGCGAACACCTCTCTTCGGCGCAGCGTCGCATCTGCGCCATCCCTCAAGGCCGTTTTGCGGTCATCGAACAGCGCCGCGTTGGAGAATTTGAATGCTGCAACCGTTGAAGAATGCGCTCGCCACCTCGCTGCCGCCGGACGCGCTGTATTGGATGCGCTCGGTCAAACGGGCGATCATGTTCGAGCCGCCGCTGCCCTGGCCCTACGGGAACGGCAGCAGCGCCACCGTACAGGAAAGGCCTCCGGCCGTGGCAATCGCAGCCCCGTCCGCCGACACTGTCGATGACGGACGCATCATCCAGGACATCGCGCTGGAGAAATACAGCGCGCGGCAGCTTCCCTCGCCCGGCGCATATTACAGCTATGCCGACGTGCTGATCCTGCCGGCACAGGAGATCGCCAAGACGCTCACCCTGTGCGTCCAATACGTCAACAGCGCCCATGTCAACGGCGACATCGCCGAGTTCGGCACGATGGGCGGCTTCAGCGCCCGCGCGATCGCCACGTCGATGGTGTTCGACCTGCAGCGCCAGCCGCTCGGCAAGAGCGCGTCCGGAGAAAACCCGTTCCGTATTCTGCGCCTGTTCGACAGCTTCGAGGGCCTTCCCGAGATCACCTCGCCGGTCGACCAGGTCGCTCCGCACGTCATCTCCGGCGCGTGGGCCAAGGGCGGCTGCAAGGTGCTGGCCGCGCCGCAGCTGCGCGCCGTGATCGGCAAGATTATTCCGCCGCACCGCTTTCAGCTCTACGAAGGCTGGTTCGCCGACACCGTGAAGACGCTGCCGCCCGAGACGCGGTTTGCGATGATCCATTTCGACGGCGACCTCTACCAGTCGACCATGGATGCGCTCGTCCCACTGTTCGAGCGCGGCATGATCTCGACCGGCGCCGTCATCTGCTTCGACGACTGGAACGCCAATCGTGCCATTCCGACCACGGGCGAACGGCAGGCCTGGAAGGAGCTGGTCGAGATGTTCGCGATCGAGGCCTCCAACGGCGGCGACTATTCGGTCGGCGGCACCCGCTTCATCATCCACGCCTATCGCGGCATCCCGGCTGATCCGGAGTAATGCGGCTCACGGCGACGGCCGCTGGGCCGGGCCAAGCAGGCTGTTGATGGTGTGGCGCGCCAGGAAGACGGCACCGGGCACCGTGAGGTGCCCGGGATCGAATGCCGTCAATTGCGAGCCGTCCGGACCGATCCGGCTGAGACAGCCTTCGTCGTTGCAGAACACGTCGCGCACGGAGATGTAATCGATGCCGAGCTCACGGGTCAGCTCGCGAAACAGCGCGTCGCGGCCGCGCGTCCATTCGTCGTTGGAGCGGAACAGGGTCCGCTCCGGCAACACCGTTCCGGTCTGCCGGTAGTAGTCGAGCACGTTGTGCGACAGGCCGACGCCCTGCCAGCTCGGCGGCGGTCCCATCAGCACGATCTTCGCAATGCCGTTGGCCCTGAGCAGCGCGACCGTGCGCGGCAGGTCCTCGCGCAGCACGGACTCGGCGTGGCCCCAGGTCGCGTCGAGGATGACGACGTCCGGCCGGAGACGGCCGATCCGCAACACGACGTCGTCGTTGATGCTCTTGCAGAACGGCCGGGCCTCCAAGGTGTAGCCGATCAGCGGTGGGCAGGCGGAGGCCGTATATTGCGCGACGTCATAGCCGCGCTCCGTCGACAGATGCAGCAGCCCCGGATAGAGCGCCGCGCCGTAGGAATCGCCCCAGATCAGCAGCAGCGGCCGGCGTCCCTGCCCGGCGCAGTCGGCGCCGAATGCGGAGGCAGGCTGCAGGAGCAGCAGGCAGCGGCCACGGCGCCAATGCGAATTGGTCTCGCTGCCCGACAGCATGAAGCCCCTGATCTCCGGCGCGAACCGGACCGGCAGGCCGCGCGTGCTCGTCGCCGCGACGCCGATCGGGATCATCGCCGCCATCACGGCCAGCAAAGACCACGCCCGCCACGCGACGGGCGCGGCTCCGAACCTGATCGGCAGCTCGATGAAGCGATAGGTGAGGAAGGCCAGCACGGCGCTCAGCCCGAGCACCGCGAGCAGGATCCACGCCGGAGCCGCCCCGCCGAACTGCAGCTTGGTGAAGGCGATCAGCGGAAAGTGCCAGAGATAGAGCGGGTAGCTGATCAGGCCGACGAACACCAGCGCGGGCCACGCCAACACCCGCTGAACCAGCGTGCCGCCGGCCGCAATCAGGGCCATGGTCGCCAGCACGGGGACGATGGTGCGAATGCCGGGCCATGGCGAGGCTGCGCTGAACGCGAGGAAGGCGACGGCGATGCCCGCCACACCAACAGCCGCTAGCATGCTGCTGGTGGTCGGACCGATCGGGCGATCGGCACGCTGCCGCAGCCACACCGCCAGGAGCGAGCCTGCCAGCAGCTCCCAGCCCCGCGTGGTCGGCGAATAGAATGCCCACGCCGCCTCCCTTGCAGGGGTCGACAGGCAGACCACCAGCGACCCGAGCCCGAGCGCGGCCACCATGGCCGCCTTCCGTGACGGCCATCGGGCGATCAGCACGAACATCGCGGGCCAGACGATGTAGTACTGCTCCTCGATGCCGAGCGACCACAGATGCAGCAGCGGAAGGCGCTCCGCACCGGGATCGAAATAGCCCACGATCTGCTCGTGCAGCATGAAGTTCTCGATGAAGGCGGCGGCGCCCTTGATGTTGGATCCGAGCGCTTCCATCTCGGCGACCGGGAATACGAACCAGGCGATCACGAACGTCGCCAGCACCACGGTGATGAGAGCCGGGAAGATCCGGAGGATGCGGCGGGCGTAGAAGGTCGCAAAACTGAAGCTCTTGTCCGCGCACTGCCGATCGATGATGCCCGTGATCAGATAGCCGGAGATCACGAAGAATACGTCGACGCCGGCAAAACCGCCGGGCAGCAGCCGCGGGAAGGTATGAAAGACGAGCACGGCGACGACGGCGATCGCGCGCAGGCCGTCGATGTCGGGACGATAGAGCAGCGCGTGCGCCCGGCTGATCGGCCGCTCATGGCGATCCGCTGCGGCCGCATGATCAAGGCTTTCGGTGATCGCCATTCTCACGCATTCCCTGAAACGCTCGCGTCTTTTCCAGAGCGCCGACGAGGTCGCGGGTAAAGTCAGCCGCGCCCCTGGCGTCGAGATGGCCGCCGCCATCCCAGCTCGAATAGTCGGTCCGCGCCGGCAGCGCCGTCTCGACGCCGACGGCATCCGCAATCTCACGAACCTGGGTCAGGCAGCCGTGAAAATTGGGAACGAAAGTCAAGACCACGGGCGCGCCGAGCGACTGCACGAGGTCACGCGCATTGGCGATCACGTCGGGCGTGGTGTGACAGTCGGGATCGCGCGTCATCTTCACGCCCGGATTGCCTTCGGCGAGAAAGCGCGGAAACGTGCTCATGTCGGCTGCGCCGGTGCGATCATCGCGGTCGAAGCGCGGCAGCGGTCCGGCCCGCGGACCGGCGAGCGCCTGGCGCCATGGCCGCGTCACGTCCTCGAAGCGCCAGCGCAGATTGCGCCGGATGATCTCGTAGGTCGCGCCGAAACGGCTGAGCTTCGTGCTCGGGATCGGACGGACGTCGGCGCCGAACGCGCGTGTGAGGTTGCGGTGGAAGAAGTTGCCGCCGCCTCCGCCATCGTCGGCGTTCAAGATCCACAGGCGCGGACGGAGGTGATGCTTCAGCGCGATCTGCCGCGCGAATTCGCCGCTGGCGACGCCGACGAACGCCATGTTGTAGAATTTGAGGCCGTAAGGCTGCTCGAGGCGCTCGCGCATGACGGTCTCGTCGACCGCAAACGACACCAGGGACGAGCCGAGGATGATGACGTCGGCCCGGCGGGCGTTGTCGATCGAGCGGCCGATGCCATGGTAGAACAGATCCTGGTCCTGGATCTCGGTGATGCTGTCGCCGCCGAAATTGCGGTACCATGACCGATCGCCGGCCCTGCTGATCGCGCTGAAATGGTCGCCGCCCTGCGCAGCCAGCCACAGGCTGACACCGCCCAGCATCGCCGCCGTCATCCCGAGCAGGCTGGCGAGATAGCGCCCTGCCCGGCCGAGGCCGTCCCCGGCCTCATGCCCGGCCCAACCGGTCTGCTCTGTCCGACGATCCATGGCGGCCCCGGGGCGGACGACGCGGCTATTTGTCGAAGCCAGGCAACGCCTCCAGCGCCTGTCTGGCAATGAAGACGGAGCCGGGATAGGTCAAATGGCCGCTGTCATACGCGGTCAGGTCGGATCCGTCCGCGCCGATCCGGGCGAGACATCCGTCGTCGTTGCACATCATGCGGCGCGCCGAGATGTATTGAATGCCCACGCGCTGCGCGTGCGCCTCCAGGAACTCGTCGAGCGCCCGCGTCCAGTTGTCGTTGGAGCGGAACTTGGTGCGCTCCGGCAACAGCGAATGCGTCCGGAAATAATAGTCGAGCATGTTCGCGGGCAGGCTTTCGCCGAGCCAAGTCGCCGGCGGCCCGAGCAGTACGATCTTCGGAACATTGAGCTCCTTCAAGGCGGCAACCGTTCTATCCAGCCCATTGCGCAGGTCGTCCGGACCATAGCTCCAGGTCGAATAGAACAGGACCAGATCCGGCTTCAGCTCGGCGACCTTCTGGATGACGAAGTCGTTCGCGCCCTTGCAGAACCGCCGTTCCGGATGGACGAAACCGAGCAGCGGCGGACAGGCGGAGGCGGTGAATTCCGCGACCTCGAATCCCCGCTCGGCACCGAAATGAGCAAGTCCCGGATAGAGCGATGCCGCATAGGAGTCGCCCCAGACCAAAATGAGCGGATGGCGGCCGGTGCCCGCGCATTCCGGAGAGAATTCGGACGCGCTCTGATCCGGCTTCAGCAGGCATTTGTCGGCCCGCCAGAAGCGGGCAGTCTCGCTGCCGTCCAGCATGAAGCCGCGAAGCTCGGCGGGAATGCGCGCCGGCAGGCCATTGGTGCGGTCGGCGACCACGCCGACGATGCCCAGCGCGACCATGCCGCCGAGCAGTCCGCCGACCTTGAGCGGCACCAGGCGCCGGCCGAAGCGGATCGGCCGCTCGATGAGGCGGTAGGTGGCCCAGGCCAGCACCATGCTGGCCACGATGATCGCGACCATGACCCACACCGGCACCGCATCGATGAACTGGATGCGCGCATAGGCCATCAGCGGGTAGTGCCAGAGATAGAGCGGATAGCTGATCAGGCCGACGAAGACGGCCGGTGTCGACGACAGTACATAGCGATGCACCAGCGTGCCGCTGGTCGCGATCAAGGCGGCTGCGCCCAGCACGGGCAGCAACGTGTGAACGCCCGGATGCGGGGTGAGCCGACCGTAGCGCCAGAACGCGACCACGATCGCGAGCATCGCGGCCAGCGCGATGAGTTCGCGGACGAGCGGGACGCCGATCAGCGGCTGCGGACGAGCCTCCGCACTGCGGCCATTGACCCAGAGCGCGAGGGCCGAGCCGACCAGCAATTCCCAAGCCCGCGTCACCGGCAGATAGAACGCATAGTCGGGCGCGCGCGGCTGCACGATCAGGCACGCGACGAACGACGCCGCCGCCAGCGCGACCGTGATCGCCAGGCTCCTGCGCCGCCATGAGCCGATCAGCATCAGCAGCAGCGGCCAGACGATGTAGTATTGCTCCTCGATCGCCAGCGACCACAGATGCAGCAACGGCTTCTTCTCGGCGGCAAGATCGAAATAGCCGACCTGCCCGAGCAGGACGAAGTTCTGGATGAAGACGGCACCGCCGGCGATGTTGGTGCCGAGCGACTTCAGCTCGCGCGGCGGCAGCAGGAACCAGGCGATCAGGAAGGTGACCAGCACCACCGTGATCAGTGCCGGAAAGATGCGGCGGATCCGGCGAGCATAGAAATCGGCGATGCTGAACGTCTTCGACAGCATCTGCTTGTGGATGATTCCGGTGATCAGATAACCGGAAATGACGAAGAAGATGTCGACGCCGTAGAAGCCGCCGGGCACGGCTGAGGGAAACGCGTGGTAGAGGAGAACCGGCAGCACGGCCACGGCGCGCAGACCGTCGATCTCCTCGCGGTAGCCGAGCGGCGTGGCGCGGGCTTCTTCCAGGGACATGTTCGGTTGTGCAAAGTTCATCGGACCGGTTCGTTTCAGGAGCGATCGAGCAGCGACGCCGCATATTTGTCCAGGAAATAGCGGGACGGTCGCGAGTTGCCGAAGAATCCCTGGATGTTCACACATTTTTCCCAGGCATCGTCGACCGGCGGGATGACGGGCGGCGCCCCGGAGGACAGATCCAGCACCTCCCGGGTGGTCTCCAGGATCTCGTCGGCCGAGCTCTCGCCGACGGTGAGGCCGGCAGCCTTGACCGTCTCATAGGTCGGAAACGTCCAGCGCCAGGTCTCGGAGGTGACGTCGCTCAATGACAGCATGCGCCCCTCGCGCGTATGCACGGGCTTGAGCGAGAAGCGCGTATCCTTCGACCATAACAGGCCGACAGAGCTCAGGGCGTTCACCATTGCGGTCGGGATGCCGAAGCTGCTCGCGACATAGGCAAAGCCCGAGGTCGTGCCGATGAACATGCGGGCGCGGCGCATCAGGTGGATGTCCATCTCCGCCACCTGATCCTCGCTTCTCGCGTAGTCGACCACGCGCGGCATGTCCGGCAGCGGCGGCGCCTTGCGTCCGCCCATGCGGATCACCCAGCCGCCCTGCTGGGTGACGTAGCGGACGGTGTCGAGATAGTTGCCGATGGTGGCACTGCGGATCGACTCGCCCGTGCCGAGGGTCTCGCCGCGCGCTTCGGCGTCGCGCATGTGCAGGCAGACGAACCAATCGCCGGGTGCAAGCCCCCATTTCCGACGCAGCGCCTGGTACAGTACTTCGGTCCTGTCGTCCGCCTGCATGCGCGCGTCATAGATGTCGCGCAACGGAAACCCCTTGCCTTCGCGCTCCCACTGCTGGAGAGCCATCGCGCCTGCATCGTTCCAATACATCGTCCGGCCGTCCTCGAACTGGAAGGCCTGATGCGAGTCACCGAGGAAAGGCGTCAGGCTGGCGAGCTCGTACCAGACACCGGGAGAAACGTTCTCGCCCAGGGTGAGCGTCGGACAGATCTCGGAAAACAGGGAAAGGAAAGGCTTGTTGGCGATCCGATCCTTGTAGGCGAGCAGGACCGGCTGTCCTTTCCACCAGCCCATGCTCCGCATCATCAGGTGCACGTTCAGATGACCATTGTGACCGATCAGCGCGCTCCAATCGGGTGAGAGCAATCTGACATCGCCGAGCTCGGCACCGATCCCATCGAGCACACGCTTCAGCTCGGCAGACGGCTTCGGAAGATGACGGCGAAGGCGACGTTGCGTGTCCAGACCGCGTCTGTAAACGAGAGGGACCTTATCTCCTTCACCGTTGTGGTAAGTCCTGAGCAGGAGTTCGCGATAAGCATAGAACAAGTAGATGTCGAGACAGACCCCGCGATCAGGCAGATGCGCGGGGAGGCTTTCCCAGTACTGCCCGGACTCATCCAGCTCTCGAAGGACACCCGTCGAATCGACGAGACCGAGTTCCTGCATCAGGCGCGCGATCACCTCGCGGTCGCGGAAGAAATAAGGAATGAACTGCTCGGCCGGAACGTCCCTCGGAACGTGATCGAACTCGACACGCCCGCGAAAAGCCCGTTCTTCATATTGAAAGTTGCGATGCTCCAACATCAGCCGGACGAAGGTCCGCATCGCTGGCGACCGCTCGGCAGCCTGCTGCCAGTCAAGATAATGGATCTGCGTCAGCATATCCATCGAGTATCCGTCACCGACGACGCCTGTTCCGTGCAAGGCGAGCTCGGCAATCGGGTGCTCTCCATCCCACTTCAACCGGCGGAACAACGGCAGCGCTTCTTTCCGGTACCCGGCGAGTAGAAGATAGAATGCCACCTCGTTCGGGTAGCGCTCCCAAACAGGGCTGTTGAAGATCCAGGGCAAGTACCGGCCCAGAAAGGGACCGCAGAAAAAGACGAAGTGGCGGTCCAGGCCCGGATGCTGGAAGAAGTGGCGGAATTGTACCGTCAGCCAAAACCTCGCCCTGAACGGCAACACCGTGAATGCCAGATTGCGCAGAAAATGCCGACCCGGAAGCCGCGCGAGAAGGCGCAATAGAGGATAATGCCGTCCGAATGCACGTTCCGCGAGCGTCAGGTCGCGGACCGGAGAGCTGCCGACGGGCGGGCCCTCGGTCGAAATGGTGTCGAGCGGCAAACCGCACCTCCGGCGCAACCTCGGAAACAGCAGGCAACGATTACTGTGAAGGCCCCACCCGATCAACCCGAATCCGGCGGAAGGAGCCGCCGCGCCCGCCTTCGAGATCCGCCTTCGGGGACATAAGCCGCACGTTGTGCCTAGTGATGCCTGCATCGGAGACAGCGTGAATTCGCCTCCCTCGCTTGTGGCGAGACCGTCAGAATTGCGGCGCGCCCGGCTTCAATCGGGCGAAGCACTGCCGCCGGACTTGCCGACGCCCCAGGGGCCCCGGACCCGCTCTCGCGAGCCCAACAGCCATCCGAACGGCCCGTCGGAGAGCTGCCATCGTCGTTGGCAGCGGTCCGTTCAAGTCCCCCTCTCCTGACAGGCGGCGAGCGCTTGGACTGGCGGCCAACCGACTCGCGCTCTATGCTCCTGCCACGCCTGCGCGCAATCCCTGTCTGGTCTGGAAAGCTGGCAGGCCCGTTTCAATGCCGGGCGGTTGGGCTGCAGAAGCAGTGCGCCGGAGAAACCTTCGATATCGTCATGGGGCCTTGGAAATGTTCTTCGAGTCCGTTCACTCAGATCCAGCCGGGCATCCCGCGCCACGTCAACGCAGTCGGGTACAAGCGTTGAAGTCGAACCTCGCCGGACGTGCCGCGAGAGCGATCGGCTGGCTTCTGAATGCAGCCGGCCAGGAACGGGCGGAATCTTTGAAGGACCTGATCTTCGCCCTGTTGACCTTCAAACAGGCCTTCATGGTGGCGCTCGTCTTCCACCGCTATGCACACCGGAACGAGTTTGACCGGCAGTTTCGCTATTTCTGCGGTCCCGACATCGAAAAGGAGATGCAATGGGTGCTCGCCCGCGGCCACTCGGGTCAGTACTGCAACGAGCTGATTCTCTTCCTTCTCATGTGCGAGAAGGAGAAGCGCGTTCTGGAGCTGTTTCCCAGAATCGACTGGGACCGGGTCGATGACGAGTTCATGGAGGCGATCGGCAAGCTGACGAAAAAGCTGACGTCCGGCTACTTCATGGAGCTGCTGGCGCAGGCCCACACCATCAATTGGACCGCACTTCGTCCGCAAGACCTGCGCCGGTTTGCCGAGCTGATCAAGATCATGCTGGAGCACCGGAACTTTCGTTTCGAGCAGACGTCCTTCGAAGGACGGCAATATGATGCGCGCCGAGACGGCGACCCCGAGCTGTTCGAAGCCCCGCTCGACCGCTACGTTCCCAACTTCTTCTGCGACAAGGAGCTGATCGAGACCCTCGTCACTCAGCTCGGTCTCCCCCGGCACGACGATATCCTCGCCGCACGCGAGGACCGCGGCCAATACTGGGAGCGCTTTCCCGCCGACCATCCGCAGCGCAAGGTGTTGTCGGAGATCAACCTGTTCTACGCCTATCGCCACCTTCTGCTGACGACATATCACAGCGGCGAGGGCTTCCATGTCCCGCAGGTCTACACCAAGCTGACGGAGACACAGAAGCGGTTGCGCCGTCATCTTCCCGCGCCAAGCCCCGAGCTCAAGGCCCTTCTCAAGAAGCTCGACACCGATCTGTCGGACGTCAGGCTGCTCTCTCCGGACTGGAGCGCGTTGATCGGGCATAACGGCCATCTCAACGTTCATCTGATGATGCGCGAGATGGAGTGGTGGCAGGGCCAGCCGCTGCTCCTGGCCTACAAGGACCGGATCGCCAACAAGCCGTTCCTGTCGCTGTTCTCCGAGATCTGTCCGACGCTCACCTTGGGCGAGAACGTCAGCGCCGGACTATGGCACGAACTCGCCAGCCTCACCCCGTTCATCGGGGATTCCCACCAGGCATTCCGCTTCGAGGACGGACGCGCGGTGTACTGGAACGATGCGGGCTCACTCGCGCTCAAGCAATGGGAAAGCCGGCAACGAAGCTTTCCGCTGCGCGACATCTACGACCGCCGACTGCTTGCCGACAACCGCGTCGAGCAGACGTACCAGGACTACCGGCGCAGGTGGGGCATGGCAGACGGCGACTGGTTCGTCTGCCTGCACGTGCGCGACGCCCAGACCCGGAATGATACCGAAGGCGTCGGTGAATCCATCCGCAACGCGTCGCTCGCGAGCTATCTCGATGCGGTCCGCCACATCACCGAATGCGGCGGATGGGTTGTCCGGATGGGCGGTCGCAAGGTGCCGCCGTTCCCGCAAATGGAACGGGTGGTGGACTATGCCCGCAGCGACGATGCGTTTCCAGAGATGGACATTCACTTGATGCGCCGTGCCCGCATGTTCATCGGCACGACCTCCGGCTTTGCCTATGTGGCAAGCAGCTTCGGCATCCCCACCGCGATGGTGAATGCATTGAGCTCGATCGGCCTGCTGTGGTCGACGGACACCCGCTTTGCGCTCAAGCCCGTGCACAGGGCGGACGGCCAGATGCTTTCGCTGAGCGAATGGACCTCAGAAGAGTATCGCTGGGCTTACCCGACCCATGAATCCATGGCGCGTGCCAAACTCGTCGTGAGCGAGAGCAGCTCCGACGAAATCCTGGAAGCCGTGCGCGAGGTGCTCGAAATTTCCGATCCCCGGCGGAAAGGACCCGCCCCCGGCGTGGACGGCAAATGGGAGCGTCACGTCCAGGTGCCGGGCTTCTTCGGCAGTTCACGGCCGAGCCGGTATTTCCTCGAGAAATACGCTCAGGACCTGCTGAGAGAACCGTGAGGACAGCGCAACGCATCGAGCGATGCCGCCTGGGCCAGGCGCGCACCTGAGGACGTCGGCCGCGAATAGTTGGGCGTGCTGTCGGACTAGCGTTGTCGTGCCATGGCGGCCTCGGGGAGGCTCTTCCGCAGCGGAGCCGGTCCAGGCACCAAGAATGCACTTTCGTACTTCGCGAGATAGTGGGCACTGATCGTGCCGCCGCCGTAATAGTGAGGCAGCAGAAGCTGCTCCCTCCAGAGCGACAGGAGTTGCTGCGAGGCGGTGTTGGCCGCGTGCCCGCAAGCGAGATCGACGACCTCTTCGACGACCGCGAGGATTTCGTCTGACGTGTTGTTCAACGGCTGCGCTCCGTTGCGGTTGAGAACGCAGGCGTCGAACAAGCGCCAGCGCCAGGGGGGCGAGGTGAGCTGAGTCTGGGTCAGCATCCTTCCGTCGGCGAGACGCACCGGCTTCAGCGCAAACCGAACAGCGCTGTTCCACAATTGCGGATCCGTGGTGATGCAATTCACGAGGGCACTTGGAATGCCGAAGCTGATCGCTACATTCGTCAATCCTGAAGTCGTGCCAATGAAGGCTTTGGCATTCCGGATGAGGCAGATGTCCATCAGTTCGGATCTGAACTTGCTCTGAGCATAATCGATTGCACGGTCGAGCGGCGGAAGTCCGGGTGAATTTGGACCACCGAGCTTGATCACCCAGCCGCCCCTGCGGGTGACCGCGTGGATCGCATCGAGGTAGGTCTCGATCGGCGCATTGCGATGGGTCTGGCCGGTGCCGTCGACCTCGGAATAATGGGAACCGTCGCGGGTGTGCAGGCACACGTACCAGTCGTCCGGCTTCATGCCCCAGGATTCGCGCATCCGCCGATAGTCGTCCTGCAATTTCGGCGCCGCCTCGTAGATGCGGTCATACTCGTCGCGCAAGGGATGCCCGCGGCCATCCCGCTCCCACTGCAGGATGGCAAGCGCCCCGGCTTCCTGCCACGGCACCACGTCGCCGTTCGGCAGTCGAAACACATTGAAGTTCATGCCGTACCAACGCTGCAGCGACAGCAGCTCTTCGCCGAGCGCGTGAGAGATGGTTTCCCCGATCACGACGATATCGGCGAACCTTTCGAACAGCCGAAGAAACGCCCTGTTCGCCACGCAGTTCGGTCGCACGACGATCAGCGGTCTTCCCGACCACCACCCCAGGTCGCGCATTCGGAACAGGATGTCCAGCATCCCGAGGTGACCGATCTGGGTCGTCCATTCCTCGGGAAGGACCCGCAATTGCTCCAGTGGAATTCCCAACCTGCGCAACAGGTGGCTGGCCTCCGCTGATACGGCCGGCGCCGCCTTGCCGAGCAGCTCCGACTGCGCCGCAAGCGCTCTCGTGAACAGACCGATGCCGACGTCGCCAGAGCCGACATGAGTCACGCGCTGACCGGTGAAGTTGCACAGATCGAACAGCCTGCCCGCGGAGCCGCAGGTGAAATCGAGGGGGTTGGGATGATAGTTCCGCGCCGGCCGCGACGCCATGTTCTGGTGAGGACGCATGTAGTCGGGAATGCCACGGCATGCGTCCGACATGCATTCGACGGCGCGGGCCTCGTTGCCCACCATGATCTCAAGCATGCCCTTGAGAAAGGCGAGATGTATCTCCGATTCCGACCTTGCCCTCAGATCCAGCTGGGAGGCCAGCCGATAGGCCTTGTCGAACTCCCCGAGCTCGAAGAGCGCGCGAATCATCATGTTCGCCAGTTCCGGCGAGCGGGCTGCGAGTTGATCCTGGAGGACCAGATCATAGGCTTCCCAATCGGCCCCGATCCGAAGCAGCAGTTCCGCTGACAGCATTGGAAAGCACCGTCCGAGCAATCCCGAAAGCCGCAGGTCCGGATCCTTCGCCAGCAGAGACGCGCAGTAGACCTGATAGGCTCTTTGCAGCAGGCGGCGATCGCGAAGGTCTCCGATCTCGAAGAAGGCGAGGATCAGGAAGGCCAGCCGCGGCGGCAGCAGGCGCAGCAGCTTGGCAGTCCCGACGATCAGGATGCGCGCCCATCGCTGCGGCCCCAGCAGAGACTGCTCTCCCCAACGGGCCGATTCGGCTGGCAGAGTCTCCAGTGCGTTGAACAGCTCAAGGAATCCGCGTCTGCGCACTGGGCTCTGCAGAACTAGCGGCTCCTTGAAGCGCTGCATCGGCTACCCCAAATCCGTCTTCGGCTCACGGCCAGGCCCCCGTTCTCGAACATCCAGACCGCCCTGCGGCAGACCAGGAGAAGGCTATGCCGTTTGTCGCCTGTCTCGAATTGGCTGTCGGCAATACACGCCGCATGCCTGTCGGGCTGTCAAGCCAACCCGCGACCAATGAGCGTGATGATCCCGTGAACCCACTCGGTGATCGGCAACAGCCCTGCCCTGTCGATAATCAGCAGAATTGTCGACCACAGAGCCAGCCGCTCGAGCACGAGCCGGCCGATCCCCAGCAAGATGAAGACGAAAGCCACAAATCCCGCAAGCAAGGCGCTGAGGAACCCTGCGCCGACTGCAAGAAGAACACAGAAGAGGACCGTGCTCACGCAGACGGTGCGCAAGATCGATCTTAAAACGAAAACCATATCCTTCACGCCGGCGCCCCCTCTTACCAACGTTAGATCTCATGCGGCGGAACAATAGCCGCCAAAGCCCCTGGTCATCATGTGTAGCATCTTCGCTGGAAGACTGCCCAGTCGCACAATCCCCGCTACTGTAGAACAAATATCTACTGGCGTTCTTGACACTGATTCGTCGGTTGAACCGAGAAGGAGTGATGCGAGCGCTCAAAGAGCAATAGTAACGCGAAACATCACAAATGACGCGAGTTCCAGGGTCTGTGCCAAGCCGAACATTTTACGTTGTCATGTTCCCGATTACACTGCTATGGAGGTTGCCTCCAGATGGCAACATCCATAGCAGCCGGCGCGCTGGACGCAGCGGCGAGCCTGAGCGTGTCCATTGATCGAGCGATCCAGCCGAGCCATGTCCACCGGACCACGATCCGGCTGCCGATTGTGCGGTCAGCCGATCTCCACGCAGGCGCTCCCGCTTGGTGAGCTCCCGGTCTGCAACCGGTTCGCGCGTGAGAACCATGTCCAGCTTCGGATAACCCTCGACATCGTCGCGTGCGACACGTGTCAGCTCGTCCAGTTCCGCGAGCCTCCACCGCCAGACGTGCTTGTTCCCGAGGTGCCATGGATCCGCTACCGGGAGCCGGAAGGCCATCTCGACGCCCTGGTCGGAGAACTGCTGTCGTTGAAGCCGCGGGCCTGCACCGCCCTCGGCACCGGTCCGTTCGAGGGGCCTCTGCTGGGCAGGTTGCAGGCCCGCGGGCTCACCGCGAGCGCCCTTGCGCTCGGTGTCGACGGCGCTCCGGGGCGCTATCCCTATCTGGAAACCTGGCAGGCCACCCTCCGTGCCGAACGGCTGGCTGCAGAAGCGGCGCAGCTTGGCACTTTCGACATTGTATCGTGCCGCTACATCCTCGAGCACACGCCGGAGCCGGTGCAGGCGCTGCAAGCACTCAAGGTTCTGCTAAATCCCGATGGCCTGCTGCTGATCGAGGTCCCCGACAGCAGCAAGTTCCTCGCGGCGCGCGACTACTGCTTCCTGTGGGAGGAGCACAGCTGCTACTTCGTCGAGGACACGCTGCGGCGTCTGGCTGAGGTGAGCGGCTATCGCGTTCTGGCCCTGCTTCGCTATCCGGGCGCCCTGGAAGATGCCCTGGTCGCCGTCCTCACCCCGGCCGATAGTCCCGCCCCGCCGGTCGCGCCTCGCGGACCTTCCAGCCTGTTCCAGGCCTATCGTGACAATTTCGCCGCCACCCGCGCGCAACTGCGCAGCAAGCTGATGGCCCTGGCCGGTCCCGACCGCGACCGGATCGCGCTGTTCGGCATCGGCCATCACGCCATCATGTTCGTCAACGCCTTCGGCCTGGCCGACCTGATCGCGGTGGCCGTCGACGATGACGCCGACAAGGCGGGCTTTTTCCCCCCCGGCCTCCATACGCCTGTGGTAGGCTCGCAACGATTGCTGGATGACGAACGGATCAGGCTGTGCCTGTTCGCCGTGGCCCCCCATATCGAGGGCAAGGTGCGTGAAAAGCTTGCTCCGCTTGCCGCCAGGGGCGTGGAATTCCGCTCGATCTACGCCGCGCTCGACAATTCGATCATGAGGGATCACGCATGACGCTCGTCCAGAAATCCCCCGAGGTGTTCCTCGCCGAGGGCCCGATTGCGGCGGTCGGGCAGTCCGAGATCAGCACCCTGAAGGCCGCGGTGAAGGCCAGCCCGAAGCGGCGGGCCCGGATCAACGCCCATCCGGACGGCGATGACACCCTGCATGAAATGATCATCGCGATCGATTCCAGCTCCTACATCCGGCCGCACAAGCACCCGGGCAAGAGCGAAGCGTTCCACATCATCGAGGGCGAGGTCGATATCGTGGTGTTCGACGACGACGGCCGGATCGAGCGCGTGGTCGAATTGGGGCCGCCGGGCGGAGCGCGGCCGTTCTACTACCGGATGTCGAACGCGTTCTTCCATACGTTGATCATCCGCAGCGACCTGCTGATCGTGCACGAGATCACCAACGGCCCGTTCCGCCCCGGCGCCAGCGTGTTCGCCGACTTCGCGCCAGAGGACAGCGACACCGCCGGGGCCGAGGCCTATCAGGCCGATCTCGTCCGGCGTGTCGCCGCACGGCAGGACGCCGCCGCATGACCAGCCATGCCGTCGTGGTCGGCGGCACCCGCGGCCTCGGCCGCGTGGTCGTCGAACGCTTCCTGGCGCGCGGTTGCGCCGTCAGCGTCGTGTCGCGGCAGCGCCCGGCCGATTTTCCCGATCAGCCCGGCTTGAAGCATTTTTCCGCCGATCTCGAGCGCAGCGAGAGCTTTGCCGGGCTCTGGGGTGAGATCGCCGAGGCCAGCGGCCCGGTCCGCTACCTCGTCCTGAGCCAGCGCTTTCGCGGCCAGGGCGATCCCTGGGCCGGGGAAATCCAGGTCGGCCTGACCGCCTCGCGCGACCTGATCGAGGGCTTTTCCGGCCATTTCGCTGATGATGGCGATCGCGCCATCGGCGTGGTCAGCTCGGTCTATGCCGAATTCGTCGGCAGTTCGCAGCCGGTCGGCTACCACGTCGTGAAGGGCGGCCTCAATGCGATGGTCCGGCATTACGCCGCGACGCTCGGCCGGCGCGGCATCCGCGTGAACGCGATCATGCCGCTGACCTATCTGAAGCGCGAATCGCGCATCTTTTACGAGCAGAACGAGAAGCTGATGGAGACCTACCGGAAGCTGGTCCCGCTGGGCCGGCTCGGGACGGCCGAGGAATGCGCCGACTCCCTCGACTTCCTCTGCAGCCCGCGCGCTTCGTTCATCAACGGGCAGAGCCTGTTCCTGGATGGCGGAGTGTCCACAGTCTGGCAAGAAGAGGTCGCCAAGAGCTTCGCGGGCCTGTAAAAGCCGCCGCAAACTCCTCTCCGGCCGACCATCCCGCCTGCGGGATCGCCAACCCAGGATCGACACCTCATGCAGCACGTCAAGCACAAGACCGATTGCCGCCTGTGCGGCTCGACCTCGCTCGATCACGTGCTGCCGATCAGGCCTTCGGCGATCGGCGACGCGTTCGTGACGGCGGACCGGCTGAGCGAGACCCAGGACCTCTACCCGCTCGACTGCTATCTCTGCCTCGACTGCGGCCATCTGCAGAATCTCGACGTCGTCGATCCCGACATCCTGTTTCGCGACTACACCTACCGCACCTCGGTCTCGCTCGGCCTCGTCGAGCACTTCAAGCGCTATACGCAATCGGTGGTGTCCTCGCTCGCCATACCCAAGGGCAGCCTGGTCGCCGAGATGGGCAGCAATGACGGCTCGCTGCTCAAGGCGTTCAAGAACGAGGGCATGCGCGTGCAGGGCATCGACCCCGCCCGCGACATCGCGGCGACCGCCACCAAGGAAGGCGTGCCGACGATCCCGGATTTCTTCACCAGCGCGCTGGCGGCCCGCATCAAGTCGGAGCAGGGCGAAGCCAAGCTGTTCTGCGCCAACAACGTGTTTGCGCATATCGACAACATGTCCGACGTCGTGAAGGGCATCCGCCTCTTGCTCGCCGACGACGGCGCCTTCGTTTTCGAGGTCTCCTACATCGTCGACATGATCGACAACATGGTGTTCGACACCATCTACCACGAGCACGTCTCGCATCACGCGCTGATCCCGCTCGAGACCTTCCTGAACCGGCACGACATGACGCTGTTCCATGTCGAGAGGACAGGCACCAAGGGCGGCTCGATCCGGGCCTTTGCGCAGCCGAAATCGACCGGCAAGCGGCCGCGCTCGGCGGAGCTGTCGAAACTGATCGCCGAGGAGGAGCGGCGCGGCGTCACCAAGCCGCAGATCTACCGGGACTGGTTCGTCGCCATCGAAAACTGCAAGCGCAGGGTGCTCGCCACCCTCGACGAGGCCATCGCCGCGGGCAAGCTGGTCGCGGCCTACGGCGCCTCGACCACCACCACCACCCTGCTCTACCATTTCGAGCTGGAAAGCCGGATCAAGTTCATCGTCGACGACAACCAGCTCAAGCACGGCCGCTTCAGCCCGGGCGCCCACATCCCGGTGCTGCCCTCCAGCGAGCTCGCGACGCGAAAGCCCGACATCGTCGTCATCCTCGCCTGGATCTATGCGGACCCGATCCTGAAGCGCAACCAAGCCTACCTGGACGCAGGCGGCCGATTCCTGGTGCCGTTGCCGGAGCCGCGGATCGTCGGCGCCGCGGGCTCGGTGGCGATCTGAGCCGCGGCGGCGGCCTGAGCTGACCGGTTGACAGTGCCCTCGTAACATGGTCCAGCAAGCCCCGGCGATTGGCCGCCGGCGTGGCGGGGGTCCAACCGCATTCGGCTGGTAAGACAAACACTTACGGCTCACGCGAGGTACAAGGATGACCACCCTGACCGATGGACAGGTCGAGCGGTTCGTGGTTGCGGATCGGCGTCGCATCTCCTGGGCGCGCTGCCGCGAGGACATCGCACCTTTCATCACCCGTCACGTCACCTGGCGCGCGCTCGCTGCCGGTGACATCCGATCGAAATACCGCCGTACCATGCTGGGCCCGTGGTGGATCACGGCCACCAACGCGATCACCGCCCTGATCATGGGCACGGTGGCCGGCCGCTTCCTCGGCGCCGACATGAAGACCTACCTGCCCCACTTCATGGTCAGCATGACCATCTGGAGCTTCATCTCGTCCTCGCTCAGCGAAGCCTGTTACACGATGATCAATGCAGGCGGCATGATCAAGGCCGTCGACATGCCGATTCTGATCCATGTCATGCGTATGGTTCAGCGCAATCTGATCATCTTCCTGCACAACATCGCGGTGATCCCGTTCATCTGGCTCGTCTATCCATGGTCGATCGGATTCGGAATGGTCCTGGCCATCCTCGGCCTGATGATCGTCTACGTCTTCGTCGTCAGCGCCTCGGTGATCGTCTCAATGATCTGCGTGCGCTATCGCGACGTGCCGCCGGTCATGGCGGCGGTGCTGCAGCTCTTGTTCTTCGTCTCTCCGATCATCTGGGAACCGTCGAGCATCCGCGGCGGCGAGTTCATCGTCACGCTCAATCCGATCGCCTATCTGTTGGCGGTCACGCGCGGTCCGCTGATGGGCGACGTTCCCGGCCTTGCGACCTGGGCCGGTGCCATTGGATCGGTCGCGGTCCTGACCGCCGCCATGATCTATATCTACACGCGCTATCGGTCGCGCGTCGTGTATTGGGCCTGATATCATGGCCAGGAGCTCTGGATCCGCCTCGAATGACTCTCATTGAAGCCAAGCAAATCGGTATCGAATTTCCGGTCGCGCCGCCGAACGCACGATCATTCCGGCATCTGGCCATCAAGGCGGCCTCACGCGTCGGCGGCCGGGTCTCGAAGAGCGACGGCTCGTTCCAGTTCGTCCAGGCGCTCGACGACATCAGCTTCACCCTGAAGCAGGGCGACCGGCTCGGCCTGATCGGCCACAACGGCGCCGGCAAGACCACGCTGATCCGCGTGCTCGCCGGCATCTACGAGCCCACGCGCGGCTCGTTGCGGGTCGTCGGACGGAACGTTCCGATGTTCGACATCGGTCTCGGCATGGACGAAGAGGCGTCGGGGTATGAGAACATCAGGACGCGCGGCCTGATCCTGGGGCTCTCGCCCGAGGAAATCGAGCAGCGCGTGCCGGAGATCGCCGAATTCGCCGAGCTCGGCGATTATCTGGAGCTGCCGATCCGGACCTATTCCTCAGGCATGCTGCTGCGTCTGGTGTTCTCGATCGCAGCCTCGATTCACGGCGACATCATCCTGATGGACGAGTGGATCGCGGTCGGTGACGCGCAGTTCCGCAAGAAGACCCACGGCCGGCTGCAGGACATCACGATGCGCTCGGGAATCGTCGTGCTCGCCACCCATGATCATGGCCTGCTGCGCGACACCTGCAATCTCGGGCTCTATCTCGATGGCGGCCGCGTGCGGGCCTTCGGCGCCCTGGACGACGTTCTCAAAGAGCTGCCCAAGGTTTGAGCGGCCGGGCTCGACAGCATGCGGCAGGAAGCTCGCTGAACCATGACCACGACGACCGCCCGCGCCGCCTCCCCGACCGTCACGCTGGTCGTCCCGAACTTCAACCACGCCCACTACCTGCCCGAGTCGCTCGGCAGCATCGCGAACCAAACCCGAGCCCCAGACCGCGTCATCATCATCGACGACTGCTCGACGGATGACAGCATCGCGGTCATTTCACGCTTCGTAGCGGACCGGCCGAGCTGGCGGCTGATCCGCCACGACGCCAACCAGGGCGTCGTGCGCGGCCAGAACGAGGCGCTGGCGATCGCGGACACCGAATGGATCGGATTTCTCGGCGCCGACGATGCGCTGCATCCGGCCTATCTCGAAAAGGCGATGGCGCAGGCGGCCAACCATCCCGAAGCCGGCCTGGTCTTCGCCTGCTGCGAGATCATCGGCCCTCAGGGGCCGTCCGCAAGACGGATGCTGCGGCCGATGATGCTGCCCGCGTCGTCATCGGCGATGCTGGCGCCCGCGGACGTCCGCCGAATCCTGCGGCAGGGCGACAACTACTTCTCCGGCACGACCTCGCTCTATCGCCGCACGGCCTTGCAGGCGCTCGGCGGGTTCGACGTCAAGCTCGGCTCGTTCTCCGATGCCTTTCTCGCCCGGCGGCTGGCCTTGACCTATGGCTGCTACTTCGTCGCCGAGGCGCTCGGCTACTGGCGCATCCACGGCCAGAACTATTCGACGGCGACGGCAACCGATCCGGCCTCGCTCGACGCCAAGCTCGCGGAGATCGGCGCGCTGATTGCGCAAAGCAGGCTGTTCCCAATGGGCTATGAGGATGTGTTCGCCCGGCGCAATCGCTTCGGCGCAGCGCGGATGGTACTGGGCGGCGATACGGCAGCGTCGGCCAAGGCAGCGCGCGTATCCGCCTTGCTCGACGGCAATGCGCTCGATACGCACCTGCTTGGGCTGATGTTGAGCCTCGGCTCAAGCGGCCGCCTGGCTGCGCTGGCCTGGATCACCTTGCGGACGCGGCCGATGTCGCTGTCTCGCCTGCTCGCCCAGACCGCCACACGACGGGCGATCTTGTCCGCTACGCCCGGCTATCGCGCGTCATGACGGTCCGCGCCCCCCTCGGCTCTCTCCGGCATCGCCTCGGCGCGCGGAAGGCGATGGCGGCGCCAATGCGCGCCATGCCAACGGAGCAACCATCGCCGCAGGCGCCGCGAAGCCGCTGGTCGCCGCGGACGTGGTTGACGGCATCGGCGTTCCGTCTCTATGCGTTCCTGAGCGCGCGGCGCCGGCAATTGCTGCCGCTGACCACCCGCGCCGCCGACATCGTCGACAGCAGGCTGGTCGTTGCGCCGGCCGGCGCGAGATTGCTGCGGCTGATGAACAAGCAGCTCGAACGAGGCACGTTCATCGGCCCGGTTCTGGCGCTGACGACCTCGACCACGCTGGCCGCGGCGGCGCAGGTTCATCTCGCCGCGAGCCGCAAGCTGAGCGCGCTGCGTGCCGTGCGGATCTTGAACCTGATCTTCCGCAGCAACGTGCGCGCGCGGGCCGGTGTGGGCGCGCAGGCCTATTTCACCACCCTGGCGCTGTGCAGCGCCTATGACCGGATCGTGCGTGAGGTGCCACGGCCCGAGACGATCGACAGCTTCGCCATCAATTTCGCGGTCGGCGTCGCTCACATGTATCGCGGCAATCTTCCGGTCGCGGCGCATTTCCTGACAGCGGCTGCGGCTTCGGGCGACGGCAACGCGTTGCGCAAGCTCGGTGCGGTCCATGCCCTGGCGGGCGACCACGTCCAGGCCGCCGCGTGCTTCGAGGCGTCGGTCGCACGCGATCCTCGCTCGGTGATGGCGCACCAGAACTATGCCGGCGGCTATGATCCATCGACCTACACGCCGAGCGCCTGGGAGCTGGAGCATGCCGGCGAGCTCCTGATCTACGACAATCTGATCCAGCTCGGCGAGAACTTCTATCACCAGGGCCGTTACGAGGACACGTTCCGCTGCTATCAGGCCGCGCTCGACCATCAGGACGCCTTGGCGGCCAAATGGTCGATTCCCGACGCGCTGATCCAGCGCATCGCCTCCACCAGCAACATCTTCGATCCCGCGCTTCCGGTCCGGCTGCTCGGCTACGAATGGGTGACGCTGATCGGCCACATCGGTTTCATCGACTGCCATTTGCGCATGGCCGCGCTCGGCATGCTGCCGCGCGCCAACTACGTGCTGCTTGCCCCGCCAAGCAAGGTCGTCAACCAGCCTTTCCTCAGGCTGTTCGCGCCGCATGTCACGATCGTCGAAGACCCCGCTCTCGTCGACGATCTGCTGCCGTATCAGCGTTTGGTCGGCGACCAGTTCATCGCCGTCCGGGGCAAGGACGGCCTGGCCGAGCCATGGGCCCACGCGGCGTCGCGTGCGCAGGTCGCCTGGGCCGAACAGCAGCGCCGGCCGATCGTGAAGGTCCCATCGGAGCTGATGGAAACCGGGGCTGCCAGGCTGCGCGCCGCGGGTGTCACCGCCGACTGGTTCGTCGCGATGCACATCCGCGAGGGCGGCTATCACGGCGACGGGCCCGGCACCACGCGGCAGCATCGCTCCGCCAATGTCGGCGACTACCTCGATGCCATCGCCGCGATCACCGCACGCGGCGGCGCCGTGGTCAGGCTCGGCGATCGCAGCATGACGCCGCTGCGCGGCATGGCCGGCGTGTTCGACTACGCGCACAGCGACATCAAATCGGCGGAGATGGACCTCTATCTCTGCGCCGCCGCTCGTCTGTTCGTCGGCACGACATCGGGCCTGACCACGGCCGTGCAGGCACTGGGAACGCCGATGCTGCTGGTCAACTGCATCTCCAACGACTGCCAGTTCTGGCATGAGCACACCGACTTCACCGTGCGCCCGGTCTACGACCGCCGTACGCGGCGCTATCTGTCGCTACGTGAGACCTATCGTCAGCCCTTGCAGGCGCTGCTGATCGACACAGCCGTGCTGGCGCGTCACGGTCTCGATATCCATCCGAATACCGCGCAGGACATCGCCGCAGCGGTTCGCTACAAGCTCGACTGCCTGGACGAACCAGGCCGGTCGTTGCGCGCAGGAGGGCCCCTGCTCGATCGCTATCGCGCCGCACTCAGCGGCAATCCCTATAACTTTGGTGCTGCATTACCAGTGCCGGATTTTCTCGATCGGCTTCCGGAATTGCTGGGATGAACGCGCGACCGAAGCCCGTTCGATCGACGCCCACATCAGTCGCCACCCGTCGTTTTCCGCGCTCTCGCAACGCCCATTAACCTTCGGGCAAGACGATCGGCCTGATAGGTAACGTCGGCACGGTCGCGAATCGCCTTGAGCGAGACTCGACATTTGCGATCCGTGCTCCGTCGATCCGAACGGCAGGGACTGAGGCAATGCCAGCGTTGTTACAGGGCTCCCCTAACACCGACCCGATCGACGAGGGGGTCGGCCCTCCTCCGTCCAACCCCGTCGAGCTTCCCGAAGAAGCCGTCGAATCCCTGCTCGCGCAAGGCGATTTCGCGGGTATCGGCGCCGTCACCGCGGTGAGCGCCGGCGGACTGACGATCAACCTGCTGTTCGACACGGCGGCGATGAATGCGCCTGCGAGCTTTCGCGCCGGCATTCAGCAGGCCGCCGCGATCCTCACCTCGATGATCTCGGATCGCATCACCGTCAATATCAAGATCGACTATAGCGGCGTCGGCGGCGGCGCGGCGGCCGGTCCTGACGGCGGTCAGTGGATGAGCTACTCCTCCGTCAGGTCCAACCTGATCAACTATGCCAGCCCAGGCGATACCACCTTCAATGCCTTGCCGGCGGGATCCAGCATCCAGGGACAGTCCTACGTCGCGGTGTGGAATTCGCAGCTGAAGCTGTGGGGCGGCCTCGGCGCCAACGATGCGACCACCGACGACGGCAGCGCGACCTTCGCGACCGACATCAACTCAAACCTGCTGGTCGGCGTGGCGCTGCACGAATTGACGCACGCGTTCGGCCGCGTGCCCTACGGGCCGCAGCCGGACGTGTTCGATCTGTTCCGCTTCTCCAGCCCGGGCGTCCGGCTGATGACCGGCGGCGCGACGGCGGGGACCGCCTATTTCTCCCTCGATGGCGGCTATACGAAGCTCGCGGATTACGGCCAGTCCTCGGACCCCAGCGACTTCCTGAACAGCGGCGTGCAGGGCGGCAACGATCCGTTCAACGAGTTCTACACCTACAGCACGCTGCAGACGTTGACGGCCGTGGATCTCAAGCAGATGGACGCGCTCGGCTTCCATCTCGTTTCCGCAACGCCGGTGACGATCGAGGCGCTGGGATCGACCAGCCTGGTCCAGCTCGGACTGAGCTACTTCCTCAATCCGGTCGGCGGCGGTACCGGACCGCAGATCAAGTTCGGCGGCAGCGTCGTCCAGCCCGGACAATTGGGCGGCTGGACCCCGATCGCCGGCGAGACCAGCGGCAGCGGCTATCAAGTCGCCTGGAAGATGTCGGGTGCGGATCTCTACACGGTGTGGAATGTCGACAGCAGCGGCAACTACACCGGCAACGCCATCGGCGGCGTCTCGGGAGGCACGGCCGCGTTCGAGGCGTTCGAGACGTCCTTCCATGAGGACTTGAACGGCGACGGCATGATCGGCATTCCGACGACCGTCATCGAGGCCGTCGGATCGACCAGTCTCGTCCAGGCCGGCAACGGCTATTTCCTCAATCCCGTCGGTGGTGGTACGGGCCCGCAAGTGAAGTTCGGCGGCGCCAATCTGGTGGTCGGTCAGCTCGGCGGCTGGACGCCGATCGCCGCCGACGTCGTGGGCAGCGGCTATCAGATCGCCTGGAAGATGGCCGGCGCCGACCTCTATACGGTTTGGAACACCGACAGCAGCGGCGCCTACACGAGCAATGCGATCGGTGCGGTCAGCGGGACCGACAGCGGCCTGGAAGCGCTGGAGACGAACCTCCACCAGGATCTGAACGGCGACGGCACGATCGGCATTCCGACCACCGTCATCGAAGCGCTGGGATCGACCAGCCTCGTGCAGTCCGGGTCCAGCTACTATCTGAACCCGGTCGGCGGCGGCACAGGTCCCCAGGTCAAGTTCGGCGGCTCTGTTCTCGTGGTCGGTCAGCTCGGCGGCTGGATGCCGATTGCGGCGGACACCGTCGGTGGCGGCTATCAGATCGCCTGGAAGATGACCGGCGCCGACCTCTACACGGTCTGGAACACCGACAGCAGTGGCGCCTATACGAGCAACGCGATCGGCGCCGTCAATGGCACCAACAGCGGGCTGGAAGCGCTGGAGACGAACCTCCATCAGGATCTGAACGGGGATGGCACGATCGGCATCCCCTCGGCCGTGATCGAATCCCTGGGGTCGACGAGCCTGGTGCAATCCGGTTCGACCTACTTCCTCAATCCGGTCGGTGGCGGCACCGGGCCACAGATCGTCTTCGGCGGCAGCGTCGTCACCGCGGGTCAGCTCGGCGGCTGGAACCCGATCGGCGCGGAGAGCTCCGGCGGCGGCTACCTCGTGGCCTGGAAGATGGCGGGCGTCGATCTCTACACGGTCTGGAATACCGACAGCGGCGGCGCTTACGTCAGCAATGCAATCGGCGCCGTTCCGGGCGGCTCGGCAGCGCTGGAGACGCTGGAGACCAGCTTTCATCAGGATCTGAACGGCGACGGCACCATCGGTGTGCCCGCTCACGTCGCAGCGAGCACGCAAGCCGTGACGCTGGCCGGTGGCCCGGACGTGGTCCTGACGGTGCCCGCCAGCTTCGGCGGCTATCTGATCGGGTTCGGCAGCAGCGGCGATCAGATCGACCTCAACAGCATCTCCTACAACTCGCTGCGGGCGCAATTCGATGACAGCAGCGGGCTGCTGTCGCTCAGCGACGGCGCGAGCAGCACCTCCCTGCATTTCCTCGGACCGCTGTCGCAGGACAGTTTCCGTTTCACCGAAGACGGCCAGGGCGGCACGATGATCGCCGCGACCGCGGATCCGGCGAGCGGCCTGGCTCCACAAGCCGTCTCCTTGGCAGGACATGACACCTTCGTCTTCGCCGAGCATTTCGGTCAGGTCAGCATCGCCGACTTCCATCTGGGCAGCGACACGCTCGTCGTCAGCCACAACCTGTTCGCAAGTCAGGCGGCGCTGTTGGCGTCGATTCACGACGATGCGGCCGGCAACGCCGTGATCACCGATGCCGCGCAGGACACGATCACCGTCCAGCACGTCACGACGGCGGACCTGCTGACCCATTTGTCCAGCTTCCACCTGGTCTGATCGGCACGCCAGCAGTCTTCGGGGCGGGCTGACAGGAGCAATCCGACGCAACGCCCTCTCCGATCTCTGCCTCTGTCCGGGGTGGCCCCCTGCGAAGGCTAGCTTGAACCCGCGGCAATAGCCGTCCTCCTGAATACAATCAATGGTTGAACTCGATCGGACAGATCGAACAATGGCGTATGGTCGGAGCCGCCATTCTTCGGTACAATTTTATACAAGATCGAGGGGCATCATTGCACGATGCTTCAATTCCATTTCGCCTGTCGGCCTCGAGGACAGGATCACCATCGTTGCATGCATGCTTTACGAATCTGGCCGCACCGAAGACATCCCTGACCGTTGGCGTGAAGCTGCCGAGTCCCTCATTTTCGATCCTGCTGCTGGCCGTCATGAGTTGCATGTGCAGCAGCCTGCCGCGGACGTCGCGGACGAACCCAAGCCGGCCTCCACCATCGAGCAGACGCAGCACGGCCCGGCCGAGCAGATCGATCTTGCGGCCCCAGCGCCGACCGCCGATGCTCCGAGCGAGACGCCCGGCATCCTCGCGCAAGGCGACGCCGGGGCAACGGTGGTCGCACAGTTCTTCGACGTGAGCGCGCGGGCCCAAACGTCGGCGCAGGAGGCGGCAGAGCCAACGGCTTGGACGGTGGCCGCCGGCTCGACCTGGCAAGTCACCCAGGAGACGTCCGTCGATCCGACCACACCGATTGCCGGCAACGTCTCCATCGAACCGGCGCATGCCGGGCAGAGCATCAACTCGAGCGGAGTCGTCCTCTCGATCAGCGTCGAGATGTGGTCAAGCGCCAGCGCATCGCTGCAGACATGGTCGCTGAGCGGCCCCGGAAAGGTTGCGACAGCGCACGCCGGACCGAGCGGCGAGCCCGCGCCGTCGCTTCAGGACGCGGTGACGGAAGCCATCGCGTCGGCCGCGAATGGACAGGGTGCGACCAGCGCCCAGGTCGTGCAGGCGCTCGGCGGAAATTCCACCGGCGTGACGGGAGCCGGTCTCAAGATCGGTGTCCTCTCCAGCAGCTTCGACAATCTCGGCGGCGCGACGGCTGACGAAGCCAGCGGAGCCTTGCCCTCCGCTTCCAAGATCCAGATCTTGAAGGACATGCCCTCCGGGGGCAGTGACGAAGGCCGTGCGATGATGCAGATCATCCACGACATCGCGCCCGATGCGAGCCTTGCGTTCTATACGGCGTTCCAGAGCGAGCAGGATTTCGCCAACGGCATCATCGCGCTTGCCAATGCCGGCTGCAAGGTCATCGTCGATGATGTGAGCTACTCCGACGAGCCGTTCTTCCAGAACGGCATTGTCGCCCAGGCCATTCAGACCGTTCAGGCCATGGGCGTGACCTATGTGACGTCGGCCGGCAACAATGGAAGCTCGGCCTATCAGACGTCCTGGACCTCGATCTCCGGCAGCATCGGAGGAATGTACTACGATGGCAATGCGCTGAGCTTCGGCGGCAACATCGCGCAAACCATCACCGTGACCGCGGGCGCCAACCTGCTCGTGCAATGGGACCAGGCTTGGGGTCAAGCCGCGTCGCATCTCTCGGTCAACGTGTACCAGAATGGACAATACCTCGGACACGTTCCCAACAGTTATCAGAATCCGTGGATCGGCCTGCATTTCTCGGTGTCCGGCACCTATCAGATCGTCATTGCGGACGTTTCGGGTCCCACGCCATCGACGATCAAGGAGATCCTGGCTGGCAACGGTGTCCCCGTATCCATCACCGGCGCCAATGTCGGAACGGTTTTCGGTCACGCGATGACACCGGGGGTGATCACCGTCGGAGCGGTCAATAGCGCCAATACGCCGGCATTTGGCTATACCCCGGTCTCGGAAAGCTTTTCGTCATCGGGAGCCGGAACCGAGATCCTGTTTGCCAACGACGGCACACGCCTCGCAACGCCGCTTCAGCTCAGCCCTGTCGTGGTCTCCGGCATCGACAACATCGCAACGACGGTCTCGGGTTTCACCGCCTTTTACGGCACGTCTGCAGCCGCCCCCAGCGTTGCTGCGATCGCGGCCTTGATCCTGACGGCCAATTCGACGCTGAGCTACGCCGACGTCTCGGAGATCCTGCAGCAGACCGCCATACCGATGAGCAACCAGGCGGTGGCGGGCGCGGGCCTGGCCCAGATCAATCCTGCCGTCGGTGCGGCGCCCTATTTCGCCAACACCATCGTCGAGGCGCTCGGATCGGTCAGCCTCGCCCAGTACGGCGTGATCTACGATCTCAACACCATCGGGACCAGCATTTCGGTGGCGCTGCGGTTCAACGGCGCCAACGTGGTCGTTCACCAGCTCAGCAACTGGATGCCGATCGGCGTCGAATCCAATGGAGGCGGCGGCTACGAAGTCGCCTGGAAATTCCAGGGTCAGGATCTCTACACCGTCTGGAACGTGGACAGCAGCGGCAACTACAACGGCAACGCGATCGGCGCCGTCTCCGGAAGCTCGTCCGCTTTCGAAACGTTCGAGACGTCGTTCAATCAGGATTTGAACGGCGACGGCACGATCGGCGTCGTCACCACGGTCATCGAAACCGTGGGGACCACCAGCCTCGTACAGTCCGGCAACGGCTATTTCCTCAATCCGGTCGCAGGCGGGACAGGTCCGCAGATCAGTTTCAACGGCAGCACCGTCAGCCCCGGACAGCTCGGCGGCTGGACACCGATCGCTGCGGAAGCCGTCGGCAGCGGCTATCAGATCGCCTGGAAGATGGCGGGCAGCGACCTCTACACGGTCTGGAACGTCGACAGCAGCGGCAACTACACCGGCAATGCCATTGGCGCAGTGAATGGGACCAGCAGCGCGCTCGAGGCGCTGGAGCTGAACTTTCACCAGGACCTGAACGGCGACGGCATGATCGGCATTCCGAGCACGGTCATCGAGGCCGCGGGATCGACAAGCCTGGTGCTGGCCGGGTCGAGCTATTTCCTCAATCCCGTCGGCGGCGGCACCGGCCCGCAGATCATGTTCGGCGGCAGCATCGTGACCGTCGGTCAGCTCGGCGGCTGGGCGCCGATCGCCGCGGAGACGTCCGGCAGCGGCTATGAGATCGCCTGGAAAATGGCGGGCGCCGATCTCTACACCGTCTGGAACACCGACGGCAGCGGCAACTATACCGGCAACGTCATCGGCGCGGTTGCGGGAAGCTCCGCATCCCTGGAAGCGCTGGAGCCCAGCTTCCACCAGGATCTGAACGGCGACGGCACCATCGGCGCCCCGAGCGTGACACCGGGCGGCAGCGTGATCGAAGCGCTCGGGTCGACCAGCCTGTCGCTGTCGGGCACGACCTACCTGATGGCGCCGGTGTCGGGAGGTACCGCAACGCAGGTCATGTTCGGCGGCAACGTCATCGTTGCCGGCCAGCTCAGCGGCTGGGCGGCGATCGCTGCGGAGGCCTCGGGCAGCGGCTATCAGGTCGCCTGGAAGATGAACGGCTCCGACCTCTACACGGTCTGGAACACCGATAGCAGCGGCAACTACACCGGCAATGCCATCGGCGCCGTTTCCGGCAGCTCGTCGTCCCTTGAAGCCCTCGAGAGCAGCTTCCATCAGGACCTGAACGGCGACGGCACGATCGGGATCCCGACCATCAGCTCGCTGACGGCTAGCGCACAGGCGGCCACGACGTCGGGCGCTGTCGATCTGGTCCTCGCCGCGCCATCCTTCAGCGGCAATCTCATTGGATTCGGCGGCACGGCCGCTCAGATCGATCTCAAGAGCATCGCATTCACGTCGCTTCAGATGCATTTCGACGAAACCAGCGGAATGCTGTCGCTGAGCGATGGGGCGAACAGCGCGTCGCTGCATTTCGTCGGCCCGCTGTCGCAGGACAACTTCCACTTCGCCACTGACGGCCAGGATGGCACTTTGATCTCCGGCACTTTGATCTCGGGCGTGGCAGCGTCAGCAGGCGGCACGGCATCCCAATCGGTGTCGCTGCAGGGTCACGACACCTTCGTGTTCGCCGAGCACTTCGGTCAGGTGAGCATTTCCGACTTTGCGGTCGGCACCGACAAGATCGCGTTCAGCCAGAGCATCTTCGCAGACCCGTCCGCATTGCAGGCCGCCATCCACGACGACGCCGCGGGCAACGCCGTCATCACCGATGCGGTACTGGACACCATCACGATTCAGCACGTGTCGACGGCCGAGCTGCTGTCTCACCTGTCGAGCTTCCATCTGGTCTGAGGACCGGCGGCATTCGAGGCGTCGTCTCCGCCGTTCGGGGTCGAAGGGTGCCCGGCAGGTGGTTTTCCGCCCGTCACAGGACAGATAACGGCTCGCGCGAGGGTCGCTCTTGGCCTATACGGCGCTTCGACCGCCCGAGATCGTGAGTTTGATGTCCCCGCCCCGCTTCCCTTCGCCGCGCCGCCTGCTCTACGTGGCCAACGAGGACTACGCCTTCCTGATGCACCGCCTGCCGATGGCGCGCGCAGCGCGCGAGGCCGGCTACGAGGTGCATGTCGCGACCAACGTCAATGCCGGCGCCGCCGCGATCGCCGCCGAGCGCTTCATGCTGCATCCGATCCCATTCCAGCGCGGCGGGCTGTCGCCGTCATCAGCCCTGCCCACGATCCGCGCGATCCGCGCCGTCGAGGCTGCGATCAGCCCCGACGTGGTGCATCATTCCGGATTGCAATCGAGCGTGCTCGGATCGCTCGCCGCGCTGGGACGCACCACTCCGGTCGTCAATGCCATGACCGGCCTCGGCTATGTGTTCACGTCGGCGAGCTGGCGCTCGCGTCTGCTCAAGCAGGGCCTGCTGTGGCTGCTGCCGCGGCTGATGAACCGGGCACCGAGCTGCGTGCTGGTGCAGAATCCGGATGATCGCGACGCGCTTCAAGCCATGGGCGTCCGGGGCGACAAGATCACGCTGATCCCAGGCTCGGGCGTCGACACCGATCGCTTCCAGCCGCTGCCGGAGCCGGACGGACCGATCACCTTCGGCTTCGCAGGAAGGCTGCTGACCGACAAGGGCGTCCGCGCCCTGGTCGCTGCGCACCGCATGCTGCGCCAGCAGGGCCGCGACGTCCAGTTGCTGATCGCCGGCTCGCCTGATCCGGCCAATCCTGCCTCGGTCTCGGCCGAGGAGGTCGAGGCCTGGCGGAAGGAACCGGGCATCACCCTGCTCGGCCAGATCAAGGACATCACCGAGCTCTGGCGCCGCTGCCACGTCGCCGTGCTGCCGTCGCATCGCGAAGGACTTCCGGTCAGCCTGCTGGAGGCCGCCGCCTGCGCCCGGCCGCTGATCTCCACCAATGCACCCGGCTGCCGCGAGATCGCGATCCACGGCCAGACCGGCCTCTCCGTGCCGGTCGAGGACGCGCCCGCGCTGGCGCAGGCAATGGCGCAGCTGGCGACCTCGCCCGAGCTGCGCGCCCGCTATGGCGCGGCGGCCCGTCAACTGGTCGAGGACAAGCTCTCGGCCAGGATCATCGGCCGCTCGGTGGTCGCGCTCTATGACCGCCTCACCTCGGCGCCGGACGCGCGCGGATGATCGTCCATCCAGCCGCAATTCTCGTCACCATTGCCGTGCTCGCGGCCGCAATGTGCGGTGTGCTGATCGTGCTGCTGCGCCCGGTGCTGCAGCGCTACGCGCTGGCGCGGCCCAACGCGCGCTCCTCACACAAGATCCCGACGCCCCAGGGTGCCGGCATTGCCGTCGTCGGCGCAACGCTCGTGGTCGGCGGCGCCTTTGCATCCGTGACGGGCTTTGCACCGCTGCTCATGCTGTTCATCGCGGCACCGATGCTGGCGCTGGTCGGCCTGGTCGACGACATCCGGCCGATCCCGGTGCTGCCGCGGTTCATCCTGCAGGGGATCGCCGTCGGCCTAATCCTGTTCACGGCACCGGCTGACCTCAAGCTGTTTCCGATGCCACTGCTGGTCGAGCGCACGCTGCTGCTGATCGCCGGCCTGTGGTTCGTCAACCTCGTCAACTTCATGGACGGGCTCGATTTGATGACCGTGGCCGAGGCCGTGCCGATCACGGCGACTCTCGCCCTGTTTGGCCTCTCCGGTGAACTGCCCTGGCCGGCGACCGCCATCGCTGCGGCGCTGGGTGGCACCATGCTCGGCTTTGCGCCCTTCAACCGTCCCGTCGCAAAAGTCTTTCTCGGTGATGTCGGCAGCCTGCCGATCGGGCTGCTGCTCGGCTGGGGCCTGCTCCATCTTGCCTGGCAGGGCTACGTCGCGGCGGCGCTGCTGCTGCCGCTCTATTATCTGATCGATGCCACCTTCACCCTGTTGCGGCGGATGGCACGGCGCGAGTCATTCTGGGCGGCGCACCGCACGCATTTCTATCAACAGGCCACCGATAACGGCTTCACCGTCTCGCGCGTCGTCAGCGAGGTGTTCATCCTCAATGTCGTGCTTGCGACGCTCGCAGCCATCTCGGTCGCGCAGCGTTCCATGACGGCCGACGCCATCCTGCTCGTCTTCGGTCTCGGCGCCGTCACCTGGGTGCTGAGCCGCTTCTCGCGGCGGCGCCATTGAAGACTCAGGCCGCGCTCGAGCCGAATTCCGGCACCGCATCCTTCAGCACCGACTTGATCGTCACCGGATCATTGCGCGCGATCGCCTGATCGAGCGCCGCGATCCATGCCTTCAGCGTCTGCATCGGAGGCTCGTTCGGGGTGGCCGCCATGACGCCGGCGACGCCGATCTCGACCGGCGGCTCCTCGCTCGCGAACAGGATCTCGTTCAGGCGCTCGCCGGGCCGGATGCCCGTGAACACGATCTCGACGTCGTAGCCGGGCTGCAAGCCGGACAGGCGAATCATGCGCTCGGCCAGATCGACGATGCGGACGGGCTGGCCCATGTTCAACACATAGACCGAGACATCCGGGCGCTGCGGCGCCAGCGCATGCGAGGCCGCCGTGATCACGAGATCGCAGGCCTCGCGGATGGTCATGAAGTAGCGCACCATGTCCGGGTGCGTCACCGTGACGGGGCCGCCCGCCTCGATCTGCGCCTTGAACTTCGGCACCACCGAGCCGTTGGACGCCAGCACGTTGCCGAATCGCACCGAGATCAGCCGCATCGGCGGCCGTCCCGTCGGCCGGTCGGCGAGCTGGCGATCGAGCGCCTGGCAGTACATTTCGGCGAAGCGCTTGGTGAGGCCGAGCATCGACACCGGCTCGATCGCCTTGTCGGTCGAGATCATCACCATGGCCTCGGCCCCTGAGGCCACCGCGGCATCGGCCACGTTGATGGAGCCGAAGATGTTGGTCTTGACGCCCTCGCTCCAGTCGCGCTCGAGGATCGGCACGTGTTTCAGCGCCGCCGCGTGGAAGACCAGATCCGGCTTGAACTCGCCGATCAGCGCGAACACCCGGTCGCGATCGCGGATGTCGGCGATGCGCCCCTCGACGGCGACGTTCGCCTCGGGATCGGCGGCGAGCGCCTCGGTAATCGCATAGAGCGCCGGCTCGGAATTCTCCAGAATGAGCAGCCGCGCCGCGCCGAATGCCACGACGCGCTGGCAGATCTCGGCGCCGATCGAGCCGCCGCCGCCGGTCACCACGACGGTTTTGCCACGCACCAGCGCTTCCAGCCGGCCGTAATCGATCTTCTCGCTCGGCCGCAGCAGGAGGTCCTCGACCGCGACCGGCGCGAGCCTCGGCGCATCGCCACTCTCCAGCGACGGCAGGCGGCTCACGATCAGGCGCAACCGGCGCGCCCGCATCAGGAAGGTCTCCGGATGACAGTCCGGATCGAACGCGGTCGGCATCATCAGGGCGCGCGCGATCGGCCGATCGCGACGGGCAAAGTCGGCGGCGACGTCCTCGACATCATCGATCCCGCCCAGCACCGGCACGCCGCGGATCAACTGCCCCCGGTCGGCGGCCGATGGCGAGAGAATGCCGATCGGCCAGATGCGCTTGACCGCGCCGCTCTCGATGCCGCGCAGCACGACCTCGGCGTCGGCCGCTCGGCCGATCAGGAGCGCAGGGGCCGCGTCCTCGGACCGCGCGTGCCGTCGCACCCGCGTGTAGCGGAAGTAGCGATAGGCGAAACGCAGCGCGCTCAGCGCAAAGATCTCCAGGAACCAATAGAGAATGATCGTGAGCTTGCCGAAGAAGAAGGTGCCGCGGACGTTCGGCGCGACGATGATGTAGTCGAGCACCAGCAGCGCCAGCGTCAGCACGGTCGCGACGCGGACGATGTTCAGCGCGTCCGGCAGCGAGATGAACCGCCACTTCGTCGTCAGAAGGTTCGAGAAGTAGAAGACGACGAAGCTGAAGGCGATGAAGTACGGCAGGATCTGCAAGAGCAGCGGCACCCGCTCCCAGAAGGTGCTGGCGCCTTCGAAGCGGATATAGAACGCCGCGAACAGCGCGACGACGCTGACCAGGAGGTCATGCGCGGCGATCAGCAGGTTCCGGGAGGTGAGTTGCGAGAGGCGCGTCATGCTGTGACGGGCTCCGCATCGGGCTTTATCCTCGATCGCAGCACCATGCCGCCGGCCACGCCGACGCCGATGACATACATCCACCCCTCGTGGAAATCGAAGATGTGGGAGTTGAAGAGCGAGGTGAAGATGTTCTGCACGACCACGAGAAGTCCGATCCAGGGCACCAGCCCGTCACCGCGGAACAGCAGGAGGTGCACGGCCCACATCGCGTAGAGAATGACGATCCCGAACGCTCCCCATTGGACCGCGACGTAGAGCGTCTGATTGTGCGGATTGCCGACGACCTGGCTCGAGGAGAGGTCGCGCGACCCGCTCGCGGCCAGCTCGAACAAGTGACGCGTCGAGCCCGAGCCGTGTCCGATCAGCGGCGCGTCGGCCAGGAACCGCAACGACTTGCGCCAGAATTCGAGCCGCTCGCCGATCGACGTGACGGCGCGATCGTTCCTGTAGTCCTGATATTGGCTCGTGAACGTCGCCACCTTGCCCTGCAATTGCGGGGACACGGTCCATGCAGCGAGACCCAGCGCAAGGGCACCGGCCGCGATCAGCAGGTTGTCGCGCCATTTCAAGTGGATCAGCCCGAACACCGCAAGCAGGATCGGGATCGTCACCAGCGCGGTACGCGAGACAACGATGAAGATCATGTTGGCGAGGAACGCGATCATGATCGCGGTGAGCAGGCCGGCCGGAAGGAAGCGGCGGGCGCGCAGCAACTGGGCGATCGGATAGGCCAGGGCCACGGCGCAGAGCGAGAACTCCTGGCCCTGGTCGATGTAGTTCTTCACGAAGATGCCGCGATCGGCATTGGCCTTGAGCGCGAGCGCAGGATTGAACGCGACCGCGGTCGACACCACGACCATCAGCACGCAGGAGGCAAGAAACGCGGTGAAGACCCACAGGCCGCGCTCCGACCGCTGGAAATGGTAGAGCAGCGCGGGCAGCACCAGAAGCTTCGCCGCCGGTCCCACCGCGTAGAGCCGTGCGCCCCACGCCACGTCCGACCACAGCGTTCCGATCAGCGCCAACAGGAAGAGCGCGATCGGCGCCAGCGAGATCGGCCGCTTCAGGACCTGCAGCAGACGCTCGACGTCGAGAAACGGCAGCATCGTGATCAGCATGACCACGCCCAGGATCGACACCAGCGACGTCGACCACGGCAGCGACGCCGCGAGCAAGATCGCCACGACATCGACCGTCGTCCGCCACGCCGCCGGATCGCGCCAGCGGCGCGCCAGCAGCGCTGGGCCGGGATGACCTGCCAGCGCGCTCATTGCGTCTCGCTCCGGGCGCGATCGACCAGCGCGGTCGTGCTGTGCCCTTTCAGGATGTCGATCAGAATCACCTCGCCGCCGGCGGCTTCGACGACCTCGTGCCCCACCACCTGTTCGCGCGTATAGTCGCCGCCCTTGACCAGCACGCTTGGCCGGACCAGCTCGATCAAGCGGAGCGGCGTGTCCTCCGCGAAGATGGCGACGACATCAACCGCCTCGAGCGCGGCCAGCACCTCGGCGCGCGCGCGCTCGTCCTGAACGGGGCGGCTCTCGCCCTTCAGCCGCCTGACCGAGGCATCGCTGTTCAGCCCGACCACGAGACGGTCGCAGGCGGCGCGCGCCGCGGTCAGCACCTTGACGTGGCCGGGATGCAGAATGTCGAAGCAGCCATTGGTAAAGCCGACGCGCAGGCCCTCTCCCCGCCACCCCTCGACCCGGGCGGCGAGTTCGTCATCGCTCTCGATGATCTTTTCCTCAGCGGCACGATAGGCATGCGGCAGGATCTTTCGGCGCAGTTCGGCCGATGTCACGCTGGCGGTGCCGTGCTTGCTGACGGCCACCGCCGCAGCGGCGCTCGCCATCCGCAACGCATCCGCCCAGGCGGCGCCGGCCGCGAGCGTCGCGGCAAGCACGGCAACAACCGTGTCGCCGGCGCCGGAGACGTCGCGCACCTTCACGGGATAGGCCGGCACGTGAATCGGATCGCCCTCGCGCGGTACCAGCGTCATGCCGCGCTCGCTCTGCGTCACCAGAATTGCCTCGCAGTCGGCGAGATAGATCGCATCCTGCGCGGCCGCGGCGATCTCGTGCTCGGTTTCGGCCCGGCTGCGGGTCGCTTCCGAAAACTCCTTGCGGTTCGGCGTCAGCACGCTCGCGCCGCGATAGATCGCGAGATTTGCGCTCTTGGGATCGACGATCACGCGCTTGCCGGCCTTGCGGGTCGCGTCGATCACGTTGCGCAGGACGCGCGCGGTGAGCACGCCCTTGGCGTAGTCCGACAGCAGCACGATGTCGGCCCGCGCAATCAGCGGCAGGATGGCCTCGATCAGCTTCTGCTCGACCTCGCCGATCGCCGGTGAGGCGCGCTCCCAGTCGGCGCGCAGCATGTGGGTGGAGAAATGCTCGGAGACGAAGCGCACCTTGCGCGTCGTCGGCCGCGAGGGATCGCGCACGAGCACGCTCTCGATGCCGCCCTCCTTGGCGAGCTCGGCCTCCAGCTGGTCGCCGGCCGCATCCTGCCCGACGAGACCGACGAAGATGCAGCGAGCGCCGAGCGCGGCGATGTTGCGCGCGACGTTGCCGGCGCCACCGATGTTGATCTCGCTGCGCTGGACCGCGATGACAGGCGCCGGCGCTTCGGGGGAAATCCGCGACACCTCGCCATAGACGAACTCATCCAGCATGAGGTCGCCGATGCACAGCACCGTCTGGCGGGCGATCGCTTGCGAGAGATCGTCAAAGTCGAACATCAGCGGCAGTCTCGGTGAGTGGTCAGAACCAGATCGTCTAGCGGAAGCGGTCGGTAGAATCGAGATAGTCTCGGACATAGCCAGCGACCGCGTCCTCGAGCGACGTGAAGCCGCCGTTGTAGCCGGCGGCCAACAGCCGGTCGACCTTGCTCTGGGTGAAATACTGGTAGCTGCCGCGAATCGCTTCGGGCATGTCGATGTACTCGATCCGGGGCGTCGCACCGAGCGTGGCATAGGCCGCCAGCATCATGTCCTTGAAGCTGCGCGCCTGTCCCGTGCCGACGTTGAACAGGCCCGAGACGGTGGGAGAGGCCAACAGCCACAGCATCACGCGGACGACGTCGTCGACGTAGATGAAGTCGCGGCGCTGGTCGCCATCGGCGATGCCTTCACGGTGCGACTTGAACAGTTGCAGGGTGTGCCCGGCCTTGATGTCGTCGAAGCGGCGGGTCAGCACGCTCATCATCGATCCCTTGTGGTATTCGTTGGGACCGAACACGTTGAAGAACTTGAGCCCGGCATATTGTGGCGGCAGCCTTTCGCCGCGCTCGGCGCGCGCAGCGACCGCCATGTCGAACAGATGCTTGCTCCAGCCATAGAGATTCATCGGCCGCAGCGTCTTCAGCGCCGCGAGCGACGGATCATCCACGAAGCCCTGCGCGCCGTCGCCATAGGTCGCCGCCGACGAGGCGTAGATGAACGGCGTGGAACTTTCGGTGCACCAGTCGAGCAGGCGCAGCGAACTCCGGAAATTTTGCTCCATCACGAGGTCGCCGTCGGTGACCGTCGTGGCGGAAATGGCTCCCATGTGCAGGACGGCGTCGAGCCGACGGCCCCTTAGCCATTCGCCCAGATCGGATGGCGGCACGACGTCCGCCAGCTGCCGCTTGGCGAGGTTGCGCCACTTGCCCTCGCTGCCGAGCGTGTCGCAGACGACGACATCCGTGCGTCCCGCGTCGTTCAACGCCGCAACCAGATTCGATCCGATAAACCCGGCGCCGCCGGTCACCAGCAACATTCAGCAACCCGTCCTGATCCCGAAAACCCCGCCCTCGCGTAGCGCATGCGACGGCAAAGTGTAAGCGCTTTGGTGTCGGCTCGCTCGGGCCACTTTACCTGCGGCGGCCGAGCGGCTACCAGCGCGCCAAAGCCAGGCAGACAAAGAATGAATTCGAATTCGACCAAGGTCGAGGTGGACGCGGCGGACACCAGCCCGATCCTGATCATTCCCTATATGTGGATCGGCGATTTCGTGCGCGGCCACACCGTCGTGCGGGTGCTCAAGGAGCGCTGGCCGAACCGGCCGGTCGACCTGCTGGTGACCTCGCTGTGCGCGCCGCTGGTGGATTACATGCCCGGGGTCCGCTCTGGCATCGTCTGGGATCTGCCGCGCAGCCGGCTGGCGCTCGGCCGGCAATGGCAGCTCGCCGCGATGTTGCGCGAACGTCGCTATCGGACCGCCCTGGTGATGCCGCGAACCTGGAAATCGGCGCTGGCACCGGCGCTGGCCGGCATCCCCGAGCGGGTGGGCTTCGTCGGCGAGGTCCGCTTCGGCCTGCTCAACCGCTGGCGCTGGGGCGAGAAGGCGCTGCCCCGCTTCATCGACAAGAATGCCGCGCTGGCGCTGCCCGACGGGGCGCCGCTGCCGCCGGAATGGCCGGTCCCGCAGCTGCGGGTGCCGCCGGAGGACGTCGCGCGCTGGCGCGAGGCCAATGACCTGGGAAACAGCCCGGCCGTGGCGCTGGCACCGGGGTCGGTGGGTGCCGCCAAGCGCTGGCCCTATTACGGCGAGGCGGCCCGGCTGTTGCGCAATGCCGGCCTCGACGTCTGGGTGGTCGGCGGCCCCGGCGAGAAGGCGCTGGCCGCCGAGATCGTCGCCGCCGGCGGACCGGCCGTCCGCGACCTGACTGGAACCGACTTGCGCAACGGTATCCTGGCCATGGCCGCGGCCGGCGTCGCCATCTCCAATGATTCGGGGCTCACGCACATCGCCGCGGCGCTGGGGACGCCGACCATGGGTATCTTCGGTCCGACCAGCCCCTACCATTGGGCGCCGCTGAACGGTCTTGCGGCGACGGTCCAGACCAGGACACAGGTCCCCTGCCAGCCCTGCCACCGCCCGGTCTGCCGGATGAACGACCACCGCTGCATGCGCGACATTCCGGCGACCGATGTTGCCACCATCGCCCAGCGGATCCTTGCTGACGCGGCGATACCGGTCGCGCACTAGCTTGCGAAGCGGCACCGCGCCCCATACACCGGCCCTGACGTAACCCGAGCCGCCACGTGACCCGCGCACCCGACCCGATCGCCAACCATCTCGCCCGCTCCCGCGCAGCCATGGAGCGCGCCGCCGACGATGCCGCGATGCTCGCCAGCGCCCGACGGATCGCGGCGAGGATCATCGCGGCGCTGCGCGGCGGCCACAAGCTGCTCATCGTCGGCAATGGCGGAAGCGCGGCGGACGCCCAGCACATCGCGGCCGAGATCGTCGGCCGCTACAAGCAGGAGCGGCCGGCCTATGCCGCCATCGCGCTGACCACCGACACCTCGGCGCTGACCGCGATCGGCAACGACTACGGCTTCGATCATGTCTTCGCCCGCCAGGTCGAAGGGCTCGGTACACCGGGTGACGTGCTGCTGGCGATCTCGACCTCCGGCCGCTCGCCGAGCATCCTCAATGCGCTGCGCAAGGCGCGCGAGCGCGGGCTGGTCACGGTCGGCTTCACCGGCGCCAAAGGCCTCGCGATGGGCGAATCGTGCGACGAGATGCTGGTGGCGCCGAGCGACGACACGCCGCTGATCCAGCAGATCCACCTCGCGACGGCGCACGGCATCTGCGAGGTGATCGAAGCGGCGCTGATGCAGGACGAGGGCTAGATGACGACTGCTCAGCTCAAGCCGGCGGCGTTTCTCGACCGCGACGGCGTCATCAATCACGACGACAACTACATCGGCTCGCGCGAGCGCATCCGTTGGATGCCGAATGTGGCCCACGCGATCCGGCGCCTCAATGACTCCGGCTATCACGTCTTCCTCTTCACCAACCAGTCCGGGGTTGCCCGCGGTCTGTTCAGCGAAGATGACGTCATGGATCTGCACGACTGGATGCGGGCGGAGCTCGCGGCGCAGGGGGCTGTGATCGACGACATCCGCTATTGCCCCTACCACACCGAAGGCTCGGTCGAGCGCTATCTGCGCGAGCATCCCTGGCGCAAGCCGGCGCCCGGCATGATCCTCGACCTGATGCAGCACTGGCCCATCAGGCGCGAGGGCAGCTTCGTGATCGGCGACCGCGCCTCGGACATCGCCGCCGCCGAGGCGGCCGGCCTGCCCGGCTTCCTGTTCGCCGGCGGCGATCTCGATGCGTTCGTCGCCGACATCATCGCTCAGACCAGTCGCCGATAAACGGCGGCGATCTTGTCGGCCTCGGCCTCGAGGCTGAATTTCTCCACCACGCGCTGCCGCGCCCGCGCGCCCATCGCCTGTGCGGCATCCGGATCCTGCATCAATGGCTCGAGCGCTGTGACCAGCGCATCGACGTCGCCGGGCGGGACCAGCACGCCTGTGACCCCATGCTCGACCACGATCTCCGCCGCCCCGGCGCGCGCCGCGACCAGCGCCGCACCGACGGCCATCGCCTCGATCAGCGTGAGACCAAAGCCTTCGTTGCGCGAGGTGAAGGCGTAGATCGTGAGACGCTGGTACCAGCGCTGCACGTCGGCGATGTCGAGCTCGCCGGTGATGACGATGCGCTGCTCCAGGCCCGCGGCGGCGATCTGCTTCTTCAGCTCGCTCGCGAACGGCATCTGCTCGGGCGTCACGGCGCCGACCAGCACGGCGGAAAAATCCGGAAAACGCGGCAGCAGCCGGCACATCGCGGCGACGAACACATCGCTGCCCTTCTGCGCACGGACGCGGCCGAAGCAGCCGATGGCATATTTTCCCGGCAGTCCGCTCTCGGCGAAGGCCGCGGCGCGATCCGCTGGCGGCGTATAGATCTCGGTGTCGACGCCATGCGTCACCACCGTCGCGTCGCGCTTCAGATAGGACGCCGAGATGTCGCTGGTGGCGATGATCGCGTCCATGCGGCGAATCAGCCAACGCGTGATCCAGCTGTGATGGCGCTGCGCGGCCGAGGTGAACACCAGCTTGAACGGCCAGCCGAGCGCGCGCATGATCACGCCGACGATCATCTCGTTGTTGCGGCGCGCGTGCCAGATCAGCGGCCGCCGCCGACCCCGCAGCTTGAAGAGGCCGCTCGCACCGATCCGCGCAATCCCATCCGGCGCGTAGGAACCGAGCCAGGCGGCGCGCACGCGCTGCGCCAGCTTCGGCGCCACCATCCGGTTGGTCGCCGTCACGCCGGAATAGCGCCGGTGCAGGTTGGGCACGATCACGTCGAGATCGGCGGCAGAAACACGCTCGGCTTGCACCACTCACTCCAATTGCAGCGGTTCCCTATACGCAACATTAAGCATCGCCGCCAGTTCGCTATGCACGCAAGAGGTCCTTCACTTCGCCGGCGTTAGTTTGCCGGAAAACAAACAGGGATCGCGTCAAACAATGACCGTGCTCGTGACCGGCGGCGCCGGCTATATCGGCAGCCACATGGTGCTGGCGCTGGCGGAAGCCGGCGAAAGCGTCGTGGTGATCGACAACCTCTCGACCGGCTTTTCCGCATTCGTCCCGGACGGCGTACCGCTGTTCATCGGCGATGCCGGCGATGAAAATCTCGTGGATGGCGTCATCAGCCAGCACGGCGTCGACAGCATCATCCATTTGGCGGGCTCGGTGGTGGTGCCGGAATCGGTGCGCGATCCGCTGCTGTACTACCGCAACAACACGATGACCACGCGCAGCCTGTTGAATGCGGCGGTCAAGCGCGGTGTCAGCCGCTTCGTGTTCTCCTCGACCGCGGCCGTCTACGGCAATCCGGACGAGGTGCCGGTGCCCGAGAGCGCGCCGACCCGTCCGACCTCGCCCTACGGCACTTCGAAGCTGATGGCCGAGATCATCCTGCACGACGTCGCCTCGGCCTATGACCTCAACTACGTGGTGCTGCGCTACTTCAACGTCGCCGGCGCCGATCCGTTCGGACGCAGCGGGCTTGCCACGGTCGGCGCGACGCATCTGATGAAGATCGCGATGGAGGTCGCGACCGGCCAGCGCGCCAAGATCGACGTCTTCGGCACCGACTATCCGACCCCCGACGGCACCTGCATCCGCGATTTCATCCATGTCTGCGATCTCGTCCAGGTGCACCGCGCCGCGCTGGCCTATCTGCGCACCGGCGGCGGCTCGGTCACGCTGAATTGTGGGTACGGCCGCGGCTATTCCGTGCTCGAGACCATCGAGGCCGTCCGGCGCGTCTCCGGCCGCGCCATTCCCGTCCAATACGCGCCGCGCCGCCCCGGCGACATCATGAGCATGGTCGCCGACACCAGCCGTTTGAAGGCGCTGCTCGACTGGACCCCGACCTATGACGATCTGGAAACAATCGCCGCCCACGCCCTGACCTGGGAGGAGAAACTGTTCCTGGAACGCCACAGCGGCACGCTGCAGCGGGCCTCGGCCTAGAATCAACGACTTAGCCGGACGCCGGGGGGCTTGAAAAAGCCGCCCCGAGCGGGCAAGCACTGCTGTCCGCCCGGCGATTTGTCCCGGCGGCCAGGGACCAGAATGGCCGAATTTCCGAAGAAGATCACCGACGATCCCTATGGCGCCGCGATCCTGATCCGCCGCCTCGTGATGGAACAGGGCATCCTCTACTGGCGTCGCTATCTCACCGCTTTCGCGCTGATGGCCGTCTCGGCCGGCGCCAGCGCCGGCGCCGCCTACATCCTCGGCCAGGTCATCAACAAGGCCTATGTCGACAAGAGCATCCCCGGCATCGCGGTGCTCTCCGGCGTCACCGTGCTCCTGCTGTTCGTCAAGGGCGTCTCGACCTACGGCTACGCGGTGATCCTGTCGAAGATCTCGAACGCGATCCTCGCCAACAACCAGCGCCAGCTGTTCGCCAAGCTGATGAGCGAGAGCATCAGCTTCTTCTCCGAGCGCCATTCGTCGGAGTTCCTGGCCCGCCTCACCGCCGGTGCCAAGTCGATCACCGACGTCCTGACCATGCTGATCAACGCAATCGGCCGCGACCTGCTGCTGCTCATCAGCATGATCGCCGTGATGGTCGCGCAGGATCCCTGGATGTCGCTGCTCGGCCTGGTCGTCGTGCCGCCGGCCATGCTGGTGTTGCGCAAGCTGGTGAAGCGCATCAAGGGCCTCGCGCACAGCCAGTTCACCGGCAATGCCGACATCCTCGAGACGATGCAGGAATCGCTGCAGGGCATCCGCACCGTGAAAGCGTTCACGCTCGAGGACGCGATGCGCGCCCGCATCGACGAGAACATCGCGGTGGTCGAGCGCAACGCCAACAAGATGGCCCGCGTCTCGAACCGTTCCAACCCGCTGATGGAGATGCTGGGCGGCTTCGCGGTCGCCGGCTGTTTGATGTATGGCGGCTATGCCGTGGTCGCGCTCAACGCCACGCCCGGCCAGTTCTTCTCCTTCATGACCGCCTTCCTGATGGCGACCGAGCCGGCCAAGCGGCTGGCGCGGCTCAACATCGATCTCAACAGCCAGCTCGTCGGCGCGCGCATGCTGCTCGAAGTGGTCGACAGCCCCGCCAGCGAGCAGCCTGACGACGACAAGCCGGCGCTGAAGCTGACGCAGGCCAGGATCGAGCTGCGCGACGTCTCCTTCGCCTATCGCGACAACGAGCCGGTGCTCAACCGCATGAGTTTCGTCGCCGAGCCCGGCAAGGTCACCGCGCTGGTCGGCCCGTCCGGCGGCGGCAAGTCGACGGTGCTGGCGCTGCTCCTTCGCTTCTACGAGGCGACCGAAGGCGACATCCTGATCGACGGTCAGTCGATCTCGAACGTGTCGCGCCGCTCCCTGCGCGAGCAGACCGCCTATGTCGGCCAGGACGTCTACCTGTTCCGCGATAGCATCCGCGCCAACATCGCCTTCGGCAAGCCGGGCGCGACCGAGGCCGAGATCATCGAGGCGGCGAAGGCGGCCTGCGCCCACGACTTCATCATGAGCTTCCCGCTCGGCTACGACACCCCGGTCGGCGAGCACGGCACCCAGCTCTCCGGCGGCCAGCGCCAGCGCATCGCGGTCGCCCGCGCGCTGATCCGCAACGCGCCGATCATCCTGCTCGACGAGGCCACCGCGGCGCTGGACTCCGAGTCCGAGCGGCAGGTGCAGGAGGCCATCGAGCATCTCTGCCAGAACCGCACCACCATCGTCATCGCGCATCGCCTGCACACCATCATGAACGCCGACGCCATCCTGGTGGTCGAGGCCGGCGAGATCGTCGAGCGCGGCCGGCATGACGATCTGTTGCGCCGTGGCGGCCGCTATGCTTCGTTCTTCCGCCTGCAACAGCGCGACATGGGGCCGAACGTGATCCCCATGACCGCGACGTCCTGATCCTCCCATTTCACCGCACCCGAGATCGTTTCATGAGCGCCTCCACCGTCATTCCGGCCCTGCCGCAACCGTCGCTGCCCGTGGTGGGCGAAGCCGGCGTCTTTCCCGTTCGCCGCATCTGGTGCGTCGGCCGCAACTATCTCGAGCACATCCGCGAGATGGGCAATGACGAGCGCGATCCGCCGTTCTTCTTCGCCAAGCATGCCGACATGCTGGAGCCGGACGGCGCCGTGATCCCCTACCCGCCGTTGACCAAGGACATGCATCACGAGGTCGAGCTGGTGGTCGCGCTGAAGAGCGGCGGCCTCAACATCCCCACCGACAAGGCGCTCGAGCACGTCTACGGCTACGCCGTCGGCATCGACCTCACCCGCCGCGACCTGCAGCTCGCCTCCCGCAAGATGCAGCGCCCCTGGGAGGTCGGCAAGTCGTTCGACCACTCCGCGCCCTGCTCGGCCATCCAGCCCGCAGCCAAGATCGGCCACCCGTCGACCGGCAAGATTTGGCTGTCGGTCAACGGCACCGAGCGCCAGAAGGGCGACCTCTCCGAGCTGATCTGGAACGTGCCGGAGATCATCTGGAAGCTCTCCCAGCAGGTCGAGCTCGGCGCCGGCGACATCATCATGACCGGCACGCCCGCGGGCGTCGCCGCGATCGTCCCCGGCGACAAGATCGAATGCGGCGTCGACGGCGTCGGCACGCTGAAGGTGTCGATTGGGCCAGCGGCGGCGTAAGCCGACGCGCCCACGGTCCTCGCAACACTTCCAAAAAGCCGCGCTCTGCGCGGCTTTTTTCGGTCTGGCGCCCGATCGCAGCCAAGCACCGGGTTCACCCTCCCCTGGAGGGGGAGGGTCGCCTCACGAGGAGCGCAGCGACACGTGAGGCGGGGTGGGGTGATCTCTCCGCTCGCACCGGCGCCCGCTGAGAGATCACCCCACCCCGCTCGCCCGCTTCGCGCGCGAGCGACCCTCCCCCTCCAGGGGAGGGTGAGACCTGCTTTGCGACATCATCTGATCCACAATCTCAAACAGCGTTCAGGCTGAGACGAGCATCCACGCTCTCGCGACGCAGTCCGCGCCCTGAACGGCTTTCCTTCATTGAAGCCCAATCGCAGCCGAGGACTGGTTCACCCTCCCCTGGAGGGGGAGGGTCGCCTCACGAGGAGCGAAGCGACACGTGAAGCGGGGTGGGGTGATCTCTCCTCTGGCACCGGTGCGCGTGGAGAGATCACCCCACCCCGCTCGCCCGCTTTGCGCGCGAGCGACCCTCCCCCTCCAGGGGAGGGTGGGCACCGCCCTTGCGGCTACACTGATCCACAATCTCAAACAGCGTTCAGGCTGAGACGAGCACCCACCTTCTCGCGACGCATTCCGCGCCCGAGTGATGCTCCAACTCTCGCCCTCTCCAGATGGAGGGCGCAGGGAAGGCCGGGCGCTGGCCGCGCCCGTGGCCCGCCTGCGAAAAAAATGCAGGCGGCAGGTACCACAGGTCTGGCCGAACACACCCGGCCCTCCCCGCACGATGGTTTTAACAGGCTATAGCGTGCTCTTCCTGGTGCACCGGGCTTTCTGGCCACCATCCCCCGCGCGAGGCATAGCCTCGTCGCGACGTTGACACTAGCATCGGAGTATCAGAACCACACGCCTTCACCGTCCGCGAGCCAAGCGTTCGTCCGTGCTCATCACACGCCGCCGCCCGCGTCCACCGCTCCCCGCTGCCAACGTCCGTGACGACCGCGAACCGTCCCCTACCGTGCAACGGGATGGGTAATATTCTAATGCTGATTTGGCGAATACGTCAAGAGGCTAATGTTTTACCGAACACTTGACGAGTCTGCGAAGATCTAGAGCAATGCGGATGACGAGCCCGGAACCCAAGTGAAGTCACCCGATTGTTTCTAAACAATCCACTCGTAAACGTATATCATAACCCGATTCACGCCCAGCACGACGACTTCGATTTTTCCAACGCAATTCCGAATTGAGTAGAAACAACAACTTGTGAGGCATTCATGAGCACAAAGGTGTTTCTCTCCCTATCTTATGTAGACAAAGAGTTTGTAGCCGCAGTTCGTCGCCGACTTCCAGCCGGATTAGCCTACTTCTACGAAGAGAGCTTCAGCAATGGCAAGCGCCTCCTCGAAGAAATGGCGAGGTACGTACAAGATTCCATTATCTTCGTACTATTTGCCTCAAAGATCAGCCAACAATCACCTTGGGTTGGCTTTGAAATCGACGTTGCAAGGCTACAGCAAATACAGAAGAAGAACCATCGCATCCTCGTATTTCCTACTGACCACGACGTCCAACTTTCAGACCTACCTGAGTGGCTCCGAAATTACTGGATACCGAGAGCGGGCTGGTCTGAGGCTGACATAGCACGATACATCACAGGCATCCTGCTGGAACCAAACGTCGGGCTTTCACCAGGAGCCCCCAGGGTAATTGGTCGAGGCAAGACATTAGACAGGCTTGAAAGAATCGCTGCTGACCACGTTGCGCGCAAGCGCAGAAGTCCGAATGCATATTTTCTGACTGGCTTCCGTGGGGTGGGTAGGCGGACATTTGCCGCGTATTTTATGCGCAGCGCACTCTCCACTGATGCCAATCTAACTTTTGGACCCACCCTAGCTCTGTCGGGTTCAGCTGATTTAATCGACCTTTTTCAGTCGCTCAGAACGGAGATCTCGCCCGTTATTCCAACGACAGAAGCTATACGAGAACGGAAGACATTTGAAGATCTGAGCCTTGCAAATCAAGTTGCAGAAGTCATCCGATTAATTGATCACTTTAGTCGCCTTGGACAAGCCGTTACGGTTGTTTCGGCCGGCGGCTTTTTTGAAGACTCAGGAGCACCGAAAGACTGGGTACTTCCACTGCTTTCAGCCATACCTAAAGAGGCACTTCTGTTCGCTATCAGCAACCGCCAACTTCCGCACGAGACCGTCGAAGCGACCGACAATGTGGTACAAATGCGAGTTGAAGAACTAGATGATCAAGATATCCGAGCGCTCATGATTAGAACCTCTGAGCGATTCGGCTTACAGAATATGTCGATTTCAAATGAGCTTATTCGTGCAATCGGCGGACATGCCGACGTTGCAAACGCAGCGATCCGACTGGCGGCAATCAAAGGAGCACACACTCTAGAGCGCGACCCTCGCCAACTCTTCAATATTCAAAACACTATACTCGGTGAAAACATTGAGTCCGAAGCACTCTCTGACGATCAACGCAAAATACTTTCTCTGCTAAGCTGGGTACCGTCCCTGAATGGAGGGCTTTTGGAGAGAATACTTACATCAGACAACAACATTAGCCACGAACGTTTTTTCAAAGCCGTCGACGATTTGGTCCTTGGCTGCCTTATTACAGCGACAGGACCGCTATACTCAATATCGCCAGCCATCCGCTTCCTCTATCGCAGATTCAATGTTACTTCGCCCGAACTCCTGAAGAAGTTCGCAAGGCAGATGTCCGCAGAATGGAAAGAAGCGCAGGCAAAGGGGAAGTTTAACAACGATCTTTTCGAGGCGTTCGTTTTTATGCACTCCCTGGAGGGATCATCACTTCCGCCCGAACTTCGCCCTCTACTGACTCCCGGTATGCTAGTAGATGTTTTGAGAGACACGTACGCTCGCGGAAAAGACGACCCTGAAAAACTTAACCTCGTAATCCGGTGGGGTCATCTTTCCGATCAAATGAAGATGAGCGAGGCCGCTAGAGAAGAGGTGCTATCGACCGTCGCCCGCGCCAATATTCGGCTCGGAAAATACTTAGATGCGGATGAGATTATCGAAACAATGCAGAAAAAGCGCTACCGGTCAGTTGCCTTTTTACGTGGACACTCGCTTAGACGACAAAGAAAGTATTCGAAAGCGATAGAACTACTAATCGAAGCGGCACGAGACAAAAAACTGAATAGATCGGCGGTCCACGAACTAGCTCTTGCCTATAAGAAATCTGGCCGACTAGCGGACTTACGAAAATTGCTCCGCAACAATTCTGACTTAATACGCGATAGCGCGATGTTTGCTGATTTTCAGATCGGAGTAGATTTAGCGCGAAATGACTTCGCTGCAGCAGAAGCGGCGATTCGTGGACTTCGACAGATGCCTGATGATAACGGTCAATCAGACATACGCATGGCGCAACTGCTTATGAAGAAGCAGAACTTCAAGGCTGCATTGGAGATACTTAATCATTTGCTTACGACCGAAAGCGTCGACAGCATACGAGTTCGCTCCATTCGAGCAGTTTGCGCAGCAAAACACGGCAAGTACGACGTCGCGAGAAGGGATATCGATTTTGTCAAGAGCTTTCCAGGGTCGAGCGATGCAGTGGTTAGTCTCGACGCAAGCCTGCTGATTGAACAGAAGCGACCGAAGGATGCAAGACAACTCCTAGATAAGCTTCCAGAAAAAGGACCGGAGGAATGGATCCTATACGCCAAAGCATTGGAGGTCGAAGCAGAGCTAGCTGAAACTCTTGCACCTGACGCAATCGAGTTAAGGCGTATGGCCGCGCAAATTCGAGCAGACTACAACTTTGCCTTCGAGTACGATTTTGCGGAGTCGTCATAGAATGCTGCGCATAGACGCGACAATCGAAGGGCGTATGCATGCTTGGCCGCGTTCCTTGTTGCCGAAGAACGGCGGATTGCATTCCGCCAATCCGTCCTACTCCCCTTCACCGAAACGCCGACACCACGATCGCACCCGCGATCACCACCGTCAGCGTGTACTTCGCCGCGTAGTACACCGTCCGATTCCACGCCTTCACCTTGCGCGTCGCCAGGTGAAACTCGTACAGCTTGCCGAACACCTTGTTCAGCACGCCGACGTGCTCGCCCTCGATGTTCTGGGTCGCAGACGCCTTGACGATGTGGTGGCTGACCCAGCGGTTGATCGCGGTCATGAAACCGAGCTTCATCGGGCGCTCGACGTCGCAGAACAGGATGATGCGGTTGATTTCGGTGGCGTTCTCGGCGCTGTGGATGAAGGTCTCGTCGAACATGAAGGCCTCGCCGTCGCGCCAGACGCAGGGCACGCCGTCGACCAGGATGCGGCACTTGTCGGAGTTCGGCGTGACGAGGCCGAGGTGATAGCGCAGCGAGCCGGCGAACGGGTCGCGGTGGGCGCCGAGCTTGCCGCCGGGCGGCAGCATCGCGAACATCGCGCCGTGGACGTTCGGGATGGCGTTCAGCAGCTCGACCGTCTTCGGGCACAGCGTGCGCGCCGACGGCAGGAAGTCGTCGTACCATTTCAGATAGAAGCGCTTCCAGCCGCTCTTGAAGAACGAGTAGAAGCCCCAGTCGTTGTTGGCGGCGGCGGCGCGGATGAAGCCCTCGTCGAACAGGCGTACCGCCTCCTCGCGGATCTCCTGCCAATTGTCGGTGAGCGTCTTCAGCTCGGGAAACTGCTCGACCGGGATCACCGGCGTGTTGGGCACGGCCGAGCCGGCATACATCAGCACGTTATAGGGGGCGAGATAGGTCGAGTGGTCGCCGAGCTGGCGGGCGAAGCGCAGCCGCTGCTTGCCGCGGAAGTGAACGTAGAGGGTGGCCCCGATCAGGATGTAGAGGCCGATGAGCTGTGGCGCGAAGAGCTGTCTGAGCATGTCCGGTACCCATGATCCGGCCGCTCAGAGCGTGTTGCGCAGAACCGTGTCGCCTTCTGGGCGAGGATTCAGATGGTGCTCTGATGCCGGCCAAGCGCCTCAATTTAGCCGCAAGCGCGGCCGGCCGCATCCCTTCGCACATGGGTTGTGAACGGGAATCGGGGTTGAAAGTTCTACGGCGTGACCCGGCTGCAACAGCCGCCGGCCCCGGCTGCAATCATGCTAAGCCCGCGTCAGCTCCTGCAGGCCCTTGAAGGTCAGCCGCTTGGGGTCCCGGACGCCGGCGAGATACATGCGGCGGATGAAGACGGCCACCGCATCGCGGTCGCAGCCGGTCAGGACGACGATGGCATCCACCGCGGTCTTCTGGGCCTCCATGGGACTGGTCCTCCTGGCAATGCACCCGGCAACGCAAGCTTTCACGATGCCGATTAACATCGCGTTAACCGTGCGGACGGCCGCCAGTTCCCATGCCGCGATTCCCGCCATCGCTCCATACGCGAAACCGCGCAGGCCGGAGCGGCCGCCGTCGAACGCCGCAGGAGCGCCGCCGTCACACCAGGAAGAAGTCCTCGGGCGCCCCGATCAGGCGGTCATCGCCGTGGGCCACGAGCTTCCGCCGCATCGGGCGCGCCGGCGGCGTGATCACCCGCCGTTCGAGCTCGTTGGCGCCTGGCAACTGGTCGACGAAGCGGACGGCGAAGCCGCTGGGGAAATGCCTGATGACGCGGCCGATGCAACTGCCCACCGCCAGCGGCGTGCCGATCTCCGGCTGGATCTCCGCCGACACCGCCGCGCCCGACATCGAGGCATCGATCACGAAGCACGGGATGCAACGGCCGTCGGCGAGCGTCAGCGCCGAATGCGGCGAGTTCGGCACGAAGCGCGCATCGCGGCGGGAGTCGCGGATCGACGGATCCTTCTGCTTCTTCTCCAGCCAGACCAGCTTCTCGGCGAGCTTGGCGCGCTCGGCGCGCGTCATCTCCAGCTCGAGCAGAAAGCCGCCATGCACGGTGTCGCTGATCTCGCCTTCGAACTTGCCGAAGTCGCGGAAATACGAGGTCAGACGATCGCCGACCTTGCCGACCACGGGCACCTCGAGCAGCGCGCGAAACGGCGACACCCGCGTGGTGCGGCAGGCGAAGGATCGCAGCCGTCCTTCCGGGGAATACCAGTTCGAAAGCGTGTAGGACCCGACCGCCTGAATCCTGACCGCGCGCTGCTTCAGGAATCGAGCAACCGACATTGCACGTCTCCCCTCGAACCCATGATGTCCCCGACGATGGCCCGGCCCCCGCCGAGGCACGATATGCCTGTTACAATTTCTGCGTGCATTTTCGGTCGAACTAACTCGAAATGGGCAAAGCCGCCATGCCCCGGACCGTGCGCGCAAATTCTTGAGGAAATCTGAATCCGAAACGGAAATCCCGCTCAACGGAATCGTATGTCCAACCCGTTTCCGCTTTCTGAAAATGCCGGCCCGTCAGATTACGGTGGGGCGCGGCACGTGTTCGTCCCAGGCACGAACGGCTGATCGCATCAGCCGCGGCGCGATCGCGTCAAGACGCACACCGTCTCACGATGAGAGTGCGTTCGCGTTCAACGTGATTAGTCAATGATTCATCCTAACGGGCGACCACCGAGGCGCGGCTGCAACTCACAATTTCATTCAATCGGGTGAGCAACTATCAGCGCGCGCAACCGCGCTGCCAGCAAACAGCTAACACGTTCGCGTCGTTTCGCTATTTGCTCGCTAACAACCTGTTCACCACTTGCGCAATCGGTCCGCACGGCAGCGGCTGCCGCCTATGCTGTTCAATTTCGCATATACTATTGCCGCTTAGTCGTAAGTGAGGGGGACGGCTGTCAGTCGGCTCGCGCGTCGCCCCAGGCGTATGAGTAAGCAAAGTAGTCACGCGTATGATGACCGCACGCATCGTGGTGTTAACCATCGCTCTCGGCGCGGGCGGCGTTGCGGCCTATCTGGTCAGCAATTCCGACGGCCAGCGGCAGACGCCGGCGGCGCCGGTCGTGCAATTGCCGACGGTCGAGGTGCTGGTCGCCAAGAACGACATCGGGCTCGGTCAGGCGATCAAGCCCGGCGACCTGATCTGGCAGACCTGGCCCGAGGCCGCGAGCAACATCTTCATCCGGCGCGGCGACCGTCCCGAGGCGGCCAATCAGCTGGTCGGCACCATCGCCCGCTCGCCGTTCGTGATCGGCGAGCCGATCCGCGAGCAGAAGCTGGTGAAGGCGGACGGCTCCGGCTTCATGGCGGCGATCCTGCCTGCAGGCATGCGCGCGATCTCCACCGAGATCTCGCCCGAGACCGGCGCCGGCGGCTTCATCCTGCCGAACGACCGCGTCGACGTCATCCTGTCGAAGCGCGACAAGAATCCGGACAAGCCCGGTGCCGCCGACTTCGTCAGCTCCGAGATCATTCTCTCCAACGTCCGCGTGCTCGCGATCGACCAGGCGCCGAAGGAGAAGGAAGGCCAGAACACCGTCGTCGGCAAGACGGTGACGCTCGAGCTCAAGCCCGAGCAGGCCGAGACGTTGGCGCGCGCGCGACAGGCCGGCTCGCTGGCGCTGGCGCTGCGCAGCATCGCCGACGTGAACGCCGCCGACGGCAACAAGACCGAGACGCAGCAACAGCAGCAGATGGCGCGACGGGGCAGCGCCATCGAGATCATTCGCTATGGGATCACGAGCTCGCTCACGGCGCAGAAGTGACCGAAAGGACGAGGAAGATGATGGGTGGGCATCAACGCGCAAAATTCGGGACGTGGGTCGTCCGCGCGCTATCGACATCGGCCGTGATCGGCCTCGCGCTCAATCCGGCGCTGACGCCGGTGAAGGCGGCTGACGACAGGCTGGAGACGCCTGTGGTGTCGGTCGGGTCGTCGAAGGTTCGCTTCCTCTCGCTCGGCATCGGCAAGTCCGTGGTCGTCGACTTCCCGCAGGACGTCAAGGACGTGCTGGTCGCCGATCCCAAGGTCGCCAACGCCGTCGTCCGTTCGGCCCGGCGCGCCTACATCATCGGCGCGGCGGTCGGCCAGACCAACGTCGTGTTCTTCGACGGCGAGGGACAGCAGGTCGCGGCCTATGACATCGCGATCAAGCGCGATCTCAACGGCGTGCGCCAGGCGCTGAGCCAGAGCATTCCCGGCGTCAAGATCGACGGCGTCGGCGAAGGCGTGATCCTGACCGGATCGGTGTCGAGCCCGGTCGAGGCGCAGCAGGCCAGCGAGATCGCCGCTCGCCTCGTCGGCGGTGCCGACAAGGTGGTCAACTCGATCGTCGTGCGCGGCCGCGACCAGGTGATGCTGAAGGTCAACGTGTCGGAGGTCCGGCGCGAGATCGTCAAGCAGCTCGGCATCGATCTCAGCGCCAGCATGACCTACGGCACCGCGGTCGTGAACTTCAACAACACCAACCCGTTCACCGCCTATGGCAGGTCGCTGGTCGGCACCAACGGCCTCTCCGCCACCGGCGGCGGCTTGTCGTCGGTCTCGGCGACGATGCGCGCGATGGAGACGGCGGGCGTGACCAAGACGCTGGCCGAGCCCAATCTGACCGCGATCTCCGGCGAATCCGCGACCTTCATCGCCGGCGGCGAATTCCCGATTCCCGGCGGCTATTCCTGCGATCCCACCACGCGGGTCTGCAGCACGTCGATCACCTACAAGAAGTTCGGCATCTCGCTCAACTTCACGCCGGTCGTGCTCAGCGAAGGACGCATCAGCCTGCGGGTGATGACCGAGGTGTCGGAGCTGTCGAACGACAATGCGATCACGGTGTCGTATGCGCTGACCTCGGCCTCGACCTCGTCGGTGACGATCCCCGCGATCCGCACCCGCCGCGCCGAGACCACGGTCGAGATCCCCTCCGGCGGCTCGATGGCGATGGCCGGCCTGATCCAGAACCAGACCAAGCAGGCGATCAACGGCCTGCCCGGGCTCAATCAGCTGCCGGTGCTCGGCCAGCTGTTCCGCAGCCAGGACTACGTCAACAACGAGACCGAGCTGATGGTGCTGGTGACGCCCTATGTCGTGCGCGCCGTGGCGCAGAAGGAGCTGTCGCGTCCGGACGACGGCTTCGCGCCGGCCACCGACTCGGAGTCGGCGCTGCTCGGCCGCATGAACCGGCTGTACGGCATCGCCGCCAGGGTCGACGCGGCCACGGGGCAGCCGGCCGGCTTCGGCTTCATCATCGACTGAGATTGCGGGACGACGGGTACGGGGGAACGATCATGTCGGCAACATCCACACCAGACGGCGGACGCACGCTGCGCCGGATCGGCGCCATCGCGGGGCTGGCGCTCACGCTCGGCGCCTGCAACACCACCACCGGCGAGGTCGTCGCGACGATCCCGGACGACTACAAGATCCGCCATCCGATCGCGATCGAGGAAGGCCGGCAGTCGACCGTCGTCTTCATCGGCAGCGGACGCGGCGGCCTGACCTACCAGCAGCGCGTGGACGTCGCGGGGCTCGCGCGCTCATGGCTGCGCGAAGGCACCGGCGGGATCATGGCGGAGGTGCCGGCAGGCACGTCGAATGCGCGCGCCGCGGCCGACGCCTATCGCGAGATCCGCGCCGTGCTGACCGCCGGCGGCGTTCCCTCGCACGCGATCTCGATGCGCAACACCATGCCCGACGATCCGCGGCAGCTCGCCGTCATCCGGCTGAGCTATCCGAAGATCGCCGCCGTCGCCGGTCCCTGCGGGCTGTGGCCGGACGATCTCGGGCCGAACATCAACAATCCCGGCTACAGCAGCAACCAGCACTATCAGAATTTCGGCTGCGCCACGCAGCGCAATCTCGCTGCGATGATCGACAACCCGGCCGATCTCGAGCAGCCGCGCTCGGAGATGGCCGCCTACACGCCGCGCCGCTCCGCGCTGTTCGAGAAGTACCGCAAGGGCGAGTCGACGGCGGTGGCGTATCCGGAGTCAGACAAGGCCAAGCTCAGCGATACAGGCAAATGATCAACGCGTCCCGTCAGAGCCAGGATGAGCAGCCCGGCCCCACCGGCCCGGCCCTCGACGATCACATCGCGCCGGTCCCGCGCGTCTCGGTGCAGGCGTTCTGCGAAACCGACCAGACCTCGGCCGCGATCCTCGCGGCGAGCCAGGACCGAAGACTCGGCAAGGCGCACATCACGATCAAGGCGGGCGGCATGCCGCGCGCGATCGAGACCTATCACTCGCAGCCGACGCCGAACGTCATCTTGATCGAGACCAGGCCCGGCGGCGACATTCTCGGCGGCCTCGACGACCTCGCCAGCGTCTGCGATCCCGGCACCCGCGTGGTGCTGATCGGCAGCCCGTCCGACGGCGTCGCCTATCGCGAGCTGGTCCGGCGCGGCGTCAACGACTATGTGATCGGCCCGGTCGAGACCATCGACGTGATCCGCTCGGTCTGCAGCCTGTTCTCGGCCTCGGAGGCCGTCATCACCGGCCGCATCATCGCCGTGGTCGGCGCCAAGGGCGGCGTCGGCGCCTCCACCGTCGCCCACAACGTCGCCTGGAGCATGGCGCGCGACCTGACGCTGGATTCCGTCGTCATCGATCTCGACATGGCGTTCGGCACCGCGGGACTGGACTACAACCAGGATCCGCTGCAGGGCATCGCCAACGCCGTGTTCCAGCCGGACCGGCCGGATACGGCGCTGATGGAGCGCCTGCTCGCCAAATGCACCGAAAATCTCAACCTGCTCGCCGCCCCCGCGACGCTCGACCGCGTCTATGATTTCGGCGCCGATGCGTTCGACGCGATCTTCGACACCCTGCGCATGACCCAGCAATGCATCGTGCTCGACGTGCCGCACCAATGGTCGGCCTGGACGCGGCATGCGCTGATCAATGCCGACGACATCCTGGTGGTCGCCGAGCCCGATCTGGCGAACCTGCGCAACGCCAAGAATCTCCTGAGCGTGCTCAAGGCCTCGCGCCCGAACGACCGGCCGCCGCTGTATTGCCTGAACCAGGTCGGCATGCCCAAGCGGCCGGAGATCGACCTGAAGCGCTTCGCCAAGACCGTCGAGGCCGAGCCGGTCGCGATCATCCCGTTCGACTGCAAGCTGTTCGGCACCGCCGCCAACAACGGCCAGATGATCGCGGAGATATCGGGGCTGAGCCGCACGCCAAAACTGTTCCAGGACATCGCGAACCGGCTCACGGGACGGATCGACCACAAGCCGCAGCGCGGCTCGCTGCTGGCGCCGATCGCGAAACTTCTCGGCGCAAAATAGCGCCTTAGATCATGATGCGATTCCACGGAATGGCATCATGATCTCATCTGCTTGTTTGAGCATGATCTCCGCGCAAACGCCTTTGGCGTTTGTCGCGAGGGAAAACCGGTTTCCACTTTTCCGGATCATGCTCTAGTCGTCGGACCGGCTGAGCGCCCGCGCCAGCGCCTTGTCGGGCTCGCCGGCCACCGGACGGTCGCGGCGCGGCGACAGCTCGCGCTGCGCGATCTTGCGGCGCTCCAGGATGCGCTTCACATAGGCGACGCTGGCATTGGCCTGCTCCGGCGGCAGCCCTGACCGCGCGATGCTCTCGGCCTCGCTCATCCGGCCCTGCAGGCCGACGATGACGGCAAGATTGGTCCGGACCCGCGGGCTGGCATCGGGGTGTGCGCTGGCCTTGCGCAACTGCTCCTCGGCCTTGGGCAGTTCGTTGGAGAGCGCGTAGGACAGGCCGAGATTGGACAGCACCGAGGGATCGTCAGGGGCGATCTTCAGCGCCGTCATGTAGTATTGCCGGGCCTCCTCGTTGCGCCCCATCTGGTCGAGCGTGGCGCCCTGCGCCGACAGGATGCGCCAGTCGGGATCCTCGGGCGAATGCGCACGGCTGAGCACGTCGAACGCCTGCTGGAAATTGCCGTTGTCGGCGAGCGCACGGCCGTAGGCCGCCAGCAGCGCCTTGTTGCCGGGGCTGGCGATGCTCGCCTGCTCCAGCACGGCGACGGCCTGCGAGCGCTGGCCGGTGCCGCGCAGGGCGCTGCCATAGCGCAGCGCCACCTCGGGATCGTTGGGATTGGCGCGGAAGCGCTCGCGGAGCTGATCGATCTCGGCGCGCGGGTCGGCAGCGGCAGCGCGGCTCTTTTCGGGATTGCCGCCCAGTGCCCCCGTGACCTCGCTGAGATCGGTGGTCTGGCAGGCGCCGAGACCGAGCAGCACGGCCGTGAACGACAGCGCGAACGCAGCCGGCCGGAGCAGAGGGAGAGAGCGAAGGGGCCGCGTACGCATGCAACTGAACTACTTCGAGACCTGATGATCTGCACGCTGGCAGATTAACCCTAAGGTCCCGTTAAGCAGGCGCGGCCGGCCCGCCTCAATCGATGAATTCGGCGCCGAACTCGCAGCCGATGCGCCAGGCCAGCCGGCACTTGCGCTGGTGGTCGGGCGCGAAGACGATGGTGAACTGCGGGGGAATCTCGACGAATTCGGCGATCACCTTGACGCCGCCGTCGGAAATATCCGTGACCGTGCAGTCCCGCGGCAGGCTGCCGTTGCCGTAGTGAATCTTCGCGATCCTCCTGCACAGCCGACGTTCACTCTTGCGACGGTTCGCCAACATCAACATTTCGACGTCTCACCCACTCAATCGTCCATTCCGGAGACCTCGTTTGTAGCAAGGAAACCTTGGGATCTGACTAGCGCAAAGCCTGGAAATCCGAGGGACGGATTTGGGTTTCGTTTACCATCGGCGTGCCTCAGCGGACCGGCAGCAGCACGCCGTCGAAATACGCCGACAGTCTCCCGACGCCGTCGAGCGGCAGGACGTCGGCGACATACTGATCGGGCCGCACGATCACGATGCAGCCCGCCGCGCGATCGATGCCGCGCATCGCAAAGATGTCCTGGCCGCTCTTCAGATCGGCACAGAACATCTTCTCGTAGTCGATGAGGCCGTAACGCCCCTTCCGCGGCAGCAGCAGCTCCGGCATGTGTTCGATCGCGAGCTCGCGATGCCCCTGCTGGAACACCGCGCGCAGATCGATCACGGAATCGATGTCGGCGCCCGCTTGGGTGTGTCGGCGCACGGGTGAGGCCGAATCCTCGCCGAGGAATTTGCATAGGCGGCGGATGGCGGACTCCGGCGCGGCTGGATCCTCCGCCGCCGCGAACGCAAAGATGCGGAAGCGGCCGTCGGCCTGGACGACATGGCCGAGCTGCACCGGCTTGGCATCGCCGAGCCGGATCACGGGCGCCGAGTGAAAGCGCTTGCCGATCACGAAGCCCGTGGCGAGCGGCTGGAAGGTGTCGTCGCCGGTGAGAACGGAGGGTCGATAGTGCGTGGCGGTGCCCGCCGTGTAGCGGCCGTGACGGACGAAATAGTCCTGGGTCTTGGCCGCGTCGGCGCCGCCCTGCTTGGCGGCGGAGGCAAGAATTCCTGCCCATTCGCGATCGAAATCGATCAGCTCCTGGGCGATGGCCCGCCGCTCCGCCGAATAGCTGTGCAAGAGCTGCGGCGCGCAACGCTTGCCCAGGACGGCGGCGAGCTTCCAGCCGAGATTGAACGTGTCCTGCATCGACACGTTCATGCCCTGCCCCGCCTTCGGGCTGTGGGTGTGGCAGGCGTCGCCGGCGATGAACACGCGCGGCAGCCGCGTTGCGACCTCGGCCTCCGGCACGTCGTCGAACTTGTCAGTGATGCGCTGGCCGATCTCATAGACCGACCACCACGCGACCTCCTTCACCTCGAGCGTATATGGCGCGAGAATGCGCCGTGCCTTGGCGATCACTTCGTCGACGGTGATGTTGCGCCCCGCCACGCGCTCGCCGACCTCGAGCTTGGCAAGCTCGACATAGAGCCGGACGAGATAGCCGCCCTCGCGCGGGATCACCAGCAGGCTGCCGTCCTTGGCGGACTGGATCAGCGACTTGAAGCGGATGTCGGGAAAATCGGTCACGGCGAGCACGTCCATGACACCCCAGGCATGATTGGCGGAATCCCCGTGCAGCTCGCGGCCGATCGCCTTGCGCACGACGCTGCGCGCGCCATCACAGCCGACGACGTAGCGCGCGCGCACCGTCTCCACCGGGCCTTCATGCTCCGGATCAATGCGATCGAAGCTGACGGTCACGCCGTGTGCGTCGACGCCTGCGGCCGGATCGATCCGCAGATCGCGCAGTCGCCGCGCGTAATGCGGCTCGAGCTTCGCGGCCGACCGGCGCATCACGTCCAGGAAGAAATCGTGGACCCGAGCCTGGTTGAGCACGACATGCGGCATCTCCGACAGGCCGTCCTCGACGTCCTGCACGCGACCGCTGCGCGCGATATGCTTGCTGTCTTGGTCGCTCGGCTTCCAGAACGTGGTCTCGTTGATCCAGCACGCTTCCCTCAGCACTTTCTCGGCAAAACCATAGGCCTGGAACATCTCCATGGTGCGGCAGGCGATGCCGTCGGCCTGGCCGAGCAGCAGCCGGCCCGGCTTCTGCTCGACGATGCAGGTCCTGATGTCCGGAAAAGCGGAAAGCTGGGCAGCGAGGTTCAACCCGGCCGGGCCGCAGCCGACGATGAGGACATCGGTTTCGCCCGGTAGCGCGCCTTGCGCACCCTGGCTTGCCACACGTTCGGCCGCGTCGAAGATCTCGGGATCGCCCGGCTGGAAGCCGTTGAGATGAAACTGCACGTGACCACCCTCCCTCGCTGTTCCTTATTGATCAGTATGCTGATCATCAGTATACTTGTCAAGCTCGTGACAGGAGATTCGAATTGACCGAGATGCGGGACATGCCGGGGCACCTGGCGCGCCGGTTTCAGCAGATCGCCGTGGCGGTGTTCCTGGCGGAGGTGGAAGCGGCCGGCTTCGACCTCACGCCGGTGCAATATGCGGCGCTGGCGGCGATCGCGGCCAACCCGGCCATCGACCAGATCACGCTGGCCGGCCTGATCGCCTATGACCGCACCACGATCACCGGCGTGATCGACCGGCTCGCGCAGAAGGGCCTCGTCGTCCGCCGTGCGAGCGCGCGCGACCGCCGGTCACGGGAGCTGTTGATCACCGATGAGGGGAGAAGGACGCTGGAGGCGATCACGCCGGCGGTCGAGGCGGCGCAGCGGCTGATGGTGCGCGGCCTCAGCGAGGCCGAGGCGAACGAGCTGGTGCGCCTCATGCGCAAGGCGATTGCGGCCGCCAACGAACTCAGCCGCGCGCCGCTGCGGGAGGGGGCGGCGGAGCGGTAAGCGCCAAGCAAACTGCTGGTTGCTTACCCGTCATGCCCCGGACCGGTTCCGGGCATCCGCGTTCTTCCAAGCCCAACGACATCGATGGCCGGATCCAGCCCGGCCATGACGATGTGGAGAGAGCCGCCCCAAGCTGACGTCATAGAGGCGAGCGCCGCTCGTGCCCCCCTGCCCTCACGAATACCGCATCACGCCGTCGTCGACCTTGCCGAAGCGCAGCGAGACGATGTCGAGGGCGTAGTTCTGGTACAGCCGCCACGGCCGCTTCGAGCCCTGCTTCGGCAGGTCGGCAACCGCGCGCTGCACATAGCCGGAGCTGAAGCTCAGCGACGGCAGCGGCGTAACGGTGGAATCGTCATTGTGCGGCACGCATTGGCGGTAGCCGTGCCGGTCCATGTAGTTGAGCAGCCGGCACACATATTCGCAGGTGAGGTCGCATTTCAGCGTCCAAGACGCGTTGGTGTAGCCGAGCGTCGCCGCCAGGTTCGGCACGTCGGAATACATCATCCCCTTGTAGTTGAGCGTCTTTGCGAAATCGACGGTGCGGCCATCCACGACGACCTCGATGCCGCCGAGCACCTGCAGCACCAGCCCGGTCGCGGTGACCACGATATCGGCCTCGATTTCGCGGCCGTCGGCGAGGCGCAGGCCGCGCTCGGTGAAGGTCTCGATCCCGGCCGTCACCACCGAGGCGCGCTGCTCGCGAATGGTCTTGAACAGGTCGCCGTCCGGCACCAGGCACAACCGCTGGTCCCACGGGTTGTAGCGCGGCGTGAAATGGGTGGCGACGTCGTAATCGGGACCCAGCGCGGCGCGTACCCCGCCCAGGATCAGCTGCTTCACCCGCTGCGGCTTGCGCCGGCTGAGCTGGAAGAAGTACATCCCGAACAGCACGTTGCGCCAGCGGATCAGGTGATAGGCGAGACCAGCGGGCAGATGCCGGCGCAGCTTGTTGGCGAGCGCGTCCTGCGCCGGGCGCGACACCACATAGGTCGGTGAGCGCTGCAGCATCGTCACATGCGCGGCGGACTTGGCCATCGCCGGCACCAATGTGACCGCGGTCGCGCCGGAGCCGATCACGACGACGCGCTTGCCGGCATAGTCGAGATCCTCAGGCCAGGCCTGCGGATGCACGATGCGGCCCTTGAAATCGGCCATACCCTTGAAGTCCGGCAGATAGCCCGACTCGTAGCGGTAGTAGCCGGAGCACATGAACAGAAAGCCGCAGGTCATCCGCACGGTCTCGACCGTGCCCTGCTCCGTCCGGCGCTCGGCCTCGACGGTCCAGCGTGCGTCCGCGCTCGACCACGACGCGCGCCGGACCCGATGGTTGAAGCGGATGTGGCGGTCGATGCCGTTATCGGTCGCGGTGTCCTGGACATATTTCAGGATCTGCGGCCCGTCGGCGATCGCCTTCGGATCGGTCCACGGCTTGAACGAATAGCCGAGCGTGTACATGTCGCTGTCGGAGCGGATGCCGGGATAGCGGAACAGGTCCCATGTGCCGCCGATCGCGCCTCGCCCCTCCAGGATCGCGAAGTGCTTGCCCGGGCACTTGTGCTGCAGATGATAGGCGGCGGCGATGCCGGACAGCCCGGCGCCGACGATCAGCACGTCGACATGCTCTGTTGACATGAGGTGTTCCTGGCGTTTCCTGGTGCGGCTTTCTTGCTCTGGCTGCGGACAGTCGCAACCCGGCTCGTCGCTGTCAAATCGCCGGCGCATTCGTCGTCGGTCAACCCTCTTTCGCTATCAGCGGGAAACACCCTCGATACGGATCTGGTGATGAACGCTCCCCACCCGCGCGACGACAGGCCCGGCGACAGCGACAGCCGGGACGGCAGTGGCGCGCCGTCGCAGCGCATCGCCCTGGGCTTTTCGCTGTTCGCAATCGGGCTCGCAGCCTGGTCGCTGTTCCCGAGCTTTCCGGCCGGCCAGCTGATCGCGGTCGTCACCGTCATCCCGCTGCTGGCGCTCGTCCTCACCTTGCGCTTTCCCGGCCGGTTCCGCATCGGCCTCGGCTCCGGCTACGGCGCCAATCTCGGCACCGGTTGCATCGTGGCGGCCGGCACGCTCGCCGCGCGCACGCTGTCGGACATCAACCTCGTCGACTGGCTGCCGCTGACGGCCTTCGCGACCGCGGTCGCGATCATTTTCCTCATCGTCGCCGCGCGGTTCGAAACCCAGCTCCGCCGCCGCGGCTGGCGGCTGCTGCTCGCCGCTCTCTTCGTCGCCGCCTATGCGTTCGGGGCGCTTGGTCAGTTCAACACCGCACTCGACCGCTCGGCGCCGGCGCTGCTGCGCAGCCGTGTGCTCGCCAAGCATCTCGGCCACAGCCGGCTCGCCACACATCAGGTGACGCTCGAGCCGTGGGGCCCGTTCGCGAGAGCCACCGATGCACATGTTGCGCAGGCGCTGTACGAAAGGTTGCAGCCGGGCGACACCGTGTGCCTGCGCCTGGGCGATGGCGCGTTTCGCATGCCGTGGTTCACGGTGGCCGCATGCCGTTGAGACCCGGCGCTGCGGCCGAGCCAGGAACGGCCATTTGCGCAGCGCGACGATGCTGCGTATCGTCGTAGCTTCGTGGCCCGCATGAGCGCAGCCATATGCAGGGCCTCACACGCCGTCTCGATGAACCCGGACGTCGTGCCGCTCATCCGGGCTATGCGATTGCGAGCCGTTCTGCATGACCGACTTCCTGCCCCGCCCTTTCGCTGTCGATCGTCCCGACGTGCTGGATCTCGACATCACCGCGCTCGACGCGCGCCCCGGCGCGGTGCTGGTGGCGCGCTCGCCGTTCTATCCCGGCGGCGGCGGCCAGTTGCCGGACCGCGGCACGATCGCGTGGAACGGGATCGTCTGCGTCGTCACCGGGTTCGAGCCGACCGCCGACGGCATCTGGCACCTGATCGGTGATGACGCCATCCCGGAAGGGGCGATCGAGCTGCGCGTCGATCCGGCGTTCCGGCAGCGCATGAACGAGCAGCACACGGTGGCGCATCTCGTCAACAGTGCCGTCTACACGCTGTTCGACGGCGCGCTGCTGACCGGCGTCCGTATGACCGAGACCAACGAGTTCAGCGTCGACTTCGACCTGCCCAAGGTCGCACCGGAGCAGTTGCGCGCGGTGGAGGATGCGGTCAACGCCGCGATCGCCGACGACCGCCCGGTCCGCGCCTTCGACATGGGCTACGACGAGGCGCAGGCGACCGCTGGCCTGTTCCGCGCCAAATCCGTCGCCCCGCCACGCCAGGCCGACGGCCTGATCCGCATCGTCGACATCGACGGCCTCGACCGCCAAGCCTGCGGCGGCACGCATCTGGTCTCGACGGCGCAGGCGCGGCCCATCCGCATTCTCAAGGTCGACAACAAGGGCCGGCAGAATCGGCGCTTCAGGATCGGAATGCAGAGCGCTTAGGAGCGACTTGCAGCGGCTCACGACACGTAGCCCGGATGAGCGAAGCGACATCCGGGGTCTCACGCAGTGTGCCGGTGAACCCGGATGTCGCTTCGCTCATCCGCGAGCGGCATCACGTCCGATGCGCGATCACGTCGAATCCCTCCTCGGGCGTCGGCGCCACGAAGTAGCTCGTGAACAGGTCGAACTCCTCATCGGTCACCGTGAAGGCGTGGCGGCCTTCTGCGTTGCGGGCGCGGAGCCGCGCCTTGCAGACCTCGTCGGGGACGTCGAGGTGATGCAATTGGTGCGACACGCCCGCGGCTTCGAACAGACCGCGCATCCAGGCGCGGCTCGCCGGCGTGTTGGCGGGGAAGTCGAGCACGACCGAAACGCCGGCCCGCAACAGCGCGACGACATGCGGCCCCATCACGCTGCGCAGCCGTGACGAATTGCGCACGTAGTCCGCCAAGCTGCTCTGCTCGCCGGGATAGAGCCGCGCCAGCCAGTCGTCCTCGGCGACCACGACGGTGGCCGAGCGATGGCCGAGCTCCGCGGTGAGCGTCGATTTGCCGGCAGCGATCTTGCCGCACACGAGGTGCAGCGTCGGTTGGTTGGGAGACACGGATACAGACCTCGCATACGGCGCCTCTTCGGGCGCCAAGAGCATTCACAGGCAATTCTCACAGGCAGAAGCGCCCGGCCCGACGGATCAGGCCGGGTCGGTAATTCGGCTGCTGACGGCAGCGCCTGCGATGCGAATGCGGAAGGTCATGAGGCTATATTTGACAGATGTCGCTGACGGCGTCCAGGCCCGGCCGTCATCCGTCGCGAGACCCCGCCGCGATTGAGTTCGACTCGCAAGAATGGCCCGCGCGCGTTTCAGTCGCGCCGGCCGCTCGCGAATGAGTTGAAGTCACTTCACTGTGGCCGAATTGATCCACTGCGACGGGAGTCGAGCCGGCCGCGTGTCGTCCATTGCCAACCGGATGTCCGCTCCTGTAGGTAGTTGCGAGGGACGGGGGCGTCAGTCGGTGGCTCGTCAGGGGCGTCAACTACAAGGCATCGCATCAGGACGACGTGAGGCGCGCATGCGCTCAGCGCGGCGCCGCGCAGCGCTGTCGCGGCTCGGCGGCGCTCTCGTCTGGTTCGCGGCATGGGCCCTGATCTTCCAGTCCGCGCTGGCGCTCTCCGCAATGAGCGCTGCGGTTGCGGCTCCCGACACCGTCGCCATCATCTGTCAGAGCTCCACCGACGGTCCGTCGTCGGACGATATCGGCACTGCGGCCAAGCAATGCGCGAGTTGTCCGTTCTGTGCGCTCGGACGCGGCGTCGCCGTCCCGCACGTACCCGCCGTGGCGCGGCCGATGCCGGTGGTCGTGGCGATCCTGATCGAGCGGATCGACGTCGTTGCGGCGCTCCGGCCCGCGCTCGAACTGCCGGTCGCTCGCGGACCACCGGCGGCCGTCTAGGCCGATCACTCCAGACATCTCATCCCGTCACGATGCGGCCGGTCTCGTCCGCGCGCGCTGTGGGCTGCCGTCCGGCGGTCGCCGCAGCCGTGCCCGCAGCCGCCTCGTCGCGACATGTTCACGGGGCCACGGCGCGCTCGCCGCCGGACGCCTCTCCCATTCCTATTCCGAGATCCCATCATGGACCAATGTTCGACACCCGTCCGGCGGCGGTTGCTCCGCTCAACCACCGTGCTGACATCGCCTGCGCTACTGGCATTCGCCCTCTCGAGCCCCGTGCTTGCGCAGGACCCATCGCGGGCTCGCTCTGCCGCCACGCTGCCGCAGGTGACGGTCACTGTCCCGCAGCCCCGCCCGGCCGCCCGAACGGCCGTCCGCCGCAGGGGCGCACATGCGGCGACGACCAATCCGGCAAGCGCGCCGCCGCCGCAGGCGACCTCATCCGACGGCGTCGCCTCGCCTCCCGGCGCCACTTCGGTTGCGCCGGGTGACATCCTGGCGAAGCGCGCCATCACGAACGACACCGCTGCGCTGTTTGCCGATGTGCCCGGCGTCAGCCTCTATTCGGCCGGCGGGGCCTCGAGCCTGCCGGCGATCCATGGCCTCGCCGACGACCGCCTGCGCGTCAAGGTCGACGGCATGGACACCATCGCCTCATGTCCCAATCACATGAATCCGGCGCTGTCCTACATCGATCCGGCCCAGGTCGCCGCAGCCAAGGTCTGGGCGGGCATCACTCCCGTGAGCGTCGGCGGCGACTCGATCGGCGGCACCGTCGCCGTCAGCTCGCCGGCGGCCCTGTTCGCGGCGCCGGGGCAGAGCCTGCTGACAAAAGGCAGCATCGGCACGTTCTACCGCAGCAACGGCAACGTGCGCGGCGTCAACCTGTCAGCCACCATGGCCACCGAGAACTACAGCGTCAGCTACAGCGGCGCTGCGGTCAAGGCAGACAACTATACGGCCGGCGGCAACTTCAAGAACTTCACCCTGAGGAGTTCGATCACGCCGGTGCTTCCCCTCGATCAGGTCGGCTCATCCGCCTACGAGACCAGGAATCATCTGATGGGCATCGCCTGGAGCAAGGACGGCCAGCTCATCGAGCTGAAGGCGGGAGTGCAGGAGGTCCCCTATCAGCTCTACCCGAACCAGCGCATGGACATGCTGGGCAACGATGCCTACAGCCTCAACCTGCACCATCTCGGCCGGTTCGACTGGGGCGATCTGGACACCCGCCTCTATCACCAGTCCGTCGATCACTACATGAACTTCGGCGGCGATCGGCTGCTCTCGTATGGCACGCTGCGCCCGCCGAACACGACGGGTGCGAGCTATCCGGTCAACGGCATGCCGATGTATACGCGCACCAAGACCAACGGCCTGACCTCCAAGGCCGACATCACGCTGTCGCCCCGCGACGTGGTCCGCGTCGGCGTGGACCTGCAGACCTATCGTCTCGACGACTGGTGGCCGCCGGCCCCCGATTGCGGCGTCGGCAACTGCATCGGCGGCATGGCGCCGCTGACGTTCTGGAACATCAACGGCGGCAAGCGCGACCGGGCCGGCGTGTTCAGCGAGTGGGAGGCGAAGTGGAGCCCGTCCTGGCTGTCGCTGCTGGGCGTGCGGTTCGAACGCGTCGAGACCGACACCGGACCGGTCGTCGGCTACAACACCAGCACCACGCCGCTGACATCGGGGTTCATGTCCGGCATGTACGAGACGAGCTCGGTCGGCTCCCGCGCGGCGTTCAACGCCATGGATCGCTCGCGAAAGGACAACAATGTCGATCTGACGGCGCTGTTCCGGAATACGCCGAGCGCCCATCTCACCTTCGAGTTCGGCGCGATGCAGAAGACCCGGTCGCCAAATCTGTACGAACGCTATTCCTGGTCGCGCAACACCATGGCGCTGGAGATGAACAATTTCGTCGGCGACGGCAACGGTTATCTCGGAAACCCCAATCTGAGACCCGAGGTCGCCCATACCGTGAGCTTCACCGGCGCCTGGCACAGCGCCGACCATGAGGCCGAGATACGGCTCACACCCTATTACACCCATGTGCGCGACTACATCGATGCGGTGCAGTGGAAGGCCGCCACCAACACCGCTGCCGCGCCTGCCGTCGCCAACCAGTTCGTGATCATGAAATACATGAACCAGCAGGCGCGGCTGTACGGCTTCGATCTGTCCGGCAAGGTGGCGCTGGGCAGGACGCCGATCGGCGATTTCGGCCTGAAAGGAGTCCTGAGCTATACCAACGGCAGGAACCTCGACACCGGAGGCGGCCTCTACAACATCATGCCGATCAACGGCAAGCTGACGCTCACGCACCGGCTCGACGGCTGGGACAGCGGCCTCGAGCTGGTGATGGTGTGCCGCAAGTCCGACGTCTCCGTCGCGCGCAACGAGCTCAAGACCCCGGCCTACGGCCTGGTCAACCTGCGCAGCAACTACAGCTGGCAGAAGCTGCGCATCAGCTTCGGCGTCGAGAACCTGTTCAACAAGCTCTACTACCTGCCGCTCGGCGGCGCCTATATCGGCGAGGGCGCATCGATGTCGTTCAACAAGGAGGCCGGCACCGTCGCTGCCACCGGCGGCGGCGTATCGGGCACCGCGACGATGTGGGGCACCGCCGTTCCCGGTCCCGGACGTTCGTTCTATCTGGGTGCGAACCTGGAATTCTGACGCCGGCATTCGCATCTCGCCCTGTCCCGCCAGCGGGACCGGGCGAGAGCGGACGCCAGACGACCACAGTGTCGCGATGAGCAGCGCGAGCGAGACGTAACGTCGCGCATCACACCGTCTGCGATTCTCGGCTGAAAAATCGCGACCCTGGCGAATTTGGAAAAGCTCTAAGAGCAATTCCAGCCGCCGCTCCGTTGACACATCGGGGCGGTTGCCGTCTCCACTGATCCCACGATGCATCGTATTTGTATTTGCTCATTGGAGGGATTGATGAGACTGACCATTGCGGCCGCGCTCGCTGTCGCGTTTGCCGCCATCTCGCCGGCCTTGGCGGACGGCTACAAGGACTGCACCAAGCTCGACAAGGCGTCGTGGAAGCCGGCGGCCGAGGCGGAAGCCAAGGCGAAGGATGCGGGCTACGAGGTGCGCCGCTCGAAGGTCGAGGGCACCTGCTACGAGGTCTACGGCGTCAAGGGCGGCAAGCTGTATGAGCTGTTCTACAGCCCGGAGGATCTCAGCCTGAAGCACACGATCGCCAAGTAGTTGGCGCAAGCGTCGTCCAGCGTGCTGGATGACCTGACGTGAAAGCCATGCACGGCACAGCCCCCAGCGCCAGCCTGAAACACCGGGACGCCGCCGAGACCGTACGGGTCTGGGACCTTCCGCTGCGGCTGTGGCACTGGATGCTGGCCGTGCTGGTGCTCGTCGCGTGGGTGACGCCGAACGTCCATGACGGCCTGCACCGGATCGCGGGCTACGCGATCCTCGGACTGCTTGCGTTCCGCCTGATCTGGGGCATCATCGGCACCCGCCATTCGCGCTTCCGCAGCATCGGCGCCCGGCTGCGCGCGACGCCCGCTTATCTGTGGAATCTGCGGCGCGGCAGGACCGGACGCTATCTCGGGCTGAACCCTGCGGGCACGGCGATGCAGCTCGCACTGCTGCTTCTGCTCATCGTCTCCGTGGTGACCGGCGCAATGCAGGTGACCGTGCGCTTCTTCGGCCTCTGGTGGGTCGAGGACACCCACGAGGTGACGTCATATCTGCTGATCCCGCTGGTGGTGCTGCATGTCGCCGGCGTGGTGCTGGTGAGCCGCCTGCAGCGCGAGAATCTCGCCCGCGCCATGCTGACAGGGCGGAAGCTGCTGCGGCGCAGCTCGCGCACGAGCTGACTGGCCGGCTCAGCCGAGTACGGCGTAGGGCGTCAGCCGGAGGCCCTGCGGTCTCCATCATCTGTCGTCGCCGAACGATCGTTCGCGGCGAATCGCGCCACACACGGAACTCACGAGCGTTGCACGCAGGCCACAGTTCTCGCAAAAGCTGCGCGGGCGCGGAGATGCGTTATTGCGCCGGGCCGTCTTGCACCGAACAATCGCAGGTATCGGATGCCTGACCGCCCCTCACCAGCAGGGGCTCGGATTTGGGGGAGGCCGGATGATGAGCTCGCAGCAGCTTTCGACCCGTGCGTTGTGTCGGTCCGTTGTCCTAATAGCTTGTGCGGCGGCATGGCCCGCGGCCGCCGCCGAGATCGAGGCGGCGACGCCGCCCGTCGTCGCGGAGCCGATCGCGACGTCGCCGCAGCCGACCGCAGCCGAGCCCGCGCTGACGACCGCGTCGATCACGCCATCGGCCGTCCTGCCAGCGGACGAACAGGCCGCGCCCAGCGCAGCGACCGAACCGCCTCGGCCCACCGTCGCCAGCGCCGACCGCATCGAGATCCTCGACGAGTGCCCCGCCATCGATGCCTGCATCGATCGCTATCTGTGGGCGCTGTACGAGCGCGCGCCGAAGCTCGACAAGATCCGCGAGACCGAGCGCCGCGTCGTCACGGTCAAGCGCAAGGGGCGCATGGTGAAGGTGACGCGCAGCTTCACCAAGCTGGTCGACAACGACTTCACCTGGAAGGATCCGAAGGCGGCCGAGCGCGTCGGCCGCAGCATGATGGAGTACGTGATCGGCGGCATGGACCGCGGCTTCAAGCTGAAGCTGTTTCACACCTTGCACGCCGCCGAGGCCGCGGGTCTCGCGCCGGGCATCACCAGCGGCTTCCGCGACGATTATCGGCAGGAGATCGCGAGCGGCCTGAAGGCCGCAAGCAACCGCTCCTATCACGGCGGCAGCCTGCGCGGCGGCTACGGCCATGGACTCGCGGCCGACATCGTCAGCGTCAACGGCGCGACGCGCGCGCAGCGCTGGGTGGCGACCGAGCAGTTATGGAAATGGGTCGACGCCAACGGCAAGAGCTTTGGCATCGGCCGGCCCTATCTCGATCGCGACCCGCCGCATGTCGGCCCGGTCGACGGCGAGGAATATGCCAAGCATCGCGCGCCTGCGGTGAGGGTGGCGGCGGCGGAGACGAAGAAGGGCAAGCGGATCGCCGCGCGACCGGAGCATCATGCGGCAAAGCGCACGAAGGCGGTGCGCGCGTCGGCGCTGGCCTCGCGGCGGACAGGGTGATTGTCACGTACACTGCAGGTGGCAGTATCTCGCTGATTTCGTAGAGCGCACACTCTCTCCGTCATTGCGAGGAGCGAAGCGACGAAGCAATCCAGAGTCGCGCGCGACACCCTGGATTGCTTCGCTTCGCTCGCAATGACGACGTCCCATCTTCGGAGCATCGATGACGACAAAACAAAAGGCCGGGGCAATGCCCCGGCCTTCACCGTCTCCGCCGCGCGTCGCGCCGGATTATCAGTAGCGGTAGTGGTCCGACTTGAACGGGCCTTCCGGCTTGACGCCGATGTAGGAGGCCTGGTCGGGGCGCAGCTTGGTGAGATTCACGCCGATCTTGGCGAGGTGCAGCATCGCCACCTTCTCGTCCAGCGACTTCGGCAGCACGTAGACTTCCTTCTTGTACTTGCCGTCCTTGTTGTTGGCGTAGAGCTCGATCTGCGCCAGCGTCTGGTTGGTGAAGGACGCCGACATCACGAAGGACGGGTGGCCCATCGCATTGCCGAGGTTCACCAGGCGGCCTTCGGACAGCAGGATCATGCGCTTGCCGTCGGGGAAGGTGATCTCGTCGACCTGCGGCTTGATGTTGGTCCACTTCAGGTTCTTCAGCGAGGCGACCTGGATCTCGTTGTCGAAGTGGCCGATGTTGCAGACGATGGCGCGATCCTTCATCGCGCGCATGTGCTCGATGGTGATGATGTCCTTGTTGCCGGTGGCGGTGACGAAGATGTCGGCGCGCGGCGCGGCGTCCTCCATCGTCACAACCTCATAGCCCTCCATCGCCGCCTGCAGCGCGCAGATCGGATCGATCTCGGACACCATGACGCGGCAGCCGGCCTGGCGCAGCGAGGCGGCCGAGCCCTTGCCGACGTCGCCGAAGCCCGCAACCATCGCGACCTTGCCCGACATCATCACGTCGGTGCCGCGGCGGATGCCGTCGACCAGCGACTCGCGGCAGCCATAGAGGTTGTCGAACTTCGACTTGGTGACGCTGTCATTGACATTGATCGCGGGCCACAGCAGCGTTCCGGCCTTCTGCATGTCATACAGACGGTGCACGCCCGTGGTGGTCTCCTCCGAGACGCCCTTGATCGACTTGGCGATACCAGCGAAGTAGCCCTTCGGCTTCTCCTTGAGCTGCTTCTTGAGCAGCGCGAAGAACACCTCCTCCTCCTCGGAGGCAGGCTTGTCGAGGAACGCCGCGTCGCCGTTCTCGGCGCGCAGGCCGAGATGGACGTACATGGTGGCGTCGCCGCCGTCATCGAGGATCATGTTCGGATGGCCGCCGCCATGCCAGTCGAACAGCTTGGCGGTGTAGTCCCAGTAGTCGACCAGCGTCTCGCCCTTGACGGCGAACACCGGAATGCCGGCGGCAGCGATCGCCGCGGCGGCGTGGTCCTGGGTCGAGTAGATGTTGCACGAGACCCAGCGGATGTCGGCGCCGAGCGCCTTCAGCGTCTCGATCAGCACCGCGGTCTGGATGGTCATGTGCAGCGAGCCCGCAATGCGCGCGCCCTTCAGCGGCTGCTTCGGGCCATACTCCTCACGCGTCGCCATCAGGCCGGGCATCTCGGTCTCGGCGAGCGAGATCTCCTTGCGGCCGAACTCGGCGAGCGAAATGTCCTTGACGATGTAGTCGGTGAAACCTGGCTTGGCGGTCATGTGGGGTTCCTGTTTGTCAAAAAACATCATTCCGGGGCGCGTCAGCGCGAACCCGGAATCCATCACTTCGAGATTCCGGGTTCAGCGCTATTGCGCTGCCCCGGAATGACGGCCCTAACAACTACACCGCGCGCTTGAACGCTTCGGCGAGGTCGGTCTTCTCCCAGGAGAAGCCGCCCTCGTTGTCCGGCGTGCGGCCGAAATGGCCGTAGGCCGCGGTGCGCGCGTAGATCGGGCGGTTGAGGTCGAGATGCGAGCGGATGCCGCGCGGGGTAAGGTTCATGACCTCGGCCGCCGCCTTCTCGAGCTTGTCCTCGGAAACCTTCCCGGTGCCGTGGGTGTCGATGTAGATCGACAGCGGCCGCGCCACGCCGATGGCATAAGCGAGCTGCAGGGTGCAGCGGTCGGCGAGACCGGAAGCGACGATGTTCTTGGCGAGGTAGCGGGCGGCGTAGGCCGCGGAGCGGTCGACCTTGGTCGGATCCTTGCCGGAGAAGGCGCCGCCGCCGTGCGGGGCCGCGCCGCCATAGGTGTCGACGATGATCTTGCGGCCGGTGAGGCCGGTGTCGCCATCGGGACCGCCGATGTAGAACTTGCCGGTCGGGTTGATGTGCCAGATCGTGTCCTTGGTGATCCAGTCCTTCGGCAGCGCCTCGCGCACGTAGGGCTCGACGCGCTCGCGCACCTGCGCCGAGGTCATGTCCTCGACCAGGTGCTGGTGCGAGACGACGATCTCGCGCACGCCGACCGGCTTGCCATTCTCATAGCGCACGGTGACCTGGCTCTTGGAGTCCGGGCCCAGCACCTTCTCGACTCCCGAATGACGGGCTTCCGAAATCAGGCGCAGGATCTTATGGGCGTAGAAAATCGGCGCCGGCATCAAATCGGGCGTCTCGTTGCAAGCGTAACCGAACATGATGCCCTGGTCGCCGGCGCCCTCTTCCTTGACTTCGCCCGGCTGCAGCGCGTCGACGCCCTGCGCAATGTCGGCCGACTGCGGATGCAGCAGGATCTCGATGTCGCAGGTCTTCCAGTGGAAGCCTTCCTGCTCGTAGCCGATGTCCTTGATGGCCTCGCGGACGACGTGCTCGATGTGCTCGTTGGTAACCGAAGCCGGGCCGCGGGTCTCACCGGCGATCACGACCTTGTTGGTGGTGGCGAGCGTCTCGCACGCGGCGCGGATCTGCCACGGATCGATGCCGGCCTTCGGCCCTTCGCGGTAGAACAGGTCGACGATCTCATCGGAAATACGGTCGCAAACCTTGTCCGGATGGCCTTCGGACACCGACTCCGAGGTGAACAGATATGACGCGCGCATCAAGCAACCCCTTCTTCGCCGCCCACGGCGGTCGTTTGTATTGATCCCTAAGGAATGTCAGTCGCGACGCCGCGAGATGACGTAGGACTCGTCGTAGAACCACAGCCCGTTGTGCTTTCGCAGAACCTCTCTGGCGGCGTCGAGCGCACGAGACGAGTGGGCGACCTCCGTCAGGCGGTCTTCCTCGATCTGCGCGACATACACCGCCGCGTTCCAGGCTGCAAAGGCCGTCGAGGTTCCGATGGTACCGGTGACCTCGTTGGGCAGAGCCTCCATCTCATACCTGAAAATCGAGCGATTGTCCGCATAGGCGTTAAAATTTAAGTCCCGCCCACTGGAGCCGAGCTCGTATTTCACGGCGCGCAATAGCTCATGGCGGCTGACCGAGAAAGGATTTTCTCCGGGCCAGACCGCCTGGATGATGTCCAGGCCCGGATCCTGGCCGTGGGAGTGGATTCCGATCAGCCGCCCGCCCGGCTTCAGCGCCCTCGCCAGAGGTGCGATGATGCGCTTGGCGCGGAAATTGACGGAGGAACGGGCCCGGTAGGGCTGCGAGGCGATGATCAGGTCGAAATTGGCCTCGACCCGCCCGGCCCGCGGGATGATGCCGTCGAGCAGGAAGCGGTGATCCTCGCGGTAGAGCACCAGCGCGATCGGCCGCTCATAGACCGGCATGCCCGTGCGCTGGGAGACGTTGGCGCGCCAGTTCTGCTCCAGGAACGGCTTCAGCGCCGCGATCTGGGTCTCGAAATCCCCCGACGAATCGCCCTGCAGCACGACCTCGTGCCAGATCATCGATGCCGCCACCGACGGCGAGGCCGGGGTCAGCCAGGGCGCCTCGGCATAGTTCATGTTAGTGAACACGAACACGCTGGCGGGGTGCTCGAACAGCCGGTCCGGCACCTTTTCCAAGGTCAGCCGGACGTCCTCGAGGCTCAGCTCCTTGCCGGCGACATAGAACGGGATGTGGGGAAAGCGGCCATGCATGGTCCGCAGCACCTTCGACAGCACGGTGCCGTCGCCGACGCCGGCATCGAACAGCCGCAGCGCCGGGGGCCGGGGATGGATGCTGGCGAGCTCGAGACCGACGCGTTCCGCCACCACCCGCTTCTCGCTGCAGGTGTGCACGAACAAGAGATATTTCTGGCGGTTCTCGAAGAAGCGGAAATTGCTCTTGGGATCGCGCTTCTCGGGCACGACATCGAGCCGCGGCGGCGGCAGGGTGCCGGTGGATGCCGCGATATAGGCCTGGATGCGGTCGAGCGTGTCGATGGTGATGCGCTTGCCCTCGCGCAGCCGCTGCACGAGCTTGCCGTCGTTGACGGCGCGCCGGCCGAACGTCGATTCCGCCATGTCGGACTGGCGGCAGAACTCCGTGATCTGGGCGAGCAGCTGGTCGTTCTTCATTCGGCCCGGCGGGGTGGGAAACATGAGTGGGCAGCGCGCCCCTGGCCCAACCTCCTAGCACCATCTGCCCACCATTGGAAAGAGCCCGAACCCGGAACCTTCCGGACGCAGAAACACCGGATACGCCGCTGTCGCGCCACATCGGCACGCCCGGTCGCGAGGTGCAGCATGTCCGAACCTGCTATCTTTGTTGAACAATGGAGACGAAGCGTATCGCCGTCGGCCCGCCGCATCGCCGACACGATCCGCCAGCAACAAGCTCGTCTCGAAGGATTAGGGAGGCACGCATGATCGGTCGTTTTGTCCTTGGACTTGGGTTCTCGCTCGCGCTGGCCGCAGGCCCGGCGCTCGCCGACGACGTCACCGGCGTCTGGCTGCGCGAGAGCGGCGCCTCCAAGGTCAAGTTCACCCCCTGCGGCGGCGCCATCTGCGGCACACTGGTCTGGATCAAGGAGGGCACCGACACCCCGGCCAAGGTCGGCCAGCGGCTGTTCTCCGGGATGAAGCCGACCGGACCCAATGCCTGGGCCGGCAGCTACAGCAATCCCGATGACGGCAAGACCTACGATGCCAAGATGACGCTGTCGGGCGGCACCTTGACGACCGCGGGCTGCGCGCTCGGCGGCATCGTCTGCCGGTCCTCGACCTGGACGCGGGCGAATTAGAGCTCCGTTTGCGAATTTGCACTACGGTTTCACCGATCGAGGGCACCAATCGTCCACATGGCAGCGAAGGCACAGGCGCGACTGGGTTTTGTGCTGTTTGCGGTGATTGCCGCGGCAGCCGCGACGTTCGTGCTGGTGCGCCGCTCTGCGGCGCCGTCCGGCAGCGACCACCGGACGGTTCGCCAGCTCATCATCCACTACAACCTGCTGGCGCGCCCCGATGATCCGATCATCGTGCTTGGCGACAGCATCGTCGAGGCGGCGACGCTGCCGGCCAGCACCTGCGGGCATCCGGTCGTCAACGCCGGTCTCGCCGGCGCCGGGACGCGCAGCGACCTCGCCGGCTGGCTCAAGCCCGCACTCGGACCGAAGCGGCCGTTCGCGATCATCGTCTCCCTCGGCGTGAACGATGCACTGACCGCCAAGCCCGACTCCAGCGAGGTCTTCGCTGGACGCTACGAGGCCTTGCTGCGCGAGCTGTCAAAGCTCACCACGCGCATCTTCATCGCTGAGTTTCCCCTCGTCGAGGCGCGCGGGCCATTCACGCCGGCCATGGAGAAGGCCGCCATGGCGAGCATCACCGGCTATCGCGCCATGCTGCCGAACCTCGCGAGGCGCACCGGCGCGACCTTCCTGCCCCTGCCGCCGATGGAGTCGCCGTTCACGCTCGAAGGCATCCATCTGAATGCCACGGGCTATCGATCCTGGGACCAGGCGATCCTGCAGGGAACCGAGCTCGCCTGCCGCTGATCCCCGCAGGCAGCGAAAACAATCCTTCACTTCGCGCCGGCTAGGATTGGACCGCACATCCCGTCGAGACGGTTAACGATCACCGCATGGCCCTGCCTCACACATCGACATCGCCTGGGACTCACAAGCTGCTCGGGCTCGAGCTGCTGCGTTTCCTCGCCACCATCTCGGTGCTGCTGTGGCACTACCCGCACTTCGCCTACATCGCCGATGCCCCTGTCGATCTCGTCCGCAGCGAGCTGCCGTTCTACAATGTCCTGTTTCCGTTCTATGATCTCGGCGAATACGGCGTCGTGATCTTCTGGTGCATCTCGGGCTTCATCTTCTTCTGGAAGTACGGCGCGATCATCCCGGACGGCACGGTCGACGGCTGGACCTTCTTCGTCAACCGGCTGTCGCGGCTCTATCCGCTGCATCTCGCAACGCTGCTGCTGGTCGCGGGGTTGCAGGCCCTCTATGTCGCGCAGCACGGCTTCTTCTTCGTCTACCAGAGCAACGATCTCGCTCATTTCGTCGCCCAGCTTTTCATGGCGAGCGACTGGCTGCCGCCGACCGGGGTCAGCTTCAACGGCCCGATCTGGTCGGTCTCGATCGAGGTCCTTGCCTATGCGGTGTTCTTCCTGGCGCTGCGTTTCGTCACCACATCACCGCTGTTGAACCTGGCGATGATCCTGGCCGGCATCGCGAGCGGGACACTGGTCGGCAAGTGTTTCGTGTTCTTCTATGCCGGCGGACTGGCCGCCATGGCGCGGCAGAGCGTCGCCGATGCCTGGTATCGGCCGAAGCTCGAGGCCCTCGCTTTGAGCGCGGCTGTCGGAATTCCGGTCGCTCTCTGGATCTCCGGCATTGAGCTGGCCGAGCGGGCCGCAGCTCTGCTGCTGGTCACCACGCCGATCCTGTTGTTCGCCTGCGCGAGGCCGATCGCCCTGCCGCGGCGCATCGAGAACCTGCTGCAGGCCGCCGGCAACATGACCTATTCCTGCTATCTGCTGCACTTCCCGATCCAGCTTGCGATCGCACTGGTTTTTGGCTTTTTAGGACGAGCAATTCCATACGGCAGCCAGTCGTTCTGGATTGGCTTCATGGCGCTGACCCTGTCGGCGGCGTACGTCACCTATCGCGGGTTCGAGGCGCCAGCGCAGCGGCTGATTCGTCGCGCACTGCTACGCAAAAACGAAACGGGGCGGATTGCTCCGGCCGCCCAACCTTGATCGCAAGACCGCCGAGCCCAGCGCTCGGGCAGGAGGGCATTGCCGGCGCGCCTCGCTCTCGCACCCTTGCGCCTCTGTACCTTTTAAGATACACTCTTTCATGCTCGAAATCCGGCAGACCAGCGAATTCAAGGAATGGCTTCTTGGTCTGCGAGATGCGAGAGCAAAGGCACGTATTGCTGCCCGCATTGCCCGTGCTGAAGGTGGCAACCTCGGGGACAGCAAGCCCGTTGGTGGGGGCGTCTCCGAAATGCGGATCGATTACGGCCCCGGCTATCGGGTCTATTTTCGCCAGAAAGGCAACGTCTTGGTGATCCTGCTTTGCGGTGGTGACAAGAGCACCCAGCGTTCCGATATCCGGCGCGCTCAAGAACTGGCCGAGAGAGAGGGGTAGCGAATGGCAACAACGCGCTTCGATGCCGCGGAATATCTTGCAGAGCCGGAGGCCCAAGCCGAGTTTCTGGCCGCGGCGCTTGAGGACGGCACCGCTGATGAAATCCGCGCCGCGATCAACACAATTGCCCGGGCGCGCGGCATGTCGGAAGTCGCAAAGGCAACCGGCATCCGTCGCGAACAGCTCTATCGGGCGCTTGGTGAAGACGGGAACCCGGAGTTCGCCACCATCCTGAAAGTGCTCCGCGCTCTCGGCGTGAAGCTCACCTCGGCTCCGCCTAAGAGGGCTCCGAAGCGGAAGACCACCAAGAAGGCGGGCCGCCGGGCCGCGTAGTGAGATCTTCGAGATGGCATTGAATGTGCTGGTCGTTACCAGCCATTCAGCAGATCATCGGCCTCTTGCAACAGAGCCAAGACCCGACGGGATTGCTTGGGCGGCTTGATGAGTCCACCTCGACCAGACCTATTGAAATCGCAATCGTCAAAATCAGGTCACGGACATGGCGGCTCTTGCATCCATCGCCGTGAAGGATCGCCGCGCATTTGCCGCGGCGATCCTGTTCCGAAGCGACCGTCTTAGTCAGCCGCCCCGGGTAAGGTACGGGTCTGACTTCAATGGGCTCCTGTCCGCAGGCTTACTTCCCCCAGATCTCCTCGGCAAGCTCGACGCAGAGGCGCAGCTTGGCCCACTGCTCTTCCTCGGAGAGGATGTTGCCTTCCTCGGTCGAGGCGAAGCCGCATTGCGGGGACAGCGCGAGCTGGTCGAGCGGGGCGAACTTCGAGGCCTCCTCCAGGCGGCGCTTGATGTCGTCCTTCTTCTCGAGTTCGCCGACCTTCGAGGTGACGAGACCGACCACGACGACCTTGCTGCCCTTGGGCAGGAAGCGCAGCGGCTCGAAGCCGCCGGCGCGCTCGCTGTCATACTCCAGGAAGTAGCCGTCGTAGTTGGTGTTGGCGAGCATGGTCTCGGCCACCGGCTCGTAGCCGCCCGAGGAGATCCAGGTCGAGCGGAAATTGCCGCGGCAGACGTGGGTCGTGATCGTCATGTCGGCGGGCCGCTCGGCGATCGCGTAGTTAATGATGCGCGAATAGATCTGCTGCAGGCCATCAGGATTGTCGCCACGCTCCCTGGCCTTCTGCAATTCGTCCTGCGAGCACAGATAGGCCCACACGGTGTCGTCGAACTGCAGATAGCGGCAGCCGGCGTCGTAGAACGCCTTCACGGCCTTGCGATAGGTCTTGCCGAGATCCTCGTAGAAGGCGTCGAGATCGGGATAGACGTCCTTGGAGATCGACTTGCGGCCGCCACGGAAGTGCAGCACGGCCGGCGACGGGATCGTCATCTTCGCCGTCACATGCGCGGTGTCGGCGTGCTTCTTCAGGAAGCGGAAATGGTCGAGCATCGGATGATCGGTCGGGAAGTCGAGCTTGCTGATCACGCGCACCGCGTCATGACGGGTCTGCACGCCCGTGAACTGGATGCCGGTGTCGGGATGGAACAGCTCGCAGCCAGTCAGCTTGGCGAGGAAGTCGAAATGCCACCAGGAGCGGCGGAACTCGCCATCGGTCGCAAGCTTCAGGCCGGTCGAGGCCTGGCGGTGCACGACCTTCTCGATCTCCATGTCCTCGATCTTTCGGAGATCGTCGGCCGAGATCTCGCCCTTCTCGAGTTTGGCGCGGGCTTCCTTGATCTTCTGGGGCCGCAAGAGGCTGCCGACTTCGTCGGCGCGGAATGGGGGCTTGGTGCGTTGCATGTGCTCACTCCTTGGAAGGCGTCGATTCGTTGGATAGACTTGTTGGGCCGGTTGCGATCTGCCTTGGCGTGCGATCCGGGCAAAGCGTCATGGACGGGTCCATCCCCTACCCCGTATCCGATCGGTATACAATTCCGTTGGAACGGGGAGCTTGGCCCGGTCCCCCGCCACACCACTCGCCTGGGCTGCCAGAAATCATCCAGGGGTGATTTTGCGACCGTCTCCGGGTGGGGCGAGGCGGAAGGGCCGGGTTGCCCTTTGTCGGCGCTTCACGATCGTTCCCTGCGATGACGAATCCTGCATACCAATGTGGCAAAGGCGGCGCGACACACCGCAATCGACTCCCGCACCGCGTGCGTGAACCATATCACAACTGCAACTGAAGATGACGCTGCCCGGCTGTCGTCGAGCCGGTTGATCGGGTCAATGCGCCGCCGCGCTCGCAACCCCCAGATGCCGCTCAAGCGGCGCCGGATCGGCCTTCAGCGCGCTCGACGGGGCATCATGCACGATAGTGCCGCGCTCCAGGATGACGACGCGGTCGGCCAGCGCGAGCAGCTTCTGCGCGTGCTGCTCGACAATGATGGAGCACAGCCCGCCGGCCCGGCTGATGGTGCCGATCGCGGCCAGCAGCTCCTCGACGATGATCGGCGCCAGGCCCTCGGTCGGCTCGTCCAGCAGCAGCACCTTCGGGTTCAGGGTCAGCGCGCGGCCGATCGCCAGCATCTGCTGCTCGCCGCCCGACAGCTGGTTGCCGAAATTGTTGCGGCGCTCCTTCAGCCGCGGAAACATCTGGTAGACGCGCTCGACCGTCCAGGGGCCGGGCTGCGCCACCGCGGTCATGTTTTCCTCCACCGTGAGCGAGCGGAAGATGTTGCGCTCCTGCGGCACCCAACCGATGCCGGCACGGGCGCGCTGATCGGCGCGCAGGCTCGTGATGTCGGTGCCCGCCAAGGCCAGCTTGCCGGAGAAGCGGCGGGTGACGCCGACGATGGAATTGATCAGCGTCGTCTTGCCGGTGCCGTTGCGGCCGAGCAGCGCCAGCACCTGTCCCTCGGGCAGCTTGAGCGACATGTTCGGCAGCACGACCGCCTGACCGTAGCCGGCGCGCAGGTTCTCGATGGTCAGCAGATCGGTCATCACGCAGCCTCGCCGAGATAGACCGCCTTGACCTGCGGATCGCGCGCGACCTCGTCCGGCGTGCCTTCGACCAGCAGAGCGCCGGAGACCAGGACCGAGATGCGGTCGGCGAAGGAGAAGACGAGATCCATGTCGTGCTCGATCAGCAGCACCGTCACATCGCGCGGCAGCGCGGCGACGGCGGCGAGAATGTCCTTGCGCTCGCCCTCGGGCACGCCGGCGGCGGGCTCGTCGAGCAGCAGCACGCGGGGCTTGGCGGCGATCGCGACGGCGATCTCGAGCAGGCGCTGCTTGCCATAGGGCAAGGTCGAGGTACGATCATTCATCACGTCGAGCAGGCGGAAGCTCTCCAGCGTCTCGGCGATCTCGGCATTGATGTCGTCGCGCGTGCCCATGCGCCGCCACCAATTGCCGCCGCCGCCGAGGCGCTCGGACACGGCAAGCCCGATGGTCTCCAGCGGCGTCAGGTCCGGATAGAGCTGATTGATCTGGAAGGTGCGCGACAGGCCGCGCAGCACGCGCTTGTGCACCGGCAGGTCGGTGATGTCCTGGCCTTCGAGCAGGATGCGCCCCGCGCTCGGCTCCAGCACGCCGGTCAGTTGATTGATCACGGTCGTCTTGCCGGCGCCGTTCGGGCCGATCAGCGCGTGGCGCGCGCCCGGCACGATCTGCAGCGACAGGTCGCGGGTGACGTGAAGGCCGCCGAAATGCTTGTCGAGGCCGCGGGTTTCCAATGCGTAGGTCATGGCGCCTCGTTATCGGTGAGGGCCACCGCGGCCTTGCGGCCGGCGATCTGGCGCAGGATGAGGTTGGGCAACCACAGCGCATAGGCGTGGATGCGGTGGCGGCCCACCAGCACGATGACGACGAGCACGAGGCCGATCCAGAACATCCAGTATTGCGGCGTGATCCACTGGAACAGCTCCTGCAGCATCCGGAACACGGCGGCGCCGATCAGCCCGCCATAGAGATAGCCGGAGCCGCCGATGACCAGCATCAGCACCAGGTCTGCGGAGCGTTCGAACGAGAACACGTCGAGCGAGGCCAGTGCCGTGGTCTGCGTGAACAGCGCCCCGGCAATGCCGGCATAGAACGCCGCGACCGTGTAGATCGCGATCAGCCGCTTGTTGACGGGAATGCCGACGGCGGCGGCCCGCAGCGGATTGTTCTTGATCGCGCGCAGCGACAGGCCGAACGGCGAGTGCACGATCGTCCGCGCCAGCAGAAACAGCACGAACAGCACCGCAAGCGCATAGAAGAACCCCGTCTTGCCGAACATGTCGAAGGCGAACACGCCGAAGATCGGCTGGATGTCGATGCCCTGGAGACCGTCGGTGCCGCCGGTGATGTTGGAAAAGCGCTCCGCCAGCGCCTCCATCAAGAGCGCGATGCCGAGCGTCACCATCAGTCGCGTCAGGTCGACACCGCGGATGACCAGGAAGCTGGTGGCGAAGCCAAGCACAGTGGCGGCAAGTCCCGCCACGATCAGCGCCAGCACCGGCTCATTGATGATGCCGTGCACCGAGAGCAGGCCCGCGCAATAGGCCCCGACGCCGAAGAAGGCCGCGTGCCCGAGCGAGACGATGCCGGCGTAACCGAGGATCAGGTCGAGCGACAGAGCGAACAGCGCCAGCCGCAGGATCTCGGTCATGATCAGGTAGCGCGATGGAAACGCGAGGCCAACCGCCAGCACGACGATCCAGAAGGCGAACTCGCTCCAGTGCCAGCGGCCGTGCTGCCTGGCGTGAAATCCGACCTCGGTTTGTGCATTCGTCGTCATGCGATCCTCACCGCGTCGCCGTGCGACCGAACAGACCGTTCGGGCGCCAGATCAGGATCACGATCATGATGGTGTAGATGACGAAAGGGCCAAGCTTCGGCACGTAATATTTGCCGGCGACGTCGCCGATGCCGAGCAGCAGCGAGGCCAGGAACGGCCCGGTGATCGAGGACGAGCCGCCCACGGTGACCACAATCAGGAAGTAGATCATGAACTTGAGCGGGAAGTACGGATCGAGGCCGAGGATCTCGGCGCTGAGCGCGCCGCCGAGGCCGGCCAGTCCGCAGCCGAACGCGAAGGTGAAGGCGAACACCTGCGGCACGTTGATGCCGAGGCCGCTCGCCGCGCGCGGATCATCGACCGCGGCGCGCAGCCGGCTGCCGAACCGCGTCTTGGAGAGCACCAGCTGCAGCCCCACTGTAAGCAGGCCGCATATCACGATGATCATCAGCCGGTAGCGGCCGATGCCGACGCCGAAGACGTCGAACTGGCCCTGCAGCACGTCCGGCAGCTTGATGAAGATTCGCGAGGAGCCCATGATGTAGTCGACAGCGGCCACCGTCATGAAGACGAGTCCGATCGAGAACAGCACCTGGTCGAGATGGCTGCGCGCATAGAGATGCTGATAGAGTGTCCGCTCCAGCAGCGCGCCGATCATGGCGCTCGCGACGAAGGCCAGCGGCAGCGCTGCGAAGAACGGCCATCCCATTCGGTTGACGAGCACGGCGCAGACATAGCCGCCGGCCATGGCGAAGGCGCCGTGGGCGAGGTTGACGAAGTTCATCAGGCCGAGCGTCACGGCGAGCCCGCAGGCCAGCACGAACAGCAGCATGCCGTAAGCGACGCCGTCGAACAGGTTGGTGAGGATGGCGGTCATGGAGTCGAGTTTCAGTCCCCGGTCATCCCTTCATCCGAAGGGCATGCATACAACGCTTGCTCAGTCTGCGCCTCTCCCGCTTGCGGGGGAGGTCGGATCGCATCGGAACGATGTGATCCGGGTGGGGGAAATCTCTCCACACGACGCGTGTGCCGTGGGGTGCCCCCACCCCAGCCCTCCCCCGCAGGCGGGGGAGGGAGCGCACGGTCCGTGCGCGCTTGAGATGACGCCTATCGCGTCACTTCTTGGCCTTGCCCGGATCCTTGACGGCGTCGAAGGTCTGGAACTCGACGTTGTAGAGCTCGCCGTCGACCTTCTCGACCTTGCGGATGTAGACGTTCTGAACGATGTCGCGCGTCTCCGGATCGATCGAGATGGGACCGCGCGGGCTCTCCCAGGCCATGCCCTTCATCGCAGCAATCAGGGAATCGCCGTCGGTCTTGCCACCGGTCTTCTTCAGCGCCTCGTAGATCAGATGGATGCCGTCGTAGCCACCGACCGCCATGAAGCCTGGACGGCTGTTGAACGCCTTCTTGTAGGCCGCGACGAACTCCTTGTTCTTCGCCGACGGATGCGCCGCCGAATAGATGTGCGCGGTGACGGCGCCGAGCACGGCGTCGCCCATGTCGTTGAGCAGGTCGTCGTCGGTGACGTCACCCGGTCCGATCACCTTGATGCCGCTCTTGTCGAGGCCGCGCTCGGCATATTGCTTCATGAAGTTGCCGCCCTGGCCGGCCGGCACGAACACGAACATGGCGTCCGGCTTGGCGTCCTTCATGCGCTGCAGGAAGGGAGCGAAGTCGGGATTCGCCAGCGGAACCTTGATTTCCTCGACGATCTCGCCGCCGCCGGCGGTGAAATGCTCCTTGAACGAGGCCAGCGCGTCGTTGCCCGGCGCGTAGTCCGAGGTCAGGGTGGCGACCTTCTTGATGCCGTTCTTGACCGCCCAGTCGCCGATGATGGTGGAGGACTGCGGCAGGGTGAAGCTGGTGCGGACGATGTACGGCGACTTCTCGGTGATGATGGAGGTGCCGGCGGCCATGACGACTTCCGGAATCTTGCCCTGGGTGGCAAGCGGCGCGGCGGCGAAGGCCGCCGGCGTCACGCCGAAGCCGGCGATCACGTTGACCTTGTCGTTGACGATCAGCTCCTGCGCCAGACGCTTGGTGTTGTCGGGCAGCGCGGCGTCGTCCTTGAGGATGACCTGGATCTTCTTGCCGGCGACGGTGTCGCCGTTCTGCTGCATGTAGAGCTTGATGGCATTGTCGATCTGCTTGCCGGTCGACGCCTGGCCGCCGGTCATCGGCACGATCAAGCCGATCTTGAATGCGTCTTCGGCCCGCGCCGCACCGGACGCGAGCGCAGCCGCGGCAAGAGCCGCACTGGCGAGCGTCAGTGTCTTGCTTCGCACGAACATTGAAACTACCTCCCTGGTCGGATCAGGACCGCAGCCCCCGGCCATTGTTGTCTTAACCGTGCGATCTCGTTCACGATATCGCGGGCGCATCGCTGCGGACTCGGGACCCCGTTGTCAATGGCGATCATGGGAGGCTTCGTGAACGGTAGGTTTCCGCCACGAACCACCAATCCGTGATTGGTATATTAATACCTACATCATCGAACGGCCAAATTTTACCAATTGATGGCAAATCGTTAGGGTCCGGGCCGCGGGTCGCCCGCAGCACGAAAGGTCCCCCGTCAATGCCGGCCAGACGCCACCCCCGGACCAGGCTCTTTCCGGCCGCAACGATGCTTCTGGCCGTGGCCGGGCCGATCCTCGCCGGCTGCTCGTCGATCAATGAGAAGGTCGGCGCGGGGATGGGCGATCTGATGCCGCAATGGGCCGGCGGCCTGCCGGCCGGTGCGCCGCCCCGTCCAGGAACCCCGGAATACGACCGTTTCATGCAGGAGCGCGAGCGGCAGCGGCAGATGCCGGCCGCCGAACGCGACAAGGAGACGCAGTCGAACGCCAACGCGCAGGCGACCGTCCCCGGCCGCTGACGCGCGGTCGCGACATCAATCCATGAAGACGACGGTCTTGCGGCCGTTGAGGATGACGCGATCCTCGAGGTGATAGCGGATCGCCCGCGCCAGCACGCGCCGCTCGATGTCGCGGCCCTTGCGCACGAGGTCCTCCGGCGTGTCGCGATGGCTGATGCGCTCGACATCCTGGTCGATGATCGGACCCTCGTCGAGATCCCGGGTCACGTAATGAGCTGTGGCGCCGATCAGCTTGACGCCGCGCTCATAGGCCTGGTGATAGGGTTTTGCGCCCTTGAAGCCCGGCAGAAATGAATGATGGATGTTGATGCAGCGGCCCGACAGGCTCGCCGACATCTCGTCCGACAGGATCTGCATGTAGCGCGCCAGCACGACGAGATCGGTCTTCGTCTCATCGACCAGCTTCAGGATCGCCTGCTCCTGGTCGCGCTTGGTGTCCTTGGTCACCGGCATGTGGTGGAACGGGATGTCGCCGAAATCGAGCCCGGCATAGGTCTCGCGCGGATGGTTGGAGACGATGGCGGTCGGAATCATCGCGAGGTCACGGGTGCGCCAGCGATAGAGGATGTCGACCAGACAATGGTCGAACTTCGACACCAGCAGCATCACCCGGCGCTGCCCGGCGCGGTCGCGCATCTGCCAGTCCATCGCAAAGCGCTCGGCGATCGCGGCGAAGCCGGTCTGCAGCGCCGGCAGGTTGACGGCGAGATCGGCGGCCGTGAACACCACCCGCATGAAGAAGTGACCCGTCTCGAAGTCGCCGAACTGCTGGGCATCGAGAATGTTCTGGCCATTATGGGCGAGGAAGGTCGAAACGGCCGAGACGATCCCGGGACGATCCGGGCAGGACAGGGTCAGGACATACTGGTGGTCGGACATGGCGATGACGTACCGGGCGGATGATGTGAGGATGAATGATGCGGCAGGCTTGGCGCCCGTTCGGGCCCTGCTCTATCACCCTCCACGCCCTTGCGCCAACGCTCGGCGCGGGGGCAGGATGAACAAAACATCAACTCTCAAACTTCGAGCATCGCCATGGCTGACAGGCTGACCGGCAACCGCATCCTGATCCTGGAAACCCGCGAGGAGGCGCAGTTCTCGCGGCTGCTCGCCGAGCAAGGCGCCGACGTGCTGCAATGTCCGATGTTCACGATCCAGGATGCGCCGGACCCCGCGCCGATCGAGGCCTGGATCCGCCGCTGCATCGAGCGGCCGTTGGATGATCTCGTGCTGATGACCGGCGAAGGTCTGCGGCGGTTGATGACGGTGGTGCGGAGAATCGGGCTCGAGACCGAATTCATCGCGGCGCTTCGCAAGGCCCGCAAGTTCACCCGCGGCCCCAAGCCGGGCCGCGCCTTGCGCGAGCTCGGGCTCGAGCCGCAGGTCACGACCGAGAAGCCGACGTCGGAAGGCGTCGCCGAATTGTTGGCGCGCTTCGACCTCAAAGGCCACCGGCTCGGCCTCCAGCTCTATCCCGACAAGGATCATGCGGCGCTGATCGGCGCCATCGCGGCCGCGGGCGCCGAGGTCGATCCGGTGCTGCCCTACGTCTACGACGCCAAGGCCGCGGATGCGAACATCCTCACCGCGATCGACGAGATGATCGCCGGCAAGGTCGACGCGATCGCGCTGACGAGCTCGGGCCAGCCGCGGCGGCTGTTCGACGTCGCCAAGGCACATGGCGTCGAAGACCGCCTGCGCCAGGGACTGGCGCGCACGCCGATCGCCTCCGTGGGGCCTGTGGTCACCGAGGAGCTGCATGCCCATGGCGTTGCGCCGACGATCACGCCCGCGGGCGAGGCCTATTTCATGAAACCGCTGATCTCGGCCATGGCGGTGACGCTCAGTGGAAAGCCGCCGCGGACGGCGACGAGCTGAACGGCCCGGAACTCAATCGAAGTAGGACGGCGCGTGTGCGATCGTCGCATTCTGCACGATATCGTGGTTGATCCAGAGCTGCGCCCCCTCGGCCCGAACGACGGCATCGACGCGCGCCATCGATCGTTGCGACTGCTCCGCATCGGCGTTCATGGTCGGCACGCGGCGATGCTCCATGTTGTAGCGGTCATGCGCAACGTCGCCTGACAGCAGGATCGGCCCGGTGTTCGCGAGCCGGACCAGCAGCGAACTGTGCCCTGGCGTATGTCCTGAGGTCGCGATCACACGGATCGAACCATCACCGAACATGTCATGGTCTCCGTCCATCAGTTCGACCTTTGCCTGCCTCAGGCATTCATAAAGCAAAGGCACATAGCCATGCTGTCGATAGTCGGGACCGAACATCGCCCGATGCTCGTCCCGCTGGATGTGCCACGTGGCATGCGCGAACAGCCGCGCATTGCCGACATGGTCGAAATGCGCATGAGACAGAATGACCGTCGCCACATCCTCGGGCACAAGTCCGATATCGGCGAGTTGGCTGACGATCGGGCGCGCAACGACGCCCCTGATGCCGTGGGCGATGATCCGGCCGCCGGCCTCCTCTGCGATCGTATCCTCGATGCCGGTATCCCACATGATCCAGGCGCCGCCACGATGGATCAGGTAGGCATTGCAGCTCAACGTGACCTGTTCGCCCTCCCACTGTCCCGGCGTATAAACCGATCGATCAGGCGCGACCGCGAGCCCGGCATCCAGCACGTAGAGCCGATCGATGGTGCCGGCGGGTCCTGCTGAAACTGACATGGGAGATCTCCCGGATTTGCTCGTCTCAGATGCCTTGTCCACCCGAGACTTCGATCCGCTGCGCGTTGACCCAGCGATTGTCCTCCGACAGCAGGCTCGCGATCATCGGCCCGATGTCGTCGGGCAGGCCGGCGCGGCCGAGCGCGGTGATGTCCGCAAACACCTTGTTGATCTCGGGATTGTCGCGAACCACCCCGCCGCCGAAATCGGTCTCGATCGCGCCGGGCGCCACCGTGTTGACCGCGATCCCGCGGCCCCCCAATTCCTTCGCCATGTAACGGGTCAGCACCTCGACCGCGCCTTTGACCGCCGCATAGGCGGCGTAACCGGGAAACGACGTACGGGTCAGGCCGGAGGACAGGTTGACGATGCGGCCGCCATCGGCGAGCAATGGCAGCAATGTCTGCGTCAGGAAATAGACGCCCTTGAAATGGACGTCGACCAGGCGATCGAATTGCGCCTCAGTGGTCTGGCCGATCAAGGCATAGTCGCCATGGCCGGCATTGTTGACGAGATGGTCAAACGTCTCTCGGCCCCAGGTCTCGCGCAACGCGGTCCGCAGCCGCTCGGCAAACGACATGAAACCTGCGACGTCACCGGTGTCCAGTTGCAAGGCGACAGCCTTGCGGCCCAGCGCAGCGATCTCCGCCATGACCGCGTGAGCGTCGTCCACTCTGGACTGGTAGGTGAGGACGACGTCGCCACCGCGGCGGGCGATGTTGAGCGCGGCGTTGCGGCCGAGGCCTCGGCTCGAACCGGTCACGAGAGCAATCTTGGTCATGGTCTGAACTCCTGCGGTCTTGACCACCCCGATATCGACCAGGCGCGCGCGCCTTTGTTGCCGGAAGCTCGCCGCTTCTTGCCTAATCCTCCAAAATGCGGTGCATCGCCGGCGTCGACCGATTAGGCTCGGACCATGATGAGCACGCTCCTTCACGCCGTGGGCCGCCACGCCGAAGCCCATGCCGACGGTGCCGGTATTGGCCAAACACCAATCCCGGGCCTGATGACCGTACGGGCGACCGCGCCCAGCGGCCTCCTCTACGCGATCTCGCGGCCGCTGGTCTGCCTCGTCGTGCAGGGGAGCAAGCATGTCACGATGGGCGGCCAGGGCTTCGGCTTTTCCGCTGGGGATTCGCTGTTGATCACGGCCGACGTGCCGACCGTCAGCCAGATCACGCGCGCAAGCATCGCGGCGCCCTATCTCTCGCTCGTGCTCGAGCTCGATCCGGCGATTCTCACCGATCTCTCGGCACAGATGGATGACGCCGGCGGAGACGACCAGGCGCCGGTCCGAGTCGACCCGACCGATCGCGAGGTGGCCGACGCTGCACTACGTCTGATGCGCTTGCTCGATCGTCCGGAATCGATACCGGTGCTGCGGGGACAGTTGTTGCGCGAGATGCACTACTGGCTGTTGACCGGCCGGCACGGAACGGCGATCCGTCGTCTCGGCTGGCCGGATGGCCACGCGCAGCGTATCGCACGCGCAGTGGCCGTGCTGCGCACCGAGTTTGCACGGCCCTTGCGGGTCGAGCAATTGGCGGCCGTCGCGGGCATGAGCCCGTCGTCATTCCACCAGCACTTCCGCAGCCTCACCTCACTGTCGCCGCTCCAGTTCCAGAAGCAGCTTCGGTTGATCGAGGCGCGACGGCTTATGCTGGCGGAGGGCATGACCGCAGGCAGCGCGGCCTTTGCCGTCGGCTATGAGAGTGTGCCGCAGTTCACGCGCGAATACGGCCGGATGTTCGGCTCGTCGCCGGTGCGCGAGATCAAGGCGGTGCGCAGCAAGATAGGGGCTGTGCAAGGAGCCGCCGAGGGACGCGCGGCCGAATGACAGGGTTTGCGGCGGAGCAAGTCAGCGTCTCGCGTTCGATTCTGGACGGCTTCGCAAGGACGGACGTTACGCTGCGCCGTGCCCCGTCTCCGTGAGGAACGACTGATACGCGCGCGCGATGCCGTCCTGAAGCGAGGTCGTGGCGCGCCAGCCGAGCTTCGCGAGCCGCGACACGTCGAGCAGCTTGCGCGGCGTGCCGTCGGGCCTCGAGGTATCGAAGCCGATGGCTCCTGTGTAGCCGACGGCCGCTGCAACGACGCGTGCGAAATCGGCGATCGTGATGTCCTCGCCGGTGCCGATGTTGACCAGCTCCGAATCCGAATAGGTCTTCATCAGATGCACGCAGGCATCCGCCATGTCGTCGACATAAAGGAATTCGCGGCGCGGCGTGCCGGTGCCCCAGACCACGACCTCGCCGGCACCCGCAAGCCTGGCCTCGTGGAAGCGGCGGATCAGCGCCGCGACGACGTGGCTGTATTCAGGATGGTAGTTGTCGCCGGGACCATAGAGATTGGTCGGCATCACGTTGATGAAGTCGGCGCCGTACTGGCTGCGATAGGCCTCGACCATCTTGATGCCGGCGATCTTGGCGATCGCATAGGGCTCGTTGGTCGGCTCCAGCGGCCCGGTCAGCATGGCGTCCTCGCGCAACGGCTGGGGGGCGAGCTTGGGATAGATGCAGGAGGAGCCGAGAAACATCAGCTTCTCGGCGCCGTTCACATGCGCGGCGTGGATGACATTGGCAGCAATCGCGATGTTGTCGTAAATGAACTCGGCGCGCAGCGTGTTGTTGGCGACGATGCCGCCGACCTTCGCCGCGGCGAGGAACACGACCTGCGGCCTGGCGCGGGCAAACCAGGCGAACACGGCCGCCTGATCGCGCAGATCGACCTCGCTGCGCGGCACCGTCAGCAGCTCGACGCCTTCGCTCGCCAGCCGCCGCACCAGCGCGCTGCCGACCATGCCGCGATGGCCCGCGACGAAGACACGCTTGCCGCCGAGATCAAACGGCGTTGCCAATGCTCGCCTCCCGCCGCGCGGCGCACAGATCGCTGGCGACCATTTCCTTGACCAGCTCGGCGAAGCTCGTCCTCGGTTTCCAGCCGAGCTTGTCGCGCGCCTTGCTGCAATCGCCGATCAAGAGGTCGACCTCGGTCGGGCGGAAATAGGTCGGGTCGATCCGCACCACCACCTTGCCGGACTTGGCGTCGATCCCGGTCTCCTCGACCCCCTCGCCGCGCCATTCGATGCGGCGATCGACCTCGGCGAAGGCGAGCTCGACCAGCTCGCGCACCGAATGGGCCTCACCGGTCGCCAGCACGAAATCGTCGGGCGTATCGGCCTGCAGGATGCGATGCATGCCCTCGACATAGTCGCGCGCATGGCCCCAGTCGCGCTTGGCCTCGAGATTGCCGAGATAGATCGTCTCCTCCAGGCCGATCTCGATGCGGGCGACGCCGCGGGTGATCTTGCGGGTCACGAAGGTCTCGCCACGGATCGGGCTCTCATGGTTGAACAGGATGCCGTTGCAGGCGAACATCCCATAGGCCTCGCGATAGTTCACGGTGATCCAGTAGCCATAGAGCTTGGCGCAGCCGTAGGGCGAGCGCGGATAGAACGGCGTGGTCTCTCGCTGCGGGATCTCCTGCACCAGACCGTACAGCTCCGAGGTCGAGGCCTGGTAGAAGCGCGTCTGCTTCTCCATGCCGAGAATGCGAATGGCTTCCAACAAGCGCAGAACCCCGAGCGCATCGGCATTGGCCGTGTATTCCGGGCTCTCGAAGCTGACGCCGACATGGCTCTGGGCGGCGAGATTGTAGATCTCGTCGGGGCGGATCTGCTGCACCAGCCGGATCAGGTTGGTGGAATCGGTCATGTCGCCGTAATGCAGCAGGAACGGCACGTTGCCTTCGTGCGGATCCTGGTAAAGATGATCGACCCGCGCGGTATTGAAGGATGACGACCGCCGCTTGATGCCGTGCACGGTGTAGCCGAGGCCGAGCAGATATTCGGCCAAATAAGCGCCATCCTGGCCGGTGACGCCCGTAATCAGCGCCACGCGACCGCTGCAATCCTGCCCCGCCATACTCACTCCAACACCGTCTCGGCCCTTCAAGGCCGGAGTTCCCGGTGAGCAGTCCACAGCCGAGGCCGCGGGTCAAGCTCAACGACGAACCAGCGCCGGATAGACCCTGAAGGGGCCTGCGAAAAGCGGAATCTAATCCCCGTAACAGCGCAGGCTGTCGAGATCGATGACCGTCACTCCGCCATATTCCACGCGCAGCAGGCCTTCGCGCTCCAGCGTCTTCAGGCATTGATTGGCATTCTGCCGCGACAGGCCCGAGAGCGCGCCAATCTCCTCCTGGGTGATCTCCAGGTGACGGGTCGTATTCGGGTAGAGGATCGGGTTGAACAGCGAAGCGATGCTGCGGGCGAGCCGCGCCGTCGCATCCAAGGTGCGGCCGACTTCGACCAGGCCGATGAACTGGCCGAGCCGCTCGTTGAGCTGGGTGACGAGGAAGCGGTTGAAGCCGACGCTGTTCTCGAACAGCCACATGAAGGTCGGCCGCTCCATCAGCGCGACGCGCGTATCGCGCAGTGCCACGACATCATAGCGGCGCGGCTCGTTCTTCAGCACGCTGCCCTCGCCGAACCAGGCGCCCGCCGACATGCCGGCGAAGGTGGTGGCTTTGCCGCCGCGTGACACCGTGCTCATGCGGGCCAGGCCGGTGACGATGCCGGTCCAGTATTCGAACGGGTCGCCGCGAACGAAGATGTGCTCGTTGGCCGCATAGGAACGCTCGACGATGCCGGACGAGGCGGTGTCGATTTCCTCGGGCTTCAAATGGCAGGACCATGGCGCGATGCGCAGAAGGGTATCGGAAGAGATCAAGCCGTCATCTCGTCTCGTCGAAGCTCGCGGCGATCATATTGCATCGCAACAATCCTGCGGTGAAATTTGCCTGGGAAATGTCAGGCGCAAGACAGTTCCTGATAGCGCTTTCCCCTATCGAGGACCACCGCCTTCGACTCGCGCATCCTGGGACGGGATGACGCGCGCCTGAGATGCGGCAAAATGCACCCGCTCGGGTGGCCCGTCATTCGTCGGATGGCGCGGAACCGATGCCCGGGATAGGATTGCAACCGATGCGACGAACTCAACGTCGCACGACACAATGCCTAAAGAGCGCGCCAAGCGCCGAAGACAGTTCGGGAGGACGACTTGGACTATACGTTGGAAGCGCGCGGAGTCTCGCTGCGTTTCGGTGGGGTGAGAGCCCTGACCGACGTCAGCTTCGGCGTGCGCGAAGGCGAGCTGTTCTCGATCATCGGCCCCAACGGCGCCGGCAAGACCTCGATCGTCAACTGCATCTCCGGCCGCTACAAGCCGACCGAGGGCCGCCTGTTCCATCGCGGCCGCGACATCACCGGCCTGCCGCCGAGCGCGCGCGCCAACATCGGCATCGGCCGCACCTTCCAGAACCTCGCGCTGTTCCACCACATGAGCGTGCTCGACAACATCATGGTCGGGCGGCATCACCTTTTGAAGAACAACTTCCTCACCGGCTCGCTCTATTGGCTCACCGGCGCACGGCGGGAGGAGCTGAAGCATCGGGAGAAGGTCGAGCAGATCATCGACTTCCTCGACCTGCAGTCGGTGCGCAAGGCGCCGGCCGGCACCCTCTCCTACGGTTTGCGCAAGCGCGTCGAGCTGGCGCGCGCGATGGCGCTCGAGCCGCATCTCATCCTTCTCGACGAGCCGATGGCCGGCATGAACTTCGAGGAGAAGGAGGACATGGCGCGCTACATCGTCGACCTCAACGAGGAATTCGGCATGACGGTCGTGATGATCGAGCACGACATGGGCGTGGTCATGGACATCTCCCATCGCGTCATGGTGCTCGATTTCGGCCGCAAGATCGCCGAAGGCGACCCGGCCGCCGTGCTCGCCGATCCCCACGTCAAGCGCGCCTATCTCGGCGAGGAGGACGAGCTGCTGGTCGATCCCGACGAGGCGCCGTCCATCGCGGAGGACGCGGCATGATGGACTATGCAGGGCGCGTCCGGCAGGCCGACACCTATCCGAAGCTGCTGCGCCTCAATGCAAGCGAGCACGGCAAGGAGATTGCGCTGCGCGAGAAGAATCTCGGGCTGTGGCGCACCTTCACCTGGGCCGACTACCAGGCGCGCGTGCGCGATTTCGCGCTCGGCATGGTCGAGCTCGGGCTCGGCAAGGACGATGTGGTCGGAATCATCGGCGACAACCGGCCGGACTGGGTCGCGGCCGAAATCGCGACCCACGCGATCCGGGCCTTGAGCCTGGGCCTCTATCGCGATGTGCTCGATGACGAGGCGGCCTATCTCTTGAACTATGGCGAGGCGCGGCTGGTCTTCGCCGAGGACGAGGAGCAGGTCGACAAGCTCTTGAACCTCGCCGACCGCGTGCCGGTGCTCAAGCACATCGTCTATTCCGATCCGCGCGGCATGCGCAAATATGACGATCCCCGGCTGCTGCCGGCCGACAAGCTCGCCGAGCTCGGCCGCAACAGAGCGGCGCGCGAGCCCGGCCTCTACGACCACATGGTCGATGCGACAAATGGCGATGACGTCGCGATCCTCTGCACCACCTCGGGCACGACATCGCATCCCAAGCTCGCGATGCTCTCAGCGGCGCGCGTGCTGAAACACTGCGCCACCTATCTCAGCTTCGATCCCAAGGGCCCCAACGATGAATACGTCTCGGTGCTGCCGCTGCCCTGGATCATGGAACAGGTCTATGTGCTCGGCAAAGGTCTGCTCTGCCGGATGAAGGTCAACTTCGTCGAAGAGCCCGATACGATGATGAACGACTTCCGCGAGATCGCGCCGACCTTCGTGCTGTTCGCACCAAGGGTGTGGGAGCAGATCGCGGCCGACGTTCGTGCCGCCGTCATGGACGCCTCGCCGCTGAAGCAGCGGCTCTATCATCTGGGCATGTCGACCGGCCTCGCCGCGCTGGGGAAGGGTCAGCATTCGAGCTTTGCCGATCTGCTGCTGTTCCGTGCGCTGCGCGACCGGCTCGGCTTCACCCGGCTGCGCTCGGCCGCCACCGGCGGCGCCGCGCTCGGGCCCGACACGTTCAAGTTCTTCCGCGCCATGGGCGTGCCCCTGCGCACGCTCTACGGCCAGACCGAGCTGCTGGGGGCCTACACGCTGCACCCCGACGACAAGGTCGATCCCGACACGACCGGCGTGCCGATGTCCCAGGACATCGAGATCAAGATCGACCAGCCCGACAGCCAGGGCATCGGCGAGATCCTGGTGCGCCACCCGAACATGTTCTTGGGCTACTACAAGAACCCGGAGGCCTCGACCGCCGACGTCAAGGACGGTTGGATGCACTCGGGCGATGCCGGCTATTTCAACCGAGAGAAGCAGCTCGTCGTCATCGACCGCATCAAGGATCTCGCCGAGACCGCACGCGGCGAGCGCTTCTCGCCGCAATATATCGAGAACAAGCTGAAATTTTCGCCCTACATTGCGGAAGCCGTCGTGCTCGGCGCCGGCCGCGAGCATCTGGCGGCGATGATCTGCATCCGCTACTCGATCATCTCGAAATGGGCGGAGAAGAACCGCATCGCGTTCACCACCTACTCCGATCTCGCCTCGCGCAACGAGGTCTATGCGCTGCTGCAGCGGGAAGTGGAAACGGTCAACGCGACCTTGCCCCCGGCGCAGCGCATCGCCCGCTTCCTCCTGCTCTACAAGGAGCTCGACGCCGACGACGGCGAGCTGACCCGCACCCGCAAAGTCCGCCGCAGCGTCATCAACGAGAAATACGCCGGCATCATCGACGGGATCTATGGCGGCAAGCCGGACATCCCGGTGGACACCGTCATCCGCTTCCAGGACGGCACCACCCAGCGCATCCGCACCACGCTGAAGGTCGTCGACCTCGGCGGCCATGGACCCATGGCGGAGGCCGCGGAGTGATGAGTCTTCCGTCACATGAGATCGTCATGCGCGGGCTCGACCCGCGCATCCATCCTATTGCGAAAATCTCTGATGCGATGGATCGCCGGGTCAAGCCCGGCGATGACGAGTGAGACCGATCATGAACACCGCCTTCCTCCTCCAACTCCTCGTCAACGGCCTCGTGGTCGGCACGCTCTACGGCGTGGTCGCGATGTCGTTCGTGCTGATCTACAAGGCGACGCAGGTCGTCAATTTCGCGCAAGGCGAGCTGCTCCTGATCGGCGCCTGGGTGTGCTGGGCATTGCTGACGAAATATCAAGTGCCGTTCTGGGTGGGCATGCCGCTCACGCTGGTCTTCATGTTCGCGTTCGGCATCGTGATCCAGGTCGTGATCCTCCGGCCGATGATCGGCGAGCCCATCATCTCCGTCATCATGGTCACGATCGGTCTGTCGACCGTGTTCCAGGCGGCGCTGAAATGGATGTTCGGCGTCAACCCGCAGCCGTTCCCGCCGGTGTTCGCCAGCACGTCCGTCGACCTGTTCGGACTGCAAATCCAAACGGTCTATGTCATGAGCCTCGTGGTGTCGGTCCTGATGATGCTTGGCATGGCGTGGTTCTTCAAAGCGTCCAAATATGGCTTGGCGATGCGGGCCACCGCCTTCAACCAGCAGGTCGCGCAGTCGCTCGGCATCTCCGTGAAGAACGTGTTCGCGATGGCCTGGGCGATCTCGGCGACTGTCTCCGCCGTGGCCGGCGTCGTCGTCGCCGTGGTCAACGGCGTCTCCTCCGGCCTGTCGGCCTACGGCATCAAGGTGTTTCCGGCGGCGATCCTTGGCGGCCTCGACTCCGTCGGCGGCGCCGTGCTCGGCGGCATCATCATCGGCCTCTTGGAGAACATCGCGCAATATGTCGACAGCCAGTATCTGCACTGGGGCAATCTCTACGAGATCGCGCCGTTCTACGTCCTGATCATCATCCTGATGATCAAGCCCTACGGCCTGTTCGGCACCAAAGACATCGAACGGATATGAGCATGATCGCCGAAAAGTGGAGGCCGGTTTTCGGTAACGATCGTGCTCAAACAAAAAAGAAGGGCGAGCCCATGACGCAATTCAAGCCTCAGGCGAGATAGAGCCCGCCATGGTCGCACGTTCCACCATCCCCGCCGGTGACTTCCGCACCTCCTACACGGCCGACACCACGATCTTCCCGACCAGAACCAGCCGCAATTTCGCGATTGCGGGCGTGATCCTGTTGTGCTTCGCGCCGCAGGTGTTCTCCGAATACTGGCTGTCGGTCTCGATCCAGATCGGCATCTTTGCGATCGCGGCGCTTGGCCTCAACATCCTGGTCGGCTTCACCGGCCAGATCTCGATCGGCCAGGCCGGCTTCTTCCTGCTCGGTGCCTTCACCTCGGCCTACATCAACAACACCTATGCCATCCCGGTGTTCTTCGCGATCCCGCTCGCGGGCGTGATCACGGCCCTCGTTGGTCTGATCTTCGGCCTTCCGGCAGCGCGGCTGAAGGGGCTCTATCTCGTCATCGCCACCCTCGCTGCGCAATATATCCTGCTCGACTTCTTCTCCCGCGCCGAATGGTTCTCCGGCGGATCGGTGCCGGCCTCGGCCAATCCGTTCTCGATTCTAGGCTACACGCTGCGCGGCGACCGGCAATATTTCTATGTCGTGCTGGCCTATGTCGTGGCCTGCTACCTCCTGGTCACCAACCTGATGCGCACCCGCGACGGCCGCGCACTGATCGCGATCCGCGACCATTATCTCTCCGCCGAGATCATGGGCATCAACCTGACCAAATATCGCACGCTCTCGTTCGGCCTCGCCGCCTTCTTCGCCGGCATTGCCGGCGCGCTCTATGCGCATTACCAGCTCGTGATCTCGCAGGAGGGTTTCGGCATCGAGCGCTCGATCCTCTTCCTGGCCATGATCATCATCGGCGGCACCGGATCGGTCATGGGCACATTGATGGGGACCGCGTTCGTCGTGCTGCTGCCGGAATCGATGGAGTGGCTCAGCCACAATCTGAAGGGCAGTGCCATCGACAAGGCGCTCGCGCTCAACAACAACATCACTTTTTTGCGCGAGATCGCAATCGGCCTGATCATCATCGCCTTCCTGATGTTCGAGCCGGACGGGTTGGCGCATCGCTGGCGACAGATCAAGACATACTGGAAGCTCTATCCGTTCTCACATTGAACTCAACCAACAGGGACCGGCGACAATCCGGCCCGAACGCACCACAGGAGGAAGCACTATGACGATGAAATCATTGCTGGGCTCGGCGGCTCTCGCGCTGCTCGCAGGCGCCTTCGCTTCAACGGCGCAGGCGCAGCAGATCGCGATCGGCCATCTGCAGGATCTGTCGGGCGGCACGTCCGACGTCGGTACACCCTATGGCCAGGCCGTCGTCGACAGCTTCGCCTGGGTCAACAAGAACGGCGGCATCGGCGGCAAGCAGCTCGCGGTCGATAGCAACGACTATGGCTACCAGGTGCCGCGCGCGATCGCGCTGTACAAGAAGTGGTCGGCGCCGGACAACAAGGTCGCGGCGATCATGGGCTGGGGCACCGCGGACACCGAGGCGCTGACCGGCTTCCTCGCCAACGACAAGATCCCTGACATGTCGGGCTCCTACGCCGCCGCGCTGACCGACCCCGAAGGCACCAGCGGCAAGGCCAAGCCCGCCCCGTATAACTTTTTCTACGGCCCGAGCTACTCGGACGCGCTGCGCGCCGAGCTGACCTGGGCGGCCGAGGACTGGAAGGCCAAGGGCAAGCCGGGCAAGCCGAAATTCGTCCACATGGGCGCCAACCACCCCTATCCCAACGCGCCGAAGGCCGCGGGCGAAGCGCTCGCCACCGAGCTCGGCTTCGAGGTGCTGCCGCCGCTGGTGTTCGCGCTGGCGCCCGGCGACTACAGCGCGCAGTGCCTGAGCCTGAAGAGCTCCGGCGCCAACTACGCCTATCTGGGCAACACCGCGGCCTCCGACATCTCGGTGATGAAGGCCTGCAAGAATGCCGGCGTCGAGGTGCAGTTCCTGTCCAACGTCTGGGGCATGGACGAGAACGCCGCCAAGACCGCGGGCGATGCCGCCAACGGCGTCGTCTTTCCGCTGCGCACCTCGGTGGCCTGGGGCGGCGATGCGCCGGGCATGAAGACGGTGCAGGAAATCTCGAAGATGTCCGACCCGACCGGCAAGGTCTACCGCCCGGTGCACTACGTCGCCGCAGTCTGCTCGTCGCTCTACATGAAGGAGGCGATCGAGTGGGCTGCGAAGAACGGCGGCGCCACCGGCGAGAACGTCGCCAAGGGCTTCTACCAGAAGAAGGACTGGGTGCCCGCAGGGATGGAAGGCGTCTGCAGCCCCTCGACCTGGACCGAGAAGGACCACCGCGGCACCATGAAAGTCGACCTCTATCGCGTGCGCGTGACGGGTCCGACGGATGGCGACCTCAACGAGCTCATGGCCAAGGGCGTGATCAAGCTCGAGAAGGTGAAGACCATCGAGCTGCCGCGCAAAGCCGAATGGGCTGGGTGGTAGTTCCTTACACCAGCGCCATGGCCGGGCAGAAGCGCGAAGCGCGTCTTTGCACAATCTCCCGGCCATCCACGTCTTGCTTCACACGCTGATAGGCGTGGATGCCCGGGTCAAGCCCGGGCATGACGACGGATAGAGTGTCGCCATGACCGATACACTGGAAAATCTGCGGACGGCCGCAACTGCTGGGGCACCCGCCCCCCTGCTCTCCGTCCGCAACATCGAGGTCGTCTATGACGACGTCATCCTGGTGCTGCGCGGCCTCAGCCTCGACGTGCCCAAGGGGGCGATCGTCGCGCTGCTCGGCGCCAACGGCGCGGGCAAGTCGACGACCTTGAAGGCGATCTCTGGCCTGCTGAAGACCGAGGACGGCGAGGTCACGCGCGGCGAGATCATGTTCGACGGCGCGCGCATCGACGGCATCGATCCGGAGAAGATCGTCCGTCGCGGCATCTTCCAGGTGATGGAAGGACGCCGCATCGTCTCCGACATGACCTCGCTGGAGAACCTCAAGCTCGGCGCCTTCACGCGCAGCGATCGCGAGGTCAACAGCGACATCGAGATGGTGTTCAACTATTTCCCGCGGCTGAAGGAGCGCACCGGCCTCGCGGGCTATCTCTCCGGCGGCGAGCAGCAGATGCTGGCGATCGGACGGGCGCTGATGGCACGGCCGAAGATGATCCTGATGGACGAACCGTCGATGGGCCTGTCGCCGCTGCTGGTCAAGGAGGTGTTCGCGATCATCAAGGAGATCAACCGCGATCTCGGCGTCACCATCCTGCTGGTCGAACAGAACGCGCGCGCGGCGCTGTCGGTCGCCAGCCACGGCTACATCATGGAACAGGGCAAGGTGGTGCTCGACGGCACCGCCGACAGCTTGCGCGACAATGAGGACGTCAAGGAGTTCTACCTCGGCGGCGCCGGCGACCAGCGCAAGAGCTTCAAGAACCTGAAGAGCTTCAAGCGGCGGAAGCGGTGGCTGTAGCCGAACTCTCTCCTCGTCATGGCCGGGCTTGACCCGGCCATCCACGCGCGAGCCGCAACGACGAACGACGTGGATGCGCGGGACAAGCCCGGGCATGACGACCGCAAGATTCAAGGACTGGGTACGATGACCCACTACGACGCCCTCGAAACCCGTGATCCCGCAGCCCGCGAGCAGGATCTGTTCGGCCGCCTGCCCGACGTGCTGCACGCGGCGATGAAGGCGCCGGCCTATGCCGCGCTGCTGCAGGGCATCGATCCCCAGGACATCACGACGCGCGCCGCGCTGGCGCAGTTGCCGGTGCTGCGCAAGTCCGAGCTGCCGGCGCTGCACAAGGCGGCGCCGCCATTCGGCGGCTTCGTCGCGCAGACGCCCGGTGCGTTCTCGCGCCTGTTCACCTCACCCGGCCCGATCTTCGAGCCGGAGGCCGCGCACAACGATCCCTGGCGCGGCGCCCGCGCGCTGTTCGCCTCGGGCTTCCGCAGTGGCGATGTCGTGCTCAACACCTTCAGCTATCATCTGACGCCGGGCGGCTTCATCTTCGATGCCTCGGCGCGCGCGCTCGGCTGCGCCGTGATCCCGGCGGGGCCAGGGAACACCGAGGCGCAGTTCGAGCTGATCGAGGCCTACCGGCCGATCGGCTACAGCGGCACGCCGGACTTCCTGAAGATCCTGCTCGATGCTGCCGCCAGCGCCGGTCGCGACGTCTCCTCGCTCAAGCGCGCGCTGGTGTCGGGCGCGGCGTTCCCGCCATCACTGCAGGCCGAGATCAAGGCCCGCGGCATCGACGCCTATCAGGCGTTCGGCACCGCCGATCTCGGCATCATCGCCTACGAGACCGCCGCACGCGAGGGCATGGTGGTCAACGAGGACCTGATCCTCGAGATCGTCCGGCCCGGCACCGGCGATCCGGTCCAGGAGGGCGATGTCGGCGAGATCGTCGTCACCTCGCTCGATCCCCACCATCCTTGGATTCGCCTGGCACTCGGCGATCTCACCGCCGGCCTCCCGGGTCTCAGTCCGTGTGGCCGCACCAACATGCGGATCAAGGGCTGGATGGGGCGCGCCGACCAGACCACGAAGATCAAGGGCATGTTCGTGCGCCCCGAGCAGGTGGCCGAGATCGGCAAGCGCCATCCGGAGTTCGGCCGCCTCCGGCTGGTCGTCAGCCGCGCCGGCGAGACCGATGCGATGACGCTGAAGGCCGAGTGCGCGGCGCCCGCAGCCGACCTGCAAGAGGCGCTGGCCGCCAGCCTGCGCAGCGTCACCAAGCTCAGCGGCCAAGTCGAGCTGGTCGCGCCAGGCACGCTGCCCAACGATGGCAAAGTGATCGCCGACGAGCGGTGAGCGCGCGCAAGTTCCGCTCAAGTAGAAGCCCTGCACCAGCGGCATGAGCAGCGCGGCACGCACCGCTGTCCGCGCAATTGTCGCGCTGCGCGCGCTCTCCTATACAGCCATGTCGCCTCTCTCGGAGTTCGTCCGCATGGCCTTCCCGCGCGCATCCAAAGCCCTGTCCCGCTTCACTGTCCTCGATTTGACGCGGGTGCGCGCCGGCCCGACCTGCGCGCGGCAGTTCGCCGATTGGGGCGCCAACGTCATCAAGATCGACGCCATGATGGAGGATGGCGGCGAAGCGCTTGGCGGCCCGCGCCGCGGCGCCGACTTCCAGAACCTGCATCGCAACAAGCGCGCGATGACGCTCAATCTGAAGGATCCGAAGGGCGTCGACGTGTTCATGCGGCTCGCCGAAAAAGCCGACGTCGTGATCGAGAACTACCGGCCCGACGTCAAGACCAAGCTCGGCATCGACTATGAGGCGGTGCGCAAGGTCAATCCGCGCATCGTCTATGGCAGCATCTCCGGCTTCGGCCAGGATGGTCCCTATGCCAAGCGGCCCGGTTTCGACCAGATCGCGCAGGGCATGGGCGGGCTGATGTCGATCACCGGGGCACCTGGCGAGGGTCCGATGCGCGCGGGCATCCCGATCGCAGATCTCTCGGCAGGGCTCTCTTGCGCGATGGGTATCCTCACGGCGCTGCTCGAGCGCGAGGTCTCCGGCGAGGGCCAGTGGGTCCAGACCTCGCTGCTGCAGGCGCAGATCTTCATGCTCGACTTCCAGGCCGCCCGCTGGCTGATGGAGAAGGAGGTCGCGCCGCAGGCCGGCAACAATCATCCGACCAGCATCCCGACCGGCGTGTTCAAGACCTCCGACGGCTACATCAATATCGCCGCGACCGGCGGCCGAATCTGGGAGCGGCTGTGCCAGACGCTCGGTGCCTCCCAATGGATCGACAATCCGGACTACGCGACGGCACCGGCGCGTTCGAAGAACCGCGACGCGCTCAACGCCGAGATCAACGCACGCACGCTCGCCAAGACGAGCGAGCAATGGGTCGCCGAGCTGAATGCCGCGGGCGTGCCGTGCGGGCCGATCTACGCGATCGATCAGATGTTCGAGGACCCGCAGGTCAAGCATCTCGGCATGGCGCAGCCGGTGCCGAACGACGACGGCCGCGACATCACGCTGGTGGCGCAGCCCTTCACCTTGTCGCGCACGCCCAGCCGGATGGCGGCGCGGCCGCCGGAATTCGGCGAGCAGACCGAGGAGATCCTGTCCGAGTTCGGCTTCACCGACGGCGAGATCGCCGATCTCCGACTGCATCGCGTCGTGTGAGCAGGTGCAATATGTCCAAGCTGCGGCACCCCGCCGCTGTGGCCCAGATGTCACCACGTTGGAACTTCAGACTTGGCCGGATTGAGGCCAAGGCAAGATCGCGTTAATCTCTTCGCATCAGTTGATCGCGGACCCCCTCGGGGCCCGTGCGTGTGAGGAGTAGCGGGTCATGAGCGCATCCGAGTTGAACGAGTTTCTGACGGCGATGAACATCGTGCGCGACGTCAACGGAGCCGCTCTGAATCACCCCGGCGCTCTGCCGTTCGACGAGACGATGCTCGACAACGAGTCCGACTGGTACCACATGCCGGTGGCCGAGAAGGCCAATTGACCTTCCTCCGGTTCACACGCTCTCTTTCCTACATCGCCTTTGCCCAAAGCCTCCTTCCGAGAAGCCGGACGGAGGCTTTTTCATTTCGGGGCGCAACCGGGATGAGCTGCGAACTCTGATCCACCGAACGCAAAAAAAAGCCCGACGCAAGCGCCGGGCAAGGGATCGTCTCGGGAGGAAACATCAGGGCGCGATGACCAGAGATCAGGCACCGCGCGTGAGCAGTTCAGAACTGCCCATGAATGAAGCCTATCACCGCTCTGCCTAAAATGCTGTCATCGCAAAGACACAACCTCTGGAGAAGCGCGGAAACGATTCGAACAACGGTCCGTCGATGCAATCGAAGCGCTGAGGACGTGGCTGCGGTGCCACAGTCCGATTGCGAACAGCGCCAACGCCCAGTGCACCCAAAGAGTCACAATTCCCCTATCCCGCAGTTCTGCATGCTCTCGTTGCTGGCCTGGCCCTCGACCGGCGCAACGACGGCACGAACAGCAATGGCGGCATCAGCTCCGCGACGACCGATGGCGGCATCGGGGGCTGGGGTCCCTGTCATCGAGGGCGGCGGTGACGGTGCAGGTGTCAACGGCGGCGATGGTGGAAAGGACAACGGCGGTCATGCCCTGGGCGGCCGAGGCGGCGTCGGCGCCGGAGAGCCGGGACATTCCCAGCGACAATGGCGTCGAGTTACGGCGTTGGCGGCTTCACCAAGACCGGCAGCGGCCGGATGACGCTCAGCCTTGAGCTACGCGGGAAAAACGGTCACCAACACGCGCGCCGAGCTGGCCAGTGCACCGACAGATCCTATGCGCTGCCTGACGGCGCCCTCACCCTGCGCGGCCGCCTCGCCCGGGCGCACGACTTCGATCCGGATCGTTCCGTGACCGCCACGTTCCAGACGCTGCCGGGCGCAAGCTTCGTCGTCAACGGCGCCGCGCAGGCGCGCGACTCCGCGCTGACGACGACCTCGGTCGAGATGAGCTGGCAGAACGGCTGGAGCGCCTTGGCGACGTTCGAAGGCGAGTTCTCGAGCGTCACCCGTTCCTATGCCGGCAAGGGCAGCGTGCGCTACACGTGGTAGGAGCGGCGTAGCCGATCGAGCGCAGGCGTCCAGCTGGCAGGGCACGGGTGATCAGCGACAAACCGTACTAAGCCTCGGCCTTCGCGGCCGGCGCTCCCGACTTGCTGAAGCTCGCGATCACACGATCGATCAGCGGCCAGAACAGCAGCACGATCGCCAGCGTCGTTATGGTGCCCACCAGCCCGTTCGCCCAGAACACCTTCATGTTGCCGCCGGAGATGATCATCGACTGCCGGAACGCGTCCTCGGCACGGCTGCCGAGCACCAGCGCCAAGGTGAACGGCGCCAGCGGGATCTTGATCTTCTTGAAGACATAGCCGACGACACCGAAGCCGAGCATCAGCCAGACGTCGAACATCGCATTCTGGATCGCGTAGGCGCCGATCGCGCAGGACACCACGATCATCGGCGCCACGGCCGCGAACGGCACGCGCAGGATCGAGGCGAAGATCGGCACGGTGGAAAGCACGAGCACGAGGCCGACGACATTGCCGAGATACATCGAGGCGATCAGGCCCCAGACGAAATCCTTGTGCTCCACGAACAGCAGCGGGCCGGGATTGAGGCCCCACACCATCAGGCCGCCGAGCAGGATCGCCGCGGTGCCGGAGCCGGGGATGCCGAGCGCCAGCATCGGCAGCAGCGCCGCGGTGCCCGAGGCATGCGCCGCCGTCTCAGGCGCGAACACGCCCTCGATGCGGCCCTTGCCAAAACTGTCCGGATCCTTCGAGAAGCGCTTGGCGAGGTTGTAGCCCATGAAGGAGGCGGCAATCGCGCCGCCCGGCGTGATGCCGAGCCAGCAGCCGATCACCGAGGAGCGCAGCAGGGTCATCCAATACTTCGGCAGGTCCTTCCACACCGCGAGTACGGTGCGCAGCGAGATCGAGGCGGCGTGGCCGCGCAGCGCCAGGCGCTCCTCCATCGTCAGCAGGATCTCGCTGATGCCGAACAGGCCGATGACCGCGACCAGAAAGTTGATGCCGCGCAACAGATCGGTCGAGCCGAAGGTCATCCGCAACTGACCGGACACGGTGTCCATGCCGACGCCAGCGAGCAGCAGGCCGAGCGCCATCGCGATGACAGTCTTGTGCTTGTCCTCACGCCCCAGCCCGACGAACGAGCAGAAGGTCAGCAGATAGACCGCGAAGAACTCGGGCGGACCGAACCTCAGCGCGAAGGACGAGATCCAGGGCGCCAGGAAGGTGATCAGCATCACCGCGACCAGCGAGCCGATGAACGACGAGGTGAAGGCGGCTGTCAGCGCCTCCGCCGCCTTGCCCTGCTGCGCCATCGGATAGCCGTCGAAAGTGGTCGCCACCGACCACGCCTCGCCGGGAATGTTGAACAGGATCGAGGTGATGGCGCCGCCGAACAGCGCGCCCCAGTAGATGCAGGACAGCATCACGATGGCCGAGGTCGGGTCCATTGAGAAGGTCAGCGGCAGCAGGATGGCGACGCCGTTGGGCCCCCCCAGCCCGGGCAGCACGCCGACGAAGACGCCGAGCACGAGCCCAACCATCATCAGCAGCAGCGTCTTCCAGGTCAGGAGGACCGCGAACCCGTGCAGCAGCAGACCCAAGGCTTCCATGATTTCATTCCAACTGTTTCCTCGTCATTGCGAGCGCAGCAAAGCAATCCAGAGTCGAGTGCGCAGCCCTGGATTGCGTCGTCGCGTTGCTCCTCGCAATGACGGGGGAGAGACCGGTGTCAGTACCCGAACGCCGCTTCGAGTGGGCCCTTCGGCATGATCACGTCGAACACGACGTCGAAAGTCACGAACATCACGGCGCTGAACAGCAACGCCGTGAGCAGCGATTTCCAGATCGCGATCTTGCCGACGAGGCGCATGAACCCGGCGATCAGCAGGAAGCTCGCGACGTAGATGCCGAGAAACTGCATCGCGATGCAGAACAGCAGCGTCGGCACGAATACCGCCATCACGCGCCGCAGTTGCGCGCGCGTCACGAAGGTCTCGACCGCTTCCTTTCTCGACACGAAAGCGGCGCCGATCCCGTAAAGGCTGGCGCCGCCGAGGATCACCGACAGATAGAACGGGAAGTAGCCGGGCTCCGGACCGGTCGAGTCCCAGGACGCGCCGGTCCGCCAATTGTCCCAGGCGAGCACGACCGCGAGCGCGAGCAGCAGCAGCGACACCGCGACGTCGACGGTCCGGGTGGAGGTGACGGCCGGAGAATCCTCCTCTGGCGCGGTCGGATCGTCGACGGCGATCTCGAGCTCAGCGTTGGACATCGATCCTCCTCATCCCCTCGCCCCGCCCCAGCCTCACTTGGCGACGAAGCCGGCTTCCGTCATCAGCTGCTTGTTGAGCGAGCCATCCTCTTCGAGAAACTGCAGCATGTCCTTGCCGGTGAGGAAGATCGGCTTCAGCGCCTGCTTCTCCATGTAGTCCTTGTATTCCGGCGTCTGCACCAGCTTGCTGAACAGGTCGATGTAGAACTCCTGCTGCTCCTGGGTCACCTTACCCGGCAGGAACATGCCGCGCAGCATCAGGTATTGCACGTCCAGCCCCTGCTCCTTGCAGGTCGGAATGTCGTTCCAGGACTGCGTCTCCGTGACCTTGGTCGTGTAGGAGATGCGCTCCTTGTCGAACACGCAGAGCGGACGCACCTGGCCGGCGCGCCAGACTTCGAGATTCTCGGAAGGATTGTTGACGTTCGCTTCGGTGTGCCCGCCAACCAGTTGGGTCGCGGCCTCGCCCCCCGACTTGTAGGGCAGATAGGAGAACTTGGCGCCGGTCTTCTTCTCCATGAAGACCGTGAGCACGTGATCCTCCCGCTTGGAACCGGTGCCGCCCAACTTGAACGGAGAACTCGACGCTTTGGCGGCTTCGATGAACTCCTTCACCGTCTTCGGGCCGTTGACGTTGTCCCACAGCACGAACTGATCGAGTGCGATCACCGCGACCGGCGACAGTTCGCGCCAGTCGAACGGCAGCTTGGCCGACAGCGGCAGCATGTAGATCAGCGAATAGGCGATCAGGACCTTATTCGGATCGCCGTCGCTGGACTTCATGTACATCAGCGCCTCGGCCCCGGACGCGCCGCCCTTCAGCGACACGACCACCGGCTGCTTCAGCAGATTGTTCTTCTGAATGGCAGCCTGCATCATCCGCGCCATCTGGTCGGATGCACCGCCGGCGCCCGCGGCGACGACAATCTCGACCGGCTTGGTCGGCTCCCAGCCGGCAAAGGCCGGCGCAGTTGCGAAAAAGGCCGCCGTCGCGGCCGCGATCTTGATGAGTTTGCGCACGTGCTTTCTTCCCCGTTCGAAGCCCCAGCTTGCATCCTACCAGGATACTGCTGGCTTATTGTGGTCAGTTCAAGAACACAAGCATGATGCGCCCTCATGTTCCTCGGCATAAGGTCGCAAGCACGGCATCGGACTACTTGCCTTTCCAGTTCGGCGTCCGCTTGTTGAGGAACGCCTCCATGCCTTCGCGGAAATCCTCGCTCATATAGGCGCGTAGGATCAAATCCTCGCCCTCGTCCCGCGACAGGGTCCGGCGGATGCGGCGCACGGCCTCCTTGGTGACCTCGAGGGTGATCGGCGCGTGCGAGGCGACGAGCCTCGCGGTCTCCAGCGCGCGTGTCTGCAGCGTCTCGACGTCAGGCACGATCTCGTTGAGCAGACCGAGCGCGAGCGCCTCCGGCGCCTCGACCAGCCGGGCCTTGAAGATCAGGTCCTTGGTGCGCGCCGGTCCGATCAGGGAGACCACGCGTGAGATGTTCGACATCGACAGGCAGTTGCCGAGCGTGCGCGCGATCGGGAAACCGATACGTGTCGTCTCGGTGCCGATGCGAATGTCGCAGCAGGCGGCAATGCCGGCACCGCCGCCGGTGCAGGCGCCCGCGATCGCCGCAATCACCGGCACACGGCACAGTTCGAGCGTGCCGAGCACGCGGTCGATCCGCGCCTCGTAGTCGAGCGCATCCTGCGCGGTCTTGAAGGCACGAAACTGGGAGATGTCGGTGCCGGAGGCGAAGGCCTTGTCGCCCGCGCCAGTCAGAATCAGCGCCTTGATCGACCGATCGGCGTTGATGGCCTCGCAGATAGAGGCCATCCGGTCGTACATCGCGAACGTCATCGCGTTGCGCGCCTGCGGCCGGTTGAAGGTGATCTTGGCGATGCCGTCGTCGACGGCATAGATCAGATCGTCGGAGCCGGTCACAGGTGCGTTCATCAGGCCACCTTCGGAATCGGCGCTGCCTCGCGCGCCTTCAGGACATCCATCGCCGCGAGCACGCCACCTGCACGATGCGGCACGCCAGCGAGCGCAAGGCCCATCTCGACGCCTGCAAGCGTGCCCATCAGCATCAAGTCGTTGAAGTGACCGATATGACCGATGCGGAAGACCTTGCCCTTGATCTTGTTGAGGCCGGTGCCGAGCGACATGTCGAAGTTTTCCAGCACCGTCTTGCGGAACTGATCGGCGTCATGGCCCTCGGGCATGACCACGCCGGTCAGCGCCGGCGAATGCGCCTGCGGATCCTGACACTGCGTATCCAGGCCCCAGGCCTTGACGGCAGCCCGCGTCGCAAGGCTGTGGCGGCGATGACGCGCAAACACGTTGTCGTGGCCTTCCTCCTCCAGCATCTTCAGCGCCTCGTTGAGGCCCATCAGCAGATTGCACGCCGGCGTATAGGGGAAGGTACCAAGCTTGTTGAAGGTGATGATCTCCTGCCAGTCCCAATAGGAGCGCATGCCGGGATTGGCCTTGGCGGCGGCGAGCGCCTTCTCCGAGACGGCGTTGAAGCCGAGGCCCGGCGGCAGCATCAGGCCCTTCTGCGAGCCAGCGACGGAGACGTCGACGCCCCACGCGTCGTGCTCATACTCCATCGAGCCGAGGCCAGAGATGGTGTCGACCATCAGGAGCGCCGGGTGGCCGGCCCGGTCGAGCGCCTTGCGCACCTCGAGCGGCGGCGTCAGGCAGCCGGTCGAGGTCTCGTTGTGCACGACGCAGACGGCCTTGATCTTGTGCGCCTTGTCATCGACCAGACGCTGCTCGATCGCCGCAATGTCGGCGCCATGGCGCCAGTCGCCGGGGATGAAGTCGACGTCGAGCTTGAACTTGTCGGCGATGCCACGCCACAGCACCGCGAACTGGCCGGTCTCGGCCATCAGCACCTTGTCGCCAGGCGCGAGCGTGTTGACGATCGCGGCTTCCCACGCGCCGGTGCCCGACGACGGATAGATGATCACCGGCTGCTTGGTGCGGAAGATTCGCTGCGATGCAGTCAGCACGGCGAAGCCGAGCTCGGCGAACTCGGGACCGCGATGGTCCAGCGTCGGCATATCCATCGCGCGCAGCACGCGGTCGGGCACGTTGGTCGGCCCCGGAATCTGAAGAAAATGCCGTCCTGTGTGCACAGTCATTGGCGTCCGTCCCCGGTCATTTGGTTGGTGCGCGGGCGTGGCATCCCACGCGCTGGCCGCGCTTTTCTCCCGCCAGACCGCTGGCGTCAACAAAGAAGACGCAAGCACCGATCGCTTCGGGCTGACATCCCTCAGATGCACACGAATCCCCTTCTCCTGTGCAGTGCGGCATAGCGGGACGTCCCAGCTTGCTGCACGCGATTTGGCCTCATTTCACCGCAGCCAGATGGCGCGGCGCATTGCCCTCCAATGGCTCTTCAAGCAGCGCCATCGCGGCATCGACGCCGCCGGCACGATGCGGCACGCCGGCCGCACGCAGCCCCATCTCGACACCGCTCAGCGCAGCCATCAGGGTCAGCGCGTTGCACTCGCCGAGATGGCCGATGCGGAACACCTTGCCCGCGACCTTGGACAGGCCCGAACCGAGCGACATGTTGTAGTTGTCGAGCACGACCTGACGGAACTGATCTGCGTCATGGCCCGGCGGCATCAGCACGGCGGTCAGCACCGGAGAGAAATCCTTCGGCTCCTGGCACAGCACCTCCAGGCCCCAATGCTCGACGGCGGCGCGGGTCGCGGCCGCAAGCCTGAGGTGGCGCGCGAACACCTGATCGAGACCCTCCTCGAGCAGCATCGCAATCGCTTCACGCAGACCGTAGAGCAGGTTCGTCGCCGGCGTGTAGGGGAAGAAGCCGTTCGCGTTCAGCTTCAGCATGTCTTCCCAGTCCCAGAACGAGCGCGGCATCTTGTTGGCCTTGGCAACAAGGCGCGCCTTGTCCGAGATGGCGTTGAAGCCGAGCCCCGGCGGCAGCATGAAGCCCTTCTGGGAGCACGACACGGCGACGTCGACCTTCCACTCGTCGAATCGGAAGTCGGCCGAGGCGAGACCAGAAATCGTGTCGACCATCAGCAGCGCCGGATGCTTGGCGCGGTCGATCGCGGCGCGCACCTCGCCGATCCGGCTGGTCGCGCCGGTCGAGGTTTCGTTGTGCACGACCATCACCGCCTTGAGCCGATGACCGGCGTCGGCAACCAGCTTCTCCTCGATGACGGCAGGATCGACGCCACGGCGCCAGTCGCCGGGAATGAAATCGACCTCGATTCCCCACCGCGTCGCCATCTGCCGCCACAGCGTGGCGAAGTGGCCGGTCTCGACCATCAGCACCTTGTCGCCCGGCGACAGCGTGTTGACGATGGCGGCCTCCCAGGCGCCGGTGCCCGAGGACGGATAGATGACTACCGGGCTCGTGGCCTTGAAGATCGCCTGCGAGCCACCGAGCACGGCCTTGCCGAGTTCGGCGAACTCGGCGCTGCGGTGATCGATCACCGGCATGTCCATCGCCCGCAGCACCCGCTCGGGCACCGGACTTGGGCCCGGAATATGCAAGAAATGACGGCCTTGGGGACGGGTCACGACAGAGCTCCGGGCGACGACGGCATTCTGGCACCAATGATTGCATTCAATTATTCAGCATGCAAGAGATTAAACGTATTCACACACAAGGTCGACCACATCTGTAACTATCGCTACAATGGGGTGAAATGAATTCCACGATTCCCGATATCGAGACGCCACCATTGGCAGATCCAAGTGGTCGACCTGCGCCTGCGCGGGACGAGACCTCGCTGCATGACGAGATCCTGGCACGGCTGCGCGACTACATCGTCGAGGGCCACGTCGCCGACGGCGGCCGCCTGTCCGAGCGCCAGCTTTGCGAAATGCTGGGGGTGTCCCGCACTCCCTTGCGCGAAGCGCTCAAGGTGCTCGCGGCCGAAGGCCTGGTCGAGCTGCTGCCCAATCGCGGCGCTCGGGTGCGCCCGCTCAGCGCCGCCGACATCCACGAATTATTCGACCTGATGGGAGGCCTGGAAGGGCTCGCCGGCCGCCTCGCCTGCGAGAAGATTTCGGATGAAGCGATCGAAAAAATCGAGCAGTTTCATCATGATATGTACGGGTTTTACATGCGGCAGGACATGCAGGGCTATTTCCGCATGAACCAGCTCATCCACCGCGCGATCGTGGATGCCGCCGCCAACGCCACCCTTCATGCGACCTATGAGAGCCTGGCGGGCCGCATCCGGCGGGTGCGCTTCTCGGCCAATTTCGCCCGCAAGCGCGAACGCTGGAGCGAGGCCATGCGCGAGCATGAGATGATCCTCGACGCCCTGCGCCGGCGCGCCGGAAGCGAGCTGTCCGACATTCTGTTTCAACATCTGCGCAACAAGGGCGCGGCCGCGATCGCCTACTTCGGCGAGAGTCAACCGCCAACGGCGGGAAGTAAGCCGGACAAGGTCGAATGACGCCCAGGATTGCGCAAATTTGCATGCAATCAGATTGACGCATTTGCAGAAATGAATGACACGGGGCTCAAGAGGGCCCGCCAGACGACAGCCGGGCCCGACCAGGGATCACCATGCCGAACGCCAAAGCCGGTCCGTCCAGGCTCGAACAGAAGCTCCGCGCCGAGATTGCAGGCGGCATCTTCTTCGACCGCTTCAGCCGTGGCCGCTACGCCACCGACGCCTCGTTCTACCAGGTCATCCCGGCCGGCGTGGTCGTGCCGCGCACGATGGACGAGGCACTGCGTACGCTCGCCCTCGCCCGCGACGACGGCCGCATCGTCACCCCGCGCGGCGGCGGCACCTCGCAATGCGGCCAGACCGTCAACGAGGGGATCGTCGTCGACTTCTCCAAGCACCTGAACCGCATCGTCTCTCTCGACGTCGAGGCTCGGACCTGCGTGGTCGAGCCGGGCATCGTGCTCGACGACCTCAATCGCCAGCTCAAGCAGCACGGCCTGTGGTTTCCCGTCGACGTCTCGACGGCGTCGCGTGCCACGATCGGCGGCATGGCCGGCAACAATTCCTGCGGCGGCCGCTCGCTGCGCTACGGCACGATGCGCGACAACACCATCGCGATCGACGCGGCGCTCGCCGACGGCACGCTGGCGCATTTTGGCGAGGTGCCGCGAGACCTTCGTGACGTCAGCGCGCCGGACAGCGCTCACGCGCTGTTTCGCGACATGCTTGCGCTGGGCGAGCGCGAGGCCGCGGAGATCGCCGACAAGTTTCCCAAGGTGCAGCGCCGCGTCGGCGGCTACAATCTGGATGCGCTGACGCCGCGCAACGCCGCCAACAACCTGGCCCATCTGCTCGTCGGCTCCGAAGGCACCCTCGCCTTCTCCACCCGCATCGAGCTCAAGCTGTGGCCCCTGATCCGCACCAAGGTGCTCGGCATCTGCCATTTCGGCAGCTTCTACGCGGCCATGGACGCGGCTCAGCACCTTGTGAAGCTGAAGCCGATCGCGGTCGAACTGGTGGACCGCACCATGATCGGGCTTGGACGCGACATCGCGATGTTCCAGCCAGTGATCGCCGCCGCCGTGCGCGGCGACCCCGACGCCATCCTGGTGGTGGAGTTCGCTGAGGAGACAACGGACGAGAACCTCGCCAAGCTGAAGCAGCTCTCCGAGTTGATGGGCGACCTCGGCTTCGCCTGGAGCAACGAGCCGCGCAAATGGGGCGGCGTGGTCGAGATATCAGACCCTGCCCTGCAGACCGCGGTCGCCGACTTCCGCGCCGCCGGCCTCAACGTGATGATGTCGATGAAGGAGGCCGGCAAGCCGGTGTCGTTCGTCGAGGACTGCGCCGTGCCGCTGCCGCATCTCGCCGACTACACCGCACGTCTCAACGACGTGTTCGCGAAGCACGGCACGCGCGGCACCATGTATGCGCACGCCTCCGAAGGCTGCCTGCACGTCCGCCCGGTGCTGAACCTGAAGCTGGAGAAGGACGTCGAGGCGATGCGGGCCATCGCCGAGGAAGCCTTCGCCATGGTGCGCGAGTACAAGGGCTCGCATTCCGGCGAGCACGGCGACGGCATCGTGCGCTCGGAATTCCACGAACAGATGTTCGGCAGCCGCATCGTCGCCGACTTCAAGGAGGTCAAGCAGCGCTTCGACCCCGGCAATGTGCTCAATCCCGGCCGCATCGTCGATCCGCCCAAGATGGACGACCGCTCGCTGTTCCGCTATCCGCCGGACTATCGCATCGATGATCTCAAGACCGTGCTCGACTGGTCGGCCTATCCCGGCGCCGCCGGCGGTTTCCAGGGCGCGGTCGAGATGTGCAACAACAACGGCGCCTGCCGCAAGCTCGACGGCGGCGTGATGTGCCCGTCCTATCGCGCCACCCGCGACGAGAAGGATGTCACGCGCGGCCGCGCCAATACGCTGCGGCTCGCGATCTCCGGCCAGCTCGGTCCCGGCGCGCTGTCGTCTGACGAGATGATGGAAACGCTGAAGCTGTGCGTGTCCTGCAAGGCCTGTCGCCGCGAGTGTCCGACCGGCGTCGACATGGCCAAGATGAAGATCGAGGTGCTGGCAGCGCGGGCAACGACGCATGGTCTTACGCTGCGTGACCGGCTCGTCGCCTACCTGCCGCGCTACGCCGATCTCGTCGCCCGCGTCGCGCCGCTCGTGAACCTGCGCAATCATGTTGCGCCCCTGCGCGTGCTGATGGAGCGCGTTGCGGGCATCAGCGCCAAGCGCAAGCTGCCGGCCTTCCGCACCGACACCTTCCGCGTCGAGGCCGACGCGTTCGGTCCGGCTGATGGCCGTGAGGTCGTGCTGTTCGGCGACACCTTCAACCGCGTCTATGAGCGCGAAAATCTCGACGCCGCGCTGCGCGTGCTGATCGCGGGCGGCTACCGCGTCTACGTTCCCAAGCCCGCCGATGGCGGCCGGGCGCTGTGCTGCGGCCGGACGTTCCTGTCCGCCGGTCTGGTCGACGAAGCCAAGTCCGAGCTGCAGCGCCTGGTCGAGACCTACGCGCCGTTCGCAGCGCGCGGCGTGCCGATCATTGGCCTGGAGCCAAGCTGCCTGCTGACGCTGCGCGACGAGCTGCTGTCGCTACGCGACGATACCGCCGCGAAGACGATCAGCGCGCACGCGCTGCTGCTGGAAGAGTTTCTGGCGCGCGAGGCAGAGGCCGGACGGCTCGCGCTGCCGCTCGCCCCCCTGCCCGGCAAGGCGCTGCTGCACGGCCATTGCCATCAGAAATCCTTCGCCGCCTTCAAGCCTGTCGAGCAGGTGCTGCGACTCATTCCGGAGCTCACGGTCGAGACCATCGAATCCTCCTGCTGCGGTATGGCCGGCGCGTTCGGCTATGGCGCGGAGACCTACGAGGTCTCGCTGCAGATGGCGGAGGCGTCGCTGCTGCCTGCGGTACGCAAGGCAGAAGCTTCGACCTTCATCGTCGCCAACGGCACCTCCTGCCGCCACCAGATCCAAGACGGCGCCGGTCGCGGCGCCGTGCACGCTGCGCAGCTCCTGGCGATGAGCCTGGAGCGGACGCAGATGCGTTCTTGATTCACGAGGTCGGAACGCCGCGGAGCATGATCTCAATGTTCGTCATTGCGAGGAGCGAAGCGACGAAGCAATCCAGACCTTTTCTTTCACCCTGGATTGCTTCGCTTCGCTCGCAATGACGGATGACCTAGCCAACTTGGCATCACAAAGCACAAGGACACCGACATGGCCGATCTCTCGCTCGACACCGCCCGCAAGATCCTCGTCGCCACGCTCGCGAAGGGCATCGAGAAGAAGTTCAAGCCGCTCGCTGTGATGGTGCTCGACGCGCGCGGCTGCCTGAAGGCCGCCGCCGCGCAGGACGGCACCAGCCTGATGCGGGCCGAGGTCGCGCACGGCAAGGCCTACGGCGCACTCGCCCTCGGCCTCGGCTCCCGCGCCCTGTTCCAGCGCGCCCAGGAGCAGGCCTATTTCATCGACGCCGTGAACACGCTGGCCCAGGGCCGCATGGTCCCGGTGCCCGGCGGCGTGCTGATCATGGACGGCACGACGCTCGTCGGCGCCGTCGGCGTCTCCGGCGACACTTCGGACAATGACGAGATCTGCGCCGTCGCCGGCATCGAAGCCGCCGGCCTCAAGGCCAATCCGGGCTGAGCTCCGGTCGCACCGGCAAGGCTCAGCGAGCTTTTCTGTCCCACAATCTCCGGGGGGGCTGGCCTGCCCTCTCGGAGCCTGATGGATCGCGCGTCGAAGTCCACGGCTCCGATAACGGCTGACGGAGAATTCATTCGGCCGGCTTGACCGGCCCGAAACATTGCCGGCCGCAGCACGTTTGTACGACGGGGCGCGTGGAGAACCGGACATGCCTCGCAGACCAGCTCGCACCATCATCATCACGGGCGCCTCCGCCGGCGTCGGCCGCGCCATCGCAAAACGCTTCGGCGAGGCCGGCGACCGCGTCGGCCTGATCGCGCGTGACGAGGATGCGCTGCGCGACGTCCAGCGCGAGCTGCAGGCGCGGTTTGCCCATGCCGAATACGAGGCGGTCGATGTCGCCGACGCGCAGGCGCTGTTCGAGGCCGCCGAACGGCTCGAGCAGCGCCTGGGTCCGGTCGACATCTGGATCAATGACGCCATGGAGACGGTGTTCTCGACCGTGGCCGACATCACGCCGGAGGAGTTCCGCCGCGTCACCGAGGTCACCTATCTCGGCTTCGTGCACGGCACGATGGCGGCGCTGCGCTCGATGCGCCGGCACGGCGAAGGCCGCATCATTCAGATCGGCTCGGCGCTCGCCTATCGTGGCATTCCGCTGCAGGCGGCCTATTGCGGCGCCAAACATGCGATCCGGGGCTTCACCGACTCGCTGCGGGCCGAGCTGATGCACGAGCGCTCAGGCATCACGCTCAGCATCGTCGACCTGCCCGCGGTGAACACACCGCAATTCGACTGGGCTCGCGCGCACCTTGCGCATACGCCACGACCAATGGGCCGGCCGGTGGAGCCCGAGGTGATCGCGGACGCCGTCTATCGCGTCGCCGACGGCGGCTTCCGCGAATATTGGATCGGCTGGCCGACACTGCTCACGATCCTCGGTAACGCCGTCGCGCCCGCTTTGCTCGACCGCTACCTCGCTGCCAAGGCGATCGCCGGGCAACAGACCGACGTACCACTGGTGCCCGATCGCACCGACAATCTCGACCGTCCCGTGACGCGCCTACACCGCACCCGCGGCTCCTTCAGCCAGGGCGCGGCGCAGCGGGCGATGCTCGTGCCGGGGGATGTCGCGCGCGCGGCGACCATTGCGCTCGGCGCGGCGGTGTTCTTCGCGCTGGGCGCTGTGATGAGCCGGCGGCGCTGGCGCTGAATTCGTCACGACCCGGCCGCCCTTGCGTGCCAACTGTGATCTGAGCTTCTCTATGGCGCGGCTTCCACACGGCGAGGAGCGCCTCCATGACCATCGAGAGCATCAGCGCGATTACGATTGCCACCCACGACATGACGCGCGCGGTCGCGTTCTATCGCGCGCTCGGCTTCGACGACATTGCCCATGGCGGCGCCCACACGTCGTTCACGAGCTTCCGTGTGGGCTCCGGCTTCCTCAACCTGATCGCCATGTCCAGGGAGAAGCAGTGGAGCTGGTGGGGCCGCATCATCTTCCACGTCGCCGATGTCGACGCCGTCTACGCCAAGGCGCTGGCCGCTGGCTTTGCCCCCTCGACCACGCCCTGCAATGCCGAATGGGGCGAGCGCTATTTCCACCTCACCGATCCCGACGGAACTGAGCTTCGCGCGGCCGCTCGGACGGTGAGTTAGCCGAGTTCGAAGGTGGTGACACCGAACACCCGGTCGATCCGGAGCGGCGGGATCGGCCCGGTGTACATGCGCGCGGTCTCGAACACCGGCTTCAGGCCGAGGCTCTCGGCGAGCGCCACCGCCTCCGGATTGATCGCGGGCACGTCGAGGAACACCTCGGAGTCGCCGGCTGCGCTCAGCAGCGCCGACACCACGGCCTCGGCATCGGCACGCTTTTCCGCAATCAGCGGACCGATTTTGTAGCCCGCACGGCACGGACGGATCACACCCCAGGCGGCTAGCGTACCGTCGCGGATCAGCGCCCGGCCGACATGACCGGGCGTGTCGATCCAGGCCCGCAGGAATGCCCGGCGCGGGGCGGGAAATACGGTCGCATCTGACGCTTCGATGTCGGAAAGCGGCACATCGGCAAGAGCGACGATACCTGATCGATCCGCCGATTGCAGCAAGGCGGCGGATCGTCCCCCGTAGCGGATATTGGCATACGCGTAGCTGAAGCCGGATTTCCGATAGTTGTCCTGCTGCGCGACCACGCCATCGAGTCCGACAATACGAGATCCCGCATGCGCCATCGCCGCCTGCCAGAGCCGCAAGCCGTAGCCGCGCCCGCGCAGCTCGGGACGCACCATGTAGAATCCGAGAAAGGCGAACCGGTCGTCATAGTTCACGCAGGACACGGTCGCGACCGGCACGCCGTCGCGCTCGGCTACGAGGAAGCCGTCGGGGTCGACCTCTGCGAAGCACGTCACATCGGACAATCCGGGATTCCACCCCTCGGCTGCCGCCCAGTCGATCGCGAGCCCGATCTCGTCCGGCCGCATCGGCCGGATGTGCAGGCCATCAGCGTCGGGATGTCCGGCGGGTCGTGTCATGTTCCCCTCGATCCGAATGCCGCACCATCCGTCAATCATGACGCCGCGCGAACCTCAGGGCAACCTACGCGGCCAATACTGCTGTGAGGTTTCAGTCTCGAATGATGATCGTCCAAGCACGCTGTTCATCTGCTGCAAGGACAAGCCAGGCGGCACTCAAATGTGCGCTGCGCATTCGCAACCAAATGATAGGCAGGTCTCGATGAGACGCTGATCGCCTCGCGCATCCGCTGTCCGGATATCTTTCCCCAGATAGAGCTAGAATTGAACTTTGATGTGCCCCTCGATCGAGTGATCCTGGCTGCTCCTCGAAAGATTGCCGCGATAGGACACTCCCATGACAGTATTGGCGCTTGTGCGCAGATCCAGGGCGGTCTGCACCAGGGCGGCATCCCGAGCGAGCGGCAGCCCTGCAATGTCAAATGCAGCGCCGGTGCTTCTGAAAAGCAGGTGGTCTTCCGGCTTGAGCTGGCCGAAACCGTGTTGCCAAGCGAGCGATGCTGACGGCTTGAGCGCCATTCCGTCCGATAGTGCAATCAGCGCCGATGCGCGCGCCCCGATCGCCGTATAACCTACGTCCTCCTCGCGCGATGAGCCGGAAAGTGCGGCGACGTCACCGGCCTCATCGAAGCCATTGGTATGGAGATGGATCCAGGACCAACCTGCAAATGGCTCCACAAGAGCATCCGCGAGGTTCAGATCATACCCAATCTCACCAAATATTTGTGAGCCGAACGCGCCATAACGCCCGGTCGCCCGTTCGAGAAAACCCGGATAGCTGATCGAGCGAGCGCTCCCAATGGTGCTGAAGCTCAGAAGTGCCCCCGAGCGGACGTTCCAGGCACCCACGTCAAAGCCAGTATAGACGGCTAGATATGCGCTATCGATATCGGCCGAGCTCGCACGGGCATCGATGCTCGTCCTCGAATTGGTGTAGCCGACCGCGACGCCTGCCCGCCAGTTGTCGCCCAGCCGCCCATCTACTCCGCTGAAGAAACCGCTCAGGCGTCGGCTCATACCAGCAGCATTGCCGTCACCATGAGCCGTGCCCCAAGCCCCCACTCCCTGAGCCCACCAGCCAATATCCCGCGATGTGGACGCGTTGGCCGACGACGGAATGCTGCCGGTGCGGAGAATGCGCCTGTCCGTATCGGCGGCGTAGGCCAGATGCTTCGGCGAGGATAGATCGACATCGCCGTAGATCACGGCTGGACCACCGGAGCCGAAACTCGCAAACGGCCCAAAACGGTCCTCAAAGGAAGTTTGACGCAAGCGTCCGAGGACGGCGTCCCGGGCGAAATGACCGTCTTCGACGAGGGACGTCCGTGCGCTGGCATGAAGTTCGCCCGACAGCGCGTCGAACGCCTGTTGCGCGCCGGGCGCTGTCTGGAAGATCACGCTGCCGAAGAGCCGGCTATCCGGCGAGCTTTCCTGGAGAGCGGTGGCTACGGCCAGCTGGTTTGCCGTCCGCGCGACGCTCGGAAAGAACGTCGACTGGGTCAACGAGAGGAACACGTTGTTGGCATCATAACTCAGGCTGGGAAACAGGAACGCAGAGTTGCTGCTCACCCCAGAGAAGGCACCACTAATGCCATCGGCGGCATTGAGGATATTGTAGGTGGTACGGAAGGCATAGGCACCGTTCTGCGGCAGGACGACGACATTGCCATTGAGTCTTGCCGTGCCGGTCGCCACGATCCGGTCTGCCGCCCCGGACGCGTTGGTCTCGACTTCGTAGGTGGAGCCAGAGGCAAAGGATACGTCGCCAGAGACATTAAGCGTCCCGATCGCATTGCCTGGAGAAACGACTCCCCTGCTCGCGACAGCGAGGCCGCCGATCGTGCCATTGCCCATGAGCCGGGCCCCGGAGTTGACGAACACGGTCGATGCGAGCTCCCCTGTGACGTCTAGTATCCCGCTGTTGATGAACGTCGGGCCTGTGTAGCTACTGTGCCCGCTCAGGACGAGCGTGCCACTGCCGTTTTGCTCGAGGGCACCAGAGCCTGAGATCGTTCCACCGAAGGTGTAACCGTCGGAATGATTGAAAGCCAAGATTCCGTTGTCGATCACGTCGCCGACGATCGAGCCGCTGGTACCGCCATTGCCGAGTTGCAGTGTGCCCGCGCTGACGATGGTGCCGCCGGTATAAGTGTTCGCACCGGAGAAGATGGTGGTGCCGGAGCCAAGCTGTTGGAATGTCCCGGTGCCCGAAATGATGCCGCCGAACGTGTAACTGTCGGAACGATTGATCGCGAAGATGCCGTTGTCAGTGACGTTGCCGCCGATCGAGCCGGCGCTGCCGCCATTCCCGAGTTGCAGTGCGCCGCTATTCACTGTGACTGAGGTGTTTGGCATGTTTCCGTCGACCTCGAGCAGGCCGCCATTCACGGTAAAGCTGGAGATGAGCGGAGTGGTGCCGGTAAGCGTCCAGTGGCTGCTGCCCTCCTTGAGAAACGTCCCGAAGCCCTGGTATTGCAGGCCGGCACCGATCGTTGCGACGTTGAAGCTCGCTGTACCAGTGCCGCCCAGTGCAAGGGTGTCGCTGCCGCCGCCGAAAACGTTGCCGTTGATCGCAGCGGTTGGATAAAGCTCAAGCCGGTTCGCCGAACCATGAAACCGAACGGCGCCGCCCGCACCGCCATTTAGCGTACCGGCCACAGTGAGAGTGGTAGGGCTGACGACGAAGCTCGATGTATCAATGGCGAAACCATCCGCTCCCGTACCATTCGAGGTCACGTGGCTTCCGGCGCCGATCGTGATCGCAATTGATCCGCTCGTTCCGCTTCTCGCATATATGCCCGTCGTATTGGTTCCTGTGACGTCGCCAGCGACGGCGATCTTTACCGCGCCGTTGCCATCGCTCCGCGCGAAGATGCCGGTCTCCTGGCCTCTCACGGTAGTTCCGGCGGCTGTGGTCACCGTGACATCTGCGTTCCCTCTCGCGAGAAGAGCGAAATCGCTGCCGGTCGTGCCGGCGGCCGTGACGTCACCGTTGACCGTCACGGTCGTCGATCCAGTGCCGTAGTTGCGGCTCAGAATTCCGTAGCGCGCGCCGCGGACGTTGGAGCCTGCGCCGGTTGTCACGGTCAGATCAGTGCCGAAATTGATCGCCACGATTCCCCGCGATACCGAGGTTGTGCCCGTGCTTACGACATCGCCGTTGGTCGTGATGTTGAGCGCGCCGGTGCCCTGGTTGCGGCCCCGAATGCCGTAGTTGAGGGCGGTGATATCACCGTTGGTATTCACTGTGATGCTGCCCGGAACGCCGGCTGTCGTCGTCATATTGAGTCCGTTGCCGGCGGTCGCGGTAAACGGAGAGAAGTTCGTATCGGTGTATGAAAGGTTGCCGGCGCCGGTGATCGTCAGAGCATTCGAGGAGACGGTCGTAATGCGGAATCCCGATAGCGCAGTCACGTGAGCGTTGGCGCCCGAAATCGTCTGGGCGGTGCTGGCCGCCGAGCATTCCCAATTGGAACCGCCCACATTGGCGCAAGCAGCGTAGACCCGGCGGCTATAGCCGAAAACTGCGCCCACCAGCATCGAAGACGACAGCACCAACTGCCGGCATGGAAACCTGTCGGACAAGCGCCGCCCTCCTCCTTTGGGCTGGGAAACTCAACCTTTATATGTCAAGAATTACTGGACAACCAGAAGATGATGGCACATCGACCAAAAAGTCTTAAGCCGTTCCCGTCTTTCGAGGCACTCTCCTAGGCCGCGCTGAAGAGGCCTGCCTCTTGTCGGGTTCACCGCCGTTTGGAGAAGCATCCATGGGCCGTCGTGACGACGTACCGACATTCGAATCAAACGAGATTCTGCCAGCCGATCGAACTTGCGTACGCCTTCCCGCGGAACAGGTTGGCCGGGCCGGCAGTGAAGCGGTTCGGTATTCCATGTCACCCGGACTGCCCGGCTTTCTTGGTTCTCAGCGCATCGCCATCGCGGGTTCGTCCTATCAATCCGGCAAATTCTATTTCCTGGGTCAGAATGCCGACGGCGGGCTCTTGGTCCACGAGCGCCTCTTTCACAAGGCCATGGGAATCTGCGTCGTGGACAGCGATACGATCCTGCTCGCCACGATGTTCCAGATCTTGAGATTCAGGAACGTACTTGCGCCCGGGCAGCGGATCAACGATCTGCACGATGCCTGTTATGTCCCGCGCCAGATCTTCACCACTGGCGAGCTCGATGTTCATGACGTGGGGATGCTGAGCGACGGCCGCATCGTCTTCGTCAACACGCTTTACAATTGTCTTGCCTCTACATCGGAACGGCACAGCTTCGCGCCGCTGTGGAAGCCTTCCTTCATTTCGAAGATCGTCAAGGAGGACCGATGTCATCTGAACGGACTTGCCATCGAAGACGGCGCCCCGCGCTACGTTACGGCGATCAGCAGATCGGACACCGTCGACGGCTGGCGCGACCGTCGTTCCGATGGCGGCATCGTCATCGACGTGCACTCCAATGAGATAGTGATCGATGGTCTCTCGATGCCTCATTCCCCCCGGCTCTATCGCGGGAGATTGTGGGTGCTCAACTCGGGCACGGGGGAGATCGGATGGATCGAGCGTTCAGCAGCCGGCGCGACGTTCCACGTTCTGGCATTCTGTCCCGGCTTCGTGCGCGGGCTCGCGTTTTTCGGCAACTATGCCTTCGTTGGCTTGTCGAAACCTCGCTATGAGCGTTTCGAGGGTCTCGCACTGGATCGCAGGTTGGCCGAAACCGATTCCGAACCGTGGTGCGGAATCCAATTGATCAATCTCGACACCGGTGTCTGCGAAAACTGGTTTCGGATTGATGGGGCGGTAGCCGAATTCTACGATCTGGGCGTGGTGCCAGACGTGATACGACCAATGGCGATCGGCTTCGCCAACAACGAGATCCTTGATCTCGTCACCCACGATCCGATGGATCCCGCTCAGAGCGCTTGGCCTGTGCATGAACGAGCGCCGGGAATTGGGTCCCCGAGGCGCGCGTAAAGCTGCGCGCTAGCCGAGGAACGAGCGATGCTCCGCCTTCGCGGAGCATGACAGCTGGAACAACAGAGCCGCCGTCAAGCGATCCACCTGCCGCGCGCTACTTCCCCGGCCACACCGGCTTGCGCTTCTCGGCGAACGCCTTCAGGCCTTCCTTGGCGTCCTCGGTCATCGCCAAGAGCGCGATCTGGCTTTCGAGATAGGCGATCGCCTCGTCGAACGACATCGACGCGATGGCGCGCATGGCGTATTTGCCGCGGCGGATGGCGGTCGGCGACTTGTCGACGATGCGGCCGATCAGCCACTCGATCTTGGCATCGAGCTCGGCGGCGGGAACGACATGGTTGAGCAACCCCGCAGCCTGTGCAGCCTTGGCATCGAACGGCTCGCCCGTCAGCGCCCATTCGTTGACGAGTCGCGGTGGCGCGATGCTCTGCAACAGGCTCAGCACCTGCATCGGGAACACGCCGACCTTGACCTCCGGCAGGCCGAAGATGACGTGATCGGCCGCGACCGCCATGTCGGTCATGCACAACAGCCCCATGCCACCGGCCATGCAGACGCCGCCAAGGCGCGCGATCGCAGGCTTGGTGGCATTCTGCGACAGCCTGAGCAGATCGGCGTAGTCGACATTGGGGCGGGAGAAATCCATCGCAAAGGCCGCGCCCGAGTTCTGCAGGTCAGCGCCGGCGCAGAACGCCTTGTCCCCCGCGCCGGTCAGCACGATCACGCGAACCTGCGGATCGTCATGCGCCTGGCGATAGCCGCGCGAGATCCCGGCGATGACGTCGCCATTGAGGGCGTTGCGCTTCTCTGGACGATTGATGGTGATCCAGAGGGCCTGGCCGCGCTTGTCGAGAATCACGCTGTCGTCGGTCATCGCCTTGCCCGTTGCTTGATGTTGGATGCGAGATTGGCGCGGGATAGCCGCCGCGGGCAAGGAAAACTTGCGTCAGCTGGCCGCGCGGCGGCCGATCTCGGCGATGACACCGTGCAGCAGCGGACGCGCCGGATCGAACTGTCCGGTGCGCAGGAACGCGATGGTCTGCCGGAACGACGTCGGATGCACCAGCAGGCCCGTATGCGACGCCTTGACCGTTGTGTAGTCCGTCATCCCGGCGAGCTTGCAGCTCTCGACCGAGACGCGGCCGTCGTTCGGCCGCGGCAGCAGGAACAGGCCGGCGATCGGATCGAGGAAACGGTTGCCGGCGATCACGCCGATCTCGTAATCGGCGGGTGGCAGAGAGGCGAGCGTGACGTCCTTCGTGGTCACCAATTGCAGGCCGGCTGGACCGAAATAGGCGCGATAGAGCCCGACGTTCTGCAGCCGGTCGGCAAGCTCGCTGCCACCATTGGGCGTTCCCAGCATGACGACACGGCCGAGCCGCGCCGGCCGATGCTTCGCGATCGCGACCCGTGCCAGCAGCCCGCCCATCGAGTGGGTCACGAAGTGGATCGGACCGTCGATCCCGGCGGCGAAATCGGCGATCGCCGGGCGGATGTCGTCGGCAAGAAACTCGAGCGGTTTCTTGCGGCTTTCATAGTCGAGGTTCAGCGTCGCAAAACCTGCGCGCTGCAACCGCTTTTCCAGTGGACGCAGCATCAATGATCGGCCGGCGATACCATGCAGCAGGACGACCCCCGCGTCGCGGGGGCCAATGTGCTGAGAACGCCGGCGCAGCGATGCAATCACGCGACTTCCCGCTCTTCCGGCTCACGCTCGACCGTGGCTGTTGCCGCACTCGCCTCGGCGAGCGCCTTGGCGCCGACATAGTCGGTCTTGCCGGAACCGAGCAGCGGGATCTTGTCGACCACCATCACGACGGCCGGCACAGCGAGCTCCGGCGCGCCTTGCGCCTTGGCCTGGCGCTGCATCGCGGAGCGCTCGGCGTCCTTCTGCGTCGTGATCAGAACGATGCGCTCGCCCTTGCGCTGGTCGGGAATCGAGACCGCGACCGATGCCGCTTGCGGCCATAGCGTCGCGGCAATCTGCTCGACCACCGTCAGCGACACCATCTCGCCGGCGATCTTGGCAAAGCGCTTGGCGCGTCCCTTGATCGTGATGAAGCCTTGCGCGTCGATGGTGACGATGTCGCCGGTGTCGTGCCAACCCTCCGGCAGTGCCTCCAGCACACCCGGATTTTCGGCTCTGACATAGCCGAGCATGACGTTGGGGCCGCGGACCGAGAGGCGTCCGCCCTCCTCGATGCCCGGCACCTTGTCGAGCCGGTACTCCATCAGCGGCGACAGGCGGCCGACGGTGCCGACACGGTTGGCCATCGGCGTGTTCATCGCCAGCACCGGCGCGGTCTCGGTGACGCCATAGCCTTCGAGAACGCGGATGCCATAACGCTCCATGTAGATCTGCCGTGTCCGGTCCTTGACCGGCTCGGCGCCGGCGATGACCAGCCGCAGGGTGCGGAAATCATAGGCATGGGCGGAGCGCGCGTAACCAGTCAGGAAGGTGTCGGTGCCGAACAAGATGGTGGCGCCGGTCTGGTAGATCAGTTCGGGCACGATCCGGTAGTGCAGCGGCGACGGGTACATATAGATGGGGATGCCCGCCAACATGGGCATCATCATGCCGCCGGTGAGGCCGAAGGAGTGGAACACCGGCAAAACATTGAACACAAGATCGTTAGCGTTGGCGTCGACCCTCGCCAATGCCTGCGCGGCATTCGCCAGAATGTTGCGATGGGACAGGACAACGCCCTTCGGCGTGCCTTCCGAGCCGGACGTGAACAGAATCACGGCGGGGTGGTCGGCATTGCGGGCGACGCGCGGCTTGGTGCCGTCGATCATCCCCTTGATCTTGTCGGCCAGGCTGACCGAGGCCTTGACGTCCTCGAGATAGACCAGACGGGCCTGCCCCTCGATCGCCGCGATCAGCTTGTCGAGCTTGCCCTTCTCGATGAAGGCCCGCGACGTCAGAACGGTCGTGACCTGCGCCGCCTTCATCGCCGCCAGCACGTTCACCGGGCCGGCGGAGAAGTTCAGCATTGCCGGCACGCGGCCGATCGACTGCAGCGCCATGAAGACGACGGCGACGCCGGCGGAGTTCGGCAGCAACAGGCCGATGTTCTCGCCCACCATCGTGCCCTGCTCGAGCTTGCGGCTGAGCACCTGCGAGCCAAGCAGCAGCTTGCGATAGGTCAGCTTGGTGCCGAGCGGATCCTCGATCATCACCTTGCCGGTATCGTGGTCGCGATGGGCATGGGCGAGCGCCTCGAACAGCGTCCGATCCAGCATGGCGTTCTTGACCATGGCTTCGATCATCACGTCCTGCAGCGCAGCGCCAGCTGCATTGCGGCGGGTCTTGCCCTTGAGAGCCGCATCGATGGTGAGCTTCACCGGCGGCAGGATCGTCACCGTCACCTTGGGAAACCACGAGCGCTTGATCTGGCCATCCTTGAGATAGCTGAGATGCGAGCGCTGCGCGCCCTCGATGCGGACCGGCACCACGACGGCGTCGGCCTTGTCGGCGATCATCGCGGTGCCGTCATAGACCTTCATCAGCGAGCCCGACACCGTGATGCGGCCCTCCGGGAAGATCACCACCGGCTCCTGGCTGGCGACCAGCTTGATCAGATCGCGAGCACCGAGCGGCTTGGTCGGGTCGATCGTGATGTGGCTCACAAGTTTCAGGAAGACCTTCGCCCACCAGGCCTTGGAGATCCCGGTGTCGACGGCGAAGGTCGCATCGATCGGCAGCACCGCGTGGAGCAGCGGGCCGTCGATCAGGCTGACATGGTTCGGCGCGATCAGCATGCGGGTGCCGGCCGGCGGCAGGTTCTCCAGCCCGCGCACCTCGGTGCGGAACAAGGCCCGAAACAGCATCGCGCCGAAGTCGCGCACGCCCTCTCTGCCCCATTTGGTGAGCACGAACCAGACGGCGCCGAAGCTCGCCAAGGCCAGACCGAAGAAGATCCAGGCGATCGAGACGCCTGCAGCCTGCAGGCCAGCCACGCCCAGCGAGCCGACCACCATGAAAGCGGCCTGCAGCACGTTGCCGGCGGCGATGACCCGGGCGCGCTCGGTGGGCTCCGACCACGCCTGCACAGCGGCGAACGCAGGAACCACGAAGAGGCCGCCGCCGAAGGCGAACAAGGCGAAATCGAACAGCATGCGCGAGCCTGACCAGGAGCCGATGAATCCCAGCGGCGTGATTCCCTTCGCGATCTCCGTCGTGCCGATCGCCCAGGACAAGTCGAGGCCGAGCACGCCCATGATGATGGCGCCGATCGGCACCAGCGCGAGGTTCGGCCTGACGTGGCTAAGATGCGCGGCGAACAGCGAGCCGATCGCGATGCCGACCGCAAAGATGGCGAGACACAGGGTGACGACGCCCTCGGTACCGCCGACGACGTCCTTGACCAGGGCCGGCAGCAGCGACAGCACGACGGCACCCACCAGCCAGAACCAGGACACGATCACCATGCCGTCCCACAGCCGGGGCGCGGCATGTAACGACTTCAGAAGGTGCAAGGTCGAGGTCCAGGGGTTGGCTGTGATCCGTAGATCCGGCGCGGACGGCACCGTGTGCGGGATGCGCGAGGCGGAGGCCCAGGAGATGACGGCAAGGCCGATCACCGCGAGAGCGACCCAGCCCATGTGCGAGGAGCCGGAGACAAGCTGGCCGCCGGCGATGGTGCCAATTAGGATGGCCATGAAGGTCGCACCTTCCACTAGCGCATTGCCGGTGGCGAGCTCGCCGACCGTCAGCTGGTCCGGCAGCATGGCGTATTTCACCGGGCCGAACAGCGCGGCGATGACACCGAACATGCCGAGGGCGACGAACAGCAGCGGGATCGAATGCATGAAGAAACCCAGCGCCGCGAAGCCGGCAGCGAATATCTCGGCGAACTTCAGCCTGCGCGCGACGATGCCCTTGACGTACCTGTCGGCCAACTCGCCGCCGAGTCCCGAAAGAATGAAGAATGGGAAGATGAACACCGCACCGGCCACGGTCACCAGCGCATCGCCATGCACGGCCATGGCGCCATAGAGCAGCATGATGACGAGCGCATTCTTCAGGACGTTGTCGTTCAGCGCCGAGGAGAATTGCGCCCAGAACAGCGGGGCAAAACGGCGCGACGACATCAACTGCTTGATCATGGTCGTTTCCTGGTGTGCTGCGGCGGCTCGGCCGCAAGGATGACAAGAGTCTTGAAGGTTGGTGATGAAATGAGGTGATGCAGGTGACGCACCCTGTTAGACGCGGTCATGCGGTCTGCCGTTCTGTTGTTGGCCGCCGACCAGCACGAAGAGTAGCCCGAAGGTCGTGTGCAAAAGGCTTATCCAGACCGAGGGCAGCTGGACGGAGGTTATGGGACGCGAGGACATGGTGACCGCTTCCTTGCGTTTGAGCCGGGGATTTGAGCCGTGGTCAGCTCAGCTCACTCAGGTAGTGGAAGCAGCCGAACAGGCCGCCGCGGCGAGGCCGGCGTCCCTCGCGAACAGCTGCGCGAAAAAGCCGGTCTCCGGGCACCCGCCTTGCGCGCCGCGCGGCCAGCAGGCCGGCAACGTCACAGGCGTTGGCGATGCGCTCAACGCGTGCCGCCACAAGGTGAGACGCAGCCCGAGCCAAACCGTTCAGCAACGGCTGGAGATCGACGACGGGAAAAAGCTGCGGACCGCGAAAGCTGAGAACCTGCATGGGATCACTCCTTCTATTTTGAGCAACGCTCAAAATAGATATCGCAAAAATGAGCGACGCTCAAGAGGATTCGGTAAGGCGGAGCGATTGGGTAAACGAAGTCTTCCCGGCCGCGGCCAGCACACCAAGGCATGACATCAAGCCATTGATTCTAAAAAATATTTTCGATGACCCGTCCAGGTTGGCGTCACCCGGCCGATTTGCGCAGCCAGACCTTGTTGTCGTGAAAGGCCGCGCCCCCGATCGGCGCGACGGTGTCGGCAGCGGTGAGCACGTTGATGCCCCGCCCCCCGACATGGGCGCGATTGGGATGGATGGATTCGGCGATCAGCACCCCGCGCCGGACTCCGTCGAACAGCCGGGCCGCAAGCGAGGTCTGGCCACGCTCATTGCCGAGCGTGACGATATCGCCGTCGACAATGCCAAGCGGGGCTGCATCGAGCGGATGGATCATGACGGAGGGTCCCCCTTCCCGCGCCTGCGACGATGGCGTCTCGTTGAAGGAGGTGTTGAGGAACGAGCGCGCGGGGCTGGTCGCAAGCCGAAACGGATGCTGTTGATCGACCTCTTCGGTCACCGCCCAATGGTCGGGCAACGACGGCATGCGTTCAGGATTGCCCATGACGCGGCCGAATAGTGGATGCGCCCAGTCGGCCTTGAAGTGAAATTTCCCGTCGCTGTGCGCGAAGCCGTCGAGATAGTGCGAGGTGCGGAAGTCCGGCTGAAGGTCGCGCCAGACATCGGCCTCGAGCCCGGCGATATCGCCATGGCCGCTCTTCTTCAACGTCGCATCGATCAGCTCGCGCGGCGACATCTCGAAGCCCGGATGCACCGCCCGCAGCCGGCGCGCCAGGCCCTGCAGCACCTCATGATTGGACCGGCACTCGCCGGGCGGGTCGATCAGCTTCGGTCCGATCGAAATGTGCTGATGGCCGCCGCCGTAATAGAGATCGTCATGCTCCATGAACATCGTGGCGGGCAGCACGATATCCGCCATCTGCGCCGTCTCGGTCATGAACTGCTCGTGGACCGCGACGAAAAGATCCTCGCGCGCAAATCCGTTGCGAACCAGCTCCTGCTCGGGCGCCACCGTCATCGGATTGGTGTTCTGGATCAGCATCGCCTTGACCGGCGGACCGCCGCACAACGCTGCTCGATCCCCGGTGAGGATACGCCCAATCTGCGACTGATCGAGAAAGCGGGTGGAATGATCGACGGCATCATGGCCCTCGATGATCGATTCATCGAAATGCCACAGCGCCGCGTTGTTGAAGAAGGCTCCGCCTCCCTCATACTGCCAGGCGCCGGTCACCGCGGGAATGCACGATGCCGCATGCATCTGCGTCGCGCCGTTCCTGCTGCGGGTGAAACCATAACCCAGTCGGAAGAAGGTCCGCTTCGTCTCTCCGACCAGACGGGCGAACGCCTCGATTTCGGCCACGGGAACGCCAGAGATTTGCGATGCCCATTGCGGCGTCCGGGTCTCCAGATGCGCTTCGAGTTCGGCAGGACAATCCGTGTACTTCTCCATATAGGCGCGGTCGGCATAGCCATCGCGAAACAGCACGTGCATCACGCCGCAGGCAAATGCGCCGTCGGTCCCAGGTCGCAGGATGACCTTGATGTCGGCCTGCTTCATGGTCTCATTGTCGTAGACATCGATCGCCGCGATCTTGGCGCCTCGTTCCTTCCGGGCGCGCGCCGCATGAGTCATGACATTGACCTGCGTGTTCACCGGGTTCGTGCCCCAGATCACGACCAGATCCGAGAGCGCCATCTCCCGCGGATCGACGCCGGCAATCTTCCCGGTGCCGATGGCAAAGCCGATGCGCGCGACATTGGCGCAGATCGTCGAGTAGAACCGCGAGTACTTCTTCACATGGGTGAGACGGTTGAGGCCATCGCGCATCACGAGACCCATCGTGCCCGCGTAATAATATGGCCAGACCGACTGAGCGCCAAAGTCGCGCTCCACCTGGAGAAACCGCTCGGCGATCACGTCCAACGCCTCGTCCCAGGAGATGCGTGCAAATTGCCCTGAGCCTTTCGGGCCGACGCGACGCATCGGATGCATCAGCCTCTCAGGATGATGAATCCGCTCGGCATATCTCGCGACCTTGGCGCAAACCACGCCAGCCGTATAGGTCTGCCGTTTCGAGCCGCGAACGCGGCCGATCGTCTTTCGATCGAGCACCTCGACGTCGAGCGCGCAGGCCGACGGACAATCGTGCGGGCAGGTGGAATGGCGGATGTCGACCCGAGTTTGCTGGTTCATGCCCGATTCGTAGCACCAAAGAATGCGTCCGCCGAGAGCATTCGCGAGGCATTCGCATGAACAAGATTCGTGCGTGTCTGCTCCACCGCAAATGTTTCTGGACGCGGCAAGTCACCATCGACAACAACCGATCCGCCGCCAGGGGCAAGGTGAAGACTGCATCAAAAGACGATAGGCTTCTGTTGCGCGCTCGGGGTCGCTCTCCTGCGATCGATCTACGTCGCAGCGCACCATGCCCAGCCCTCAGCTGACCGGCAATTTCGATTGCAAAGCCAGCTTCATATATTAATATATCAGTTGAGGAAACGCACATGTCCAGTCGAGCCCCGAGGAAAATGGCCCCAGCGCCACGGCCTGTGGTTGCCCGCATGCGCCGCAATGGTCGGCCCCGCGGCGCGACAGCAGCGTCACGCATCTACACCGATCTCAGGTCCGAACTCGTGTCGCTCGTGCGCCTGCCGGGGGAGCCGATCTCAGAAGCGCAGATTGCGACGACCTATGGTGTCAGCAGGACACCGGTCCGCGAGGCCATTCTGAAACTCTCAGATGAAGGGTTGGTCGAGATCTTTCCGCAGTCCGGCATCTTCGTCTCGCGCATTCCGGTCGCAGCACTCCCCGAGACCATCATCATCCGAAAGTCTCTCGAAGAGACCACCGCTCGGATGGCCGCCGAGCATGCGACATCGAGCCAGTTGCTCGACCTTCATGCGACCCTCGAACGTCAGCGCGAGACCTGTGCCGCAAAGGATCGCGAAGCCTTCCACCAGGCGGACGAGATGTTTCACGCTGGCATCGCCGAGGTCGCGGGCTATCCCGGGATCTGGAAACTGATCGTTCAGGTCAAGGTTCACGTCGACCGCTATCGTCGACTGACCCTGCCGCAGATCGGACGGATGGCCGAAGTGATCGCAGAGCACGAACCAATCCTTCAGGCCATCGAGCGGCGCGATCCGGATCGTGCCCGGGCTGCCATGGCGAGTCATCTGGAACGCCTGCTCGACGACATCTCTGAAATTCAGACCAAGAATCCAGAGTATTTCGATCAACCAAGCTAACGAGATGATCGCATCGAACCTTGCGGCGACACGATCATTCCGTCGGAGAGACGCCATGAAAAGACGCGATTTCATCAGATTGAGCGTGGGCTTTGCGGGCGTTGCAACGCTGCCGCCGATCTCGGCCGCCCTTGGGCAATCGAAGGCGGTGTTCAAGGCATCCGACGTTCAGCCGCCGGGTTATCCGACGGTTGCAGCAACAGAAAACCTCGGCAAAAAGCTTGCAGCGGCAACCAACGGCAGGCTGTCGATCCAGATGTATCCCTCCGCTCAGCTCGGCGGCGAGAAAGAGACCATCGAGCAGACCCAGATCGGGGCGATCCAGATGCTGCGGGTCAGCGCCGGCGCGCTCGGCCCGATCGTCGACGACGTCAACGTCGTCAACATGCCCTTCCTGTTCAAGAGCATCGAACATTCTGAAAAGATGATGGACGGTTCGATCGGTCAGGACCTTCTGGACCGCGTCAGCGCCAATGCCAGCGCAAATCTGGTCGCACTCTGCTGGATGAATTCGGGCGCGCGCAGCATCTACAACACCAAGAAGCCCATCAGGACGGTCGAGGACGTCAAGGGGCTGAAGATCCGCGTGATCGGCAATCCCATCTTCATCGACATGATGAACGCGCTTGGCGGCAACGGCGTCGCGATGGGCTACGATCAGGTCTTCAGCGCGCTGCAGACCGGCGTGATCGACGGGGCCGAAAACAATCCGCCGAGCTACGTCTTCAGCAATCATTACACGGCCGCGAAGTACTATTCGCTCACCCAGCATCTCGTCATTCCGGAAATCCTCGTGTTCTCGAAGCGGTCCTGGGCAAACCTGTCGACCGACGACCAGACCTTGATCAAGAAGTTCGCGCGCGAAGCGCAGATGGAGGAGCGCGAACTCTGGAAGGCCTACGAGCGGGAAGCGATTGAGAAGGCCAAGGCCGGTGGCTCCGAGATCGTCGAAATCGCCAACAAGGCGCCGTTCCAGAAGGCCGTGAAGCCGGTCTGGGACAAATACGGTCCGAAGTACCAAGAAATGATCAAGCGCATTCAGGACATCGCATAGACCGCACGCTCGGTTCGGACGATCAAGAGGCTTACGATGGCCGGACTCTATCGCCGGGCGATGGATGCGCTGTATCCCGCTTGCGTCATCGTGGGCGTAACGGCGCTCATGCTGATCTCAGCCGTCATCACTTGGGCGGTCTTCACCCGCTACGTCCTGAACAGCGCGGCTTCCTGACCCGAAGCGATGGCCGTCCTGTTGTGCTGGTGCCACCAAACCATAAACGCCGTCCTTCACGCGCTCGCGGCCGGCGAGACGATCTCGATCAGCGCGCTGTTCATGTCCGCCCCCCGGGGAAATCCAGCTCGCCGTCGGCGGGATACGGCCATCACCGGCTAGGTAGGACGTCGGAAAATGCCTCGCCGCCCCTACTCGTCTTCGTCTTGACCGGCCTCCGCCAATCCGCGTAACGGCTCGGGATTCAGAAGCACGATCGCCCCGTGCTCGAGGCGGACCCAGTCCCGCGCGGCCCATGCACGCAACTGCTTGTTGATGCTCTCCCGCGTCATGCCGACCATTTCGCTGATCTCCTGCTGAGTGATGGCGATGGTGCGGCTTGCGGTATCCAGCTTGCGCTTGTCGGTCAGGCCGAGCAGCGCACTGGCAAGGCGGCGGGGGAGATCCTGAAGGATGACCTGCTCGACCTGGTCGCTGGTCCAGCGCAGCCGATCGCAAAGCAGCTCGATGAATTTCATTGCCAGCACCGGCTGGCTCTTCACGAACGGCAGGAATTCGCGCCGATCGATGACCAGAATCTCGCAGTTCGTATTGGCCGTTGCGTCGGCTGTGCGTTCTCGGCCGTCGAGCACGGCGACTTCGCCGAATATCTCACCCGCGCTGATCAGGTTCAGGATGGCATTGCGGCCGTCGGGCGACGAGACACTGATTTTGACGGTGCCACTGATCACGGCATACAAGCTTGAGCCAGGATCGCCTTTTGAGAAGATGGTTGAACCGCGCTTGAGCGATGTCGGCTTGGCGTAGCGGCAGAGCTGATCGACCGCATCGGCCTCGAGTTCACGAAAAATCGGATGCTGACGCAGCACCGACAGTTTGCCGTTGTTGGTAGGTCGGACGCTCGCCCGCTTTTCCTCAGTCACACCGCATCTCCCAGGCGTCCGAATACCGCCGCCCAAGGGAGCTGTCCAAAGCCGGTGGCCAAGGCCCCCGCGGATGTCAGGGGACTATGGACACGCCTACAGCCACCAGCAAAGACGATCCCTCGGACTTGCGACCACCGATCCTCGATTTCATTGCACTTCGGAATACGGCAGATCGGCGGATTGTCCAGGAAAATGCGGCGAACGCTCAAGGCGAAGCCATCTGCCAATCGACGCCGGAGGCGTTTCCGCCCCCGAGAGGCGGCCCGGCATACATTGTGCAGCGCGTGAGAGTCGTCCAGCCGCCCGTCGGACCAGCAGCGCTACTCTTCTGAGCGCAAGATGCCGCAGCCCAAGGGCAGCCTGTACCTCACACCCGATGTCTTGTCTGTGAATCAGCCCAAAGCAGGACCGCAGCGAACCCGACAAAAACCCCCACAACTGCAAAGCTGACCATCATAGCGTCGAGCGGCATGTCTCTCTCCCCTGTTCGAGTTTGAGACACAGTTCCCTATCGGCTGCGCGACAGTCCTTGATCCAGATCAATGCAATGCGGGTTTCGCCAGCGACGTCAGGCAGCAGCCATAGCTTCAGCTCGCGCCGAATCTCGAAGCGAGACGCCCCCGGGCAGGATCGCGATGATGCCCTCCCGTTCGAGCTTCGTGAACGTTCGACTGACGGTCTCGATGGTGAGCCCGAGATAGTCGGCGATATCCTGCCGACTCATCGGCAACGGTACCATGTTAGAGGGTCCCCGAAGCTCCACCAGCCGGTCCCTCCAGCCAACGAGGAATGTCGCGACCTTCTCCTCGGCTGATCGGCGTCCGAGAAGTACCATGTGATCACGCGCCTGATTCAGCTCCTGCACGGCCAGTTCGTTCATCCGCCGCAGCAGGTTCGGCTTGTCCTCGGCAAAGCGTCCGAACGGTCCCTTTGCGAACTGGCAGACGGTGACGGGACCGATTGCGTCGGCCGAAAATCCATGCCGTTCCTCCGTCGTCATGCCGACGAAGTCGCCAGGCAGCGCAAATCCGACGATCTGCCTGCGTCCGTCGGGGAGAAGCTTGTAGAGCCTCATGACTCCATCCAGTAAGTTGTAGAAGCAGGACGACGTATCTTCTTGCGCGAAAACCGTCTCGCAGGTCGCAAAATGGGTCCGGCGGCTGAGCTGCTCGAATTCACGCATTTCGAACTGGTCGAGCGACGCACAGACACTGAATCCCCGCACGGCACAATCGGCACAGGCCTGCCCATGGAAATCGACTGCAACAAGAGACGTCTTCATACGGGGCTCCGCTGGGCCAAGCGCAAGGATATAATGATTGCATTCTAACGGACGCTCGAAGTTCCGATTGATTCAAATCAAACGAACCAACAATCCGGGCCCTATCGTGGCCGCCATTGCCAGCGCCAACGGACATTGTGAATGCAGCGGCTTGTTCTGTGCCACCTTCTCGCCGCGATAGCGTTGGCGCCCCCCTCCTACGCGGCGTCGACGTCGCAGCAACGTGGGCAGGCCTTCGCGAAGGCCCACTGCGCACGATGTCATGCCATCGGTCGAACGGGAGAGAGTCCCTTCGAACCGGCACCCCCGTTCCGAAACCTGCATCTCCGCTACCCGATCGAATCACTGGGCGAAGCGCTCGCGGAGGGGATCGTGACTGGTCACCCGGCCATGCCCCAATTCCAGCTTGCGCCGCCGCAGATCCACGATCTGCTCTCGTATTTGAAGAGCTTGGAATAGCCCCGTCGATTCAGAGCGCCTGTATCGTCCAGGTCAGAATCGATTTGACAACCCGGCCGAAGGCCTCGTCGAAGGCGGACACGGCGCCAGCAGGATCAAGCCGGGCAACGGGCTGGTTTTCGTCAAACAGCCGTGACGCGATGACCTTGCCGTTCTTGTCGACGAGGCGAGCCGACAGACCAATCTCCGCCGCGGCGGTGTCGCCATTGATCCGGAAACGGCGGACATCGATCAGCAGCTGAAAATCCGGCTGGCCGAGATCGGATGTCCGCAGCGGAGCGTGGGCCACATCGTAATTCTCGAAGGCATCTATCAGACGTGACTGCAATAACTTGGGGATGCTGTCAGCCCACAGGAAATCACCGAACCCCGGGTAGTCCTTTGTCGGCGTGAACAGCATGCGTTGAGTCTGCAGCATCGCCACGGCCGTGGGCTCAGGAATCGCGAGCTGACCCTTGATGGTCTTGTTGACCGGCCCCAGTTCTCGCGGCGCGCTCAGATCATAGGTGACCTTCTGTGCTGGAGCGCCGCCTCCCGTCATTTTTTCCAGACCCGAGACGATTCCATCGAGCTTGCCGGTATTCCGCGCAAGGCCGTCCGAGAATGTCTTGAGGTTGGCGATCGTGTCTTTGAGCGGCCCGGCATTCTCCGCAAGCACTGCGTCGACGCGCCGCAGGGCGTCCCGGGCGGCCTGCGTCATGCTTTGTCCGGCGCCCGGTTCTGCAATCAGTGTCGATATGGCACTCGCCGCTCCTGCCGACGAGCCGCCCTCCAGCGCGATCACCGGCACTCCTGTCAGCCCCTGGAATTCCAGACCCACCTTGGTGTCGGCGCGCACGGGAGTCGTCGACGCCACGGAAATCGTTGCGTTGACCCGACGCGGATCGTTCGGCGCCAGGCCCAGCTCAGTCACCTCGCCGACCCGAATTCCGTTGAACAGAACGGCAGCTCCGACCAGCAGGCCGGGCACTGAGCCCTCGAACTGCACGTGATAGGTCGTGCGAGGCCCGAGTCCTCCGGTGTTGTTGAGCCAGTAAACGAAGCCAAAGATCGCGACGATGGCCGCCAGCACGAAGCCGCCGATGACAGCGAAAGGCGCACGGGTTTCCATCTTTCAACTCGCTTTTGGTTGCAGCATCTGGGATCGCTTGCCGTGAAAATAGGCTCTGACCCAAGGGTGTTCTGATCGAAGGAGATCGCTCATAGGGCCAATTGCCACGATCTTGCCGTCGGCCAAAGCAGCGACCCGGTCGCAGACCGTGTTCAGACTGGCGAGATCGTGCGTCACCATGAACACCGTCAATCCCAACGTCAGTTGGAGCGTCTTGATCAGGGCGTCGAAATCGCCGGCGGAAATCGGATCGAGGCCGGAGGTCGGCTCGTCAAGAAATACGATCGCCGGATCGAGAGCGAGCGCCCGCGCCAGCGCGGCGCGCTTCGTCATGCCGCCGGATAGTTCGGCTGGGAATTTATCACCGTCCTCTGCGCGAAGGCCGACCATTTCGAGCTTGGCTATCGCGATCTCATCCATCAAGCCCTGCGACATCTGCAGGCTCTCGCGCAGCGGAAATTGAACGTTCTGTTTGACCGTCAGTGACGAGAACAGGGCTCCCTGCTGGAACAGAATTCCCCAGCGCCTCGCCGCAGCCTGCGTCGTCCGCTCCTCGGCGCCACCAAGGGGTGTCCCCATGACCTCGATGGTCCCGCTGCGCCGAGGAATGAGGCCGATGATCGTCCGCATCAGGACGGATTTCCCGCCGCCTGACGCGCCAACCAAACCGAGAATCTCACCGCGACGAACGTCGAGCGAAAGATCGTTCAGAACGAGCTGCCGGCCGAACCCGACGACGAGATCGGTCACGCGGATCGCGCTGGACACTCCAAGATCATCCATTGCTACATTCCAATGGACGCAAAAAACACGGCGAACAGACCATCGAGCACGATGACCAGGAAAATGGATTTCACCACGGATGTCGTGGTTTGTTGCCCCAGCGATTCGGCACTACCTTTCACACGAAGTCCTTCACTGCAGGCAACAATGCCGATCACCAAGGCCATGAACGGGGCCTTCAATATTCCCACTTCGAAATGGGTGACCGAGATGGCATCGTGTAGCCGGGCGATGAAGATTGCCGGTCCCATGCCACCATAGAGCTGGGCCACCAGCCCTCCCCCATACAGGCCAGCCATCGAGCCGATGAAGGCGAGAATTGGCAAGGTCAAGATCAACGCAACGATGCGAGGCAGGATCAGCACCTCGACGGGATCCAGCCCCATCGTCACCAGCGCATCGATCTCCTCGCGCATCTTCATCGATCCAAGTTCCGCCGTGTAGGCGCTTCCCGATCGCCCTGCCACCATGATCGCGACGATCAGAACGCCAAGCTCGCGCAGGACCAGAATTCCCACCATATCGACCACGTAGGATTCGGCACCAAAACGTCGAAAATGGAAGATCCCCTGCTGGGCGATGATGGCGCCGATCAGGAAAGTGATCAACGCCACGATTGGAATAGCCTGCCATCCGATGCGGTACATCTGATAGACGAGGGAGGTCACGCGCAAAGATTGCGGCCGGCGTAGCGTCCGCAGCAGAGCAAAGGACAGCGCGGCCAACATGTCCAGGAACACTTTGACGTCCTGGGCTGCCCCCAGACTCGAACGACCGAGGTCCGTGAGTTTGGCGAGGACCGGATTCAGTCTCGGTGCCGGCTCGACCTCTCGTCGATTGACCTGCCGGACCTCCTCGACCAGGCCGATGTAGTTTTCTGCCACCCCGGTCATCTCGACCCGACGACCGCCAGCGGCGGCACGGCGGCTGAGCTTCTCGAGCAACCAGGCACCGACGGTATCGATCTCGCTCACGGCACCCAGATCAAGCTTCACGGCTTTCGCACTGTTGACCCTGGTGCCGGCAGAGCTGGTCAAACTCTCGAGCTCCGCCACGTTGAGGGACACCCATGATCCGCTCGGACGAAGCTCAAGCACATCCTCCGTCGTCGCGGCCGTCAGTCCCGGATGAGCACGCAATTGGATGTCTCCCTCAGTCGGCGCGCCGAGGCACACCCGTTCCTAGATCCGGCCGATCTGCCTCGCTTGATCTGCGTCAATGCCGTCAGCGCAACGGGTTGAGCGAAATCAAGCATCCCGCCGGACTGCGTTCTACAGTGATTTTGGTGCGAGGACAAAACATGGCTATCGACCCGACGACGCTCAGGACCGAGTTGGACAGCCTGACGCGTGAGCTAAGCCAGCTGCTGCGGGGCGCGGGGGCGCCGCTTGGCAACCCGGACGCGCAACCAGCCGCCGGAATGCTCGCTGCAGCGATCGAGGCGCTGGACATGCGTCTAAGTGAGACAGACGTTCAGGTGGAGCGGATGATCAGGGACCGTCCGATCGTGGCGACAGCTTCGGCCTTCGCCCTCGGTCTTGCCGTTGGCCTCCTACTGCGGAGAACTTAAGTGGATACCGAGAATGTCGTTAAACATTTGCGCCTTCTCTGGCGGACGGACCGGGTCATTGCCGACATCAGGCTCCGGCACCTGCTCGTCGGGCTCGGCCTCCGGGCCTTTGCGGCGCTGATTGCCGTCTTTGGCCTCCTGATGTTCGAGCTGGCGGCCTATCTTGCATTGGTCCAGATCACCTCCGCGGTGGTGGCAGCCGCAGCACTCGGAGCCTGCAATGTCGCGATTGCGGCGATCCTGCTGATCATCGCATCCCGTGCACCGTCCGGCAGGGAACTCGAACTAGCCAACGAGATTCACTCCTCGTCCATGGACTCGCTGCAATTGGAAGCACGAGCTCTGCAGGCCCAGATCTCGAGCGTGGTCAACCATCCGCTCAACAGCCTCATTCCGCTGCTCATCGTTCCCATTGCGACGATGATCATCAGAACTCTCCGCTCGCATGGCGGCTCCGAAGGCGAGGCGGCGAGCCCGCCGCCCAACGACCGCCGTGCGACTTGAACCCATCCTGCTGAATCAGGTGAGAGGCAATCGAAGCCTGAGCTCAAAGCCTGAGCTTTACGTTGCAGAGGTCGCGTTCGGTCGGATCGGTTTTGACCTCGAAACCGAGGTTCCTGCACATCTCCAGCATGACGACATTTTCCTGCAGCACGTCGCCGGAAATCATCTTCAGGCCTTCGGCCTTGGCGTATTCGATGATCAGCTGCATCAACGCCCAGCCGAGTCCGCGTCCCTTGAGATCCGACCGCAACAGGATCGCGTACTCCCCGCTCTCGTAAACCGAGTCGGAGTGAATCCTCACGACGCCGACCAGCTCGTTGGTCGCTTCATCGAGAGCCACAAAAGCCATCGCGCGCGCATAGTCGAGCTGCGTCAGGCGCGCGATGAACTCGTGCGTGAACTCCTTCATGGGGGCAAAGAATCGAAGACGCAGGTCTTCCGCGGTGACATGCTTGAGGAACTCATGAATGGTTGGCTCATCCTCGGGTCGGATCGGTCGCGCAAGGATTCGCCAGCCGTCCTTGACCTGGAGATGCCGTTCCCATTGGCTCGGATACGGCCGAACGGCGAAATTCGACGGACCAGAGCCTTTGAATTTCGGCGGAACCCTGCCGACGGCGACGCGCGCATCGACGGCCATGACGCCGCTCTCGTCCGCGAGCAGCGGATTGATATCGAGCTCGCGAATCTCGGGAACGTCTGCTGCAAGCTGCGCAAGCTTGACCAGCACCAGTGCGACTGCATCGGGCTTGACCGCCGGGACATCACGATAGGCGTGCAGCAATCGTGAGACGCGCGTCCGCTCGATGAGGTTGCGCGCCAGATGGAGATCGAGCGGAGGCAGACCGAGCGCTTTGTCGTTGATGATCTCGACGGCGGTACCGCCCCTGCCGAACACGATCACGGTTCCGAAGGTTGGATCGTCGGCAATGCCCATGATCAGCTCCCGCGCCTTGGCGCGGACGATCATGGCTTGCACGATCACGCCGGAAATCCGTGCGTCGGGCCGAACGGCCCTCGCGCGGGCCATGATCTCGTTCGCCGCGTTACGCACGGCCTCGGCCGTGGTCAGATTGAGCACGACACCGCCGACGTCGGACTTGTGAATGATGTCTCTCGACAAAATCTTGAGCACGACAGTTGTGCCTTGAGCGAACAACTGCTCCGCATACCCGACCGCCTCGTCGACCGAAGACGCCGCGAACGTCGGCACCATCGCAATATCGTAGGCCTCCAGCAGGCGACTGATCTCGACCGGATCGAGCCAAGTCCTCCCGTCGGCGAGGGCCGTCGCCACAATTTTGCGGGCTGCCTCGACGTCGGGCGCAAAAGAGCTCGGCATGGCCGGCGGGACAGCGGCAAGCGATTCGACCACCTCCCGATGACGAACGAGATGCATGAAGCCACGAACGGCATCATCCTCGGTTGGGTAGTTCGGAATTCCTGCCCCGCTCAAGGTTTCGATGACCGGCTGCTCCGCACCGACCCATGCCGCCAGAACCGGCTTTGCCCAGCGCTGGTGCTGCTTTCGATAGGTACTGACGAACTCGGTGACAGCCGTGGCAATGGCGCTCGCGGATGCAATCGCGGTCTGAACGTTCATGACGAGAACTGCATCGTTGGCTTGATCGGCGAGCAGCGCCTCGAGCGCGAGCGTGTAGCGTGCGGCATCGGCATCGCCGACGATGTCGACCGGGTTGGATCCGGACCAGGTCGGCGGCAGGATGGCATCGAGTTTGTCGTGGACGACCGGCGAAAGTGCGGCAGGCACGCCTCCGAGCTCGACCAGTCGATCCACGGCGAGCACGCCGATCCCGCCGCCATTCGTGAGAATGGCGAGCCTCTTGCCCATGGGCGACTCCACCCGCCCCAGCGTTTCGGCGCAGTCGAACAGCTCGCGCAGATCGGAGACCCGTAGAACGCCGGCCCGGCGAAAAGCCGCATCGTAGACGGCATCCGCTCCCGCCAGCGCGCCCGTATGTGTCGCCGCAGCTCGCGCACCGACGGCACCGCGGCCCGATTTCACGACCACAACCGGCTTGACCCTTGCCGCCGCTCGCGCCGCGGACATGAACTTTCGAGCGTCCTTGACAGCTTCGATGTAGAGCAGGATCGCGCGGGTCCCACCGTCCAACGCGAAATGGTCCAGAAGATCTGAGAGATCGACGTCCAACTGGTCGCCGATCGAGACGATTCCGGAAAACCCAACACCGCGCTGAGCAGCCCAATCTACCATCCCCGCCGCGATAGCGCCGGACTGTGAAATGAGCGCCAGACTGCCTACAACCGGCATGTGCGCCGAAAAGCTCGCATTGAGCTTGATGGTCGGCATCATGATGCCGAGACAGTTCGGTCCAATGAGGCGCATGCCGTATTTCTGCGCTGCCTTCTCGGTCTGGTCGGCAAGCGACCCCTCTCCGTGTCCCAGACCCGAGGTAATGATCAGAGCTCCTGCCGTCCCCAACGCGCCTGCGCGATCGATGAGATCCGGGATCGAAGGGGGTGGCGTCGTGATCACCACCAGTTCCGGCACGAACGCCAGTTCGGCGAGACTGCCAACGGCTGCGATATTGGATATCTCCCGATAGCGAGAATTGACCAGGCCAAGCTTGCCCTCGAACCGCGCCTTGACGATATTGTCGAGAATGGCCTTCCCTACCGAGTTCGGTCGCGGACTCCCTCCGATCAGAGCGATGGAGCGTGGCAAAAGCAGGTTCCGCAATCGGTAGGTCGACATTTGCACGTCCAACATCAGTTGGTGAAAGGCGGGTGAATCCCGAGGATTGATCTTAGTTTCAATCCGCAGCGGGTCTAGCGCGACTTATCATCCCAGCATAGTCACGGAGGCGATACCGCTCCGTTCCCTGACTGCACCTGCAGGCTCTGCTCGGTAGGCCGCAGTATTCGTACCAAGTCCTTGATGAGCATCAAACGATTGCCGGGCTGATTATCTTATTACCCTGCAACTTCGTCCGGGAGGCTCTCCGATGCGAGCGATGGTTCTGCGAAAGCCTGGAGCGCCGCTGCAGCCCGAGACGCTCGCGGACCCCGATCCTGGTCCCGGTGAGATCCGCGTCAAGGTCAGGGCATGCGGCGTGTGTCGCACTGACCTGCATGTGTACGACGGTGAGCTTCCCGACATTCGGTATCCGATCGTCCCCGGACACGAGATCGTCGGTCATGTCGACCAGATTGGTCCTGGTGTGACGACGCACAAGCTCGGCGCGCGCGTCGGAATTCCATGGCTGGGGCATACGTGCGGCCATTGCATGTTCTGCGCACGAGGTATGGAAAATCTCTGCGACCAGCCCACGTTTACCGGCTACACACGCAACGGCGGCTATGCAACCCACGCCGTCGTGGACGCAAATTTCGCATTCCCGCTCGACGGTTTGGAGGATGACATTGCCATCGCTCCGTTGCTGTGCGCCGGCCTGATCGGCTGGCGGTCTCTGGTCATGGCAGGGAAAGCCGAGAGGCTTGGCATCTACGGATTCGGCGCGGCCGGTCACATCGTTGCCCAGGTGGCCCGCTGGCAGGGGCGCCAGATCTATGCGTTCACCCGCGAGCACGACCAAGCTGCGCAGGATTTCGCGCGCCAACTTGGCGCCACATGGGCCGGAGCGGCGGGCCAGCGTCCCGATCTTGCTCTGGACGCGGCCATCATCTACGCGCCGGCTGGCGAGCTTGTTCCGGCCGCTCTGCGGGCTGTTCGGAAGGGTGGCCGGGTGGTCTGCGCAGGTATTCATATGAGCGACATTCCGACGTTCCCGTATTCCCTCCTCTGGGGAGAACGCCAGGTCGTGTCTGTCGCCAACCTGACGCGACAAGACGGTCTCGATTTCCTGCGGGTCGCGCAGCAGGCTCAAATACGGACCCATACGACGCCCTATCCGCTGTCCGACGCAAATGACGTTCTGGCCCGCCTGAGGCGGGGTGACGTCGTCGGCGCGGCGGTGCTTATCCCGGACTTTTGAAGTGAACGTGGCAACACCGCCCATGGCATCACCATCCGATCAGGAACTGGTCTTCTCCTTCTTGGGCAATACCACCCGACATCCAGGTGTCCGCCGGATCGACACGCACGCGGCTTCCGTGTTTCTGATCGGTGACCGCGCCCTGAAGATTAAGCGCGCCGTTCGGCTGCCATTTTTGGACTATTCGACTCTCGATCAGCGCAAGGCCGCGTGCGCAAAGGAAATCGAGATCAATCACCCGTTTGCTCCGGACATCTATCTGCGTGTCGTCGCCATCACCAAGGCGCCTGACGGATCATTCGATGTCGATGGATCGGGCGCTCCGGTCGAATATGCCGTCGAGATGCGTCGCTTCGATGACAGCCAGACGCTTGATCATCTTTCTCGCCGCCAGCAGCTGGACGCCGGATTGGGCGAGCGTCTGGCAGAGACGATCGCAGCGTCGCATGCAGTCGCCGTTCGGAGCTCCTCCAATGGGTGGACGGAGTCCATTCCGATTTGGATCGACGCATTCGTCGCCAGCTTTCGGACAGTCTCGCGATTTGGCGAAACGGAGGTCGAAGAACTCCGCGTCCTTTGCCACTCGGCCTTCGCACGTCTCCGCCCCCTGCTCGAGCAACGTGCAAATGAGGGGCACGTGAAACGCTGCCATGGCGACCTCCATCTGGCCAACATCGTCCTCATTGACGACAAGCCGGTGCTGTTCGACGCCATCGAGTTCGACGACCGGATCGCCACGATCGACGTCCTCTACGATCTCGCCTTTCCACTGATGGACCTCTTGCACTTCGAGCAGCCGGTCGCCGCCAACCGTCTCTTGAACCGCTACCTCTCGACCGCAGTGCCCGACCAGACCGGAGGATTGGCTGCTCTGCCTCTGTTCATGGCGATCCGGGCCGCCATCCGTGCACAAGTCTTTGTTGCAAGGCGCGACCGCGGTGATGCCGAACACTCGGACGCAGATCGCTCCGCAACGATCGAGACCGCAGAGAGCTACTTTCAACTTGCACGCAGCCTGATCCGGCCGGCAGAGCCGAGGATGATCGCGGTCGGAGGCCTGTCGGGAACGGGAAAATCTGCGCTCGCCCGGGCTCTCGCTCCTCTCTTGGTGCCTCCACCGGGAGCAATCGTGTTGCGCAGCGACGTGCTGCGCAAGCAACTGTCTGGCGTGAAGGAAACCGAACGCCTCCCAGCTGCGGCCTATACGCCGGAATCGAGTTCTCGGGTCTATCGAGAGTTGACGGCGCAGGCCGGCCGCGTGCTCTCACAAGGTTTCACGGTGATCGTCGACGCCGTGTTTGCACGTCCGGATGAACGACAGGAGATCCATGATCTCGCGAAGCGGCTGAAGGCGCCCTTTGCCGGCCTCTTCCTCGTCACAGATTTGCGCAGCCGGCAGGAGCGAATTCACCATCGAGTCGCCGATGCGTCCGATGCAACGGTCGGGGTTGCCGAGGATCAGGAACACTACGATATCGGCGGTCTCGATTGGCTCCAGGTCGATGCGTCAGGCACGGCTGAGACGACATTGGACCGAAGCCTTTCATTGCTCCGGACCAGCGCCTAAGTCCGACGGGATGGTGCTCCTTGGCCGCAACATGCGGCGATCACGTGTGCACGTAGTCGCCCGGCGCGTCTCCGAGATCATTCGAACGATCTGTCCCGAGTTGCGGCGGCACACCCGGCGCTCCCGACTGCTGTCCGAGCCACGCTGTCCAGGCCGGCCACCACGATCCCTCCAGCTTTGGCGATGTGCCCTGCCACTCGTCCGGCCCGAGATAAGGAGCGTCGGCAGCCTTGGTCCGCATCTGATGGGAGCGCCCCTGCTCGCCCGGCGGCGATACGATGCCGGCATTGTGGCCGCCGCTCGCGAGCACGAAAGTGACGTCAGCATCAACCTCGTAATGGACCTTGTACGTCGATTTCCAAGGCGCAACGTGATCACGCAGCGTCCCGACGACGAACATCGGCGTGTGGATATCCGAGAGCGAAACAGGCTTCCCCTCGACCTGATACCGCCCCTCGGCGAGATCGTTGTTCAGGAACAGCTTGCGCAGATATTCGGAGTGCATCCGATACGGCAGCCGCGTCGCATCTGCGTTCCATGCCATCAAGTCGCTCGGATTTGCGCGCTCGCCGAGAAGATAGTCGCGCGAGACACGAGACCAGATCAGATCGTTGGAGCGCAGCAATTGAAATGCGCCCGCCATCTGGGTGGTGTCGAGATATCCACGCTCCCACATCATGTCTTCCAGAAAGGCGACCTGGCTTTCATTGATGAAGAGCGTCAGCTCTCCCGCTTCCGTGAAATCGGTCTGGGCCGCAAACAGCGTGATTGTCTTCAGGCGCTGGTCGCCATCGCGTGCCATGGCTGCCGCCGTGATCGAAAGAAGCGTTCCCCCGAGACAATAGCCTGCGGCATGGACCAGCGTATTCGGAATGATCCTTCCGATCATGTCCAGGGCAGCCATGACGCCCAGCGAGCGGTAGTCGTCAAACGCAAGATCCCGGTCTTCCGCTCTGGGGTTTCGCCAGGAGATCATGAAAACCGAAAAGCCCTGGTCGGTCAGGTATCGGACCAGCGAATTGTGCGGCGACAGATCCAGGATGTAATATTTCATGATCCAAGCCGGTACGATCAGGACCGGCTCTGGTCTCACCTTCTCGGTCGTCGGCGCGTATTGAATCAGCTCAATCAACTGATTGCGAAGCACAACCTTGCCCGGCGCGGCCGCGACGGTCTTGCCGACGACGAACTCGCCATTGATCGGTATCTTCCCCGGCTGCATCACCTGCATGAGATCGGCGAGCCAGTTCTGCCAGCCGAAGATCAGGTTCTCGCCACCGCTTTGAAACGTCTTCTCCAACACTTCCGGGTTGGTCGCTGCAAAGTTCGATGGCGCGAAGATGTCGAGCAGTTGACGAATTGAAAAGTCGACGACGGCTTCGTTGGCAGGGTCGACACCACGAATGCCGGTCGTCGCCTTGTGCCACCAATCTTCCCCGAGCAGGAACGCCTGGGCGAACAAGTTGAACGGGTGCGTCGCCCATTGCGGCTTGGAAAAGCGATGATCGTTGGCCTGCGGCTTGATCAGGTCCCAAGGACTGCGATTCGGGTCTGCAAACCGCAATGACCGTTCCGCGACCTGCTTAGCGCCGTGCCAGGCATCTCGGACGATTTCGATCTGACGCTGAGGTGCAGCGGCCAGATGACAAGCCCAATCCAGATACGCCATTGATAGAGCGGCCGGGGAAATTCCACCGGTGAGCCGAGCCAGCATCGCGCTGAAGGCCCTGTCCAGCTCGTGATCCTCGCGTCGAAGCTCCCCGGAGGCCGCGTCGGCTTCTCGGGAGAGCAACTTTGCGTCGGGTGCGGCGAGCGCACCCTCCGGCTTCAAAGAGGTCTCTGCAGAGACAACGGCACTGCTCCGGTCGTTAACGGTCGTTCCCTCGCGTTCCCGTCGATCGGGACGCGACGCCCCCGCACTCTTCAGTTTCGCCACCGTTGCCCCATGAGATTCACGCTAGCATCAATCAGGCGCTGCCCGTGCTTGAAGAGTCGATCGCAATCCCGCCTGACGAAATCAATCTGATGCCGTCCACATTCCTGGACCATCGCCTGGATTCCCTTCACGGAATGCACGCCAGCCAGCTTCGACACGAACTCGGCCAGCAGATGCGTCTCCGTACGCGCGCGATCCAGCACTTCGTTGCTGGCAAACAGAACCTCCTCCATGACGATCTGCTGGGAACCAACGAGCAGCTCGAGTGCGTGCTTGTTGGAGAGAGCGACACGTTCGGACAGTTCGGCCGTTTCGTCGGCCAGGACCTTGGTCCCGGAGAACTCGGACATGGGCACTTCTCCTCTCGCTAGATCAAGATGCCTTATAGCTGCAATTCAATGCCAGGACCTTGAGCTGCGTCAATGACGCGGCGGCACCTCCTTTGACCTGCGTCAATTCAAGACCGTGGCGGCGGATTACGTTTTCTTAGCCTTTGACATTGGAGTTCGCCATGCGCGCCCACCAGATCATGACCCGTCCCGTCATCACCGTCACCCCTGACACTTCCATCGTGGATGCGGCAAATATCATGCTTCAACGGCACGTCAGCGGCCTTCCCGTGGTCGATTCCGACGGAAAACTCGTGGGCGTCGTCTCGGAAGGCGATTTCATCCGCCGATCCGAGATCGGCACAGGGCGTAAGCGCGGCCGTTGGCTGCGCTTCATTCTCGGGCCCGGGAAGTCGGCCGCCGACTTCGTCCACGAGCATGGTCGCAAAGTGTCAGAGGTAATGACCAAGTCTCCCCTGACGATCACCGAAGACGCCGCGCTGGCGGAGATCGTGGAACTGATGGAAAAGAACCACGTGAAGCGGTTGCCCGTGGTCAAGGGAGACCGGGTCATCGGCATCGTGTCACGGGCGAACCTGCTGCAAGCGGTCGCCGCGCTCGGGCGGCAGGTCCCGGATCCGACGGCGGATGACGATCACATCCGCAACCGTGTGATCGACGCTCTCGAGAAGAACGACTGGTGCCCGTTCGGATTGTCCGTCATCGTCAAGGACGGCATCGTTCATCTGAGCGGCGTCATTACCGAAGAGCGCTCGCGGCAGGCGGCAATTGTTGCCACCGAGAACATCTCTGGTGTCAAGAAGGTGCATGATCATCTGTGCTGGGTTGACACCATGTCGGGCATGTACCTGAACTCACCGGAAGACGACGAGATGGCCAAAGCCGGCTGATGGCTGCTGAGGACGCTGCCGCTCTTCCTGCCTCGTGTCCGGCACCAGTGACGATGCCTTAAGCTCCCGGATTGTTGCGTCCGAACGCCCCCGCCCGACGCAGGGCTTCGATCTCCTGCTCAGTGTGCCCAAGCCTGTGGCGCAGGATCGCGGCCGTGTGCTCACCGAGCCGCGGCGCCGCCGTCGGCTCGACGGTCGGCGTGAGCTTCATGGCGATTGCCGGCTCGATGTTGGGTATCGAGCCTGCGGTGGGGTGCGGAATACGACAGGTGCGGCCGCGCATCCGGACCTCGGCCGCGTTGAACGCCTGCTCGACCGTACGAACGTGTCCAACCGGAACTCCAGCCTGGTTCATCCGAGAGGTCCAGACATCCATCCGTTCCGTGGCGAGGATGTCGGCGATGAGGCCGCGCAGTTGCGTACGGTTGACCCATCTCGCCCTTCGCGTGGCGAAGCGGGGATCGCTCAGGAGATCCGGACGACCAAGCACCTCCGTAGCCAGCCGGCGGTAGAGCCGATCGTTGGCACATGCGATGTAGAGCGGACCATCTGACGCTTCAAAGACGCCGACCGTCGGAGAGTCGTTCGGCGAATTGCCCGTCCGCGTGGGGTTCACGCCGTTCATCAAATACGCCATTCCGGAGAAGCCGGTCATCGCCAAGGCGATGTCAAACAGCGCCACCTCGACGTGCTGCCCGCGACCGAGCCGCTGCCGGGCGGCGAGTGCCAATAGGATGGCATTGCAGGCGGACATGCCGGTGGCCAGATCAACGATCGGAGGACCGGTCCGCACCGGCGGACCATCGGCGAAACCGTTGAGGGACATGAACCCGCTTTCCGCCTGGGTGATTGGATCGAACCCTGATCGCCACGCAAATGGACCAGAGCGTCCGTAGGCCGAGATCGAGCAATAGATCAGCCCGGGATTGGTGCTGGACAGTGTCTGATAGTCCAGCCCGAACCTCTCCATGACGGACGACGAGAAATTCTCCACGACGATGTCGGCCTTGGCGATCAGCGCACGCGCGACGTCTCTGGCCTGCGGTATCGTGAGATCCAACACCATGCCGCGCTTGTTCCGATTGAGACTGAGGAACGCTGCGCTCTCTCCGCCGAGCTCGGCGTGCTCGTATGCGCGGGTATCGTCTCCCGTGAGCGGCTGCTCGATCTTGATCACCTCGGCGCCGAAATCGGCCAGCGTCTGTGTGCACGCCGGCCCTGCGACGACACGCGTGAAATCGATCACCAACATACCAGCCAGCGCGGTTGGCGCGTCAGGCGGCCGTGGCGCACGCTCTGGCAGGGTGACCTCAGCCGGCATCCCAGAGTCCTTCCCGCTGCTTTGATCGTCTGAAGCGATCTTCCATTGACTGCCCGGCGTGGCATTGTCTCCAACGTCCGACAATGCATGGTTAGCTCAACGGCAGCCGCAAAAAAAGCCCGGGTCGGAGCTGTCGAGCTGGCCCAATTCTGCTGCAGCGCAATGCAATCTGCATAAGGCATCGATCGACAGCTCACCACCCGATCATCTTGCGCCAATAGAGCGAGTTCACCCAGGCCCAGGGCCGGACCGGTTGGAACAGCACATATCCGCACCGAATGAAATTGTTCGCGGAGACGATGTTGCAAGTCGTATCCGAAACGATGCAATCCAGGCCCGAGCGACGCGCGCGCTGCTCGATCACACGCATCAGCCGTCGCTGCAGGCCGTAACCACACCGCTCTTGAAGAACGCCAACCCTCGAAAGATAGGCTATGCCCTTGCCGAGGGATGACGGCATCATTCCGGCAAAGGCGACGGGCCGTCCGAGCTCGGTCGATATCCACCATTGTCCGCTCTCGAAATCGGGCAGAGGTGCGCAATCGAGGAATGTGCGCGCATGGAGCTCCTTCAAGGTGTCGAGGACGTCAGGCTCGCAAGCGTCGACCTCTCTGATGCGGAAGCGGCGGCCTCGCCGCGAGATCCAGGCTGGCACGGCATCACCTTCCGAGCACGACTTTGATGCCGAGCCAGATCGCACCGATCAGACCGGTCGCGATGACCGTGATGACGGCCTTGAACGTATAGCTCTGGGCCTGCTCCACGCTCTTGCGCCAGCGCCGCAGGTGCTGGAAATCGGCTCTCAGCTCCTTCCGATCCTCCTCCTCGATGCCGAACGAGGTGAGAATGGTCGCGATCGCTCTCATCACGACGGCATCGATCTCGTCGCGCTGAAGCTGGCTCTGCTTGGCCAGGGTCTCGGCGACGACGGCCGTGATTTCGTCATGGCTGATGTTCATCGCCTGATGATCCTCGCTACATTTTCGAAGCCGCGCTTGGCAAAATAGAAGGAGATGACGAGATTCGCGGTCGTCGACGCGAAGCCCGCGAGCGGATCCGTCGAGCCGAGCCCGAGCACTTTGTCCCACACCAGCAGCTTGGCAAAGTAGATCGAGACGCAGTAGCCGATGAGCTTGTCCGGCTCGTACCAGCAGCCGATTTCCGCCGCACGCAGCCGAAGCTGCGCGTCGCTTTCCGAGACCTGCGCGGCGATCTCCGTCGCCGCGAGGTCTGCCGCGATCTTTGCATCCGCGTTGCCCGCCCTCAGCTTCGCCTGGTAGGCGTCGATCAGCCCCTTGATCACGGGCCCGCCCAGAAAGCCCAGAATGCTCATCCACATGTCACGATGCCCTCTTGAGCGAGCGCAGCCGTGCGAGAATCGTGATCAGCGAGATCGCGAGAAAGATCCGGCCGACGGCACGGGTATCGCCGACGGCGGCGCTGATCTGATCCTTCAGGCTTGTGTCCCCGAGAGCGTCGCTGACGTTGTCGACGATCGACAGCAGAAACCCGACGACCGCCAGCACGTAACCCCAGGCGATCGTCAGCGAATGACGACACGCAGCCTTGACTTTCGTCCACATGATGAATCCTTTCCAAAAAATTGCGCAGACGCGCCGCCGGCTCTCGCGAGCCGCGCTCGGTGCCCCGCAGATCGTTGTGTCTTGGCCGAGATCGACCGTCCGTCGGTACGCCGGCCAGGAGCACGAGGCTGCGCCGGTCAGCGATTGCCCAGAAGGCGTTTCACCAGGGCAGCAAAAAGGGCCCCAATGGAGCCCTTTGCCGGATGCCTGATGGATGCGGGAGTCGGCGCCGGAGGCCAGGTGTCGGGCGGCCGCTCCGTCTCCACAAGGCCGGTCGGGAAGCTGATGGTCGCATCGATCTGCATCATGGTCTTGAGCAGCCCGGCGCAACCCGGCTGCCGGTCGACCGCCTGGGGATCGTAGACTCCGTCACGGACATACTTGCCGGCACGATATTGATCGGTCCCGGCCCAGACATAGGGAGACGGCACGCCCCGGCGCGCGTAGCCCAGCCCATTATACTGCTCGAGAAGCGTCAACGCGCCGCCAATCGACCAGTCCCGCCACCGCGCCGCATGCGGCGCGCAATTGACGAGCGCGTCGACTGCGGCGTCCTCCCACGAGGCGAACGGTCCTCGTCCCGCAGGCACGTGGACGGACACTCGGTCCCAGGGATCCCCCTGCGCCAGCGACCGGGCCCAGCTCTGCGACGATTCGCGCTCGTGGATGACGGCGATGATCGGCCAGGGGACGCCGGTACGCTTGGTCACGGCCTGATAGCGCGATCTTGCGGCCATCAAGCGCCCGGCGGCCAGATCAAACGATCGGGTGAGCCTCGCCTGCGCCCAGCGTCGGCCGTTGGCGTTCGTGAGCCGTTTCAGGTCCATCATGACTCCAAACAAAAAAGCCGCCATGGCTGGCAGCGTGCGTCTTACTCAGTTCAGAACTTGCGCGACTGTATTGCCGCTCGATTGCCTCGTTGTCGGTCACTCGCTCGCCCCCAAAAACTGGCCGGCCCGTGAGAGGCACGGCCACCGCAATCACCGCGGCGGCTCCGATAGCAAGCTTGTGCCTCGTCTTCATCGCGCGCCCTGATGAAATATCCTCAGGGACGTTGCTGGTCGCAGACTCCCGGAGGCGCAGCGCGGCATTGAGAAATGACCGGAATACGGGAATAAATCGCAAGACGTCTCCAGATATTGCAAACGGTGCCTAAGTGTGGTCTCCTATTCACTTACAGATTTAGACCGTTCGGACTGACAACTGTGGCAAGTTTGATTTTCGGGGCGGGTGGGATGGTCGGAAGCCGCATCGCCCAAGGCTTACCCGGGGCTATTTGCGTTTCGCGGCAACCGAGACCAGGATGGGTAGTTGCTGACCTTGGGCGCCGGGAAACGATCAACCTTCCCGAAGCGGAAGTCATTTTTTGCGCCACAAGCCCCGTAGCGTTTTCAACGGTTATGCCTGAAGTGCTCCGGCGTAAACCGCGTCGCATCGTTGTCATCACGTCAACGAGTGTTTTCTCCAAGTTGCACTCCGAGGATGCGCGCGAGCGCGCAGACATGACGAGTCTTCGAGCTGCGGAAGACCGCATCATGCGCGCATGCGAGAGGGCCGGTGTGGAGTGGACCATACTGCGGCCCAGCCTGATCTACAGCGAAGGCCGCGACCAGAACGTGACGCAGATTGCGCGCATCGTCCGCAAACTGCGTTTCATGCCGCTCTATGGGCGCGGGAACGGCCTGCGCCAACCGGTGCACGCCGAGGACCTCGGACGCGGCGCTATAGCCGCTGCAATCAGCCCCGCAGCAGCGAACCGCGCCTATTCAACAACAGGCGAGACGATCACATATCGGGAAATGGTAGGCCGCATCTTTGACGCGCTCGCGATGCGCCGACGCTTCGTGTCGTTGCCTCCGTTGGCGTGGAATGCGGCCTTCGCTATCGCGCGGCCGCTTTATCCTGGCGTTACCCCGGCCATGGGCAAGCGCATGGTCAAGGACTTGGCCTTCGATTCCTCCGAGGCAACCGCAGATTTCGGATGGCAGTCGCGGTCATTTGCGCCGTCGTTCAGATGATACGCATAATGTAGTTGCAAAGGATGGTTGGCTGAACGTTGTTGTGTACGCCGCCGCCACCGGATGCATCTGTCGTGAACGGATGCACATGGCGACTACTTGCGCCGCCCGTCGAGGACCCGCCGGTACTTGTCGCCGCGGGAAAACTTCCTCCTCCGAGCTGGTTGGCAGAGACATTCGCAACGTTGTAGCTGTGAGTGTGGTCCGGCGTATCGTTACCGGTAGTACCAGCATGGGCGTGCGATGGCATTTCGTTGACCGTTAGGGTATGCGCGTCCTCGCCACCCGCTCCACCGACGCTATGCCGCACACTTGCCAACGCGCCGGCTACAAGCCTGTTCGCTGTCGTGCCGCCCATATTGTCGGGGCGCGCAGTCACGCGCCCGCGAAGGTCAGGCAGATTGAACGTGGTCGTTCCGTCCCCCACCCCATAGGTGGTGCCGACCAAGGCGAACAGCGGGGCATAGGCTGTCCGGCTGATCGCCTGGCCGAACGGAAATGCGAACGAACTGTTCGGCGCAGTCGGCGCCCAATAGTCGATACCCCCGGCGATCGGAATACAGTACGGATTGCCGTAGAATCCGTGCAGATAAAATGCCCCATCGTTATTGTTATAGACCGCTACATAGGGCGTGCCCTGGACCATCGTTCCAGCTGGTAGGTCCGCATTGGGCGCGCTGCGCAATGGCTTCGGGCCCAGAGAATCGACGTTGAGCGTCACCGGTGCGCCATTGGTGACGTGCGGCGTAAACGCGATGATCTGGCCGTTGAGATGCGAGAACGTGTCGAACTGCTGGTTGCTGATCACGGCGTAGGCGGTGCTCGTACCGCTCGTCGCGATCGCCCCCGCGATGTCGTCGCGATATTTTGCGGTCGCAGCCATCATGGCCCGAGCGGAATCGTTGATGCTCGACGGGACCTGTCCTTCGGACCAGTTGATCGTCGGATCGGCCGTGGCATCGGCCGAGGCGGTCTGCGACCATCGATAGAGTGTCATTCTGCTCCTCACATGAAAATGGCAGCCACGCGGGGCTGCCGGGGACCTGGTTCTGGCTCGTCGATGCGGGCGGCATCGTGGCTCGTGCCCGATGATCGATCACGCGTGCATGGCTAAGTTTCTCGCCGAAGCGTCAAATATTGCTCGCAGGCACAGGACGGCGTCCTGGCGATCAGCAGATTGCGGATCACCCCCTTGGGCACTCCGGGGCTCTCTCTTGCGATCGCGTCGACACGAGTCTGCACGACGCGCTCGATCTCACCCCGAAGCTCCTGAATCCTGTCTTCGATGGTCGGATTGCTGCGATTCTGCTTCATCGGTCTGATCCTCCTTCATCGTACGCTCCGCGGATCGGAGCCGTGCGAGTATCTTGTTTGCATGCGCGAGGGCGTGCTGCGTGCGTCTCAAGCTCTTCTCGCGCCTCGTCTCGTGGTCCGCGATGAAGCGCTTCAGATCGTGCGGCAAAAGCCTGAAGCGCTCCTTCCAGGGACCCGGCCAGGATTGCGGGGGCGATAGGTTCGCGATGTCGTCGAGGACGATCGCGACCGGCTCTGCCGCTGTGGGATCAGCCAGCCCCAACGAGGCGTGAGTTCTGGAGATGTCGAGAATCGCCTCCCAGACCTGCTCGGCACCCATGCCGGCGTGCTCGCGGGCGAAGCGGGCGACCGCCGCCGGCGAGGCCGGGCAGAACGTCTCGTGCTCCCGCTCACACCAGCGTGCGAACAGCGGAGCGCGCTGCCTGCGCGCCTCGGCAAGCGCAGCCAGAACGGGGTTTGTCATCGACCGGCCTCACGGCCGCCTGGACATGCGGGCCTGATAGAGGGCGACCGCGTCCTTCAGATCACCCGACGATGTCAGGCGGGCGTTGAGCGCCCGCAGATCCGTCCGTCCCCGCTCCCCCGACGAGACTGAGACCCCCGGCCGCACCACGGGCGGGACAGCCTTCGTCACCGCAGCGTCCTTTGCCCGCATCATCAGGCGATATCGCGCCGCATCGTACATCATCCGCTGGAACGTGGCGTGGCGCATCAACGGCTCGGTCTGGAACAGCCGGTTGAGTTCGGACGCCGGAATCCCGCTCTCCTTTGCCGACGCCACGATCTCTGCGGCAACGGCCTGGCGCACGGCGCGCGGCTCGCTCTTCAGCAGGCCCTCGAGCCGGTCGTCCTGCTCCTGCGCGAAGGACTGGAAGCTCCGCTGAGCCACTTCGGCGTGCTGGCGCTGCGCCTCGGCCTGCTGTGCCAGCAACTGATCCGACATCGCGACAGCCGCCTGGATGCGCCCGAACCTTCCGGGATCCTCGCGCGACATCCGTTCGAGCGCGGCGGGGACTTGCCCGGCAGGCATGCCGGCAAATTCAGGAAACTGGCTGAGGAAGCTCGCCTGGGCAATCTGGACGGCCGATGCCAGGCCTTCTCGGTAGGATTGGCGGGCCTGCTCTGCTTCGCCGATCTTCTCCTCGATCGCCTGCAGCACCTGCGGATGCTGCAGGGCTTTCTCCAACTCCGGCGCAAGCCGCGACGAAGCATCGTGCTGCGTCGAGCCGGTCTCGGCAGTGGACTCGGCTTCGCCCGAAGCCGACTCGAAACCGTCGGGCTCACCATTTGCCGGCGAACCCAAGTGGTCGCTCGAATCGGAATCCGGCGTCCCGCGAGATGCCTCACCCACCTCAGCGGCCCGGACGCGCGCGTGATCACGCGCCGCGCGTTCGAGCGTGACCGACTCGCCGCGATCGACCAGGTTGCCGGCTTCGTCGACATACTCCCGGACCATCACCGGCGGACGGGGATCGGTGCGCTGCTCGGCAGCGTCGCGCAGCGACGCAACGTCGCCGCCGAGCGCCTCGCGCTCCGGCCGCTCCTCCGGATCCGGCATCGGCCGATAGCCGGCATTCTCCAGCTCGAATGCTGCACCCGTCACGAGATGCTCTGATTCATCTGACATTCACGACCGCTCCCTCGAGACGCTGCACCGAACTACTTCTTGCCGAACGCGCCGCTGAACGGCTGGAGAAGACTGCCGATGCCGCCGGCGATCTTCGCAAACTGGTCGGCACCGGACATCTCCTGTGTTCCCGTCATGGTGCCGTTGGTCTGCTGACCGAGCTGTGCGATCGGCGTTCCGATCTGCGCCAGCAGTCCGAGCGCCTGCACCGGGATGCCGCGACGCTGCGCCTCCTCCGCCAACGTGGCATTGGCGCCATAATTCTGCGCATCGAGCGCGGCCTGTGACGCCGTCAGCCCCTGCCCCTGGTTGGCGAGGTACTGCTGCTGCATGCCGCCCAGCATGTTGGCCGTCGTGTTGCCGGCGCCGTACAGCGCATTGGCCGCGCTCAGCTGGTTCTGGACGTCCTGATTGTACTGGGCCGCGATCACAGGCGCTTCCGCCGCCGCCACGCCGCGGCCATACGCCATCTGGTTGGCGCCGCTGAAATCGCGTCCGGCGGCCGCGAACTGGCCGTTGATGGAGGTGCCGACGTCGTTCTGGAGCTGCGCCAGTTGCGCCGCCAGCGCAGGATTGTTGCCGATCATGCTGCCATTGGCGTAGGGCGTCAGCTGGCCCTGCAACGTCTGCAGATTGGCCTGGGCAGCCGGCGCCTGCGCCTGTGCGTTGCCGCCATTGAGCAGCGACTGCGCATAGGCCCCGATACCGCCGGCATAGGGATTGCCCAACGCCGCATTCTGCTTGAGCGTATCGAGCGCGCCGGTCTCGGCGCTGGTCAGCACGGTATTGTTCAGGCCGTTGCCGACCTGAGACAGGATGTTCTGCAACATCGGCTGCGCCGGCTGCCACGGCTGCGTCTGGGATTGTTGAGTCTGGGTGCTGGATGATTGTCCGCCCATTGGGCACGTTCCTTGATTTGACAATGCTAAGAGTTGGCGCAACTGCAAGATCGCAGTCCTCGAACAAGGCGTCGCCGTGAGCAAGTCTGCGATCCGTCCGGAGGAGGCAGCGGCACACGGAGAGTTCAGTCGTCCTCGTGCAGATCAACGTTACTCAACGCGCGATCTCAAGCGCTTCTGCGGCTTCGATGGTTCTTCGCTTGAACCCGTTTGCGATGCCCGGGTCGGATGACCCTGATCGGCCTGCTGTGCGGCAGCAAGTCTCATGTCCGGATCAAGTCCGGTGCGACTGGCATCTTTTCTCAATGCCGACTGTGAGGTCTGCTGAAATGGCCGTTGGTCCAGAAGATTGTTTCCGAGCAGATAATCAAACAGCCAGTCGCGGATCGGCCTTCCAGGGATGGGTGACGGTGCGGGAACTGGTGCCGGAATAGGAGGAAAACCCGGGCTAGGATTGCCGGGTGCCGGATATTTCAACGATGGCGGCAGGCCCGGCTGTGATGGATCTTCGAACCAGGAGGGCAATCTTGGTGGCGAGCTTGGCGTCCTCGACCCTGGCAGCGGAATACCCTGGAAAGGACGGGTATAATCTCTGCCATCAAGATAACGTCTCCAATCAGGCACACGCAATACTTCTGGCTCGATCCCCTCACGCACTATATTTGGCCAATCACTTGATTTCTCTCTTGGATTTCCCACCATATCTTCATTCCCCGAGGTAAAAAAAAGCGCGCCACGTCAGCGCGCCGTCAACTATCAAGGCTTTTTCGGGTGTCAGAACAGCTCGGCTGACATTTCGGAAAGAGCCCTCATGGATCGTAAACAACTCGAGCACGGAGCCGCAATCGCTCGGCAAGAGCCGCAACTTCCTCCTGGCTATCGGGATAGCGTTCGTAAACGATCTTGGTCTTGACTGAACTTTGTTGATAGCGAGGATGCCATGTCCACATCAGACCAGTTGTCTCGGTCGCCCTTTTCCAATCGATATTCCTTAGAGCTCTCCTGATAAATGTACTCTCCGGCGGTTCCTCGAAATTATCATTGACGCGCCGTACGCTCATGAATCCCAGCCTCAGTTCATAGATTGGACCTGGCGTCCGCAGAAGCGGTTTCCCACAGGGGCCGATGTCAAGGCGTGGCAAACCTTCGTCGAGTGCATTCCGAAGACCTAAGCAGAATCCGTCCACCACCAAAGGTCCCCATGCAACCAACGCATCTTTCAGTATAATCGTCATCCCGGAGGCAACCACGATATAACTGGCGCACCCAAGCAAGCAGTAGCTACGAACTACGACGGTCGCATTCCGACCACGTAGGCGCTCCGCAAGCTCCATCATTGCAACGTCGTCACCACCAAAACTGCGGATAACGACTAGTCCGCCGACTTGCAATTCGTCGACGAGCGACAGATCCTGATGGGCATAGAGATGGCCGTCAAAGCAAAGAATCCGCTGATCCGGCGAAAGTGCCAGCGGACCCGCGACTTCGCGAGCGCAGTATTCTGCAGCAGCGCGATAAGGGCTGAAGTCAATCTGCTCGGCACGAGTCGAGTCCATTCTCATCGTGAGTGCCAGCGCCACGAGAGCGGCTTTTGCTCCCGACTGCACAAAGCCTGCTAAGACTCTTGCTGTTTTGGTGCGATCTGCACTTGTCTGATAAAACATGCGTTTTGTCCGGCAACTGCGCAATTTGGGGACGCAACATGCCCTCTGAATTAAAAAGGAACATATCAAGAACATCCTGTCAAGTGCAAAGGTCGCCTTTGCGCGTGCCGGGGGCAGAGCTGATTTTATCCGTGATAGGATCATCTTGTCTGATCAGCGTATGAAAAGCGCTATCGAGACCATCAACGCTGATTGTCACCTCAACTCCTTCTGGATAATCACATGCGTGTGCCGATAGTCGGCGAGCGCGCGCAGCCAGCCTTTACGGCCGTAGATGCGCATGCCGCGACAGCTTTCTGTCTTCGCGTAAGTTTCGATGCCGCCGATCAGCGGGAGCCAACGGTATCGCCCCCTGCCCTCACAGGCGACGATGACGCACACTTTGCCGGCGTCCGTCAGTTCGAGCCGTGTCGTGGCCACCGCATCGATCGCGATTATGTCGCCCTCCTGGCTCAGCGCCAGCCACAACAGCGCGCGGCCGTCGAGAACGTCGCGCTCCACATCGGCGAAGGCAGACAGACCGGTCCGCAGGATCGCCCGCCGCAGCCGCGGCGCGACCTTGGGCCAGATAAGTCCAACCTGACCGGGATCGACGCAGGCGAGTTCAGCCGAGCAATGCATAGAGAAACGTCCGCGCCGCCGCGCTGTTGGCGTGCGTGAGCGTGAACGATCCGTTGGTCACGGCGCTGACATGGATGGTGCCGTTGCCGAGCTCCACCGCGGCGCCGGGGCTCGCCGCCGTCAGAATCGGGGTCGACGCGGCAGAGCAGTTCATGTCGGCAACCACGGTGGTCGCGACCCCCGGCAATAGGGTGACGCTGCCGACAGCGTTGGATCGCCCGGCGGCGAGCTGCTGCAGCGCCAGGATGATCTTCTTGAGATCGGTTTCCGTGATGCCGGGGACGTAGGCTGTCATAGCGTGCCGCTCGGGGTGAGGTCAGGCACGACGCCTGCACAGAAGCTCCATGACGCGTCGGCCGGAATCCGGACCTTGAAGCGGGCATAGCGCGTGTCCTTGCGAAGGTCGCAGCGACCCGTCCGCGTGTTGACCGAGACCTCTGTCCCCGCGACAGCGGCAGCCGATGGCTTGTCACGCGAGGAGACCGATCCGAACAGCGTCGTCGCATCGGTCACCGGCCGAAAGCCGCGGATCATGATGCGGTTCTCGTCAGTACCCTGCTCGGCGCTCTCCATCGTCGCCTCGAGATTGTTGCCACGGAAGAAGCCCAGCACGTGATTTGCGGAGAACTGCGCGATCTCCGGCTGGACGGCCGTCGCGTAGGCGTCGAGGCTCAAGGTCATCGCGTCGATCGACGACGAGATGCTGTCGAGATTCTCGAGCGTGAGGCCCGTCTGCGACATGCCGAGCAGGTATTCGCCGGTTGCCGCGATCGAAAAGAAGCGGTCGAGCAGGAAATCGTAGCCCAACAGCTTGTCATAGGTGCCGATCGCGCCGGAAATCGACCTGTAGGACCAGAACACCCGCGTCGAGCGCGGATCTGCCGCCCCGATCAGCAATTGCAGATTGCCCTTGTCGAGATCGGCAAGGAATGTGCGGTCGACCTTCTCGCGGCCGATCGGCTGCGGCAGGCCGCCGGGCTCGATCTTGTGAAAGCCCTGGCCGGCATAGAAGAAGATCCGCTCGCCGGCACGGATGATCGAGTACGGCGCATAGAGACCCTTGTCCTGGGTGATGCGATCGATCTGGAAGATGATCGGCGATCCCGGGACGTAGGACATGCGCCGGATCGCCTGATCCTGGAAGATGATCCCGGCTTCCCCGCCGGCAACGCCGCGGACGATGCCGCCGTCCGGAAAGTCCTGATGATCGGACCCTGCCGTGAGGCCATCCCAGGACGTCGCCGAATTGAAGTTGTTGAGACCCGACCATTGGATGCGATAGGGCGTCGACAGCAGGCCGGAGAGCACCAGGAAGCGTCCGACCACGCTGATATAGGCGGCCTGCGGCGGCGAGCCCAGGGCATTGTCGAACGCGGTCGACGACGTCAGATCGAACACCTGCAGCAGCGCATTCGCCTGCGTGGCGAACACGAGATTACCGGTCTGTGCGAACTGCCACTGCGCTGCCGCGGAGAGCTGCGAATAGCTGGCGCCGCCCCTCGAGACATCCAGCCAGGTGAAGTCCGTGTTGTTGAGGCGGTAGAGCTTCGTCGCGGTCGCGGCGAAGGTCACGACGGTGCCGTCCGATTTCAAGGCGTAGAAGGCACCGCGACACGGGTCAGGCAGAGCGGACGTGTAGGCCGAGAAGGACGGAAAGGGGCCATAGCCGTCGCCACGTGGCACGACGTTCTGAATGTTCCGGGTAGCCTGACCTTCGTAGTCGCTCACGTCGGGCCGATATTCGCCAAAGGCAAGAAGAGGCATGTCACCTCCAATCATCGATTGCCGCCGGCGGACCTCCGCCGCGGTCAAGAGGAAACAGAAAAGATCGACAACGTCGATGGTGCCCGGGCCTTCAAACGGCCGCGCGCATCAGGCTCGAACAGATGATGGCCACGACGAGGACATCAATCGCTCGTCCAGGGCGGCGTCGATGGAGACACCGCATTCCACGAAAATGGCAATGGCGGGACACCCAGCCAATGGTCGGCCATACTTGGCTGCGGCGACCAGGACTGCTCAGGAGCGCTGCTGCCGCTCCAGCCGATTGTCCCGGTGCCGAGAGGATACCAGGCCTCGAAGCCGCGACCGTAGCCGACGTCGTATCCGACGAGCTGATATGAGGACTTGTCGCCGGTCATTGCGCCGACGAAGGCCGATGATTGGCCGCTGACGATATGAGTCCGCCCCGCGGCCTGCATCTTGCCGACCGTCGCGATGGAGTTCCCCGCCGCGACGAAATCGCCGCGGGCGGCGAAAGCACCGAACGAATACAGGACCGTAGTGCCCGCCGTCAGCCAGCCGTTCTGCGCACTGAGAAGACCGATGCGCGCAACCGCCGAGCCGCCGGCATAGACGAGCGCCGCGGTGATCTGAGTGAGCGCAGACTGGAAGCTGGTTGCTCGACCTGCAAGCGTGACGGCGGCCGGACTCGCGAGGAAGATCGTATTCGTTGCGGAGCCGCGCGGGAGTTGCGCGATCGCCAGACTACCGACGGCGTCGAATCCGAGCAGTGACATCAGTAGTACTCGTCGATGATGATGATGCCGGAGCCACCGGCGCCGCCAGTCGTGCCGTTCGCCCCCGCAGAACCGCCGCTGCCCGCTGCGCCGACCGAATACGCGTATGTCGCGGCCGGAGCGGCAATGTACTTCTCCACGTATCCTCCGGCGCCGCCGCCGGCAGCACCGCGCCCGCCCGAACCGCCGTCAGTGCCTCCGCCTCCTCCGCCGCCGCTGCCGCTATTTGTCGCCGCGGCACTTCCTGCAGAGCCAATCCATCCGCCTGCTCCACAGCCGCCGAATGCAGAGTTAGCGCCATTCCTTCCTTGAAGCACCGCGCCTGTCGAACCGCCCGCACCATCGGTCGGCGTGCTGTGACCACCTCTGATATTGAGGTCACCGCCCGCCGCGCCTCCACCACTCGCGTAAGCGTTGCCGTACGGGCCGCCGTTTGCTCCTCCCGAGGCAGTCAGGAACGACGAGCCGAACGTCGTGTCACCGCCGACACCACCAAATGTGGCTCCCGTCGTGCCCCCGCCGCCCCCACCGCCCCCGCCACCGACCATGCGGACCAGCAGCGCCTTGCATCCGGCTTTGAGATTGTAGGTGCCGGATCCTGAAGCCAGGACGGTGCGCGTCCAGTTGCCGGGCGCTGCTGCCGCGGCGATATTGCTCCGCGCCTGCGCCTGCTGCGTGCTGGTGAAGGCGTTCGCCTCCTCGATCGAAACGAGATCCTCCTTCAGCGCGACGATGGCGACCTGCGGCGCGGCGGCAAAATTGACCTTCGCTGTCGTGCCGGCCGAGGTGAACAGGATCGACGTCCGAGCCAGTGTGCCAGTGGACGAGGTGTAGGCGCCCTCGCCGACTTCCCATTGCGTCAGGTCGGCACTCTCGGCCCTGTATTTGTAGAGCCGGCCATTGACCGCGCCGGCCGCGGCCGGGCCCTGATAGCCCTGGACGGCCGCGGCATAGGTCCAGTCCGTCGTGCCGCCGGCGGCCGGCAGGAACCTGCATATGTCGAGAAAAGCTGCCATGTCAGGTGATCGTCAGGATGCCGTTCACCTGGTCGAGGTCGACCGTGAACGTGTTGCCGTTGGTAAGCGTGATCGAGGTGCCGTAGTCCCACCAGCCGATCAGTGGCTTGGTCGCCGATGTCGCGTTGTAGAGCACGGCATACTGAAAAGGCCCGATCGAGCCGCCGGCCGCGGTCCACGACGGATCGCTGCCGCCGATGAAGCGGAAGGTGCCGGAGGTCTGTCCGCCGGTGATCGCGCCGATCGAGACGCCACCTGCCGTGTAGCCATTCCCCGTCGCCAGGTCGGCCGGCGTGTTGTAGACGGTATTGGTTGCGACCGGCGCCGTGCTGGTGAGATAGATCCTGTAGACATGCGATGTCCCGGTGAGCATGTCGTGCAGGGCATGTGCGACATCCTGAACGAAACAATTGAATTTGTTGAAGGCAGCCATGTGATCCTCTGTGTTGGACAGCGTCTCAGACGACCTGGCCGGAGAGCCGCATCGTCATCGGACCGGCGTTGAAGGTCGACGTCAGGCCAAGAGCATTGAGATCGGCGAGAGCGCTGGTGAAGCCGAGACCCCAGGTCTGAATCCGCCCGTCCTCTTTGAGATACGGCGCCGACTCGAGGAGAGCGCCGTAAAGATAGAGATCGGGTGCCAGCGTGAGCAGCCAGTTTGAATCGTTCGATGCCAGCGGCGGAATGGTCCGTCGGTAGACCATCTCGATCGTGTAGGCCGCGTCAGGCCGCGGCGCGAGCTCGATCTGGTCGCCGAAAACCGAGAAGTAACGCGGCTGGCCCGCGACGTCCGAGACACGAGAGCGATACTCGTCGAGTTGCACTCCGGACCTGAACTCCAGCGCAGGCTGGCCGCGCACGCTGGTCAGCCGTATCCGCCGCATCGACTGAAAGTCGGACGGCAACGCGATGAACTCCGGCTCTCTGGCGCCGAGATCGACGACCGCAATCGCCCGCTGTTCCATCTGCCGCACGAACAGCTGCCGGTTGAACTTGGCTTCGGCGAGCTGGATGAAGCTCGGTATCCGAGCCACCAAGGTCGTGTCCTGGTCGCGCGCCAGGTATTCGGTCACTGCGGACTGCAACGATGAATAGTTCGAGATCAGCGGCATGACGTCTTCGCCCTCCATCCGCTCTGCAGCGCAGGCTTGTCGGTGCGCAGATAGGCCCAATCCGGATCATTCAGCTTCGTCTGCACGATCGCGTCGAACTCGGACGTGAACAGGCGAAGCCGGGTGTTGCCCCTGGCATATTCCTCGTTCAGCCATTTGACGTAGATGACGTTCGGAATGCGCGCGACGTGGCGGCCCCAGTCGCTGTGCTGCTCGTCGCGGCGCGCTTCGCTGTTCCACTCCAGGATGGGCGCGACATCCTGGAGATGCTCGATCACGAGACCAGAGCCATCGCGATCGAGATGCGGGCGAATGGTCAGCCCATCCATCACGACAGCTCCGTGATCCACAGCGTGCCGGCCGTCGCCGTGACCAGGCCGTTGCTGGCGGCCTTGATGGCCGCGATGTTCTGTCCGGGTGTCACGGTGACGTATTCGACCGTGTTGGCGGGGAGAAAGACGTCGGCCGTGGTCGCGGCCTGAGCGCCGTCGCCGATCCGGTAGCAGCAGGCCGAACTCGCGGCGAGCCGAAGCTGGAACGTGCCCGGACCGAACTTGTTGGTGGCCCCGACGCTGCCGTCATAGGCGATGGTCTGCGTGCTGCCGATCCGGGATGATGGCTGTTTGGGAAAGAACGACATCTCAGGCTCCCCTGACTGCAAGCGAAAAATGCATCGGCACTGAGGTTCCCGACGCGCCGGAGGGTGTCAGTGCGACGACATCGTCCTCGTTGAGGTAGACCGGCGAGGCCGGAACGACTGAGAACAGCTGCCCCGCCGCGGAGCCTGATTGCGGCACAGTGAAGCTTGCGACCGGCGCGGCGTTTACCGTGACGGTGACGGTGCCGTCGGCCGTGGTGATGGCGCCGCCGAGGATACCGGCCACCTTGAGCAGCCGACCGCGGAACGGCGCGCGGACATAGGCGGCGACAGGATTCGCGCCGCAGGAAGGCGTGTAGGCCGTCAGATCGGCCGTGTTCAGTGGGCGATTGTCGGGAAGCGGCATGAATGAACCTCCAAAAGAAACAGGCGGCCCGAGAGCCGCCTGCAGATCAGGGTGATGAAAGATCGGGCTATGCGGTGGTGTTGTCGAAGATGCCGCCGCTGGCCTTCTCGTTGCGCGCGACCAACGCGTATTCGGCGAGGATCTGGCGCCGGTCGGAATCGCCGGTCTTGGCGAGCGGGATCGAGATCATGTTGCGGCCGTTGAGATAGGCCACGGCCCACTTGTCCATCTCGAGCACGAGCACGTCACGCGCACGCTGGAAGCGGCTGGCGACTACCTTGAGCTTGCCGAAATCGGACTCATAGGCATCGACGGAGGCCACGATCTTCTTCGACTTCGCCTCCTCGATCGCCGTCGAGCGGCCAGTGAAGGTCGAGAACACCTGCTTGTTGAACGCGCCGGTCAGGATCGTGCCCGGCTTGCCGCCGTTGATCCAGATCGACGACAGCACCGTCTTCAGGCGCGCCTCGGTGAAGGCGATCTGAGTGCCGTCGGTGCGCGTGCCCGAGCCGTCGGCCGCGGCCGGATCGGCCGCGCCGCCGGCGCTGCCCTTCGACGTGTTGGAGACGATCCATGACAGGATCGAAGCCGTCTTGCGCGGCGTCGTCGTATTGCCGATCAGCTTGGCCTGGTTGGTACCGCAAAGAATGGTCTCGAGATCGCGCTTGAGCTCGAGGCCTTTCAGCATTTCCTGATAGGCGAGCTCGTTGTCGCGGCCGGCATGGTCGACCGCCTGCTGGGTGCCGGAGACGCGGGCGACCTTGTAGGAGATCTGGCACTGGTTGCCGAGACGAACGGTCGGCGTGGTCACATTGGTGTTGGGGTCGTCGCCTTCGAGCTGGGCATTGGTGCCGTCGGCGGGCGCCAGCGCCTGGGTCTGCCATTCGTGATTGACGGCGGTCGCCTTCTCCTTGTCGACGCCGCTCATGAACGGCGTGTCGACCGGATCGATGCGATAGATCATGTCGCTGAGATCTTCGCGGTTGCCGACCGCCTGGTAGGTGACGAAAGTGGACGTGGGTGTGGTCATCGATGATCCTTGATGTTGGCTTGCACGGCACGCGGCGTTCGCCGCGATCGTGCCGCCGCTTGGAGGTCACGACCGCGCGTTGCGCCGATCGACGCTGCGCAGATCTGGAGATGGTCTGACACTTTCAGGTCCCGCTGGCGCGATGGCGCGAGAGATCACTCCCGGTTCGGCTTCTGCGAGACGTCGATGCCGTGGCGCCCGTGATGAACGGGGTCGGCAGAACCGCCTGTCACGACCGCACCTTGTTTGGCGCGGTGACGTCCAACAGCACGGCACATTGGCCGTGAGCCGGACCAAGTCACGGCTCACGAAAAAACCCGCGACGGTGTGTCCGGCGCGGGCTCGTGCAAGTCTTGCGATGTTGCCTTTATGGAGTTGATTTGCCCGACGTGTCAATGACGATTGTTGCGAGCTCAATCGAAATCGGACTCCGGCGCTGCCCGCGTCGATACGTTCACGATGTCCCTGGGCGTCACGTTTCTTGCCCGCAAGCAGCGCTACTTTGCCAGACGACTGACAAGTCGCCTCGTAGGGACGACTTGTCGACGTGCCGCGAGTTCTGATGAGAGCGCCTCGACGGCCTTCGAGCGTGGATCAGGATAATTGAACACATCACCATGTCTTGCCGCATGACGCAAAGCTGACTGTGTCAGCGCTTCGGCAAGCTCAGGTGGACCGAACATCCATTCGGGAGGACGAGACGGAGGATCTACATCGATCGGCCGCCGCTCGATGCGTGGTCTGTCGGGGACCGGCCCGAAGGGTTTGGGTCCGGCTGGAAGCGGCCATCGGGCCGGACGGCATCCATTGCGGAAGCCCCGGCTGATCGGGAACCATCAGCGGCTCAATGTTAGTCGGCGGCCCCTGGTTGTTTGGCGCATGCGGTATCGGTCCAAACGGATCGCGCCCGGCTGACAGCCGGCCAAGCGGAGCGGACGGAAACCACGATGGAAGCCCTGACTTGTCACCGTCCGTAAATTGATTGATCGCTGGAATCTCTCCGAGCCCATTGATGGCCCGGCCATTTTCGATGAAAGTCAAACCACGAACCGACGGCATCGTCTTTGGAATCTCAAACAGGTCCTTCATTTCGTGACTCCACAAGTAAGCAACGATAGGCTTGAGGCCGCGCTTCCGTATTCTTGTTGATCAGTTGATAGCCGCCTGATCCGATCACGGATCATGGATCACCCGCCCGAGACGATGCCGCGCGGCGAGCGCGTCGACCTCGTCTTGGCTTTCGGGATAGGATTCATAGATGATCTTCGTCTTGAAGAAGACGTGGTATCTTGGATTGACCGTGGACACGTCGACATCGAGGTCGGTCTGCTCGCTGAAGCAGACGATCGTCCGGTCAGGGCTTATCGCCGTCGGCTGCGGCACGTCGCCACGACAATAATCGACGGCGCGATGATAAGCTTCTGGATCCGGCGTTACGTTCTGAGCCGCGAGATCGTGAGGGTACAAAAGGAGAAGGACGGGGACGACCAATCGAGACAGATTCAGCATCCGCATGCTAAAATGACCGGCGACGAGCCTCCTATTGAACGTAGCATTGTTGTCAACAAGTCCTGCATCATCAGTGATCCATCCCCGCTGTCGACGCGGATCGACGTTTCAACCGGCGCCCCCGACTATGCCGTCCTTCCGACCGGTTCTCCTGGATTGAACCGATCAACCGGCCTCTGGTACATGCGTTGGCCACCAGCGTTGCCGACTTTCATGTTGAGCTTGTTCGGAAGTGGCCGATACATCCAAGAAATGAAATTCACTCACTGTCGGGCAATACGGCTTATCAGCCGCCTTACCGGGTAGGTTTGCTCCGGCTGGGCTCCAGACAACATCTCTCCGGAACTGCCTACCGGCGAGAGGGTCGCGCGCCCGTCTATGGGCTGCCCGCCGTCTTCTGCTCCGGCGGGCGAAAACGGAGCGGTGAAGTAACGTGCGGCTTGCTGTTGCACAGGCGAAAGGTCTGCCGGCGGCGTCCCCCAAGGCAGAGGAAGGCTGGCTGCCGCCAGCGGCTCTAGACCGAGATCGAGTGGCCCTAGGACGCCACCATTTCTCCGCGATCCCCGCGAATGCGTCGATGGCAACGACGAACGTGGCGGGACAACCGGCTGCGGTCCACCCGGACCACCGATGGAAGTTGGCCCCTCTGCGCCGGGGATCGGCATGCCTGGCATGAGCAGAGAGTCCGACGGGGCGATAGGAGGCGAGATAACAATTCTGTCACTTCCAGGCGCTCGCTTCGATACATCGTTCCCCGACTTTGACCGAGGCGCCGATTGCTGGCCTTGCTGCTCATAAGGAAAAAATGGATGGCTCATGTCGAACGTATCAGGATCGGCTTTGTGGTCGACCTCGCTTGAGTATATCCCAAACGGACCGTCGGCCTTGAGACGTACGTTTCCAGAGATGATCTCCCGATGCAGATGAGGGCCAGTGGACAAACCGCCCATCGACTGCACATAGTCCTTGGTTCCGATCACAGCGCCCGGGATTGGCTGTCCTGCTGCAATCGGGGTGCCAGGCTCCGGCAAGTCTCCCGGCCCCAAATGGCCATAGAGAGCGCGAAACTTCGTTCCGTCCGGCGCGACCGACTCGACAACAACCGCTCGGCCATAGCCGGCGATCACGCCACTTCTGAAGATCTTGCCGCTGTATTCGGCATACACGGGAGTATTTGGTTTGGCCGGATTGTCCGTACCCCCGTGATATCCCCCCTTGGTGCCGGGGCGCTTGGTCAACCAGCCGTCGCCAGATGGGCCATAACCTGGGTACTCATATCTTGGCATTGTTGCTTCTCATCGTTTGCATTCTGGACTCTGGACGGCCAGAAGATGTGTGTTTCCCGAAACCACCCCTCCCGACCATGTTCCCTGAAGCAGCAGGTAACAGCCGTCCTTGCTGAAGGAGAGGTTGTCGTTGGCAATCCGGAATTCTGGATACGGTAGCGAGAATGTTCGCACGCCGGCACGCTCGATGCGCGCAATTCCGAGTGTCGTGTGCCAGTGCTTACGATCGAGGAGAGGAAACGCGCAGGTTCCGTAGTCACCACTGATCAGGAACGGCTCGTTGTATCTTCGAAACAGCCTTCGAACACCGATATCGGCCAGCCAGTCCTGTGGGCTGGAGCGGTCACCGAGCACCATGTAGCGGGATGTCTCGACCCCGACTAGGGACGCAACTTCATGATCGCCGCACCGGACGATCTCCGTCGAGCTGAAGTCCTTGGGCAGCTTGATCTCATGACCCACTTTGGTCCAACCGCCATCCGCCGGAACGTATTTCTGGATGCCGATCGCATCGTCGACATAGACGTGCCCTTCCATGAAGAACAAGCTATGTTGCTCGTCGGGAAACACGGAAATGTCGGCCATGAGATCCGGACCACTGACCAGGACCGGCTTTTCCGGAAGCTTGATGCTTTGTCCGTCCGGCGACAAGAAAGAGTACAGGCCCGCCCTCGCGAATGGTCGATAGCCCGACAGCCGATACGTCGCCAGTTGCGAGTCTCGCAATAGGAAGAGCATCGGCGGGTCGGAGTCGTAGGCGACAATCGTCCGGCCGTCCTGCGAGCAGGACAACGATCTCACGTCGGCATTGCCGGGAACCTCGGCGAGAAGCTTCTCCTCGCCTCGCAAGGTGCTCTTGAAGATCGAGGTCGTCTTTCGCGCAGGATCATACTCCATATAAACAACGGCCGGCTCCGCCCCGGAACAGAACTGGGGGATGCCGGGGAGAGACGAACTCCATACGAGGCTCAACTTGGTGGAAGCAACCTGCTGTGCAACAGCGTCACTCGATAGGGAGTCCAAGACAGAAAGGATGCCAACCACCGCTCCCGTCGCCATGGACAACCCAACAACGAGCGCACCTATCGAAAATGGATGTAATAAGTCACGCGACAGAATGCATCTCGCAGCTCGGATCCACATTCCCTCTTTTTCCCCGCTGTTAGTCGCTGGTGTCGACAAGAGCGTCGTCCTCAAGCCAATCAGCTTCGAGACGTGCGAAATCTGCCCTCCGCTTCAACGAGCGCAAGCCGACGATTCCTGCGAAACTGGGCCAAAAATCTCCTCTGTCGATCTTAGAACAAACAACGAACAAGTCAATACGCCTTTTGATTGTTCTCGCAGGATGTCGAGACGGCTCAAAGCACGCCGAACCGCTTCCTGCGCTCCGCCGTTTGCGCCAGCTCCTTCAGCTCCGCTTGCGCCAGCTTGCCATGGGCGACCATCGCGCCGAGATGGTCGCGCACCTTGCCGACGATGTTGATGGCGAGAAACAGCTTCTCGCGGCCGGCAACGTCGTCGATCAGCGTCTGCCGCCAGGCCGAGCTGTAGCTCGCCTCGAGCGCATCGAACGCGCCGGCAAGCAGTTCGTCGTCGAGCAGCGCTTTGGCGCGGGTGCCGCGCGCGGCGGTCTGTTGCAGGAGGCTCTCATCAATCATCGCGCCGCTCCATCTTGCCATGCGTCTCCCTTTCGGCCCGGCCCGACGCTGCGGCCATGCCGATCGCCATTTCGGCGATCTTCATCTCGTGAGCAACCTGCGCCTGCTCGCGCTTCTGCACCTCTTCCACCGTCTTGAGGTGCGCGTCGAGCAACGCAATCTTCGCGTCCAGCCCGGCCCTGATCTTGGCCAGCTCGATTTCGGCCTGCACCTTGACCTGCTGATGGATGAGGTCGTTGTGAGCCTGCTGCTGCGCCAGTTGCGCCTTGTGCGCGGCGATCGCCTGCTCGGTCTGCACCCGCGCCTGCGCCGCAAGCAGCTTCGGGTCCGGCGGCGGCTGCTGCGGCGCCGGCGGCGGGTGCAGCAGCCGTCCGGTCTGCGGATCCACCGCGGCCGGATCGTTGAAGAAGCGTCCGGGATTCTTGTGCCCCATGATCCGTGTCAGCTCGGCCGCCGTGTTGTAGAGTTCGCGATCGCCGACCAGGTTGATCTTGCCGGCCATCGCCAGCTCCTTCTGCACGTTGGCGATCGCCATGGTCTGCGCGAATTGCTGCGCCTTGCCACCGGAGCCGAGCCCGACTTCGATGGTCATGTCGTCGCGCGTCTTCCACTCGCGCGGATCGACCTGGACCCAGGCGTTGCGCAGCCGCACGGTCTGGCGCTGCTGACCGTGCTTACGGATGGTGGCATGCAGCAGGCCGAACATGTCGCGGACCCCTTCAGCCATGATCCGCGCGATCAGCTTGATGCGCATCTGCGAGGCGGAGAACACCTGAGCCACCGCCGTCGCCGATTGATTTTGCAGCGCATTGGCATCGATGCCCTGCGCCTGCTTCGATAGCCCCGAACGGCTCTCCAGCTCGGCGTCGATGTATTGCAGCATCGGATAGATCGAGCTCGTAATGTCGGGCACCACCTGCCAGTTCAGGCCGCCTGCGGTCTTTGTTCGAACGACGCCGCCGGGACGCGAGACCAGGAGATCGTCCAGCGTGTTCGGCCCCGCGTTCTGCTCGGCCACCTCGACGCGCGGATTGTTGTGCAGATAGAGATTGTCCAGCGCACCGCGCTTCAGCGCGGTCTTCTCGCGCTGCAGCGGCATCACCAGGTCCGCGATCGAACGGCCGAAGAAGCGGTGCGTCATCGGCACCGGCGTGGTCGCGGCGAACGGGATCGCATCGAACGGCGTGATGCAGTCCTGGCCGTCCTTGCGCAGGATCTCACTCTGGTCCCCGCCGGTGATGATCTGGTACAGGCACGGTCGGCCGTCGCCTTCATAGTCGATCCGAACGTAGTGCTCGGTGACGCGCACGAGCCTGGTGCCTGAATTGGCCGCGCTCGACGAAGCCCGCGAACGCTCGTCGACCGTATCGCGCGCAAGGGTTTCGACCTGCGTCGTCCCGGTGTAGTCGCCGAGCGACTTGATCTGCGCAGAGTCGAACCCTTCGGCAATCAGCTGGGCCTCGGTCTTGGTGACGATCTCGTGGAAACAGTAGTTGCAGTCACGGATCGAGCGCGCGCCGCGCTCGATCCCGAACTCCTCCGGCGGCACGCCCATCACCCGCGCATGGGCGAGTTTTCGTGTGGTGACGATGGTAACGTCGTGCGTGATCGGTTGCGGCACCGGTTGCAGCGGCGCGCACTGAAGAGGTATGTTCATGGCGATAGGCTCGTTCGGTTATGGAGAGACAAATCGGAGCGTCTAACGGCTGCGGCTTCGAGCCGCGTCGGTCAGGAGATAATCCTGGATCATGCCGAGAAGGCCGCCGGAAGACCCCACCTGTCCGCCGGCTCCCGAGCCACCCCCCATAACGGAAGCAGTCATGTCCGAAGGACCTCCGGGAGTTGCCCACCCGTCTCCGATGTAAGGAACGGGCGTGGCACCGTCGGAAAATGCACGATCGGCGTGGCTGCCCGAAAAGATGCGAGCTGACGGCTCGTGACGCCCGCCGATGTAGTCGGACCACCACGGAGAGATTCCTGAACCAAATGGCTCCCTGCCGGACCAAGGTCCAGCATAAGGTATCGGTCGTTCAGCACCGGGCTCCAATCGGACCGGCGCGCTCTGGGCAATGCGGCCAGGCGCCGAAGGCTGATCTTCCGAACCCATGACTGGGTTCAGAACGTATTTCCTGATGAAAGCGGCGATCTGCGCCGGCGTGGCCGTATAGTTCATGCCAACGCCGGGAATGGCGGCTCCTACTCCGATCGAAGACACTTTTGCTTTCCAAGGCAGAGGAATGCCGGCTTCGTCCGGAATGCTCGCGTTGACACTGAACGACGGCACGTTAACTGACGCACCGAACCTAAGAGTATCTTCGGATGACATACCTTTTCTGAGGTGGATGAGGTGCAACCCGCCCCCTCCCTTACCCAAACCTCCTGTCAAAGTGAAACTCGGCGCGGTCGGCGCCCCCGGATTCCAATAGTACGTCCCTCCGAGCCCGAACCACGGCAGCTCGAGAGAGATCCCGTCCGGGCGCAGATTGCCTTTCTCATTCACCGACATTAGATTACCTTCATCAACTGGAATGAATCGATCGGCCGTGATCGATACCCTTGCCGGCGCTGCAAACATGTCCTACCCGACAATCGGCATTCTTCTCGTTTGGACGGTCGCGGGCCTGCCGCTGTGGGCACTATGGCTGAATGATCTTCGCGTCATTCACAATCACATCGCGCCAAGCGCCTCAGACATGCGCTACATGAAGCCGGGCTATTATAAAACATGGCTGTTTTTCGGGTTTCGCTTCTCGGCAATGGATCCTGCGAAACTAACAGAGCCAGGTCGAGAACGCCTGAAGCTCGCGATCCGGCACGAGCGAGTAATATGGGTATGGCTGACCGTGGGCTTTCTCATCGTGATGATCTTGGGCGCGCTGAGCTGAGCATCCAAACGAAGAGGTCGACGCTCCTTTGAACGAACACGGAAGGTGTGATTGGCTTCTCGGTGTTCCGTATCGCGGACACCACTTCGACCGATTTGCGTGTCGTCGGACCGAACGCGCTGCTAACCTTGAGCGTTCGTATTTTTGTCGCGCGCGCGACGCCTTGCCCCTCTCTTCCGGACGAAGTCAGGAGCCGCTCCAGGTCGGAGTCACGGAAGAGGCTTCAGACTGAGTCCTGATCGCCTCGAATGCGCGACGATCCGCATCGCGCCGTCCGAGTCCATCACCGACTGCGCCAGCAGCGCGAATTGATCCTCGGTGAGGTCGTAATAGGTTTCGCGGCTCTCCTCCTCGCGCTCTTCCCACCACACCTTGACGATGCCGACCTTCGAGAGAAGAGCATCCTTGATGAAGGAATACAGGATCATGAAGCCGGGGTTCTGCTGCATGAAGACGTGATTGACGTAGTCCGTCTCCTGCGCTGCGGCGGCCTCGTCCTCCGGCCCGACGGGCGCGAACCGCACGACCTCGTCGGAGCCGGCGAAGATGTCCATCAGGTGCGGCATCAGGCCTTCGACCGTATCGGCGACATCGGTCGAGACGGCCCGCGAGCGTCCCTCCTGCGCCGGCATGTCCTTCTTCATGTTGCCGAGATAGTAGTCCATCGCATCGGCCCGCTCCTCTGCCAGCCGTGCCGCCGAGATGGCGGCGAGCGCATCGGCCTTTTCGGCAGCGAGCATCGTCTTGAGATCGGAGTTCGACATTTTTGGCATGGTCAGATCCACGTCGTTGAGAACGCAATTGTCAGGTTTCGGAACCCTTGTGCGAGACCGAGGCTCATCGGGGAGGCCACGCGGAAACCGCAGCACGATCGTCGACCGGATGCGTGCGCATGTAGTCCTGGATCATCCCAAGCAGGCCGCCTGCCGGCGATTGCAGGCTTGCCGGATCCATCGCGCTGGTGTTGCTGGTGCCCGCGATCAGACCGGGAAAGCTGCCGGGACGACCGGCGGCCGCACCGCTGGCGGATCGAGTCTCCAAATCCGGCTGCGCCCACCAGGGCAGTGAACTTGAATTGTCGACCATCCGTGATGGCCGGGCCGCGCCTTGCCGAGGTGCGGCATCGCGATCCGCGGGCGGCATCACCGGCACGATTGCGCCTGCCGCATCTACGGTCCAGTCCTGGGGGTTCGACAGGATCTCTCGGATGAGCTGCCCCTCACGGTAAGCGCCATGGGCTGCCCACCCGCCGGCCAGCGATCCACCCGTTCCGAGCGCCACGGACCCCGCGACGGCTCCGGGCAGACCACCGACCATCTCTCCCCCTATTCCTCCCAATGTTGCGCCCAGGATTCCGCCCCAGGTTTCTCCCGATCCGACCATCCCATCGTGGAGAACATCATCTCGACGTGGCGCGGCATATCGCGATAACGTCTCCTTCTTCGCTTGACTCTGCGCAATCATGTTGATGAGCTTGGCAATGAGTTTTTCGGCAGCCATCATATACTCCCTTGAATTCGTCGTTCACGCGAGCACCTGACGAGTCGATGACGCCGACAGACAATCAGCCGGCAGATACTCAAAAGAGCGCCATGCGAGGCTGTTTGACATCCATGATGGTCAATGTCCTCATTCTCGCATTCATGTGCGGCGCCTGGTATTTCCTGTTTGGAGACAAGGGAATCCTGGCCGGCATCGCATCATTCCTGGCGATTCACCTCGCCAGATTTTTTTCAGCAGTGTTCGGCAACCCGCCTCAGGTGCCATCTCTCCGCGAGACAGACGGAGACAAGTCGGCCTGACCATCCATTGGGCTGCTACGCCGTTCAAAGCCGCAGCGATCAGCGCGCCGAATCCCACAACGGGCGCTGGCGCCGAAGCGAAGCTCGCTCTTCCAAACCGGGCGTCAGTTCTCCATCCGCGGGAAGCTCGAATGGATAGTCCGGCATTGCCTCGCCCTCGCGAGCACCGAGCAAACCTGCGAGCTCCGTGATCGGCGAGAATTGCTGATAGGGCGAGAGCGGCGCGGTCGCATTCCCCATCGATGCCCGGCTTCCAAACAGATCATCGAAGGACGGCAATCGATTCATCTGAGGCTGCTAATTCGGCACAGTCCCGATCGGTGCAGGCATGCCTGTCGCGGACGGCATCTGATCCGCGGGGCGAGAGCGTAGAATCTGGATCGGAGATCTGACGGCAACCGCCGCATGGCCGGGAAACCCGGGACCGACGACCAACGTGATAGAATAGCCCTTAGCCATTTTTGAGTACTCCGACAATTCGCTGTACGGCAATGAAAACGAGGTTCGCTACGCCAGTATCGCGGACAATGACAGCGCGTACAGGATGGTCACGGAGGGCGAGCGACGGAGAATCCACAAGGCCGGGATCGGGGCGAGCCAGATGACATGCACCGCGAACTCCGGATAATCCAACGGGAGCCCGTGAGGGCTCGCGATGTAGACGAGGATATCGGTCAGCGTCACCCAGATGACCTGGGATACACAGCCAACGATGAGCGAGAAGGAGGCGACGCGGGGCTGGTCCCAGCTCGTCGGCATCAGTCGCTCCCTTCCACGAATGATGCGCCCGGAGTCTACACCGGACATCGAGCGGCGGCTCAAATCCAGCGGGAGCGCCTGGAACAGACAAAGAACAACAGCACCTCGCGGTTGTCAATGTCGGTCGCGCCAAACGTGTGATGCTCTCGGCCTCGAATTTGTTTCAGATAGCGTGGCGACGTCGCTGGAAGCAACGCGGACTCTGCGTCAGTATTGCTCGTGCAGGCTTCTGATGTTCGCTCTGACGAACGCCGTCCGAACATGAACGCGCAGCGTCAGTCGCGATGGAAGCGCCTGACCAGGCGCTCGTCCAGCCGGTCCAGCCGAGGAGCGACGTATCTGGCAAGAAGCCGCCAGAAGGCATGCAGCGCCCAGCCCACCATGTAGGAGATGAACAGGCTCACGGGAAAATAGAACACATAGCTGTTCATCCATGAGTCCGCGTCGAATGGCGGATCATGAAGACCGAGCAGCGGCCAAATCGAGCCCAGGATTAATCCCGCCGGAAGCACCGCGAATTCGGCGAGCAAGACGCTGGCTTTCAAGCCGGCGAAGTAGGAAAAGCAGCTGAACACCAGGAAGTGGACGACGTAGATGGCCGAGACGATCAGCCCTCCCTTGTTCAGTCTCACTGACACGCTCCCTTGCGCCGTCCGTTCAGACCTGTCGCACGACGGCGAGCCGGCCGATCGCCGACACCCAAGGCCGATCTCGCGATCGCCAACTTTCTGATGTCGCGGGCGACAACACCTGTAACGGACAGAGCCACTTGCGCTGCAGCTTCCATTGTAAACACGTCGGAACAAAAAAAGAACATCAGAATGCCCTGTCGTTGTCAAGAGCGCTAGCTCCACCCGGCATCTTGATATCGGATCGGACGATGGAAGCTCGCCACCCGCCCCGGCGCCTCGTGGCAGATCGCCATCAGGCCCAGCGCGTCAGCCGCGTGCGACGACCAGTCATGCTCGGGGCCGAGCCCGACGTTGCGGGTCTCGTCCTTGCGCTCGTGATAGAAGCCGAGCGCCTCGCGCCCGGCTTCGGTTGTCGTCTCGTTGAACCAGAGCTCCGGACCGAGCCGGCGCAGCGCCTCGATCCGCATCATCGCCGCGCCCCGGCCCTGGTTCGTGATCGGCGGCTCGACCGCAAAGCCGGCCTCGCGCAGATGATCGGCGTAGCGCTTGCCGGTCACTGCATTGGTCGCGAGCCCATCGTGCGGAAGGTACAGGATCGCGTTCTGATAGCCCCGCGCGCGCAGCCAGTTGACGTGAAACGCCAGCACCTGGCCGACCGACTCGTAATAGTCGAGCACGCGAATCTCGTTGCCGACCCATTGCACGATCCAGATCGTGAAGGCGTCCGCCGTGGCGCCGGCGCCGCCGATGTCGACGAACGCCCGCAACGGCAACAGCGGGTCCGCGGACACCTTGCCGATCCGTCCCTCGCGTTTCGCCTGCGCCAGCAGATCGGCAAAATAAGCACCTTCGAACGCGCGCACGTAGTCCCCCTCCCAGATATGCTCGTAGCGGTCCGGATAGAGCGCGAGGTCGAGCTGCCGCTCTTCCTCCAGCACCGCCGGAAACCACGGATTGTCGCGCCAGCTCGCCTTGACCACGGCGGCGCCTTCCGGTTTGCGACTGCGCAGAAAATCGTCCACGGCATCCGACTTGCGGCGCGGATTCCAACTCGCCCACAGCTCCGAGCGAGGCGCTCGGATGGTGGGCCGCAGCAGCGACAGCGAACGCGCGCTCAAGGTCTGTGCCTCGTCGATCCAGGCGATGCGAAATCCCTCCAGTGACTTGATCGACTCTGCGGTGTGATCCTGCATGCCCCGAAAGATGATGAGCCCGTCGCCGGGAGCCGCGATGCGGTCGCTGAACGACCGGAAGCCCTGGCCGAGGCCGAGCGCCGCGATCTTGTCCTCGATCAGCCGCTTGGATGATTGCGCCAGCGTGCGCTGTGCCTCGCGAATGCAGACGGCGAGCGTGCCGCGCTCGGCTTGGCAGGTCTCGACCAGAAGCTCGCCAAAGAAGTGCGACTTGCCCGAGCCGCGCCCGCCGAACGCGCCCTTGTAGCGGGCCGGCGCGAGCAGCGGCTCAAACACTTTCGCGGTGGGGATCTTGAGGGTGGACAATGATCACCTGCTCTTACCGGCCGTTCACCTCGCGTCCGCGGCCCCGTCTCGGTTGCCTGCTATGGCTCCCAGAGCGGCTTGACCCAGCGCGTGTACCAATCGTTGAAATCACTCGGCGTGGTGTCCCCGTCGTCGGGCTGCGGCCACAGCTGCCGATATGAAGAGCCCAGCTCGGCCGGCCCGGATTCGTCCGGCGATCCAGAGATACGTCCTGACCGCGTCGCCTGTGGTCCCAGCAGGACTCGCGGGATGTACGGTATGGGATTCGTGCCGCTGTCGAACATCGTTGCAGTCGCCGAGTCCGCCCGACGACTCCGCAGATATCGGCCGGACCCGCGGTCCATTCCCACCGCATCGTCGGGTGGCGGCGCTGTCTCGTACAGGTTCGACGCTTGCCTAGGGAGGCGGCCGGTTCGCTCCGACGGTGTATCGTAGCCACCACCGACAAATGCATAATCGCTCTGGATGTCACGAAGAGCGTCGGGAATCCGATTGGCGAAACCGCCGCCATCGAAGGTCACATTCGCTTTCCTGTTGGAGGACAGCTCTCTCTCGATATTCGCGAGGTACTCGCCGCTTTGCGACGGCAGCACGCGTGGGAGACTGTTCCCGCCCAGACCGGCAGCCCCCATAATCCGATTCACGATCGTTGTGCAAACGTTCGGGCTGTAACTTTTGAGACCGTTGTAAGTTTCGCCCGCGTTTCGGATCCGACCGATTTCGTTCAGCGCGCTTGCCGCCTGTTCTGGCGTGATGGGAACGGTAAACGAGCGGTACTGACCATCGTCGACGACGCTGGAGAAATCAGGCGGAGGAGTTTCGCCCGGACGGAGCGTATGAACGTCAAATTTCCCGTGGCTCAACGGAACCCCATGGGTGCTGGGTCCGAACCCGGCAAACGTCTGTCGCCCAGGCTCGTTGACGACGACTGCAGCATGTCCCGGAAAACCAGGATTGATTTGAACGGTCAGCGAGTATCGAGATGCCATATGCGTCGACCTTGTATGAGCTTCTCCTTCGCGCGGGCTTACCCCCGCGCAACGAGTGTCGCCCGTGCCCAGATGGTGCGAATGAACTACAGCTTTCCGCTTGGAGGCAGATCAATGGCTGCGGCCGTCCAGACGAAATCGATCAATCGACGTCAGGACGATCAGGCAACCGGACTTCCTTGTTGCGGAGGCGCGCTCCTGCCGCTGTCCGCGCACTCGCAGCCCAACCGATCAGGTAGATGAGCAAGAGCGACTCGAGGTAATAGGCGAGTAAACTATTCAACCAGGAATCGACGGAAAAAGGAAAACGCCCCGAACCGGACACCGCGGCCCAGACGGACCAGAAAATCCCGGCAGGAAACACCGCAAGAGAGGACAGCATCACGCTCGTCTTAACATCGGTGACGGATGCCGAGCCGACGAGGCCGGCAGCGCACAGCGTGTAGACGGCGCACGCGATAAGACCACCTCTATTCAGCCGCATGTCTACCTCCGGATGAGCTTTCGAACTATTACTGCAGGCGCAATCCTTGGCCATGCTCCGGCCATCTAAGGCGTTCCCAGAGACTTGACCCATCTTGTGTACCAGTCGACGGCTCGGCCAGCTGAGAATAGCGTGATGCCATCGGATTTCTCCAGCAAACCGGGGCAAGGTGAGTGATCGGACCAAAGGTGTTCCGTCGACTTGATCGGCGGCGAAGGAGGACGGCCCCAACACGCCGCGAATGCAGCCGGAGCCTTGCATTCGGTTGGAGCCGCTTCAGCAGCGTAAGCGCACGATTATCCAATTAGGCACACACAGAAGCGACGGACCTACTCCCGGTCGGCCCGCTCAGCGTCGCGCGTGGCCTGCGACCAGACTTTCCCAAATGCGCTCATTCCCCAGCCAAACAAATACACCACGGCGAAACTCAGGGGCACAGTCAACAGAGGTCCGCTGATTTGGGACTCCGAGGCAACGTGAGCTTCCAAGACCTGACCGACCCCGGAGGTCCACAAAAAAACCTGCGCCGGCAGGATTGACAATTGACCTAGGAAATAAGCTCCCTTTGGATCCTTCGCTTCCCATGAGAGCCAAGTCAATATCGCAAACCAGATCAGATAGATTGCGCAGACTATCAACCCACCCCTGTTCAACCTCATGATGCCCCTCGCCCAGCGTCTTATTTGGAGACACGACCGAATGCGGATGCCTGCGCACTTGCAGCCCGGCCTGCAATTGCGTTTGGCTGGATGCGACGGATGGTCAGGAGGGAAAGACCAGCCGCGTTGCGAGACGCCGAGAGACCCACGGATCTACGCCACCGGCAACGCGCTGCGGTCCTCTCAACAACACGTTGCGATCCTTTCTCGGCGCTCTCCATGGCATGGGCGGCGTATATGGTCCGTCATCCGGCACATCGATAACGTTACGATCTCTCGTCTCCGGAACGAGCTTAAATGGCAGCTCGATGGCCTTGTCTTTCTGGGAGCTCGGCGTACTCCACCTTGCTGACGGGGCAAACGCGTCATTGAACTTCTTGATCTGGTCCAGCACGTCACCCATGATGTTGGAGGGGTCATCCAGCTGTTTGCTCAGACGTTCAACAGAACCATAAAAATTGGTCAGGTCTTCCAGCAGCGCATCTGGGCTCTTCTTGTGCCCCTCAGGATAATAGGACCCGGGTCCGTTCACGATGTCGTCGATCTGTTTTCCAATTGCTCCGAACACACGAGATCGGTCACCCTCCTCGATTTTCGGAGCCCCTGGCGGAGGCAGTGGCGCCCGCTCTACGAAATCTCGTCCGCTGGCCATGTCCAATCCTTCCTAATCATGACGCGCCCGATTACTTCGCGGAGCGCTTTTGTGAGAACGCGAGATAGATGGTTCCAATCCGTCGATTCCAGGAGAACGGGGTCCTGACGAAATCATCGTGCGGTGACCACATGCGCTGGTAGATCTCCAACCGCGTCAGGCCGGGTTTAATGGTCGCTCGAAATTGCTCTTTGGCCTCGAAGGTATAACAGCAGCCAGGCGGTCCTTTGACAATCATCTCCAGCATGGCAACGCCTGCTTCTGTATAGAGGACGACTTCAACGTCTAGACCGGCAGCGTGGAAGCGGCATACGCCAACCTCGTCGCAATCGTTGAGATTGCCGCTATCCGTCTCTCCCTTGGCTTCAACCGCATAGCTGATGAGGACATCGCTTGCGACAGCCGCGCGGCACGATAATCCGAAGAGCAACAGCCAGAGAGCAAGCAGCCGCTTCAAGACACTCACGACTCGCGCCGACCGTGCTGATGCAATCATGTTGATGACCCGAAGATATCCAGATTGCGATTGCCCAAGGAACGACGTTCAGACCGAGAACAAAGATCGAACAAACGAGCGTCGACGTCAAGTCCGCCGGCTCTGATTTTTGCGGCTGTTTGGGCGCTGAGTCCGTCTCGGCTCATTGTCTCCGGCCGGCATGTCTCGATCTGATTTCGCCACCGTCCCAGGAGCCGGGGAGAGAACACCAAGCTGCCACGCCAATTGAAAGCCGATCTCCCGATCCTGCGAGGCGCTCACGCCTCACCCACCACCGGGATCACTCATCCACCTGCTCCCCATCGTGCTCATCCGGATGCACGATGACACGTTCGATGCGGTGGATCAGCTCGAGGGCGCCGTCCTCGCTGTTCTGCAGCGCCTGAGGCGCCTTCCCCCAACCGCGGTCGAGGATGGCGTTGGCGGCGGATACGCGCGCGGCATGTGTCGCCTTCGGTGAGCGCATCACGCCAACCAGCGTGTTGATCGCCGTCTTGGTGTGGCTGCGGGCCATCGAGCGAATTTCGGTGATCGTCTTCAACATGGTCACGTCCCTGATATCATGGGTGATGAATGCGAGGGTGGTGATCGTCACGAGATCGCATCGGCGGCTGCGACCATCACCAGGCCGATCAGGGCGAGCGCAATGAGGTAGGCGGTCATCTTCCTCTCTCCTGGGCGAAGGAAAAGCGCGGCAGATCGCAGCCGAAAGCGCGATCGTTTCAGGCGCGAACCCTATCCCTCGGCTCAAGCAAGGGACCGCTGCGGGTGAAGCGACGGTCGCCACGCCCACGCACCGGCCCGTTCGCGCGGGCCGGCGAGTATCCGGATGTTCGAAGTTGTCTGCGCGCTGCACGACGCGCGATGAATAGCCGACGATCGTGGTCGACAGCCGATGCCGGGCTGCGCTGCTCAAGTCAAAATGCCCGCGGACAACGCGGCATCATCTTGTTCGGAAAATTCGATAATGACACTATGCCGGTGATTTGCCCGACATGTCAAATTTGATCGAAATGCGGCGGTCAGGCTTTGCGATTTCGATAACCGCCGCTCCAAATCCGGGCCGAGCCAATAAAAAGCCCGCTGCCGAGTTCGCGGCGCGGGCTTTATGGTTTCTTCGACGATGTCAAAATGCGCCTGATTTGCCCGACGTGTCAAGCGCAGATAGTTGCGCCGATCGGCAATGCTACTTCAGCCCGTCGGGCGCGGCCGGTGGAGGAGGTCTTCCGATGTATGTCGTTGCGGTCGTACTGGCCGGCTTGTCCGCCCTGTTCTACGCGGCGGGTCAGCACCAGCTGGGATCGGTCGGCGCCGATGTCTGTCAATATGGCAGCCTGTTCTGCGACAAGCCGCACTACATGATGACCGGCGCGTTGCTCGCCGGCCTCTGGGCCAAGTTCGTGAGCATGCGCTGAGACGGGCCGGCGCGCAGCTTCGATCACCCCGTCAGTTCTTGATCGCGTAGAGTGGCGTTCTCACCGTCAGCTGATAGACCGGCTTCGGCGCCCAGGCGATTTGCGCGGTGATGCCGAACAGCCGGTTGTCATCGTCATCCATGCGATCGAGATCGAGCCTGACCAGCGGCTGCGTGTAGGACGCGATCGGCGTGATGGCGAGCAGCTGCGCGCCACCGAACGACTGGATGCCGACGCGCGCGGAGACCTTCCAGTTGTTCTCCCACTGGTAGAAGCCGCCGATATAGCCGGCGGTCGTGCTCCCGACATGCGCGAGCGCGGAATCGACCTCGACATGGGTGTATTGAACGCCCGCGAGCCAGCCGCGCGTCTCATCCGGATCGAGCGCGTATTTGGCTTCGATGACGGTGTTGAACGAGGTGGTCGCCAATGGCGAGTCCGGCACCGACCGTGTCAGCGTCGACTGCAAGGTCAGCGTCGGAAGCGTGCCGCCGTTCTGCTGATAGACGTCGGCCTGGAAGCCGAGGAACCAGCTGGTGATGGCCACGTCGGCCCAGCCGGACAGGCCGTTGTAGGAGGTGCTTCCGGTGAACCCGGCCCAAAGCGACAAGGCGTCGCCGAGATCGACGGTGAGCGGAACGTCGACGCCAAGGCCCTGGTTGGTCGGAGCCGAAAGTTGCGGCCGTCCGGGCAAAGCCGGCCGGTCAAGCAGCTTGCGCAAGGTCGCGAGCTGCGAGAGGGTTCCGAACAGGGACGTGTCGCCCAGGCCGGTCGACAACGTGCCCCCTGGCACGTAGGCATAGTTCGTCCGGAAGTCGATGTAGACATTGGCGAGACCCGATGCGGGCTCGTCCGCATCATCGTCCTTGGCAAACGCGCTGCTGCAGACGACCAGCGCCGCACACGCGGCCAGAGCAAATGAGCGCCGCGGCACGCAACGCCCGCGCGGCAACGATTCCACGTCTGCCATGAGACCTCCCCCAGCGCCCAAAAATACGCCGCCCGGGCACCATCCTTCAAGTGCGGATCACGAGCGCGATGCCGACGTCAGGGGAAAGCCGCGGCGCGCGTCGTCAGGACGACGCCGACTTGGCGCCTTCCTCGCGTGCGGCCATGACCTGACGCAGCACGCGCGAGAGCTCATCGACCGAGTAGGGCTTCTGGATGAGACTGAAACCGTGGCGGTCGCCGTCGGCGAGGGCGTGGCTGTAGCCGCTGTTGAGCACGATCGGAATCATCGGGAGCCGGCGACGGATTTCCCGGCCGAGCGTGACTCCGTCCATTCCGGGCATCACGACGTCGCTGAGCACGAGATCGAAGCCACCGGGATTCGCGTCGATCAAGCGCAGCGCATCGTTTGCGCTGCGCGCCAGCACGGTTCGATAGCCGAGATCCTCGAGCAGCTGGGTCGAGAATTCGCCGATCTCCGGGTTGTCCTCGACGACCAGCACGTTCCAGCGCGCGACGACCATGTCCGGAGTGTGCTCGGTCCGCTCGCGCAGCTCCAACGGCTTGTGCGTGCGCGGCAGCAGCAGGGTCAGCGTCGTCCCCTTGCCGACCTCGCTCTCCGCCAACACCCGTCCGCCGGACTGGTGCACGAAGCCGTAGACCTGGGACAGGCCGAGACCCGTGCCGCGCCCGACTCCCTTGGTCGTGAAGAACGGCTCGAAGATGCGGTCGATCTGATCGGGCGCAATGCCGCATCCAGTGTCGCTGACGGCGATCGAGACGAATTGCGGCCGCCCGGGCTGGCCGTCCTGCGGCAGCAGCTGACCGCGAATGGTCAGGACGCCCCGGCCTTCCATCGCGTCCCGCGCATTGGCAACGAGATTGACGAGGGCCGTGTCGAACTGGTTGATGTCGACATCGACCGGAAGCGGCCGCGCTTGCAGGTCGAGCTCGATCGCGGCCGGCGCACCGAGCACGGTCTGCAGCATCTCTTCGATCTGCTCGATATGCCCCGCGGCATCGAAGACGCGGCGCTCCATCGGCGTCCGCCGCGCGAAGGCGAGCAACTGTCCGGTGAGCTTGGCGGCGCGATCCGCCGTGTTCGAGATCGCATCCACGTAGCGCCGCATGCGCTCCGGGGACAGCTGGCGCCGGCGCAACAGGTCGGCCGAGGACCGGATCACGGTCAGGAGATTGTTGAAGTCGTGCGCGACGCCGCCGGTGAGCTGGCCGATCGCCTCCATCTTCTGGGCCTGGCGGAACGCCTCCTCCGCCTTGCGCCGTTCGGTCAACTCGACCGCCTCGGGCACGATGGCGACCACCTGTCCGGTCTCGTCCCGCACCGGCCGCATCTGGAAGTCGAACCACCGTGAGCCGCCGACCGGCAGCTCGAGCTGCAACTCCTGGCGGGCCCCGTCGCCGCGAGCGACGGCGTCGACCAGGGATCTGATCAGCTCGGGCGTGCCGGGCGTCCCCGCAAACCACGGCGTCTCCCAGAATGGCAGCCCTGCGACCTCGTGCAGGGGCGCAGCGATCGCTTCGAGCGAGGTCGCATTGGCATCCAGAAGCGTCCCATCGGACGAGAGCAGCGCTTGGAACGTGTAGCTCGCCTCGAAGATCGTCCGCAACCGCGCCTCCTTGGTCTGCAGCTCCGCGGTACGCTCGGAGACCTGCGTCTCCAGGCGCTCGTTCAGCTCACGCAGCGTGGTCTCGGCCTCGTGCCGCACCCGCGACAGATCGATATTGGCGCGCACCCGCGCCAGCAGCTCGCGCGCGCTGAACGGCTTGGTGAGATAGTCGCTCGCCCCGGCATCAAGCCCCTCGACCTTGGCCTCCTCGCCGGCGCGCGCCGACAGCATGACCACAGGAATGTCGCGAAGCTGCGCATCGCTACGCAGCGCTTTCAGCAGGCCGAAGCCGTCGAGCCCCGGCATCATGACGTCGGTCAGCACCAGATCGGGGCGGCGCCGTCGGACCGCCTCGAGGGCCGCCATGCCGTCGCTGACCGCCTCCACGTCATAATCCTCGCCGAGCAGACGGCGGACGTAGTCGCGCATGTCGGGATTGTCGTCAGCGAGCACCACGCGATCACGGGCCGATGCCGTCGCGGAGCGGACTCCGAGGTCGTCGGATGATGACGGGTGAGGAAGCTCGAACGGCACACCGCCGTTCAGCCACCCGAGCGCCTCCTCGATGTAGGCCTCGGCCCGCACGTTGGTAACGGTCAGGACATGGGAAGGTCCGATCTGGCCCGCCGGCAGATGCGCCGAGCCAAGCGGAATTCGCACGGTGAAGACCGAGCCGCGGCCGAGCGCGCTGTCTACAGCGATCTCCCCGCCGTGAAGCCTCACCAGTTCCTGAACGAGAGCGAGACCGATGCCGCTGCCCTCGAAGGATCGGCCGCGCGCGCCTTCGATGCGACGAAACCGTTCGAACAGGTGCGGCAGCTCACTGGGCGGGATGCCGGTGCCGGTGTCGCGAATCTTGAGCTCGGCATGATTGCGGTCGGTGGACAAGCCGATCGACACCGCGATTTCACCTTCGAAGGTGAACTTGAACGCGTTCGACACCAGATTGAGAACGATCTTCTCCCACATGTCGCGGTCGACATACACCGGCTCGGACAGGGGCTTGAGGTCGATGATGAGACGCAGGCCGGCAGGATCCGTCGCCGAGCGGAAGTTGGACACGAGCTCGGCAGTGAAGACCGCAAGATCGATCGGCTCGAAGTGCGCGGTCATGCGGCCGGCCTCGATGCGCGAAAAGTCGAGCAGCGTGTTCACGAGCTTCAGCAGGCGAATGCCGTTGCGGTGGATCAGGCTGAGGACGGATCGCGCTTCGGAGGTGAGTTGGGCCTCGTCGCGGCCGAGCAGGTCTTCCAGCGGGCTCAACATCAGCGTCAGCGGCGTACGAAACTCGTGGCTGATGTTGGAAAAGAACGTCGTCTTGGCGCGGTCGATTTCGGCCAGCGCTTCCGCGCGGCGCCGCTCTGCCTGATAGGCCCCGCCATTGCTGACGGCCGCTGCAATCTGCCCCGCGACGAGGTTCAGGAAGCGGGCATAGCTCTCGTCGTAGAGGCGGAACGGATTGAGACCTGCGATGACGAAGCCGCCCCATCCGGCCTCCCCCGACGCGGGCAGCGGAAGCACAACGGCGTGCTGTGGCGGCTGACGCCATCCGCCGGTCGGAAAGCTGAGGCCGAACCGCCGCGGAAGATCGCGAACCAGCACCGCATCCTGCAGCCTCAGCGCTTCAGCCAGAGGCCACGTTCCTTCCGGCTGAATTCTCAGCCTCGGCTGAACGGCGGGATGATCGCGGTCGATGCCGGTCAAGGCCTCCAGCCGCGCCGCCTCGCCGTCCGGGTCGGTCATGTAGATCATCGCGAAAGGAAGGTCGCGCGACTCCCGCGCCAAGGCGTCCGCGCAGCTTGCGCAGGCCTGGTCGATGCTGCGGGCCCCAGCCCCGGCATTTGCGAGCTCGCGCAGCAGCGAGAGCTGGCGCTCGCTGATCACGCGCTGGGTGTCATCGGTGTTGGCGCAGAAGATTCCTCCGGGCGATCCATCGTCGTCCGGTATGGGACTGTAGGAGAACGTGTAGTAGGTCTCCTCGGGAAAGCCGTTGCGCTCCATGATCAGGAGCTGCGCCTCGACATAGGTGCCCTGGTCACCGCCGCCGGCCTTTGCCAGCAGCGGACCGATGTCCTCCCAGATCTCGTGCCAGACCGCCGACGTCGGGCGACCGAGAGCCCAGGGATGCTTGCCGCCGATGATGGTCTTGTAAGCATCATTGTAGAGATAGATCAGCTCCCTTCCCCAACCGATCCAGATCGGCTGTTGGGATGTCAGCATGAGCCTGACGGCCGTCTTCAGGCTCTGCGGCCAATGCTCCGGCGTTCCGATCGAGGTGCTCTCCCAATCGAACCGCAACATCAGTCCGGCCAGCTCACTGCCTCCGGCGAAAAGCCTCTGGCGCTCGGCCATGCCGAGCTCCTGATCATGCCCTGTTTGCCGCTGGTCCGGCACGCGTCCCCCTTGGTCGAAATCCGACGTGATCTGGAACGCTGGTACTCCCCTCCGGTTCCGGAGCCGGGAACGAAAAGAGGGCGTGCGACTTCGAGAGACATACACCGCCGGGGGAGCACTGCCATGGCCATGACCGTTGCATCCGAACCGAACAAACCGAAACGGTCGCCCTGGAGCGTATTCCGGGTTTTGGGTCCAGGTCTCGTGACCGGTGCCGCCGACGACGATCCGTCGGGAATAGCGACGTACTCCCAGGCTGGCGCGCAGTTCGGTTACGGGCTGTTGTGGACGGTCTTTCTGACCGCGCCTTTCATGATCGCGATCCAGCTGGTGAGCGCGCGCATCGGCCGTGTCACCGGCAAAGGGCTGGCGGCCAACATCACCGCGCTTGCGCCACGCGGGATCGTCTTCGGCCTCGTCGCCCTCCTGGTCGGCGCCAACACCTTCAACATCGCAGCCGACATCGCGGCGATGGCGGAGGCGCTGTCGCTGGTGATCGGCGGTCTCAACCATGAGCACGCGCTGATCTTCGCCGCCGGGTCGACGCTGCTCCAGGTATTCCTTCCCTATCGCCGCTACGCACCTTTCATCAAGGTGCTGACCCTCAGCCTGTTCGCCTACGTCGCGACCGCCTTGATGGTCGAAGTGCCCTGGAGCACGGCGCTGCTCGCGGCGGTATGGCCCAGCCCCTCGACGGAGGCCGACTATCTGCTGACGGTTGTGGCCGTCCTCGGCACCACCATCAGCCCTTACCTGTTCTTCTGGCAGGCCTCGCAGGAGGTCGAGGAGATGAACCAGGGCAAGGTCGACCGTCCCTTGCGCGAGCTGTCGAAGAAGGACCACCCCGACCTCCGACGGATCAGGATCGACACCACGATCGGCATGATCTTCTCGAACGCAATCGCGTTCTTCATCATCGTGACGACCGCCACGGTGCTGCACGCGCATGGCATCACCAGGATCGACTCGGCGACGCAGGCGGCCGAAGCCCTGCGCCCGCTCGCGGGCGACCTCACCTTCCTGTTGTTCGCGCTCGGCATCATCGGGACCGGCATGCTGGCGATCCCGGTGCTGGCGGGCTCGGCGGCCTACGCCGTCGCCGAGACCTTCGGCTGGCACGCGACCCTGGAGGCCAAGCCGGACGAGGCGGTCGGCTTCTACAGCATCATTGCTGCCGCCACGATCATCGGCTTCGGGCTCGGCTTCACCGGCATCGACCCGATCCACATGCTGGTGTGGAGCGCCGTGCTCAACGGCATCGCCGCCGTGCCGATCATGGCGATGATGATGGTGATCGTGTCCAATGCCGGGCTGATGGGCCGCTTCCGCGGACGGTCCTGGCTGATCGCCCTGGGATGGATCGGGACAGGTATCATGGCCATCGCCGTGCTGGCCCTGCTGTGGTCATTCGTCACGGGCCGCGCCTAGCGACCATCGCGTTTCCCTCTGCGTCGGCTGCAACGCAGTTGCACAATGTCATTGGTGCAACGCGGGACGTAAACTGTGTTAACAGTCCGTTCCCGCCATCCCGCCGCGATTGATGCCGATCAACGCTGGGCGCGCTCCGGTATGGCGGTGCTCGAACAAAGGACCTCGGAGACTGCCTTGACCCAACCGCAACGCATGAGCGCACCGACGCTATCCCCCTATTCCCCGCGCGGACTCGCGCTGCTGCGCGATCCGCTGCTCAACAAGGGCACCGGCTTCACCGAGCAGGAGCGCGATGCGCTCGGCCTGCGCGGCTTCCTGCCCGCCGGCGTGATGTCGATGCAGGCCCAGGCCGAGCGGATCCTGGTCAATCTTCGCAGCCTGTCCAGCGACCTCGAGAAGTACGTGGCACTGAATGCACTGCACGACCGCAACGAAGCGCTGTTCTTCCGGGTGGTCTGCGACAACATCGACGAGATCCAGCCGCTGATCTACACGCCGACCGTCGGCCTCGCCTGCCAGAAATTCGGCCTGATCTTCCAGCGTCCGCGCGGCCTGTTCATCTCGGCCAATGACCGCGGCCGGATCGCGGAGATCCTCGCCAACTGGCCGTATCGCGCCAAGCTGATCGTCGTCACCGACGGTGAGCGCATTCTCGGTCTCGGCGATCTCGGCGCCAACGGCATGGGCATTCCGGTCGGCAAGCTGTCGCTGTATTCGGCCTGCGCCGGCATTCATCCGGAGGAGTGCCTGCCGGTCATGCTCGATGTCGGCACCAACAACGAAGAGCTTCTGGCCGACCCCTACTACATTGGGCTGCGCCAGAAGCGCCTTACGGGCGAAGCTTATGACACGTTCGTCGACGAGTTCATGACGGCCGCGCGCGCCGCCTTCCCGGGCGTGCTGATCCAGTTCGAGGATTTCGCCAACCACGCCGCGTTCAAGCTGCTGCACAAATATCGCGACGACACCTGCGTCTTCAACGACGACATCCAGGGCACCGCAGCCGTGGCGCTCGCCGGCCTGTTCTCGGCGCAGCGTATCACTGGCGGCAAGCTGCGCGACCAGACCGTGCTGTTCCTCGGCGCCGGCGAGGCGGCCACCGGCATCGCGGATCTCGTCGTCTCCGCCATGATGGCCGAGGGCCTGTCCGAAGCCGAGGCGCTGCGGCGCAACTGGCTGACGGACTCGCGCGGCCTCGTCATCAAGGGGCGAGAGAACCTGCACGGCCACAAGCTGCGCTATGCGCACGACCAGGCCCCGATCGCAGACTTCCTGACCGCGATCAGGACGCTGAAGCCGACCGCGATCATCGGCGTTGCGGCCGTCGGCGGCGCCTTCACGCCGGAAGTGCTGCAGGCCATGGCCGAGCTGAACGAGCGCCCCATCATCTTTGCGCTCTCAAATCCGACCTCGAAGGCGGAATGCTCGGCGGAGTCGGCCTATCGCTACACCCAGGGCCGCGCGCTGTTCGCCTGCGGCAGCCCCTACGATCCGGTCAAGCTCGACGGCAAGACCTTCGTGCCGCGCCAGGGCAACAACTCCTACATCTTCCCCGGTGTCGGCCTTGGCGTCATCGCCAGCGGCGCGCGGCTGGTGACGGACGAGATGTTCATGGCTGCCGCGCACACCCTGGCGAACTGCGTCACCGGCGCCGATCTCGAGCAGGGCAGCCTGTATCCGGCGCTGCCGCGCATCCGCGAGGTGTCTGCCCAGATCGGCGCCGCGGTGGCCGGCGTTGCCTATCAGAACGGGCTCGCCACGGGGCCGGCGCCGAACGATCTGCTCGGCTTCGTCGAGTCGAAGATGTACGACGCCCGCTACTGAGCTCGACGCCCTCGGATGCCTCGAGCTCACCAGCGGCGAGCGAGGAGGCATCCGCCTATTGGTCCGGCACGATCGCGTTCGTGGGCGTTGGCCGATCGGTAATCTGCTGGCCGAACAGGCTGGCGATCAGTTCGACTGCGACCCGCGCGGTCTTGCCGCGCTCGTCCAGGAACGGGTTGAGCTCGACGATATCGACCGAACGCACCAGCCCGGAATCGTGCAGCATCTCCATGATGAGATGAGCCTCGCGATAGGTCGCGCCGCCAGGTACGGTCGTGCCGACGCCGGGGGCCACCTCGGGATCGAGGAAGTCGACATCGAAGCTCACATGCAGGACGCCGTTCCGCGCACGAACCTTGTCGAGGATCCGGCGCGTCAGTACGCCGACGCCGAACTCGTCGATGGCGCGCATGTCGGCGATGCTGATACGACGGAGACGCAGCAGCTCCTTTTCTGCCCTGTCGATCGAGCGGATCCCGAACAGCTCCAACTGATCTGGGGTGATGGGCGTGCGCGCCTCGTCGCCGAGCAGGCCGTCGAGACCCGGCTCGCCACACAGGAACGCGGCGGACATGCCGTGCATGTTCGCTGTGATGGTGGTTTCGGGCGTGTTGTAGTCGGCATGTGCGTCGAGCCAGAGCACGAACAGCTCCCGCCCGATCTCGCGGCAATGGCGCGCGATCCCGCTCACCGACCCCATCGACAGCGAATGGTCGCCGCCGAGAAACATCGGGATGGCGCCGGTCTGCGCCAGCTCGTGACTGCGACGCGCCAGCACCCGCGACCAGCGCTGGATCTGGCGATAGTGCTTGGCCTTCACCGGCGGCTCGTCACCGGGCTCCGTCATGTCGGCGATGCCGACATCGCCGTAGTCGGTGACATCGAGCCCGAGGCTTTCCAGCACGGTGATGAGACCTGCGGTGCGCAGTGCAGCAGGCCCCATCAGCGTGCCGCGGACCGACGCGCCGAGATCGATCGGAGCACCAAGGACGGCGATACGATGTGGCGGCTTAAGGTCTGGAGAAGCCAAGACGGAATCCTTTCATCGACGGCCGGGCGCCCAGCGTAGCGCGATTTTGCACCGCGCGCTTCGCCGGCGATGCGTCTCGGTCCCAGGGAACCAATCGCATCAGCCGGCATTTCCCACGAGCGTTACATGCGCCCCTCGGCCGAATCGCGTCGGCACGAGGGTGCCAATCCGACGAGCCGCGGCAAGAAGGCAACGACAGTGAGCAGCGAAACGTTCGAAACACCTCCGCAGCCGGGCGTCGCCGAACGCGCGCTCGACACCGCGACGGACATGTCGCATGCACTCGGCGAAGTGGTGGGTACCCTGAGTGCGGCCGTGGACCGGCTGAGCGAAGCGGCAAGGGACGCGCGGCGGCCCGGGACCGCCCTGTCGACCATCAGCGCGATCACCCGCGAGGCCCCGCTCGCGAGCCTGTTCGTCGCCTTCCTGCTCGGGGTCACCGTCGCACGCCGGCGTTGAGGAACGGCGGTCAGAACAGCCGCGGTCCGCGCCGGTCGAGCTGCGATTCCCATGTCAGCAGCGTGGCCGCGATGACCATGATCGCAATCCCGGCGACACTGATCAGGACCTGCATCCCCAACCCGCTCGCCACGTCGGTCAGCACGACCTGGCCGAGGAAGGCCAGCAGCACCCCCTGGCAATAGATCGGGAGCGAGTTCTCGCCGCACCTGATCATGGCCGTCATCAGCGGACGGATTGGCCCCTTCCAGTCCCGCGGAGCCAGCCGCGACACCACGAAGGCAAGCGCCAGGAAGTGCAACAACCGCACCGGCGCCAGGTGGCTCTTGTAGATCGGATAGATCAGGCCGCTGATGGCCGACGGGATCAGGTTCTCGAGACTCTTGAACTCCCAGCTGAGCGCCATCAACAGGCTGAACGCGAGATAGCCGATCGCCACGATCAACAGCGTTCGCGAGTCGAGGAGCGGACGCAGGCGTGTGGCGCCGGCACAGCCGTACCAGGCACCGATCACGAACAGGAACTGCCAGGCGAACGGATTGAAATACAGCTCGCCGCTCGGCCACGCCGGCGCCTGCCAGCTGAACAGCTGAACCATCATGTAGAGCAGGAATGAAAGCACCAGCGTCAACGTCGCGCTGGTGATCATCAGCCACAGGATGACGGGAAAGCAGATGTGCAGAATTGCAAACGTCAGCAGGATGTCGGTGTTGACAGGCGCGAATTGCAGCAGCGCCACATGCACCAGCGTGGGCCCGGGCTCGCGAAAGAAGAAGCCGGTGTTGGTCTCGTCGACGAAGCGTGTGCCGCCGCCGATCACCCAGACCAGCGCCGCATAGGCGAGCAGCAGCACCAGGAACGCCGCATAGATCTCCCAGGCGCGCCGCAGCGCCCGCACCACCGTGGTCGCCCAGCCCTGCTTCGGCAGCGCTCCGCCATAGGCGAGCATGCAGGTGTAGCCGGAGACGAAGACGAACACCTCGGAGGTGTCGCTGAAGCCGTAGTTGCGCAGCGTCAGCCACGCCAGCGAATTATCCGGAACATGATCGATGAAGATGAACCAGAGGGCGAGCCCCCGGAACGCGTCGACCCGGAGGTCACGACCTCCGTTGCCGTTGCCGGCTGCCACGCTATCCGTCCTCGCCAGCTCTTGATCATCGGCAAACAAGATGGACCTCGTCTCGGGATGGCCGACCAACATCGACTCCGGCATGCATGTTGTGCCTTAATATCTCCTGCCGGTCATCGATCGGAACTCGAATCCGCCGCACGCGTCGTCCACCCTTCCGGCAGATTTCGAGGTTGGCCATTGAGCGCAGCCCCCCGTTTGCGTCTTCAGGCTGCCCCCCGTCATTTCAGCCGATTGTGCACGGCCAATATCCGTACTCGAAAAGTGTGCACGGAAGCCGGGTGCCTGTGGAACATTGTCGGCATGGTGGTGTTAAGCATCTCACCACCGCCGGACTGGCAATTGTTCCAGTCCCGTATTTGCCCGGATTGATTGTAGATTGCCTAGACGTTGACTTGTAGTGGAAATGTTGACAGGGGGGGGGGTTCCGTGATCCACCGAGGTGTCCAATATACGGTCGTGGCGACTGCTGAACCGGACATGTGGGAATGGCGGTACGAGTTCGGCGATCAGATCAAGACCGGACGCACCCAGACCAGACTCGCCGCGCTCGCGGCCCGGCGCGTGAAGTCGAAGATCGATGCGGCGCTCCGTGCGGCCCAAACGGGTTCCGTGTCCACGGTGAATGTCGCCGAACGGATCGAGATGGCGAAGGCCGCATCGCATGGCCTGACCTGACTTTCTCTCTCTCCGGCGGTCCGGCGTGCGCCGGACCGCTCATCGCCTGTTGAGACAGATCAAGGCATCGATGCCGGCATTTGTCATGTTCAGGCGATGGAAACTCTCATTTTTCGCTGCTCCCAGACGGGATCGAACGTTCAGATCGGCTTGGCCGCACCGGCTCTTGCCGACCAGTTCGATGCCTATGAGGCTGCCGCATGCCCAGCATGCGGCGGTACGCACCTCGTCAACAGGCTGAGCGGAAAGATGCTGAGCGACAGGGAGGGCTCGACATGTCCTACGTTGCGGAAGAGCTGACGATCACCGCCTCGACCGATGTGTCTCGCTCGGCCGATATGTCCTGGCTGCGCCGCGCCGGCGCGCTCCTGAAGGCAATCGTCAGCCGGATCGACCTGTCCCATTTTCCCAAATCATGCTGTAATTGAGGTCGAGATTCATCGACGCGCCGCGCGTGCCTGCGAGGCGGAGCCGCCAAGATCGCTCCTCTCCAGGGGCGAAACATTCCTTCGTGAGCCACCCGCCGTCACTCCGGCGAGGTATGCCACCACTCAACAGACAATGATCAGGAGCTCCTTGATGCACGCCTCGGTGATGAGAGTTATGGCGATCGCGATCGCGGCTGCGGCGTCGACACCGGCATGGGCCGCCGATCCGGATCACGGCGGGGATCTGGCCCGTCGCTGGTGCGCCTCATGCCACCTCATCGAAGGGACGCAGAAGCAGGCGAGCGCGGACGTTCCCACCTTCGCTCAGATTGCTCAGAAAACGGATTTCACGCCAGAGAAGGTCGCGTTTTTCCTGCTCGACCCGCATCCGAAGATGCCGAGCTTTCCGCTCAACCGGCTGGAGGCGGCCGACATCGCCGCCTATATCGGCAGCCTGCGAAAATAGGGCTGGGCTCTTTCGCCCGTCTCGTCCGCCCGTGTCCATTCGGCGGCAGCGCTGCCGCCGAGCTCTGTCCATGCAGACCGTCGCTCCCGCGACGGCGAGGCTCGCGCTTCAGCTCTTGGGTTCGGTCGCCTTGCTCGCGGCGGACATGATGCTCGACGTGATCGTCTTCATGTGCTCACCGGCGTTGGTGAACTGGCTGCGCAGGAACTCGGACTGGATCCGCATCGCCTCCTCGAGCTCGGTGGCGTGAACGAGCTTTCGAGCGTGTTCGAAAGCCGTCTTGATGTTCTGCTCGGTGAGAGTGAGCGCCTGCTTGGACATGTCGGCGGCAGGTCCGGGAACCGTGCCGATCGATTTTCCGGCTGCGTCGAAGAACATCTCGAACGCCTTTTCCGCCTGCGAGATGGTCTTTTCGGCCAGGTCCCGCAGTTCAGCGGGCACTTCCAGTTTGGTTTGGGTCATCGTTGCGTCCTCCACGACAGATCCAACTACCACATCCGACTCCCTGCGTCGCCGTACAAATAGATGCGGAAGAAAGCTGCCAGCGCCTGTCAGAGTGCGGCCATACGTTGGCGCGTAATCTGCAGCGCGTATTCGATCGAAGCGAGGTGACGATCATAGGTCCGCCGCGCGCGCTCGGTCCGTAACGAGGCCTGAGAGCTCTCGCGCATGCTGCAGGGCAAGATCGAGGAGGAGGACAGTTCTTCTCGCATCCTCACTGACACCGAATGCACCGGCTCACACGGTGTCCATGTGGCCGGCACCGGCCACCACAACCGCGGCCTTCTCTTCGGCCGTCGCAAAGGCGGCCTAAGGAGAGAGTGTCCTCGTGCGAAAGGGAACGATGTTGGTCATTGGCCTTTCCCGTCCGCGGAGGCGGATCTGCATCAAATTTTCAGCGTTATACACGTGGCTTTTTACGGAAGCCTTTGAGCGATCGCATAAGGCCTGGCCGCTCTGGCCTCAACGCGAACGGCGAGACTAACCCGAAAGCAAAGAAAAAGGCGTCGACTCCGGCGAATCTTGTCAGCCCCGGTTGCGGCAAGCGCCGCTCAGCCCGAGAAGCGGCGCCGATACTCCGATGGCGACACGCCGAGATGCCGCAGGAACGCCCGCCGCATGCGCTCGTCGTCGCCAAAGCCCGCCCGTTTGGCGACTTCGACCACGTTTTCGACCTGGCGGCTTTCGAGTAGGAGGCGCGCCGTCTCGACCCTGAGCGCCTCGACTCCCTGTGCCGGGGTCATCCCGGTGCGGCTGACATAGGTGCGGGCAAAGGTGCGCGGCGTCATGCCGGCTCTCGCGGCCAGCGCCTCGACGCGCAGGTCGCTCGCGATGTTCTCGATGATCCAGGCATGCAGCGCACTGAACCGACCCTCGACGTCGGACGCCTGCGCCGCCAGGACGGTCGAAAACTGACTCTGGCCGCCAGGACGCTTCAGGAAGACGACGAGCCGGCGCGCCACGTCGAGCGCGATCGTATGACCGAAATCCTCCTCGATCATCGCCAGCGCCAGATCGATGCCGGCGCTCACGCCTGCGGATGACCAGACCCGGCCGTCCTGCACGAAGATCGCGTCGGGCTCGACCTTCACGTTCGGAAAACTGTCCTGCAGGCGGGGGCAGTAGCGCCAATGCGTCGCGGCCCGCCTGCCCTCCAGCGCGCCGACCCAGGCCAGCGCAAAGGCGCCGAGGCAGACGGATGCGATCCGCCGGGCGCCCGGGAGCACCTCGCCGATCCACCGCATCACCGTCTCGTCCTGCCGCAGCTTCCAGATGCCCGGCCCCCCAGGGATCAGCAGCGTGTCGACCTCATCCGGCTTCACGGACGAGAGCGGCGCTGTGTCGATCATCAGGCCGACATCGGTCGGCACCAGTCCGCCCTCCTTGGACACGTAGCTGAGCGCATAGCCCGGCCCCGGCAGCTCGATCTCGCTGAGCTCGGCGAACACCTGCGCCGGGCCGGAAACGTCGAGCAGCGTCACTCCGGGAAAGGCAAAGATGGCGAGCCGCCTTTCGGCACCATCTCGACGCACCGCAGCACGCCGGGGAGAGTTGGCAGGATTCGAGGGCATATTGTCCTTTAAGCCATCGGAGGACCGCCTGTATAGCTCGACCTTGCAGTGCTGGAGTTCACGTGATGTCGCGCAACCTGGACGGCCGATACAAGACGATCGCCTCGCCATGGGACGACTACACCGTCTACAGCTTTTCCGACGCGTCGGAGATCGAGCTGCCTGATCGGCAGCCGATCATGGATGCGATGAATTCGATCATTGCCATTAACTGGAAAGCAATCGAACCCCATTGGACCGCGGCCTCATCGCCGTTCAACAGCAAATACGGCCTCGTTCTAGTCTACGATCACATCGGACTGGTCGCGTTCTCGGTCTATCGCGTGATGACCATCGCGCAGCGGCTGGCCATCTATCGCAGTGGGACCGAAGTACTACCCGCACATCAGGGTCGTGGCCTGTATGGGTTCTTTACGTCGCAGATCCTCAAGCATCCTGGGTCGGCCACGCCCGGCGAAGAAATTCTTTACGGATGGCGTACGCGCAACCCGATCGTGTGGGCTGCCAACGCCAAGATCTGCGAGAGGGTCGCGCCGTCGCTGCTCGATGAGGCGGCGGATGCGGAGTTGCAGGCCGCCTGCGTCGAGATGTGCGCGACGATCTATCCGGGCAAGCCGCTCGAGGTGCCCCGCATGATCATGCGCGGCGCCTACGGACACATCCAGCACATCAGACAAGACTATCACGGCAGGGCCTCGCTGGTCGAGACCGCGATGTCGCGGATCATCCCGGATTCCGCCGACGCCCTGTTCTCCGTCGGCTATGCGAGGGTGTGATGGCGGCGCTCGGACAACAAGCGGTCGCGTCCTCTCCGCTCCGGTTCTTCGATCGCGCCTATGTTGCGTGGGGAACGGTCGCTTTTGCCTACGCCGTCGCCTTCCTGCAGCGGATGTCGCCGCAGACCGTGGGCCTCGACTTCATGCGCGACTTCGGCACCGACGCCTCCGGCGTCGCGATGCTCGCCTCCAGCTACTTCTGGGGCTACACCTTGATGCAGATCCCCGCGGGCGTTCTGGTCGACCGCTACGGTGTGAAGCGCGTCGTCCTGTGCAGCATGGCGGCGTCGGTGCTCGGCAGCGCCGCCTTCGCGCTGTCGCCTACCCTGTTCGACGTCTTCGTCGCACGCGTGGTCGTGGCGTGCGGCGACGCGCTGGTGTTCACGGCGCTGCTGAAGCTCGTCGCGCAGAACTTTTCCGACCAGCGTTTCGGCCTGATGTCCGGCATCTCCCAGGTGTCGGGCTATGTCGGCGGCGTCCTCGCCACGACCCCGCTTGCCGCTGCGGTCAGCGGCTTCGGCTGGCGCGCCTGTTTTCTCTTCATCGCCTGCGTCGGCGTCGCAAACTTTGCCTGCGCGTCCGCGACCTTGAAATCCGCACCTGCGAACTACACCAGCCGGACGCTGAAGAGCGTCCTGGTCACAAGCTGGCATGCGCTCGGATCGGCCGCGACGTGGGGCTGCGCCATGAGCTTCGCTGCGCATTTCGCGGTCGTGACCACGCTCGCGGGGGTGTGGGGCATCCCGATGGTCGCGCATTATTTCGGCATCTCGCCGTCAGCGGCCGGAGGCCCTCTGCTCGCCTTCATGGTCGGCAACGCCATCGGATCGATCTTTCTCGGCCATGCCGCCGACCGGATGCAGTCGCTCAATGCAGCCCTGATTTCCATCACCCTGCTGCGCATGGTGCTCGTCGTGATGCTGTTGCCGGCACTGGCGCACAGCTTCGGCTTCTTCTATGTCGGCGCGGTGTTCGCCGTGCTCGGTCTGGTGGCCGGGGGCACCGTGCCGCTGATCCTGAAAAGCACGAAGCATCTCTACACGGCGGAGCGCATCGGCGTCGGCGCATCGATCAATACGACAGCCGCCGGCATTTTTGCCGGGCTGGCTCAGCCGGCGATCGCCTTTGCCATGGTGACTGCAAGCGGCCTCGACCCCGACATCGGATCAAGCCTGCGCAGTGCCGCCAGCGATTCCGGCTACGCGGCCCTGATCGAGATTCTTCTCCTGATGTCGCTTCCTGGACTCCTTGGGCCGCTGATGATGAGGCGCGAATTGATACTTCGTACTTAAGCATAAGAACAGAGAGGGTCAGTATGCCGCGTTTGTATTTGAGAAGGGACGAAGTCCGATCCGGCCATCAGGCCGGCACCTGGCAGAGCGTCCTGTTTTCGGAATTCGAGGCTCAGATGAGCAGCGAAGCAAGACCCTTTCCGTGCGTATTCGGCGTCGCGGGCTATCGTCACGATCAGCTTCGTTATCTGTTTCTCGACCCCATCGACATCGACGTGCTCGGCCAGCAGCTCGCCTTGTTCGTCTCGGAGAGCCGCTCGCACGGGCCCAACACCTCGCTGGTGCTGTTCACGCGCCCGCGCCCGGTCCAGACCATCGACTCCTACTACAAGAAATTCTGGCACATCCTCGATCAGCTGGCGCGCGTCGACAGCCAGCCGTGGCCCGCCGAAATTCCCGAGACCGTCGATCATCCGATGTGGGAGTTCTCGTTCGCCGGGGAGCCGATCTTCGTCGTCTGCAGCACGCCCGCACACGTGATGCGGCAAAGCCGCCGATCGAGCGCATTCATGCTGACCTTCCAGCCGCGCTGGGTGTTCGAACGGATGCTCGGCACGGACGAGGCGGCGGCCAAGGCCTTCGGCGAGGTGCGCAAACGGCTGGTCCCGTTCGACACGACGGCGCCTTCGCCCCAGCTCGGACGCTACGGCAATCCGGAGGGCCGGGAGTTCAAACAGTACTTCCTCTATGACGACAACCAGCCGCCGCCGGCCTGTCCCTTCCACAAGCTGGCGCAGACCAAACCATCGTCCATCGCAGACAAGGAGCAGGCTGCATGACCCAGATCATCGCAGGAACCAAGACCAGCTTCGCGATCGATCCCGACATCCTGGCGCTGTTGCCGGCGCAGGGCTGCATCGAGCTGCAGCACGATGCAGCCGGCAAGGTTCACGCCTTCCATACCCACCCCGTCGATGAAATCCTCGTCGTGATCAAGGGACGGCTCACGTTTCGTTGGGAAGGCGGCGAGCGCATCTGTACCGCCGGTGACAAGATCCTGTTGCCGGCCGGGACGCTGCACGAATCGGAAGCGCTGGATGATGCAATCTACGCGATCGCCACGCGACCACCCGCAACCATTGCATGCAATCGGGAGGGATGAGGTCAGGACAGAGGGCGGTCGGTCTCCGAAAGGGCGTCTGCGATCAACCGCTCGACTATCTCGATCACCTCGATGCGCTGGCCCGGAGCCAGCTTCAGGAACGCCTTCAGCAGACGAAGGCTTTCCACGGCTTCGCTCGATGGGGCTCCGAGCTTCGTGTGCAGCTCCGCGATGAATGTTGAATTCTTCATCTCGCACCTTTGGCAGGAAACGGTAATGCCAGTCCTTAGCAAACGTGAAGGCCTTGCACGCAAGGTAGATACTGCAGCAATCGAGGCTGAAAGTCTCGGTCTGACGACTGCGACCCTGATCCTCAGGATGGCCCGCCTGGAAATCGACCGTGCGGAACCCGATGAGGTTGAAAGTATGCCAGGGAACAACTCTCGCAGCAAGCCGAACTGACCGGTAGGTTGATTTCGGCGTCACAATTTGGGTCTTCTGGCAGTTTCTGGCTGACGATACCAGTGGAAACGGTCGTTTACCGAACAATGCGAGGGGATTACGGCAGCGGTAAGCTTGTCCTCCACATTAGAGGTCTTCTATAGTTTGCTTTGGGGAAAGAATGGGTTGCGGATCCCGCTCGGGCTCCGCGCCCACTCCCGCCACACAGCGGCTGCAGGAAGACCATGCGCACTTATTATTTCGATATGAAGGATGGCATTCCGACCAGAGACCGGACCGGCCTGGAATTTGCGACGAGTGCGGGGGCGATCGAGCACAGCCGGGACTTGGCCCGGCGACTCCGGCACGACCCGCGCATCACCGACCGCAGGCTGTCCATCGTCGTCGTCGACGAATCTGGCGCGGAGGTTCACCGTGAGCCGGTTTATCCGGCTGCAGTGAAGGCCAGCTTGTCCTGATTTTTTCATAGGCGTGCCAGCAGAGACTGCGCGCTGACTACTTTTTCTACTTTTCGTAGAGGAAACGAAAAGCCGAACAACCCTTGAGTGTGTATGTTGGGCGCGCGATCAGGCCGCTTCGGCATCAAGAGCGCCCTGAGTGTCAGCCCCCCGCCGCTCCGCTCAACCGGCTCTCCCCTTCCCCCGGTCGCCAACGAACGCCACCGCTGCGCCACCGACGGCCTATTGCTGCTTCTCCCAGAACGAGAGCAAGCCCTGCGAGGCCGAGCCACCGATCACGCAGGGGATGCCGACGGCGACCTGCCCCAGCGCCGCAGCCGAGACGCAGCCGAGCGCAAGGGCGCCGACGCCGAGCTGTCCCCAGAAATCCATGTTGCGCCGGGCGTCAGAGCCCTTGGTCTTCAGCTCCTCGACCGCGGCGACGGCATCCTTGCGGACGGCGCCGAGCTGCACCGTATCGGCGGCCTCAACCACCTCCCTGAGCGGCTCCTTGACCGGTCCCGACTGCCGCGCCAGCTCCTCCCGGAGATAGTCGCGCAGGCTGGCATCGCGCACCGAGTAGCTGGCAAGCGTATAGCGCGCCATGCTACCGATGGTCAGCTTGTCGACCGTGTCGCGGCTCTTCGACCATGGCAGCATCTGCACGATGCGCTGGATCGGCACGCGCGAGCCGGTCGCGAAGTAATAACCCCAGAGGATGTCGAGCAGATCCTGGTGGGTCGCGTAGCTGAGCCGCGTGTCGAGCTTGCGCTCCTCCTTCTTGAACGGATTCTGCGTCAATGCGCCACGCAGCTTGTCCATCACGCCAGGCTTCGTTTCCTCCAATGGGATGTCCATCAAGGTCGGCTGTGCGCCGCTGAGATAACCGTCGATCATCACGCGGCGGCCCGGCATCTTCGGCGCGACCTTGCGCATGAGATTGCGCCAGTCCGGCAGACCCGAATAGGCGATGGCCCGCACGACCACCCACTCCTCCTCGGGAGGCACGGGAAAGAAGCTGTTGACCAGTTGTTCCGCCTTGGCCGGATTGGAGCCGATCGCCCCCGCGATGAAGCCGAGATAGATGCCCGCGTTCTCCGGCTCCTTGAACGTCTGCGAGTGAAACAGCACCCGCACCGCCGCCGGCACATGGGCGTAGTCGGGTTTGGTGCGATAGTTGTAGATCCAATTCTGGACGACACCGAGCGACGCGCGTGGGTCGATCTCTGGGACGACCGCAGCAGCAAGGGCTGATTGAACGAAAGTGCAAGCGATGAGGGCCAAGGCGATCGCGCGCATGGTCTGCTCCCGACAAACGTTCGCCGCATCAGCATCTGCTGGCGCGTACGGATGAGGACGATGCTGCACGCCGTTTGAATCGACTCTGCGTCGATTCTGCGGCCGCGCTCGATTCCCTGCCGGTCACCCTTCGCAGGCGTGATCGCAGGCCGCCAAGTCTCCACGGCTTCGACATGATTTGGCCGCCCACCGGCTCTTGCATCCCGGCATGACGAGCAGGCAGATGCGCGCATGTTGACCGCCCGAGACAGCCGTCACCGTGGAGACAGCAGATCGCGACATGTCGCGTTGATCGTTGCGACGCTGTTGGTGGTGACGTCCGCGCCGTCGGCAGTGGCGGCCGAAGCCCTTGCAGTACAGGGCAATCGGCGCGTCGATGCCGACACCGTGCGATCCTATTTCCACACTGACGCCAACGGGCGCTACGACGCCGCCGCGCTCGACGCCGGCCTGAAGGCGCTGGTTGCGACCGGGCTGTTCGACGACGTGAAGATCAGCCGCGCCGACGGACGGACCGTGGTCCGCGTCTCGGAAGCAAAAGTGCTCGATCGCGTCGCCTTCGAAGGTAACAAGAAGGTGAAGGATGCGGAGCTCACGGGCGCGGTGCTATCAAAGCCGCGAGCCGGCCTGCAGCGCGCAACCGTCCAGGGCGACGTCGCCCGCATCATCCAGACGTACCATCGCGCTGGACGCGACGACATCCGCGTCGTCCCGGAGATCATCGATCGCGGCAACGACCGCGTCGATCTCGTCTTCACCATCACCGAAGGCAAGAAGACGCCGGTCAGGGCGATCAACTTCACAGGCAATCGCGCCTATGGCGCCCGACAATTGCACGCGGTGATCAAGACCTCGGCCACCAACGTGCTGAGCTTCGTGACCGGCGGCAACGTCTACGACGCAGATCGCGTCAACGAGGACCGCGAGCTGCTGCGACAATATTATCGTAACCACGGCTACGCCGATGCCGAGGTTTCCAATGTGAGCGTCGACTATGACGCGGCAAATAGCGGCTACAACCTCACCTTTGCGATCGAGGAAGGCGGACTCTATAAATTCGCCGCAGTCGACGTCTCCTGCAACGTGCAGGGGCTGGCCTGCGACCGCCTGCGCACATTGTTGCTGACGCAGCAGGGCGACACGTTCGACCAGAGCAAGATCGACAAGACCTCCGAAGTCCTGGCGGCTGAACTTGGCAAGCTCGGCTTTCCGTTTGCGCAGGTCGAGCCCAGGATCAATCGGCATGCGCAGGATCGGCTGGCCGACGTCACCTTCCAGATCGAGCAGGGACGACGCAGCTATGTCGAGCGCATCGAGATCCACGGCAACACGCGCACGCACGACGACGTGATCCGGCGCGAGTTCGACGTCAGCGAAGGCGATGCCTACAACAGGACGCTGATCGACCGCGCCGAACGTCGCCTGCGCAACCTCAACTACTTCAAGACCGTCAAGATCTCGACGCGGCCGGGCTCGGCCAGGGATCGCGTGGTGCTGGATGTCGAGGCAGTCGATCAGGCGACCGGCGACTTCAACGTCTCGGGCGGCTATTCGTCCACGGACGGATTGCTCGCCGAGGTGAAGATCGGTGACCGCAACGTGCTCGGCACCGGCAACACTGCGCAGGCCACCTTCACCTACGGCCAGTTCGCGCGCGGCGCCAGCCTGTCCTTCACCTCGCCCTACGCCCTCGGTCGAACGACACCCGGCATGGAGCTGTTTGCGCGACAGAGCATGGTCAGCACATTCCAATCGTTCGGCAGCAACACCTATGGCGGTGCCCTCACCCTGGGCATGCCGGTCAGCGAGCAGACTGCCATGCTGTGGCGCTATTCGCTCTACGACCAAAGGGTGGTGCTCGCGCCGGGGATCTCGCCGGCGGCGGTGTCCCTGCCGGTCCGCCAAGCGGTCGCGGCCGGACGGCAGACGGTGTCCTCGCTCGGCAATACCGTCACCTACAGCACCCTCGACAACAACAAGACGCCGACCAGCGGCATTCGCTCACAGTTGACGCAGGATCTCGCCGGCCTCGGCGGCGACGTTCGCTTTTTGCGGACCACGGGCGACGTCCGCTATTATCGATCGATCAACAGCGACCTGACCGGCATGGTGCGCGCGCAAGGCGGCTATATCACCGGATGGGGCGGCCAGCAGGCGCCGCTGCTCAACAGCTTCTTCGGCGGTCCCACCATGGTGCGCGGCTTCGCGCCGGGCGGCTTTGGGCCGCGCGATCTGACGCCGGGATCGACGATGGACAATGTCGGCGGCAGCCTGTTTTGGGCGACCACGGCGGAGCTGCAGGGCAACATTCCTGGATTGCCGCAGGAATACGGCCTGCGTGCATCGGCCTTCGTCGACGCAGGAACCGTGTTCGGCTATCGCGGCCCGACCCAGAATGTCCAGGTGGCGAACAGGAACGTGCTGCGCTCCTCGGTCGGCGTCGGCATGACCTGGGCATCGCCATTCGGACCGCTCACGATCGACTATGCGGTCCCGATCAGCAAGGCGGCGTACGACGTCGTGCAGCCGCTCCGTTTCAGCGCCGGCGGCTTCTGAGCCGACACCGCAACATGGACGGAGCGCCGCGTCACGTCAGTACGGACTGTAGTAGTAACCGGGCGGGCCGTAATACGGGCGAACATAGTATGGCCGCGGTGCGTAGTACACCCGCGGCGGCCCGTAATAGCCGGGTCCGGGATAATAGCCGGGCCCATAGTAATAGTAGTCGTCGTGCTGATGCGCGGCGATTGCGCCGATGGTGCCGATCATTGCACCCATGATGGCCAAGCCGGCGGCTGGATTGCCCCTGTAGACGCGGCGATAGCGCCGGCGAGCGCTGAGATCGGTCAAATCGCCGGCTGTCGCCGTCGCGACCGCCCTCTTGTTGGCCGGACCCGCCGCCCCCGCATGGGCTGGCGCCGGCGCGCTCGCCACCGCGGCGATGGCCGCGACGGCCGCAATCGCGATTTTTCCACCGGCCGAAGGAGATCGATATTTCCCGCTGAACATGGCATCACCCTTCACTTCACTCGTTCCCAGATACAACATGCCCGGGCGCGCAGCTTGACCTGTGTCAACTCAGGACCAACCCGGCCATCAGGCGGCACGTACGCATCCCGCAATCGCGCTTAGACGCGACGTCACGCCCCCTGGTTCAACCCACCGCCGCATCGATTTCTGCGAACCGATGGCCGCCCGTCGGGAACCAATGGCTGCACACCGACGCCGTCCATCATGCCATCGGCAACAGGAGTCCTCATGCCTTCCAGACTGACACGCCCGATCTTCATCGCCGTCGCCACACTGTCGCTCGCTGCCTCGATGGCGAAGGCCGGCGACAGCGCGACCTCGCTGTTCAAGGTGGTGACCGTCAAGGACGAGATCGTCATCGGTCTCAATAGCGACGAGTTGGCGACGATCGGCGGCAGCGATGCCAGCGCCGTTGCGCGCGCACTGGCGCAGAAAGGCGACCTCGCGGCCTGGCAGTACAACGTTCATCGCGGCCCGAACGGCGAGCTGCAGATGACGCCTTCGGCCAAGATCGGTTTGCTGTCGCATGCCTCGCTGCGCGTCGAGCCCTACAGCACCACTTATGTCGTGACGCCGCATCCCTGAGGGAAAACGATTGTCCGACCGGCGCTCGTACCCCGTCGACGACGGTACGAGCGCCGGTCGTGCCGGCCGTTAGCTCTCGCCCCGACGGCCCGATCGCACGGCCCCATCGCATTTCCTGGCGATCCTGTCGGTGGAAAACCCGTAGACCACGGCCAGCCGGTCCAGGCACTCCTTGAAGCGCCGGGCGAAATAATCATTCCAGCGCTGGCTGGCGAGCCCCCGCTTGTGTCCGACCTGCTCCATGGTCAGGCCGTGCACCAGCACGTCATGGGTGATCGCCCCCCCGTCGGCGCCGAGCTCGCGCTCGGCGCGGTTGAGCCGCAGCACCGCCTGCCTCTGGCCCTCGGTGACCGGCTCGCGCCCACGGGCGCCGTCGACGTGCTCGCGCGAGGGATCGATCGCCTGCGGGCCCCGCTCGGCCCGCTCCCAATCATTCTGGAACGCCCGTCCGGCCCGGTATTGGGCGTCATCCAGCTGCTTGTGCGCGTGCAGCCGGCCGAGCGGGTCGCTGCGGACCGATCGCAATGCGACGATCTTATCGCCGGGCTCGAGCGCCAGCGGATCGTCGATCTCTACGGGAATCACGTCTGCATTTCGCGGCAGGTCGTGAGCTCTCCGGTCGTGGGTCTTGGACATGCGATGGGGCTTGCTGCGTCTGGGGCGCGCCATGTCTCGTCTCCGGAAAATGGATGGGGTCAGTTCGGGTCGGGTTTGCCGCGCTCTACGCGGCGGCGACCAGCCGCAGGATCAAAGGGCCGGCGGAGCGCACGGCGGTCTCCTCGGGCGGAAGCCGCGTGAGATGGTAATGCGGCGTGCAGTAGCAGGAGCCGGGCTGGCGCGGATGACCGCAGAAGGTGATGGGATCGTCGTCCCGGTCGCCTCCATAGGGGTAGCGGCAATCGTTGCGTTCGAGCTGGTCGAGGGACAGCAGGCGCGGGCTGAGGCCGACGCAGCGCAGCCTGACCGGCGCGGCAGGCTTCGGCGGGGACGGCATCGGCCACGCCGCCGCGTCCGGGCTTCGCCGCCGGGTTCGGGTCGCCGCGGACATCGGCCGGGGCTCGGATCGAGCGGCTTTCGGCCTGCCCGGCGCCACCAGCCCGATCCGCTTGCCGCGGCCAAGCGTCGCGTTCCGCGTATAGGCGGTTCCGAACCGCGCATTGAGGGCGCGCGCGATCTCGGCATAGGACCGCCCCTGGGCATGAAGCTCGCACAGCATTTTGGAATGTTGGTCTGGCCAATCGGTGGATTGCATTCTCGCCTCTTCCTTCTGGGTCGGGGCCGCCGGACCCGCCGGCTCACCCGACGGCCAAATCTTCCGATATTCCGAACAAAAAGTCAAGCTTGAGTTCTGATTATTCGAAACATATAATCCCTTCCGAGATTCGCAAAAGAGGTCAAAGCCATGTTGGACGTCGCCATGATCGAGCGTGCACTCGAGAAGCCAGGAAAGACGAAAGGAGGGTTGGCCCGCGCCATGGGCGTGCGGCCGGGCGCGGTCTCCGAGATCCTCGGCGGCCAGCGCCTGATCAAGGCGGCCGAGATTCCGCTCATTACGGAGTATCTCGAGCTCAATTCGGTCCCCGTCATGGGACGGGTCGGCGCCGGCTCGGTGATCGAGCCGGATTACGAGCAGGTGCCGGTCGAGGGCCTCGGCGAGGTCGCCCTGCCCTTCCCGATCTCCGAGGAGACCATCGCCTTCGAGGTCTCCGGTGATTCGATGCTGCCGAAATATGAGAATGGCGACGTGATCGTGGTCTACCGCGAGCAGCGCCACCCGCTGTCGAGCTTCTACGGCGAGGAGGCGGTGGTACGCCTCAAGTCCGGCGAGCGTTACCTGAAGACGATCGAACGCGGCAAATCGCCGTCCGTGGTCAATCTGAAGAGCTTCAACGCCAAGCCGATCGTGGGGGTCAAGCTGGACTGGATCGGCGAGATCTTCGTCACCCTGCCACGCGGCCAGATCTCGCGGATCCGCGCCAAGGCGGCCGCCAAGTCGCGCGCCCGCGCGGCGAACAAGTAAGACTCGAGACCGGATGCGGGGGACGCCGAGGCGCTCCCCCTGCATCCCCCCTCCAGGCCCCCTCCAGGGAAGGGTGGGCACCGCGCCTGTGGCGCCGTCGTGATCAACAATTCTGAGCGACATATGGGGATGTGCGTCCTTAGCCTCGCGGCGCCCAGGCGTCCGAGTGATACAGTGGTCTCACCCTCTTCAAACGAGAGGGTGCAGGGAAGGCCGGACCTCGACTGAGGCCCGTGGCCCGCCTGCTCAAAAAACGCAGGCGGCAGGTACCACAGGTCCAGCCGGAACGATCCGGCCCTCCCTGCGCGATGGTTTTCACGGCTGCTTCGCGTTCTCCCCGGTGCGCCGGGCTTGTTGGTCACCGTCACCCACGCGGCGCTGTCAGCGCCGGCGCAGGCTTGATACCGGCATCGGAGTATCAGGACCACGCGACTTGACCGTACGAGCCGGTGTTGTTCGTCGGCGCGAATGACCACGCTGCAAACCGGCTCGCCCATCACTCCCCGCCTCCACGTGTCGTGACGACCGCGATACGCCCCTCTCCATGAGGCGGGATGCGCGTAGACAATCATGAATTCTGAAAAAGAGAAAGAAAGAATTTTTCGGCCCGGCGGGCCAGACCGGGGCAATGCGTTGAAGCCTCGCCCAAAACAAGCGTTTCCGCACACATCGTCTGCAGGCGATCGAATGCCATGAACGGACCATCGTGCGGGCGCATCGACCCTGATTTGCCCGACGAGGCTGGGCAAGAATCCGAATTAGGGGGGTGAGAGGGCTCGGCGCGGTGCAATTTCGAGCCA